>CAWKLD010000018.1:0-216708 GCA_963850225.1 uncultured delta proteobacterium
ACGATTATCTTCAATTTTTATTATTTCACCTTTTCCAAACTTTGTATTTACTTCCATACCCTCAACAAGTCCATTGACCACATTACACCTCCTCATCTCCAAGATTTGATGAAGTGGATATATCTGTGAATCCATCGAGAGTTCCAGTATGATAAAGATGAAGAAGACGGGAACATGTTAGGCGCACCATATCTCGCCTATGTTTCAATGATGCCTCTTTGGCATGAACATCGTCAGCCCATTCATAACAAGCGGCTATCGTAGAAGCTCGATCAATTAAAAACTTTTCTTCATAATTATCGTAAAGGAGATTGACAAGTCTTTCTCCTATTTTTTCAAGTATATTAAGTGTCGTAATATCAGTTTCCTGATACGGTTGCGCTAAATCAATTTGCGGGGAATAATCATTTCCGTCAAAAAATCTTCGACTTGGATCCGGTTCTGCAAGTCGTTGTTGTAGTGCAGGATAACGTTGCATTTCTTGAATAATATCAGGAGTAAATGCATATATGATCATCAATGACGCGTTTTGAAGCCGCGTAATTGCATCAATCTCTGATCTTGCCATGGAGAGAATTTTGTTCAGCTGTTTAGCCGGTACGCTTGCTGCCTGTTCAGCTTCATCGAAACCAATTACAGTACCGGTATAACCAGCAGATTTTATAAATTGACATAGCGAAAACATCGCTCTTCGACCGAATCCATCCTGCTCGGAAGAAGGTATAGTAGAAACTCCCAATACCTTTGCAACTGGTCTGTCAGCTATTTCACCTGCAAGCCACCTACATCCGGCATCAAAAACATCTTTCTCCCCATACATCAGTGCTTTAAGTGAACGACTTAATACCTTTTTATAACCGTCATGTTCAAAACCGATATCATCAAGCGCTTCTATCGCTGATTTTACAAATTCATCAGAAATCTCTGGATCGTCATACTGAGATCGAATATTATTATAGTATGCCTTGAGAAGGCTTTCGATCCCCTTCATTTTTTGATCAGGAACAGTAATCTCCCTCGCAACTTCTTTGTAGACTATCAGAAGCTTGGAAATGTCAATGTTTCTACTTAACTGTACTTCTGCTGTAGCACAGTCGTGCTTTCTGGCAATTTCAAGTGTCTGTCTCAAAAAATGGGTTTTACCAGAGCCATAAGGCCCGATTATGAATTTTTCAGCCGATTTCCCTCGTTTGAAGAATCCAGATATGTATGTCTTTTCAAGCCGTTGAAAGGCATCTTCATAACCTACTCCTAGCGCTATGCATCCCTGCAACGGTGGTTGACCCGTAGAAGCCATATCCTGAAAAATATCGATTATTTCCATAAGAACCTCCAACACAGATAAACTTCAAGTTGATACATGCTCCAAAAGAATACTCGCATACATTCTTACGAGCGGTCGCCTGAAATCCAGCCCAGCATGTTGAACGAGAATTTTGTCACCCGCTGTTTCCAACTGAGATTTGAGATTTTTGTTAACCCCAAGTATCCTCGATAATTCTATGAATTTATCAACTGCTGCTTCCACAAATTCATCATGGTCAGGCAGCGAGTTGACAGCATCAAGACGCAATACAGGATTGCGCCATCCTGGCTCTGACCTACCTTCACTCGAAAGCATAAGGCGTTCACCTAAAGCCGGATATGTATGAGCACATGCAGGGATAAAATTCGGGAGAACAGCAAATGATACCAGTACCCCCGTAATTCCGCTTAACGAACATGCATCAATCAGGCGCCGCATAATATTCGCCGCTGCCTTGGCTTTTATAGAATGATGTGTCAAATTACCACTGAATGTCTGGTCCGTTTCATCAAAAAGCACCATTGTTCCTGGCATGCCAAGATGAAATAACGATGAAAGCACTGAATTAAAAACCAGCTCAGCATTTCTACGTGATAATGGGTTTTTAACGCCCTTTACTCCGAGCTTTCTCAATTCAACAGCGCTTACCCGCTGCCCTAGTAGAAACTGAGCCAATTTTTCTTTAACAACTGGATTGAGGTCACGGTTTTGCTTCAGATAGATCTCTATTGCATTAACAAATCCTGTGTGGGGAAGATGAAAAGACCTAAGGGGCTTCGCATGAAACCAATCCTTTGCTGATAATGCATCGAGAATTTTTGGTAAAGAACGAACAATTCTGCCATCGAATCGGCATTGAATCTTTTCCATGATGTATTGAGTAATGGAATGCCAGTTCATAAAATTCATTGAATGAGATAATTCAACCTCTACGACGAGCATATGCCTTTTTATTGCAATATCATGAAGCAACTGAAGCAGATGAGTCTTGCCTGAACCGTATGATCCCTCAAAAAATTTACAGGTTGAGCCGCCTTGAGCAATAAAGTTATCCAATATTTCATTTTCTAAATACTTGAGAAAATCCTGTGTTCCTACATCGAGAATTGATGCTGCCCCGATTGAAGGAACTCCTACCTGAGCAATACTCTCAAGTGCTTCGATTACTGAATTGCGCGTATATGACATGGCAGCGGTCTCTATGCGATTATATGGCAAATAGTTTTGTAGTCCTGTAATGCATCCAAGCCATTAACGATGATGCCTTTTTTGTTGCTAACTTCATGCTGACTACCGGACTGAAGCCCAATTCGCTTGTTTTGCAGAATCTGGCTTGAAGCGCTGCAATATCGGTCAAGATTGTATAAGAAAGCCCATAATGGCATTACTTTCGGCGTTTGTTTTGACTCAAGTGCCGATCTGAAAAGAGAGACTCGTACCTCTCTATAAAAATCCAGTGCTGGAACGACATGAGCATTAGACTCGTTGTTTAGTGATCGCTTCCATTTCAGATATTCGTATGCGAGCCAAAATACTTCCGTCAGTTTCTCTATCGGCAGTGCCATATCATCGAGTTGTTTCTTCACCTCGGCATACCGATTGCTCAAATTATCTGCACTCGAAACGGGAAACCATTTGACAAGGACTTCGTTATTGTAGTTGAATTGAACATCTGCCTGCTCAGGTCTGAGTTGCATTTCCACAGGTCCGATCCTCCAGGCATTGTTAAATTCGCGGATAGATGTTTTTAATTCTTTTTGAGCGCGTATAAAGTCGGCGACATACCTACCAAATTCAGCTTTGCGAATTGACATGAGCTTCTGTAAAGACATTGCCGCTTGAGTTTTCCATTCATCAAGCGATTTACCAATGATTTCGCCAGACGGCAAAGCGCGAATCAACTTTTCGAATTCGTTTAAACCTTCCGTTTTTTTTAGATTCACCTTTTGAAACCCGGTAAAGCATCGAGTTATATTTTGCAGGCCTTTTAAATGTTGTTTAATTTCTTCCATGTAATGTTTCCTATGTTTATTTTTTATTGAATATACTTACATCTCAAACATTTCTTGAAAGTTAAAACACTTAACCACCAAAAGGTTCCAACTCCTGGAAAAGGATACGACCGTTCACGGCTTACTCTCCACGTTTCACAATGTATTTTCACGGTAAAAAATAACAGACAAAACCGCCCTTGCTCTGCTCATACCCACATAATGAAGGGTATGCGGGGTATTGTCTGATGCCGGATATGGCAGATCGATGACAATGATGATTTCATTTTCCAATCCCTTGAATGCCGGTATTTCACAGAAGCTGATGCCTGGAGGCGGGAAAGCGCGCATGGCATATTGATCCAGCATATGAATTTGCTGGATCAGGGTGACCGGAAGCAGTGCGGCGGATGATTCCTCAAATCGAAAGGGGGACAGCAAGGTGATATCGCTTGCCCGAAGCCCGTCGTCATCCAGAATCTCGGTTAGCTCCTGCTCCAGAATCTGTGCCGATTCTATCCGGGACCGGACGATATGTTCACGCACATCGGGGCCCCTGCCGGCGCCTTTAATACCCATGTCCGCATTTAGCATGGTCTGAACTTTATTCAAAATGACAGCCGTGTTCCGGCAATTGGTTCTCAGGGGAATATAGGCCGGGTTCGCTTCGAAAAGCATGGCCATATCCTCCGGATGCGTGGGTCCAAACAACCCCGACTGATTGTTGACATCATAAAAGATGCACCATTTCCCGGTTTGAAAGCCCCACTTCAAATACCGATCCAATGTGATCAGCGCATTCTTTTCAAAGAGATCCTGGCCTTCATCCACAATCAGGGCATCAAAGGATTCAACGCCCTGCCGGCGTGACAGTAAGGGTATGGCCTCCACCGTGCAGATATGAACGTTGGCCATGATCATCCGACTTTCCAGATATCGACACAGCCACGGAGAACGGCATGCGACCAGAACCGTTCCTTGTTCCGCAGACCACCGCTTTGCCAATTCAACCGCCAGAAACGTTTTTCCCGTTCCCGCGCCGCCGGAGCATAACACCCGGGGATTGGCCGCCACCACATCCACCAGAACCATCTGATCCGCTGTCAGGGCAACGATTTCCGCTTCAGCCGCATGAACCGTTCTGGACAAGGGAACAACAGCCTCAAAACAGGGTCGCAAATAGTGTTTTACTGCCTCGATTGCGTCGGGTTCGGCAATACCGGATATAGGAGTTTTATTCCGCCAATACTTGAACAAGGATATCAACCACGGGTCAAAGCGATGCATTTGGGAGATGTCCGCCAGCGTGTGACGGTCCCATTCAGCGCCGGATATTCTGAACCGGCAATCCGGCATTACCACCCCAAAACCGATGCTGAATTGAGAAACGATCGGCTCGGGAAGATGTTCCCGAAGCTGGCGGATGATTGCATGGAGCGCACTTTCTGCCTGGCGAAAAGGGCCTTCCGGCGAAGCCGTTGTTTGGCCATCCCGATTGGTGAAATGCCAGATTCCGGTTTCATCACAGGCGATCCGACCCCCTTTTATTTCCAGAACATAAATGCCCAAAGGGCCGCAAAGAAGAAAATCGATTTCTCCAAACCGCTTGTAGGCATGCCATGACAGGTTTAACGAGTGAAACGCGGTAAATCCCTGTTCGGGCAATCCCGCACGCAGCAGATCAAATACACGCAGCTCGGCTTGACTGTTTGTACGATACGGCGTAGCAGGAATCATCTGCATGGCACAAGCCCTTTTTCATTGATCGACATCTTCGGGTGCCTTTATTCTGTTTTTTCGTTTTGCCCCGATAGAACTGCGATTGGGTTGCGATTCGCCAAGCTTTTCTCTGATTTCCCACTCCAGTTTTTCATCGAGTGGAAGCGGCAAATGACTCAGGCCAGAACTAAATTTGCCAAGATCAATCTCTGTATTGACACATTTCACATCGCCGTGAAGCCGAAGTCTGACCCCACTGGGTTTTACCTCCATTTCATATTTCCCGGCTCCCAGATCAATTGATGTAGCAATGCAGTCCCATTTCATTTTCCTGGATAAATACAGTCTGGTTTCCTTTAACTTCTCCTGTTGTTTTCCGGATGGAAGGATTTCCGGCAGCAGTAACCCTGTCAGCGGCTGTGGTGACTCAGGCGGGGTTTTCCATTTTAAATTATAACCGCGCCTTCTGTATGCCAGATGCATCATATAAGCTGAAATAAATCGGCTGAAGGTTTGGGATCGGCGCAACCCGTTGGGCAATCGATCCCATTTTTCCCGCACACCAAACAGCACCGCGGCGGTTAGGCAACTGTTGTCATCAAAGCCCGGCAAAAGTGATAAACCCAGAAACTCCGTACATTCCTTGTACTGAAACAGACATATCAGCGCCTTTGAGAGCGGCCGGTTATGCTTTTGAAAAAGTGTCGACAGTCTTTCACCACCAAATCCTTTCAGCCCCACTATATCATGATACAGCGCAGAAAGCCGTTCTTTGACCGAATTTTCAATGCCCGCATCGTCCATAAACGATTTCAGGATTTTCAACACTTGATATTGGACTTCATCTTCATTCAATGCATGACTGGCCAAGTATTGTACGATATCCCAGAAAAGCCTCAATCGAATATCCGATCCCGAGTATGGAGTAATTTCATTCACCCAATCCGTCATATAACTCAAAACCGGATCAGCTTTATCTTTGGTTGACATCGGGTCGGTCTGATTTGTTAGACTGCGGTAAAGCCGTGAAGCAACTTTGCTGCGTTGGGCAAGTTGATACACCATAGCCATGGCGCCGCCAACTCCCAGGGCATTCAGGATGTGGGGTGAGTGATCCGTCGCCGGGATTGATTGGGAAATCGCATGCCAGTCAACATCCCGATGATTCTGTGAAAATAATCCGCCCACAGTTTCCAGAGAGAACTGTGAAACCGGCACGTTACCCAGGTTCTCCGCACGATCGACAAAGGTGTCTTTGTCTTTTTTGCTTTGAAAAATCAGTTTTTCAACAGCCGCGGTAGCAAAGCCCGCAGTTATCAGAATCATCCGGATCGGCCGAGTGGTCTGGTTGCATGGCAGAACAATTTCCATCTGCGATCCATCTTCACAAATGCCTTGAACACTTCCCTGAAAACCGTCCAGGGAAATCTGTGCAATAACTGGGAAATGATAATTCTCCGTCGATACCCTTTTAATATCATGCTGAGATAGGCTTTTATTGAAAAAAGCCACATAACCCGGCGTGAACTGGAGTAGGTCCGGATAGTATTTTTCACCAAAATCCCGGAAATCCAGAAAAAGCCCATGTGCCAGAAGGTACATCATGTTGGATTGGTTTGTTAAAAATAACCATTTCAAGGGTAAGTCATAAGATACACTCGGTGACTTCAAAGGCATCTGCTCACGGGGTTCAATCGTGTTTGTGCTGTTCATGATCCGCTCCAACGACGCAAAATGGTTTCATCCTGTGGCAGTATGGACTCCATGGGGCAATGACTTCTCGCATCTTTCAATAAAAAAAGCCTTTCTCTTGCCCGTGATGCCATCACATAAAAGAGACGTTTGGCACCGTCCGTGTCTGCACGGCAGGGAAATTCATGAATATCCGCAATAAAGACCGTGTCAAATTCAAGGCCTTTGCAGCTACTGGCGTTAAATACCATGACTCCCCCCTGATTAAACTGAAGGCCGGCCAGCATTTCGTTTCTGGTTTGATTGTCAGTTTTAGAAGAATAAGTTTGTATGGGAACCGGACCATTATCAAGGGGCAGACTCTGGTTGGCCTGATTGAACTGATCCACGTATTTTTCACGGGTCTTATCAGACCAGGTGATGACTCCGATCAACTCTCGGGGATTCCGGTCCACCCGTAAGAGAATTCGTGTAATCACCTCTTCAAACTCCAATCGGCAGTCTTTGCCGTATGAAACTATCATCGGGATTTCGAGCGAAGGTTTATTTTCAGGAAGATCGAGTTTTGGGGAAGCCGGATCATCAGGATAAAAGCAACAAGCAAAACGGGCTACCGGATAGGTATTCCGATAATTGATACGCAGCTCGATCACATCATTTACATCTATCCCCAGGGCATTCTGCAGATCCTGCCGGTTAGAGTTGTATTGGGTGATTTGTTGGTTCTGATCCGCAACTACAAAAATATCCTTCAATCCTGCAGCCGTCATGGCCATATAAAACTCTTTGGGCATATCCTGCCCTTCATCCACAATGACGACATCATAGATAGAAGAAATGGTTTGTTTCTCTTCATTCAATTCAATAAGTTTGTCAATGCAGGCACTCCAATCGACGCTGTTGAAATCGCCTGGGTTGGAAAGTGGCGGACTGCACGCCGCCAAATGTTGAAACACATTGTTGAACCAGGAGAGATAGGTGTTAATAAAGATTTGGGGACTCAACTGCTTATTGGCCGTTTTCAGTACTTTGTTAAAAACAAGAAAGGTGTATTTTAGACGCTTTTTCGTCATCAGCCTGCCCCGCAACAAGCATACAACGGATTTTCCGGTTCCAGGGCCACCAACCACCAGATAGCGACCATCATCCGGAAGATAATGAATCCGCTCCTGGTCTTTGCTTAAATCCTGAATACGGGGCAGTTGATAGTACCGTTTGCGATTAACTGGATTGGGTGTGTTGTTCACGCGTGGCCCACATTTGAATAAAATTCAATAATGGCGGTATGCCGTCTTTCTGCTTCAATTCACCGCTGATCAATACACGATCTAGAAGTGCGTTGTCATACTCACAGGCAGTCTCCGGGATTAGCGCACACGCATGACAGGCCGCCCGGTTCAGCAGATCCGGCCCGTGGCCGTCATGTTCGGAACAAACCGGGTCAAAGGAGCACCAGACAGCCTGATTGAAAACCTTTATCATCAAATCAAGAAAACGCCCGGGTTCGGCGATCTCAACCAGTCCGCCCAAAGAGCCGACTTTGTCCGGTACCACTACATAGATCAAAATCCCTGCCATTGGAATAAGCTCTTCTGAAGGGGATTGAAAATAAAGCCGTTCTTTCAGGGATGCTGCCGGATAACCACAGGAAAACTCCAATTGACGAATCATCAGATGAGCAAGGGTGTGCAACAGGACAAAACGGGGAGTGACCGTACCTGGCAATTTTGAATTTTGAGAATATTTCAATCGGCATTGTGTAGCTGAGAATCGATTCATTACCCCTGGCAGTTTTTCCCAAGCGGCTATTGCAGATTCCGACAGGGTAACAAATACACCTTCACCATAAAGTTCGAGAGCAGGAAGCCAGTCTTGTTTGTCTTCCAGGTCAGGCGGGATAATCTTTTCACCATTGTTCCGTGTAAATCCCTTATATACCCAGAGGGCCTTTAAACGATACACAGCAATCAGTCGATCGATAAGCTGGATAATGGAGACAATAGAATCCGACTGATTATCTGTTTGAAATTGCTGCCAAGCATCGGTCAGATGGTGTGTGACAAATGCTTCATTCTCACGAAGATCGGGAATTGGAGTAATCAGAGCTTGATATTCCAGCTCGGATAAGGTTCCTGGGGTATGGGTGATATTTCCGAAATAAGGATAGCCATTTTGTATTTCTTCCCACGCGTTATAAATTTCATCCGGGCTGGCGCCAAACACGCCTGACAGAATGCGAATCTGATTATCAAACAACGGCTTTATCTTTCGATACTGGTGAAGTTTTTCCAGTTCCCCGCTAAGGGAAAAAAGCTTGGAAGTCAGAGAATCGGTTTGTATACGCGATTCCGGCGGAATAACCAGTGCATCGACCTTAATAGACCGATAAGCCTTGACGTTTCCAATTTCAACTGCAATAGGATTTTTATTATTTAAATCAGCATGTTGACGAATCCATGGCTGCTGATTCATATAAACTTTGGGGAATAAATTGCCAATGGTTTCTTTCAGTCCATGTTCCGAAAATGAAAAGCTGGCACCGCAGGTACATTTCAATTCCCACTCAGTCGCGGTTTTTTCCTTTTTTTTCTTATTTAAATTCAGTCCATTAAAATCCTTGCATGTTCGATTCTTTGAATTTTTATGAGCCAATCTATGCCAAGGGATATCATCCATATAGCCATCTTCATGGATGAGCACCCAGTGGACCTGTTCCAATTGCGGCTTGGATTCACATTCGTCACGTTCACATCGCGGGATCTGATCGTTCTTCCACTGGGGATAGCGATACAAGGCCCCGCATCTCCAGCATCGCATCCATCCTGGGAATCGAACAGCCGGCAGTGTAACTTCATAATCGGTTACGCTACTCGATCGTTTTGAAACTGGCGGCTGAATCAATCGTTTGGAAATTCTCAATTGTTGTCGGGTAAGCTCCACAAACAGGATTTCTTTCCCCAAGGGTTTCCCCTTCTTGTCGTCCAGCCAATACCGGGTATCCATGGGAACAATCAGACAATCCGGTGTTTTAATGATCGCACCGACTGCACAATAATGAAACAGATGGGAGTGTCGAATGGGGATACGAGACGTCATTATGCTTTCTCCAATGTTGGAGGAGGATATGGCTTGGTAATTCGCAGCATGACATTATCTTCCACGTTGCGCATGGAATGGAGTGTGGACCAAAGCCCATCTGTTGTCTGATCATGTCCTTTGAGAAGCGATGAACTTGAGCTGTTTCCACTTGAAAAAACCAGTTTTCTTCGATTCTGCCGGCAGTAATTGAGGCGGTTCTCCCATTCCAGGGTCAGATTGTACAGATTGGATTGAATAGCCGATTTCATTTCGGGATGGGCCGAACAACAACGACGATTCAGAACAGACAGGGCATGCATGATAGAGGTGTCTTTCGGGTCAAAACGGCCAGCAGCACCATTGGAGCTAAATCCATCCACGCCATGGCGTATGACAATAACCAACGCAGCATGAAGAGCTCGTTCTCTGGCCTGAGCGGTAAACGGTGTGGAGCTGCCAGGTTCCACATACCGATAAAAAGATTCGTGAAAGGGCCGAAAATTTTCATAATGGGAAAGGCTTCTGGCCTGATTCCGGTAATAGTTCGCGACCACAATTCCCGGTGTTGCACCGCGGCCAACCCGACTGCTGGCCTGGATATATTCTGCTGTTGTTAATGGTTGACCATTTATGACCATCAGGGCCAGCCTTTCCACATCAACGCCAACAGACAGAATGTTGGTTGTCAACACCACATCCAGATGCTCCGGATCGGATCTGCGTTTTTCCATTCGCGACAGAGTTCGGCTGTTTTCTTGCGGGTTTACCAGGCTGGTGAGCTGTACAATCTGGCGGCGGTCTTCGTCAAATCTATGCTGAATAGTTTTTGGCAGGTCAATTCCATCATCTATATACTTCTGTACATCCTGCGTTTCATCATATCGCTTCTGCTCTGTTTCTGACAGAAATGCCACATGATTCCTTGCTTCATGCCCGATCAGATTGTCGCTGACTCCAACCCCCTGTAAACTGCCGTGATAAACTACCAGTGTCCACCAGGCATCTAAAAGAGCCTCCTCTTCCTGCTGACCTTCAAACACGACGATAGGGGCAAGTAGCAGGGTTGCCGCCAGGGGCGCAAAGGATTTTTTTACTGGGAAGTAAGGTGCAAGATAGCCAAGATATAGCCTTCCGGGCAAGTTTTTTACTGGAATTGTCCGCGCAAAAAAAGAATTATCAATGGATAGGCCGGTTGGCGGGAAAATAGCGTTTTCGCGTCCAAAAAGCCGTTGCACCTGTTTGGATGCATTGCGAATTGTGGCAGTGGATGCAATATATTTGGGGTGAACCCCGCGAAGCTTTAAAACCGTATCCAGTGCTGCCTCGTACAGACCGGCAATGCTGCCTAACGCCCCTGTAATCAGGTGCAGCTCATCCTGAACGATCAACTCCGGTGGTCTCATTACACCTTTACCAAAAAAATCCGTAGATCGCTCTTCCCAAGCCAGTCTGGCGAATTTATCGACAGTTGCCAGCAATAAGGTTGGTGGTTCCTGATAAAGCGCCTCATCCACAACTTGAAACGGCAGATGAGTATTGCCAAATTCACACTTCGAATTTGGGCAGCGGAATTCAAACCGATTTTCATCCGACACGATTCCCCTTGCAGTGATCTCCTCCTCAGCTTCCTCCTTTATATCTTCCTTCCACAAAGAAGTCCCACACCATGGGCATTCGATAAACAAAAGGCGGGATGTTACACGCTTGTTTGCTTTGGCTTTATTTACTTCTTCAAGGGCCTCTATCAGACTGTTGGGAGTTGTGACACCCCCCACCCATAATCCGCCGGTAATGGGCTCGTTGCCCAACAGGCTTATATTTTCGCGCCTCAACAACTCCAGCGCACAGATCAACCGAATTGATCGCTGAAACTGCTGCTGAGTTAACAGCCGCAGGGTATAACGAAGAATGACCACGGTTCCGCCACCACTTTTTTTGTAGGTCAGCCGCCGATAGATGATTAAAAAGGCAATTAACGCCAGATATGCTTCTGTTTTTCCACCCCCGGTGGGGAACCAGATCAGGTCAACAATATCACGGAAATCGCTGTTCTCGTTTGCGACGGATTCCAGGCTGAGAAGAAAAAATCCCAACTGAAAGGGTCTCCATCTGTAATTCTTTTCCGGCCGACCGCGTAGCGATATCCCCAATTTTCATCTGTCTCAGCATGGCCGCGTTGGCCATGCCAAAGGCTTTTGTCGCATCCGGGTTTTGGCGTAAAAATTCAACTCCCTGCCGCATGCGCTGAGCTGCCTGACTGACTCGGCCCAGGATACGGCCTGCAATGGGCTGGTCCACATCAGGCAGGCCTTTGGCTGTTTCATCCTGAACCTTCAGCCAGTTGCCATATGCATCGACAAAGCGGTCCAAAGCGAAAAAAATCTGTGTTGGTTTTATTTGGCATCCTTCAAGAAACGAAATGGTCAGGGTTTCATCTTCGATTTCGGGTACATCCGGTGACACCAATGGCACTTCAACGGCAGGGAAAAAGGACAGATCGAGTTGTGAGACCTTGTTTTCATGAATCGTCCAGTCGATTGCAGCACCATGCCCAATGGCATAAACCAGATGGTTCCGGTACAACAGATCAAGTTCCTGCTCCTCCTCATCCATCCTGCAAATATCTTTCTGAGGATACGGATAAATTTCACCTGACTTGATTTCAGCACGAAACCTGACTTCAAAAAAAGACAATTCATTCAGGCATCGATAATATTCTTCTATAGTTATAGAGTCATTTTTTTGCCGATTGCACAGGCTCAGCGTCAACAACCAGCCTTTCTCATATCTTCGCCATAGCGCAGTGATTTCAGCTTTATGCTCTTTACGATCTTTATCGTACCAAATCTGTTTGGAGATAAAATCTGACTCGTCGTCTTTGGGAGATTGAAATGTTTCTTTCATATCCGGTTGAATTGCCGGATTGCGTTTCCATTTTTTTTGTTTCTCCTTTAAGAGTTCATAAGATACTGCCCATGGAAAAACATCGATTTCAGCGTCTTTGGAAACATAACAGGACAGTCCAGCAGAGGAGGGAGGGGTGTATCGCATTTTTTTGCTGAGGGAAGGCTTGATTTTTTGGACAGGTTCTAAGTCATTTTGATCTGTATCGTTACCATCATCAGATTCAGGCAGAGAGGCCGGGTCAATCCCACTTTCATTTGGAATAATCGGAAAAAGCACTGCTGTTACAAAGAGATTTACCGGGTCATCCGGCAACTGCATCGGCTCATCACTATCGCCTGGTCCAATCAGGCGTTCGTGAACCCAGTCAACCAGTCGTTTACGCTGCTTGGATAGTGACTTAATATGGGAATAGGCACCGTCGGTTTTCACAAGTCGTCGAACCCATAGCGGAAATTGGTGCGAGAATAAACGGATTGAGCCGTTGATGGGTATCGGATTGCATCATCAGGAGATTTTATTGAAGCGCCAGCAACGTATCGCATCAAAAACCGACAGAGCGAAAACCGATAATAAATGAAATTCAAATTGAATGGGCCTCTTGCAAAAGTAACAATGAAAGGTTTTTTCGGATAGACAGAACGCTCCATCAGCAATCACACGATCAATTATTATCTTTAAAAACGGCACAAAAACACTAAAAAAGCTTTATCACGGTTAATGTGTAATATGCAACGTTGTTTATTACGCGAATCGGAAGCGTATTCATATGTTATCTTTCATGAATCCGGAGTCGCATCACAGAGCAATTTCTTTTGAAAATTTGTTAGCAGCCATGCTCTATGACCTCAGTGAGAAACCTCTATGTTATTGTGACCGCAGGCTGGATCCAGGGGATATTTTACCTGGTTGGATTGATCATCTACAGAGGCCAGATATCTTCGATCAACACCATGGCGCAGGAGCACTCCAGATGTCGTAAAAGTCCTTCATCCGGCTGTTCAGGATACCGAGCTTCACCATGGCGTGGAACTTTTCGGCGATGATGCACCGATGCGGCGATGTTCTTGATGCTTTCTGCCATTACAAAAGCGCCTCAAGATAGGGGCGGATAATCTTTGTCACCCGGCAAATCGCCGCATACCGCATGAGGTCTTCCACCTTGACGCGCTTGCGTTCCCGGTAGAAGCGAACCGCCTCCACCACCGTATCAAGGCCAACTTTATTGCGGAACTTGAAGCAGTCGGCAAGCGTCTTCTCCGGACTGTAGATTCGCGCGATTACGCCGTCGAGTTTATGGGTCTCCACGCCCTCCGTATAGGCCTCACCGGTGAACCGGTAGGTCTTGATCGGCGGGTGGTCCAGGCGGGGTTCCTCCGCACCGCGCGGCAGCGCGACGTGGACCGCGTGGGGTATCTGGGTGGTGATCTCGTGAAACGCCAGTGCGGAGATCAGGCAGATCACGCCGCCTGGGACACGGGTTGCGACGGTCACCAAGTCGGGATTGCCAAGCGGCGAGCTGTCGGCAAGACGATATACGCCGCGGCTCACCATCTCCAGCACGCCGGAGTCCCGCATGGTGTAGAGCGTGCCGGGGTGGATGCCCGAACGAAGCGCCTGAGCCGTGTGGAGGATTCCGCCGTGGTTCTTGAAGACGGCAACCGCCCTGTCGAAACGGGAAGCATGGCTGTTCGTGTCTTTGGTCGTCATGATATAATTACCTTCACTTATTTATTTATGTTGGTAATATTATCAATGAACCGTTATGTCAAGAGACGTTTTACCCAGGTCAACTGGATACCCACCGATGGATATAACTGCGATTGTTTCCTGAGCCAAAACCCTGTCTTGCCGGATTTCACCTCCACCGGCACGAGCCGGTCATTGATGACCATCAAATAATCCACCTCTGAATTAAGATGTAATTGTAATACAAATAGATCTAAATACATCGCTGGATATAAAACGCTAGTATTTGAGGATTGGTGTATCCATCGGTTTCGAGGGTCTTTTAATTGGCATTACAGGCGCCACACTTGCCGCTATATATTCACATACCGGGCAATTCTGTGCCCAGATTCATGATTTCCACATAGCGGACATAGCTGAAAATCCGGTTCCGTTTTTGTGCCGTGTGTTCCCGAACAATTCCCAGGCGCTCCAGATGGCTCAAACATTTGTTGACGGTTGCCGGGGTGATGCCCGTTTTTTGCACCAGCCAGCCGGATGTGGCTATGGGGTGCTCCAGAAGCGCCCGATAGACCTTAAGTGCCGACAGCCCGGCCCGGCCCAGTCCACTGATTCTGGCGGCATCTTCTTTGGAAAGCGCGATCAGTTGCCGGGCTGTTTCCATGGCCTGATTCGCGGTAACAATGACCGCATCGGCAAAAAAATCGAGCCAGGCCTCCCAGTCTCCGGTTCGGCGGATGCTGTTCAGCAGCTCGTAGTAGATTTTCCGGTGCGTCTTGAAATAGAGGCTTAAATACAGCATCGGCTTTTGCAATGTCTTCTGATCGCACAAAAGAAGAGTAATCAGAAGTCTTCCCAGGCGGCCGTTACCGTCCAGAAACGGATGGATGCTCTCAAACTGCACATGACTCAAGGCCGCTTTCAGCAAAACCGGTGTGGGTTCCGGCTGATCATGCATGAACATCTCCAGCCTGCCCATGCAATCGAGCACCTGTTCCGCGGGTGGCGGCACATAAGCGGCATTACCGGGCCGTGTGCCACCTATCCAGTTCTGGCTGCGCCGGAATTCCCCCGGCGACTGCCTGCTGCCGCGCCCCTTTGAAAGCAATATTTCATGAATTTCCCGGATCAGACGCAGAGACAGCGGAAACCCTTCGGCCAAACGCGCCAGGCCATGGTTAAGAGCCGCCACATAGCTGCTGACCTCCTGGACATCCTGCAAGGGAACGCCCGGCTCCTGGTCCAGCTCAAACATTAACAGATCTGAAATCGATGACTGCGTGCCTTCAATCATGGAAGACAGAACGGCCTCTTTACGAACGTACATATAGAGAAACAGCGATGCATCCGGCAGCAGGGTGGAGACGCTGTCCAGCCGTCCCAAGGCCAGATTCGCCTGGTCGAACTTGCTCCGCAATTCCGGCGTCCAATCAATGGGCGGCTGCGGCGGCAATGGCGCAGGCACAAAGGCTTTTACCTTCTCGCCCACCGTAGATATCACCTCGTAATGTCCTTGAAGATTCCGCTTCATGCCGTATGAACCGATCCTATAATAAGAAATTCTTTTATTTTAGTTTAATACAATATCATAAAATATAAAAGCGAGCAAGTGATGGCTGATTGAAATTTCAGAAAAGGATTTAAAGGTTCTCCCCCGCGTGGTGCAGGGGAATTTGGAAACAGCCTCCACAATTTGGACCAGATGTTAAGCGAACTGAACAAAATCAAAAAAGCCATGATCCAGGCAAAAACCGGAATGGATCTGGCTGCATAGCAGGAGAGGCATCTTTTCATGTTCCAGCAGCCGGAAAAATTATCACCGATGTGCTGATTGAAAGATATGGGATTCAGGAGCCTTATCAGCTCAAAAAGGTAGTGGTCACGGAATCTTGGTAACCTAGTAGGTTACCAATTAAAAATCAAAAGGGGTTACGACTTTCGTCATAACCACCTTGATTTGTTTGGTAGGCACGATTGGGTTTGAACCAACGACCCCTACCGTGTCAGGGTAACTATTATTTAATAAAACATTTAATCACCCTGAACTATTCAGGGCTTCGGCCTTATCCGTGGTACAAGGAAAGACAATCTTTGAAACGTCATTTTCTATAAAATAAGCGGCCGCTTTATACTCCCAGATAATCCCTCAATTTGCGAACTGCCTTTTTATGCTTTGACGGATTCATTCGACCGATATTCAAGAGTTTCCACTTGACGGCGGGCAGGTTCTCAACGCCTTCAATTCCGATCAGTTCCCACTGAGGCATCCCTTCTTTGATGGAAACAATGAATTGTTTCTCCTGAATGGTCAGTTCGCCTGCGATCATGGAAACCAGTTCTTCCCTGGTCTTTTCCAGGTCTTCGCAGGTGACGGCTTCCAAAGTCATGCCTTGAAATTCGGTTTCAAAGACAGGCCGGATATCTCCAAACCCCGGATTGAGAACCTCTACCATGGGCCGGTCATGGCTGATCAGGTAAACGACAAACGCCTTTCGCATGGCAGCGCTGAAGTTTCCATATTTGAGAAGCATCCTGATATCGAAGAGATCCCGTGGGTGCTGACGATCCAGGGCAGCACAGATTTTTCCTGCGTATAATTCATCTTCCGACAGGATCTGACATTCCACGGAAATCTCAAAGTGATCGCCGGCTTTCGGGGAGAGGACTCTTCTTTCAGGCGGATATACGGAACCTCGTATGACCAGATTCGGCTCGATCTTAACCATCGTCTCCTGTCGTTGAACAAACAATCCGCTTAAAAAATCGGTCCCCTTGATTTTCTTGAAAAAGACTTTCGTTCCGGGAATCCTGCTCTCGATGTCCTTGAGATATGCGGACAAGCGTGGCGCTTATATCACGAAGGGATAAATCCCTTTCGCCAACGGGAAGATACACGAGATCAATATCGACGGAGATACGGGGAAGATCCCTGACAAAGAAATTGATAGCCGTCCCGCCTTTCAGGGCGAAGACGGCTTCTCTGTCGATTAACGGAATGATCCGCAGGAGCAATTCTGCTTGTTTGAAGTATACGGAATCGATCACGCAGGTATTCCTTCACGATCAACGGGAACGGTTATCTGGTATTTCGCGTCAAACCGGCCATTCGGTATGATCATCCGCTTGCCTTTCCCGAGATCGATTTTCGATAAATCCAGCTTCGACAACCAGGTGTGTTCCTGCCTTTCCGCCATATAAAGAAACAGCCTTTTCACCTTTACGGAGCGGCATGCCGCCAACAACCCCTGAACAACATCCGGCCGAAGGGTGACCAGGTTTTCCATGATCAACTGGGCTTCGTCGAATCCGACTTCTTTGGGCATCAGATGAAGCATCTCCATGGCTGCCCGCTCCGGCGCCGATATTCTGATCGAAAAATCACGATCTTTGAAATCAGTAAATCCCTCCCGGCTATCCGCGGGGAAGAGATTTGTTCGCGTCACAACAAATTTAACGCCGAAACGATCTTCCTGTGAACCAGGACGGTAATATCAGTCCTCGTGGACCGTACAGAAAAACCCTGTTCTGCTTCGCCGGCAGGTAATGGGCATATCCTTTCAGTTCAAGGGCTGTTTTTCCGCCGACATGGACAGGGAGTGCAAGCTGCGTCTGAAGTGTATAAAGAGCGCCCGGCCAGTCCACCCTATCCCCGGAGCGTATGTATGCGCCGCGGCCAAACGGCTCCAGCCAGCCGCTGTTTTTATATTTTACGAGCAGATCACGACCGAAACCTGAAGCAACCAGATAGGAAACGGCACCGGGGGTGCCGGTGATCCACTGATTGATGAGGCGGTTTATTTTTGTCTTAGTTTCAGTACCCATAGTCATCAAAAAGCCACAATTTCAAACTAAAGTCAAGGGAAAGTTTAAATATGGTGGTTTTTATTGACCTGAAGTCGTCATTTATGAATATTTTTGAACGAATAGAAATGGAAGGAAGCACGTGACCGGTGCATTTTGCTTTTGAAAAACTTTGGTGGTGAAGAAAAATCAGTTTTTTGGTTCTAATCGCCTGTTTTTTTCCATGCGAGCATGCAAGACACGGACAATTTCAACACCATCCGCTATCTCTCGATAATAGATGACATAGTTATGAAATTGTTTTACGGGGAAGAACCTCAAACCTTTTAACTTGGCCCGCTGTGTCCAATATACAGTTCCAACCTCCGGCATGGCTGCGAGGGTTTCAAAGGTTTTTTCAGCAGCCTGATAAGTCCGGTCAGCCGCTTCGGGGTTATCCCGCGCAATATAAACCCATATGTTTATCAAATCGTCTTCCGCCGCGGGCGTTATCAGGATTTTGGGCATTTATCTGCCTTGCTCTTTGTGAAGCAATGCCGCTGCCTTCTTCTTTAGAGCCGGCATGTCAAGCGGAGTCGCTTTGCCGCTTTCAATCCCTTCCATCAAGAGCCGGTCAATTTCTTCGTGATCATGCCTTATGAGGTCGCGCAAATAATCGCTGGCACTTTGATACTCTCCTGTGTTGACGCGGGCTTCAATAAATGCCCGCAGCTCATCGGGCATCGATACATTCAGAGTTGCCATGGTGAGGCCTCCTTATTGCTTGGGTTCAGTCTCAATATAACACACATGGCAAACTTTGCCAACAGAAAGCGGTGTTGATTCCTTGCCCGTCATCCCTTTCATCCTTAAATTATTCACCAGTCCTGGCACGATTTTTCTTGTCTTTTTTTTGTGTATTGTCAACGGAACGGCATCATTTCCTTAACTGGACGACATCATCATCCCTGTTTCGACTGTATTGCGGTCTCCATAGACTTGACGGCTTTTCGCAGCGTGTCCGGCGACAGGTGGCTGTATCTTTCCGTCATTGCAATTGACTTGTGGCCCATCAGTTCGCGTACTGTGAACAAGTCCGCACCATCGGTAACCAGCCATGAAGCAAAGGAATGTCGGCATGTATGAAAAACCACTTTCAGCCTTGAATCATCAACTGAATCATTCAATCCAATTTTTTGACGGCCTTCTTGAAGGTGTCCGATATCTCGCTTATCCGCTCATTTTTCCCGGTGTTCTGAAAAACAAAATCCCCGGCCTTGCCCGGTTCCATTTCAAGGAACATTGCCTTGACGGCTTCTGTCATAAAGGCAACCCGTGTTCGTCCGTTTTTCGGATTTCGGATTAAAATGGTGTCATCCTGGAAATTCAAATCCTGCCACGTCAACCCGGCGATTTCCCCGAAACGTAACCCGCAATGAAGGCTGATAAACGTGATCCGGTACGTCAAGACAGAATGAATCCGGATTTCATCAAGTAGCCTTTGCGCTTCATCATGTGTCAAGAATCTCATCCGACGATTATCGGCAATCGGTTTTTTTACCTTGCTTACTGGATTGTCCCCATGAAAATGATCCTGTTTCTGGCCATAGTTGAAAACCTGCCTGCAAACGGCAAGGCAATAATGAATTGATACGTGCTGAAAGGCCCCCCCAATCTTTCCGCTTGCTGCCGGCCTTCATGTTTGACTTGATCCGCTCAAAATGTATCGGTGCAATGTCAAGCAACCGTAAGTTTCCAATTACAGGCTGAATCCAGTTTATAAAAAGCCGCTGTTCCTCTTTCCATGACTTTTTCCCGTCAGCCTTCTGTTGTTTCAAGTAAATTTCAAACAGACTGGAAAACGTCATGCTTTCTTTTTCAAACTGTTCGGCCTTGATCCGCTCGGCTTCTTTGCGCGCCTGTTCCAGTTCGCGTTTTTCCTGTAGGGTAACTGGCCCGGTTCCCTGCTTCTGATTATTTTTCAGCTCAGAAAGAAGCAAAAAAGCCTTTTTGGGTGTATTGCCTTCTGAAGCTCGCCCGATCACCTCTTGACAATTTTTGCCATTGAATCGAAAACGGATCGAAATAGCCAAATCCTTTAAAATGCCGTGTTTAGCGTTTTGCATTTCCCGAACATAGACGCCCGAATAGTCCGTTTTTTCCCATTTCATAAGGCTTCCCCCCGTAAAAAAGTGTCACAAACCTGTCACAAATTTTCGTTCAACGCAAGGTGATTTTAAGTGATAAAACGTGAAGGGAAAATAGCAGTTATTTGTAATAATGTCAAGAGTTTCGATATGATTTATGATGGTAGGTGAAAATGGGTGAAAATGGCTTTTGACAGACTCTTAATCAGTAGGTTGTTGGTTCGATTCCAACACGGCCCACCCCCAGGGCAAGAACAAATTTCCCTTTTGTCCTGCCTGCTTTCTGAGTCCGTTCGCTTCCCGGCCCGTGCGTCACATGGCCCACGCTCTGAACGGCCCACCTTGCGCCCTTGGCTGCACCCTATCTCAACCCTGTGCATGTGATCCCAGAATAACTCGGCATCAATGCTTTCAAACATCGTTCATGATCCGATTTCAGGACCTGCCGCAGTATTCCGATCTTCCGGTCGGCATTTCCCAAACCTTGACTCAACACATTTTGTTCCGGACTTGCTTGGATGCTTTCGGGCCTGCCCAGAAAGAGGGTTCGCAATGCGTCAATTCGTTTGACAGGCATGACATCTTTAACATAGGGTAATTTTGATAAATGGGTCAAGAGAATCAATGATCCAGAAATATACACGAATAAAAATCTGGAAAAAAATACTTTCGAATAATGCAAGTATGGCTGACATTTCAAATATGGTTTTAGATATTTCGGGAGGGTCATCCATACAAAACAGCGATGAGGCCAATAAATTCTCTTTCTCTTGTAAGCGTTTCCAGCATATAATCGGGGAATCATACTGAAACAAGCCGTTGAATCGGCATGGCTCCATATTTTTCCAGAGATAAAAAACATCATGCCGGAATCTCGGTACAGAAGAAACCGGGTTCATATGGACCCGGCGACCCCTTTTCACGAGGAGACACCCATGATTACAGTAATTGTTGAATTCAAACTTCCCCAGCCGATTTCAAAAATCCAGGCCAGGGACATCTTTTTAAGCACGGCACCCAAATACCAGGGCATGCCCGGATTAATTCGCAAATACTACTTTCTTGCCCCGGACGGGGATAGAGCCGGTGGCATCTATCTATGGCAGTCGCGCGAAGCTGCAGAGCGTCTGTATAACGAGGAATGGAAAGCGTTTGTGCTCGGCAAATACGGCTCCGCCCCCACGTTGACTTATCTAGAAACTCCAGTTGTTGTGGACAACGTGTTGAATGAAATCACCTCGATCCCATAGGTCACGCACGGATCTGCAAGGAGAAGTGATGGTAAGGGAAAACCAGTGTCACCCGGAAAGCCAAGGCACAGATCAGCACCCGCTTGAAATCAATCATCTCAAGCGTCGGGAGATTCAAGCACCGATAGCCGCATGTCTCATCAGAGGATTTGCCACGGTGATGGGCCACGACAAGGCCCTGGAAACAGCTACCGCAGCAGTTCAGGCTGATGCAGTGAAGGCCGGCAAGATAATGGCCGAGAAGTACGGCGGCAACGCCATAAAAGAGTTGAGCTGCATCGTAAGAGAAGTATGGGCCGAAGACGATGCCATGTCAATCCGCGTTCTGGAAGAGACGGAGCTGACTCTCAGTTTCGATGTTACCCGCTGCCGCTATGCCGAGTTGTATGAAAAAGCCCAGATGAAGGAACTTGGCTTTTGCCTTTCCTGCTGTCGGGATGAGCCCTTCACCAAGGGGTTCAATCCTCGAATGAAATTGGTGCGGACACAGACCATTATGCAAGATGCCTCTTTTTGCGACTTTCGATTTGTCCTGGAGCCGTGAGCCGCCCGACCCATAACGTCAGATCCGACCCCGACGGCGTGACTATCGAAAAAAGCTGAACTTCCACTTCCGACCAGAACCCCAAAAAACAACGCTTTCATATATCACTCAATTTATAAAATTACTAAGGCCACAGGAGAATCGACATAAGAATTGAGTTGCTTACTGAAATAAGAGATCTGCTGAAAAATCAGGCCAAGGCATAAGCAATCAAGTCAGCCGCTTTCAATAGGTTATGAATCCTGATGCGCACACGGATTTACAATCAAAATTTCAAATGAGATCAATGTGTCTCCAGCAGAGAACCCCATGGCTAAACTTGGTGTCGTGACCTGTCAGATATTGGAACTGGAGTTCGCTTATGTTCTGTCAAATGACCCCGACGTTTCGGAAATCTGGGTCGTTTATGACGAATTTTCCAAAGAACTGACAAGGGAACTGGAAAATCTCACCAGAAAACCGGTGCATCGGGTGGCGGTCGCCGAAGAATTTGAAAACAAAGAAACGACAGGGCTTGCCGTGCTGGTACAGGTTTTGGAAGTGGGGCTTCATTCCAACATACCCGGCTTAACGCGCGGCGTGACGACTGCGGTTGAAAAAATAGCTCCTTTTGTGGACGCCGTGCTTCTGGGATATGGACTATGCGGGAACGCGCTGAATAATGCGGATGATATTTTCAAAGAGATTCCCGTGCCGGTGATGCTCCCCATGGAAAAGGAACACCCCGTAGATGACTGCATCGGACTGATCATTGGAGGCAGGGAAAATTACTATGCGGAACAATGCCGGTGCGCGGGTACGATGTTCATGAATTCCGGGTTTTCACGACACTGGAAAAAAATCATGTCTGTGAACATCCCGGAAAAGTTACTCCCTAAAAAAGACAAGATACTGAACCGCCTGATGAGAGACTACAAGCGCAGCCTTATTTTATCCACCCCTGTTTTGGGGGAATCCGAAATCAGAGAGAACATCCGGGAATTCAACGAAAGATATGATTTGAAAACCGATATCCGTCCCGGAACCCTCACGCTTTTAGAGAATGCCTGGGAAGATGTGAAAAAAGTGAAAGTGAAGTTGTAATGGTTCGCTTAATCGTGCTTGGAATGCTGGCTGCTTTTTTTTTCAGCAGCACGTTTGTCTTAAACAGAGCAATGAGTCTGGAAGGCGGTCATTGGGTATGGTCTGCAAGTTTGCGCTTCGGTTACATGCTTGTGCTACTGAGTGCTTGTCTCTTCTTCACAAAAGGTGCAAAACAACTTTCAGAAATCAAGGGGGTTTTTCTTCAACACTGGCTTTTTTGGGTAATGGCGGGGAGTATCGGATTCGGCGTGTTCTACTCTCTTATTTGCTTCAGCGCATCCTATGCAGCCGGGTGGATCGTCGCAACCACATGGCAGACGACCATCCTGGCCACTCCCGTCGTTCTCATGGTCCTTGGCAAGCGCGTTCCGACAAAGGGGGTGCTGCTCACCGGCCTTATCTTCGCGGGTATTGTGTTGGTGAACATTGAACATGCGGCCTCGGCCACGACTAAAGAAGTGCTGTTTGGCGTTTTACCCGTTCTGATCGCCGCATTCGCTTACCCGATCGGCAATCAGATGGTATGGGAAGCAAGACAGGGAGGGAATGGAATCATTCCGCACATCAGCCATCCTGTGATGGAAGACGGCTTCGCCCGCGTGTTGCTTCTGACCCTTGGGTCGATTCCTTTCTGGATAGTGCTGGTTCTTCTTGCTTCTCCCCCGCCGCCATCCCCGGGGCAGTTAATCAACACTGCGATGGTGGCATTGTTTTCCGGAGTCATCGCAACAACCCTGTTTCTTCATGCCAGACACCTTTGCGTACATCCTCACGAAATTGCCGCTGTCGACGCCACACAATCGTTGGAGGTGGTTTTCTCGCTCATTGGGGAAATCTTTCTTTTGCAGGGTGTTTTCCCAAGTTCCATCGGAGTGACCGGAATTGCGCTTACAATCATAGGATTGGCGGCCTATACACGTCTGCAATCCGCATCTTAGGAGATAGGCTCTTTGTCAGTTGCTTCAATATCAACAGGAGGTTTTCAGTGGAAAAATATGCCAATGTTTCCGGGGACTGGATCAAAGATCTGATTCAGGATTTCATCGCCGTTTCACCCCACAACACCATGCAAACAGAAAAAGGAGACCCTGCCTGGGACACTGCGCTGGTGGGATTTGCCTCCGGTGCCGATCAGCTCTGGCAGCAGTATAAGGAGTACATCGGGGCTTTCCATTGGACCCCGTGGGAAGTCTTTAATCAGCACTGCCCGGAGGAACGCGCGGGAGCCGAGGAGTTGAGCGTCATTTCATGGGTCTTGCCCCAGCGGGAGATGGTCCGCAAGTCGAACCGCCGGGCCAGGACGTATCCATCCGAGGAATGGGCCAGGATCAGGGTTCATGGAGAGGCGTTCAACGTGGCCTTGCGTCACCACGTGGTCCAGAGTCTGAAAGATGCCGGCCATGCGGCAATCGCTCCGATGCTGGTTCCCAACTGGACCATCGTCAAGTCGCAGCGGTTTTCCTACGCATCTTCCTGGTCTGAACGCCATGCGGCGCATGCCGCAGGCCTAGGCACGTTCGGTCTCTGCGACGGGCTTATTACCGCAAAGGGCAAGGCCATGCGGGCGGGCTCGGTGGTGGCCAGGATAAAAATACAGCCCACGCCGCGCCCCTATGCCGATCACCGGGCCTATTGCCTTTTTTTCGCCGACGGAACTTGCGGCAAATGCATTGACCGATGCCCGGTCCGTGCGATTACCGAGGCAGGTCATGACAAGGAAAAATGCAGGCAGCACCTGGCCCGCTCCAGAGAGCATGTGGAAAAGACCTACAAGTTCGTGGGCTATGGTTGCGGGTTGTGCCAGGTGGGCGTGCCTTGCGAGGCCGGCATACCGGTCAAGGCCGCCCGGGAGGCCCTGGAGCGCGGCGAGTTGCCGCCACCGCCGCCGCCCCTGGCCTGAGAAAAAACACGAGAACCTGCGGTGAGCCTGATTCTATCGTTTTTACGGTTGCCAGAACAGTCTTGCCGCATTTTCCCCGCAGATCGCATGGATTTGCGCCTCCGGCAGTCCGGATTTTTTCATTTCATCCACGTACCGCGTGGGCTTGAGCAGGGGAAAATCGCTGCCCAGAAGGATTTTATCCTGTCCGAAAGCCGCTACGGCGACCGGATAAATGGCAGGATCATAAAGAAACGGTGAAGCCGCAGTATCCACATAGACATTTTTAAGGGCTTCCTTGACTTCCTTTTTCAGCAAATGGTAAAAAGGCAGCCCTCCCCCCCAGTGCGCAAGAATAATCACATTTTGTGGAAAGCGCCGCACCATCCGATAAATCTCGGAAAGCGTCATGGGTGCTTTGCCGGGATACACGTGGCCGATCGGCTCATTGGTATGGATCAATACGGGAATGCGATTTTCCGCACAGAGGGTCATGATCGGAGAAAGCGCACTTAAAACCGGCTCGTCGATTCCCGACTGATAGAATGCCAGCTCTCCAACACCTTTCAGCCCCCCCTGAATGCATCGGTCAACCTCTTTTGCCGCAGCCGGATGCATCGGATTCAGGCAGCAGAATCCGATCAACCGGTCCGGATGCGCCTGAACCATTTCCAGGATGTAATCGTTTTGAAACTGCGCGGTTTCAAAACGGTTCCAGGGAAACCCGAACACCACGGATTTGTCGATGCCCTGCGCGTCCATGCTGGAAATCAATTCAGTGGCGCCCACCAGTCTGGATTTGGGGGAATCGTACAGCAGCCTGAACTCGGGTTCGCCCGGAAAATATTTTTCCCGATGCTCGCAGATGTCTTTTGGAAAAATATGGGTGTGAATATCGATGATCATGGCATCCTCAAATCAGCAGTTTCGCCTTTTCAACAGCGCTGGTGG
Organism: uncultured delta proteobacterium; assembly: GCA_963850225.1. Lineage (GTDB taxonomy): Bacteria > Desulfobacterota > Desulfobacteria > Desulfobacterales > Desulfatirhabdiaceae > RAAP-1. The sequence goes on from CAWKLD010000018.1 coordinate 26,014, forward strand.
CATTGGGTGCAAAACCGTCCGCGCCTATCCGCAGGGCGAAATCGGCTGTAACCGGCGCGCCGCCGACCAGGATCTTGACCTTTTCCCGCAGCCCGGCGTCAATTACCGCCTGAACCACCTCCGCCATTCTCGGCATGGTGGTGGTCAACAGCGCGGACAGCCCCAGAAAAGAGGCCTGGTGATCCGAAACCGCCTGCACAAATGTCTCGGACTTCACATCCGCGCCCAGATCAACCACTTTATATCCGGCGCCTTCAAACAGCATGGCCACGAGATTTTTCCCGATATCGTGAAGATCGCCCTGAACGGTTCCGATCACCAGCGTACCTGCGGTGGGAACGCCACTTTCAATGAGAAGCGGCCTTAAAATGGCCATGGCGCCGTGCATGGCCTTGGCGCTTCGCAGCACTTCCGGAATGAACATTTCGCAGGCCTTGAACCGCTGGCCCACAACATCCATTCCGGGCAACAGCGCCTTTTCCAGGATGTCCTGGGCAGAGCACCCTTCATCGACAGCCTGCTGGGTAAGGGTTTTTACCGCTTCGATGTTTCCGGCAATCAACAACTCCGAAATCTGTGAATCATTTATATCCATTAACCTGTCTCCTGAGTGATCAATCAAAATTTCTAAACCTCTAATTTGTGTTTGATGTTTTGTCAACAGACATACCAGGGGAACGATTCGTGTTGATACGCTTTGACAATGGTAGTATTATCAAAAAACAAGGCAGACAGCCAGAGATGAGAATTTGTTTTTATATAACCACAAAGGATACGAAATGAAAATTGCATTCCCAACCCAACAGAATTTCGGCCTGCAAAGCCCTTTATTTAACCATTTTGGATCTGCTGTTTTTTTTATTGTCGCGGATACGGAGTCAGACAGTTTTGAAACCGTGATCAATCCGGACAGGGATCATGTTCATGGACAGTGCCAGCCCCTGAAGGCGCTGAACGGAAAGCCCGTCGACGCCATTGTGGTCGGCGGCATCGGCAAAGGCGCGCTTCAAAAACTGGTGGCCGCAAAGATCAAGGTATACCGGGGTGTCGAGGGCAGTGTTTCGGAAAACCTTAAACGGATCAAATCCGGAAAACTGATTGATTTCAGCATGGATCTGACCTGTTCCGGACACGGCCCCGATGGCGAGTGCAGTCATTAAATGCAGTCCAGTTCCTACCAGCAGGAGCAGCATGAGGCCATTTCTCTGGCTGCAACGCATCTGGATGCCCTCGCACCGGATCAGATAGAAGCCCTGAAAACCGCATCCCGTGAATACCTGATGTTCCGGGATGATGTGGATGCCTTTCTGAATACTTATTTTGCATCAATCTGTACGCAAAAATGCTTTCAAAGCAGCCTCAGCGCCTGCTGTTCCCGGGAAGGCATCATTACGTTTTTTGCGGATATCGTGATAAACGCATTGTTTTCCGCTCCGGATGAACGAAAGCACGTGTTGACGGTCCTGAAAAAACCAAATACCGGCCCAAAATGTATTTATCTGGGCCCCCAGGGCTGCCTGTGGCGGATCAAGCCCATTGTCTGCCAGATGTTTCTCTGCGATGCGGCAAAGGTGCAGGTTTTTTCGGACCATCCTTTGGCGGAACCCGCCTGGAATGTTCTGAAAAACCGTGAAAAACAGTTTACCTGGCCGGACAAAAAAATTCTTTTTGATGATCTGGAAGCGTTTTTCATTAGCGCCGGACATGCTTCTTCCCTGATGTACCTGCATAACAGCCCCGGCCTGCTGCGGGTCAAGAAACGGGCCGGGCTGTAGGCCCTTCACAAACCCATGCCGACTTCAAAACCGCTTCTGATAACGATCGGAAAGGACATCCGGCTTGAAGAGATACCAGATCCTCTCGACAGGTTCCTGAGCAGCCAACTGGAAATTCCCAATCCCAAATGGCTGGAAAACGACCGCATGGGACGGTGGAACTGGCAAACCCCCAAGACGCTCTGCTTTTATACCCGGACCCCTGACGGCGGCATGATCCTGCCGCGCGGAACCATGGGACATCTGATCCGCCGCTGTAAAAAAGACGGCATTGAATATCGGATTAACGATCACCGGCGATCCCTTCCGCTTCTTGATTTTTCCTTTACCGGAATACTGAAACCGTTTCAAAAAGCCGCGGTCGAAGCCCTGATGCCGAAGCATTTCGGCACATTGTCCGCGCCGACCGGAAGCGGTAAAACCGTCATGGCCATGGCCATGATCGCCGAGCGGCGCCAACCGGCCCTGATCATTGTACACACGCAGGATCTGGCCGATCAATGGGTCAAGCGCATCGAATCGTTTTTGAATATTCCGGAAGCAGACGTCGGACGGATCGGCGGCGGGAAAAAATCGATCGGCACGCACATCACCGTAGCGCTGGTTCAATCGCTGTATAAATGCGCCGGAGAAGTCGCACCCCATATCGGGTTTCTGATTGTCGATGAATGCCACCGGTGCCCCAGCCGGACATTTACCGAGGCCGTATCGCTGTTTGATTCAAAATACATGATGGGACTGTCCGCAACGCCCTGGCGCAGGGATAATCTGTCAAAATTGATTTTCTGGCATCTGGGAGATGTCCAGTATACGATCGACAAGAATGAGCTGGTTGATTCCGGCGATATTCTGCCCGCACAGATTTTGGTTCGCCCCACCGAGTTCAAGGCCCATCACGACCCGACAAAAGCTTACAGTAAAATGCTGGCGGAGCTGACAGCGGATGATCCGCGAAACCGCCTGATTGCCTCGGACGTGGCCATCGAGGCAAAAAAAACAGACGGCATCTGCCTGGTATTATCGGACAGAAAGCAGCACTGCGAAACCCTGAGGGCCATCCTGACCTTCCGCTATAAAATCGCCGCTGAAGTGCTGACCGGGGATGTGGATGCCGGCAAGAGGGCGCAGATCCTGAAAGAGCTGGCCGAGGGGAACATCAAAGTCCTGATCGCAACCGGACAGCTCCTTGGCGAAGGATTTGACTGCCCGAATCTGTCTTCCCTTTTTCTGACAACCCCCATCCGCTTCAGCGGCAGGGTCCTGCAATATATCGGCAGGGTGCTTCGTCCGTCGCCCGGAAAAATGCAGGCCCGGATCTTTGATTATGTGGACGTTCATGTCGGGGTCCTTCAATCGGCGGCAGACGCCAGACAGAAAGTATACCATGGTGAAAGCCGGATGATGCCCGGCTGTCAATCGCCCGATTCATACGATTTAAAAATTGCCGTGCCGGACGATTTCCCCATCGGTCAGGTAAATGACTTCCTCGGCGATATTGGTGGCATGGTCGGCGATCCGCTCGATATGACGGGAAATCAGGAACATGTTGATCAGGATCCCCACATTCTCCGGCGCCTGAAGGATGGCTTCTTTCAGCTCTTCATAGGCATGCCGGACATAGGCATCCACATCGTCATCCAGAAGACAGACCTTGAACGCCGCGTCCGTATCCAGCTGTACCATGGCATCCAGGCTCATCTTGAGCATGTTCCTGGCTTTTTCCGCCATCACCGCATAATCGAAGATGAATTTACAGGCATTTATCCTTGGAGATGGTTTTGATGCGATAGGCGATATTGACGGTTTCATCGGCGATTCTCTCAAGGTCGTTGTTGATCTTGATCACGCCCACGATAAACCGGAGATCCACGGCCACCGGCTGGTGCAGGGCCAGCACCTTGAGGCATTCTTCCTCGATCTCCACTTCCATTTCATCGATTTCATAATCCATGTTGACAATCTGCTCGGCGATGTCGGCATCCCGGCTTTCAATGCTTTTGATGGCCAGCCGCACCCGGTCTTCCACCAGAGCGCCCAGGCTTAAAATGCTTTTTTTGATTTTTTCAAGTTCTCTTTGAAGATGTTTTGCCATGATGCCCTCTGATCAGCCGAAACGGCCGGTGATGTAGTCTTCCGTTTGTTTGAGGCGGGGACGGGTAAAGAGCGTATCGGTTTCGTCCATTTCGATGAGTTTTCCGATGTAAAAAAAAGCCGTCATGTCCGATACTCTGGCAGCCTGCTGCATGCTGTGCGTGACAATGATGATGGTATAATTTTCCTTGAGCTCGCCGATCAAGTCCTCGATTTTCTGAGTGGCTATCGGATCCAGGGCCGATGCGGGTTCATCCATCAAGAGGATTTCAGGCTCAACCGCCAGGGCCCTTGCAATACACAGCCGCTGCTGCTGGCCGCCGGAAAGCCCCAGCGCCGATTCATGCAGCCGGTCCTTGACCTCGTCCCAGAGCGCCGCTCGTTTAAGGCTTTCCTCGACCCGGCTTTCGATAAAGGCTTTGTCCTTTACCCCGTTGACCCTCAGGCCATAGGCCACATTTTCAAAAATGCTTTTGGGAAAGGGATTGGGTTTTTGAAATACCATGCCCACCCGCCGCCGCAGCATGACCACATCCACGGAAGGGTCATTGATATTGAAATCATCCAAGATGATTTCACCTTCCACGCGGCTGATGGGAATCAAGTCGTTCATCCGGTTCAGACACCGCAGAAACGTGCTTTTCCCGCAGCCTGAAGGCCCGATCAGCGCGGTTACCTGAGACGATTTAATATCCAGTGAAATATCATAAAGCGCCTGGGCATTGCCATAAAAAAAATTCAGATGCCTGGCACGGATCTTAAAATTTTCGGTCATGATCCCCTCTTTATTTCATCCTTTTTCGAAGCCTGGCCCGCCAGACGATTGCCGCAAGATTCATCCCCAGCACCATGACGATCAGCACCAGCGCCGTGCCGTACTGAAGCGGGCGGGTGGCTTCAATGTTTGTTCCGGCAGTCGCCAGAACATAGATATGATACGGCAGCGCCATGATTTTGCTGAATGGCGACGTGGGCAGCGTCGGCGTGTAAAACACCGCAGCCGTAAACATGATCGGCGCTGTTTCTCCGGCGGCCCGGCTCAAGCCCAGAATCGCGCCCGTAAGAATCCCCGGAAGGGCGGCCGGAAGCACCACCCGGTAAATGGTCTGCCATCGGGTGGCGCCCAGGGCCAGAGAAGCTTCCCGGTAGGTATTGGGCACGGATTTCAGCGCTTCCTCGGTTGAGCCGATGATGACCGGAAGTGTCATGGCTGCCAGGGTCAACACCCCGGCCAGAATGCTGACGCCCATCTTCAGCCAGATCACGAAAAAAGCCAGACCGAACAGACCGAAAACAACGGACGGCACGCCGGCAAGGTTGCTGATGCCGAGGCGAATCAGCCGCAGCACCCGCCCGGGGCGGGCATATTCATTCAGGTAAATGGCGGATGCAACGCCGATGGGAAGTGCAACGACAATCGCCCCGATACCCAGGCAGAGCGTTCCCACGATGCAGGGCAGGATGCCGCCTTTTGTCATGGAATCCGTCGGCATCTGCGTCAAAAACTCCCAGCTAATGGCCTTCCAGCCGTTCCAGGCGACAAAAAAGACGATCACAAACAATCCGATGCCGTTGATGAGCGCCGCCATCCGGAAAAGCATGAACAAAAACCGCTGAATGCGTTTTCGGCGACCGTGAACCCGTTCAAAGGAGGATTCCAGAACATTTTATTTTCCCAATTTCTTCCATCAAAGTGATGCCTCTCCTGTCTGCCGGTATTTATGCGCGATTTGGTCCGCAATGATATTAAATAGCAGCGTGAACAAAAACAGGACAATGCCGGTTGCAAAGAGCGCGTAATAATGATCCCCGCGAAACGAGGCCTCCGCCATTTCCGCGGCGATGCTGGCCGGCATGGGCCGTACCGGATCCATCAGCGATAAGGGGATCATGGCCGCGCCCCCGGCCACCATCAGAACCACCATGGTCTCGCCGATGGCTCTGGACATCCCCAGAATGACTGCCGTGCTGATGCCCGAGATCGAAGCCGGCAGGATGACCCGGATCAGGGTTTCCCAGTGCGTGGCTCCCAAGGCCAGGGAGCCTTCTTTCAACGCCACGGGCACACTGTAAATGGCGTCCTCGGAAAGGCTGCATATCGTGGGAACGGACATGAAGGAAAGCATGAGGGCTGCATTAAAGAGATTCAGTCCCGTTGCAATCCCGAAGGTGTTCTGAAGAAACGGCGCCACCACAACCATGCCGAAAAATCCGATCACAACAGAAGGAAGGGCTGCCAGAAGCTCTACAATGGGCTTTACGATTTCGGCCACGCGTTTATGGGCCAGTTCCGCCAGATAAACGGCCGTCATCACGCCAAGCGGTATGGAGATCATCGCAGAGACCAGCGTCACGGCAATGGAAGCCACAATCAGGGGGAAAATGCCGAAATCCGGCGGGCTGGAAGTGGGGTACCAGAATTTGCCGAATACAAAGTCGGACAGGGTGATCTTCTTGAAAATCGGCAGGCCTTCCATGAATAAAAAAACCATGATCATGAACAGGATGGCAATGGAAGCCAGCGCCACACTGAAAAAGAAGATGCGCACCGATCGGTCCGTTCGTTGGCGAGCGTTTGTCATAGGGATAATCTCAATGCCTTTCAGTCAATAATTTCATAAATTCCGCTGTCCTCCCCCTTTGGAAAGGGGGAACAGCATCATTATGTTCGTCCTTCAGATAGGCCGGCTTACTTTAACGGAATAAATCCTTCTTCCTCAACCAGCTTTTGTCCCTTGTCGCTGATTACATAATCCAGGAAATTTTTAACATCACCGGCGGGCTGAACCGGCGTGTACATATAGAGCGGCCTGCTGACCGGAAACGTCTTGTTCAGCGTGGTTTCCTTGGAGCCGACGATGCCGTTGACGGAAAGCGCCTTCACGCTCTTGTCCAAATATCCGACTCCGATATAGCCGATGGCGTTTGGATTTTTTGAAACCGCCTGAACAATGGCGCCGTTGGATGCCTGAAGCAGGGCACCGGGGAAAACCCGTTCTTTTTTCATGACTTTTTCTTCCCAGACCTCATAGGTTCCCGAAGACGTATCCCGGGAGATAATCACGACCGGTCTGTCTGCCCCGCCGATTTGTTTCCAGTTCCGGATCTCTCCTTTATACATGGATTTCAACTGATCCAGGGTGATGTTTTTAAGCGGATTTTCAGGGTGAACAACCGGTACGATACAGTCATGCGCAACAATGAACTCAACGGGACTGGCACCTTTTGCCTTTGCCTGCTCGGCTTCTTCAGGCTTGATCGTACGCGAGGAATTGGCGATGTCCGTGGTTTTGTCGATCAGGGCCTTGATACCGTTTCCGGAGCCGCCGCCGGAAATGGAAATTGCCACATCCGGATGCTCTTTCATATAGGCTTCGGCAATCTTCTGGGCAATCGGAAGTACGGTTGTAGATCCGTTGATGGCAATATTTCCGGCAATCGCCAGACCTGCCGCGAATAAAATGGCCAATGACATGATGCCGGCAATCCAATTCATTTTTTTCATTTTTTCCTCCATACCTTTTTTGAGTGTTCACGCATCATCCATTCGATGCATAATTGGTTCCGGTTTCCCGCATGGGAAAACGGAACATCCCATTTGCCGCGAAGTATAAAGGCGATTTGTTAGAAAATGATTAGGATTATATGAAAATTTTGTGAGGAATATGAACGACGAATTCGCTTCCTTTCCCCGGAGCGCTTTCTACGGTCGCCTTTCCGCCATGGGCGTTGACGATATGCTTGACAATCGCAAGTCCCAGGCCGGTTCCCCCCAGTTTCCGGCTTCGGGAGGGGTCCGCGCGGTAAAATCGCTCAAAGAGCCGGGGCAGGTGTTCCGGCGCAATTCCAATGCCGTGGTCCTGAAACGAAACGGCAACCCCGGCATCCGTTTTTTTGGCCTTAATTTCAATGCTGCCGCCCGGCCCGCTGTATTTGATGGCGTTATCCAGAAGATTCACGAAAGCCTGCTCGATCAGCGCTGCATTCAGATTTATCGAAAGCGTCTCTTCGCAGAGCAGCATGATCTGTATCGCTTTTTCATCGGCCATGGACTGGCAGAGCTGACGGGCGGATTGCAGAATCGGCAGAAGGAAACGATTTTCCAGAAGTATTTCCTTCTTGTCCGTTTTCTGTTCGATAAGGGACAGTTTCATCAAGTCGTCAATGATGGCATTGAGCCGGTTGGTGTGTTTTTCGATGATCCCCAGGAATTTGGCCGCTTCTTCCGGGCGATTCAGCGCGCCGGTCTTCAGCGTTTCCACAAATCCTTTAATGGCCGTCAGCGGCGTTTTGATTTCATGCGAAACATTGGCGGCAAAATCTTTTCGCATGTTTTCAAGACGCCTTAACCGGGTCACATCGTTTAAAACAATCAAAATCCCGATACGCTCCCCTCTGGCATTTTTCAGCGCGCTGCTGCGCGCCTCCAATACCGTCTCACCGCTGATGTAAAAATACAGATCTTCCTCACGCGGCGCTTCATCCCGCAGCGCCAGCCTGACAAAACGGTGAAAGTCCGGATTGCGGATGGCTTCCTGAACGCTCCGGTTGATCAGCTCCGAGGGCTTGCGGAACAAACATCCGGGCCGCGGTATGATTAATGCTGATGATCGTCTCTTTCAGATCAAGGGCCATGACCCCTTCAATCATGCTGGAGAGAACCGCTTCAAGCTCGTTTTTCTGGCCGATGATCGTCTGCATGCGCTCATCCAGGCTTGCCGCCATGTCATTCATGGTCCTTGCCAGAAGCTGCGTCTCTGAAGAAGCAAAGACCGGCAGCCGGTAAGACAACTGCCCTTTGGCAAAATTTTCGGCGCCTTCACGGATTTTCTCCAGCGGCTTGCTGACGCGCCGTGAAAACAGAAGGCTTGCGCCCGTTGCCAGCAATGCGACCACCAGTACGCCAAACGATGTGCGCTGATGAATTTTCTCAAGCTGCCTGTCGATCGCGCTGATGCTCATCGAAGTCCGCAGAACCCCGATGCGCTTTTCACCTTCTATCAATGGCACCGCCAGGTACATCATGGGCTCCCGAAGGGTATCGCTGTAACGGGTAAAAACGCCGGTTTCCCCGGACATCGCCTTCACAAACTCCGGACGGTCCGAATGATTCTCCATGGTTTTCGGATCGGCTTCCGAATCCCCCAGAACTTTTCCCAAAGGCAGTATTACCGTAATCCGCGTGTCGGCGAATATTCCCGCCCGTTTGCAAAGCAAATCGATGTTTTTCCAATCTTCGGCCATGAGGTAAGCCGTCATCTGTTCTTTCAGGAGATTGGCCCTGGCCCCGAGATTGGAGGACGTCTGGTCCATGAAAAACCGGCGCATCGAAAAGTCGGCGTACCAGCTTACCGCCAGAAGCGGAATCAGCACGATCATCAGAAACGGCGGATACAGTTTCCAGAAAAGGGGAAAGCGTTTTTTCATGGATTTTCCTTGAACCGGTAACCCACGCTGCGCACGGTTTCGATATAATGCCCGCAGGAAGGCCCCAGTTTTTTTCGAAGCCCGACGATCTGAACATCCACACTGCGCTCGGTCACCGGATAATTGTCTCCCCGGACCGCATCCACGATCTGGGAGCGGGTAAATACCCAGCCCGGACGTCTGCACAGCATCATCAGAATCTGAAATTCCGAAAAGGAAAGCTCGACCGGTTCTCCGCGGACTTCCACCCTGCGGCGTCCCGGATCAATCGAGATATCCCCCCGCAAAAGGATGTCATTATCAGACGGCTCGCTTTTACGCCGAAGCACCGCGCTGATCCGAGCGACACAGTATTTTGGGACTGAACGGCTTGGTGACATAATCATCGGCCAGCGATAGTCCGGAGACGATATCGGCCTCTTCGCTTTTGGCGGTCAGCAGGATGATGGGAATATTCAGAAATTTTGGATCCGATCGCAGTGTTTCCGCAACCTTGATCCCGCTCATTCCCGGAAGCATGATATCCAGAACCACCAGATCAAACGGCTCGGAACGGATCAGCCGGATAGCGTCTTCTCCGGATCCGGCACACCTGACACGATAGCCTTCCGCCGTCAGATTATATCGGACCAGCTCTGCAATATCTTCCTCATCTTCCACGACCAGAATGTGTGACATGTCCATGATTTGCTACCATATCCCCGGGAACAAGCGCTATTATCAGCGATGACTTCGGTCACCTCGCAGGCAGGTCCGATTTGTTTGCTGCAGGTGACATATTTATGCCTGAGTCAAAGAGGACTTCCGGGTTCTCCGCGTAAATTTTTTCCGATACTCCATGCCTTTCCAAGACTTTCGCCGACAGACCAATAATGATTGTCCGGCATCGTCAATGTAAAGGGATTGACTTTATTAATGTCCAACAAGTTGTCCGTCATATATTTCTCTTCTGTAAACACTTCTTTCGGCTCTCCGATGAAAAGGGTGTTAGACGGCAGTTTAACCGCATCATATACAGCGCATGACATGCAAACCGGGCATTCTTCAATCAGCGGCGCTTTGCCTAAATCCCCATAGAAAACTTTAAAAAGTTCGGATTTATCTGTTTCACTCCCTGAAACCAGTCCGCAATAATCGGTTTTTTCGATCAACGAAACATCAGGAATATTGATACTGAATTCTTTGTTTTCGGCAATGCCTTTGTTTGTATGATGAGGGCCTAATGCGATCGCAAACAACGGCGGCTTGAAATTCACTCTTGAAACCCATCCGACGGCCATAAAATTTGCTTTCCCCTCAGCAACAGAGCCTACCAATACCATTGGCATCGGATATAAAAAAGCCGCAGCACAGTCAATTTTGATTTTTTTCATCGCTTTCTCTCCGTGTTGTTTGATTGCAATACGATTCATTTCTCTGACGTCTAAGCTGATAACGATGAGCTGACCGCCGCTTCACAGTGATGGTGAGAGCCATGTTAAACTTTCCGTTGATAGATCTCCGGATCATTGATTTCCATAAACCTGTCAGGTTGTCGCAAAGCGACGAAACCATTTTGTTCATACAACCCGTGAGCATCCAAGGTGGCAAGTAACCAGCGGCGCAAACCTTGAAGCTCAGGATGGCCGAGGACACACGAAACCAACCACTTTCCAAGGCCGCGCCCTCTGTAAGCTGGAACCACAAAGACATCGCCGAGGTAGGCAAATGTAGCGCGGTCGGTGACTGCTCGCCCAAAGCCGACTTGCTTTGAATTATGGTACAGGCCGAAACAAAGTGAATTGTTCACAGCCTTTTCCACGATTGACCTTGGGATATTCTTTGCCCAATACGACTCGCAAAGGAAGTTATGGATGGTTTCAATATCCAGATCTTCCCGATTGTCCGTGATGGTGAATTCACCCTGTTTCCATTTCATGGTTCAATGTCTTTCCGGCGTATAACAGCCAAGCTGAACAACACCGCTTATTGGCGTCGGATGGAGCCCCATTTGGGCTGCCTTGATCACGCACCTGTCCTGTGCCCTGTAAATCGCGCATTAGGCCGGTAAAAGAGCAACCCCATTGCCGCCAGAGCCGCGAACGATGCTCCGGCAATAAACGCGGCCGGGGCGCCGAAAGCGCTCCATAATGACCCTGCAATGACGCTTGCCATCAAGAGCGCAACGCCGCTTACCAGATTAAAAACCCCAAAGGCCGTGCCGCGAAGCTCAGCGGGTGCGGTATCGGCAACAAGTTTCGAGAGCAACCCCTGGGTGAACGCCATGTGCAGGCCCCAGAATCCCGCTCCGATGAATGCGGTCCGGGGAGACGCAGCTACCGCCAACACGACATCAGCGGCGACAAGTACCCAAAGTCCAAACAATAGAAGCGTTCGCGGCGAAAGCCGGTCGGCCGCCACGCCCGCTGGATACGCAAATAAGGAATAGGCAATATTCATGACAATCATGATCGCGGGCACGTAGCCGATAGCAAGCCCGACGTCCTGGGCACGGAGAATCAAAAACGCCTCGCTGAAACGCGCCAGGGTAAAGACTGCCCCGAGCATGACGACAAGCCAGTACCGAAAGGGCAGGCGCCTGGCATCAGCCAGCGTCAGGTGATTTCCGGGACCAGCGGCCTGTTCCGGGGACTCGGGTTCGCGCAGCGCAACGATCAGCAGAAACACCGCAAGAAACGCCGGTATGACCGCTACCCACAACACGGCTTTGATGTCGTTCTCAAGCCAGATCATGAATGCGACCGCGAGCAGCGGCCCGACAAAGGCCCCGAACGAATCGAGCGACTGGCGCAGACCGTAGGCCGCGCCCCGAAGCTGCGGCGGTGCGATATCGGCGATCAGCGCGTCACGCGGCGCACCGCGAATGCCTTTACCGATGCGATCGACAAAGCGTGCTCCGAACACCCACCCAATCGTTGTCGCGAGCGGAAATACCGGTTTGGTCAGGGCGCCCAGTGCGTACCCGACCACAGCCAGAAGCTTTCGTTTCCCGAAGTAATCGCTGATCGCACCCGAAAACACCTTCGTGATCGCAGCGGCTCCCTCGGCAACGCCTTCGACAATCCCGATCGTGACCATGGATGCACCGAGCGCCGTGGCCATGAACAACGGCAAGAGGCTGTGAACAAGCTCGGATGAGATGTCCATGAACATGGAGACAAATCCAAGCACCCAGATGCCTCTCGGCAACTTGCGATCGATGCCCTTTGTGAAATATTGCGATTCAGGTTTACTTGGTTGTGATGAGGTCATAAGCGTGTCAGTTCCGGTGAGAAAGGGAGCCAATTTGCCCGGTCAATAATGAGTCCGCCCATTTCCGGATATAATGAATCCATTTCCTTCCGACTTGAACTTTCTTCCCCGATTCGCATTAGTGGTTTTTGTTGCAATTCTGTTAATAATTGATGTGTGCATTTAATCAGTAGCACTGCCTATCTCCCCTGCTTGATATTTGTTTTTATACATGATGCGATGTATAAATTCTCAACCTTTTTCCTTGCCCAAGGGGTTTTTCGCAGAAAATTCAGGCTGGACTTCACTGACGGATCACTGTTGAAACATCGGATATCGATGCGATTTCCCAACTCGCTCCAGCCGTAATGCTCGACCAGGCGACTCACGATCTGCGCCAAGGTAATGCCGTGAAGCGGGTCATTTGGTTGTTGTTCATTCATAAAACGATATCATTGCTTCATTAGGTAATTTGTATTGGGGCATAATCATGAACATCTGCGGCTTGACCGCAGGATTTTTTTGTTGGGTACTAATTTCTTAAATACTTCTTTTCGGGGTCAAAATTTTGGTTTAACTTACATTTTGCTCTTAAAATCGAAATGAGAGGGCGCTATGGAGCAATTCGAAACACGGTTCAAACAGGACGAGGTGTTGCCTTTGGTCAAGCATTTGACCGGCGGTTCCTAACGGTTCCTGCAGCCTTTATATCTTATAGCCGATTTCTATTAATTGGTCTCTCAGACAATGGGGCAATTTTATATGAAAGGCAACATCCTTTCTTTCCTTGTGAGCCACGATACACTTACAACATATACCATGTCTTTCGCACTCCGTTTTCGGACAAGAGCAATACTTATTTATTTTTATTCGACCAGAACAATCTTCAATGCTTATATTTTCACTCATCATATCTCCACCGGTAATATCCGTTTACATTAATCTTCTACCAACGCGGCGTTCAGCCGACGAGAATGTTGTAATAACCTGCCGCCCAATTCTTTCAACATAGACAACCCGTTGTTGACAAGTGATTTCCCAATGCCTTGTTTGTGATACTGCGGCAATACAGAAATTGGCCCGAGACCCTGCCAGTCCGGGGATATCATCTCAAAGATTTATTTATATGCGTCTCCACCATACGTTTCCCTGAAGCCGTGGCTGTTTATCCAGAACTCCTCGTGAGCATATGAGCCAATTTCTCAATAAAATGATCATCGGTTCCACAGCATCCTCCAAAGATTTTGAAGCCGAAATCTCTGTGGAGATCCTGCATGTCGTGAATCATCTCATCAAAATCACCCTGATGCAACGTCTTCCGCTGATCCAATTCTTCAGGACTCAATGACGAAGCGTTTGCCTGAATGCCGATAAATCGATCTCTTTCTTGAACATTTCTATTGATCTCAGCGGTTAAAGCAAGCTTCACATTGAATGGATGGACACAATTCGTCATATAACAGAGGGGCTGAGGACGTATATCCTGATCAACAATTCGTATCGCCTCAGCAATCCCCGTGCCATCAAGCAATCGTCCATCTTTTCGAATCATAAAGCTGATGATATAAGGAAGCTCTGATTCCGCCATGGCTTGTGCCATGCCGAGCGTTTCGCTTACCGCAGGCATAATTCCCGCAAATAAAAAATCAAGATGCTGCCCTCTGAATTGAGCGACTTGAGCCTGGTGAAAGGCATAGGCGTCTGAACGAGTCAACGCCTCATCACCGCAATACGCGTTTCCTTTACAGCCCAACAACCCGCCGATAAAGATGTGATCCGAAAATTCCTGATATTGTTCCCTGAGACGATGTAAAAATGTACAACTATCAGGAATAACCGCCCTGGCATGATATGCCGATTTTTTAAGCGTTTCGAGATTCACTTTTCGCGTTGGCGTCATGAGCATCATCGGGATATGATATCCGCGGGCAATTTCAATATATTGTTTATAGAGCGTCGCCAGGTTATCCTGCGCATCGTAGATCAGACCTGCGTGATTGATATGATCATCCAATGTGACATGATACTCGTTCTTTAACCTTTCAACAATTGCCCCTTCAGTCAATAGGAATCTGGTATCTCGCAATACCGCTTCAAAAGGCATATTCATATGCGTTCCTCAGAAATTGAGGTGCTCTCCTGTTGATCACAGAATATTTTTCAAACTGAGCCGATTACGCTGCAAGCAACCGGCGCAAATTGAGCACAGCGGAATTTGCATCCGAGTTAATTTGATTTGTCAGGCAAAATGACGTACGGATAAGAAAAACAAACTGATACCAGATAAAACATTCAAATATATTATTGCATTAGATACAGGCAAATTGAACTGATCCGGGGTCTTAAAGAATACTTTATGCACTATGGAAGGAATCACGCCGCCAATTCCAAGAATGATTCCAGATATCAGTCCAGTAGTGGAATTCTTTTCGATTTCAATCAATCCATAGAATAGCAAGAAAATTATTGGAATGTGAAGAAGCAAAAAACCGGTTATTTTACCGGGCAACTTGAGTATTTCCCATTCTTTTTCATATGCCGATTCTATTTCATGTAATAAAAGCAGGGTCGCATTTACAATATAAAGAAACGTGATAGCTTTCATATACTACCTCATCCTTCTGCCGCTTAATCATTTGCCAGAAATCCTTCATGAAATACGACAATGCCGTGTGGTGCCCGGTTTGTAAAAGGCAAGGAAAGGAAAAACTCTTGAGGAATCCCTTCGTATATTAATTCCGGATAATTCCGAAAACCGAACCGGTTATAGTAGTTCGGATCACCCACTAGAGCGCAACCTTGGCCGCCCAATTCTTTCAACATAGACAACCCGTTGTTGATAAGTGATTTCCCGATGCCTTGTTTGTGATACTCCGGCAATACAGAAACCGGCCCGAGACCCTGCCAGCCTATTGTACCGTCTGAAATTGTTACGGGCGAAAAAGCAATATGCCCGACAACTCGACCATCGATTTCAGCAACAAGTGAGATGGTCAGTGCACCTGCAGCACGCAATGCATTTATTATGAATTGCTCTGTGTGATTGCTAATCGGGAGAGTCTTGAAGGCGGCGATTGTTACCTGTGATATTTCTTCACTGTCTGCAGCCGTTTCTTTTCTTATGATCATGTTAATGCCTTTTCAAGAGAAAGACCACTATGAGCCGTGACAAGAGCACGCGAACCCGTCGATTTGTGCTTAATTCCATGTGTATGTCGGCTGCTTATCCAATCAACTTATTTTATTATCTACGCCCCCCCTGCCTCCCCTATGCCTGTTCCCCCCACGCTTCCTTGCTCTTGACGATCTTCTTTTTGACCACCTTCCAGGTGTCAGTCTCCAGAAATGTGTCCCGCCATCGCGCAAGAAAAGCGTCGTAGAGCGCATAGGGCACGGTAAAGGTCATTTCATCAGGCTTCATGTATTTACGTGCCGAAGGATCGCCGCATCCGAGCACCGCACGCGGCCTCCCCTGGGCAAGGTAATGCAGCGGCCACGTCACCATGAAGCTGCAACCCGCACCAAACGGCGTGGCCACGATCTCAAAATCGTCGGTAACGAACGCTGCCAGATTGCAGAGGCCCGCCAGCACCTCGCCGCGTGCGAAGAACGTCACCAACTCGGGCCGCTCGCCCGTTGAAAAATGGCTCATGGGCTTGAAGACGCAAAACCGCGCTGGCGCGGGCCTGGGGCGGATGTCCGTGAAGAACCGGCGCGCCACCTCGGGAGAGGAAAGATAACACTCGCCGTGTACCGGTGTACCGGGAATACCGGTTGAAATGTAGCGTGTGATAAAATCGAGCTGAGGTTCGTGAAACCCCAGGTAGAATGAGCCGCCCGGACACCCGTACCGCCCTGCCTCGAAATAGGCGGCTGAATTCTTCCGGCGCGCCAACCACAACTTGCCGAGTACGCACGAGAAGTTCTTAAATACTTCCTGAAAATCGATCTTGCCCTGGCGCTCCAATTCCAGGGACAGCGGCTGGCCGACCGTTGGCGCGAAACCGTCTGTCGGCTCGATATCCGTATAGAAGATTCCGTATGGCTCTTCCGTCAAACCCAACGACTCAAGTAATTTAGACAATGTCTCATTCATAAGTGACCTTCCATTTTTTGGCTGACAAAAACATCAGCGGCTTGTCCGCAGGATGTGCATGCAGCCTTCTTATTCAATAAATTTATATTTTTATCTACGTCCCTGCTACCGTCCCCATCCGCACGTGCGGCAGGTCGCGCAGCACACGTTGGCCTTGCGATCCTGGCGGGCACATCGCGCGCGTCGTAGCGAGCAGACCGAACTCCAGCGAACCGGATGAGGAGTTCTGAGACGGCGTGATCGTCCACGTCGTCGTGCCGCGATTGCAGTCTATGCGAAAACTCGCACGTCCGTCAGCTGCGAAGCGAACCGTGAAGGTTTCGGGCTCGGCGATGCGGGTCGTGCCTTGCGCATCGTCCATTGACTGTATGGCGACAAGCTCCCACGCGGTGCCCGCCAGCGACGCGGCCGAGGTGTCTTGCGCCTTCCTGCAGCGCATCTCGGGCGCTTGGTAACCCCAGACGACGGTCGCCTCGCCATGGTGCTCCCAGAGCGATTCGTTGCGGCCGACGTATCTCGCGCCGCTTCCGCTCGGCTCCAGAAACATAAGGGATGTCTGATCCCCGCGCTCGGCAATCAGCGACGGCGGGTCTGTCTGAAAGTAGGTCGCGATCACCTCGTCCGCCGGATTGCCGTTGCAAACGTAGCGAACTGGAGATGAAGCGTGAACCAGGCGATAGCGCGCCTGCAACTCGGCAATGCGGCGGCGGTAGGCCTCAACGACGCAGGCACGCTTGTCGTCCGCTTTCCAGCAGTCGTTGCGGCCTTTGATCCAACCTCGTTGCTCGGCCTTGAGTATTGGAGCCCGCTCATTGGCTGCCTTGCGCAATGCGGCGGAATAGACCGCCGACAGCGTGTGGTCGAGCGCACGGAGTTCAGTATCCGCGCAGACCATCTTCTCGATGCTACCGCTCGCCTTCGCGCAGTCGAAGGTCGGGCGGCCCTGCGCAAGAATAACCGCAGGAAAGCCCACCGTGCAAGCAATGAGAAATATGACAATAGGTCGCGTTCTCGTGATCATAACTTTCCACCTCGAGTCGTTGTAAACGGAAATCGGCCGATACCCGCTAACGCTCAGCATAAGCGGCGGCGCGTAGCGCCGTCCGCTGCATGCTGCTGTTGGGCATCGAACCATTCTTACTTCTTCCTTGACTTGCGTAGTGCTGCGACTGGATCTGCATTTGCGACGAGATCCTCCACTGCGGCAAGAAACACCAGTTTGTCCTTCGCCACCGCGAATGCGTGCGCCGAAAGGTAGCTTCCAGTACCTACGGAGCGAACAGTGACGACGATCTCTTGCTGACGATCTCCGTTTATGTCGGCAAGTATGACCTTCTCGACCACTCCATCGCGAGCACGAACAAGCCCGGAAGAGAAGAATGTGGTTTCATCCGGGGCCGCCGCAGCCTCATAGAGCCGTACGCTGAAGCTGCCAATGGATCGCGCCTCGAAATCACCCTCAGCGACAACTACCGTCTTGCCGTTTGGGAGCGTGAGCTTAGACACGAAACGGTCTTGCGACAAGGCCTGAACTGACGCTGCAAGGAGCAACGCCATTGCTGTTACCCAGATTCTCATTGCCAGTTCTCTCCTCTTTGTCGGCCACTCGCTAGTACCAAGGCGATGCCCAACGACATTCATAACCTGCGGCGCCAATGAGCTTTCCCGAAAGGCCCCGGGGTTCTCGCCGCCAGGTTAATGCACTGGTTAGCACTTTTTTTGATTAACTTTATTGATGGTGATCCCTTTTGGAATTTTTTTTAAACTTTTTCATTTCATTTTTGTGATAGAGATCAAAGAAGATCACACTATTATCCGGAATGGTCTGACAATCATCGCACTCTTTTTCAAGACGACGGTTCTCCTTTCGACATAACTTGCACCAATAATAAATGACCCGGTAATCCTGCCTGCCAACATATTTCTTAAACCGCCCCTGATAAAGACCATGCATTTTCCCATCAGCATTGTCTGGTTCAGTGACCAAACGTTCTACAACCTGCAGGATACGTTCATAGCCAGGAGGATCAGACTGCTTTACTTTCTCCATTTTTTGCGAAAAATGCTCAGTAGGTCGATACAGATTATTGCCGTTCATTGCCTATCACTCCATAGCCAAACAAAGAAAAAGTCGCTATTTTTTGAATGCTAACGACCAAGCTCACTGGTGGCAATTGAGCGAAGCGGAATTGCCATCCGGTGGAGCGCCATGTTAGCTGCCGAATTTCCTTTATTATTCAAGTCGCTATTCACCTGAAGCTTCGAGGGCAGACAGTACAGAGTTTACAAACGCGCCATGGTCCCATGCTTGAGCGTACCGCGTCTTGCCAAGTCGAACAATCACCGTATCGTACGCTGGGATGACCGTGACAAACTGCCCCTCATGCCCAACGGCATGAATCGTATTTGCTGGTGATACTGATTGACTGCTGTTGTACTCATCCGGCACCTTCAGCCAGAAGTGAGCACCATAGCCCTTTCCAGTACTTCCGGTTGTTGCTGTCCTCGTATATTCAACCCAACCTTCAGGCAGAATTCGGTTGCCGCCCCAGACGCCTTCATTCAAATACAGGATGCCAAACCGAGCCCAATCTTTGGCCGTAGCGTACATGAAAGACGATGCGACAAACGTTCCACTTGCATCTGTCTCCAGAACGGCACTGGCCATTCCGATTGGGTCAAAAAGCGCTCGACGGGGAAAACGGCGATACTCCTCGGTTCCCATGATGCTCCGTATTGCGCGTGAGACGATGTTACTGTTACCGCTTGAGTACTGCCAACGCACACCTGGCGGCGTTTGGAGTTCTTTACTTGCGGCGAATCGCGCCATATCGGGCTCTTCAGTAGGCATCCGGGTAACATCACCTAGTGGATTGCTCATATCCTCGTCGAACTCCAAACCGCTGGTCATGCGTAGCAAATGATTTAGGGTAATGGATGCGCGCTCATCACCAGACGTACGCCATGCGGCAATGGGAACCGGCGCAGCCACGGACAACCGGCCATCCCTGACGAGTATTCCCACCAATGCATTCAAGACGCTCTTCGCCATGGACCAGCCAGGGAACGGGGTATCTGGCCCGAAACCGGGCGCATACCGTTCCGCAATCACGCGGCCCTTGTGTACGACAATAACAGCACGAGTCCGTCGCAGATGTGCAGGATCGGGTTCGGAGAAGGCTTCATCCAGAACCGAGACAAGTTGCGGACCGACATTCGTAGTCGGGTCTGCCAGATGGAATGAGCCACCATTCGCGGATGAACGCTGAGATGTGACGGGCGCCGCTTCGTCGGAATTTCTTGCGCTTTCCCCAACAAAATATAAGGTGCACCCAGTCTCTCCACGATACTGTGCAGTTCGCGTGACTACACCGAAGAAGCTGGCGGATACCGCGTGGGCTTCCTCGTCAATAGAGGTCTTGAGAATCCGCAGGGCTCTAAGATCGTCGATCTCCAAGTCTGCCGAAACCTCGTGAGACTGTCGTTTGGCGACGAACATCTCTGAGCAGAGCATCTTGGCTTTGTACGCGGCTCCGATCCCGACCAACTGGCCACCATAGACCACCACAGCTGCGACCGCGACAAGTAACACAACACCCAATAGCCCCATTATCCGTCGGTTCTTCTCCAGTGCGGTTCCTCCCTGCGGTTGATCGGCAGCTAACAGTATGAATAGATGGAAAATATTCCATCTATCACCCATATACAGTGGAATTTTTTCCATCTATTGTGCTAACAAAGTGGCAAACATGGAAAATTGCACATTGCATTTTCCATGTTTGCGTATCGATGTCCGATATCATGGAAATCGAAGAAGAACAAAAATTCAAGCCGGATCCGAAATTAACACGGATGGACGCAGTCTGACGTTCAGCGTAATGGCTCATTTGGAAGGAGCACACCTGCTCATGGCGCTATAACAGATTGCTGGCCAGTTCGGACAGCTCCGAGCGTTCTCCTTTTTCCAGATTGATATGGGCGTAGAGTTTTTGTCCGTGCATTTTTTCAATCAGGTAACTGAGCCCGTTGGACTGCGTGTTCAGATAGGGGTGATCGATCTGAAAAATATCGCCTGTCAAAACAATTTTCGTATTCTCTCCGGCCCGGGTAATGATTGTTTTGACTTCATGGGGGGTCAGGTTCTGCGCCTCGTCGACGATAAAGTAAATGTTCACCAGGCTGCGTCCGCGAATGTAGGCCAGGGCGGATATGACCAGTTTGTTTTCCAGCAGCAGTTTGTTGACGTCATCCCGCGAGGATTCGGATTTGCCGAAATGCGCCTTGATGACGCTTAAATTATCAAACAAGGGCTGCATGTACGGGTCGAGCTTGGACTGGATATCCCCCGGAAGAAAGCCGATATCCTTATTGCTGAGCGGCACGATCGGTCTTGCCAGAAAAATCTGGCGGTAATTCTTTTTGCGTTGCAATGCTGCGGCCAGCGCCAGGAGGGTTTTGCCGGTGCCGGCTTTTCCGCTGAGCGTAACCAGTTGAATATTGTTGTTGGTCAGGGCATCCAGGGCAAAGGTCTGCTCCGCATTGCGGGGAGTGATGCCGAAAGCCGGATTTTTATCGATGCGACGGATTTTCAGGCTGGAAGAATCATACATTGCCAGCGCGGATTTGTTGCTGTTTCTGAGGATGAAATACTCGTTGGCCACGGGTTCTTTTTCCAGAGGCAGCTCCGAGGGGTCCAGTTCAAACGGGGCTTCATACAGTTTGTTCAGAACGATTCCCGGGATATTTTCGATAAGGCGCGTTCCGGTGTAAAGCGTTGAAATGTCTTTTATCTGATCGCTTTTATAATCCTGGGCCACCAGTCCGATGGCTTTTGCCTTTATCCGCAGGTTGACGTCCTTGGTGACAAGGATGACCTGAAGGGACGGGTTTTCTTTGGCGATGTTGTAGGCGATGTTGAGGACGTGATGGTCGGGCCTGGATTCTGAAAAGCTTAAAACGAGATCTTCATGGAATTTCCTGTCCAGCTTGACGGTGATTTTCCCCAGACCCGGTCCGATCGGCACGCCGCCGTTGAACAGGTTTTCGCCGCACAGCAGATCCAGCGTGCGGACAAATTCACGGGCATGAAAGTTCAGTATTTCACTGCCTTTTTTAAACTGATCGAGTTCTTCCAGAACCGTTACGGGGATGACGACATTATTCTCTCCAAATTGATAAATACAGGCGCTGTCGTGAAGAATGACGTTGGTGTCGAGAATGAACGTGGTTTTCTTTTTTCGTGGCATCGGGTAACCTGTGATATGAGGAAAAATGAAAACGGATGGATATCCGTATCAGATCGGATAGTTTAAATCAATTCCATATTTATTAATCCCGAAAACCAAAAAAGAGACATCTTCGAAGATTCGCAGCACAAAAGCCTTGTTGATTATTATCGGAATCGGCTGTATCAAAACGGTTATCCGGATGATGAAAAAACATATTGCAGGTTTCATAAACGCAAGAAAACAAACATGAGGTTTTCAAAATGGCTTCACATGAATGGAAAACACACAATTCAGATGGCCGCAATCGGGTTGCTCGTCACCAAAGACCTGCCCGGAGACCGGTGGCTCCAGTTATTGATCCGGGCCGACTGCAGGGTTGAGATATGCATGTCAACCGATGTGCTGAGCATTGCGGAAATCAAGGCAGCCATCGGCAGCCGTTGCGATGCGGTTATCGGGCAGCTGACAGAAGACTGGGGCGATCCGCTGTTTGCGGCGCTTAAAGCCGCCGGCGGCCGTGCTTACAGCAATTATGCGGTGGGGTACAACAATGTGGATGTGGATGCTGCGACCCGGCATGGAATTGCGGTCGGCAACACGCCGGGAGTGCTGACCGAGACCACGGCCGAAATGGCCCTGGCGCTGACCTTTGCCGCGGCACGGCGCACCGGCGAATCCGAAAGGTTTCTGCGCGCCGGAAACTATCGGGGCTGGCTGCCTGCCCTGTTTCTGGGCAAGCTTCTTTACGGGCGAACCGTCGGCATCGTGGGCGCGGGACGCATCGGCGCGGCCTATGCCCGCATGATGGTCGAAGGTCACAAGATGCACCTGTTATATTATGATCCTGCCCCCAATCCCGATCTGGAAGCCTGTATCAAGGATTATGCCGGATTTTTAAAAGCCCGCGGCGAAGCGCCCGTAAGCTGCAGCAGATCGGATACGCTGGAAGATCTGCTGAAAACGTCCGACTGCGTCAGCCTTCACACGGTGCTGGACGAATCGACCCGCCACATGATCAATGCCGAACGCCTGTCCCTGATGAAACCGGATGCCATCCTGATCAACACGAGCCGCGGTCCGATTATTGATGAAGCGGCCCTGGTTGCCCACTGCCGCACGCACCCCGATTTCAGGGCCGGACTGGATGTCTTTGAAGATGAACCCGGCCTGAAACCCGGGCTGAATGAACTGGAAAATGTTGTCCTTGTTCCCCACATCGGATCGGCCACTTCCTGGACCCGGGAGGGAATGGCCATTCTTGCCGCCGCCAACGTGGCGGGAATTCTGATGGGTTATCCGGTCTGGCTGCAACCGGACATCTCTGCTTTTTTGAAAGAGAATCCGCCTTTGGCCGCACCGAGCATCATCAACGCGCCGGCCCTGAATCCAACGGGCTGAAGTTCAGCGGAAAACGTGATCGGCCAGCTCCCGCCGCAGCTCCTGGGAATGGGATTCGATTTTCGAGATGATATCGGCCGCACCTTCGGTGGCCGCCAGCTGCGGCTCGAGCGCCTTGTGAAACGCCTTCTCAGCGACGCTCAACCTGTTCAGGGTCAGCAGATAATTGCTCCGGCTGCTGTAAGCCGCCCGAACCAGCGACTCGAAGCTTGCGCCTTCAGCAGCCAGCAGGTCCAGGTAGTAGTCGGCCAGAGCCTTCACCCAGGCCGCATAGGGTTTATGGAGCGGCTCAGAGAGGCTGGATTTTCGGACCACATCAATGATATCCGGCTCGCCCCCCGTTGCAGCGGCATTGTGAGCGATATCCAACGCCCGCCGGCGGGTGATCATGAACTCTTCGCTGAACTTCAAGCGCTTGCCCTTATAGCTCTGCATGCGGTAGATGAAGTGAAGCAAGAGTATCGGGATCAGCACCATCCAGATGCTGACCTTCGGCTTATCAAGGACTGAAGCCCCTACCGCATTGGCAAAGGCCATTTCGCGCTGAAGAATGATTTCCTTTTTATCAGACAGTTCCTTCATGGCTATCCGTGTGGCAGGATGGGAAAAGGGTATTTGAGACGCTCCCCTTGTATATCGAAAAACGAAAGGCAGGTCAAGGTTTGCGGCCCGGCATGAAATCCAGGCTGTCGCGAATGCGTTCCGAGCCTTCGGCCGGCTCCTCAAAGTCTGTGTAGTAAATCGCGGTGGCCCTCAGGTTGCGCTCGTCAATCACATCGGCCATGCGGCGCGCGCCGGGGATCAGTTGCGCCAGGGATCCGATTCCAAAAATGAACCCCAGAATCAGGGCGATCCCGATGATCAGTTTCAAGTATGGATTGAGCCCTGCCCGGGAAGCCGAAGCCCCGCAGGCAGGGAATGGTGCACATGTTTCCTTGGCGGTCATATCGTCAGATCCCTGCAGTGACTTCCGGGAAAACAATGTAGAACATGAGGTAAGCCACTATCAGCGTCAAAATGAGCTGAAAACTCTGGCCGAACACGTATAGCGTTATGGGCTTGCCGCCCTTGAAGTACGGCCCGAACTCCTTGAAGTTGGTCTCAAGCCCGATGCAGGTAAAGGCCAGCGCGAAGAACCACTCGCGGGCGATCCGGGTAAAACCCCTTAATACCCCGTGGTCGATCATGACCGTGCTCATGTCCTTTCCAACACTCTGATCGATGACGGAGAAGATGATCGATGCGAGGATGAACCCGATAACAAATTTGGGAAAGCGGTGCCAGATTTCCCACCAGCTCACACTGGAACCCTCCTTGCAGTCCACCTTGGCACACCAGTAAACGGCGACACCGAAGGCCGTGACCCCGATCAGAACGTTCTGAATCATCTTGATGGTGGCCGCGACATAAAGCGCTTTCTCTCCATAGAACGCGCCGGCTGCCGCCACGGCGCCCGTCGAGTCGATGGTGCTGCCCATCCAGGCGCCTGCAAGGATCTCCGGCAGTCCGACCAGTTTGGCGAAGGCGGGCTGAGCCACCATGCATATCGCCGTGAAGACCATGGAGAGTCCGATGGCCAGCGTCAGCTCCTCCTTCTTGGCCCTGCAGGCGGCAGCCGTGGCGATGGCCGCAGAAACACCGCAGACCGACATGTCCGCCGAAATGGTGATGTTCAGCGTCTTGGAGGGCATTTTTATAAATCTCTGGCCGACCCAGTAGGTCAGAATCAGGGTGATCGGCGTGCAGATCCAGGCAACGAAAATGCCCGGTTTACCGATGGCCAGGATTTTGTTGAAAAGGATTTCAGCGCCGAGAAGAACCAACCCCGTCTTAATGAAGAACTCGGTGGCAACAGCGGGCTGCACCCACTTGGGTGTTCCAATGGTGTTGCTGATGAGAAGGCCGAAGACGATGGCCCAGAGCGGGAAGCCGAACCCCCAGTGCTTCATCAGTGCCTGTGTCTCTGCCATGTAAGCGAGCACGGCAACAAAGAAAACGACAAAGAATCCCAAGAAAAACTTTCCGAAGGACTGGCCCATGATGGCCTTGCCGATCCCGAAAAAAGCACCCAGGATGATACACAGCCCGAAGAGATAGGGAACCCGGTTATACGGCTTGACGGAGGACTTGGACTTGGCACTTGATGCCTTGCCTTTGGCATCCTGCCAGAGCTTGATTTCCTTGCTCGCCGTATCGTTCAGCGCGGCATCTTTGAATAAGGCCCCTGCAGCGGCAGCCTGGGCGACTTTTGCCCTGGCAAGGGTTTCATCTTCCACCCCCTTGGCCTTTTCAAACGCCGCCTTGCCGGAAGCGTTCATGGCTTCGGCGGTTTCCTTGCTCCGGTAAAGCGCATCCACAGGATTGGTTTTCCAGTCGCCGGGGGAGGCAAGGAAACTGGAAATGGTCCTGGCAAAGTCCTGATTGGTTGCGCGGATTCCGCGCTTGGACGCGGAAGCGTTGTGCCACTCGATCGTTTTAAACGGCGCCTTGGCAGCCTCTTCTTTCAGGACGGCGTTGTACTTCGTCAGGTTCTCATTCATTTTTTCCGGGGGATTGGGCAGGAAAATGAACAGCCCCGCAATGAGCAGAAAAAAGCCCATCCAGATGGCCATCCAGTCTTCCTTGGTGTAAAGATCCCTGAAAGAGGTCTTGCCGCTGTCAATAACGACATAATCAGGTTCTTTTTCCGGTTTTACTGTGTCTGCACTCATGCTTTCCTCCTTTCAAGTAAGAATCATCAGAAAACACTTCAAGAAGATTGTATGACAATTTGTTTCCCATCATAACAATCCGCGAAATAGAGACTAAAAATTTATATGCAAAAAGCGTGCTGGTAATTTCCAAACCGATATATTGATTTAAGGACTCGAAATAATTTAATAATAAAATAATTGTGTTTTTCACATTTCGGAAATGGTTGTTTCGTTTTTTTACATCGTGTAAAGTTTTACAATGACATTCGGGTGCGCCATCAGAACAAACCGTCCAGCAAAATTGACATCAAATATGGGGACCATGCTTCCCGATACATCATGGAATGCGCTGCTGCGGCCGTGGATATCCAACCGATATTTTGATCCGCCTGTTTTGCGCGTGTTTGATCCCGGTGCGACGGATTTCAGCCTGACCAATGCCTGGTGGCTGTGCGAGCTTTCCCGGCTGATATACCGGCAGGATCCGGACGAGGCCGGCTCGGATGCCCTGCCCCCCACCCGGTCGGAAATATTGCATGGGGTCGGATTAAAAGAAATGCAGGCTTTTTGCCATGGAACCAACTACTGCGCCCTTGTCACGCCGGATACCGGCGCCTTTGATCCGTTCGCTGTCCTGGTGTTCCGGGGCACCCGGGGATTCAAGAGCTGGCCGTCCAATCTGAACTCAATGCAGACATCCTGGCCAGGCGGCGGCAAGGTTCACGGCGGTTTTAAAACCGGCTTCAACGGTCTCTGGCAAAAAATCGAACCGGTGCTTTCAAAAATTGATCTTCCCCTGTTTTTTACCGGGCACAGCCTGGGCGGCGCCCTGGCCGTGCTGGCTGCTTCCATGCGCCCGGAAGCCGTGGTTTACACGTTCGGTGCGCCGAAAACAGGGGATGCCGCTTTTGCATCTTCCCTTAAATCCACCCGTATTTACCGGGTTGAAAACGATCACGACCTTATCCCCACCATGCCGCCGTTCTCTATCCATTCCGATTTTCACCACGCCGGGGTTCAGATCTGTTTAAAGGATGATCTCCCCACCGGCCGCAGATCCGGCAGCACCCGCAGGTTCATGGATCCGCCGGAATTTCTTTCCGACCATGCGCCGGTCAATTACACGATCCGCCTGGAAAACATGATGTCAAAGACTTCCGGATCACCTGCCGGCGAACCATAAACAGGGGATGGCGACAGGGGCAGGAATCACAAACCATAAAATATCATTTGACAGAACATGAGGATGTATCCTAAATCTATAGAAAATTTTAATAACAGCCATGACTGTTAGGGGTGCCCGGACGATGCGAACATCGGGCTGAGAACATACCCTTGAACTTGACCTGGATAATGCCAGCGTAAGGAAACAAGAAGAATTTCGCTAAAGCAGGTGAAACGTTTCTTACGCGTTCACCTGCTTTTTTTGTTTTGAAAGAGAGAACCCATGAGTACGATCATAGAAGCGCTGCAAAAAGGAAATGTTCCGCCGCATATTCCGCTGCTTTCGGAAGCCGAAAGTATCCATCCGTCACAATTTATCCAAAGTATCATCAAGGGGCATGTCGTTGTTCCGCGAAACAACCGGCATGGGGCCTTGACTCCGGTTGCCATTGGCAGGGACACCCGCGTGAAAATCAATGCCAATATCGGCACGTCTCCGGCGAGCTGCGATTTTGAAAATGAAATTCAAAAGCTTAAGGCTGCGATCTCTGCCGGCGCGGATGCTGTCATGGATTTATCCATTGCCGGGAACAGTTCTGCTTTCAGAAAACGCATCATCGATGAATTCGATATCACCCTGGGGACGGTTCCGATCTACGATGCCATGATCGGATTGGCTAACACGGACAAGCTGAAGTTTTCGCATTTTTTGCGCATCGTGGAAAAACAGGCAGCGGAAGGTGTTGATTTTATGACCATTCACGCCGGACTATTAAGCAAGCATCTGCCTTTGATTGAAAAGCGGGTTCTTGGCGTGGTCAGCCGCGGTGGCGCCATCATGGCGCAGTGGATGAAGCATCAGAAAAAGGAAAGCTTCCTGTATGCGCATTTTGATGAAATCCTTGCCGTGGCAAATGCCTATGATATCACGCTGTCCATTGGCGACGGGCTGCGGCCCGGCTGTACGCATGATGCCAACGATGCGGCGCAGTTCGGAGAGCTTGAAATCATCGGAGAGCTTGTGCACAGATGCCGGTCGGCAAACGTCCAGGTGATGGTTGAGGGGCCGGGGCATGTCCCCTTAAATCTGATAGAAGAAAATGTCAAAAGGGAAAAAGCGATCTGCGACGGCGCCCCGTTTTACGTGCTGGGTCCGCTGACCATCGACTATGCCGCCGGGTACGATCATATCGCGGGGGCCATCGGCGGCGCCCTGGCGGGGATGTTCGGCGCGGACTTCCTCTGTTATGTGACGCCCGCCGAGCATTTGCGCCTGCCGACACTTGAGGATGTCCACGAAGGCGTCATCGCTTCCAAAATCGCTGCTGCAGCCGCGGATCTTGCCAGAAAACGGCCCGATGCGATATCCAGGAATCTGGAGATGTCAAAGGCAAGACGGCGTTTTGACTGGGACGGTCAGCAGGGGCTGTCCATTGATCCACATAAATTCAGCCGCTACCTCGAAAAAGTCGGAACAGAATCCCCGGGCGCCAAAAGTGATCTGCCATGCACCATGTGCGGGGAATGGTGCGCCATGAAACGTCTTTAGTCAAAGGAATTTTTCACATGAAGATAACTGCACAATCCGTCTGGTCCGATGTACTCGCAATTCGGCACCAGGCGCCGCTGGTTCATAACATTACCAATTATGTGGCGATGAACACGACCGCCAACGCCCTTCTTGCGATCGGCGCATCTCCGGTGATGGCGCATGCCGAGCAGGAAGTCGCCGACATGATCGGGATTGCCATGGCACTGGTGATCAATATCGGAACACTGAGCGAAAAATGGATTAAGTCCATGAAAAAAGCCATGCTTCAGGCAAAAAACTGCGGCGTGCCGATCGTACTGGACCCTGTGGGCGCAGGCGCAACCCCATACCGCACGGAAACAGTTTTAGAGCTTCTCTCGATAGCCCCCATTGCCATCATTCGGGGGAATGCTTCAGAAATCATGGCCATCGTACGCAGCGGCTCAAGGACAAAAGGGGTCGACAGCATTGCAGCTTCGGAATCCGCCGTATCTGCCGCAAGGGAGCTTAACAGGGCGCATGGTTCTGTGGTCTGCATCTCCGGAGAGACCGACTATATCGTTTCCGGCGATGCCGTCATGCAGGTAAAAAACGGGCATGCCATGATGCCGAGGGTCACGGGCCTGGGGTGTACTGCTTCCGCGCTCTGCGGCGCCTTTCTCGGCGTGAATACTTCTGCTTTTGCAGCGGCTGCTCACGCAATGGCGGTTATGGGAATCGCCGGTGAAATGGCTGCGCAGAAGGCAAAAGGACCGGGGAGCCTTCAACTGCATTTTCTCGATATGCTCTATTCACTCACGGAATCAGACATCGTCACGCGGATAAAGCTGGGGCCATGAACATCTCAGGAGTCTATCTGGTCACGGACCGGGCTTCACTGTCCGGAAAATCCCTGGAAGACGTCGTTCTCCTGGCCGTAAAAGGCGGCGCAACAATGGTTCAGCTCCGGGAAAAAGAACTATCGACCCGCATTTATATCGAAGAAGCCCGGCGAATCCGGAAAATTCTGGTGTCATACCGCATTCCCTTGATCATTAATGATCGCGTGGATGTGGCCCTTGCTGCCGGAGCCGACGGGGTTCATATCGGGCAGGAAGACATGCCGTATCTGCTTGCCAGGAAGCTGATGGGGCCAGGGGCCATTATCGGTTTATCGGTTGAAACACCGGATCAGGTTGAAGCTGCGGAAGATCTGAACGTCGCCTATTTAGGGGTCAGCGCGATATTTGCCACACCGACAAAAACCAACACCCGGCATCATTGGGGAATCGACGGGCTTCGGAAAGTCAGAGCCATGTCCCGTCACCCCCTGGTTGCGATCGGGGGCATCAACGCAGCAAATGCCGCCGAGGTCATGCAGGCAGGGGCAGACAGCCTTGCTGTTGTTTCAGCTATTTGTTCCGCGACCGACCCTCAAAAAGCCACGGAACACCTCCAACGGATCATCCTCGGAATCCGGCATGAAAACCAGTCCCGGATCTCCCCAGACCCCACGCGCGGCCAAAACGCATGCGCGAAAGGAAGGCCATGAAATATTACAGGCTTTTGACCATTGCCGGCTCCGATAGCGGCGGCGGCGCGGGAATTCAGGCGGATTTGAAGACATTTTCCGCCCTGGGATGCTACGGCATGTCCGTAATCTGCGCCCTGACCGCTCAAAACACCCGTGCTGTGACCGGCATCTATCCGGTTTCGCCGGAATTCATTTCGCTGCAGATTGACGCCATCATGGAAGACATCGGCGTTGATGCCGTAAAAATCGGCATGCTGCATTCCCCGGAAGTGATTATCGCAGTTACGGAACGGCTTAAATACTATAAAACGCCGAATATTGTCGTTGACCCGGTAATGGTTTCAACCGGCGGAGACAAACTGCTTCAGGATGATGCCGTGGACGCCTTGAAAACCATTCTTTTTCCCATCGCAACCGTAATCACGCCCAATTTGCCGGAAGCCGCCATGCTGCTGAACCTGTCGGTTGAGGCCCTGCTCGGGGCCGAGCGCGCTCAGCTTGAAACCGTCTGCAAAAATCTATCCGCATTCGGGCCGCAAGCGGTTGTCCTGAAAGGCGGGCATGGGAAGTCCCATCGGATTCTGGATCTGCTCTACACGGCAACCGATGATCGGCTGAAACAGTTTGAAACAACAAGAATCGATACCCGCAATACCCACGGAACCGGCTGCACGCTATCGGCTGCAATTGCAGCCCATCTGGCAAAAGGGCATCCGCTTGCGGATGCCGTCCTGCAGGCAAAAACCTATATCGCCGGCGCGCTAAAGGCCGGCGAGGCCTATCAACTTGGAAACGGGCACGGACCAGTCCATCATTTTCACGGGTATTGGAAATAAGCGCGCGCATTCTCGCTTCCGCATTGGTCATCGGGACGATACCGCGGTTTCGTCGTTACGGACCAGCAGGATGTGAAGATCGCAAACATTGGTATTGGTCGGACCGGTTTTATAAAGTCCCCCGATTTTTTCAAAGAAATGATACGAATCGTTATTCCGCAGATGCCCGGAAATGGATTCATTCTGGCTTTTTGCCCGGTCCACCAGACTTGAACAGGCAAACGCACCGGCAGCGTCTGTCGGGCCATCGTTTCCGTCCGTTGAGGCTGCCAGAAAATGGATTCCCTGAAACGCGTCCGGCCTGCGTTCCATTTCCGCCAGAAGGGAAAGCGCCATCTCCTGGTTTCGTCCGCCCTTGCCGGAACCCCGCAGGGTGACCACAGGCTCTCCGCCGGAAATGATGCAGGCGGGTTTTTTTGCAATCATGTCGAATGCTTTTACATCCAAGGCAATCCCTCCGACGAATTTGGCAACCTCCCTGGCCTCTCCGGTGATGCAGGATGTCAGAAGTGCCGTATTGTAGCCCAACTGCCTGGCTTTTTCTCCCGCGGCCAGGATTGCTGTCCGGTTGGTGCCGATCAGGATATTGGACGCACGAAGCACGGCTTCGGCCCCTTTTTTCATGGTCTCCGGAATCATTCCCTCCTTTCCAAGCCGAAGCGTCTCCAGGACGGATTTCGGAATCTTTTCGGAAATTCCATATTTATCGATGATGACAAGGGCGTCGCCAAAGGTTGTCGGGTCACTGGTTGTCAGACCCGAGGCAATGCTGCTCAAATCATCTCCCACCACATCCGAAAGGATAAAATTCAGGCTCCTGGCAGGTGCTAAATGCTGTAGCAAGCGTCCGCCCTTCACACCCGACAGGTGCTTTCTGATGCAGTTGATTTCTTCGATGTCCGCGCCGCAGGACAGCAATGCTGTTGTGGTCTGCTGTTTGTCTTCAAGGCTCAGGTCAACGCGAAACCCTGCCCCCTGGCATTGCAGCGGCAGCGGCAGCAGGGCAGAACCGCCGCCGGATATCAGCGTTATCACCAGCGTTTTGTCATCGGCCTTATCTGCCAGAGCAAGGATGGCTTTTGCCGCGGCCACCCCGTTTTCATCGGGAACCGGGTGGCCGGCCTGCAACATTTCTATGAAATTCAGGGGTTCCGTGTGTTCGTATTTTACGACGATCACCCCTTGATGAATTCGATTTCCCAGTATCTGCTCTAAGGCTTTCGCCATTCTGGCAGCGGCCTTTCCGGCACCGATCACAAAAACCTGCCTGAATGCATCCAGATCAACTTCAAGGTACTGCGATTTTAGACTGACCAGAAGCCTTGAACCCGACAATCGGACATGATCGACGATCATCTTGAAAGGATCCACCCTTTTGAGCGCAGCCTGGAATATTTCCTTCAGATGTGTGATCGATTCCGTGTTTTCCATAGCAGTCTTCCCTTTTCAACTGGAGGCACCTGATGTTTGAAGTTCTGAATTTCGATGGCTTCGTAAAAAAACCCTTATCTGCGGTGAGCTTCACGCTTCTTGATGCATTATCACGGATAAGTATAGGTAAATTAGGATTATCCGTCAAGGAAACCAGAGAACACCATGCTTTATATTGACATTGCGGTTTGTTTCTGTTTTTTCACCACATATGATATGGTTAGCAAACGCAGCGGCCATAACAACTCCGGCTTTTATACTGTGAACCATTACGGAAGTAACATAAATCAAAAAGCCGCACGAAAAAGAAAGAAAATGCATGACACCTCCGGAATTTGAATTACAGGAAAAATACCGAAATCAGGCACAGATGCTTGCAAACAAGGTAAAGAAACGATTCAAACACCTTCACAAGCGTTACGCCGGACAGAACATCGAAGTGTTCCGACTTTACGACTGGGACATCCCTGAAATACGCGCTGCCGTCGACTGGTATGCCGGACACCTGGTCATTGCCGAATACACGAGAAAACAGTCTACTCCCGAATGGCTGCCGATGATGGGAGCAGCAGTGGCCGAAGCGTTGAATGTTCCATTAGAAAAGGTTCATCTGAAAAAAAGATTCATGGGGGGCCAGGAAGGAAGCAGATATGAACGGCTCGATTACACGGACCAGAAGATCATTGTTTCCGAAAGAGATCTTTTGTTTTATGTAAATCTTTGTGATTACGTGGACACCGGACTTTTTTCAGACCACAGGAATACACGGCAACTGGTCAGAGAAATGGCCGAGGGCATGGATTTTCTGAACCTTTACTGTTACACAGGGTCATTCTCTTGCTATGCGGCAAAGGGACGGGCGGCCAGTACGGTTTCCGTGGACAGATCGGAAACTGCGATTCGATGGGCCAGGGAGAATATGAATCTCAACGGGATTTGCATTGATGAAAACACGCTGGTTCAAGCCGATACATTTGATTTTCTCAAGAAAGCAAAACGCGAGCATCGCGCATTCGATCTTGCGGTCGTGGATCCGCCGTCTTTTTCAACAAGCAGGAAAAAAACACATGATTTTGACATATCCGCGGATCACCCCATGCTCCTTGCTGCCGTAGTTTCACTGATGAGAGCGGGCGCCACGATCTTCTTTTCGACAAATCATCAGAATTTTGAGCCGCGCCTGGATCACCTCGAAATAGCTGACGCGAAGGAAATCACTGCCATCAGCATTCCAGAGGACTACGCCAGCAAGAAGAAGACAATCCACCGCTGCTGGAAGATTACGGTTTAAGTTTTCAAGAGCTGAGCGGCACTGTAATATCCGTATTCCAATCTCTTATTCGACATAAACCTTCTGTCCTGGAAAAATTTTACTTCCCGGTGATAAATTGTTTATGCTTAAAAATCGATCAACAGGCATATTGTGGCCGGTGGCGATGGAGAAGGCACTTTCGCCTTTCTTTACCATATACTTCTTCAAGTCGGTATCGACGGCAGCGGTTTTGGTTGACTCCGGGATGGTAAGATTCTGACCAACATCGATATTGAAGGATGTAAGTTTATTGACCTCCTGAATCTTTTTCGTTGTTACCCCATAGCGGTTGGCTATGTTGTAGAGAGAATCGCCGCTCTTAACCACATAAGTGACCACTGACGGTTCAGACTTCTTGGCTACTGCTTTTGCAGGGGCGGGACTTGCCTTTGCAGGAGGGGACGACGTCTTTGGGGGAACCAGCAGAACCATGCCGGGTTTGATTTTTGCGGATTTTTTTAGTTTATTGGCCTGAACAATGCTTTTTTGACTCGTGTGATACTGTTTGGCCAAAGATGCCAGCGTTTCTCCGCGCTTGACCTTATGGGAAGCCATTTTTTCCTGATGGGCAGGCGCATTCTCCTTCTCAACAGCTTCCGCTTTCAGGCCATTGGTTTCCGGAATATCGTCCAGTTGGGATAAAAAAATATTTAAAGAACCCTGCGGAATTTTAAACGGATAATTGTCGCCGGGGGTGATGCCGTATCGCAGTTCAGGATTCAGCCGTTTAAGCGTGGATTCCATGATTCCGGTCGTATCGGAAATGCTTTTGAGATTAAGTTGACGAGAGACCGGAACGGTTTCAAATTCCAGCGGAGATTCCGGTTGGATATCAGTCAGGCCATAATGTTTAAGGTTCTGTACGATATGAAGGGTAGCCTGAAATCGGGGGACATAGCGGGCGGTCTCGCGGGGCAGTTTTTCGTAAAGATCCCAGAAATTATCCAAATAATTGATGCTCTGCGTGTTAATGGTCCTAAGTACCCGGCCTTCCCCGCAGTTATAGGCGGCCAGAACCGTTTCCCAGTCACCGAAAAGATTGTGAAGTTCTTTCAAGTAAGCAATTGCCGCCTTTGTGGATTTATAAGGATCCAGCCGCTCATCCACATATTTATCCCTGGAAAGACCGAATCGATACCCGGTTGAAGGAATAAATTGCCATAAGCCCAAGGCTCTGGCCGGCGACAATGCCTTGACATTATATCCGCTTTCTATCAGCGGCAACCACGCAAGTTCAAGCGGAAGTCCTTCCTTGCCCAGTTCAGCCTCGATGTATTGCCGGTAACGCCCGGAGCGTTGATATGCATTGATGAAAAAATCTTTTTCGCCTCCTGTGGTCAAAGACTCGATTTCCGCCTTCACATAATCATTCATGACCTTGGGAATGGCATTGATGCTGCCTTTTGCAACGACATTCCGCGAACCGTATATGTCCTGAATCCGGCGGGTAATCAGATATCGAAGGTCTTCTTTCTGCTGAATGAGCCGAGGCCGGTTGTAGGTGTCCACCTTGATAATCAGGGCATAAGCCTGATCCAGCGCCGAAAGGGCATTTTCAAGCTGGCCTTTCAGCCAGTAATCCTGAGCCAGCCGGCAGTAGTCCAGGGCTTCATCCAGAAGGTTCTGATTTTTGATTCCGAAATTGATGCGATCACCTTGTTTGTCGTCGTTTTCAGGATCATCATCGGCCAAGTCGTCCAGTTCAGCGTCTTCGGATATGCGATAAGAAGCAGGCGAACGGAGGCCGGAAGCCCCGTTTTTTCCGGTATCGGATGAAATTTTGGATGAATCAGGGTCTGATGCTCCGGGTTGTGCCGAAGAGAGCCCCTGAGTCTGATGCGCGCAGCCGTTCAGCCAAAACGAGAGAATCCCGATAACAAGCATTGACAATCTATATGTTTTCAAATGTTGTTCCCCATGTCATATTCATGTTGAAAAATCAGAGTCTAATACGTATGGTTAGCTGTAATTTCAAGAAAAACAAAATCGTTCACCCATATCGAATTACAAAATCCTTTGGCCCGTGTCAAGGTTTATCCTCCGGAGGAAGCCCTGGAGACACTGAGGAATGTACTTATGTGGAAGCCCGTTAGTCTGAGAACCCGAGTCTACGCCATCTTGTCCACGCTCATTATCATTACGTTCTTTGGCAGCATGATTACTGTGTGGTATACATTACGGATGGAAGAGATTTTGGTAGCCATTACAAAAAAGCATCTTCAAACTTTTCAGGCAGCTGAATCCCTGGAAGTCGCGCTTATAAACCAGAAAGGCTTCGTGTCCTATTTTTTTATGGACGGCGATCCGGAATGGCTTCGCAAGCTTGGGGAATACCGGCAGATTTTCAAAGAAAGGTTGAACACCGCCAGACAACTGGCTGACTCCGATACCCAGCTGGAGGCAATCGACCGGATAGACCATGAATACAGCACCTACATATCCGCCAAAGACCGCGTCATCACGTATTATAAAGACGGTGACAAAGAAAACGGATTCAAACTGCACAAAGACGTTCGCTATCAGTTTTTTTTCATTCTGGAGTTATGTGAACAGTACAAAGAAATGCAGGTAAATCAAATTCATAAACTCTCGCAAGACGGCCATGCTCAGGCCTCAAAACTGAGGCATATTGTCGCATTGGTATCCATCCTTGTTGCAATGCTATCTATCATATTGATATTGTTTTTTATAAACCACATTCTGGCACCGCTTCGCAAGCTTGCCGGGGAGGCCAGTCGCATGGGAACATCTGGTGCCTCACAGAATGAAATCAAATCTCTCAGCCACAGCATCCGCGATCTGATCGAAGATGTGGATCAGACCCATATCGAACTTCAAAAAAGCCGCGAAACCCTGCTTCAGGCGGAAAAAATGACGCTTGTTGGAAAGCTGGCTGCCGGAATGGCACACAGCATTCGAAATCCATTCACCTCTGTGAAAATGCGCATGTTTTCTCTGGGACGGACCCTGAAACTGACAGAGACGCAAAAAGAGGATCTGGATGTGATTTCTCAGGAAATCCGACATATTGACACCATTATTCAGAATTTTCTGGAATTTTCCCGGCCTCCGAAGCTTAAAATGCAGCAGGTCAGCCCTTCGGCAATCGTTGACCTGGTCATTCAGCTCCTGGAACACCGCCTGATTTCTTATGAAGTCCGCATTGAAGTCATTCGAAAAAGCCCGTTGCCGCCGATTCCGGCAGACCCGGAACAGCTTAAGGAAGTTCTGGTAAATCTTGTGGTCAATGCCTGCGAAGCCATGAAAAAAGGGGGGCATATCATCATTTCTGAAGAAGAAACCATTGAAAGACCAGCCGGGAAAATGGTGGTGATTCGCGTCAGCGACAATGGGCCGGGAATCCCCGGACATCTGACAGGCAAGGTTCTTCAGCCTTTTTTTACGACAAAAGAGGAAGGTACGGGACTTGGCCTCAGTATCGCATCCCGAATTATCGCAGAACATGGCGGCAGACTGAATCTGACATCTGCTGAAGGAATGGGTACCACATTTACGATCACGCTTCCGGTGAGGGACTGAGCCTTGAGCAGAATACTGATTATTGACGATGACGACCAGTTGCGGAAAAGTTTTCATAAGCTGTTGCTTCAGGAAGGCTACAGCATCGACAGCGCGGCCTCCGGTGAGGCGGGCATCGCTATGATCCGTCAACACCCCCCGGATCTGGTCATACTGGATATGCGACTTCCGGGAATGAACGGGTTTGAAACCTTCAAGGCGATACATGAGATTGAGCCGAAACTGCCGACCATCATCATGACAGCCTACGGAACCACGGAAACCGCCATTGAAGCCACCAAGATGGGTGCTTTTGATTACATCCTGAAGCCGTTTGACATACCGGACATGCTCGCTGTCATTGGCAAGGCCATCGAAGCCGGTCGATTCATGCGCTCTCCCGTTGACATGAACGGCGCGCCGGACATGGCAAACCGGGAGGCCATTATCGGCCGAAGCGCCCCCATGCAGGAAGTGTACAAAGCCATCGGACGCGTTGCACCGACAGATGCGACGGTTTTGATCCGGGGAGAATCCGGAACCGGCAAGGAACTGGTGGCACGGGCAACCTATCAGCACAGCCTGCGGGCAAACAAGCCGTTTCTGGTGATCAACTGCGTGGCCATTCCCGACAGCCTGCTGGAAAGCGAATTGTTCGGTTATGAAAAAGGGGCCTTTACCGGCGCCAATCATCGCAGGGTCGGCAAACTGGAGCAGGCCAGCGGCGGAACCGTTTTTCTGGACGAAATCGGCGACATGCCGTTCAGCCTCCAATCCAAAATGCTGCGGCTGCTGCAGGAAAGAAGTATTGAACGGCTTGGGGGCCGCGAGACCATTCCGGTGGATGTCCGAATCATTGCCGCCACCAACCGGAATCTGGAAACCGCCATCGAGGCCGGCCGGTTTCGGGAAGATCTCTATTACCGTCTGAATGTTGTCACCATCTGGCTTCCTTCTTTAAAAGAACGCTCCGGCGATATCCCTTTGCTTTGCGAATATTTCCTCTCGAGATTTTTCAAAGAACTGGGCGTGGACTGTCCGGGAATTACACCGGAAGCAGAGCTGCTTCTTGCCAGCTATCCCTGGCCAGGAAACATCAGGGAACTGGCCAACACCATTCAGAAAACCGTGATTTTCAACCGGGGTGCACCGCTCAGCGCCGATGACATTTCACAAGCCGTCAGCGAGAAATCTCCGGCAACTGAAGACAGCGATGAAAAACACGATCTGCTGCTCCGACGCCTTCTTCATCATGCCTTGATGACAAGCACCGGCGAAAATATTTTTGACACAATCATGGATCAGGTTGCCGGTATTGTTATCAGCGAAGCCCTGAACCTCTGCGCCGGCAATCGTTCCCGCGCAGCCAAGCTCCTGGGGCTTTCCAGGCCAACCCTGCATTCAAAAATCGAAAAATACGAGCTGAAATTTGAGACCTCCGTAAAATAAGCTGCCTGGAAATCAAAACTATCCATGGGTTTTTGTTTTTT
This sequence comes from uncultured delta proteobacterium, assembly GCA_963850225.1. Taxonomy (GTDB): domain Bacteria; phylum Desulfobacterota; class Desulfobacteria; order Desulfobacterales; family Desulfatirhabdiaceae; genus RAAP-1. The sequence continues at coordinate 64,749 of CAWKLD010000018.1, forward strand.
TCAAAGCAGTGAAGATTGTGGATGATTCATGTGGCCGAATCCACATGGTGCCTGTCAAGTCACTTTCATTCAAACCGCCTTGACATTCTTGAGAATGGGGCATAAATTGTACAAAATTGTGTTATGTTCTTCTGTTGGCCAAAGATTGTCTTATTATGATTAATTGGAGAGTTAACTTATGAAATTAATTGCTTATGTCAAGTGGTTTTTGTTGATATGCCTTGTGGCCCTTCCCATTGCATCCGGCGCCGAGGATAAGGCAGGCGAAAATCTTTCTTATGCCTTGCCGGAAACACAGTTTACCTTTCAACCGGTTGTAGAAGGCACGGAAGTTGTCCATGATTTTGTCATCCAGAATAAAGGAACCGATGTTTTATCTGTTCTCAACGTCAAAACCGGCTGAGGATGCACGGCCGTCTCGTATACGAGACAGATCCCCGTCGGCGGCGAGGGAAAGATTACCATCAAAGTGGATACCAACGGATATGGCGGAACCTTACTGAAAAAAAGTATCACTGTCGAAACCAGTGCTGCAAAACAGCCCAACGTGACGATTGATATCGCAGGCAATGTCGAGAAATTTGCCAACATCACGCCAAACAAACTGATTCTGCGCGGAAACGCGGGCGAGCCCATCATCGGGTCTGTAACCGTTTCACCCGACCCCAAGTATCCGTTCAAAGTTTTAGAAACCAAGTTGAAAAATGGAACCGATATTCAAGCCAAAACCGAAGAAAAACAGGAAAACAACGTAACGACCTATATTGTTAATGTCGAGAACCTGAAAAAAGATCCCGGACGCTATTACGATGTCATTACACTAAAGACCAACAGCCCGGTCAAGCCGGAAATTCAGCTCAGCGTTTATGGACAGATCCTTGAACCCATCAAGAAAACACAGTAACAGGCAATAATGAAACGCATTCGGGCAGTCGCCTTTGACTGCGACGGGGTCATGTTCGACACCGAAACCGCCAACAAGGCGTATTACAACCAGATTCTGCAGCATGTGAACAAACCAGCTCTGACGCCCGATCAGTTCGCCTTTGTTCACATGCATACCGCAGATGAGGCCATTTCCCATCTTTTCCCGGATCAGGCCGAAGCCGCCGAAGCCAATGCCTATCGCAAGCAAATGCCCTATCTTCCGTTTCTGAAAAAAATGGAAATCGAGCCGTATCTTAAACCCCTGCTTCACAGGCTGCGGCCCGCATACCCTACAGCGATTGCAACCAACCGCACCAACACCATTCAAACGGTGCTGGAGGCTCACGGCCTGGTAGATCTCTTTGACCTCGTGGTCAGCGCATGGGACGTTGACCACCCCAAACCCCATCCAGACCCCTTGAACAAAATCCTGCAGCATTTTGTCATTGAACCGGATCAACTGCTCTATATCGGCGATTCCGAACTGGATCAGCTTGCCGCGGAAGCAGCCGGCGCCATTCTGGTAGCGTATAAAAACCCTTCGTTGCGATCCGATTTCCACATTACCAGCCTCAAGGAGATGGAACAAATCCTTAAGCTGTAAGAAAGGGTTTCATGCGCGCTGTCATTATTGCCAACGGTATTGTCGGTGGTTTCCTCCCCCTCATTTTCCCCGAAGATATCATCATTGCCGTTGATGGCGGCCTGCGCCACTGCCTGGAGCTGAAACTGCGGCCCCATTCCCTCATCGGGGATATGGATTCACTGTCCCCTGAAGAAATCGATGCGGCCACCCTGTCCGGAATCCCGATTTCCCGTTACCCTGCTCGCAAAGACCTCACCGATATGGAACTGGCCCTGCATTATGCCAGAAGTCTGGGCGCCGACGATATCGTGCTATTTGGCGCCCTGGGCGCCAGATGGGATATGACCATCGCCAATGTCATGCTTCTGGCCTCACCGGAACTTGCCGGGTGCCGGGTTCGAATTCTGGATGGCATGCAGGAGATCTCTCTGGTTCAGGGAGGGGAAACGCGGGGCTTTGAAGGCAACGCCGGAGACCTGCTTTCCCTGATTCCCTTGAGAGCGGATGCCAAAAATGTCCGCACTGCCGGCCTGGAGTATCCGCTGAGCGGAGAAACCCTTTGTTTCAGCGCAACACGGGGGATCAGCAATGTATTTCGTGATCAGACGGCAACCGTGTCCCTGGAAAATGGGCTTTTGCTCTGCGTGGTTCAGCATTTTGCCGAAGGCCCCCGTCTTTAGCCGCCCACAGACACTATTTGCGGATATCGCGACCTAAAGCATGGTCGAGAGTTTGAGCCAGGCAGAGAATGTAATCGCCGAAAGCAGGGTGCTGACCGAAACCGTGGCCACGGCAAAGTCCATATCGCCGTCTATTTCATGGGCCATCACCACGGCAATGGTCGCTGTCGGAGTGGCCAGAAGAATCAGCCCCGGCAGATAGTCCTGGGGGGAGAGTCCTAGAAAACGGAAGCCCACAAACCCCAGTCCCGGCAGGACAATCAGCTTTACGACACTTGCAGACAGAACCGATGCGATTCGAAACCGGACCAGGTCAAATGTCAAGGATGCTCCGATGATCAGCAGGGCCATCGGAAGCGCCAGACCGCTGATGATTTCAAGCGTCTGATCCAACACCTTTGGAATGGAAATTCCCGAAAGAGACACGATAATCCCGGCTATGGAGGCCAGAATAACGGGATTGCCCATTATTTTTACAAGGGCATGGCTCGCATTTCCCTTGATTGCCGAATTTTCCGAATAGTATTGCAGGATGAAAATGGCCAGAAGATTCTGTAGAATCATCACAAATCCTGCAATGATGCTGGCCCGGACCAGGCCCTCGTTTCCCAGCGCATAAAAGACTATGGCCAGCGCAATATATCCGATATTGCCGTGAAATGTAGTTTGAACGAATGTTCCCCGCTGCCCCTTCCGCATCGCCCGGAAAAATCCGGCCGCAAACCAGGCAATGCCGAACACGGTCAGAACGGCCATCAGCGTGGTCAGAACCACACGGATGTCAAACTGGGTGGTGAGGGTGGCCCTGGCAATAGCGCGGAAGATCATGGCCGGAATTGCCAGGTAATAGACAAGACGGTTACCGGGGCCTAAAAACGCCTGGGGAATCAGTCCCTTTCGATGAAATACCCAGCCCAGCAGAATGACAAAAAAAATGGGAAGGATCGTGGAAAGAATCGTCATGGCCGTCTGATCATGAGAAATTAATTGCCGCGCTCAGTATGAATTGACTTTTTTTCAGCTTAATCATACTTATAGTACAACATATATTCAGCTCAATATCAACATCACTGATCATCTTGAATCGGAGCAACGTATGAAAATATTTCATCGTGTGGATCGAACCATCGGTTTAACGCCACTTGTCCGCCTCAATCGCATCTGCAAGGGTATTGACGCGGAAATTATCGCGAAACTGGAATTTTTTAATCCGCTTGGCAGTGTCAAAGACCGAATCGCCGCCAGCATGATCGAAGCTGCAGAAAAAGGAGGGCTGATTCAGCCGGATACGCGGATTGTGGAGCCGACCAGCGGCAATACCGGCATTGCCCTGGCCTTTATCTGTGCGGCAAAAGGATACCGGCTTTCCCTGACCATGCCGGAGACCATGAGCATCGAGCGCAGAAAACTTCTGACGCATCTGGGGGCAGAGCTGATTCTGACACCGGGTGCAAAAGGCATGAAAGGCGCGATTGAAACCGCTCAGGACATTGTTTCAACCGACAGCCATGCCTATATGCCCAATCAGTTTGAAAACCCGGCAAATCCCAAAGCCCACCTTGAAACAACAGGCCCCGAGATCTGGGACGATACGGACGGACAGGCGGATATCCTTGTATCCGGCGTTGGAACCGGCGGCACCCTTACCGGCATTTCTCAGTTCATCAAACCCCGGAATCCTTTATTCCGGTCCATAGCCGTTGAACCTGCGGATTCTCCGGTTCTTGCCGGAGGAAAGCCGGGGCCGCATAAAATTCAGGGTATTGGCGCTGGATTCATTCCCGGTGTGCTGGACCGCTCTCTCATCGACGAGGTGATTCCAGTTACCAATGACCAGGCATTTGAAACAGCCCGAGCCCTTGCTAGACTGGAAGGACTACTTTGCGGCATTTCATCCGGCGCCGCTGTCTGGGCTGCCATGGAAGTGGCCAAACGTAAAGAGTCACACGGCAAAAAGATCGTTGTCATTCTTGCCAGCACCGGCGAACGGTATATCAGCACCGAATTGTTTCAGCCTTGATCTTGAACCTTTTTAAAGCCATCAGTTTTCAACCGGAGGGTCAATATGGGTACAAACAATGTTGTTTTTCTGGAAGTCATCGAATGGTTCGACGAAACCGGCAGGGAGCTTGTCCACCGCATCCCGGAAAGCGGTTCCGGTGAAATCAAGTTCGGTGCACAGCTAACGGTCCGGGAAAGTCAATCCGCGGTTTTTTTCTATCAGGGTAAGGCCGTCGCCACCTTTGGACCGGGTCGCCACACCCTGAAAACCCTGAATATTCCGATACTGACCAAAATCCTCGCAACACCCTGGGCAATGACCAGCCCCCTTCGTGCCGAGGTGTATTTTGTCAATCTGAAAACGTTCACCAATCTCAAATGGGGAACTCGGGACCCCGTGGCTTTCAAGGATTCTCAGCTCGGGCTCATTCGGTTACGGGCCTTTGGGGTTTTTAATCTGCAAGTCATCAATCCCGGCCTTTTCATCAATTCTCTTGTTGGTACCCAGGGAATTCTTGGCACTGAAGCAATCGAAGACTATCTCAATCAGGTGATTGTTTCCCGCCTGAACGATTACCTGGGGGAAACCCTGGATACCCTTTTGAATCTTCCCGCCATATATGACGAGATGTCTGAAGCCCTGTCCGGCCGTCTTAAAAATGATTTTTCCCGTTTCGGCCTTTCGCTTAACCAGCTTTTCATAAACGCAATCACCCCCCCGCAGGAAGTCCAGCAGGCCATTGACGATAGAAGCCGCATGGGGGTCATACAGGACATGAATAAGCTCATGCAGATGAAAACGGCCATGGCCATTGAAAAAGCCGCGGAAAACGAAAGTGCAACCGGTGCTGGCATGGGGACAGGGCTCGGATTCATGATGCCCGGGATGATGGCGCCTTACATCGCAGGAGCAATACAGCCGCAGCAACAAGGCGCTTTGCCGGAGGCGGGGACTGCGTGTCCAAAATGTCAGAACGCCGTGCCCACGGATGCCAGATTCTGTCCGCAATGCGGCATTTCGCTGAAAACCCCGATCCCCTGCATTGAATGCGGAAAGCCGCTCACTGCCAGAGACAGATTCTGTCCGCAATGCGGCCGTTCAACGACCGAGAAAGAATAGCCGGAGCAACCCATCAACCTTCTTATCGACTATCAATGCCATCAGTGCGGTGCACCGGCTGTGCTGAAGGAAACCGACAGGCTCTTTACGTGCCCATACTGCCGGGTCAAATCCTGTTTGCTTCCTAAAGGGGTTTTTCGATATGTGCTTCCGCATGTTGCCGCCCCCGGAAAGGAAGTTGTTTTTTTCCCTTACTGGCGATACAGGGGAACACGGTTCTGCTGTATCGAAAACGAGATCCTGCATCAATTTGTCGATGTCACCCATCAGGCCGTAGAATCCCCGTATTTTCCAGTTTCCACGGGTTTAAGGACGCAGGCCATGAAACTGGCATTCGTTTCGCCCCTTACCCGGGGACGGTTTCTGGCGCCGGCTTTATCTCTCCAGGACATTCTCATGCGCCAGGAAATCCGTTTTAAAACGGAAATGGGCAGCCGGAAAGTGTATCACCAGTCTCATGTCGGCGAAGTCCTCAGCTTGATCTATGCCCCGTTTTATATCGACACGCAGGTAGTCGACGCAATTTTGAACCGTCCGGTTTCAGGGCCGCTGCCGGATTTTTTTATGAACACATTGCCGGCGTCCGACCCGTCTGATTGGCAAATGCAGTTCCTCTCCGCCCTGTGCCCTTCCTGCGGATGGGATCTTTCCGGGGAGCGAAATACCATCGTACTCACATGCACCAACTGCAATTCGGCCTGGCAGCCGGTCGGAGGCAGCCTGAGACCGGTTCCCATCGGCTTTATTCCTGATGACAAAGCCGATCTTTTCCTGCCGTTCTGGCGAATCAAAGCAGATGTCTCCGGCATTCCCCTGTCTTCCTATGCAGATCTGGTTCGCCTGGCCAATCTGCCTCGGGCAATGCAGAAGGGATGGGACCAGGTGGAGTTCCGCTTCTGGTCTCTGGCGTTCAAGCTGAGTCCAAAAGCGTTTTTGTCGCTTTCCATTCGCATGAACTTGACGCAGCCTGGGGAGGAACTGAAGCCCGGGAATCCGGCGGGGCCGCTTTATCCAGCCACGCTTTCGGTTGCCGAAGCCGTTGACACCCTGAAAATCAGTTTGGCTGGCATGATGAAACCGGCTGAAACCGGATTTGCAAAACTGCCACAGATTCTCATCAAGTCGCTTCGGTTTACGCTGGTATATGTTCCCTTTCGAAGCGGGCATCACGAATGGCTTCAGCCACGCTACAGCATCGCTATCAACAAAAATATGCTGTCCCTGACGGATCATTAAACAAACGAGGTATTACCATGATGGAAGATTCGCCTGGCCCAGACAACTCCACAACCGTATCCACGGGGATCCGGTATCTGGATGAACTTCTGGGCGGGCTTTTTATCGGCGACAATGTAATCTGGTATGACGATGCCGGAAGCCTTACCGGCGCATTCTGCCACAATTTTCTGCAGTCTTCTCAGAACCTGAAAAAGGACTTGATCTATGTCAGTTTTGACCGGTCCCCCAAGAACCTACTCGACAAGTTGGGATCTCTGGCAGCCAGTAACCGGCTGATTCTGATCGACTGCTTTACCCATGGCAAGGGGGCGGGCTCGGATATTTTTCTGAAATTCTATAAAGATCAAGGTGCTCCGTGGCCCTGCCAGATTGTGTGCGTGGAAGATCCCAAAAACACGCACAACGTCATGGAGATTTTTTACAATGTCCATGCCAAGCTAAAAGGCGATGTCCGGTTCATTTTTGAAAGCCTGACAGGCATGCAGGAATTGTGGCAGGGCGAAGATCAGATTTTGAATTTTTATGCCCACTCCTGCCCCAGACTTTATGAACTGAATACTGTGGCTTACTGGCTGATTGAAAAACGCGCGCATTCCGCCCGATTGCGGGCTCAGATCAACCAGATCGCGCAGGTAGTTATCGATCTTTCGGTGAAACGAGGCAAAACCGCATTAACCCTGATAAAAGCTGAAAAACGACATCTGCCCTCGCCCAACATTCCCTATGACTACTGGGCAAAGGGCATGCAGGTCTCTTTTGAGGCAGAATCGCATCCGGTCAGTCGCATCGATGTGGGAAGCCGGCTGAAGCAATTGCGCACCCTGCAAGGGTTGTCTCAGAGCGATTTGGCCAGACGGGTCGGGGTAACGGCCAGCACCATCTCCCAGGTGGAAGGCAATCTGATCTACCCGTCGCTTCCAGCCCTGCTGAAGCTTGCCGAAGTGCTGGGCGTCGAAGTGGGTCAACTCTTTCAGGAACCCAAGGCAATCGGCAGAAAAATTCATTTTACGGCCGAGGATGCCACGGAGATAAGCTCTCCGGACTTTCCGCAGGCGCTTGCCCCCGGCAAACGGCTGATTCCCCTGAAAATGGATGCCGATGCCGAACCATATCTGATTGATTTTCCCGCTGGTTTCAGTCTCCAGTCCCATTTTTTTACCCATAAGGGCCAGGAAATCGGCTATCTGCTCTCCGGAGAGCTACGCCTGACCGTAAATTCAACAGAACACACCATCAGGCCCGGAGAGATGATATTCCTGACCTCTGAAACGCCCGGCCAGTGGGTCAATCCCGGCCAGGAGACAGCCCGCCTGCTCTGGTTCAACATCAGATAAATGAAACAATTGCTCAGGTGTTTCGGCTGAGGGCTGTTTGCTATTGGTTGCCCAGGCATATAGTAATGTTATTCCACTGATCTTTTTTGACCCACTGAAATTTTTCCTGAAACAGGTTGTCCGTGAGCTGGTGTTTACCAACGGCTTTTCGCTTCAGGTATTTTTGAAATTCTCCGGGCCCGCCATTGTACATGGCATACAGGGCACTGGCCAGGGTATCGGGACCCAGCTTGTCGGCCTGCTTATTTGGCAGCGCATACCGGGTGAAATACTGTTCCAGGATTTCACAGCCCGCCCGGGCATTGTACCGGATATTCCAGCGAAGGTGCTTTAAATCATACAGTCCCCGCCAGACGCGCTCGTTGATCTGCATCATGCCCACGGATGTGTTGTTGTAGGAACGCAGATAAGTGATTTTGCCTTTTTTTTCCAGAAACTGTCTAAAACAGCTCTCCTGCCATCCCGTGGCAGATACGGCCTGAAAAAACAGCGACTGATAAGACGCGGGAATCGTATTATTTTTCAGCGTCTCGTCAATGGCTTCTTTTAGCATGACCTTGATCTGATCGAGACAACCCTCTATATTATCCGGTGACAACACCCATTCCCGGATTGCGGCAATTTCAGCATCCCGGATGTTGTCTTCAGCCCAGCAGGATTTTATGAAAAATGACAGGATCGCCTTGGACAATCCCATGGACTCTCTTTTCTCCAGGTCGGGAAGGATTGTTTCCTCGATTTCAGGCAACTCTGTTCCGATGAATTCCGCATCAAAAGCCTGACCGGGCACAATAATCGGCTCTCCCATGCCCAGGATATCCCGGAGGACCGGATCGACGTCACCCTGGTATAACAGCTCGATGGCAGAGCCTTGTTCGTCCAGAAGTTTTGCCAGGCGGATGAGGCCGTTTCGACTGATTTCAAACCCGAATGACGGACCCAGCTGATCCAGGCCGGACAGGGCGTCGGCGGCCGTAAAAAATGCCAGATATCCCAGAATCCCCTTGGACGGCTCGTTCCCCAGATGGTTTCGAAAAACCGGAGAGAGCTGCTGCCATGCCGAGACAAACTGTTCCCGGACAAAATCCCGTTTGGAGGAGGTTTTTTCGGAAAGCTCCTGAACAAACCGGTGGCGGGTATCCAGAAGGGTGGTAAAAATGATTTGACGTTCATCTGCAGACAGGGGTTTTTGGGACAGGGATTGAAATATCTGAACCAGAAATGCATCCCAGGCTTCCCAGGTGCTGACAAATGACGCCAGTTCTTCTTCAGAAATGATTTCCGGAACACCCAGACCAGTTTCCTTCTCGATTTTTTCTGCTTCGGCTGAAAGATTAACAGTCATGGCTTCCTGCAGAATCTCGATTTTTTCAGGCCGCAGGCTATTCAGCATCTGTTCAGCCCGATCCGCAGCATCTTCATCGAAGAGGGGAAGTAAAAAAGTTTTCAGTTCCAATACTGGCAGGGCCAGATTGACGGTGATGCGTTTCAGGTAGTCAAAAACCTGAGTTTCGATGATTTCCCAGATCATATCAGGCAGTTTCGTCGGGTCATGTTGGATATTCAAAAGCTCCGAATCCTGACTTTCGAAAGAAAGGAGCCAGGTTGTCGGGTCGACACTGGGCGTCTGGAACAACACCAGATAGCCTTCCCAGACAACGGTCAGCCGGCATTTTCCCGCAAATTTTGTTCCGACAGTCACCAGAAGCCGTGTCTCTAATTGTAGCTTCTCGTTTTTCACAAAAAAACGGGGATCCGAAATGGTGATTTTCCGGCAGGGATCGGATTCATCTTCCAGAACCGCGCTCTGTCCGGGCGAGGTGAACGCGGACTGGATTACCAGGGAGCGCAGCAGCTTATAGTCAATACGCAGCGGAAAAGAAACCCTGTTGTCTGCTCTTGCTGCCATTGGAAGCATTATCATCAGACACGCCATGACAGGCGCACACAGCAGCCATCTGGAGCGGCCCCGACAGCTTCCTTGATTGCCGTGTATTGAATCGCAGAAGGAAATCATTGATTCTACATCCATGGTCACAAGCCTTTTACCGCCAAAATAATTTACCAAAAAAAACTCCCTATTCCGGGTATTCGGGATAGGGAGTCATAAGCAGTCGATTAACGCCTCAGGCCGTAAGTCACCAATTTAATTGCGTTTTAACTATAGATTTTTCGACTTTTGATGGTTAAACGGCTACCATCCCCATTTCAGATAATTGTCAATGGAGTCGGCGGCCTTTCTACCGGCGCCCATTGCCAGAATAACGGTGGCAGACCCTGTGACGATGTCGCCTCCGGCCCAGACCCCTTTTTTGGTGGTTTTTCCGGTTTCGGGATCTGCAGTGATGTATCCCCACTTGTTGAGCGCCAGATCCGAAGTTGTCTGGGTCAGCAGCGGGTTAGCGCCGGCGCCGACGGCAACGATCACCAGATCGGTGTCCATCATGAACTCCGAGCCTTTGACCGGAATGGGTCGCCTTCTGCCGGATGCATCCGGCTCGCCCAGCTCCATCTTGAGGCATTCCATGCCGGTCAGCCGACCTTTTTCATCACCGACAAAACGGGTGGGCGCGGTCAGGAGAAAAAATTCAATGCCTTCTTCGTCCGCATGATGAATTTCGGCCTTTCTGGCAGGCATCTCGTCGCGGGATCGGCGATAAACGATGCGCACGCTGTCCGCGCCCAGACGCATGGCGGTTCGCGCGGAGTCCATGGCAACGTTTCCGGCACCCAGAACCACGACGTTTTTGCCCAGGGGAATCGGGGTGTCCACCTCCGGATACAGGTAGGCCTTCATGAGGTTGGCCCGTGTAAGATATTCATTGGCGGAAAGAATGCCGATCAGGTTTTCGCCCGGTATGTTCATGAATTTGGGAAGGCCGGCACCCACGCCCAGATAAACCGCATCGTAGCCTTCTTCAAAAAGCTCATCCAGGGATACGGTTCTTCCCACCACCTGGTTGCATTCCACTTTGGCGCCGAGTTTCTCCAGAAACGCCACTTCAGAAAAAACGATTTCCTTGGGAAGCCTGAATTCCGGAATGCCGTAAACCAGAACGCCGCCCGGCTTGTGAAACGCTTCCAGAACCGTCACCTCATGGCCTTTGCGGACCAGATCGCCCGCCACTGTCAGGCCCGATGGTCCGGATCCCACGACCGCGATTTTCTTGCCGGTCGGCTTATCCCTGGGCGGAAGCTCGCCGGTGCCGTGCATGCGCTCGTAATCCGCTGCAAACCGTTCCAGGTTTCCGATGGCAACCGCATCCCCTTTTTTGCCAACGATACAGACGCCTTCACACTGAATCTCCTGGGGGCATACCCGGCCGCAGACAGCCGGAAGGCTGTTTTTGCCCCACAAATTGCGGATGGCGCCGGTCATATCCCCTTTGGTAATCAGATTGATGAATCCGGGGATGTCCACCCCCACCGGACAGCCTTCGACGCATCCGGGTTTTTTGCACTGAAGGCATCTGCTGGCCTCTGTCATGGCCTGTTCCATGGTGTAGCCCGTGGGAACTTCCTGAAAATTCCGTCTTCTGATTTCCGGTTTCTGCTCCGGCATGGCCTGTCGGGGAATCGTTTTTTTGCTATCTGCTTTTTCCGCCATAATATCCTCCAAGGAAATACCCTGATTTCCATGATTCTGGTTTAGAGATCAATTATCAACACTGAATACAAACCGGTCTTCTTTTCATCCGACAAATGCTCCCGGTCGTCGCGTTTTCAGTTTCGAATTATCTTCGATAATTATGCCTGCTGAAGGGTGCAATACTCGTTATAGCACTTTTTTTCATCTTCGCAGTAAGCCTGAAGCCTTCGCATCAACTCATCGAAATCCACCTTGTGTCCGTCAAATTCAGGTCCGTCCACACAGGCGAATTTCGTTTCCCCGCCAACCGAAACCCGGCATCCGCCGCACATACCGGTGCCATCCACCATAATCGGATTCAGACTGACCATGGTCGGCGCATTAAAGTCCTTGGTGATTTTGGATACAAACTTCATCATGGGAACCGGCCCGATAGCGACCACCAGCTTGACGTCCTCTTTTTCCAGAACCTGTTTGAGCACCTCGGTCACAAACCCGTGATGTCCGTATGAACCATCGTCCGTACACACATGAAGCGTGTCGGACGCCGCCTTCATCTCATCTTCCAGAATGAGAATGTCCTTGCTTCGGGCGCCGATGATGCTGATGACATTATTTCCGATTTCCTTAAGTCCCCGCGTTATGGGGTGAAGGACGGCGATTCCCGTTCCACCGCCCACACAGACCACGGTTCCCAGCTTTTCAAGATGCGTGGGCTTGCCAAGCGGGCCGATGACATCCTGATAGCCTTCTCCGACTTTCAAGGATTTAAACAAGGCCGTGCTTTTCCCAACCACCATGTAAATGATGGTGATGGTCCCTTTTTCCGGGTTTGTATCGGCCATTGTCAGCGGAATGCGTTCGCCGGCTTCATTGGCCTTCAAAATCACGAACTGGCCGGGTTTTGCTTTTCTGGCAATCAGGGGCGCCTCGATTTCATTGAGGACGATGGTTCCGCCTGCCATTTCCTTGCGTTTAACAATTTTAAACATTACAAACCTCCAGAGATTCAGATGGTGATGAATTAAGCAGCACGAACTGGCTGCAGATATCCTGAGAAGAAACGGTCAATTGCGTATAAAGGGGATTGACAGCCCGGCAGACTTCCGCCAGGGCTTTTTCCGGGGTGTTGTTGGTTTCACTCAAATGGGCCAGGATGACATGCTGAAGCCGATGGTGCTGAATCTCCTCAAGAAGAATCCGGGAATCCTGGTTGGAAAGATGGCCGGTTCTGCCATTGACCCGCTGTTTTAAATGCCAGGGATAAGGACCGTTGATCAGCATTTCCGGATCATGGTTGGCTTCAAGAATCAGCAAATCACACGATTGCAGATGGTGTCTGACCATTGCCGTGGCGATTCCCAGGTCGGTTGCGATTCCGATTTTTTTTTGATTCAGAACGATCGTAAAGCCCGCCGGATCCGCCGCATCATGGGAAATTGAGAATGGATGGATATTTAACGTATTGATTTTAAAAGATGCGCCGCAATCAAATGCAATGGCTTTCTTGAGGTTTTTTAACCGAGGGGAAGCGGCTGCCGTTTTTGCGCTGATATACACGGGAAGGCCGTAGCGCCGGGAAAGGACGCCCACGCCGCGGATGTGATCCTCATGTTCATGAGAGACCACAATGGCATCAAGGGATTCGGGGCTGAGATTCCTGGATTTCAGCCGGCGTTCGATTTCGATTCCGGAAAGCCCGGCATCCACAAGAATGGCGGTGCGGCCATCCGAAACATAAATGGAATTGCCCTTGCTGCCGCTGGCCAGCATGCACAGGGAAATGCCGGAATCTTTGTGACGCGGGCAGCTTTGATGAAAACACCGGTTTGTCAGCATAACAGGGCCAGCGCTACCGAAGCATTCCAGAGTTTTCTGTGAATAATTGTTCCCATGGTTGTCTTGCAAAAATAAAAAAACCGGTTCCGTCGGCCAGGATGCCTTTTATTCCGACGCTCATGAACGCGGGCGTAATTATTTCAGCCTCCGCTGCGATGACATCTTGTCCCGCAGCAAACCGATTAATATTTAATCGATAATTATCTATGCACAACAGCCCATTTTGTCAAGGATAAGTTCAAGCTCACAGAAAAACTTGAACTTATCTGCAAAGGCAAATGCCTTTTGACTGTGATGTCCGCGTGAGCAGAACAAGCATGATCAGTTGATTAACAGGTGGCAAACGATACTTGCTGCATACCCCAATGCAATAACCGGCAACCACTTTAAATGGGCGCCAAACGTATAAGTCCCTCTCGCCATACCCATCAAAGCAACACCTGCGGCAGAGCCGATAGACAAAAGGCTGCCGCCTGTTCCTGTTGTCAGTGTAACCAGGAGCCACTGGGTTAAAGGCATGTTCGGGTCCATTCTAAGTACGGCAAACATTATAGGGATATTATCCACAATTGCGGAGATAACCCCGATAAGCACATTGGCCGAAGTAAAACCAAGGTTTGCATACATGGAATTGGAGAGAAGATTCAGATATCCAAATTGTGAAAGCCCCCCAACGCAAAGGATAACCCCGTAAAAAAACAAAAGCGTATCCCACTCAGCCCTTGATACTCTCTCCATGATATCAAACTGCCGTGCTTTTTTATGGAGTTCGCTCACATCTTCAATCACCTCCACAGCACCCAGGATCACTCCGTTTTGATCCGTGATGGGGGCTGCCGTGAACGAAAGCCATTTGCCTTCATCAGAAAAGGAAGGGAAAAAATCAGCGGCATCAAAAGACGATTTTATAAGGTCGTTTATCTTGTATTTGCCCGCATAGAACTTTCCAACCAGGACATCCGGGACACTGTCTATGACAAGATCGCATAAAGTGGGCCGCTTTTCAGGATAAAAGGGCTTCCACTGATCCGTTGTGCCGATACGATCTATTGCCTTGACGCCGGTAAGCTCCTCCATGGCTTTATTCCAATGCGTAATCCGATGTTCCCGGTCAATCATGAACGCCGGAAGGATATTGTCAGGAAGCATTTGTTCTACTTGTTCTAAAGTTTTCCCCAAGAATCGATGAAGGGGATGCTGTGATTTTCCCAGACTCCTTGCACCCAGAACATAATCGTAACGGTGTGCCCGGCCTTCTTTACGTTTCACATGATTGCTGAAAATACCAAGATATGCAAGTCCAAGCATCATGCCGGCTGCCGGTGGAAGATTCAAGAAATTATGGAAACAGACCGCGGTAATAATGGTGAGAAGAAATAGCAGCATCATGATGTTCGCACCATATTTCATGCTCACATCTTCAATATCAGGTTTTGGTTTTTTGTTGCCGGGTATGGCAAAATTCATGAAGATGGCCGGCACAAGCCAGTTAACAAGAGATGGCAGAAACAGGGCAAAAAATTGAAAAAAACTAACCTTGCCTTTTTGCCAGACCATAAGGGTGGTAATATCTCCAAAGGGCGAAAAAGCACCGCCGGCATTTGCGCCAATCACAATACTTATACAGCACAGCGCTATATATTTTCGATCATTTCCCCCCACTGCCATGACGATACTGCCCATCAGCAACGCTGTCGTAAGATTATCCGCAAACGGAGAAATAATAAAAGCCAGGGCCCCTGTGCTCCAGAAGACCGCACGCAGTGAAAAACCTTTCTCGATTAAAAAAGTTCGTATACTCTGGAACACATTCCGTTCTTCAAGGGAGTTGATATAGGTCATTGCTGAAAGCAGAAAAAGAAAAAGCTCGCCATATTCCTGCAGGCAGTATTTGATTGCTTCATGCGCCGTGTGCATATCCCCTGCTTGTTTGTATGCCACGGCAACTAAAATCCAGATAAGACCTGCTGCCAGCATAACCGGTTTGCTTTTTCTCAAATGGATAAAATTTTCTAAAGGGACCAATGAATATGCCAGTAAAAAAATGAGTATCCCAAGATACCCATAGGCCGAACCCGCCATATCAACGACCATTTCCCCATTATTATTCCCACCAAATGCCAAAGATGCCGTAAAAATGAACACCAACAAAAGAATATGCATAAAAATTTTCATGTTCCCCCTTAAAATAAAAAAAGTGGAAAAAGATCTCGAAACAAAACGGCAGTAAATCCATGCAATAGTTGGAGCTGCGACAAATTCTGATTACGGTTGTTTTTGCGCCATCAGTATTTTAAGGTCGTAATCCCCGGTGAGAAAAGCCTCCTTGATCAGATCGATGGAATTTTCACTGGTCATCGCGCGCATCCATCTGCCGGAAAAATTGAAAGAGACTTCCGATCATTTCCAGATGACCGGCGGTCTCTTCCCGGCTTGCCTTGCTCAGGCGGGCATTCACCATATCGTGGCTTTGCTGGACAGAAAACCCATACTCCTTGAGGATACCGGCGATAGCTCTTGTCCTGCGGCTTCGGCGAATGAAATCCGCCGCCCCTCCTCTGAAAGTCAGGCTTATGTAGTTTTTATTCGGCGTTTTGCCGCAATAGGTGTCCACGACATTGAAATGATACCCGGCTCGCGCCGCGTAGTTGAGATAATTATCGGAAATGATGGCATAGCAGGGATCGCGAAACGTGGATTCTCCCTCCGGATTATTGACGGCATGGCGCATCATGATGGAGAAAAACCCGCTGACGTCGATCGGTTTGGCGCCGAAACGGGGGATTTTTTTGTGCAGCATGCCCTTCAGCATTGCGGCAAGGGGCACGGAGATAACCTGGGATCGCTTTACTTTCCGGCTCCCGTGTGTGTCTGCGAGGCCGCCGCCGAGGTCGATGAGATACAGATCGATGGGAAGAAATACATCCAGGTGGTAGGCCGAGGTTCTGAGATCTCCCACATTGCTGCCCATCATGAACATCTCTGCATAGGACTTTTCGTGGACATAACGGGCGATATCGTGCAGGGTCCGGCACCCATCCGCTGTAAATTCATGAGAACCCGGATCGGTCAGATTAAGAGGCGCCACGATCTTCACGGCTCTTTCGAGAAGCGCAAACCGGGGAGATGCCGGTTTTTGTTCCGATGCGTCGAATCGCCTGTTCGTCACTCCCGCATTCTTCGGCAAAGGGAACTTCTCCCTCATACACAAAGCCGCTGCCGGCATCCACGGTGACGGTTGTCCCCGGCGGGATATCCCGTGTCGCCGTCTTGGTATTGAGCAGCGTCGGCACGCGAAACTCCCGGGACAGAGACGCCATATGGCCGGTGGTGCTCCCGAAGTCGGTAACGATCGCCCTGGCCTTGGACATCAGACGGATGAACTTCGGGGAAGGCCGCTTGGCGACCAGAATTGCGCCTTCCGGAAAGTGATTCATATCCTCATTTTCATCAAGGTGTACGGCAGGACCGGAGCCCATGCCGGGACAGGCGGTTTCCCCTCCTTTCACCAGCACGGGAAAACCGTCAACAGGCCGGCTGGTGTGAGAAACCCGGCTGACAAGACGCAGCGGCCTTGACTGGAGAACAATGAGCTGACGATTCTTATCCACCGCCCATTCGATATCCTGAGGACTGCCGAAATGGGCCTCAAGTTGAAGGGCCCACCGTGCAATTTGTCGTGCTTCATCATCGGTCAGGCAATCTTGCCCGATCTCCTCCGGTGCCATCGATTCCTCTTTCAGCCCGGCATCCGGGGAAGAGACAAAACGGCTCTTTTGCTGCGAAGGGATCCGGACAATATTCTGTGCCGCATTGTCTCTGGGGACAAATATGCTTTCCGGTGAGGTTTTCCCGTCCACCAGGGCAACGCCCAGTCCCAGGACCGCCTGGATCAGGACATATCCGGAATCCGGCTGGTTGGGATCCTTTGAAAAGGCAACCCCGCTTGCTACGGTATCCACCATGGCGATAAAGCCGACCGCCATTTCCGCCGACTCACTGAGGATTCCGTGAAGAAGCTGGTATTGAATCGCTTCAGGGGAGTAAAGGCTTGCAACCACACGCAGATAGGCCCCGGGAAGTTCTTCCCTGTTGACATTCAGGACGGATAAAAACTGGCCGGCATATGAAAAGTCGCTGTCTTCACCCAGCGCACTGGAGCGAACCGCCATGAAGGGACAATGATCCCGTTCTGCTGGAAAGCCGGTCGTAATGGTCGAAAATGGCATCTCTTAAAGGGAGGGGAATCTGCGTTTTTTCGATTTTTTCGCGCAGCGCGCTGCTGATTTTTGCTACATCTCCGGATTCGGAAAGAAGCTCCATGTGTCTGTCCTGA
The DNA here is from genome assembly GCA_963850225.1 of uncultured delta proteobacterium. Classification (GTDB taxonomy): domain Bacteria; phylum Desulfobacterota; class Desulfobacteria; order Desulfobacterales; family Desulfatirhabdiaceae; genus RAAP-1. Next base: position 82,400 of record CAWKLD010000018.1, read on the forward strand.
ACCCAGGAGCGTATCCCGCTTTCCTCCATAAGCATCCGGAAGCCTTCCGTGGTGACCACAAAACCGTCCGGCGAAGGCAGCCGGAGCACATTTTTTATCTCTCCCAGGTTTGCCATCTTGCCGCCTGCCAGATCGGCGTGACTTCGAAAGATGGCGGGCATATCCAGAACGATCGTGGCGGGAATCTGCGGGTCCGGTTCTTCGAGCAAAAGTTTCAGCGCTGCTGTGATGCGCTCCAGGGGTTTTTTCAGATCCAGATAGCGGTCTCTGGAGATGACATTCAGGCTTTCCACCATGGCGTAGATATCGGCAATGGCGCGCATGACTTTTCGCTGGGTGAAAGAGGGGTCAATATAACCCCTGCCCAGGATTTTATGCTCCAGATCGGCGGTTGTTTCGAGGAAACTGTTGTTTGCGGAGATAAGCTTTCGAAATTCGGTGTGATATCTCTTCAGTCTGGCCACCTGAGCGGCCGAGTCCACATTTGCGCTCCTGCGAAGGCCGATGGCTTCAAGAAAAAAAAGAAGGCCATCCCGGATGCGGGCAATTGCTCGATTCGTCTTTTGAACCGCGGCTCTGATTTGTCGGGTGGTTTTATATCTTCCATCATACTGCCAGCCAGCCTTCCTGATTAACGCGGTGCTTCACTGGGTATGAAGGCGGTAGGCACTCATTTCCCATGCTGCGGCGGTTTCTATGAGTTCGACCAGTTTCAGGATCGGGTATGGTTTTAACAGATAGGCAAAAGCACCGCTTTTCAGCGTGTTTTCTTCATCCGGCAAGGAGAAATGACCGGTCAGAAGAATCACCCGGGTCGGCAGAGAAAGGCGCCTGATTTCCGAGAGCACCTGGATACCGTTCATCCCGGGCATCTTGACGTCGAGAACCACCACATCGAAATTCCCCTGGATGATCCGCGCCAGACCGGAAAGCCCGTCTGATGAGACTTCGACATCAAAGCCCCGGCGGGTGAGCACCCTGCTCAGGCTGGTCGTGAAATCAACTTCATCGTCAACAAGCAATACCTTAATGCTCTTTCATTGTCGTCTCATTTTCTCCCGGAGGAACTTGACCATTCTGCGCGCGCTTTTTTTGCGCAGCGCGTGGATCAGGATCGGTTCCGATGCCGGATCAAGTATCTCCACCTGCACCCATCGGGTGGGAAGCAGGAGGCCATGCAACATTCCCAATATCCCCAACCCCACCAGGAAAGGTCCGGTTATGGAAAGGGAAGAATAAAACAGCGCGGCAAGCCCTGCTATCGCCGCGCCCATGCCCATTTCCTCGATCCGTATCTGGCGTTTGACCCGGACCGACCCGATACGCTGCAAGGGGACTTTTTCCATGGAAAAATTGTCTTCCTCATCGGCGCTGGGCGGCCGGCCGGGCATCAACGTGGATTTCAGATGAAAAAGGCTGCGGTCCGTGGCGAACAAACTGATGTTCTCCTGTTCCGGTTCCCTGAGCACCGAGTGGGTCAGTTTGAAATGGGACTGCACCACATGATGCTCACAGACAATGGGTTCATCCTTTTTCGTCTTATTCCGGATGAGCGCGCGATAGAGATCCAGCGTTCGGTCGGTCAGCTCGCGCTGAAACTTCTTCTCGGTAAGATCGCCTATCGCGCGTTTGGGATAAAGCCCCCTGATTACGGCCCTGAGGGCCTCTATCTCATCATTCGTCATCGTAAGGATATTCCCCTGGAGACGTTTTTGCCGCATGAAGACACGGCATCAATGTGGTTATAATGGCCACACAGATGACAAAAACCACGGTAAAGGCATTCCAGGGATCCCATTCCACGATGGTGGATTCGTAGAGAAAATACCCGAATATCCCGTACAGAATAATATTTGCAATTATATTCATATGTTAATCTCTCCCTCCTTAACCGATGACCTTGTCGGCGAGCCATTGGACATAGATAAAGCCGGCAATACCCAGGCTGATTGTCAGCAGTGAGATCCAGTACCCTATCATGCTGTGATAAAACCATCTCATTATATCGATCTCCTTTTTTTAAGTAAAGTTATGTATACGGCAAGTCAGCTTTAATTTTTCACTACCAGCGACGGTATCCAGTCAGGAACCGATTTTCCGTTCTGGTAACGGACCGCGAAGTAAACCAGCGACATGATAAAGAAGCACAGGAAAAACATCTCTCCCAGGGTAAAGACGACGGCAAAGAAGGAGAGAATGGCATACTTTGATCCGGTCAGCATGTAGGCAAGCCGTAAAAAGGCGCCGACCGTGGCCAGAATGAGCGAGTAGCTGAGGATATAGCGGATTGCGGGCCCGCGGACGTAGGATGTCGCAATACTGCCGAATTGCGCGCCGAACATGGCGCCCACGATCATGAAGAGAACGGCGATAAAATCGACATTCCCCATCATCGAGTGCCGCAGCGCGCCATATCCGCCGGAAACGATGATTTCAAGAAGATCCGTTCCCACGGCGATGTGTGTGGAGGCGCCGATGATGTAGATCAGCGCCGGCACCCGGACAAACCCGCCGCCCACGCCGAGAAATCCGGCCAGTACCCCTGTTATCATGCCCTACGATAACGATGACCCACATGGAGATCACGATACGGGCCGTCCTGCAGCGCACGATGGGGTAAAGGGAAATGCGTTGAAAGAAGGCGGGCACTTTACTGGTGATGATTTCACGGCCGACCTTGATACCTTCCTTCTCCATTTTTTTCGTCTGTTTGTTTGCCGCTCTGGGTTTCCATCTGCGTATAGACAAACAGGCCGATCATGACAACCACCGAAGTGGTCAGAAGGATGATCCCCGAAAGCCCATAATTTTTGGTCAAGTCAAGCAGCCTGACCCCCTGTTCCACACCGATCATGGTTCCTCCCACCATCGCAAGGCCCAGAACCCAGTCGATATTGCCGAGCTGCCTGTGACGCACCGTGGCCACGACGGACTTGCCCGCGATATGGGTCATGTCAATTCCCGAGGCCATGTAGCCCGGAAAGCCGAATACGATCAGGGCCGGCGTGACCATGTAGCCGCCGCCCACGCCGATAAAACCACCGACCATTCCAACCGTCGCGCCTGTCAAGACCAGGAGCATCCAGGGCATTTCTATCCCTGCAATAATAAATTCAAACATTATCCCCTCCTTATAGAAACTGTCAACATTTCAGATCGTGTCGATTGTATCATTATTTAGTGTGTCCCTTCTCCAGCTTCAATCCCATGATATCGGTAAACCCTTCGGCCATCAATCCGAGCGCCAGGCCGATAGCCAGGACCATCACGACATTCCAGGCCCCTGACCAGGGGTTTGTCTCGACCCCCTTGTGCTTGAAGGTGTCCTTGTATTTAAATCCTTTGGCATCTTTTACTTCCGAGCCCACCAGGACCTTGATCGTTTCGCCCTCCAGCTTGGCCCGCTTCTCCTCTTTCAGCACCTTTTGATCGATGACACCGTCGGCGTTCACCGGCAGGCGGTCGCCCTTCTTGACTGCCACAGCCTGAAGACCTTCAATTGTATCAAATTTACCGATCTGCAGCATCGCCGGGTTTTCCTTGGTTGCGTTTTTGAAATAAGCTGAATGGACAGCGTACCCATCCGTCTTGGTTTTGTAATAGTACCACGAAACCATCTGTCCGGTGCTGTAGGAGTGAAACGCGTAATAAAACAACCCTACGGACACAGCAAACCAAAACACAAACTTCATCGCCCCCTTTGTTTTCATTTACAAAACCTCCTTTTTTCTAAATGTTTTTCCATTTTTGCCTTTATTAAAAAAGGCCGGCTAATCAACCATATCGTGCCACCCCGAAGGGTGTTAATTCCCGCAAGCAGTGGTTTATGTTAAATCCTGAAGCAGCTTCCGTACTGATAAAGTCCTGCTGTTCTGTTTGAACATCCGTGGGTGGTCCCTGGGAGCCCTCGGTCTTCGGACCCTGTGGTTGTTGCTTTAATTTTAGATAGAGCAAAACATATGCCATGCCTCTGCCGCCATGGTAATATTCGTCATCAGCTGCCATTTCTGCGTCTGTCATTGCAGTATTAATTAATTGTTATCAATATGTTAAGCACTAATTTATGGGGATTTATTTCTGGGCAACAAACTGCGGGGCGTTTCCGGTTACCGGGAAGTGAAAGGCTATTCCGTCAGGGCCGATGCCAGAATTGTTTACAACATGCAAAGAAGAATTTTCGACTCGCCGAAAGGGACTCGGGAGATAACGGATTTTCCGCTTTTACGTAGGTTTCAACCTTGAGCCGGTATTTTTCGATTTTGGCCTGGATGGTCGGTCTGGAAAGCCCCAGAAGTTTGGCGGCGATGCTTTTGTTGCCGCCTGCGATTTCGAGCGCCGCCCCGATAACGGTGCTGGAGAAACGGTCATTCAAATAATCAAATACATTCTCGTATTTCTTTGAAAAAAGAACCCTGCGGATCCATTGCTGCGTTGTCTCTTCGGGATACCCCTCGTTGGCGCTCTCGATACGCTTCAGTCTTTTTTTCGATGACATGGGCGATATCTTCCGGACGAATGGGACAGCCGCGGCTGAAAATCAGGGCCTTCTGTATGGCGTTGGACAGCTCGCGGACGTTGCCGGACCAGTGGTACCGGCTGACGATCTCCTTGGCCTCCAGGGTCATTCCCGGGTTATCCACGTTCATATCCCTGGAAAACCGGGCAAGAAAATGATCGATAAGACGCGGTATATCCTGCAGGCGTTCCCGCAGGGGGGGAAGCCGGATGGTGACCACCTTCAGGCGGTAATAGAGATCTTCCCGAAAAGATCCGTCTGCAATGGCGGATTCAAGATCCCGGTTGGTGGCCGCAATAATGCGAACATTGACCGGAATGGTTTCATGCCCGCCGAGGCGCTCGATACTCTTCTCCTCGAGCAGGCGAAGGATTTTGGGTTGCAGACTTAACGGCATATCGCCTATTTCATCCAGAAAGATCGTTCCCCCGTGGGCCTGCTCGATTCTTCCGATGCGACGGCTCAGCGCCCCGGTGAAGGTTCCCTTTTCATATCCGAAAAGCTCGCTTTCCAGCAGGTTTTCAGGGATGGTTACGCAGTTGATAACCAGGAAGGGTTCGCTTGCCCTGAGACTGTGCTGATAAAGGGCGCGGGCTACGAGTTCCTTTCCCGTTCCGGATTCCCCCCGGATGAGTACCGTCGCATCGGTGGGGGCTACCCGCCCGATGGTTTTGTAGAGTTCCTGCATGACCTTGCTCTGCCCGATGATGATCTCGGAAGAGGTTGTTTTGGGAACGACGTCCATATCCACACGGGAGCGCACAAGACGACCTGCCTCCACTGCCTGATCGATAAGGGCGAGAATATCGGGGATATCAAAGGGCTTGGTGACATAGTCAAAGGCCCCCAGCTTCATCGCCTCGATCGCCCTCTCGGTGGTGCTGAAGGCTGTCATGATAATCCCTGTGAGCTTGGGATCAATTTCGCGCATGGCCTTGAAATGTCTTCAGCCCGTTCATCCCCGGAAGGCTCACATCTATGATTGCCAGATCGACTCTGGCCGATCCGATGATCGCAAGACCCTCTTCACCACTGGAAGCCGTCAATATGGTATACACTTCATCGGATAAAAGCTTTTCAAAGCTCCGACGCAACTGTTGATCGTCGTCAACAATAAGGATTGTGGCCATTGACCGTCACCCTTTCGCTTCTATCCGCATTACCGTGTCGTCATCCGCTCGTGAGCATTTTCGATGGCACAGACAAGCGTTTCCACAGCGCAGGGTTTGAGGAGAAGTTCCGTGGCGCCCATTTTCAGTACTTCGGTGACGCGTTCGATATCCATGTGGCCGGACAAGATGATCACCGGTGTCGTAATGCCCTTATCCCGGATTGACTTTCAGGGTCGTTACACCGTCCATCCCCGGCATCTTGATATCAAGGACGATAACATCGAACGTTTCGGTGGAAAGAATGTCGATGCGCCTCGGCACCGCTGTGAGTCGATTTGATCACCATCTCTCTTTTTCGCAAGACCTTGGTCAAGGACTCTACAAAAAGCTTCTCGTCATCAATCAGAAAAACACGTATTAAATTCGACATGTTGAATCGTTACCCCCTTTCTCCCTGTATCAGTTTTCTCCGGTAGGCTTCGCTTACCTTTTCCTGGAGATCGTCGATACTGACCGGTTTCATCAAGAAGTCAAAAGCCCCCAGCTGCATGCCCTCGATTCCCGATTCGACGGAGCCATGCCCTGTAAGTATGACGACTTCCACGGAAGGCACTTTTTTCTTGATCTCCTTCAATGTGGCAATGCCATCCATCCCCGGCATCTTCATATCAAGGATGATGACGTCGAACTCCTTTTCTCCGACGATGTTGACAGCATCCGCACCGTTATATACGACCACGACATCATATCCTCTTTTCGACAGAAGCTTAAGAAGGTTGTTGGCAAAAGCCACCTCATCATCAACGAGAAGAATTCTAGGTCTTTTCATTTTTAGCTCCACATTTTTATATGGAAGAGCGGGGCTGGGTAATTACCTCTTCCCGGTTTTCCTGAGCGTCGTCAGGAGGACTGAAAGGAAGAAAAATAGTGAATTGAGTCCCCTTGCCTATGGTGCTTCGAACCGAAATGTCCCCGCCCAACCCCTTGACAGTGCTGTAGGTTATGGAAAGCCCCAATCCGGTTCCCTTTCCCACCGCCTTCGTGGTGAAAAAAGGGTCGAATATTTTTTCCAGGTTCTCGGGAGAAATACCCGAACCCGTATCGCTGACGGTGATCTCCACCCCATGGCGGTCGCTGTCGGTTCGGGTTCCGATACTGATCGTTCCATAAGGTTTTCCCTCATGCGCGTCGACAGCATTGTTGATAAGGTTTATAAACACCTGCTGCAGCAGGGAAGGGTCCGAGCGGAAGGAAGGAATGTCTTTTTCCAGGTCGAGCGCAAACTGAATCCCCATCCCCTTTGCTCTTCCATCCATAAGCCGGATCACTTCTTCAATGAAAGCATTCAGATTTACCGTCTCTCTTTGAGACTTGTTCCGGCGTGAAAATTTAAGGAGGTTCTGGGTGATGAGACTGCAACGATGGACCTGGCTTTCCGTCTGAGACAGAGAGGCGATCAATTCGGTTTTGACTTCATCGTTCAGGCCGGGCGCCTCCTCGATCGTGTCCCTCATGACCTGGCTTTCCGTCAGAATGATGGCCAGGGGATTATTGATCTCGTGGGCAACTCCGGCCGAAAGCTCGCCCAGCGACGCCAATTTGCCGGCATGAACGAGCTGTTTGTTCAGCCAATCCGTCTCCTCGTCCCGATTTTTTATGATTTTAATCATGTATCGGGTGCTGATCACAGAAATGACAAAGACGATCAGAAGGCTTGAAATGGAGAGAAATCAATGCAGCCCGGTTTGCATGATTGGCATCTCTGAATGCTTCGGAATAATCCTGTTTGACGACCAGCTTCCAGCGGGGATTTTCAAGCCAGGTATAGGCGACCAACTGACGGGGAAAATGCCGGTTCGGATCGTTATTGTCGGGTTCAAATATTCCGACGCTGCCTTCCTCGCTGAAAAACTCGATCGGCATCGGAGACTTTTCCATAATTTTACCGCTGAAACGGGGAGTGGTTTGCAGAATTCCTTCCTGGTTGGAAAGATATACCTCTCCGGTTGCGCCCATCTTGACATTTTCAACCAGGGAACGAAAATATTCCGTATCGATGCTCGCCCGCAGGATCCATTTCCTGTTTCCCTCAATTCGGGTGACAGCGATAATAAAGTGGGGTGCATTGCGAAACCCGGTAAACATATCACTGATATATATCCCTTTATTCATCACTTCCTTAAACCAGAACGTCTGGGAATAGTTCTTGTCCATCAGATCATACGGGCCGATATATGCCAAATGCTTGCCCTCATCATCGATAAGGCCCAGGTCCGTAAAAAACGAATTTCCCTGGTTCATTACACTGAAGATGCGTCTGAGATTTTCCGGGTTTTGCAGAGAATCGGGAGAATGCGTCAGAATTACCAATTGGAGATCTGAAGTTCGTTCCCGTAAAAAGAGTTCTATTATTTCCCGATGGTGCTCGACCTGATTCTTGAAATAGTCCATTATCCGGATCGTTGAAAATCCGGAATAGTAAGCGTAGATCCCCCAACCGACCAGAGAAAAGGGGAACCAGAGAGCATATCAGGGTGAGAAAAATAAATTTCCGGTAGAGTTTGGAATAAGACTCTTTCCCTTTTTTTCTCGGATGGGGCTTGCTTTATGGATACGCCTGCTTCCTGTTATAGTTCCATTGATGACCTTATTCTTAGAAAATGCCCTAAAGCGGATGGTGTTGTTATTCAGAATACGCAAAGCATCCTTGAAAGCTCCCGGGGTCCTGTCCCTCCAATACTACAGCAAAACATATGCCATGCCTTTTTCTTACGGTATTATTGATCATCCGCATCAATATCTGCGTCCATGTCTCAATTAATAATTTTTTATTATCAGAATGTTATGCACCAACTTGCCGGAGCGGTAAATTGAGGGCCGTTTCGGGTTAACGGAAAACGAAAGCATCTTCCCCTTAGCGTCGATGTCAGAATTATTTACAACATAGAAAGAAGATTTTCGTTGCCGGATCAAAGTTGGGGACGTACATCAAAATATAACTAATATGGGTTGAAAAATGGGGATATCCATCAAAATAAAACTGCATCCGGATAAATGCGGGGGAATTTCACATCAGACGCATCAAAACTGACGTGCGCCATTACCCGCCTGTTCTTTTTCCAGGGTTCCCAATCGCATCGCCAGTCCCTGCTTTTCGATGCGAAATATCCCTTGACAAGCGAAAACAGCCCTCATATACTTTCTGCCGTCTAACAACCGTTCTCGTCAAATTATCCTTCAATAACAGCATCTTACCAATCTCAACAGAGCATCGAAGCGCAGTTTTCAGGAAAAACAGGAATGTTCAAAAACCTGAATTTTTTTAAACGTAACAAAACGCTCAAAGGCTCATCTTCCGATGATGACCGGCCGGACCTGTTTCGCTTTAAATATTCCTGTTTCAAAATGCTGCTTGATTCGAACGCCGAATTTTTAAATGTGATAACGGATATAGAGGAAAAACTGCTGGGCCAACAGGTCTTTGGCATGTCGTATGTCAGATCCAGGTCGGCCAAAGCAGTTTTCCATATCCTGCGCATGATCAAAAACATGGACGACCTCTCAGGCCACCGTTACTCCCCTCTGTTTGATATTCTCGAAACAATCAACCTGAAAATCAAAGAAATTCTCGGCAGAAAAAAAGGAATTCCCATCTCGGAATTCATATTGCCTTACGCTGCGATAAATGCGGAGATGACGGACTGGGTGGGCGGAAAAAATGCCAATCTTGGAGAGATACACAGCAGGATCGGACTTCCGATCCCCGGCGGATTTGCAATAACAACAAGGGCTTTTGAGTCTTTCCTTCTCAACTCGGCGCTTTTCGACGAGATAAGCAACAAAAAGACCTGGCTTGATCCTGATAACCCTGAAATCATCAAAAACATCAGTGACGATATCAGAGAATTGATCCTTTCGGCCGATGTCCCTGCTGAAATAGAAGACGCCATCCTCCTGGCCCATGCAAAACTTGCCGAGGAAACTTCTTACGGAAAAATTCCGGGCGCTCCCTTTCGAATATCGATGCGGAGCAGCGCTGTCGGAGAGGACAGCGAGTTGTCCTTTGCCGGCCAATATCTGACCTTGTTATCCGTGCCGCAGGAACATATTATCCGGGCATACAAGGAAATAGTTGCCAGTCTTTATTCTCCCCATGCAATCACGTACAGGCTCAACAAAGGTATCCGGGATGAAGATATCGCCATGAGTGTCGCCTGCCTCCAAATGGTGGAATCTGTTGCCAGCGGGGTGATGTATTCAAGAAGTCCTCTCAACATGCTGGAAGAAAATGTCATTATAACCGCTGTCTGGGGACTGGGACCCTATGCCGTGGATGGAATTATCACGCCGGATACATACACTGTCGGGAAAAACAATCAAACAATATCATCCGATATCTCCCGCAAGACGGTTCAGTTGATCAGCAAACCGGATGGGGGTTTGGCTGAAATTCCGGTGGCAGATGCGCTTCAGGACAAACCCTGTCTTTCAGCAGAAAATATTGCCGTTCTTGCCGGCTACGCACGGAAACTCGAGGAGCATTACGGATGCCCGCAGGATATCGAGTGGGCAATCGACAGCAGCGGATCAATTTTTATTCTGCAAAGCCGCTCCCTCCGTGCGGAAGATTCCGGCAAAAGCTATCTGGTCATCCCGGTACTGACAGGATACCCGCTGCTGATTGAAAAAGGGGTGAGCGTTTCGGCAGGCGTGGGATTCGGCCCGGCTTTTCATGTATCTTCAGATGCAGATCTATTGAATTTCCCAGATGGTGCGGTCCTGGTTGCCAGACATTCCTCTCCCAAGCTTGTCATGGTCATGAAAAAAACCAGGGCAATCATTATCGATATGGGAAACATCGCAGGGCATATGTCCACGCTGGCCAGGGAATTCGGGGTGCCCACCATCGTGAGCACCCACGTGGCCACTTCCGTCATACCTGAAGGCATGGAAGTTACCGTGGATGCTTATTCCGGAAGAGTATATCAGGGGAAGGTGCCGGAATTGGATGCATATCAGGTTACAGGTGAATTCCCCATGAAGGACACGCCGGTATACAGCGTTCTGCGAGAGGTAGGCGATTGGATTGTTCCTCTGAATCTTCTGGATCCCGGGTCGCCGGATTTTGCGCCTTCGGGTTGCCGGACACTTCACGATATCAGCCGGCTGGTTCACGAGTTCTCTTATGCCGAGATGTTTAAACTCAGTGATTCGGTCTCCGATAAAAGGAGATTGGCGTTTAAGTTGAAAGGTTTTATCCCGCTTGACCTGTATGTTATCGATTTAGGCTCCGGCCTGACGGAGACAAATGCGAATCTCGACAGTATCTCCCCCGACAAGATCGCTTCCGTTCCATTCAAGGCGCTCCTGAAAGGGTTGATGAATAAGAGGTTTCCAGCAAAACCAGGTGCGCCCTGTGGAGTTTAAAGGTTTTTTATCCGTCATGAGCGAGCAGATGCTCTCCCCTCCATCCGCTGCTGGAAATCTCGGCGACCGCAGCTATGCCATTATTTCGGATAAATATTTGAATTTCAGCTCCCGCGTCGGATATCATTACAGTATCATCGATTCCTACTGCAGCAGGACTGTCAATATGAATTATATATCTTTCTCTTTCAAGGGGGGTGCTGCGGATGACATCCGGAAAAACAGGCGTACAAGGGCTATCGCCAGGATACTTCAATCACTCGATTTTACCGCAGAGGTCATGGGAGACAGGGTTAATGCAAGGTATCAAAAATACGAGCTCCATCTCATCGAAGACAAACTGGACATGATCGGACGACTGCTTCAGTTTACCCGGCAGATGGATATGCTGATGACCAATGAAGCCAGTGTCGAAGTATTGGCTGAAAACTTCCTTGAAGGAAATTACAACCTTGAAAAAATAATTTCAGGAAAATAGAAGATCGAAGGATCCGGGCCTGTTGTCCCCGGGATTCATCCGGCACGTGATTGCCGACTACTTTCCCGTATGACCGAACCCGCCGGCATTCCGGCTGGTTTCATCCAGAGAACTGACTTCTTCAAGCCCTGCCTGATACACCCGGTGAATGACCATCTGGGCGATCCGGTCGCCCCGCCGGATCGTGTAAGCGTGTTTTCCCAGATTGATCACAGCCACCTGGACTTCTCCGCGGTAATCCGCATCGATGGTTCCCGGCGAATTAATCAGCCCGATCCCGTGCTTCACTGCAAGCCCGCTTCGAGGCCGGATCTGGGCTTCATAGCCACTGGGAATGGCCATCATCAATCCGGTTGGAATCAGGCGAATATCGCCAGGCTCAACGATCAGATCCTGCGTTACAGCAGCATGCAGATCCATGCCGGCAGCCTGAGGCGTCATATAGCGGGGCAGCGGAATATCCGCGCCGGCCTTCGGATCGATCCGGCAGAAGCGGATGGTCGGGGGGGGGTCAGAATGATTCACTTCCATTTGAAAACTGCCTTCATGCCATCATGAGCTGTTCAAATTGATACGCTTCCGGCACCGGTCCGTGAAGCGTCAGGGTCATCTGATCCTTTTGAAAAAGCTCTTCGGCAAGCACCCGGATATCCGAGGGGGTAACCCGGTCAATCTCGTCCAGAATCTCCTTCAACGGGGTATAGCGTCCAAAATGAAATTCCCCCTGGGCCAGCCGCGCCATCTGGTTTTCATTGCTTTCAGACGCCATGAGCAGATTTCCCTTGGAAAATTCCTTGGCATTCTGGAGCTCATCCTCTGTTACCGGGCTGTCCTTGAGGCTTTGCAGGGTATTCAATATGAGTTCCACGGTTTCAAAAGCATGAACCGGATCCACACCGGCATACGCTCCGGACATGCCCGTATCCACAAAAGAGGAGGCAAACGAGTAAACCGAATACGCCAGGCCCCGCTGTTCACGGATCTGCTGGAAAAGCCGCGAGCTCATGTTTCCGCCCAGAATCGTGTTCATCAGGGACGAAACATACCGCCTGGGATCTGTCGTGGGCAATCCCCGCGTATTAAGGCAGATATGAGCCTGTTCGATGTCTTTCGGGTGACTGTAGATCTTTTGGCCCGCATTGGAATGGCCTTGCGGAATTTCGCGGGCCGGAATGGGTTTTCCGGCCGGAACGGCTTCAAACGCCGGACGGGCCAGATCAACCAGACGATCATGCGCGATATTTCCGACAGCTGTAACCACAATCCGATCCGGCTGGTAGAGCCGTTCAAAAAAACTTCGAATGTTTTTGGAATCAAATTGCAGAATGTTTTCGTGGGTGCCCAGGATCGATCTTCCCAAAGGATTATCCCCCCAGAACGATTGGGCAGCCAACTGGTGCACGTATTCATCCGGCGTATCTTCCAGCATGCCGATTTCCTGAAAGATGACCGGGCGTTCTTTTTCGATTTCAGCATCGTCGAACAAGGAATTCAGAAAAATGTCCGACAGAATTTCCGACATGGTTTCCAGATGGTTTGCCATGACCTTGGCATGGTAACAGGTATTTTCCATGGATGTAAAGGCATTGGTATATCCGCCGATGGCGTCAAATGCCTTGGCGATTTCAAAAGCCGAGCGCTTTTGCGTACCCTTAAACATCATGTGCTCAATAAAATGAGACAATCCATTTTCGGCATCCGTCTCATCCCGTGATCCGATATTTACCCAGACCCCCATGGACACGGACTGAACGTGCGGCATCCTCTGAGAGAGGATGCGGACACCGTTTGATAAAAGGGTTTTTTCGATACTGTCTTCTGGGTTCAAATTGGGTTTTCCTCTTCCAAAACCGCTTTATGGCTTAAACGAATCTTGCCATCCCGGGATATCTCAAGCACTTTTACCTTGAGCGTATCGCCTTCCTTGACCACATCCGTAACCTTTGTAACCCTTCGGGTGGAAAGCTGGGAGATGTGAACCAGACCATCGGTACCCGGAGAAATCTGGACAAACGCACCAAAATCCATGACCTTGACAACCGTTCCCTCGTAAATTCGTCCGATCTCCGGCTCCATGACAATGTCTTGAATCAACTTCATGGCGGCATCGCCTTCGGCCTTTGAAATCGCCGCAATCTTCACAAGACCCGTATCATCAATCTCAACGCGGGTGTTGGTTTCACTCTGAATCGAGCGAATCATTTTCCCGCCGGGGCCGATGATATCCCGGATCTTGTCCGGATTGATTTTTATCGTCACGATGGCCGGGGCATATTGAGATATTTCTTCTCGCGGCTTGTCAAGCGACTCCAGCATCTTGCCCAGAATATGGAGCCTGCCGGTCCGCGCCTGTTCCAGTGCTTTTCCCAGGATTTCCTTGGGAAGCTCGTGAATTTTGATGTCCATCTGAAGGGCGGTGATGCCTTCACGGGTGCCGGCAACCTTAAAATCCATATCTCCGGTATGATCTTCATCCCCAAGGATATCCGATAAAATGACAACGGTTTCCCCGTCTTTGACCAGCCCCATGGCAATTCCGGCCACCGGCGCCTTGATGGGAACGCCGCCGTCCATCAAGGCCAGGGTTCCGGCGCAAATCGTACCCATGGAAGAGGACCCATTGGACTCCAGAACCTCGGAAACGATGCGGATGGTATAGTCAAAATCGGCTTTGGCAGGCAGCACTTTTTCAAGCGCCCGGGTCGAAAGACCGCCGTGACCGATGTCCCTGCGGCTGGGACCTGAGAGCCTTTTGACCTCTCCCACTGAAAAAGGCGGGAAATTGTAATGAAGCATGAACGGCCTGGATTCTTCCCCGGTCAAGGTTTCCACCCGCTGCTCGTCCTGACCGGAGCCCAGGGTCAACACGCCGAGCACCTGGGTTTCGCCGCGGGTAAACAGCGCACTGCCGTGGGGCCTGGGGAGAATGCCGATTTCACAGGTGATGGGGCGGATTTCGTCGAATTTCCGGTTGTCGATGCGGCGGCCTTCTTTTAAAATCAGGTTCCGGCTGATGGCTTTCTGAATATCCTGAAAGGCTGCCGAAACTTCCTCTTTCCGATCAACGAATGCTTCGCCAAGTTCTGCCAGCACCTCGGATTTGACTGCACGAATCGCGGCATAGCGCTCGATTTTATCGGGAACACCGAGTGCGTCCTTTATAGGCTGAGACGCCAGAGACCTCGACTTTTTCAACCAGTGCGGCATCTTTTTCAGGCGCTGAAAACACACGCTTGGTTTTTCCAAGGTCTTCCCGAAGCTTTTTCTGAATTTCAATGACCGGCTGCATGGCCTGATGACCAAAGAAAATGGCCTCGAGCATATCCGCCTCGCTCACAATATTCCCGCTGCCTTCCACCATGACAACACCGGTGGCGGAACCGGCAACGATGATATTGATGTCGCAGGCGTCGAATTTTTGAAGCGGCGGGTTGATGACCAGCTGCCCTTCGATGCGACCCACCCGGACACAGGCAATCGGTCCTTCAAACGGAATGTCGGACAGACCCAGCGCAGCCGATGCGCCGATCATGGCCAGGGTGTCCGGATCATTTTCCTGATCCATGGACAGGACCGTGGCAATGACCTGGGTTTCAAAATTATACCCTTTTGGGAAAAGCGGCCGAATCGGCCTGTCAATCAGTCTGGCTGTGAGGGTTTCTTTTTCACTGCCCCTTCCGATTTCGCGGCGGAAATAATTTCCGGGAATCCGGCCCGCAGCGTAAATTTTTTCCATGTATTCAACCGTTAACGGCAGGAAATCCCCTTTGGCGCTTTCGTTGGACGAAACCACGGTCACCAGAACAATGGTTTCTCCGTATTGAACCACCACAGAGCCGGAAGCCTGTTTGGCGACTTTTCCGGTTTTAATGCTTAACGGTTTATCCCCGAGTGTTGCTTCGAGAACAACTTCCATAATTTTGCCTCCTTATGTTGAGCGACGCAATCTCGATCTGAGGAGATTACGTCGCATTGTGGTCATGCTGGCTGATGATTCGCATGAACGGCCGAGTCTCACCACCACAAAACTTAAGCCGGCAAGCAGGCAAAGTTCTGTATGGAACCCTTGAGTTTAACGAGGTCAGGCATTGCTGACATAGCAGAGAATTCCTTGCTACCTTCTCAGGCCCAGGGTTTCAATAATGGTTCGATACCGCTGAACGTCTTTGTTTTTGACATAATTTAAGAGCCTGCGGCGTTTTCCAACCAGCATCAGCAATCCTCTTCGGGAATGGTGATCCTTGGCATGCACCTTCAGGTGTTCGGTAAGATAGGTAATGCGATGGGTGATGAGGCCAACCTGCACCTCAGGCGACCCGGTGTCGCTTTCATGAAGTTTATACAGTTCGATCAGTTTTTTCTTGTCTTCGGGCTTAAAAACCACTTTCTTTAATCCTCCTGTTTTACAATAGTGAAATGGGTGAATTCCGCTCCACCCCTGCGGGCATTCATCTCAACTTGCCGTGAACTATTGGCCACCGCAATGCAACACGATACTGCTTCTCCGTTAAAGCTGAATCCAAGGTTGATGAATGCGTGACCTCGGGCTAAGCCCTAACTCTTTTGACCATCGTCACTCCGGCGAAAGCCGGAGTCCATGGCCATCAAAACTGCAAGTGATGGAAAAACCTTCAGTCTTCAGCCTGTCGCAAACGAACAGCAATACGTAAACCCGTGTTGAACCGGGTCATAACTGAGTATGGACAGCAGGCGGTTGTTTCTGTCAATGATTTTTACCATGGTTTCCCCGGGTAAAAGGCAGGATGGCGAAACATCTGTTGTCGTTATCATCATGCCATATTTGATCTTATCCGTCAAAGCTTTATCTGCCTGAAAAGAAACCATATCCGGAAGCGCTTCGGCCATACCGGTCAGATGCCCGTCGACATCGCCGGATCGGGCCAGTTCTTCCAGTTCGGAAAGGGAAACGGCATCTGTGATTGAATAACCGCTGCTGGCTGTCCGCCTGAGATTCTTCAGATGGCCGCCGCACCCCAGGATTTTTCCGATATCCGCACAAAGCGTACGGACATAGGTTCCAGCGCTGCAGCTCACCTCAAAACGGACCAGGGGCAATGCAATTTCCAGAATTTCAAGCCGGTAAATCTGAATCTGACGGCTGGGCTTTTGAAACGGCTCTCCTTTTCGGGCAAGCCTATACAGCGGAACCCCCTGATGTTTCAATGCCGAATATACCGGCGGAGACTGATCCATTGTCCCCACAAAAGACTTCATGACAGCCCGCAGCTTATCTTCGGGGACATCAAGGGCCTCACAGGCTGAAATCACGGCTCCCGTGGGATCCTGAGTGTCTGTTTCAATACCCAGGCAGAGTTCCGCCTGATAGGTCTTGGCGCTGTTCAACCAGAAGCGGGCCAGCCGGGTCGCCTGGTTGACGCAGACAATCAGGACGCCTGTGGCAAAAGGGTCGAGCGTTCCGGCATGACCCACTTTTTTCACCTGAAGCAGGCGCTTGACAATGGAAACAACCCTGGCTGAAGATAGCCCCGGCGGTTTATCGATCACAAGTATCCCATTCAGGGATGTGTTTTTATCCTGCACAGCCACCTTCGGGTCCTTTACCTGACTTGCAGTCTTCTGGCTTTTGATTCTTATATAGACGCTGTCAGCTGCAGGATCTGATCTTTAATTTCAGCCAGCGTGGATTCAATGCTGAAGCCTGCTGCGCTCTGGTGCCCGCCGCCGCCGAACATTGCCGCAATGGCAGCCACATCCACGCTTCCATCGGATCGCAGGCTGACGTGGTACGGGCGCCGCTGGCCCGATGGGTCACTGCCGTTCATATGTTCCTGAATCAGAACGGCGATCTTAACATCCTGAATGCGCCGGGCATAGTTGATCATGCCATCCGTATCCTCGGGCTGAGTGCCGGTTTCAATCAGCATCGCACGCGTCAAGGCCATGAGAGAGACCTTTCCGTTTTCAGATATTTCTATGGAATCTAGCGCAAGGTTTAAGAGCTTGATCCGTCCCAGAGAGTAGGTGCCATATACATGCTGAGCAACCCGGAACGGATCTACGCCGCAGGCAACCATGTTTTCACAGACTTGAAAGGTGGTCCGGCTGGTATTGGAAAATCGAAATGACCCGGTATCGGTTAAAATTCCGGTGTAAATACAGGTGGCCAATTCCCGTGTAAACGGAACACGCATTCGATCAAACAGATGGTAGAGAATTTCCGTGCAGGCGCATGCCTGGACATCAATCAGCTGGCAGGTCCCAAACCGGGTATTGGTAATATGATGATCGATGTTGATGATTTCAGGTATCTGATCGACGATACCTGCTGCCTCGCCGACCCGCTGCAAATCACCGCAGTCCAGAACCACGGCCGTATCAAACAGCGCTGCGCAGTCCAGCTGGTTGATCACGCTGTGAACCCCCGGCAAAAAACGATACACCGCCGGAATCGGGCTTTCGTTATAAAGCGTAATCTGCTTAAACTTCCCCTGCATGGCCAGATTCATGGCAAGCAGTGATCCGATGGCATCACCGTCGGGACTGGCATGGGTGGTAATCAGCACATTCCTGCTGTTATTCAAGCGGTGTATGAGATGATCCATCTGCTGTATCAATTGATTTTAAGACTTTGTCAATGTGCGAACCATAATCAAAGGATTCGTCATAAAAAAACCGGATCCCAGGCATATATCTCAGGCCTAACTGACTGGCCAGCGTGCGTTTGATATATCCCATGGCGCTCTTAAATGCTTCGTCCGCATCTTCACGGGTGTATTTGCCCTCAATCAGGGTAAAGTAGATTCTGGCGTTTCGCAGATCTTTGGACATCTTTACGACGGAGATGGCAACCCGGTTCAGCCTGGGGTCGCTGATGTCTTTTCGGAGAATATCCGAGATGATTCTCTGAATCTCTCCGCTAACCCTTTCCGATCGTGCATAGGATTTCATAACCGCATCAATTCCATTTCACTGTTTATAACTTGCGCAACTCGCAGCTCATGGGCAAGATTTAATATTTTGTCCATTTTGGAGTTCACCAGCGGGCCGTTGTTCCCCACCAGGGCAAACCCGATTTCAGCCATCTGGTGGATATCATTGGCGCCGACTTCTGCAACAGAAACGTTGAAATGATTCTGAATCTGGTGGATAACTGACTTGACGACCGATCTCTTTTCCTTGAGAGAGCGGCAATCGTGCAGCCTGAAAGTAATGATTCCGTATCCGACAACCATAACCGCAGCTTATTCAACTTCGGGTTTGAATTCTTCCATGTAATAGCATTCAATGATATCCCCTAACTTGATATCATTATAGTTTTCGATGCCAATGCCGCATTCGTAACCACTGACCACTTCCTTGACATCGTCCTTATAGCGTCTGAGGCTGCTGATTTTGCCTTCAAACGTCACAACGCCATCTCTGAGCAGCCGGATCAGCTTGCCGCGCTGGATTTTTCCGTCGGTCACGGAGCAGCCTGCAATGGTTCCGACTTTGGGTACATGAAAAAGATCGCGCACCTCGGCCCGGCCCAGAACCCGTTCCTGAAAAGTGGATTTCATCATTCCGACAATGGCGTCTTTCACATCCTTGATGACATTGTAAATGATGTTATAAAAACGCATGTCCACATGCTCTTCAGCGGCCATGGTCTGAACCTTGGCACTGGGCCTGACATTAAAGCCGATGATGATGGCGTCGGATACCGTGGCCAGAGACACATCGGATTCGGTGATGGCCCCGGTTGCGGCATGGATAACGTTAATATTGACTTCTTCGTTGGAGAGTTTAACCAGAGAATCCCCCAGCGCTTCGATGGATCCATGAACATCCGCCTTGATGATGATGTTCAGGTCCTTGATCAGGCCATCCTTCATCTGCTCAAAGAGCTTATCCAGACTCAGCCGGGTGGTTTTGGTCAAGTCCTTTGAGCGCTGTTTCTGAACCCGGTGAAGACTGACCTGCCTGGCGTCTTTTTCATCCGAAAGGGCGACCAGTTCATCGCCTGCCATGGGCACGCCTGAAAGACCGATGACTTCAACCGGCATGGAGGGACCGGCAGACTCCACCTGAACCCCGCAATCATTGAGCAGTGCCCGGACCTTACCGTAGTGAACCCCGCAGACCACGGCATCTCCTGCCCGCAGCGTTCCCTGCTGCACCAGGACCGTGGCCACCGGACCACGTCCGATATCCAGCTTGGCTTCAACAACATGGCCGAATGCCGGTCTGTCCGGGTCTGCTTTCAGTTCCATGACTTCTGCCTGCAGGAGAATCATCTCCAGCAATGTGTCTATCCCGATGTTGGTTTTGGCGGAAACCTTGACGAAAATAGTATCACCGCCCCAATCCTCTGAAACCAGACCTGCATCGGCCAGCTCACGCTGAACCCGTTCTGTATCAGAGCCGGGCTTATCAATCTTATTGATGGCGACAATGATCGGAACATTGGCAACCCTGGAGTGATTGATGGCCTCAAGGGTCTGAGGCATAACGCCATCATCCGCGGCAACCACAAGGACAACCAGATCGGTAATGCCGGCCCCGCGGGACCGCATGGCGGTAAAAGCTTCATGCCCGGGCGTATCCAGAAAAACAATCTGCCCCCGGTCCGTGGTTACGTGATAAGCGCCGATATGCTGCGTGATGCCTCCGGCCTCCCCCTCGGTAACACGGGTCTTTCGAATCACATCCAGAAGCGACGTCTTTCCATGATCCACATGCCCCATGATGGTAACCACCGGCGGTCTTCCGATCCGTTTTTCCGGATCTTCCTTATCTACCTTCAAAAACGTGTCTTCCTCAAAAGCAGCTCTTTCAAGTTCGAAATTGAATTCCGCGCCGACCAGAACCGCAGTATCAAAATCGATGACCTGATTGAGGGTTACCATCACCCCCATGCCCATCAGTTTCACGATAATTTCGCTGGCTTTTATCCCCATGCGCTTGGCAAGTTCGGAAAGTGCGATGGTGTCATCCACTTTAATCCGTCGTTTGATCGCCTTGGGCGTGGTCAGCTGGGGCTTCTGAAGAACCGGAAGCTGCCTTCCCTTACCACCTTTTCGGCCTGCTTTGCGGCTCCGCAGCGTGTCAGAATAAAGATCTGCCCCTTCAACGATTTCTTTTTTCCGGAAAGGAATCTTCTTTTTAGCCAGTTTTTTATCGACAATCTCTTCCTCGACTTCTTTACCGACCTTCTTCTTCTTTTTGTCCTTGACAATGGCTTCTTTGGGCTTTTCAACAACTGTAATTTCTTCGGGAACAGCCTGGGGGAATTTATCCGATTTGAATTTTGGCCTTCTGACGACAGACAGATCCTTTTCAGGATGCCGGACGGGTTCAGTTGTTTTGGCCATATCCGGAACCGGCGACTCAGAAACTGGCGGAGCCGGTTTGATGATTTTGGCCGGCATATCCTTTTTGAGTTTCTTTTTCTTTTTTCCGGGCTTTTCCATTCGGGCTTCCAGCCCAAGCGCAGCGGGTTCAACCAGTGACATATCGGGGTGATCCGTTGATTTCACAGAAGGCTTTTCCGGAACAAAAAGCGCTTCATCGCCGGGTTCTGCTGTTTCTTCAGTTCCGGGAAGTGCCGCTTTTTCTTCTTCATCCTCTATTTCCACAATACCGGAAGGCGCCTCGGTCTTCTTCGGTTCTTCAACCGCTGGAGAAATAATCAATGCCGGCTCTTCAGCACGGACTGGCTTTGCGGAAACGGGCATTTCAGGTTCGGAAACAACCAGCGCTTCTACCGCGGCAATATCAACAGCTTCACCGCTGTCCGGGACTTTGGATTTTTCGTCCTTTAAAGGCATCTCGTCAGAAATCGGTCGTTTATCTTTCTTCACGCCTGATTTTGCTGCAATTTCAGGAAAAGCTTCAGATTCTTCCGGGGGGATCTGCGGCAGTGACGGTTTTTCATCTGGAACAGTTTCCCTTCGCCGTCGAATAATGGTCGGTCTGGCCTGTTTGGCTTCAGCTTTTTTTTGTTTTCCACCGACGACATTTTCCTTTATTTTGGCAACGTCTTCATCTTCCAGAGAGCTTAAATGGCTGATTACGGAAATGTCCAGATCCCGCATTCTTTCAAGCAGTACTTTATTGGTCATGTTAAGATCCCTGGCAAGTTCAAATACTCTGATTTTTGCCATTTACCCCCCTTAAATTTTCTGATGTTCCAGCTTTGATAACTGCCCCGAACCCTTTAGCTTTCTGAACATGCAAAAAGCCCCTTACTGTGTTGAATCTTACCGTGTTGCATTTTCTTGGCGCAAATCAATGACCTTAATGACTTTCATCCTTATCCGGTGCCTCAATATCTGCAGGCTTGTTGGCTGAAGACGTTTTATCCCCGGTCCTTCGTTTCCGATGCGAACCCGAAAATTCCTGTCTTGCAGCACTTATCAGATTTGACGCCATTTCTTCATCCAGAGCCTTCAATGTCCGCAAGGTCTTCGGTTGAAGCATGGCTGAGTTCTTCGATCGAGTAAAAGCCTTTTTCACACAACGTATCGGCCAGAGAAGGGCTCACCCCTTGAAGGGATGCCAGGACCTCGTAGTTTTCCTTCATGGTATCGGTGTATTGTTTTTCACTTTTGACGTCAAGTTGCCATCCGGTCAGCTTGGATGCCAGTCGAACATTCTGGCCGCGCTTGCCGATGGCAATGGACAGGAATTCATCCGGAACAATGACTTCCATCGCATGTTTGGTTTCATCAATGATGACCCTCAGGATTTCAGCAGGTGCCAGCGCGTTGCATACATATTTTGCCGCATCTATGTGCCAGGGAATAATGTCGATTTTTTCCCCTCTGAGTTCCTGAACAACACTCTGAACCCGGCTACCCTTTACACCCACACACGCGCCCACGGGATCGATATCCGAATCATTGGAAACCACGGAAAATTTGGCCCGGACACCCGGTTCACGGGCCGCACCTTTTATCACAACAATGCCTTCGCTGATTTCCGGAACTTCAGTCTTGAACAGATTGATTAAAAAATTGGGATGCGTTCGCGACAGAATGACCTGAGGACCGCGGGATTCTTCCTTCACATCCTGAATATAGGCGCGGAGTCTGTCTCCCCGTCGATAGGACTCCTTGGGAATCTGCTGGTCCGCGGGAAGTATGGCTTCGGTCTGGCCCAGATTGACAATGATGTTTCCATGATCGATCCGCTGAACAATCCCATTGATGATATCGCCTTTTCTGTCCACAAAACTGGAATAGACGGCATCTCTTTCAGCATCCTTCATTTTTTGAATAATGACTTGTTTTGCTGACTGGGCCGCAATTCGACCGAATTCCGCAGTATCCATCTTCATGCCCAGACTGTCGCCGATTTCGCATTCAGGGTCCAGCCTCCGGCCTTCTTCCAGGCTCATCTGCATGTCCGGATCCGTTATTGCATCAGCGACCTCTTTGAACTGAAAGACTTCGATTTCACCAGTTTTGGCATTGAATCGGGTTTCGATGTCAATCTTGTTTCCAAATTTTTTTCGGGCTGCAGATTTCAGTGCTTCTTCAAGGGCATTAATCAGGATATCCCTGTCAATTCCCTTGTCTCGACTTATTTGTTCAACCACGCGCTTAATGTCTGTAATGAGCATCAGATGTCTCCATTATAATTGACCAGCCTTGCCCGGGTAATATCCTGATAGGGAATCTCAACGATACGGTCGCCAACCTGAATCGCAACAGCTTCCTGCAAAACGCCAGACAGGATGCCTGTAAATTTTTTTTGACCATCAATCGGCTGAAGGATCTTAATTTTGGCCTGGCACCCTTTAAATCTCGCAAAATCCGACAGCTTTCCCAGTGGGCGATTTAACCCTGGCGATGAAACCTCAAGGTAGTAATTATCACTCATACCCAGATGGACATCCAGAAGATCCTGCAGTTGACGACTGACATGCGTACAATCCTGTAAAGTCGTCCCTCCGGGTTTATCGATATAAATGCGGAGAATCATCCCGTGAGGCTCACGCTGGTATTCTGTATAAACCAGCTCTTTTCCTTCAGCATCGCACAAGGGGCCAGCCAGCTCATTGACCTTTGAAACGATTTCGTCCCTTGTTAAGCGTGGAGCCTTTGGCAAGGGTATTTCTGTTCTTTTTCCTTTTTTCCGCGATGGTGTCGATCGGTCAAATCGTTCAATCATAAAAAATAAAAAAACGGGCTGATGCCCGTTTCCTCTCATTTGATTTAATGCAGTGAGATAAAAAAATATGTCTGATGTAATAAACCGAAAAAGAATTACACGCTTTAACCCCACTGATGATGAAAACGCTGCATTTCACTCAGCAATTAAACAAAAATCGGACTCACTTTGGAGCGGGCAACGAGATTCGAACTCGCGACACCAAGCTTGGGAAGCTTGTACTCTACCAGCTGAGCTATGCCCGCTAATTATCTGGGCATAAATACGTTAATATTACGAGATTGTCAATATTTTTCGTAAATTGCGTAAGCATCGTCGAAATCGGGGGCCAGGAATCATGAGTCGGAGTTATTGCTGGTCTTTGATCCTTGATGTCCGGCGTTTCGAGTCTTCAGGACAAAATGGTTTTGATTCGTTCAAGCTCCAGCCGGATCTCGGCCAGAACCGATGTCAATGCACTGGATTTACAGGATTTCAAGAACTGCCTGGCGCCTTCAATGGTATATTTTTGCTCATAAAGCAGGTGTTTAATTTCAAGGATGATTTCAATATTTCGCTGGGTGTACAGACGCTGGCCAGATGGGGTTCGTTGGGGCCTGATTTTCGAGAATTCATGCTCCCAGAACCGGATGACATGTGAAGGCAGATCGGCAATCCGGCTGACTTCGCCAATCTTGTAATACAGTTTATCCGGATGAATCTTATGATCAGGCATAGTGACCTCACGAATATTCCTGACCCAAAGTGAGCGTTGATCGGTATTTTCCTTGGCTATCAGCTCACTAAGGCAGCGCTGCATCAAATTCCTGAATCAGTTGATCTGAAATGCTTTTATGAAGCTCATTGACAGCCTCGTCTTCCAGAGTTTCGGCATCAGAACGGTAGATCATCCGGAAAGATAGGCTTTTTTTATCCGACGGAAGATGTCCTCCCTCAAACACGTCAAAGAGCATGATTCGCTCCAAGAGCGGATTGTGCATTTCCTGAACCATTTCAATGATCCTGCTGGATTCAAGGGCTTTAGTAAGAATCAGCGTAATGTCCCTTGCGACTGCCGGAAACCTTGGAATAGCCGCTGTCTGATGGACATCGGGCACACTGGCGAAAAGTTTCCGGATATCGATCTCAAAGACATAGGCCGGCTGTTTGATGTTATAAAAAGCCAGCGTCTCTGAATGCACCTGGCCGATATATCCCACCACCTGCTGGCCGCACTGAATACCGGCTGCAACCCCGGGTTTCAGATAGGGACAGGACAGCGCCGCGTTCCGCGAAAATCGGGTATCATGAATATGAAGCGCTGCCAGAAGCGCTTCGACCACCCCTTTGATGTCATAAAAATCGCATGCCGTACCCGGCGTATGCCACGACACCTCCTGACGGGCGCCTGTCCACAATCCTGAAAGCATTTCAATTTCATCCGGAAGGACATCCTGGCCATTGCTGACAAACACATTGCCGATTTCAAAGAGCTTCAGGTTTCTGGATTGCATGGAAATGTTCCGGTACATTGTCTCCAGAACTCCCGGAATCAGCGAAGTACGCATGATCCCCTGGTCTTCGCTAAGCGGGTTAAGGACGCGAAGGGCTCTTGTTCTGAAGTCACCGGATTCAAGTTTTAGGTAATTACAGGATTGCGGGTGAACAAAACTGTAGGTAATTGTTTCTGAAAAACCCAGACCAGTCATCAGCCGCAGAATCTGTTGCCTGGGATTTTGCAACGTAAAAGTGCGGGCCAATCCTTCCGAGATGACAGGAAACGTGGTAGGAATCCGGTCATAACCGGAAAGCCTGGCGATTTCTTCCACAAGATCAACCGGCCGGGAAACATCCACGCGAAAAGATGGCGGAACGACTTTGAGCTGATCCGGATTCAGCGGTTCAACCGTAAAACCGATGGATTGAAGCATGCTGTCCATGGACGCCGAATCGATTTGCGTTCCCAGAAGTCGATTGGTGGCTTTGGCGCTGAGAACAAGCGGTTTTTGTTCCAATGCAACCGGACGTTCATCAATGACTCCTTCAACCAAAACGCCGCCACAGATATCGGCCATCAGTGCCGCAGCCCGGTCCAATGCAAAAACCGTCCCTTCGGGATCCACGCCGCGTTCAAACCGATGCGAGGCATCCGTGTTCAACCCAAAATATTTTGATGTTTTTCGAATACTGGTTGGGTCAAAACAGGCGCTTTCAATCAAAATCGATTGCGTGGCCGGTTCGATTTCGGAATTGTACCCGCCCATGACCCCTGCAATGGCAACCGGCTTTTCCCCATCGCAAATCATGAGCATATCTGCGGTCAGGGTCCGCGATTTATGATCCAGAGTGGTGAACGACTCACCGGAAACAGCGGTTCGAACCACGATGCGTTGCCCGGCCAGACGATCAAAGTCAAAAGCGTGAAGGGGCTGGCCGGTTTCCATCATCACAAAATTCGTGATATCCACCACGTTGTTGATGGGTCTGATGCCAATGGATATAAGCCTGTCCCGAAGCCAGTGCGGCGAAGGGCCCACTGTGGCACCTGTCAGTATTCTGGCTGCATACCGGGGACAATGGTCGGGCGCAAGTATCGAGACGGACGTCATCTGGCGGATGGCGCCTTTGCCTTCAGGAAGTTTTATTTCCGGGTAAGACAACGCGGTTTTTTGAATCGCGGCAACTTCTCTTGCGATTCCGATCAAACTAAGGCAATCGGACCGGTTGGGCGTTAAACCGATCTCCAGTACCGTATCCGAAAGACCAAGAGCCGAAGCCAGAGACTGGCCGGTTGTAGGGAAGACCGGGAGATCTTTTGGCAGAAGCATGATTCCGCTTCGATCCGGCCCGAGCCCCAGCTCCGCCTGGCTGCACAGCATGCCTTCGGAAGCAGCCCCTCGAATCGCACTGGCTTCGATGATCGCGCCTTCTGGCAGCTGCGTTCCGGGAAGCGCCAGAGCAGATAAACAGTTGACATGAACATTGGGCGCTCCGCAGACAACCGGTATTCGTGCTTTTCCGGTATCCACCACACAGCACTGGAGCTTGGCGGAATCCGGATGGGCAGTGATGCTGACAACGCGGCCGACAACGACTGTTTTTAAATAATCGTAGCGATCATAAACAGCTTCGACTTCAAGGCCCACCATGGTCAACGCTTCGGCAAGAACATCGACATCCATTTGTATTGGAACATAAGATTTCAGCCAGTTTAAGCTTATTTTCATCGCATCAAAACCTTGTAAATCATAAAATGGGGGTTCATGGACAACAGCCCGCTGATAAATCGTTTTAGAATTGGTTTAAAAACCGGATGTCGTTTTCATAATACTTCCGGATGTCATCAATTCCGAATTTCAGCATGGCAATCCGCTCAACGCCCATTCCAAAAGCAAAACCCGAGTAGCGGGAGGTGTCATAGCCGACATTTTCAAAAACAGCAGGATGAACCATTCCGGATCCGAGCACTTCAAGCCATCCGGTCTGCTTGCACACCCGGCATCCCTTGCCCCGGCACATGACACACAGGATATCCACTTCGGCACTGGGTTCGGTAAAGGGAAAAAAACTGGGGCGAAATCGTAGACTGGTCTTATCATCAAACATTTGATGGACAAAAACCGTCAGAATGCCTTTCAAATCACCAAAAGATATGGATTCTCCCACCACGAGCCCTTCAACCTGATGAAACATGGGGGTATGGGTAATATCTGAATCGCACCGGTACACCTTGCCAGGAGCAATGATCTTGACCGGGGGGGCATGCTTTTCCATATATCGGACCTGAATCGGCGAGGTGTGGGTCCGAAGGACGATGGATTCCGACACATAAAACGTGTCCTGCATATCCCTTGCCGGATGATTTTTGGGGATATTCAAGGCCTCAAAATTGTAGTGATCCAATTCCACCTCTGGCCCTTCTGCAACAGCAAATCCCATGCGTGTAAAAATCTCGCAGATCTGCCGGGTAATCTGGGTAATCGGATGGATGGAACCATGAAAGGCAACTCGGCCCGGCAATGAAACATCAATGCCGACATCTTCTGATGCCTGCCGGGTTTCAATTTCCTGAAGCGCCTTTTGCAGGGCTTCTTCCAGGATTTTTTTGATCTCATTGGCTCTTTTCCCCGCCATCGGACGCTGCTCGGCCGGCAGTTGGGAAATGTTCCGGAGATATTGGGTGACAAGCCCCTTTCGCCCCAGATACTGGACCGAAAAGGCTTGAAGTTGAGCAGCTTGCGAAGCTGACTGAAGCTCACTCAGTGCCTGCTGAAGAATCTGTTCTATCTGTTGTTCCACGGTTGTATGCTCTGCTGTAAGAAAGGCGGGGTTAGATCATTAGAGAGCAGGCGTTGACTACTTTCTAAGTTCCACTGGTAGGCGACTCACTATATAATGAAATGGAGCGGATGACTGGACGGTCTTTTTTCCATCCGGTCATCCCGATCCGCTGGGCAGGCAATTGGGACTGCCCGGCCACCATTTTCATCCATAAGGGATAATGCGCAATCAAGCTGGTGGTCTTCTTACCTTGCCATCAGTTTTGCTGCGCTGCGGTTCTGACCAAACTGGAAAAACCGTTTGGGTCTGCAATCGCAAGTTCAGCAAGAACTTTTCGATCCAGAGCAATGCCTGCCATTTTAAGTCCATGCATGAATTTGCTGTAGGACAAGTCATTCATCCGCGTACCCGCATTAATTCTGGCAATCCAGAGGCTGCGAAAATCCCGTTTCTTGACCTTGCGATCCCTGTAAGCATAGGCAAGCGCCCGATCAACGGTGTCCGCAGCAGTCCGAAAGAGCTTGCTGTGGCCGCCGCGAAATCCCTTGGCTAGTTTTAATACTTTATTTCTCCGTCTCCTTGCCTTAAAGCCGCGTTTTACTCTCATATAACTATCTCCTTAATCCTGCATCGTCTAGAAGAACCGCTGCATGCAACTGGTTGACAATGCACGAAATACATCTGGCCGGGTAAGCAGAGCCGACAACAAGTCTCGGTCTTACCCGTTCGGAAGTAATAATTTCAACTCTCTGATGTTGGTTTTATCAACAATCTGACTTTTTCTCAAAGATCGTTTTCTCTTGGTGGTCTTTTTTGTCAAAATATGACTGCCATGAGATTTTGAGAAAACAAATTTCCCGGTTCCCGTTCTTTTAAAACGCTTTGCAGCAGAACGATTGGTTTTGATTTTCGGCATAATATTATCTCCTAAGGCACATAAAATAGAAAGCGTGAGACAAAATTATCTGCTCACGCCTGTACAACCTGATTAACAAAAAGCCTCTTTCAGATCTGACCGGACCTTTTACGCCCGATTCGAAGGTTATTTGGGAGAGAGGATCATCACCATTGTCCGTCCTTCAAATTTGGCAGTCTGCTCGACCACGGCAATTTCCTGGGTTTCGGCAATGACCTTTTCCAGCAATTCCCTGGCTGCCTGAGACAGCGTTATCTCACGACCCCTGAAGACCACGGTTAACTTGACTTTGTCTTTTTTGTCAATGAACTTACGAATGTGATCAATTTTGGTTTGCAAGTCATGTTCGCTGGTCTTGGGGCGTATCTTAATCTCCTTGATCTGAAAAGTGCTCTGCTTTTTCTTGGCCTCCTGCTTTTTTTTGGTTTGCTCATAACGATAACGGCCGTAATCCATTATCTTGCAAACCGGAGGGGCTGCATTGGGTGAAATCTCAACAAGATCAAGCCCAAAATCATTGGCAACGGCCAGCGCTTTGTATGTGGGGATGATTCCAATCTGATTACCATCCGGATCAATCACCCTGACCTCTTTGGCGCGGATATCCCGGTTGATATTGGTCTTATCGGCTTTGATGGGTCTTTTGGTTGTTGGGACTATGCCTGCACCTCCTCACGTTATAAATTATTGCTCATACCCGCTGCTCCAGAATCATAAATCATTTGATCCTGAACCGGTAAACATCTGAAACTTGACGGAAACAGTGAATCTTATTCCCTGTTCATCAAACAATTTTAAACAGTTAGATCATAGGGGATGATATATGACAACATTAAGAAATGCAAGTGAAAAATAACGGCTTATTGTTATTTGCCGGTATTTGCCGTTTTTTGCTGAAATGCTGGAAGCGATGCCCCTGCCCAACGGCGCTGTCTGCCTTGACAGATATGATTTTATTCCTATAGTGAAATGTAATCAATCAATTTCTGATGGCCCTAAAAAAGCCCAATATCCGCGTTGAGTTTCGCCCTTTGTCTTTGCGGCAGTGTCGTGCGCCTCACGTGCAGGATTGTCGCCAATTGCTCCGGTGCCGCTCGCCTTGATCTTGTACTTTTTACTTTGCCATCCCAATTTTGACTTTCAACGAGTTTACGGCCATGACAAAAAAACCTGTTATTGATTTAAGCGACTGTGTTCTTTGCGGGATATGCCATGATGTGTGTCCGGAAGTTTTCAACCTGAACGATGTCGGCTACATTGCAGTGACGGAAATGCCGGACTATCCCCGGTCCGGTGTGGATGACGCCATAAAGAATTGTCCGGCCGACTGTATTGCATGGGAATAACATGCCTGGAACAACCGGATCGATTCGGAGCCTCAGGGAAAAACTGACGGCACTTTTCTCGAAAGGAGTGCTCGATGATGAGGCATTGACCGTCATTTGCAGCATGCCCCTTCGAAAGGTTGTAAATGCGCTGTTTCCTTTTTTCTACAGCAAGGATCCCCTGTATTTCTGGCAGGCCATCACCGCAATGGGCGCTGTGGTGTCCCTTCTGGCCGAGGAAAACATGGAGTCAGCCCGAGTGGTGATGCGTCGCCTGATGTGGAGCCTGAACGATGAATCCGGTGGTATCGGCTGGGGATCCGCGGAGGCCATGGGCGAAATCATGGCCAGAAACGACATTTTGGCTGAAGAATATGCCTGCATCCTGATTTCCTATATCAACCCCTGTGGCAACTTCATTGATCACCCCGATTTACAAAAAGGCATTCTCTGGGCACTGGGAAGGCTGGCTCAGGATCGGCCCCACCGGGCAGCGGGTGCCTCCGAGTTCCTGCTTCCTTTTTTAGCTTCTCCGAATCCTGACCTCAGAGGTCTTGCAGCCTGGACCGCCAGTGCGCTTGCCGCAAATGCGACAAAGCCCTTGCTCATCACCCCACACTAGTGATAACGAAGTAATTACTCTTTTCGTGAAAGGTAAAATTCGTGACGTAACCATCGGCAGCCTGGCGCAATCGCACCCATGATTCTTTGAAATGATCCAAGGGAATTGCACTATGAAACGTTTGTCTCTTCGGCCAAAATGGCCGATGTTGTTATTTTCCTGGCTTTGCTTTTTCCCTTTAAAGCTCCCGGCCGCAGATATTCCATCGATACCTCTGCCATCGCTGACCATTTCTGATGCCATGCAGCTGGCATACAAGCAGAATCCCAGAATCAAGGCCGCGCTGTCGCAGGTCTCGGCAGCCGATCACCGCATCACGCAGGCCGAATCCGGCTTTTTACCCCAGTTATTTTTCACAGAAACATACAGCCACACCAACAATCCCATGTGGGCATTCGGGAATCTGCTAAATCAGGCAAGCATCACACAGGCTGACTTTGACCCTGCCAGGTTAAACCATCCCGACCCCATCAGCAACTTCAATTCCGCACTTTCCATGGAATGGTCGGTATATCGGGGCGGCCAGACCCGGATCGGCGTGAACCAGGCCAGGCTCGACCGGGAGGCGCAGGACCTGTTTTTAACGCGAACCCGCCAGGAGGTGATTGCTGCGGCGGCAACAGCCTATACCGGTCTGGTTCTGGCCAATCACTCCCTTGACGTTATCCATAAATCACTTGAAACCGCCCGCGTGAATCTGGAAATGATCCAAAAACGGTATGAAAACGGTCTTGCCGTAAAAAGCGATCTGCTCCGAACCCAGGTTCATATTGCGGAACTGGATCAGGATCGCATTCAGTCTCAGAGCCGGATCTCCATGGCGCTTGCGTCCCTGAACGCCGCCATGGGCGCATCCGGCGACAGCAGCTGGCGGCTGGAAACCGCGCTTGTAAAAGGCGAGCCTGTCCACGGCCCGATTGATGAATGGATCGGGATGGCCCAGTCCCATCGACCCGATATGAAATATCTTCTGCTTCAGGAACAGATTGCCGAAGACGAAGTTCAAAAATCAAAGGCTGCTCATCTTCCCGCCATCAACCTGATCGGAACCTATGAGCTGAATTCATCTGATTTAAGATACAGCGGCGACAGCTATACCGTCGGCGCCATGCTGAGGATAAATCTTTACAGCGGAGACCGGATGAGCGCCAAAACCCGGGAGTCCGAAGCCATGCTCAGCAGGATCCGGGCCATGCGAAACGATATGGCCGCAGGCATCGAGGTCCAGACCCGGCTGGCATTTTTGCAGGCTCAAAGCGCCTGGAACCAGATATCCGTAGCCGAAGCCGCTGTTGCGCAGGCTGAAGAAGGGCTTCGCATCGTCAGCGACCGCTATGAAAACGGACTGCTCACCCTGGTCAGCCTGCTGGATGCGGAAGTTTCGTTGCAAACCGCCCTTACCAACCGATACCGATCTTTGCATGATTATTCGGCCTCGCGAATTCAGTTGTCGCTGGCCACAGGCACCCTGGATACGAATTTTCAATAAAGACCGGACTGTCCGGCCATGACCATCACCGTTTATTGATACGGCTTATAAGACCCATCTTGATGGAGACTGTTATGCTGACACGCTGTTTACTCTATGCAATCACAGGCATGGCATGCATCCTGTTTTCAGGGTGCAGCGAAAAAATCGAGCCAGGGACCGTAAAATCTACTCAGACAAGGTCCATCGCCGCACCGGTGGCAACCGCCGTCATCACCCGGGAGCCCATTCTTTACGAAGCCACCGGAACCGTGTCCGCGAAAGACGCCAGCACCCTTTCCAGTAAGATCATGGGGGTGGTGAAGGCCGTTAATGTCAAGGAAGGCGATCGGGTCAAAAAAGATCAGTTGCTGGTGGAAATTGATCCCAGGCAGGTCAAGGCCCAGCTGCTTCAGGCGGAAGCGGCCCTGTCGGAGGCCAGAAAAGCGGAGTCTGCCGCACTATCCGGCCAGCATGCCGCCGGAGCGTCCGCTGAGTTGGCAAAGGCGACTTACGACCGCTATTTGAATCTGATGAAAACCGAGTCCGCAAGCCGCCAGGAATTTGATGAGGTCAGCGCCCGATTTCGACAGGCCGAGGCTGCGCTGGGTCAGGCCAAGTCCATGGCGGAAGCCGCCCGGTTCCGGATTCAACAGGCTGAAGCGGCGGTGGCGGGAGCCAGCGTCAGCGAAAAAGACGCCAGACTCATTTCACCTTTTGACGGCGCCATCTCCGCCAGACTGGCGGATCCTGGAACCTTGGCAGCGCCCGGAACACCGCTTCTGAAAATCGAAAGCACCGATGTTTTTCGCGTGGACATCATCGTTCCTGAATCCTTCATACAGTCCATCGCCCTTTCACAACCCGTATCAGTTTCCATCCCCTCGGCCGGCAGCAGGGCTTTTGATGGAACCGTCCGGGCCATTTCTCCGGCCGCGGATGCTTCCAGCAGATCCTTTATGGTTCAGGTAGCCGTTCCCTTTCAACCCACAATTCACTCCGGCATGTTCAGCCGTGTCACCCTTGTCCAAGGGAACCAGGAAAAGCTGCTCATCCCTGCAAGCGCGCTCATTCACCAGGGGCAGCTTACCGGAATTTTTCTGCTGGATGCTGATCAGATCGCCCGGTTTCGCATCCTGAGAACAGGCCGGACATCCGGAACCATGGTCGAGGCCCTGTCCGGAATTCTTCCCGGCGACCGTTTTGTGGTGATTCCACCGCCGGATATGGTCGATGGCCTTCGGGTGGAGGTGTCCTCATGACCCAGCCGGGCATAGCCGGCAAAATTGCCGGCTATTTCATCAACTCCAAGCTGACACCGCTTTTCATCATCGCATCGGTTCTTCTCGGCATTGCCGCGGTCATTGGCCTGCCCCGTGAGGAAGAACCCCAGATCATCGTCCCCATGATCGATGTATTCGTAAAAATGCCGGGGGCCAGCGCCAAGGAAGTGGAAGAACGGGCCACGCGCCCCATGGAAAAGCTGCTCTGGGAGATTCCCGGCGTCGAATACGTCTATTCCACCTCCAGTCCCGGAATGTCCATGGCGGTGGTGCGGTTTTATGTGGGCCAGGATGAGGAAAAGTCCATTGTCCGCCTCCAATCCAAACTGATGGCCAACATGGACCGGATTCCGCCGTCGGTTTCCCCGCCGTTGATAAAACCCCGCTACATCGATGATGTCCCGATTCTGGCCCTGACGTTCTGGGGAAAGCATGCGGACCATTATACCCTTCGCCGGGTGGCTGCCGAAGTGGACGATCTGATCAAGCGGGAGGAAAATGTCTCCACGACAACCCTCATCGGCGGATACCGGCGGCAACTGACCGTTGGCCTTGACCCGGTCAGGCTTTCAGCCTTCGGGCTGGATATCGGACGGATATCGGCAATGATCTGCGCAGCCAACCAGGACGCTGATGCCGGCTCTTATCCGTCACCCGAAGGCCAGGTTCTGGTTCATTTGAACGGTTTCTTGAAAAACAGCACGGATGTGGAAGGTGTCGTCGTCGGTGTTTATAACGGAAAACCGGTGTATCTTCGGGATGTCGCCACAATCTCGGATGGGCCCGCGGACCCTGACCAGTATGTTTTTTTCGGAATGGGCCCGGCGGCATCCGAACAAGGGCTCCGACCCGAAGATGCATCTTCGCGCGGCGTGTATCCTGCCGTGACGCTGACGCTTGCCAAGCGAAAAGGCGCCAATGCCATTACCGTTGCAAAGAAGGTTTTGAAGCGGATTGAGGACGCCAAAGGCTCCGTGATCCCCGACGATATTCAAATGACCGTTACCCGCAATTACGGGGAAACCGCCAAGGAAAAATCCGATGAACTGCTGTTTCACATGCTCATCGCCATTGTTTCCGTCACCATTCTCATCTGGTTTACGCTGGGACACCGGGAGTCCGGCGTCGTGGCCATTGCTATTCCGGTGACGCTGGCCCTGACGCTGACGGTGTTTTATCTCTACGGCTACACCCTGAACCGCATCACCTTGTTTGCGCTCATTTTCTCCATTGGCATCCTGGTGGATGACGCCATCGTGGTGGTGGAAAACATGGTGCGGCATTTCCGTCTTCCGGAAAACGCCGGCCGGCCCCGGATGGAAGTGGCCATCGAAGCCGTGGACGAGGTCGGAAACCCCACCATTCTGGCAACCCTTGCCGTTATCGCCGCCATCCTTCCTATGGCTTTCGTGGGCGGGCTGATGGGCCCCTATATGCGCCCTATCCCGATCGGGGCATCCGCGGCCATGGTGTTTTCGCTTCTGGTTGC
This sequence comes from uncultured delta proteobacterium, assembly GCA_963850225.1. GTDB lineage: Bacteria > Desulfobacterota > Desulfobacteria > Desulfobacterales > Desulfatirhabdiaceae > RAAP-1. Next base: position 117,434 of record CAWKLD010000018.1, read on the forward strand.
CTTTATCGTAACTCCCTGGGCGTCATTAAGGCTCATCAGTCATCATGACGGACAGGGTCACGCCGAAACCGAAGACTGGAGCACCCAACTTTACCGGAAGGTCATGACGCCTCTGATCGAAATTGCCTTCTGGCGCTGGATATTTCTGGCATCTGTCGCGGCCATGCTGCTGGCGGCCTGCGCGATGGTGGGCATCGGCTGGGTGAAGGTCAAAATGCTTCCCTTTGATAACAAAAGCGAATTTCAGGTCATACTGGACATGCCGGAAAACGCAACCCTTGAAGAAACCACGGCCGCCTGCCTGGAGATGGGAGACTACCTGAAAACCGTCAACGAGGTGACTGACTACGAGATTCATGCGGGAACTTCCGGCCCTTTTAATTTCAACGGCCTGGTCCGGCATTACTATCTGCGCAAGGGCCCGCATATGGCGGACATTCAGGTCAATCTGGTCGGAAAAGGAAAGCGTGCGCAGCAAAGCCACGAAATTGCCAAACGGGTCCGGCCGCCGCTTTTAAAAATCGCCAGGCGCTTCAACGCCAGGGTCAAGGTGGCCGAAGTGCCGCCAGGCCCCCCGGTATTGTCCACCCTGGTCGCCGAAATCTACGGCCCGGACTACGAACGCCAGCGGGAAATCGCCCTGCAAATCCGCCAGATTTTTGAGCAGACCGCGGGCGTTGTGGATGTGGACTGGTACATGGAAGGCAGCCAGCCCCGTTTTGAACTGGATGTGGACAAGGAAAAAGCCGCGCTGAACGGCATCAGCGCAGCGCAGGTTGCAGGCGCCCTGGAACTGGCGCTTTCCGGAAAACAGACCGGCCTGCTGCACCAGCCCCTGGAGAAAGAAGATGTTGCCATCATTCTCCAACTGCCGCTCGCGGACCGCGCGGGAATCGAAAGACTGGAAACCATCAAGATCATGGGTGCATCCAATCGTCTGGTGCCGCTTTCGGAACTGGTTGTGGCTAGGAAAACGCCGTCCGAGCAGAGCATTTACCACAAAAACCTGATGCCGGTGGTCTACGTGATCGGGGATGTGGCCGGTGAAAAGGAAAGTCCGGTTTACGCCATTCTGGAAATGCAGAAAAAAATCGATGCCATCACCCTTCCGGAAGGATACAAAATCATTCAGCACACGGCGAGTCTTCCGGAAAGCGACCGGAAATTCGCCATGAAATGGGACGGAGAATGGCACATTACCTACGAGGTGTTCCGGGATCTGGGAATGGCCTTTGCCGTGGTTCTGGTCATTATTTTCGTGCTCGTGGTGGGCTGGTTTCAGTCGTTTTCCACGCCGCTGGTCATCATGATGGCCATTCCTTTTTCATTGATCGGCATCCTGCCGGCCCACTGGCTGATGGGCTCGTTTTTTTCCGCTACCTCCATGATCGGCTTTATCGCCGGCGCCGGCATCGTGGTAAGAAATTCCATCATTCTAGTGGATTTTATCGAACTTCGCGTGGCACAGGGCATGCCCCTGGATCTTGCGGTCATTGACGCCGGCGCCGTCCGGTTCCGGCCCATGATGCTGACCGCGGCCGCCGTGGTGGTGGGCGCATCCGTCATTTTATTCGACCCTATATTTCAGGGCCTTGCCATCAGCCTGATGGCCGGAGAGGTGGCATCGCTCCTCTTCTCCCGGATGACGGTTCCGATCCTGTATTATCTGGACAAACGCTGGGAAACCGCGCATTCCCATAAAAACTGACGCACCCGTAAAATCTCATCGCAAATGACCGCGAACAGACACCAAGGAGTCTGACATGCCGTTCAAATCCAAGGCACTTGAGGTCAATATAGCCGGCTCCCATGTAGATGTCAGCATCGATCCCCGGTTTTTTCCACTCCAGGAAGCCATGTCCCGGTATTATGGACTGATGGATGGCGTCACTGTTTTTTTAACGGAACTCTCCCACCCTTATAAAAACTGGCGATTTATCATACTGGAATGCCGGAAATATGCCCTGGATTATTTTCATATTTTTCAGAAGCACGCCAAGGGGCCGGAAGCTGTCGGCCTGATCATCGATATTTTCCTGGATGCCTGCAATGAAGCGCCCCTGGATGCCCGGGCCGATGCCGTGGACAATCTGCTGCTGTTTCTGCAAAAAACAGTCAAAGATTCCGGCGCCGACCTGCCGCGGTTTACGCCGGCCCTGAACACTGCCTTTGACCGGATCCAAGCGCTTCCCGCGAATCATTTTGCGCTTTTTGCAAGAAGTTTTTACGCCATCAAACGGCTTGCCGAACTCTGCCTTCGGGCTTCGCCGCCGCCCTTCAGTGCCCTGAACCTGCTCCTTCACAGATACCATCAATACACATATTCTTACTGGCTGAGCCAGGATGATCCGATGCTCTGGTTCGAAACCGAAGCTGAAACCGGGCATCTGGCAATTTTTGACGAGATTTTTTCTGAAATCTCCCACCAGAAAATGACCTGGTGCAACAACAGGCTCAACAGCCTTATAACCACGGAACCCGTTGAATCCATCTCCCTTCTGAAAAATCTGCTGGAGCTTCCAGCCTATGGACAGATTGTCGAGACCTATAAAAAGCTTCCGATGATCCTCTGGAAGTCGAGTGAGAACATTACCCAGCGCAATCACTGGAAGGTGATTTTTCTCTTTCGTATCATGAATATTTCCGGCTTGTCCCTGATCCATGAAGACGCGCTGTGGGATATCAACCGGACCTTAAGCTGGCTGATCAGCAATGAATCGCACCGCAATATCATGCGGCTGATTCAAAAAACGTTCTCCATCTTGAAAACCCACACGCGGGAATTTCCGGTAACCGCCTTGAACTGCGCGCTGAACATGGGAAAAGGCGTTTATAAAACCGACGAAAGCGATCTAGTCAATTTCTTTATCGATTCGGTCATTGACCTGGGGTTTCAAACCCCCATGATCGGCCGCGTTGGAAGCGACTGGCAGATACAGGCCAACAGCGCCCACATTCCGAACATCCGCACCTGGATGGCGCTGATCGAACTCAATCCCAAATGGTCTAACCGGCTGCTGTCCTGCCTGATCATTCACCTTTGCCTGGAAGGTGTCTTCATTAAAGATACGGATCTTTTTCCCCGTGACATCACCCGGCTTCTAAACAGCGACATCGGTCCTGTCTACAATTTAGTCAAACAGTTGGCGCGGATTTTTCCGGCTTTTTTTAATGATATCGGTGCGGAAGGGGAACTGCGGGAAATCTCCACCCGTCTGGATGAATTGACCCGGCGAAAAGATGTGCTGATCCATTTTCTGAGAAAACAAAGCCACGTGGAAAGCAGCAACCAGATTCTAGACTTCATGGGTGCAGTGCTGGAATTCTGGAAAACCGGAAACAAGGCAGAAATAGAAAAATTCGTTCCCCCGGACATTTACAAGCAGATCAATTCCTCCGGTCCCTACATTGACGGCGTCAAGCGAATCATGACGAATCTGCGGCATCAGGGGATTTCCCTTCCGGTTCAGCTGCTGACCCTGAGCAGCGACGCTTTACAGGGGCTACTTTCCAATATTTCAGGAGAATCCGAAGCCGATATCGAACGGATTCAACTGCTGGCTGCCTTCTATAAACTCCTTCACCACAAATATCATATTGATTTTATTGAGATAAACCATTATCTGGATCAACTGAAAGCCAGCGGATTTCCGGATCTGAACCGGCTGCAAAAAGCGCTGGACCAACCGAATGTCAGAAAAAAGACAGCGTTGCTCATCGATTATCTCGAGTTTCTGAAAGAGCTGATCCTGTCTTCAAAAATATACGAAATTCGAGAGGATATTTATAAAAAAAGGCATATTACCGTTGATATTCCCTCGATGTACGGCAGTTACCATGAAGTGAAATTTGATGCGCTGGGACTGACGTTCCGGATTGAATCCCTGGTCAATGTCCTCTTTGAAGAACTCGTTCAGACCATAGACCTGTCGCTGATCACCCATGTCACCATTCATGAAATCTCGGAACTGCTGGCCCTGTTTGACCGGGCACTGAAAGCAGACGGCATTCACTCGGTCGAGTTTGAACGGCAGCAGGAGTTTCTGACCCATTCCCTTGAGGTCAGGGGGTTTACATTTACCCAGTATCTGGATATTTTTAAAGGTTTTTCCCTGGCGGTAAAAAACATCATCAGCGACTATTTCAACAATGTTCACGAAGAAAATCTCAACCGCATCATTGCCGGAATCGACCGGAATAAGCTTCTACCGCGATATCTACCCCCGGACCCGGAAATGGATCCGGAAAAGATCACCCATCGGATAACGGAGATTTTTTTAAGGGACCAGCTTGTTTTTTCGCTGGGACTTCAGCAGTTGGACCGGCTCCTGACCCGGATATTGAACATCCTGTTTCATCAGCTCAACACCCTGCATCCGGATCAGCTTCGGCTGCTTCTGCTTTATGACCCGAGCCAGGCCATCACCTCGGTGGATCAGCGCGGCAAACATTTGCCCGGCATCATCTATCTCGGCAACAAGGGGCTGAACATGGTCAAGCTCAAACGCTTCGGGATGCCGGTTCCGCCGGGATTCATCATCACCACGGAAGCTTTCCGGTGCCGGGACATCATTGAGCATTACCCCCCTGCCCTGCAGAATTTCAGAGATCAGGTCGTTCGGCAGATATCCGCCGTTGAAAAGATAACGGGGAAAACCTTCGGAAGCGCCACAAACCCGCTGCTGTTTTCAGTTCGAAGCGGCTCCTCCATTTCTCAGCCGGGCATGATGGACACCCTTTTGAACGTGGGCATCAACGAAGGAATTGCAGAAGGCCTTGCCGCCAGAACCGGAAACGCCTGGTTCGCCTGGGACAATTACCGGCGCTTTCTGCAGTGTTACGGCATGGCGGTCGGGCTGGAACGAGACCATTTTGACGCCATTATCAGCAAATTCAAGAAAACACTCGGGATTTCCTTTAAAAAAGGATTCAGCGGCGCACAGATGCAGGCGGTTGCACTGGCGTACAAAAAAAGCATCGCGGACGCAGGTTTTCCCGTTCTGGATGACCCGATGGATCAGCTCTATATGACCATCAACAGCGTGCTTGATTCGTGGGAGTCAGACAAGGCCAAAACATACCGGAAAATCATGGGAATATCCGATGACTGGGGAACAGCCGTAACGGTTCAGTCCATGGTTTTCGGGAATTTTTCACAGCAGTCCGGAACCGGCGTTATTTTTACCCACAACCCCCGATGGCCTGGAGACCGTGTTCGGTTGTGGGGGGATTTTACCGTCGGCAACCAGGGCGAGGATGTCGTGTCCGGCCTGGTCAACACCCTGCCCATTTCCATCTTTCAGCAGGAGGTAGAGATGCGGGAAACCGACATAACCCTGGAAACCCATTTCCCGGAAATCTATGCCGGGCTGAAAAACTGGGCCATCGATTTGATTGAAAAAAAAGGATGGACGCCCCAGGAAATGGAATTCACTTTTGAAAGTCCTGCCGCCAAAGACCTCTTTATTCTCCAGACCCGCGAAATGGCCATGCGGGAGCGAAAAAAAGTTTTGGCCTTTGACCCGGAAGACATTTCCAGCGGCCGGTTTCTGGGGCACGGCATCGGCGTCAGCGGGGGTGCAATGGCCGGCAGGGTGGTCTTTACCCTGGAAGAAATCGAACAGTGGCGGCTCAAGGAGCCGGATACCTCCCTGATTCTGCTGCGCGGGGATACGGTGCCGGATGATATCCGGGAGATCTTTGCCTCCGACGGCCTGCTGACAGCCCGGGGAGGGCTGACCTCTCATGCGGCCGTGGTTGCCCACCGGCTCGGAAAGACCTGTGTGGTCGGGTGTGGAAATCTTATCTGTAGTGAAAAAGAAAGACAATGTGAATTCAACCAACGCATGCTATTCTCTGGAGATGCCATCAGCATTGACGGCTTGGAAGGTTCGGTGTATCAGGGACGGATCCGGATCAGAGAAGCATCGTAAAAGGAGAGATCATGGAATCGGAAAAAGACGTGAAAAAGGCTGTAAAGCTCGGCATAAACGGTTTTGGCAGGATCGGCAAGCTGACTGTCTGGCATCATGTGGGACGCAGATATTTTGATGAACTGGTGGTGAACATCGGCAGGCAGGCCGGAACCTGCCTTGCGGACATCGCCCATTACATTGAAAGGGATTCCACATACGGAAGCCTTCATATGTTTCTTCACGGCTATCAGGCCACGCCGGTTGTTCAGGATTTAAATGAAACAGACAGCTCGATGATAATCAACGGCGTCAAGGTCACATTCCTGAGATCCTACCGGAATCCCCGCGACCTTCGCTGGAAGGACCATGACGTAAAGCTCGTGGTGGATACCACCGGCAAATTTCTGGACCCCACCCAGAGCGCGGATCTGCCCGGCGGGTCTTTGAGAGGCCACATCGAAGCCGGCGCTGAAAAAGTGATTGCATCCGCCCCGTTTAAAATAAAGGACAAGGGAAGACCCATGCCGAAAGACGCTGTTACAACGGTCATGGGCATCAACGACAATGCCTACGATCCCCGGCGACACCGGCTCATATCAAACGCATCCTGCACCACCACCTGCCTGGCCCACATGATGAAGCCGCTGATTCAGGCGTTCGGTCCCAAAAAAATCCTGTCTGCATCGATGGCCACCGTCCATGCCGCCACCGGAACCCAGGCCGTGCTGGACCGGCTGCCCAAGTCCGGCTCCACGGACCTGCGTAAGAGCCGGAGCATCATGAACAATATCATTCTGACATCCACGGGGGCCGCCAATACCCTGCGGCTGGTGATTCCCGAAATGGAGCAGATCGGATTCATCGCTGAATCCGTCCGGATACCCACGGCCACGGGCTCTTTGATCATTCTTGTGGTCAATCTTCAGGAAGAGCTTTTTGGCGGCGCCATTCGAAGAGAGATGATCAACGGGATTTACCGGCAGACGGCTCAGGATGATCCCAGAGGCTATCTTTTGTTTTCTGAGCAACCAGAACGTATCGGCAGACATCGTCGGCCTTCCCCGGGCAGCCGCGATCATCGAAGGCCATGAAACCCATACGCGGACTGCGGATGTGACCATCGATCTGAACAAGGTTCCGGGAATGGACAAGGCATGCATCGGGTTGCTGCCTGAATCCTCTCATCAAGATTCCCGTGACACAGACCGTGATTTACGGCTGGTATGACAATGAAATGGGAAGCTATGTCAACATACTCGGTGACCGGACCGTTACCATTGCCGAGCATTTGGCATGAAAAGGAGTCAGGATCCAGAAGCCAGGAGATCAAGGAAAAATCAGAAAATGAAATGGACAGCCGAGGCTGAAGATGCCGTCAAAAAAATCCCTTTTTTTGTCCGCAAGCGGGTACGAAATCGTGTGGAAAAAGAGGCGGAAGCAGAAGGCAAATCCCTGATCACGCTTGCAGAAGTCAAAGCCACCCAGGCCCGTTTTCTTTCCAAAATGGAAACCGATATCAAAGGGTATCAGATCGAGACCTGTTTCGGCGCCGGCGGGTGCCCCAACCGGGCCAATGCCGGCGATGATCTGATGCAGAGGCTGGAAGCCCTTCTGGCCGAAGAAAACCTTCTGGATTTTCTAAAAAAAGAAGTCAAGGGCCCGCTCAAATATCACCACGAATTCCGGATCACGCTGGCCGATTGCCCGAACGCCTGCTCTCAGCCCCAGATCAAGGACATCGGCATCATCGGGGCCTGCGTTCCGGAAATCACGCAGAACCCCTGCTCGCAGTGCGAAGCCTGCGTGGAAGCGTGCCGGGAGCAGGCCATCTCTCTTTCAGATGGATCACCGGTTATCCGGTTTGAGCGACTGCCTGTCCTGCGGCAAATGCATCCAGGTCTGCCCCACGGGAACGCTTGGTGACGGCATCAAAGGGTATCGCGTGCTGCTCGGCGGAAAGCTGGGCAGACACCCGAGGCTGGCCCGAGAGCTTCCCGGCGTTTTCAGCGAAGATGCCGTGTTTATCCATCGTAAAAGACTGCCTTTCTTTCTACCGCACCCACAGCAAAGGCGGCGCAGCGTTTTGCCGAAATTTTCACCGACAAGGATTTTGAAGAAACAAGCGTTTGCATTGACATAAAACAATAAACCGTCAGCTTTTACTGTTGAACGCTCTTAAATCGCTATTCCCGTTTCCAGAATTTCTTGAAAAAAGGATCAGGCGTCGAAAAAGGATTCCGACGGTAAGCTACTGGCGATAATCGATTATCCACAGCCAGCGTCAGCCGTCTTATTCTATTGCGATCTTTAAACCAGTATCCTTCAAAATCGTCTGAAACCAGCGCAATATGAATATCTCTCCATTCATCCGCCTTCCCGGTGACATAACTGACAAGAAATCACAGGTGACCGAAGTGGAAAAACAGCCGAACATGTTCCATGAAACGACGTCTCATTGCGAAACAGATCTCGGCAAGCAGATTGAATCAAGTAATATGATATCGCGATAGTAAATACCGGTAGCAATCGCAGGCAAAACAGACTGGAATCCCATGACAAAACCTGAATTAGAATCCATGAACTCTTAATACTTCTTTCTTCAGCGGTTGAGTTTTTTCCTCTGTGATGTGGCATTAGGCGAGGAGAGTTGCGCTCCATGTCCGCCCTCTTTAATTTTATGCGTTTTCCGTCCGTTTTCCGCCATCGCGCCTATGCCATGATGTGGATCGGCCGGCTGTTGACCACGATCGCCACCCTGACCCAGAGCGTGGCGATCGGGTGGTCGGTCTATTCCGATCGCGCGCCAGACCCACGATGAGCAGCAGAGCATGTTTCTTGTCGGGATGATCGGGCTGGCGCAATTTTTGCCGATGTTCGCCCTGGCCCTGATTGCAGGCGAAACAGCGGATCGTTACGACCGGCGCAAAATTTTATTGTACTGCGGGGCGCTGCAGGTTTCCTGCGCAGCGGCTTTTACCCTGCTGTCGATGCAGGCGCATCCGCCGCTGATGGCGATCTTTGTCGTCGCGGGTTTTTTTGGCATCGGCCGCACTTTTTCCATGCCCGCCGGCGCATCCCTTGTTCCGCTGCTGGTGCCGATCGATGAACTGCCGAAGGCGATCGCCTGGAACACGTTCAGCGTCCAAAGCGGGATGATTCTGGGGCCGTGGATCGGCGGGGTGCTGTGCGGGCTGGCGCCGGTTTATGCCAACGCAACGGCATGCGCGCTTTATATGCTGGCCTGCATGGCATGGGTGGTTCTGGTGAAAATGCCCCTGGAAACCAGAGCCAAACGCAGCGAAGCTTCGCGTCTGACCATGATCCGCGAGGGGCTGACGCATTTATGGGGCAGCAAGATCGTGCTGGGAGCGATATCGCTCGACCTGTTCGCCGTTCTTCTCGGCGGGGTCACGGCGCTGTTGCCTGCATTCGCCAAAGACATCCTTTTCATCGGCCCCGAAGGTTTCGGACAGCTGCGCGCATCCTTTGCCGCGGGCGCGGGGTGCACTGGCGCTTCGGCCGATCACACGGCATGCCGGAAAATGGATGCTGGGCGGCGTGATGGTCTATGGCCTTGCCACGCTTTGCTTTGCCTTTTCACGCGATGCGCGGCTGTCGATGCTGGCGCTGGCCGTGGCAGGAGCCGCCGATTCCATTTCCGTTTTCGTGCGGCAGAATCTGGTGCAGATCGTCACTCCCGACGCGATGCGCGGAAGGGTATCGGCCGTGTCGGGATTGTTCATCAGCGCTTCGAACGAGCTTGGGGAATTTGAAAGCGGCGTGGCTGCCCGTTTCCTCGGGCTTGTCGGCTCCGCAGTCTTTGGCGGCGCAGGTTCGATCGTTATCACCGGACTGTGGGCCAGAATTTTTCCGGCCCTGCGCAAAGCGGATCGCTTGATACCGACGGTGAAATGACATGCATGTTGGGGAGACGGCCTGATGCGCTTGTACCTTGAAAATCCGGTTGATTGGCCCGAATTTTCAAGGTAAAAATCACGGCATGGTCAACCCGGAACAACAAATCGCGGAGCTGCAGGGTTTGAGGATCTTAAACATCACCAGCGGGAAAAATCGGACTGGAGGCAGAAATTCGTTTTCCGATGTCTGAAAGGCATCCATGCCGTTGCTATTACCCGTTTGCTGGAAGACTGTTTCATCCTCGGTACTCTGGTTTTCGTAAGGCTTCATCCTGCATTATTGACCTATTTCGTCTTTTCGCGTCCCGGTGACGCAATAAATCCCGCCGCCTTCACGCCCCGGTTCGAAACACAGATTGTCGGATTTGCATTCCGCCCTGCGGCGGTCCCCGGATTTCCAGCGGGAGATCAGATCCGGCTCGCGGATAAACGGCCGACACATGGCGATATAATCCGCCGAACCGTCTGCCACGAGCTGTTCGGCAACCTCAACAGAACGGATGCCGCCGACAAGGATCAGTGGAATCCGGATTTTCTTTTTAAAGGCGCTCAGCTCCTCCCTGAAATAGGCCTCCTTGTCCGCCGAGTGGATTCCAGGCCGGCTCGGAGACAGCTTGCCGCCGGTAAGCAGCCCGCCGCTCAGCTCGATGGCGTCCAGGCCGGCATCGGCAAATAATGCTCCGGCGATCAGGGAGTCTTCCAGGCTGAGCCCGTTTTCCGCAAAATCGGGGCAGTTCATTTTGATCAATACGGGATAATCTTTTCCCACTGCCTTTCGAACAGCGTGAATGACTTCGACATGAATCCGGGAGCGGTTTTCGATTCTGCCGCCATAGCCATCCGTGCGCCGGTTGAATATGGGGGAGAGGAACTGGCTGAGCAGATAGCCGTGGGCCGCATGAATCTGAACCCCGTCAAAGCCGGCTGATTTGGCCCTTCCGGCTGCATCGGCAAAAGCCGCAACCAGATCCTGAATGTCGTGCATGGTCAGTTCTTTTCGGGGCGTCCGGCTGAGACCCTCATAATCGGAAGCCACCACAGGGGTCCGGCCGTTAATTTTTCAGGCGCGAAATGACCGGCATGGGCCAGTTGCATGACGATTTTGCCGCCGGCATCATGAACCGCTGCCGTCATTTCCCGAAGCCCCGGAATCAGCGCGTCCTTGTAAACGCCAAGCTGCCAGGGGCTGGCCTGTCCTTCCTGCTGGATATAGGTGTGGCCGCTGATGATCAGCCCCACGCCGCCCCTGGCAAGACGCGGTCATGGTGTCGATCAGCTTCGGCGTGACCGCACCTTCAGGGCTTGCCATCCCTTCCCAGGTTGCCGACCGCACAAAACGGTTCGCCAGTTTCATGCCGTTGATTTCACTGCTTTCAAATAATCTGCTCATGCTTTTCCCTTTCTTTGATTCCTATATCAGGACAAACCCTGATGAATACTCGCGCCTTGATTTACTGTTCTAAACAAAGACTTTGTTTGCAAAAAGCTATCACACTTGACAGCTGGAGGCAAGGCGCCCGTTTGGATCATTTTCCAGCGTATCCCGCTATGATTTCCCGCCTCCGGAAACAGTCCATGGCATGATCATTCACCATGCCGGTGGCCTGCATATGGGCATAGCATATCTTCGACCCCATGAATTTAAAGCCTCTCTGGCGCAGATCCATGCTCAAGGCGTCTGACTCCGGGCTCGTCGCCGCGTAATCCCCCAGTTCCCTGATTTCGTTCACAATCGGCCTGTCGTTCACAAACCGCCAGATATATGCGTCAAAGCTTCCGAATTCTTTCTGAATTTCGAGAAATTTTCGAGCATTGTTAATCGCCGCAAGAATTTTGGCCCTGTTGCGGATAATCCCGGAATTTTCAAGAAGCGCTCCACCTTCTGATCGTCATACCGGGCAACTTTTTCAGGATCGAAGTGATCAAAGGCAATGCGGTAGTTTTCCCGTTTTCTCAGCACGGTATACCAGCTCAGTCCGGCTTGAGCCGCCTCCAGGGTGAGAAATTCGAATAATCGGTGGTCGTCATGGACGGGTACGCCCCATTCTTGATCGTGATAGTCGATGTAATCCGGTTTGCCGGGTCCACCCAGGGACAGAGGATGCGGTCTTTTTTTCCGGGGAGGTCTGCCGGTTTCGTCAAATCTTCATCAGTAGGCCGAACAACACTCGTTGTATATGCCCGGTCTTTCCCAAACGGCCTTTTCGACCTGGATCATCGTTTCGTTTATTTTTCAGCATCATTATACGATAGCCCCTTATAAATAGTAAGCGAAAAAGAGGCCACCATCATCACATCAAATTATGGCATGGATTATGCTTAATATTATTTTCAAAAGTGCGGAGCCATCCGGGTTTTCGTTTCTATCGCATTCACCGTTTTCAAAGTTTCAATATCGACGGAGGAAACATGCATTTAAATATGGTTCGGATTCAGATCGAAGATGCCAATCTGGAGATCATGGCCAGAATTGTAAAGGCTGCATCTCATAAATACAATTGCGATGTGGAAATTGATTTCAGCAATGGCGTTCGAAAAGTGGTTTTTACGGGCGACGAAGAGATGAAAGCTTATATTGCCGAGGAGATTCTGGATATTTTTGAATCCAAAGAACAAGACGCATGCAGCTACCCCGAACGCATGAATTCAAAATGCCGACAACATCCTTTGGGAGAAAATGCTGTCAGTTTATTGACCGCTGATTAATTGATTCAGCAGTCTTTCTGACAGCTTCCCAGAAAAAGTGTGTTGGATTTCTGAATTCAGGAAATCCCTGTGTCTTCACCTGGTTGATGAATGAAATACCCGAAAGCCTCCAGCCGTTTTTTAACCTTATTCAGGTTTTTGGCAGCGATGAGAACATGATAGCCTTCGGCTTTCAGAATATATTTTTGCAGGACTTCGTCTCTGGCCATTAATTCAATCAGTTCCGGATGCTCTTTCAACCGGAAAACCAACAGGTCAGGCTCAGGGATAAGCGGATCTATCTTATCGAGAATGTCGTTCAGAAAAACCTCCCATATTCGGGGAGGTTTTGCCGATATCTGTTTTTTGAACAACCTGATCTTGCCTTCGATATCCTTCTGGGTAACACAGTTTTTTAGAAACGAGCCACTGGTCACCTTGTAGCAGTTCTGGCTGATTTTATCCGCGAACTGCCCCAGCGCAATGGCCTTTAGCCGATCCTTTCCATCCAGATTGATCAACAGCCGCTTATCGTCCAGCACGATATTGGCGCTCTCCATCTCGCCTTTGAAGGCATAGTCTTTTGTCAGACCCGTAATATACGCCCCCAGGGGTGTCAGACGGATATATTGAAGGCCGTCAAAAGCAGAGAGATACTCCATTTCTTTTTTCTGAATGCGCTCGTTTTTGGGATAATTGTACGCAATATCCACAAGCCCAAAGGCCGCCATCAGAAACATGAATCCTTTGAAAAACGGAAAAAGAAGCGCTTCCTGATATATCGATGATGTGATTTCCGCAGTCCGATAGGTACCAAATCGATTTCCCTCATCGTATCGGATGTCAACAGACAGATATCTGGCGGCAATGGATCTGTCCACAATGTTCAGATCAATCTCCCGATAACGGCAATAGTCAACCAGATTGGAGATGGAATACCACAGCCCAGGCTGCAACGCTCTCAGCAGGTTGTGCAGGGAGGTTCGAACCATCTGCTCGCTATTCCGAAGGGTTTGTTCATAATATATATTCTGTAAATGATGAATTCCCTTGAGATGGAAAAGCAACCGATCCAAGCGGTAGCCGCCGTACGGTCCGGCCTTCAGAAAAAAGTCGTCAAAAACCTGCTTCAGAAATTCAGGCGCGCCCTGAGTTTCCCGGACAGGGTAATTCTGAAGAAAATCGATAACCAGACCGGTGTTCAGGTGCTCAAGATCGGCTTTTTCCCCGATATAAAATTCACGAATATGACAGTATGCAGCCACTTCCTTGGCGGATGTTTTCAGTATTCTCGAACTGTTTTTTGAAAATTTCAGGCTCCCCTGCGCGATATAAGCGCCGATCAGATGGATTTGACGGAGTATCCGGCTTCCGTCTTCATAAATGAAATCGGTTTTTTCAATGGCCTCCAGTCCCTTCAGATGGTATCCCTCAGGAGGGGACAGGTATTTTTTTAAAAGGTCCCGAACAGGATCGGGAAGGTACAAGATGGTGGCGTAGGAATCATAAGAGGCGTAAGATCGATAGCTGTAATTCTTTTGAATCGGAACAATCGAATAGCAGGGATTGAAAGTCTCCAGGGTTCTGGCTCTGCCATGCCACATTTCTTCGGACGGGATAAGAATCGGCGGATCGAGCGGGTCGGTAAAGGACTGGGCCAGATGCCCCCCCTTTTCCCATGTCAGCCGGTACAATACCTGAATAACGCCTTGCGGCAGGAGCGACAATAATTTTTCAAACAGATATTGTTGGGAAAACACCTGGGCAAGCGCCCACACCAGTTGCCGCTTTTTCAGTTTTCCGGCTGCGATCTGACCCATTCCCTGAAAATCGGTTTCCTGAAACACGGAATTGAGATATCGGCTGTAAATGTCCTTAAGTCCACCTGTCGGATAGCAGTCAATGATGGCGGTTTCCAGCAAAGACAGTTCATCAGAAATGGGAATTGCCGTGCTTGGCTCTGTTACAAATAACGGCTTCTGCACCGGAGGAGACAGGATATCGGCAGTTGCGTTGTTTTTTGCGATCCTTGTCAGATCGGTATCCGCTATCAATTGTTTGAGAAAATTCCGGGCCCATACAGATTTCTGGCTGGAAACGATACCAATGATTTTTTCGCGCACCTCGATAAGCGGGTGGTTTGCGGCTTCTTCAAGTAATTGCCGGACGCTTTTGTCATCCGGCCCGATGATGCAGGCGCAAAGGACAATATTATAATAAAATTGCCAGGGATGCTGGGTATCCCGATGTTCCAGAAGTATCGGCAGAATGGATTTTCCGACCTGCACGGCGGCATTAAGCGCCAGCTGTCGAACCAATAGATTCAGCGGGTGCTCTACCAGACAGCCAAGATTTAATACCAGAAGCCGGTGCATGGCGATTACATCAAATGACTTCTGCTTTTCTGCGATATGAACGGCTTCCGCATACCGGCCAAGCGTTGTCAGGCGCCATCGCAGCGCTTCGTCTCCGGACAAGGCCCGGATGAAACGGGAATAATGCCAGGCGGCGATCTCCTGGTTCCCCGCAAAATCGCGATAATGCCGTTTGCGCGCATTGGATGCATACACTGCCATCGGGTGTTTCACAGGATAATTCCGCAATACGATTTGAACACAACTTGCAGCGACGACCGTTTTCGTTCCAGTTTTCGGCATGATCGAAAACCGCGATATACGCCTGTGAGCTTAAAAGTTGTCTCTGCTGCAGGGTCGATGTCATGTTCAGACTCCCAGGACGAACTCCACATCCGTTTCATTCAGCGATTTAATGGAGGCCCCGTCGCTTGAGATCAGCCGGTCAAACAGCGCGCTTTTCTGATCCTGGAGCTTGAGGATTTTCTCCTCGATGGTCCCCCGGGTGATCAGTTTATACGCAAAGACGGTCTTGTCCTGTCCGATGCGATGGGTCCTGTCAATGGCCTGGTTTTCGGCTGCCTTGTTCCACCAGGGATCGAAGATAAAAATATAATCCGCTGCGGTCAGATTGAGCCCGATGCCGCCGGTTTTAAGGGTCATGAGGAAAACCTTGCAGGATTCATCCTCCTGAAACTGTTCCACCAGAAACTTCCGGTCCCGGGTGGCGCCGGTCATCAACAGGTATTTTACCCCATTCTTTTCCAGATCCTCGGCAATACAATCCAGCGCATTGAGATAATTGGCGAAAACCAGGACTTTGTGGTTATTGGCGGCCAGATCCAGGATTTGTTCCACCAGCACCTCCCGCTTCGGAGAAATGATGCCGTTTTCGCTCTTTGATTCCGGAATGCTGGCAATCTGTCGCAGCTCGCTCAGGGCCTGAAGAATGAAGAACTGGGATTTATGGATACCGTTCTGGGCGATCTGGGATTTCACGGTTTCATAGTAAAACCGGCGGCGAAGCTCATAGAATACTTTCTGTTCATCACTCATATCCACAAACAGGGTCTGCTCCACTTTTTCCGGAAGTTCCTTGAGCACATCCCGTTTCAGACGTCTGAGGATAAACGGATATATTTTTTTCTTCAGCTCGTGCAGGGCATCCTTGTCATCGTTTCTCTGCACAGGGATGGCATAGTTGCGACTGAACTCTTCGGGAGAGCCGAACATGGCCGGGTTGAGAAACCGAAAGAGCGCGTAAAGTTCGTTCAGGTTGTTTTCAATGGGGGTTCCGCTGAGGGCCAGCCTGTGCTCGGCGTTCAGGAGCATCACGGCCTTGGAAATCTGGGAGTTCATGTTTTTGATGTTTTGAGATTCATCCAGAATGACATAGTAGAATGCTTCTTCCCGAAACGCCTTGATATCGTTTCGAACCGTGGCATAGGTGGTAATGATCAGATTCTTGTCTCTGGCCGCCGATAGATCCCGGATCAAGCCATGATGGACGGCATACGTAAGCTCCGGCTTGAATTTGAGGATTTCATTTTCCCAGTTGAACAACAGGCTTTTGGGAACGATCACCAGCGATGGCTTTTTTTGCCCGGGATAAATGCCGGCCAGAAGCGCTATCGCCTGCAGTGTTTTTCCCAGTCCCATGTCATCGGCCAGACATCCTCCCAGTCCGTGCTGATGGAGGTAATTGGCCCATTTGAACCCTTGTTTCTGATAGTCCCTTAAGGGTGCGCGCAGTTCGGGGATATCACATCTGGACTTGGCCAGTTTGTTGAATCCGAGGAAAATCTCCCGGGATTTTTTAAAGGCGGTTTCTGCAATTTTCTCATCGATCAGCTCTTCAACCAGGGGCAGGTCGAAAAAAGAGACCCTGACCTTATCCTTTTGCTTTTTAAAAAGTCGGATCAACCGGTTCATGTAATTCTGATTGACGATGGCGTGGGTGCCGTCACCCAGGGTGATGTAGGCATTCTGTTTATACTGATTCAGTACATCGAACAGGGGCAGTGTGAATCCTTCAATCTCCAGGCTGGCATCCCCTTCCAGAAAATCGATGCCGTGAGAAAGAGACAGGGTCAGTTTCGGCTTGACAGCCCGCACCTTGTAGGTTTTGAGTTTTTCAGCCCCAAGGATGGGGAACCGGGCGATCAGGTCTGGCAGCTCCGCATAGATAAAGGCACTTGCCAGTGATTCTTCGATGATAAAAAGGTTATCATCCATGAAAAAACCGGGACCATCCTTTATGGCCCGCTTGTGTTTTTTCAGGAGCTTTTCAATTTCCGCAAAAACAGCAACGATTTCCGCGTGCAGGACATCGGATACAACGATCTTTTTTTCCAGATCGTTGATTGAAGCCACCCGCGTCACATCATACGATTCAATGAAATCCGGATCCAATCCGGACAAAGACGAGGAAACCCGCAAATGCAGGGCATTGTCGGAGTCGATCTTTTCAATCAGCAGCGTGGGCCGGGTCTCTTTGGGCTCTCCGGGTGCAACGGTATAGTCCTGGTATCGAACGGAGATATTGCTGAAATAAGAAAACAGAAGAGAAAGGTATCCCTCCAAATTAGTTGGCAGCAACGCAGTTTCAAAAAGCGCCAATAACCGGAAGTTGTCACTCAGGGACTGAATCGGGTAGATGACACCATTGGCAAAGGCATGGTTTTCATTCAGCAGTTGGACGGGTTCCAGACGTTTTCCCCCGTGAGAGAGCACGATCCGGCTGTTGAGCATTCCCTTACGGTTTTCCTCGATAATCACCCGGATACGGCTTTCTTCATCAGAAAACCGAAGAGGGTTCATGCCGTCATCCACGAAATTGTCACACTGCCGCAGGGGCCAGAGCAGATAATCGTGTTCGCTTAGATAAATCTGTCCATTGGGTTTGTGCCAGTCAATCCGGAAACTGTTCTGCTTTTGGATATTTTCAATGGATTTCAGCACCTCACGGGTGGGGCCGGAGAAATATTCATGGCCAGGGCTGATCTGCGTTCCCTTTTTCATTGATCACAGAAAGATACGCGCCATTGACATCGAAGCTGAGCTGGAAAAAAACCGCTGAAGCGGACTTTTTCCTGGTGATCAGGGAGCGGGTCCGTTTCAGCATTTCAAAAATATCGGTTGTCGTTTCCTTCATATAGCGCCCCTGCAGGGCATGACATTATCGATTTGTGATTTGCGTGACATCGGATGCCACATATCACAATCAAATTTTTATTGAAACGAAAACGTTTGTCCCGGCTTATCCTTTTTTGATTTCCACAATTTTACCCTTGATGCCGACAACGACCTCGGTCAGGGGGATGGTGGCACCCGATATCTCAAGTCCTTTTTTGACGATCATCGGCAGACCGGAGCAGCAGGGCACTTCCATGCTCAGCACCGTGATGCTTTTGAGGCCTGCATGGGTGCAGATTTTGGCGAATTTATCGATATAGCCCTGCGCATCATCGAATTTGGGGCATCCCATCAAAACGGCCCGGCCCTTCATGAAGTCCTTGTGGATGGAAGCATAGGCCACCGGAACGCAATCAGCCACAACCAGGACATCCGCCCCGTGCAGAAAAGGCGCATTGGATGGGACCAGGCGGATCTGAATCGGCCAGTGAGACAAAAAGGAGTCTTCTCCGGCCTCCAGGGATGCGGGCAGATTGGCTTTTTCACAGGCGCACGGGGCCGAAAACATCTGAAGTCCGGCAGACGGGCATCCACCTGCAGGCAAAGGCGCCTTTTCGTGGGTTTTGCCAAGAAGCGCCTCAACCGCATCCTCGTCAAATTCATCGGCTTCGCGTTCAACAATGGTCAAGGCCCCCGTGGGACATTCGCCGATACAGGCTCCCAGACCGTCGCAGTATTTGTCGGCAACAACGCGCGCCTTGCCGTCAACAAGCTTCAGAGCGCCTTCCGCACAGCCCGTGATGCACTGGCCACAACCGTCACAAAGCGCTTCATCAATTTCAATTATTTTTCGCAGTACTTTCATGTTCATTCCTCTTTATGACAGCAATGTTTCTCGGGCAATCTTGCGTCCGCTTTCGGTTAAAAATGATTTCTCGATCATCTGGTTCAGTCGATCCGGAGAAGAAGGCGATTCTTTCTGGTTTTCTTCGATGTTGGTGATCAGGTCGGCGTCATAGAGAACCTGAAAATTGACGGTCTCCTCAATCCGGGGGTGGTGGTGATGCCCCACAATATCGCAGACCTCATCAATCAATTCCGCGCTTGCACCCAGTTTTGTCAGAATGGATCTGGCAATGGGCGGACCTTCCAGTTCCTGAAACCGGGCAGCCGTGCTGCCGTGTTTTCGCTCCGCTTCGTGAATGCCGATATCGTGGAGGAAGGCCGAACACAGGATTACCGCCATATTGCCTTTTTCGCCCCTTGCAATCCGTTCCGCGTATCGGGCCACCCGGGACGCGTGGCCGATCCGCTTGAAATCGCTTTTGAAATACCGCTTCATTTCGATGGCCACCCTGTCTTTCAGCAGGTCTTCCTTCTGGGCCAGAAGTTCGGTTGGCATTGACCCCAGGCATTGTTCGGCAAACTGGCAGTACGAAGCGCATCCGAAATCCATATTCGGATTGATAAAACGGTGTTCGCAGTTCGGACATTTCCGGGTGGTGTCGTCCTTGAAAAATTCGACACTGCTGCCGCACTCGGGGCATTTGGTTTCAAAAATCGCTCCTGGCTTCCAGTACTGGGTATCTTGTCCCGGACATTTCATGTTTTTATCCTCCCGAAAAAATTTGAGGAGAAGGTTGAGGAAGATCTAAACAATAATCAGCCTTCCTCAACCTGAATATACTCATTTATCCCAAAATTGCCTTCAGGTCTGCATCCGGCGTGTTGATGGGCATGATGTTGAAATTTTTCACCAGCACATCCAGCACATTCGGGGTGATAAAGGCCGGCAGACTTGGCCCCAGGCGAATGTCCTTGATGCCCAGATGCAACAGGCTCAGCAAAATGACGCAGGCTTTCTGTTCATACCAGGACAGAATCATGGAAAGCGGCAGGTCGTTGACACCGCATCCGAACGCATTGGCAAGGGCCACGGCAATCTGAATCGCCGAATAGGCATCGTTGCACTGTCCGACATCCAGAAGCCGGGGAATGCCGCCGATATTTCCCAGATCCTTGTCAAAAAAGCGGAATTTCCCGCAGGCAAGGGTCAGCACCACGCAATCGGACGGCACTTTTTCAACGAACTCCGTGTAGTAATCCCTTCCGGGCTTGGCTCCGTCGCAGCCGCCGACCAGGAAAAAGTGCCGGATGGCCTTGCTCTTTACCGCGTCAATCACGGCTACCCGCAACCCCCATGACCGCATTTCTGGCAAAGCCGACCATCACGGATTTGCCTGCGACGTCTTCGGTGAAGCCCGGAAGCGCCAGCGCTTTTTCAATCACCGGTGAAAAATCCTTGGTTGCAATGTGCGTGACACCCGGCCAGCCCACCAGCCCGGTTGTAAAAATGTTGTCCTGATAGGTTTCCCTCGGCTTTTGAATACAGTTGGTGGTCATTAAAATGGCACCCGGAAATGCGGCGAATTCCTTGGCCTGATTCTGCCAGGCGGTTCCGTAGTGGCCGAAAAAATGGGGGTATTTCTTGAGTTCCGGATATCCGTGGCAGGGAAGCATTTCCCCGTGGGTATAAATATTGATGCCTTTTCCCTGGGTTTGTTTGAGAAGTGCATCCAGATCTTTCAGGTCATGGCCGGACACCAGAATGGCCTTTCCTTTTTTGGCGCCCAAGGGAAACCGATGTGGGAACCGGGTGACCGTAGGTTCCGGTATTGCCGGCGTCCAGAAGCTCCATGGCCCTTAGATTGACTTCGCCGCATTTCAAGGCCAGGCCCACCAGTTCGTTGACCCCCAGGCTCTTGTCCAGGGTTGCGGCCATAGCCTTCCTGAATAAAGGCATAGACCGTCATCATCGGATTGCCCCAGAATCGCGGCATGATCGGCATAGGCCGCCAGGCCCTTGACGCCGTAAATCAACAGCTGCTGAAGGGAAAGAATGTCGGGGTTGATGGAAGCATCCGACTTGACGCCGACGGATTCGCCTTGCTTCACCATGCCTTCAAGGGTTCCGGCCGCAATGAAGTCCGCGGGACCCACGGGAAGGGAAGCCTGAATTCTGGACTTCAGCGCATTGCGTTTGGCAATGCAATCCTGAATCAGCTTGACAAAACGGTCCGGATCAAAATCCACGTTGGTGAGCGTTGAAAAAATGGCTTCACAGGTGAAGCGGTTAATGCTATCATCCACAACGCCTGCTTTTCTGGCTGCAACCGCCACCTGGGACAGGCCTTTTACCGTATAAATCAACAAATCCTGAAGGGCTGCAACTTCCGGCTGCTTTCCGCAAACACCGATCTTGGTGCATCCTTCGCCTTTTGACGTCTGTTCGCATTGGTAACAAAACATGGTGATCTCCTTTCATGATGGCCATCTGGATTAGGGGTTCGGGCAGAAGGTTTCTGAAGGATGCATTTTCCTTCAGGCTTCCGTCCGTATTGTTGAACCGTTATTTTCGTTATTCTTGAGTTCAGTTTTATCCCATATTCAACGCAACGTCCTTGACTTAAGTCAACATCACCCGAAAAAATGAAAATATTTGAAAAAAACATGAAAACCGCAACAGAAATTGTTTCCAAAACCCCGCTTTTCAGCGGGCTTGACGAGGGTGCGCTGCAGGCGGTCTGTGCGATCACGGTGCGAAAGGACTACGATAAAGGGCAGATCATTTTTTCAGAAGGAGATGCCGGCAATGGCTTTTATACCATTGTCAGCGGCAGCGTGAAGATTTTCAAAGTTGCGCCCGACGGCAAAGAGCAGATCCTGCATATTTTCGGCCCCGGGGAACCCTTCGGAGAAGTCCCTGTGTTTACGGGCAGGCCATTTCCCGCCACCGCCCAGGCCATTGCCGGAACCAGCCTGCTGTTTTTTCCCAAGGCCGCATTTGTGGCCTTGATTCATCAAAACCCCTCTCTGGCCCTGAGCATGCTTGGGGTTTTGTCCATGCGGCTTCGGGAGTTTACGGTTCAGATCGAGAACCTCTCCCTGAAGGAAGTCCCCGGACGGCTGTCGTCTTATCTGCTGTACCTGTCAGATGAACAGGGATGCCCGGATTCCGTCAAGCTTGTCATCTCCAAAAGCCAGCTGGCAAGCTTGCTGGGGACGATTCCCGAAACGCTTTCCCGGATATTTACCAAAATGACGGCCGCGCAACTGATCAGTGTTCAGGGCAGTGAAATCCAGCTTCTGGATCGAAGCGGACTGGAGGATCTGGCTGAAAACGGGAAACTTCCGGAAACAATGATTTATCAGCGGATGATGAATACGGACCACGAAAATGCTTCCCCCCTTGAAAAAGGGGGGCCGGGGGGATTTCACCTGGATTATTTTGCCGCCACCAGCTCCTTGCTGAGAAGCCGGATATGCCCCATTTCTTCCTTGATGATCCCGTCGATCCGACTTTTCCCCAGGCCTTCGGGAACCACTTCCTTCATGCCCAGGTAAAATACGATGGAATCCTTTTCCGCCTCGATTGCAGCCTTCAGAATTTCCTTCATGGATTTCAAATCGATCGTCTTTTGAAAAAACACGCGGGTATCGGCCAGCGCCCGCAGATAGAGCACGGCCTCATGCTCGGGATCAAAAACCGTGGCGACCTTTTCTTTGTCATTCAGGCCGGCGCGCATGGCCTGAAAAGTCTTTTCATGCTGCACTTCCATCTGAGACAGCTGAATCAGAAATTTTTTGGATTTCGGATCCGCCACGTTCTCGGATGCATCCGTGTAAAATTTAGCGCCGTTTCTTTCAAGCTGTTCGGCCATTTCAAAAATATCATCTGCATTGAAATCAAAGCTCATGTAATGTTTCCTTTCTAAATAGTCGCTGATTGAGGGCTAAACGAATATTTCCGCGGCCCTTTTTGTGCATCCTGTTCGTTGCCGTTAGATTGCAACAATACCGATCCTGAATACATGATCAATAATAATGAAAGGCCCCGGTTTTGTAAAGTATCTCAAAGCAGATAATTGCACCCGCAGGAAAAGAAATGAAGGAGGCCATTGCCCCGTTCCTTTACCGCTTCTCGAATGAGAAGATGATCTTCCAGTCGTTCTTCATGTCCGCAACCGTCCAATCTTTTGCCATGGCTTCATCGAGTCCTTTGTCGAGGCGGCCGATGCTGGAATTTCGGTCGTAAGCCCACTCGCGCTCGGCATCGGTGTGGTGGACGTAGAGACAGAAGCTTGCGCCCTTTCCGGCAGCAGTCCATTGCAGCATCTGCAGGTCCCCATCGGAATTGCCGAAGGCGGCGATGGGACGGCGTCCGATGTGCATCTGTATGCCGACCGGCTTGCCTGCCTTGTCGTCCACGAAATTAATTTCCGGAAGGCGAACAAGCACCGGACGGCCGTCGCGAATTTCGAACTTCGTTTTGATACTGCTGCCGATGACCTGCTCCGGCGGGATGCCGTAGACCTTCTCCGTCCACGGCCGCATGAACTCGATGCCGCCACCGGAGACGATGAAGGTCTTGAAACCGTTCGCCCGCAGGTAGGCGAGCACTTCGACCATTGGCTGAAACACCATTTCAGTGAAAAGCCGACCCGTCTTGGGATGTTTCGCAGTGGCGATCCAATCGGCCACGATCTTCTCGAATTCCTCGGTCGTCGTTTCTGCATGAGTGGCCATGCCCATCTCGATAAGCGCTTGTTCGCCGCCGGCCAGGGCGAATTTCACGTCGCCTTTCAGCACCGCGGCAAACGGCTCTCTGGTCTTCCATTCCGGATGCAGCGGCGCCAGTTGCTTGATCCGGTCAAAGATGAAGAAGGCCTGGAAATACATCGGCTGTTCGCTCCAAAGCGTGCCGTCGTTGTCGAACACGGCAATGCGTTCGGGAACAGGGACGAAATCCGTCGAACCGGTTTTTGTGACCTTCTCGACGAATTCGATAATGGATTGCTTTGCCTTGCCTTCGTTCCAGGACGGCAAAGGATCGGCGGCCTGTAAAACGGAAGTTGTAAACGCCAAAAAGCCGATGAACGCGGCAGCGATAAAGCCGGACATGCGTGATGTTTTCATTTTCTTGTCTCCTCTAATGCAATGGTTTTCCACCTTCTTGATATTTGTTGTTATCCAGCATGCTGTAACTGTGCCCGCTAACTTCTCCACGCTCATATCCCTCATCTTTTTCAGGATTGAGCTGAGGCAAAAGGGATGCGGCACCGCCAAAGAAATGGATTTTTGCGACGGCAAGGTTTTCCGAGAAAGAGCGGGCAAGCTCATCTCCCTGCCAGGAAATAGGCAGGCCTGGGCCAAAGCGCTGGCGATGCAATCCGATAAGGGTGGAACGCAGTTCTGGGCCGGGCTGGAAAGCAGTATCCTGCATTGCCTTCACCATCCCGCAAGACGTCGCCCCTGCCAGGCGCCTATGCCGACAACCATAACCAGCGCCGGCAACCACTTCCAAACAGGGTGAACGGTAGTCTTTTTACCGGTCGACTCCGTAGCGGAGGCCTCGGAAACATTAAAGATAAGGGCCGGCAACGTTTTCAACTGCAGCTTTTCGGTTTTCGGATTCCACCACACATATGTGAGCGCAGGCAGCTCAAAAGTACCGGGTCTTGCCATTAGATAGGTGATCGTACATGACGTTCTCCCAAAAAGTCGCCGCGTTCGAATTGATCATGAGTCCGCGCACTGCCTGGATAGACGTCAATGCCGCCGGGCGGGCGACGAATTTCGACCTTCCAGCCGGGGACCTGAGCCTGAACATCCACGGCCGGTCCGGTGAAGCCTTCACGGCCGGCAAAACGCACGGAAATCGCAGGCACTTCAAGCAGTCCGGTTTTTTGAGAAAACAACGCAAATTCATGGTTCTGAACAAACTTGCTCCGGCCATCGATATCCTGCGACGATACGACAAGATTGCCGACCTTCATCAGCGTGGTGCCTGGAAGTTGCGGCAGGTCAAAGCCGGCCGCGTCTGCACCCGACGCGGCCAGAGGGCCTGAATTTCCTTGTCTGAAAGCGCTTTGCCGCCGGCGATCTCGGTATCCTGCCCCTCGATTTTTGCCTTGTTGTCGAAGGCGACCTTGCCTGCCCCGATGATATGCTCACCCATATCGCCGCCTTTCGCCTCGGTCATCTTGGCGCGGGCTTGGGCCAGCGTGCGGTTTTCCTTTGCTTCCTTCCTGTCGGGACGTTTTTCCAGCGCACGGTCATAACATGCGATGGCTTTCTTGTATTTACCGTGCATCAGAAACGCATTGCCCTGGTTGTAGCAGGTTTCGGCAGTGTCCCGGCTGGCAAAAGCACGGGCGGACTTCTCGAACTCGCCGACACGGTACCACGACGTGCCCTGCCAAAGAGGATCACGGAACGCTTCCGCCGCCAGGACAAACTCACCGCGATTGAAATGCCGCCAGCCCTGCTGATCCGGTGTAAACCACAGACCGGCCCACGTTATTGTCGCAATGATTGCAAGCACCTTGTTCATTCCGGCATCTCCCGGCCAGACTTACGGCAAAACGATGCCAGCACGAACAAAGCCAGCAGGGGGACAAGCCAGTAAACCGCCTCCTGCCAGTGCCCGCCCTGCTCACCTTGCTGCAAAACGGGAGCGCTCGCGGCGCGACGCGCGATGGCGGGTTGGCGGGCTTCTCCATGCCGGCGTTAAGCACAATCATCAGCGGCGAGGCATCGTCTGAAAAAGGGCTTGGCTCCAGACGCCACGTCGGCCCGGCGAAGGCCATGACGGCTATCAGCCATGCAGCGAGCACCCAGCGTGCGGGGTTTTGACGGGAAGAGACGTCACCGACGACAATCGCTTTCAGCAGTTCCGGTTCGATTTGTTCCCGCCAGCTGCAGACGGTCGGCAGCAAAGAAATAGGAACCCCCGCCGTCCTGTGCAACGGCCCTTAGTGTTGCCTCATCCGCGCCGTCCAGATCACTGATAAGCACCACCAGATGATCATGGTCGGCGCGCCGCAAAGAGGCTTCAAGAACCTGATTCAGCATCGCCCCGGCAGGTACGGCAGCAGGCTGAGTTGCGAGCATCCGGTTGAGCCGCACCACCTCGTGAAGAAGACGGAGCACGCGGGACTGGCTGCGGTGAGGCTAAAGATCGACAATCTCGTCATCGTTGAACACAATGCCTCCCACACGGTCTCCGGCCGCAAGGGCACGCCTGGCTCCCTTGGGGCGCCGGGCGTTGCCGATGTAAGGACTGATTACTTGTTCGAAGCTTCCTGCAGTTTTGACAGTACCTGATCGAGACTGAAACTTCCGGGCTTCATACGCGGCGGAAAATCTCGGTAGGTCGCCAGATGGGCACCCACATACGCTTGTGCCGGTACGAGCACAAAAGCGTGGTCGACGCGCCAGCGGCCGTAGTCACCGGCTTCGTGGTCGGCCCGTTCATACGGGTCGGTACGCAGGCAGAACAGTTTCGGGAAGCGCAAGGTCACCGGAGGATCCTGCCACACTTCCAGGCCGTGGGCGCGTTGTTCCTGGAACACTATTTTCCAGCGATCGTAGCGGAGATTCGCAAGGCTGCCGTCATCCGTCCAGTAGAAGAACTCCTTGCGGGGCGATTCCTTTGTCTCGCCTTTGAAATAGGGGAGCAGATTGTAGCCATCGAGGTGGACCTTGTAATCCCGGTTGATGGCACGATATCCCTTCAGGAGTTTCTCTTTGATGTCAGGTTCTCCGGCAGCTGCAAGGAGCGTCGGGAGCATATCCTCATGCGAGTAGATATCGTTATAAACTGTTCCAGGCTTGATGACCCCGGGCCATTTGATCAAGGCAGGCACACGGTAGCCACCCTCCCAGTTTGAGTTTTTTTCGTTGCGGAACGGCGTGGTGCCGCCGTCCGGCCATGAGAAGCACTCGGCTCCGTTGTCGGTGGAATACATCACGATCGTATTCTCATCGAGCCCCAGTGCCTTTAGCTTGTCAAGAATCTGCCCCACATGGGCATCGTGCTCGGCCATACCGTCCGGGTAGATCCCGAGTCCGGTCTTGCCTTGAGATGCTTTCTTGAGATGCGTCCAAATGTGCATGCGGGTGGAGTTCCACCACAGGAAGAACGGTTTGTCCGCCTTCTTGGCCCGCTCCAGAAAATCAAGTGCGCCGGCTGTGATCTCTTCATCGATCGTCTCCATGCGTTTGATGGTCAGCGGACCGGTGTCCTCGATCTTGCCGTCGGAAGTGGACTTGATCACGCCGCGCGGTCCGAACTTCTTTTTGAACTCCGGATTTTTCGGGTAGTCCGGATGTTCTGGTTCCTGCTCGGCGTTGAGGTGATAGAGGTTGCCAAGGAACTCGTCGAATCCGTGGTTTGTTGGCAGCATGTCATCGAGGTCACCCAGATGGTTTTTGCCGTATTGGGCCGTCATGTAGCCCTGGTTCTTCAGCAGCCCTGCGATCGTTGGATCCTTGACGGAAATGCCTTCCTTGGCTCCGGGCAGGCCGACCTTCAGCAGTCCGGTGCGAAATGGGCTCTGACCGGTGATGAACGCCGCTCGTCCCGCCGTGCAGGACTGCTGGCCATACCAGTCCGTAAACAGTGCGCCTTCATTGGCGATACGGTCAATGTTCGGCGTACGGTAGCCCATCATGCCGCGGTTGTAACTACTTGGGTTGTTCCACCCAATGTCATCGCCCCATATGATAAGGATGTTGGGTTTTTTCTGCTCTGCCGCGGACCCCGGTCCCGTTAAAAACGCCATGATAGCCAACAGCATAAACGAGATAAAAAACAATCTCTTCACAACTTGCATGTCGTCTTCTCCTTTCTGAGTTAAGGTGTTCAGAACTTTTGCTACGGATAACGTGCACATTCACGATGCGATATTTTTCCCGTCAGGGCCGTACAAATGCGGAATTGACGTGGATGATTTGGAATATGAACCGAATCAAATAATCTGCTCACTTTAGCAGGGTGCATTACAAACAAATAAACAAGTCCCAAAATGTAGGCGTAATCGATAACATTGAATTGATATTTATATAATAAGATGGCATTATTCGGAATTCAAGGCAAGCCTTTTTTCCTCAAACCAGCGCATGCACAGGACTCAAAACCAAAGCCCCGTAGAACCGAACCAGATTGTCCCGGTCAGTGCCTCGGCTGAACTCTCAGAAATCTTGCAGTATGGAAGGGAATAAGGAACCCGGAGATGCTGTCATTTGCCGTACCCGCTGCGTTAATCGTGTGTAACAAATATACCGGAGGTGATGAGATATTTTGTTGACTCGCCATCCATTCATCGCTAACGTTATGGGTAATAGCAACGCATACAGGATATTCGGCATGGATGATAATCACTTAAAAACATTGATTGAGAAAATTCAAAGCGGCAGTATCGGCGCCGATGCGGCGATAGACATCCTCAGACGGCTGCCCTTTGAGGATATCGGGTTTGCGCGCATCGACCATCACCGGTGCATTCGAAACGGCGCGCCGGAAGTCATTTACTGCCAAGGGAAAACCCTGCCGCAAATTCAGGGGATTGTTCAAAAACTTGCCGAACGGAACCAGAACATCCTGGCCACCCGCGCAGGGCTTGACGTATATGAGGCCATTCAGGCCACCGGCCTTGCCTGCATCTACCACGAGATGGCCAGAATCGTTGTTATCAATCCTGATCCGGTTGAAAAAAAGGGCCGGATTGTCGTTGTTTCCGCCGGCACCTCCGATATGCCCGTTGCAGAAGAAGCCGCTATCACCGCTGAAACGCTGGGAAATCAGGTCAGCCGGCTGTATGATGTGGGTGTTGCCGGCATCCACCGCCTGCTGGCTGTCTGGGAGGATTTATCCACGGCCAATGTGGCCGTGGTTGTGGCCGGAATGGAAGGCGCCCTGGCCAGCGTGGTCGGCGGCCTTGGTCTCTTGTCCGGTCATCGGCGTTCCCACCAGCATCGGCTACGGCGCCAGCTTCGGCGGCATCGCCGCGCTTCTTAGCATGCTGAACAGCTGCGCCTCCGGGGTCTCCGTTGTCAACATCGACAATGGGTTCGGTGCCGGATACCAGGCCAGCATCATCAACCATTTGGCGTCAAAGAAATGCAAAGATTGACAGCCTGAGGGCTTTAGGTAGCCGAATGATGCGTTAAGGCGATCCGCAGATTTCCAGAATCATTCTATCAAGAATCAGCTCTGAACTTAAATTGCTGGACTTGAGGCTTAAATTCGCCTGGTCCAAACCGATGATGGCCGCAATCAGTTCCGAACTGGAAAAACGATCGGATTTTTGCATCGACAGATAGAGCGGATAAGGGCTGGCAGACTGTTTTACCAGTAGCATATCGGTTGCGGGCTGGGCTTTTTTTTTCTCTGCCTGAACCGACTTTTTCTTTTTTTTATCCGGCGGCGGCACATCGGCTTCTGATTTTGAATGCAGTCGAGTTTCCCATTCACCAAGCCGGGTGATCAGGATTGCGTCATGGGCCTGAAGCGCAGGCAGAATGGTCCGGGAAAACTGTTTTTTGAATTGATCGAAAGTAAATCCCGGACTGCCAGAACTTGCCGGCCGGACTCTCCAGGAAATCTTTTACGATGAGTAATTTTCTCATCTGATTGATGATGGCCGCAATGATCTGAAGCGGGAAAAACCCTCTTGAGAGTAACGATTTCAGATAAAACGAGGCCGAGTCATAATTCCGGTCGGTTACAGCATTGGTCAGTTCAAATACCGGATCCTGCCGGGTACGGGGAAGCACGGATTCAACATCTTCAACAGCGATGGTTTTCCGGTCTCCCACATACTGCACCAGTTTTTCAAGGTTTCCCGAAAACATCCGCAGATCAAACCCCGTCATCTCTACAAGCTTCAGAAATGCCGCTTTATCCAGGGTTTTTCCGAATGGCGCCAGAACGGTTTTCATCTGTTCGGAGAGCACGGCTCCCTGGGCCTGCCGGTCTGCCCAGTTTTCCCCCTTTGGCACGGAGCAGTCAATAGCAAGACCTTTTTCAACAATCGTCTTATACAGGCCTTTTCGCTTATCCACCATGTCCGTGGTCAGGATCAGGTGATTGCCGTCGGGAAATCCCTTTTCAACAGCCTGCTGCAGAATTTTTACAGGGTCTTCGCCGGCAGTTTCCATTGAGGGGTTTTCTGCGCAATAATCCACCAGCGTGTCCAGCCAGGCCGTATCGCCAAGAACATCCATATCCATATTCAGGCCGGCATAGGATTTGTCCAGAACATCGTCCAATGAAAGGCCCATGACCGACAGCAAACTGAGGAAATGTCGGGCAGCTGTTTTCAAATCCTTCCCGTTAAGGGATTCCCTGGCTTTTTCGAGAATGTCGGCGCTATTTTTTTTGGCGTAAAATATTCGCGTGTCCAGAAAACCAACGACTTTTGGCCCTGAAAAAAACGAATAGGTATTTATCTTTTCTATCACCGGACAAACGTTTTCCGGAATGCCATCCACAGGCTCATAACTGAATGCCTGTTTTTCCGGACGAATAATCGCATCCAGCAGGGATTGAAGCGCGGATTTATAAAGAAGTTCATCTCCGAAAATCAGAATGACCGACGGTAGCGGTCTGCTACCGGAGGCGGTATTCAGCTCGCTCAGATATGATTTGATTTCAGTGTGCAGAATCTCGGACATAATGTTTATGTGATCGAAGCCAGGAGCCGGAATCCTCTGGAATCCCGACTTACGCTAATGCGGGGTTGTCATCGCAAGGGGATGATGTTTACGGTCAGCGGACTGAGCAGAGTCTTTCTGCCGCTGCCTCAAGTGTTTGGGACGTCTTGGCAAAACAGAACCGCAGAACCCGGTGATCCTCTTTTTCCTGATAAAATACCGACGGCGGGATAGCGGCAACGCCAAAATCCGTGGTCAGGCGCATTGCAAACGCCTCATCCGGTTCATCGGAAAGGCTGGAATAATCCAGGAGCTGAAAATACGACCCCCAACAAGGCAGAATCTTAAACTGCGACCCCGAAATCAGGGATCGAAAAAAATCCCGCTTGTCCTGATAAAAGGCGGATAAGCCCAAATAAACATCCGGCATTGAGATGAAGTCGGCCAGGGCATATTGCGCAGGCGTATTGGAAGCAAAAGTGACAAATTGGTGAATTTTTTGAAATTCCTGTGAAAGCTGTCTGGGCGCCAGACAGTACCCGGTTTTCCAGCCGGTTGCGTGAACCATTTTTCCAAAGGAACAGACCACAAAACTGCGCTCAAAAAGTTCAGGATGCCGGCACATGCTTTCATGGGCCCTGCCGTCAAAAATAATGTGCTCGTAAACTTCATCGCTCAGGATAAAAATATCCGTGTTTCGAACAATCCCTATCAGTGCGGCGATATCTTTTTCAGTCAGTACCGCTCCCGTTGGATTATGCGGGGAGTTCAGGATGATCAGACGCGTTTTTGAATTGACAGCTCCGGCTACTTCATCCCAGTTGATGTGATAATCCGGATGATGGAGTTTTACAAAAACGGGAACACCTGCGCAAAGCTGTATGGCCGGGACATAGGAATCGTAGGCCGGTTCAATGACGATGACTTCATCGCCGGGATGAACCACGGCGGATATGGCGTCGAAAATAGCCTCTGTGGCCCCGGAAGTAATGGTGATCTCCGAATCCGGATCATACTCGGCCTGATAGAGGCGATAGACTTTTTCGGCGATTTTTTCCCGAAGAACCGCAACCCCCTGCATGGGGGCATACTGGTTCCTGCCAGCGACCATGTGCCCATAAACTTTTTCAATCAAACCGGCTGAAATTTCAAAATCCGGAAAGCCCTGGGAAAGATTAATGGCGCCATGCGCATTGGCCAGGGCCGTCATTCGGGAAAAAATCGATATGCCGGTATCCGGAAGTTTGGACGTCAGCCTCATGCAATTCCTTTGAAACCCTTACTGGTCAATTTTCTTCTTTCGATACTGAAGATACCCGTCCTTGAACGACTCATAAGGTATTATGGCCGCATCCTTCAATTCCTCATACTGACCGATTCGAAACGACTGATCGTTGATGGCATCCACACCTTTCACCGACCATGCCAGCGCCTCCGGACTGATATAAGCCGTGAAAGTTCCAAAAAAGTCTCCCCCCCGGCCCAGGGCATCCCGAAGCGTTGACGGCCCGAGAACAGGCAGCATCAGATATATGCCATTACCGATGCCAAAGTAGCCCAATGTCTGCCCGAAATCTTCTTCAGGCGGATTCAGATGGGGGTAGTCCTTTGCCGGATCCCAGAAGCCCAATATTCCAAAAGTAGTGTTGTATACAAACCGGCACATCTCGGATGCCATAGCCTCCATCTTTCCCTGCAAAAAACAGTTGATGATTCGAACGGGCGCCTCAAGATTGTGCATAAAATTCTTGACGCCCCGACGGACCGGCATGGGAACAACGGCCTTATACCCCTGGGCAACGGGTTTGAGTACCCAGAAATACAATTTGTCATTGAATTCGAATACGGCCTGGTTGAGTCCCGAAAGCGGATCGGCAACGACGACACGCGGCGCTTCATCATCCAGATAATCCTCATCATCGGATGAACTGGTCTGGGCACCATCGGCATCAGCGGAATAAACAAGCTGAATGCCCGGCAAAATCATGAACATACCGGATAGGATCAGGATAATTGCTGTCTTTTTCAAAAAGAACCTCTTTTCCGATGGGCTGAGTCAGCGCTCCCCATACGCTTCAGTTTCCGATTTTCACTTCGACTTTCTTCTTTAGCCGTTCAATCAACTGTGCAGGGGATTCCTTGACCAGAACCTGATCAAACTGGGTGCGGTAATTCTTGATCAGGCTGACTCCCTCGATGTTGACATCATATACCCGCCACTGATTTTCGACAAGAAGCATACTGTAATCAACTGAAATATCAGTTGGTTGGCGTTGGACTTTGGTTTTTACCAGGGCTTTTGTATCGGCGACCTTCTCCTGGTCCAGAAAAACAATCGTTTCACCCTTGTATTCACCCTGAACTTTATCCATATAGGAATTGCTGAGATGGTCGGCAAAAACATCGGCAAATTGCAACTGTTCCTGAGGACTGAACGATTTCCAGTTGCGGGCAAGTGCCCGCTTGGACATTTCGGTAAAATCAAACAGCTGACGGGTAATGACCAGAATTTTGTCCCGCTGCTGCTGACGTTGATCCGGATCCTTGTATTTTGGATCTTTTAGAAGGTCCAACACCGTTTCAATCGGAATCTTCAACGCCTCCATGGGAGAGGCGGCTGCTGACAGGCCTGTCCGCCCTGTCAGGGCCAGAAATAGCATCACAACCAATACATAATAACAACGGATTCGCGTTGTTGACATAAGTGCACTCCTGTAAGCCAAGGCAAATGATTTTTTTTGCCCTTGTTGATAGAAAGTTATTGTTATATCTTCATTATTTTTAGTATCTGCCATTTGAAAAAGCAAGCGATTTTTTTGCACTTTCCATAAAATCCTGATGTTGTTGTCTGCTGCTTGAAATGCAAAAACCATTGACTTAATGACTTTTTTCAAAACCCCTTTTCTAAGCGGAAAATTCTTTATTAAGTCAATGGCATTGGCTTGACACATCCGGATTGTTCGCTGTAGTATAAAAACGATAATTAAGAAAACAGCCTTTGCAACGGGGTTTTTATGACAATCCTTTCCACCATAAATCTGTCGGTTTCTGCCTTGGGCCGAATGACCCTGTCCCCTGTCCAGAGACTAGGTAAAATGACCGTATTTTTTTTCTGGGGCGTGGTTCATATTTTTTCTTTGCCGCTCCAGGTCTATAAAATCGTAGAACAGGTTTATTTCATCGGCATGAAATCCGTTTTTGTCATCTGCCTGACAGGCGCATTCACCGGCATGGTACTGGGTCTACAGGGATATTACACACTGGTGAAATTCGGTTCCGAAGGGGTTCTGGGCGCAGCCGTGGCATTGTCGGTGGTTCGGGAAATGGGTCCGGTAATGACCGCAATCATGGTCATTGGCAGAGCCGGCTCTGCAATGGCGGCGGAAATCGGCATCATGCGGATATCCGAGCAAATTGACGCGCTTGAAACTATGGATATCGATCCAGTAAGATACCTGGTCAGTCCCAGAATTGCCGCAGCGCTCATCTGTTTTCCGCTGCTGACCGCATTGTTTGATGTCATCGCAATTTTCGGCGGATATCTGACGGGCTCGCTCCTTCTGGGAATCAACCCAGGCATTTATTTTGCCCGCGTTGAATCCAGCGTGCTGATGCAAGATATTTCCGGTGGCTTTACTAAATCCATCGTATTTGCGCTGGTCGTGGTAACGGTCTGCTGCTTCAAGGGGTATTATACCCATTTGCAGTCCGATGGGTTTGGATCCAAAGGCGTCAGTCTTTCAACAACATCCGCCGTGGTCCTGTCATCTGTTCTGGTACTGATTACGGACTATGTGCTGACTTCAGTTTTGTTGTAAGGGCCATTCATGAAAACACCGCTGATCCAATTGAACGATATTCATAAAACATTTGGCTCCAACAGGGTTCTGAACGGAATAACGTTCAGCATTTTTAAGGGAGAAATCACCACTATCATTGGAAAGAGCGGGGGCGGAAAAAGTGTGCTGCTGAAGCACATTATCGGGCTTGTGGAACCGGATTCCGGCCAGATTCTCTTTAATGGCACCCCTCTTTCCGAAATGAAACGACCCGAACGAAAAACCCTGAAACGAAAATTCAGCTACATGTTTCAGGGAAATGCCCTCTTCGATTCATTGACGGTGTACGAAAACGTTGCTCTCCCGCTGAAGGAGACTACTTCTTTGCCTGAAAAGGAAATCCGCCGGCGTGCTGCTGAAAAAATGGCCCAACTGGATATTCGGGGAAATGAAGACAAATACCCGTCACAGCTCTCAGGAGGTATGAGAAAACGGGTTGCGCTGGCAAGAGCTCTGATGACTGACCCGGAAATCATTCTATTTGACGAACCCACAACAGGCCTGGATCCCATTCGAAAAAACGCCGTTCTCAGCATGATATCCGACTATCAGAAGAAATTCGGGTTTACTGGCGTTGTGGTCAGTCACGAAATTCCGGATGTTTTCCATATCTCTCAACGCATTGCCATGCTGAACAAGGGCCGAATCCTTTTCGAGGGAAGCCCGCAAGAAATTCAGCGTACTACCGTTCCTGAAATTCAAAACTTCATTAATGGTCGTGAAGACGGGCAGGATACCCTTGCCGACAGAAATCAACAGCCTGATGTCGAGCGGCATTTTTTACAGGAAATGTTCCGCCTGCAGAATCACAATATTGCCTTTTCGCTGGTTATTTTTACCTTTGAAAATATCGACAAGGTCTATGAACATGCCGAACATATTGCCGGCCATACCGTAATTGAGAACCTGGCCTTTAAAATTCGCCGTAAAATTGCGATTACCGATTCCTGTTCCCGTTTCGGGCTGAACAAAATTGTTCTTCTGATTTCGAATGCCGACAGGGCCAAGGCACATTCATTCTGCGAGAACCTGGCCAGCGAAATTCAAGGCACAGACCTCATAGATCTTAAACCCAATCCTGAATTCTGTTTTTCCATCCGCGTGGGCTTTGCCCAGGCAACCCAGGATAGCAGCCTGCAAACGCTGCTGGAAAACGCTGAGTCCAGTTCAAACGCTTTTTATAAATTCAAAGTCTGCTGATTTGGAGGAACGATGCAAAAGACATCCATTGAAATGGCCGTTGGAATATTCATGCTGATCGGAATTGCCTGCGTGGGATATTTAACCATTCAACTCGGTAAGATGCAATGGATCGGTGATAACTTCTATGCACTGGAGGCCCGGTTCAAATCCGCAGCTGGACTAAAGGCCGGCTCCCAGATAGAAATCGCCGGAGTTCAGGTGGGACAGGTGGATGCTATCCGGTTTGATCCGGAGCGCCAGATGGCCAAGGTCCGAATGAAGATTCAGAAAGGTATCGTGCTGACGGATGATGTCATTGCATCGGTGAAAACATCCGGGCTGATCGGGGATCGCTATATCAAACTGACTCCAGGCGGATCGGACCTGGTGCTGAAACCTGGAGACCAGATTACTGAAACCGAATCCGCCATTGATTTTGAGGAACTGATCAGCAAATATGTGTTTGGGGGGGTATAAGCCCGGCGATTTCGAAAAAAAACAGTTATTGGACTTTTTACGAAACCGTCATTTTTTTCGAACACGCAGCATAACAATCTAACGGTTTATTAATTTAATGAAAAAACGACTCGAGCATCTCATTTTGCAGGCAGTGACATCTGCGCATGAAAACGGAGCGATTCCCTCACCTGCTTTTCCGAAAATAGTGATTGAAGTTCCCAAAATACTATCCCATGGGGATTATTCCTGCAATATCGCAATGGTTTCGGCCGCTGTTCAAAAAATGCCTCCCCGAAAGGTTGCCGAAACAATCATCAAATATATAAATGATACGGACCGGATAATTGACCGTGTGGATATTGCGGGTCCGGGGTTTATCAATTTCTATCTTCGCCCGGAATCCTGGATCCATTTTTTAAAGAAGGTTCATGAACAAGGTCCCCGGTATGGCGCAGTAAATGTGGGCAACGGAAAAAAAATTCAGGTTGAATTCGTCAGCTCCAACCCAACGGGCCCCCTTCATGTGGGTCATGGCCGTGGCGCCACTGTTGGCGACAGTGTGGCCAATATCCTGTCCTTTTGCGGATACGATGTCCAGAAGGAATACTATATCAACGATTCCGGAAGACAAATCAACACGCTAGGCAGATCGGTTTTTCTCCGTTATCAGGAACTTCAGGGTGAATCCGTTCGGTTTCCCGATGACTGCTATCAGGGCGACTACATCAAGGATATTGCCGGCCGGATCACTGAGCTGAAAGGCACTGATCTTCTGGATCAACCTGACGAAAAAGCCGTTATGTTCTGCGCCCGGTATGCCGCCGATCTTATTCTGGCTGGAATGAAGCAGGATCTGGAATCCTTTGGTGTTGTTTTTGACTGCTGGTTCAGCGAACAAGGCCTGTATGATTCCGGGAAAGTCGCATCTGTCATCGAATCATTCAGGAATCAAAACATCATCTACGAAAAAGATGGAGCGCTGTGGTTCGATACCACGTCACACGGAGATGAAAAAGACCGGGTTGTGGTCCGTCAAAACGGCCAAACCACATATTTTGCCTCTGATATTGCCTATCACTACGATAAATACGACAGAGGGTTTGAGAAGGTAATTGACGTATGGGGTGCGGATCATCATGGATATATCCCCCGGGTGACTGCTGCCATTGAATCCGGCGGATACCGGAAAGAGCAGTTTCATGTCATCCTTGTTCAGCTGGTCAGTTTACTGCGAGCCGGCATGCCCGTGGCCATGTCTACGCGCGCCGGTGAATTTGTGACGCTTCGAGATGTGATTCAGGAGGTCGGGAAAGACGCGGCCAGATTTATTTTTTTAACGCGCAGCTCTGATAATACGCTGGATTTTGACCTTGAGCTGGCAAAGCAAAAAACCAATGACAACCCGGTGTATTATGTCCAGTATGTTCACGCCAGGATTTGCAGTATTGTCCGAAAAAGCACCGAACTGGTGATCATTCCGGCAACAGACGAAGTCCTTTGCCTCCTGAACACGCCTGAAGATATTTCGCTGATCAAAATGATGGTGAAATACCCGGAAACAGTCCTGTTCAGTGCGGAACTGATGGAGCCGCATCGCATTACTTTTTTTCTGATGGAGCTGGCAGCAGCCTTTCATGCATACTACAACCGACAGCGGGTGCTAACCGATGATCCCCAGTTGACCCATGCCAGACTCTATCTGATGACGGCTGTCAGACAGGTCATCGCAAACGGTCTTTCGCTTCTGGGGGTTTCCGCGCCGGAATCCATGTAAGGCCGTCAACGGCCCGCGTTACATGGACTCCTGATTGTTTTTTACAAAAAAATTCCGATGAAAACTAAAAATCATTCAGAAAACGAGCAGTCTTCCAATCCTCAACCCGATCCTCACCAGAAAAGGTCTGTGCTGTGGATTGGAGTCATTTTTTTTATTTCGGGCTTTGTGTTTTTTCTGGGCGTTTACATCGGCAGAGGAACAGCGCCTGCCCTGTTTGATTATAATAAAATTGAAACGGAGATCACGGCACTCGCCAAGACTTATACAAATAGCCGGAAAGCTCAAGACGATATGGAGACCGATATCCTTTCGACACAAACCGAATTGGAATATCCCGAGGAGCTCAAAAAGAAAACAGAGGATACTGCCAGAATGCAGTTGCCGGCTCCGGGAAAGCCGGTCAAGCCGGTTGAAATGCCAAAACCTGTTCAGCAGGAGCCTGCTCAGGCTC
Source organism: uncultured delta proteobacterium (assembly GCA_963850225.1). GTDB lineage: Bacteria > Desulfobacterota > Desulfobacteria > Desulfobacterales > Desulfatirhabdiaceae > RAAP-1. The sequence continues at coordinate 155,646 of CAWKLD010000018.1, forward strand.
CGCCTTCTCCCCCCCCGGTAAAATCGGATTTTCAAACAGCCGTCAAACCTGAAACCATCGAAAATGCCCCGGATTCCATAAAGACGGAACCTGAAGTCAAGATTAAATCCATGTATGATCTTAAAGCATCTCAGGCAAGGGAAACGGCTCCGGAACGAACGGTTGCTGCCGCACCGGAACGCACGCCTGCTGCCACCCCGAAACCCCAGCCCCCTGCTTTTGACAACAAGGCAGTTCAACCGGTTGCCATTCACCTGACATCTCTGGTCGATAAAAAGTCCGCCGATGCACTCATCGAAAACCTTCGAAGCAAAGGAATAACTGCTTCAAAGTCGCCGAAAATGATTCAGGGGAAAGGCGTTTGGTACACGGTTGTCATTGGGAAATACGCCAGTCCAACAGAGGCGGAAGCCATGCTGAATCGCTTGAAACAGGAGAACGTGGATGCCTCTATGGTCAAGCAATAGGTAGGGGGGGGCAGGCGTCCTGGCGCCATGCGCCTCACTTTCATTTTATAAACAACCATGCAATTTACAGCAAACCCAAGCCATGAAAGACATGTCAGGCTGCCCGTCTGACTCCAATATACTCTGGATACTTACTATTCATGCGAAGACAGGCAAGACCATGAAAATATCTAAAGAAGATGTCATTCACGTCGCGAATCTGGCCCGCCTCGAGCTGGATGAAGCGGCGGTTGAAAAATTTTCCAACCAAATTGGATCTATCCTGGATTATGTGGATACGCTGAACCGTCTGGATACAACAGGTGTCAGCCCCACATCTCATGCCATTTTTTTAACCAATGCCTTTCGCGAGGATGAAACCAAGAAGCACCTGGACCTGGAACTGGCGCTTTCCAATGCACCGGAAAAAGATGAATGCACATTTTTGGTTCCCAGGATTATCGGATGATAGGACGAATCGGATATGAAGCTGTATGAACTGACAATCAGCCAAGCAGCTGCCATGCTTAGCCAGCGCCAGCTGACTTCGCAGGAACTGACGCAGTCAGTGCTTGAGCGGATTCATGCTGTCGAAGAAAAGGTCGGCGCATTTATCACAGTAAACGACGAATTGGCCATGGCGCAGGCCGTAACCGCAGACAAAACCCTTTCGGAAGGCAGGGGCACTGCGCTGACAGGCATTCCCCTGGCCATCAAGGATCTGATCTGCACCCAAGGCATTCGGACCACCTGCGCCTCCAGAATTCTTGAGAATTTTATTCCCCCCTACGATGCCTCGGTCATTCGAAAACTCAAAGAAGCCGAAGCCGTCCTGGTCGGCAAGGCCAACATGGACGAATTCGCCATGGGATCATCCACGGAGAATTCGTCTTTTAAAACAACGCGCAATCCCTGGGATTTATCCCGGATTCCCGGCGGCTCCAGCGGCGGTTCCGCGGCTGCCGTTGCCGCGGATATGTGCCTGGGGTCTTTGGGATCGGATACTGGCGGCTCGATACGTCAGCCGGCATCTCACTGCGGCGTGGTGGGACTAAAACCAACGTATGGGCGGGTATCCCGTTTCGGACTGGTTGCTTTTGCTTCTTCCCTGGACCAGATCGGACCGATTGCCAAGGATACCCGGGACTGCGCGCTGCTCCTGAATGCCATTTCCGGACACGATCCCAAAGACTCGACCTCAGTGCCGGAACCGGTTCCGGATTACACCCGTTTTCTTGATGGCGACATCAAGGGACTTGTCGCAGGTATTCCCAAGGAATATCACACATCCAAGGGCCTCGATCCGGAAGTTGCCATTGCTGTCAACGCAGCCATTCAAACCCTTCAAGACCTGGGGGTTCGCTGTGTCGATGTATCACTTCCCCATACCGAATATGCCGTTGCCGCCTATTATGTTATTGCCCCCTGTGAGGCCAGCTCCAATCTGGCCAGGTATGACGGCGTCAAATACGGTTTCCGGGATAAAACCGCCGGCACCCTGATGGAAATGTACCGAAACACCCGCTCCAAGGGATTTGGTCCCGAAGTTCAGCGCCGGATCATTCTGGGAACTTATTCCCTTTCCGCGGGATATTATGATGCCTATTATGGCAAGGCTTCCCAGGTCCGGACCCTGATCATGGACGACTTTAAAAAGGCGTTTCAGCATTGCGATATTCTGGTCTCGCCGGTTGCCCCCACACCAGCCTTTGCCATCGGCGACAACACGGATGACCCGCTCACCATGTACCTGTCGGACGTGTTCACGCTTTCGGCGAATCTGGCGGGAATACCGGGCATGTCCGTGCCCTGCGGATTTTCCGCAAAAGGGCTTCCCATCGGACTACAGCTCATGGGGCCGCATTTCAGCGAGGGGACGCTTCTGAAGACGGCTTACCATTTTGAACAAACAACCGATTTTCACAAAAAAAAGGCGGTATTATGACAAACATTCTCCCGGAAGGCGAAGACCTGAGAAAAGCAACCCGTTGGATCACCGAAGAGCGTGCGGCCTATCCCCAGAAAACCGTTACGGAACTGATCGAAGGCGCTTGTTCGAAATTTGACCTTTCCCCCCTGGATGCCGAATTTGTCGAGCGGTTTGTCCGGGAAAAACTCTTTAAGTGATCCATGACCAGAATCCGCATCCTTCCCGAAATTCTCTCCAATAAAATCGCGGCCGGCGAAGTGGTTGAACGCCCGGCTTCCGTGGTCAAGGAGCTGGTTGAGAATGCCCTGGATGCCGGAAGCACCCGAATAGAGGTTGCGGTTGAAAAAGGCGGCAGGTCCCTGATTCGGGTCAGCGACAATGGCAGCGGCATGAGCCGGGACGATGCCCTGTTATCCATCGAACGGTATGCCACCAGCAAGCTTTATTCAGACAGCGACTTGTTTGCCATCAGCACCCTGGGGTTCAGGGGAGAGGCCCTTCCCAGCATTGCCTCGGTGTCCAGACTGACCCTGGTCACGCGGGAAGAAACAGCGGACTCAGGGACGGAAATCGTCCTGGAAGGCGGAAAACTGCTGAAAGTACTGGATACCGGCTCTCCCTGCGGAACTCAGGTCACGGTCAAACACCTGTTCTTCAATACCCCTGCCAGACAGAAATTTTTAAAAACCATTCCCACTGAAATGGGGCATATCTCAAATGTGATTTCAAACATCGCCCTGGGGTGGCCAAAGATTCACTTCAAGCTGATCCATAACGGGTCTGTTCTTCAGAACTGGTCTGCCGCAGAAGATCCGGCCGGCCGGATCACCGACATCCTCGGCAAGGATTTTGCTTCCGGTCTTTTCCCCATTCAAACTGATTTTCACAATATCATCGAAAACAACGGCGTTTCTCTTTCCGGCTGGATGTCGCTTCCCCGAATCACCCGTGCCACTTCCCAGGGCATTTTTGTTTTTGTCAATGGCCGGTCCGTCCGAAACCGGATGGTTCAGCATGCCCTGATGGAAGCATACGGCGGGCGCCTGATGAAAGGGCAGTTTCCGCTGGCGGTCCTGTTTATTTCGGTTCCCTGTGACCAGGTGGATGTCAATGTCCATCCATCCAAACAGGAAATCCGTTTTTCCCATCAGCAGCATATTTATGATGTCATCGTTGCCGCTGTTTCAGCCGGACTTGTCCATGAAGAAAAGCCTTCCTGGGCTCCGTCCAAACGCCTTGGCCCGACAGCAATATCTGAAGAGCCGGCGCGTGCTGAAAAAATAAATCCCTACACCCGCCCCGCTTCGGGCAATGGCGGTTCTGCCAGAAGGGCGGACTTAAAACCCACCTCTGGATCCGCGCCCGACCTGCCGCCTGATCCGCCGGCCCCCATCAGTCCACCAAGGCCAAAGGATCAGCCGCAATTATGGGAAACGCCGCAGGCTGTCAATCTGAATCCCCTTGGTCAGTTTATTAACGCTTATATCCTCTGTGAGTCCGGTGAGAATCTGATTCTGCTGGATCAGCATGCCGCCCATGAACGGATTCTATATGAGCGACTGGCGGACAAGTCCATGGAACGCCGGATTCCGGTCCAGCGGCTGCTGATTCCGGAAACCCTGGATCTGGGTTACCGGCAGGCGCTGATCCTGGAGAAACTCATTCCGGATCTTTACCGGTTCGGCTTTGAGGTCGAACTCTTCGGGAAAAATTCATTTGTGATCAAAGCCGTGCCAATGATTCTTTCCGGCAAAGAAATCAAACCCCTGGTAATCGAAATGGTGGATCGCATCATCGAAACCGGTTTAACGGCAAACATGGAAAAATCCCTGGACGCCTGCCTGAAGCTGATGGCCTGTCACGGCGCCATACGCGCCAATCAGTCCCTGACCCTTGCTGAGATGGCAACCGTAATCAAAGAGCTGGAAGCCTGCAGAATTCCAGCGCACTGCCCCCATGGGCGGCCCACGTGGATTCAGTGGCCCAGACAGGAGATTGAGCGGTTATTCAAAAGGACATAACCCACTGAAAATATGTGGCCACAACACCTTAAAGGAAATGACCATGCAATTCCAAATTCCTGCCTTTCACGCTCCGGATTTCACTCTCCCGGAGCTTCAAAACGCCCCCTGCGTGAGTTTTCGACCGGCGCCGGCAAATGGTGTGGCCCCGGATAACTATCACGCCACATCGGTATATCCCGAATACCTGCATATCGAAAAAGGCAACTGGGTTCTGCTTGAAAAATCCCGAATGGATTGCGCGGTGGTGCGGGGACCCGGCAATCGCCTGGCGGTCACGGAACTTCGGCGGCTGAAGGCTGGAGACCTTATCGCCTGCGGCCGAAGTGAAAATGGCGAGGACGGCATTCTGGTTCACACCAAAGCCTTTGTTTTCCCGGACTATATGACCGAAAAATTCGCCTTCCGGTCCCATCTGACCCGCGAAACCTCTTTTTCCATTGACTATGACGAGCTGTACCAGTTGATTCATCACGAAAAAGAGCACGGATTCATCCTGTGGGTTCTGGGGCCTGCGGTCGTCTTTGACCGGGATGCCAGAAACGCCTTTGTCTCTTTGATCGAAAACGGCTATGTTCATGCGCTTCTGGCGGGAAATGCCCTTGCCGCTCACGACGTGGAAGGCGCTATCTTCGGGACCGCGCTGGGCCAGGAAATTTACTCCAAACGAACGCTTCCCATGGGCCATTACAAACATCTGGATGCCATCAACCATATCCGGGCGGCAGGCTCGATTGAGAAAGCCATTGAAACCGGCATGGTTCAAAACGGCATTATGCATGCAATTACCTTAAGTCGCATCCCCTACGTTCTGGCAGGCTCGATCCGGGACGACGGGCCCCTTCCCGAAGTCATCGGGAACGTCTACGAGGCCCAGAACCAGATGCGGGAGCTGTCCCAGAAAGCCACAACCGTTATTGCCATGGCCACACAGCTTCACACCATTGCCACCGGCAACATGACGCCATCCTACCAGGTCATGGCAAACCAAGGGGTCAGGCCCGTCTATTATTATTCGGTGGATATGTCCGAATTTGCGGCCAGCAAGCTGGCAGACAGGGGATCACTTACCGCAAGATCCATTTTAACCAATGTCCAGGACTTTGTGGTCACAGTGGAAAGAGGGCTGCGGGACCGATTCTACTGCCTGGACTAGTTTTTCCAAATCAGTCCGATGCGGTTGTCAAGCAGCCACGGCAACTTGTCCGCGATTGGCGAGATATCCTTCAACACCAAAGATAATCAGTGCGGCCCAAACGAATCCAAAACCGATGAGTTTGTCGGTGGTGAACGGTTCCTGATAGATCAGAACCCCGATCAAAAATTGCAATGTTGGCGTGATGTATTGCAGAATTCCCACCAGAAAGAGCGGGATCCGCTGCACGGCTGATGCAAACATCAGAAGCGGAACGGTCGTTATCAGTCCAGCACCCATCATCAGCAGATCTGAGATTGCGCCGGTATGCAGGAATGCGCCCTGGCCGATGCTGTTGGCATAAACGAGGTAGAGCAGCGCAGGCAGGAACAAAAGACCTGTCTCCAATGCCAAGCCAAAGAGCGAGCCAAGAGGAGCAATTTTTTTGACCAGGCCGTAGAGGCCGAAAGTGAATGCCAGCGTCAGGGCAATCCAGGGCAGCCTGCCATAGGTAAAGGTGAGATACAAGACGCCCAGCGCTGTCAGCCCGATGGGAACCCACTGCCAGGCCCGCAGGCGTTCGCGCAGGAAAATGAGGCCAAGAATAATACTGAGCAGGGGGTTGATGAAATACCCCAGACTCGCTTCGATGATAAAACCCGCGTTGACCGCCCAGACATAAACCAGCCAGTTGATGCCGACCAGCAGCGCGGCGGCCATGTATATGCAGACAACTGACGGCGTCAGAGCGGTTGTGCGGAATGCCATCGACCGGCGCAAAAAAAGGATGACACCCGCCAGTATGAGGCATGACCACAAAATGCGGTGGCAGATCAACTGAAGTGCGGGAACATGCTGGAGCCATTTCCAATACAAAGGAAACAACCCCCATATCGCATAGGCTCCTGCTGCGCTCCATATTCCTTTGTTCAAATATCGCTCCTAAGGCCGCGCAATATTACGTTATCAGTTTTTCATCATCAGTTGCGCAACCGCTTTTTCCAGACCATCGATGGACAGTTCAAACATGGGAAAGATGCGGCCGATGGCCGTGATGGTCGGGGTGTAATTCCACATGGAAACCGGCGCCGGATTCAGCCAGACACAGTGCTTAAAGGTTTCGGACAAAAATTTGAGCCGCTCGATGCTGGGCTTTGATGTACGCTCTTCAATGTGAATGGAGCCGTCTCTGGCCATAAGCTCATAAGGGGCCATGCTGGCATCCCCGAGCAGAATGAGTCGGGTGTCCGGGTCAAAAGCGGCGAATTCCTCCACCCGCTTGGGCTCCTTATATCGGGACGCATCTTTCCAGAGTGTATCATAAATGGTGTTATGGAAAAAAAATGTCTTGATGTCCTTGAACTGGGCCTTGGCGTAATCAAACAAGGTCTGCACCACTTCAACATAGGGGTCCATGGACCAACCGCCATTGTCGATGGCCAGAATCACCTTGAGCCGGTCTTTCAGGCTCCGATCAAAGACGATTTCAATTTCTCCGGCGTTTTTCATGGTCTGGTAAATGGTGGATTCCACATTTACCCGGTCTTTGGGGCCGGAAGGGACCAGGTGACGCAAGCGCTTGATGGCCTCTCCGACCATGGCCTGGGTCAGGGGGCCATCCAGGGAATAATCCCGGTATCGCCGCTCCATGGCGACCTTTACCGCAGAGCGGTTTCGGGACACGCCGCCCACCCGCATGCCGCTGGGGTGTCGTCCGGAATGACCCACAGGGGAGGTGCCGCCGGTGCCGATCCACTTGCTGCCGCCGTCATGCCGTTCGGTTTGTTCCTTGAGGCGCTCCTTGAAATATTCGATGAGCTCCTCCGGCGTCATTTTTTTCAATTCCGATTCATCAATGCCCAGGGCTTCGGCCAGGAGCTTGGGATCCTGAAGCCAGGTATCCAGAAGATTTCTGGCCATTTCATCCAGGGCAAAACCCTCCTGATCCGGCATTTCCGCCCCTTTGAAATGGTGGGCAAACACCTGATCGAACAAATCGAAATATCGCTCGCTTTTCACCAGAATGGACCGGGATGCCGTGTAAAAATCGCCCAGACTGGTGACCAGCCCCTGCCGAAGCGCCCGATGAAGGGTCAAAAAAGAAGTGGGACTTACAGGTATGCCGGCTTCCTTGACCTGATAAAAAAAATCCACAAACATATGCTGTTTCCTATCGCAACCGTACCACGGTAAATGAAGGTTGGGATCTGGCCATCATTCCAGTCATCCTAAAACAATCGCCTTCGGGTGACGGCATTGGCTGCACGGGCAAAATCCTGGCTTTTTTTAAAGAGAATACCCATAAACGGAACATCCCCTTTTGCCAGCCGGCTGGGTTTAAAATCCGGATCAGCAGACAAGGCCCGAATCCAGTTGATCAGCTCCCGGGTGGCCGGACGTTTTTCAACAGCTTCAAGTTCCCGAAGCCTGTAAAACGCGGAAATGGCGTTTTCCGTCAGTTCGTTGTCCAGTTCCGGAAAATGCACTTTTAGAATCTGGCGCATCATTTTGGGATCCGGAAAGGCAATATGATGAAAATTGCACCGTCCTAGAAACGGATCCGAAAGGTCTTTCTTGGCATTGGAGGTAATAATGAATACCGGCCGGTGTCTGGCCCGGATGGTTTTGTCGATTTCAATGATATCAAATTCCATCTGATCCAGAACATCCAGCATGTCATCCTGAAAATCCGTATCCGCCTTATCGATTTCATCGATCAGCAGCACTGTGCGGGCATCGGCTGTAAAGGCTTGCCCGATTTTCCCCATCTTGATGTAATCCTCGATATTGCTGACATCCCGCTTGGAGTCGCCAAACCGGCTGTCATTAAGCCGCGTCAGGGTGTCATACTGATACAGGGCTTCCACCAGTTTCATGCTGGATTTGACATTTAGAATGATGAGCGGCATCTGAAGAACCTCTGCAATGGCATGGGCCAGCATGGTCTTGCCGGTCCCGGGCTCGCCTTTTAAAAGCAGCGGCATTTCCAGCGCCATCGAAATGTTGACGATTCTTGCCAGTTCTTCATCCAGAACATAGCGCTTTGCGCCTGTAAATACATTGCAATCCGATGCAGTTGTGGTCATAATTACCCTTTAGTGTTTATGGAATTCTTTTCCATCTATTTCATTAAAATTATCGGTTATTTCATGCAAGGACAGTACACATCAGAAAATTCATTTTTCAGCAGGCCGGCAGTTGATGTTTTTCAATATTATGGAGTTATCCAATTTTTGGCAAGCTATTTACCGTGAAAAAGAAAATCACCCGTCATTACTTACCGCAGAGCTTGACTGAACCGGTCGGCAAGACAAATTTCAAAAGTGCTTGACAAGAAAAACACTGGGTGATATTTATGTAACCTTATATATATTATTGTGTTGTAATTTAAAGCAATTATCGTACCATTTGAGATGAATTCCAGATGGTTATATCAAGTTGTTTTCATTTTTTTCCTTTAATTGAGCACTTTTGACCCATTCGCTGCAAATAGACAGCGGCCTCGAGCAACGGCCGCAGAAAAATGAAGGGAGGTGCTGAACAGACCTAATCTTAGGCTACCGGAATTTGCATTCGTGTATTAACTTGAACTTATGAAAAGCCAACAACAGGAGGTATTTTAAATGCCAAGTTTTGTAATTGCAGAAAAATGTGATGGTTGCAAAGGCGGAGACAAAACCGCATGTATGTACATTTGCCCGAACGATCTGATGGTTCTCGACCCCAACGCCATGAAAGCGTACAATCAGGAGCCCGATCAGTGCTGGGAATGTTTTTCCTGCGTAAAGATTTGCCCCACCCAGGCCATTGAAGTCCGTGGTTATTCAGATTTCGTACCAATGGGAAGCAGCATCATGCCGCTGATGAGCACCGAAGATGTTGTCTGGACCTGCAAATTCAGAAACGGACTCATCAAACGCTTCAAGTTCCCCATCCGAACCACTCCGGAAGGCCAGGCCAATGGTTATCTGTCATTAAAAGGCAAAGATCTGGACAGCCAGCTGCTTTCAACAGAAGAAGCAGATGGCATGAAATTGATTAAACCGACATTGGTCTAACCCATCAGCATCGGATTATTTATTCGATCATCTCTTTGAATCAAATATAATTTTGAGGAGGATATAACATGGCATTACCGAACAAAATTTTGGGTGAAACCAAGGCCGACAGAGATCCAAAAGTTGTAGAACGCGAAGTTGACATTCTGATTGTCGGCGGCGGCATGGCAGCCTGCGGCACGGCATTCGAAGTCAAAAAATGGGCATCCGACGATACCAAAATCCTGCTTTGCGACAAAGCCGCCTTGGACAGAAGCGGTGCAGTAGCACAGGGTCTTTCTGCAATCAACACCTATATCGGCACCAACAGCCCGGAAGACTATGTCCGGATGGTTCGTAACGACCTGATGGGTCTGGTTCGCGAAGACCTTATTTTCGACCTTGGCCGCCACGTGGATGACTCCGTTCATCTGTTTGAAGAATGGGGACTTCCGGTCTGGAAAAAAGATGCCGGCGGAAAAACCCTGGACGGCAAAAAAGGTCTTGAAATGGGCTCCCTGAAAGGCGGGGCAACCCCGGTTCGTACCGGTAAATGGCAGATCATGATCAACGGTGAATCTTACAAGAAAATCGTTGCCGAAGCTGCCAAAACGGCTCTGGGCATGGACAACATCATTGAACGCTGCTTCATCGTCGAGCTGCTGCTGGATGCCAACAACCCCAATCAGGTTGCCGGCGCCGTGGGTTTCTCGGTTCGTGAAAACATCGTTTATATCATCAAAGCCAAAACCATCATGGTTGCCTGCGGCGGCGCCGTTAACATTTATCAGCCCCGTTCCGTCGGTGAAGGCAAAGGCCGCGCATGGTACCCGGTATGGAACGCTGGTTCCACCTATACCATGGCCATGAAAGTCGGCGCCGAGCTTTCCATGATGGAAAACCGTTTCACCCCGGCCCGTTTCAAAGACGGTTACGGCCCGGTTGGCGCATGGTTCCTGCTGTTCAAAGCCAAGACCCTCAATGGTCTGGGTGAAAATTTTGCAGCCAGCGACGCCGCCAAGGCAGAACTGGAAAAATACGCGCCGTACGGCACGGCCGCCGTTACCCCGACCTGCCTGCGTAACCACCTGATGCTGTTTGAAATGAAGGCGGGGCGCGGCCCGATCATCATGGATACGGTTACGGCTCTGGCAACTCTGGGAAAAACCATGGACAAGAAAGAACTCAAACACCTTGAGTCCGAAGCATGGGAAGACTTCCTGGATATGACCTGCGGACAGGCCAACCTGTGGTGCGCCACCAACACCGAACCTGAAAAGAAAAACTCCGAAGTCATGCCGACCGAACCGTATCTTCTGGGTTCACACTCCGGCTGCTGCGGCATGTGGGTTTCCGGTCCGGATGAAGACTGGGTCCCGGCTGCTTACAAATGGGGCCACAAAGGCAAAGTTTATAACCGCATGACCACTGTCGTCGGTCTCTTTACCTCAGGTGACGGCGTCGGCTGCTCAGGCCACAAATTCTCCTCCGGCTCCCATGCCGAAGGCCGTATGGTTGCCAAGCAGATGGTGAAATTCGTCCGTGACAATGCGGATTTCAAACCCGCCATCGAAACAGTCCGCCACGGAACTGGTCGACATGGTTTACAAACCGGTCAGAACCTATCTGGACAACTGCGCATATACCACTGCGGTTGATATTAACCCCGCTTATGTCAAACCCTCCGGCATGGCCCTTCGCCTGATGAAGGCCACCCATGAATATGGCGCTGGAACGGCTACATTCTATCAGACCAGCTCAAAAAGCCTGGAAATCGTCATGGATCTTCTGGCCACCATGCGCGAAGATTGCGAAAAACTGGGCGCCGGCGACCTTCATGAACTGATGAGAGCATGGGAAATCTATCACCGCATCTGGACCGTCGAAGCTCACCTTCGCCACATTCAGTTCCGGAAAGAAACCCGTTATCCCGGATTCTACTATCAGGCCGATTATCCCGGACAGGATGATGCCAACTGGTTCTGCTTTGTCAACTCCAAGTATGATCCGGCAGCAGGCAAATGGGATGTCTTCAAGAAAGACTACATCAAACTGATTGCCTAATCATGGAAACACCTATTGACGTAGTTTAGCAGCATTATACCTCCAGGTATCTTCGGATGCCTGGAGGTTTTTTTTAACAATGTTTTAAACTTTAAGTTTTAAGCTTTAAGCCTGACACCGGCAACAGCATATAAAACTTAAAACCTAACATTTAAAACTTGTAACACAACAATAAACCCAAACCTTATAATGCACGGAGGGATAGCATGACAGCAGACAAAGCAGCCCCTGCTAGCGGAAGCATTTTGGTAGTTGGTGGCGGGATCAGCGGACTGACCACGGCCATCGAAGCTGCCGAAGTGGGATACGAGGTGTTTCTGGTCGAAAAAAATCCTTACCTGGGCGGAAGAGTAGCACAGTTGAATCAGTATTTTCCCAAACTATGTCCTCCGTCCTGCGGTCTTGAGATCAATTTTCGAAGAATCAAGGACAATCCCAAAATCAAAGTGCTGACACTGGCCGAAGTAGAGAAAATCAGCGGGACTCCAGGAAATTACGATGCCAGCATCCGCATCAGTCCCCGGTATGTCAATGAAAACTGCACCTGCTGCGGTGATTGCGCCACAGTTTGCCAGGCAGAAGTCACGTCGGATTTCAATTTCGGCATGAACAAAATCAAAGGGGCACATCTTCCCAATGATCTGTCCATGCCGGCCCGGTTTGTTCTTTCCCCGCAGATCATCGGTACGGAAGATGCCAGGAAATGCAAGGAAGCCTGCAAGTATGACGCGATTGATCTGGATATGGCCTCAAAAACCATCAATCTTAAGGTCGGCGCCGTGGTGTGGGCAACGGGCTGGACGCCTTACGATGCCGGCAAGATCGACAATCTTGGCTTTGGCCGCTATCCCAATATCATTACCAACATGATGCTGGAAAGACTGGCCTCCACCAATGGCCCCACCTGCGGAAAAATCACCCGACCCTCGGACCAGAAGGCTCCGGAAAGCATTGCCTTTGTCCAGTGCGCCGGTTCCCGCGATGAAAACCACCTGCCGTACTGCTCCTATATCTGCTGCATGGCATCCCTCAAACACGCCACCTACATCCGCGAACAGTATCCGGATGCCAAAATCTATATTTTTTATATCGATCTTCGCACCCCGGGGTACCGTTACGAAAAATTCTACGAGAATATCAAGGCGGACAAGAATGTCTTCTTTATCAAGGGAAAAGTCGCTGAAGTCAGCGAAGATCCAGGTTCCCGCGACATCACGGTCGTGGCTGAAAACGCCGTAACCGGCGAGAAAATTCGCCAGACCGTGGATATGGTCGTCCTGGCAACCGGTATGCAGCCGACAGCTGCCCTATGCCAAACTTCCAGCCGATCTGACCTATACTGAAGACGGCTTTATCGTGAATGATTTTGTCAAAGGCGGAATGTTTGCTGCTGGATGCGCCAATAAGCCTGCGGACGTGGTGTCATCCAATCAGAATGCGACGGGCATGGCCCTTAAAGCCATTCAAACTCTGGTAAGGAGGTAGGAGGTTAACCATGGATAAAAAATATGGCGTTTATATCTGCACGGGTTGCGGAATCGGAGATGCCCTGGACATTGATGGCCTGTGCGCTACGGTCAAAAAAGCACGCAAAACGGCCAAGACGCATCCGTTTCTTTGCGGTAAGGACGGCGTTGACATGCTTAAAAAAGACATCAGCGATGAAGGCGTCAACACCCTGGTGATTGCAGCCTGCTCCCGCCGGGTCAATTTTGATATTTTCCGTTTTGACGGATGCATCGTGGACCGGGTGAACTTAAGAGAACAGGTGGTGTGGTCCCACCCCAAAGGCGACAAATCCCTTGAAATAAACCACACTCAGATGCTGGCCGATGACTACCTCAAGATGGGCATGGTCCGGGTTGAAAAAGTTCAAATCCCCGAGCCTTACAAGATGGAAAATTTTAGCAGAAAGATTCTGGTCATCGGCGGCGGCATCACCGGCATTTCCGCGGCACTGGATGCGGCAAAAGTCGGTTACGATGTCACCATTGTTGAAAAAGAAGAAAAGCTCGGCGGATATGCCGCAAAAATCCGCAAACAACTGCCCATCAACCAGCCCTATACCAACCTGATTTCACCGATGATCGCCGATAAAATCCGTGAAGTCGAATCTCTCTCCAACATCACGGTGAAAACAAACACGATCGTAGCCCGTATTGCCGGTCAGCCCGGCGAGTTTACCGTGACACTGAAAAAACCCGGCGAAGCCCTGGAATTTGACGTTCCGTTTCCGCTTCCGCCGGAAATGAAAGTGGATGCCAGCGGCAAGGAACTGGACAAGGACAAACTGAACGAGCTGTATAAAGAATTCAACACGGGAAAAAACGACATTCTGTCCCTGGATCCCAATGGCGAGTTATTCGGCGCCGTGGTTCTGGCTGCGGGCTGGCGGCCATATTTACCCGCTGCAGATGAATTCGCCCACCTTGGCTATGGCGCCATTGCCGATGTGGTCACCAATCACCAGTTTGAAGAAATCGCAGCCAAGGGCAAGATTCAGCGTCCCTCAGACGGCAAGGAAGCCCAGTCCGTCGTTTTTATTCAAAGCCCGGGACAGGGAGATGATAAGGACTTTGCCTATACGGGTTCCATCACCAGTCTGGTTGCACTGAAACAGGCCAAATATGTCCGCGAAGATTTCCCGGACGGCAAGGCTTATATTTTCTACCAGCACATGAAAACCCCCGGACTTCAGGAACTTTTCTACAAAAGCCTTCAGCAGGACCCCGGCATTTTTCTCACCAAGGGAGAAGTGGTGCGTGTTTCTCAAAACGGCTCCGGCCTGATTGTTGAGGCTGACAACACCCTTCTGGGAGATAAAATTCAGGTTAAGGCGGACCTGGTCGTTCTGGGTACCGGCATGGTGCCTGCGACCGTGGATGATCCTGTGGTGAATCTGGCTTACCGCCAGGGACCCGGATTCCGGGATAACGCCATTTTCAACGGCTATGCGGATTCCAATTTTATCTGCTTTCCCTATGAAACCCAAAGAACCGGGGTCTATGCGGCAGGATGCATCCGCCGCGGTCTGACCATGGAAGAGTCCATGGAAGATGCTGCCGGCGCAGCCCTGAAAGCCATTCAGTGCATTGAGTCAACCAACCGCGGGGTTGCAGTTCACCCAAGGTCAGGTGACATGTCATTTCCGGATTTCTTTTTTCAAAGATGCACCCAGTGCAAGCGATGCACGGAGGAATGTCCGTTCGGTGCCCTGGATGATGACGAAAAAGGCACGCCAAAGCCCAATCCCACCCGCTGCAGGCGCTGCGGGACCTGCATGGGTGCCTGCCCCGAGCGGATCATCGGTTTTGCAGACTACAATGTCGACAGCGTCGGCGCCATGGTCAAGGCCATCGAGGTTCCCTCGGAAGATGACTTTGATGAGCCGCCGATGCGGATTCTGGGTCTGGTCTGTGAAAACGATGCCTACCCGGCCATCGACATTGCAGGACTGAACCGGCTGCAGTTTTCCGCGGATGTCCGGCTGATTCCGGTTCGCTGTCTGGGGTCCCTCAATGTCATCTGGATCAAGGAAGCCCTGTCCAAAGGCATGGACGGCGTCTTTGTTCTGGGCTGCAAGCACGGTGACGACTACCAGTGCCATTTTGTCAAGGGCAGTGAGCTGGCCAGCATCCGCATGAAAAAGATCGGCGAGGCTCTGGCAAGCCTGGCGCTTGAGGTGGAGCGGGTCGCCCAGTTTGAAATTGCCATCGATGAATTCGATAAAGTTCCCACGATCATCAATGACTTTGTCAAACTCGTCACAGATATGGGACCGAACCCCTTGAAGGGTTTCTAAATTAATAAACCGTGAGTGCGTGAGTGCGTGAGTGCGTGAAATGGTTTCGACCTCACGCTTTTACGCCCTCACGCTCTTTCAGCTTTTTTTAAGGAGGATTTATCATGTCTGATGCGTACCTTGTTGAGCCAGATGTGGGGTTTATCAAAGAAGTCGCGGCTCTGGGCGGAGGCGATCTGAAAAAATGCTATCAGTGCGCCACCTGCTCTGTTGTCTGCCCCATTTCCCCGGATACCAAGCCGTTTCCCCGAAAGGAAATGATTGCGGCGTCCTGGGGCTTAAAGGACAAACTGGTCGGAAATGCCGATATCTGGCTGTGCCACAATTGCGGTGATTGTTCGACCCGCTGCCCCCGCGGCGCAAAACCCGGCGATGTGCTTTCGGCTATCCGCGCCTATGCCGTCTCGGAATACGCCTTACCCAAGGCTCTTGGAAAAGCGGTGAATGACCCCAAACAGCTTCCGATTCTATTGGGTATTCCCGTCGTGATATTTATTGTGCTTGGCCTCATCACCGGCCTGCTGGACTTTACGCCGGATGGCGATGAAATTGTCCATTCGCATTTTTTCTCATCCTGGCTTGTCGACATGATCATGATTCCGGCGTTTCTCTGGGCAGCGGCCGTTTTTGCGCTTGGCCTCAAACGGTTTCTGGCAGACATTCATGCCAATGCGCTTCTGGAAGGAAAGACCGATAAAAAATCGATTGATCCGCTGGAATTTGGAAAAGCATTTCTTCGCATCCTTCCAACGATCCTGAAACATGACAAATTCAACGAATGCACGGAAAACCGGGAACGATCCACCGCACACATGATGGTGCTCTTTGGTTTTGTCGGCCTTTTCATCGTTACCAACATCTTTTTTGTCGTTCTGTATGTATTCCAGATTCACGGGCCGTATTCCCAGCTGAATCCTGTCAAGTGGCTGGCCAATATCAGCGGCATTGCGCTGATTATCGGAAGCGTGCTGATGATAAAAAACAGACTTGCCGACAAAGATTCCGTTTCCAGCTACAGAGACTGGTCTCTTTTAGGCCTTGCCCTTGGATTGGGACTGACCGGCATGCTGACGCAAATGACCCGCCTCGGGGGCCTGGCAGGGCTGTCGTACGCCATGTATTTCATTCACCTGATTTTCATCTTCTGTTTGTTCGCATACCTGCCTTTTTCCAAGCTGGCCCATCTTGTCTATCGGACGGTGGCCATGACATACGCGGAATATTCCAACCGGAAATAGTCGTTTTAAGTACTTCAGGCCGGTGCGGTTTTTAAAACCGCGCCGGTCTTTTGAGGCTGAGGGCCGCACTCCGGCTTTTCAGTTTTCATTAATAAAAAAAGCCCCTTTCCTTGAATGGAGAGGGGCTTTTTTATATGATGGGAAAATGAGGCTATCCGTTGAGGATGGCCTCGGCTTCTTCCCGGTAAGCATCCATGACGTAGGGGATGCCGGTTACTTTGGTGCATTCTTCGGTCAGGGACATGAGTTCCCGACGTGTGATGGCGCTGGGGGTAAAGCAACGGGCGCCAGCCATTAGCTGCTGAAGACCGACTTTGATCTTGTCCGAATAGCTGTAAATGCCGATGGCGCCCAAAGGGATTTCCTCAATGGCTTTGGCACCGACCATGTCTTTTATGGCCTCGTAGTTCACAAAAATTTCTTCGATGGTCGAACCGTGCTGGCTGACGGTCTTGGGCAGATCGTTTTTGTCGATCCATTCGGCAATGTTTTTTCCAACCATTCCGGGAATCATGAGCGCACGTCCCATGCAGACAGCTTTTACAAAAGGAGCACCCATCGAGAGAGCCTTGAATATCCCATCTTCACTCGAGAAACCGCCGGCAAATGCAATGTCCGGAACCCTTTCTCCCTTGTCGGTGAGTTTCTTGCAGAACTCATAAGCTGCTGAATGCAGATAGATGCTCGGAACGCCCCATTCTTCCATCATGCGCCACGGGCTCATGCCCGTGCCGCCGGGAGCACCGTCAATGGTCAACAGATCGATTTTGGCCTTGGCACCCCATTTGATAGCCATAGCCAGTTCGCGCAGGCCGTATGCGCCGGTCTTGAGCGTGATTCTCTTGAAGCCGAGTTTCCGGAGACGGTCACATTCGGCCATAAAACCTTGCTCGCTGACAAAACCAAGGCGGCTGTGGCGTTCGAATTCCCTGATGGCGCCCTCTCTATAGGCTGCCTGTACTATGGGGCTGGACGGATCCGGCGTAACAAGATAACCTCTTTTCTGCAGCTCAAGCGCGCGATCAATGTTGCGAACTTTGATTTCGCCGCCGATGCATTTGGCGCCCTGGCCCCATTTGAGTTCGATGGTCTGCAGTCCATGTTTTTCAATGACGTATTCCGCAACACCCAGGCGGGTGTCTTCCACGTTCATCTGGACCAGGATTTCACCATAACCCTGATGAAAGCGCTTATAGACTTCAATTCGCCGATCCATATCCGGTGATTTGGCAATTTTCCCCTGTGCGTTCAACTCGAGTTTGGGATCAATGCCGCACACGTTCTCGCCGCAGACAAGGGTCACGCCGCTGATAGCGGCACCTACTGCAAAATGTTCCCAGTTCTTGCGGGCAATTTCTGTGGAACCGAGTGCTCCGGTGAAAATGGGCGCCTTCATCTTGACTTTAATGTCCCAACCGTATTCGGTTTCGGTGTTGACCGCAGGAAAAATGGCAGTATCGGGGCTGACCTCAACACCGGCAGGAAGCCCGGTGGCGCCAAGGGCATAACCCTGAATATTCAAATGCGAATAGTCAACGGGGTAGTTTTTATCGGCACCGGCCGTAATTGAACCAAAAGGCGCCGGATAGATCACTTCGCGGCCCCGGAAAGTGGACCGGAAGACCTCACAGTTGCCGCGGCAGCCATCTATGCATCGCGAGCAAAGTCCGCTCATTGGGACCACGCTCTTGGAACGGTTGAAGGTCAGGGTTGCGTCATTGGCGTTAGGCGTAGACAAGTTCATAGGCTTTTCCTTTCTGAAATAAAAGTTAACGCTGAGTTAGAATAGGCTTCAGCTGAAATGAAAGTGGACGCCATTGTCCGATGCCGAAGATACGCCGTTGTATTTCGGCCATTAGATCGTTATTAGTTAAACTCATGTGTTGCGCAAATATCCGTGTTGCGCCTGTCAAATTCAAATTATCCGGCCTGGCCGAACGCTTGAATGGATTTCGAATACGACCCAATCGAAACCCCGATTTTACACAACACGATGATATAGTTACAATAGCTTCGAAATAAAAAAGGCACCCATCCCTCATAGAGGGGTGGACGCCTTTGTCCTTTCAAGCTGGAATTTCTCACGCCGTTGTGATATTTCTCAGCCACTACGCACTTCAATCATTACCGTGTGTTTATTAGCTTCACTTAATCACATTGTCAACATATAATTTTTACTAATTATCGCTTTTGAAGACAGGAATTCTGATGAAAATGTTTTTGCAAAGACAGCAACAAAGATTTAGAATAACGCAAAGCGTATTTTATTAACCCGGCACTGGAATCTCCCATGACCTTGAAAAACAGCGAACTTCCCAGCGAGCGGTCCCAGTTCAATATGTTCCATGAGATCATGTCCATCAAGGTTCGGGAAATCCTTCTGATTTCAAGCCCGTATGATGCCTATATCATGGAAGAGGATCGCAGTCTGGCCTCTCGCATTGTCAATGAGTACATTGGTCTGAATTTGAGCCTGCCGCCTCGGGTCACTCGGACATCTTCCGGCCGGAATGCACTGGTCCTTCTTGAGCAAAAATCGTTTGATATGGTCATCACCATGCCGAATCTTGATGACATGGACGCCCAGACCCTGGGTGTCAAAATCAAGGCCAATCATCCTGCTCTTCCAGTCATTCTGCTCAGCCACAGCCTCCGGTCCATTTTCCCACAGGGAAAATACCGGAAGCTGAAGGGAATTGACAAAGTTTTTATCTGGTCCGGAAATTCTGATCTCCTGCTCGCGCTGGTAAAAAATGCCGAAGACCGACTGAATGTTGACCGGGACACCCGGCGTGCCATGGTCCGCGTGCTGATTCTAATAGAAGACTCGCCACAATATTATTCATCTTTTTTGCCGCTGATCTACAAGGAAATCGTCAAACAGACCCAGGCAGTATTGGGGGTCGGACTTAACGAGGAGCACCGGCTTCTGCGCATGCGGTCCAGGCCAAAGATCATGCTGGCTGAAACGTATGAGGAAGCCATGAATCTCTGCCGGAAATACCGCTCCTATTTGATTGGCATCATATCCGACACCCGAATTCCCAGAAACGGCAAACTGGATGACCAGGCGGGCGCGGACATTCTGACTTTCATGAAACAGGAAATCCCGGATCTGCCGATCCTGATGCTCAGTTCGGAGTCTTCTAACCGGATGAAGGCAGAGCGCATTCCGGCGATATTTCTGGACAAAAATTCACCCACGCTGCTGCCTGAACTTCAGGATTTTTTTCTGAATCACCTGGGTTTCGGCGATTTTGTCTTTCGCATGCCAGACAACAAGGAAATTGACCGGGCATCCAGCCTGAGAACACTCGAACTCAAGATAAAGCAGATTCCTGACGAATCACTGATCTACCATGCTACCCGGAATCATTTTTCCAATTGGCTGATGGCGCGATCGGAATTTGCCCTGGCGTCCACATTCCGGGAGGTTCAGGCCAGCCAATTTAAGAATACGGCAGACTTGCGCCAGTATCTTGTTTCCGGTCTGCATACGGTCAGAAAGGTTCAGCAAAAAGGGGTGGTGGCCCAGTTCAGAGCCCATACCTTTGATTCCGACATCATGGATTTTGTAAAAATCGGGGACGGATCTCTGGGTGGAAAAGCCAGAGGCCTTGCATTCATGTCCGTATTATTACTTCAGCACCCGGAGCTGCTCATCGCCTATCCACAGGTATCCATACAAATTCCCAAAACCCTGGTCATCACCACCCAGGGATTTGAATCGTTTATCGCATTTAATCAACTGCAATATTGCGCAAAAAACGATTTTTCCGACCGAGATATTTCGGATTGTTTTTTAAAGGCGAAAATGCCGGACTGGTTGATTTCCGACCTGGAAGCATTTCTGGCCCAGGTCCAATATCCTTTGTCTATCCGGTCTTCCAGCCTTCTGGAAGATGCCCAGTTTCAACCCTATGCCGGGTTGTATCAGACTTACATGATTCCGAACAATCACCCGGACCCGGCCATACGGCTCCGGCAGCTGATCAGTGCCATAAAGATGGTATATGCCTCAACCTATTATGAAGACCCCAGGTCATTTACCCGCAATTCAATGAGTCAGCCCCAGGAAGAATCCATGGCCGTGATCATTCAACAACTTACCGGAGAGACCTACGGCGACTATTTTTATCCTGCTTTGTCCGGTGTCGTCCAATCTCATAATTTTTATCCGGTTTCCCACATGAAATCCGAGGACGGTATTGCCCATATTGCCATTGGCATGGGAAAAACCGTGGTGGAAGGGGAAAAATCCGTCAGATTCTCCCCCAAATATCCCCAGATTTTGCCTCAGTTCACGACTGTCGAGGACATTCTGGACAATTGCCAAAGGTATTTTTACGCGCTCAAAATTCGGGGCTATCCGGATGAATTGAATTTCACCCATTATGCCAATCTTGAAAAACGGGAAATCGACGAAGCAGAAGCCGAGTATCCCATTCGAATACTTTCAAGCGTCTACATTCCGGACGAACACCGGATTCGTGACAGCGGTCAATTGCCGGGTTCAAAAATCCCCACATTTGCATCTATACTCAAACACGACTTGTTCCCTCTGCCTAAATTGCTTTCCGACCTGCTGGATCTTGGGAGGAAGGGCATGGGATGCCCGGTGGAAATCGAGTTTTCAGTCAATCTGGGAGATCAGCGGAAAACCGAATTCTTTTTTCTTCAAATGCGGCCCATGGCAACAGAAATCGACCAGCGTAATGTTGTCATTTCAGACGATGATCTTCAGCAGTCCCTGTGCTTTTCGCGGCACGCGCTGGGCAATGGAAAGCTTGATGGCCTTTCAGACATCGTTTATGTGAAGCCGCTGGAATTTCAAAGTAATGCCACAGAGCTGATGGCGGACGAGATCGGCAGGATTAATGCCGCGCTCAGCCGAGAAAAGCGGCCCTATCTGCTGATCGGCCCAGGAAGATGGGGATCGGCGGACAGATGGCTGGGCATTCCGGTCCACTGGCGAAATATTTCGGGCGTGGGCGCCATCATCGAATTGAAGAACAGCCAGATCCATGCCGATCCTTCCCAGGGCTCCCATTTTTTTCAGAATATCACTTCGCTTGGCATTCCCTATATCACGGTTGTGGAAGATTCAGACGATACCCTGAATTGGAAACAGATAGAAGCATTTTCACCTGTTCAGGAAACCAGGTATATCCGGCATGTCCGGCTCGAGCATCCGATGACAATCAAAATTCAGGGGAAAAGTTCCATCGGAGTGATCTTCACAGGCGTTCAGACCCAAGACTGAAGGCTATGATGCAGGATAGTGTTTTTCATTCAGTCATTTTAGATTTCAGTCTGTTTTCCAATTATCAAACAAAAGGAGATACATCATGACGGATATCATTCAGTACATGAAAAACAGGGATCCATACGAAAAAGAATTCCATCAGGCGGTTGAAGAAGTCTTTGAAACGGTTCAGCCTGTTCTGGAAAGGTATCCGGATTATCGGCAGGCAGCGATTCTGGAAAGAGTGATGGAACCGGAGCGGGTGATTCAATTCCGCGTGCCCTGGGTGGATGATAAAGGTCAGGTTCATGTCAACCGCGGATATCGCATTCAGATGAGCAGCGTTATCGGTCCCTATAAAGGCGGCCTGAGGTTTCATCCATCTGTCAATCTCAGTATTTTGAAATTTCTGGCCTTTGAGCAGGTGTTTAAAAATGCATTAACGACCCTACCCATGGGCGGCGGAAAAGGCGGATCGGATTTTAACCCCAAGGGCCGATCCGATCAGGAGATCATGAGATTCTGCCAGAGCTTTATGATGGAACTGTTCCGCCATGTGGGACCCAATACCGATGTGCCGGCCGGTGATATCGGGGTCGGCGCGCGTGAAATCGGCTATCTCTTTGGGATGTACAAGAAACTTTGCAATGAATTCACCGGCGTTCTCACCGGAAAAAGCCTGGGCTGGGGCGGCAGCCTCATCCGGCCAGAAGCCACCGGCTTTGGCAATGTCTATTTTGCATCGGAAATGCTTGCCACGCGGGGGGAGACACTCAAGGAAAAGATCTGCCTGGTCTCCGGCTCTGGAAATGTGGCGCAGTTCACGGTCGAAAAACTGATCGAACTTGGCGCCAGGGCCGTAACGCTTTCCGATTCCTCCGGATATATTTATGATAAAGAAGGGATTGATGCCGGAAAACTGGACTTTGTCAAACGGCTGAAAAATGTACGCAGGGGTCGCATCCGGGAATATGTGGATAAATATTCCAATGCCGTTTACATTGAGACCGATCCGGCCCTGGATCACAACCCCATGTGGAATCACCCGGCAAACTGCGCATTCCCGAGCGCAACGCAGAATGAAATAAATGATAAAGACGCGGGCAATCTGATCAATCAAGGCATTTCACTGGTCAGCGAAGGCGCCAACATGCCCAGTACGCCGCAAGCCATCAAAATCTTCATCGACAATAAAATCCTCTATGCGCCGGGAAAAGCCGCCAATGCCGGCGGCGTTGCCGTATCCGGCCTGGAAATGTCACAGAACAGCATGAGAATCAGCTGGCCGAGAGAAGAGGTGGACAACCGATTGAAGGGAATCATGAAAAGCATCCACAAAACCTGCCTCGATGCCGCCGCCGAATATGGCGAACCGGGTAATTATCTGGCGGGCGCCAACATCGCGGGATTTGTCAAGGTGGTCAATGCCATGATCGATCAGGGCGTAGTATAAAAACCGTGAGAGCATGAGAGCGTAAGGGCGTGAGAGCGAGGCCCCTTTAACGCTTTCACGCCCTCACGCTTTCACGACTTCACGTTCACGTTTTAAACCATATTTTTTAATCTTTTGATTCAGGCCGCTTTTTCCGATTCCCAGAAGTTCCGCAGCATGGGACTGCACATTGTGAGAGAGGGTCAGCGCCCTTTCAATCATTGCTTTTTCCACGATATCAAGGGTTTCGTACAATTGGGCGTTGTCTGAAATACCCTCCAGGTGAAGAGAATGGCTGATGTTTTTTTTGAATTCTTTGGGCAGGTCAGAGACCCGGATGATATTTCCGGGACAGAGGACCATGGCTCTTTCAATGGCATTTTCAAGCTCCCGGACATTTCCCGGCCAGCTGTACCCGTACAGCAGACGATCCACTTCCTGATCCACACCGGTCACCTGCTGGCCCGGCCTGCGCTCTGACGCGTATTTTTCAATCATGTGATCCACCAGCAGACGGATATCCTCAACGCGCTCTCTAAGCGGCGGCAGAACCAGATAAAGAACATTCAGCCGGTAATACAGATCTTCCCGAAAACGCCCCTGTTCAGTCTCATGTTTCAGGTTTTTGTTGGTTGCCGCAATAATCCGGATATTGACGGGGACCGGCCTTATCCCTCCGACGCGTTCGAATGCTCTTTCCTGTAAGTACGCGCAGCAGTTTTACCTGAAGATTCTGTGAAAGCTCCCCAATTTCATCCAGAAAAAGGGTGCCGCCGTCAGCCAGTTCAAAGCGACCTTTTTTCATGGCAATGGCGCCGGTGAAGGCGCCTTTTTCATGCCCGAAGAGTTCACTTTCAAGAAGATTTTCAGACAGCGCCGAACAGTTGACGGCGATAAAGGGTTTGTCTTTACGGGGACTGTTAAAATGAATGGACTTGGCAACCAGTTCCTTTCCCGTGCCGCTTTCGCCTTCTATCAATACCGTTGCAGAAGAAGGCGCCATTTTTTTAACCAGCTCGAATACCTCCTGCATTCGCTTGCTCTTTCCGACGATGTTGCCAAAATTGTACCGGGTTTCCACCACATCCCTCAGCATGAGGTTTTCCTTGACAACCTGGTACATGTCGATGGCTTTTTTCACAAAAATAATCAGGCCTTCATTGTCAAAAGGCTTGAGGATATAATTGTATGCCCCTTTTTGCATCGCTTCCACGGCCTTTTCTACTGTTCCGTATGCCGTCATCATCATGACCGGCAAATAGGGATTGATTGCCTTTATCTTTTCCAGAAGCTCGATACCATCCATCATGGGCATTTTCATGTCGGTCAAGACCAGATCCACATCCGCGTTTGCGTGATTCAAAATTTCCAGCGCTTCCGTGCCGCTGTTGGCGGTCAATGTCTCATAGCCGACATCCTGAAGTACGGCGCTTAAAATGAGCGGATAATTTTTTTCATCGTCAACGATCAGAATCGTTTCCATGCCATCCCTCTTCCCGGTTATATAATGGCCCGGATTATTCAGAATACTTCCTGAGTTTCAGAAAACTTTCTGAGTTCCGGGTGCTGAATAGTTACGGTCAGGTTAACATTTTTGAAGAATAATCACAATGGCTTCTCGGGAAGACGAAAGAAAGGAAAGGATAGAGGGCAGCCGGATGGCTGCCCTCTGATTCATGCGGGGTAAAAGATTATACAAATGTGGGAATATAAAACTTACATGGCCTGGCCGATTTTTTTGCCCAGTTCATAACAGGCGGCAAGTGCCTTTTCATCCGGAACGTACTGAACCTTCATGCCCGGATCAATCATTTCAAACTTCATAGACTCGAGCTCCTGAGTGAGGAGTTTGACTGCTTCGCCACTCCAGCCATAAGAGCCGAAGGCTGCTCCGATTTTGTTTTTGGGTTTAAGGCCCTTCATATAGGTCATAAAATCCCCAAGAGTCGGGAACAAACCGTTGTTTAAGGTTGGAGAGCCGACCACAACAGCCTTTGCATCTATCACTTCTGCCATAATGTCGCTGCGGTGCCATTTTCGCAAATGCATGGGATGAACAACGACACCCGCTTCGCTGAGGCCCCTGGCAATGGCAAGCGCCATTTTTTCAGTACTTTGCCACATGGTGTCATAGACGATCACCGCCTTTCGAACCGTGTCCTGGCGGCTCCACCGGACATAGGCGTCAATAATCTTCCCCGGATCTTTGCGCCAGAGAATGCCGTGATCCGGACAGATCATGCGGATATCAAGCCCCATGGCCGTAACCTGTTCCACCAATTTAAGAATCAGCGGCGCATAGGGAAGAAGGATGTTCGCAAAATATTTTTTGGCATGGGGCATGATGTCTTCAACCATGCAATCGTCAAATTTTTCGAAACCCGCGTAATGCTGGCCGAAAGCATCGCTGGAAAACAAAATCTTTTCTTCATTCAGATAGGTAAACATGCTGTCCGGCCAGTGAAGCATCCGGGTTTCCATAAAAGTCAGGGTATGATGACCCAGGCTCAAGGTTTCACCGTTTTCAACAGCATGATAATTAAAACGCTGCGGATAATGCAGAGACAGGTTTTTCTGTCCCATTTTTGAACAGAAAAGGGGCTTGTCCTCGCCAACCCGGTGCATGATCCGTGCAAGCCCCCCGGAATGATCCATCTCGGTATGATTGCTGATCACCACATCAATCTTTCTGGGATCAACAATCTGAGCGATATTCTCAATCAGCTCGTCTGAAAACTCTTTTTTAACCGCGTCAATCAATGCAATCTTGCTGCCCACAATCAAAAAAGCGTTATAACTGGTTCCAAGATGCGTGGAATATCCGTGAAAATCCCGGATATTCCAGTCATTCACGCCGACGTCATAAATGCCTTTTGCGATTTCAACCGGTTTCATAAAATTACCTACTCTTTTTCAAAATCGGACTTGGATGCCCCGCATACCGGGCATTCCCAACCATCCGGAACATCCTCAAATTTGGTTCCGGGCTTTACGCCACTATCGGGATCACCCAGTGCCGGATCATAAACATAGCCGCAAACCGTACATACATATTTATCCATTCGTATTTCCTCCTGTTATTTTGTAAAACGTCTAATAAAGATTTAAAGGGTACCAGCTGGTTTCACCCCCAACGATAAAAAAATATACCGCAAATCACCCTAAGCCATAACCTTTATAAACTCAACCACTTTTGCTTCGATGGCGTCCCGGACGCCTCGCATGGCATCCAAATCTTCAGGCTCGGTAAAATTCCAAAATTCCCGAGAAATGTCATCCGGCACCACGGCAGTATCTTCTCTGCCCATCGAAATAAGCAGCTCGGGTTTTTCCGTTTTCAGCACCGCGTTTATCGATGCAGTCTGGCGAAATCCCATATCAATCCCCTTTTCCTGCATGACTTCAACCATGAGGGAATTGAGTTTTTCAGCCGGCCAGCTGCCCGCACTGAGCACATCCAGTTTGTCCCCTGCAAGAATCTGCGCAAATGCGGCGGCCATCTGGCTGAGACAGGCATTGTCCCTGCAGGCAAAGAGAATTTTGTTTCTTCCCCGAAAAGGCGCAAGAAGGGTTCCAACCGCAGCTTGAATATCCGCGTGCAGGGTTGCATGTCGTTCCATATCCCCGGGTTTTTCAATTTCCCGATAGGCCAGGCTGCCGACATACTCGGCACCGACAGCATCATAAAAATATTTCATGGTCAGGTGCAACCCTTCAAATAGATTTTTTCCGCGGGTTGCACCCACTGCCAGGGTATACCCCCTTCGCCACTTCCGATTGGGGTCGGTTAAGTGGAGTTTGTATTTTCGAGCCCAGAGAGTCTGAGTGCGATCGATCAATGCCTTAAGCTGCGCCGTGGTGTTGTAGAAAAAAATCGGGGTAGCTGCGACAATGACATCGGCCTTTCTAAGCAACGGGTAAATCTCATGCTTCATGTCATCATCAATCGGACAAATCCCTTTTTTCTCACAGAGAATATATTCCATGCAGGGCTCTATCTTTTTCTGGCAAACCTCGATCATCTGCGTTTCGGCGCCCAGCCGTTTTGCTTCTTCCAGAAATTCCGAAAGCAGAAACCGGGTATTGCCTTTTTTTCTGGGGCTTCCCTGAAGTCCTAGTACAAACATGTTTCTCTTCCCTTGATGGCTTCCGAATTCCGGCGTTCGCCGGAATGACGGGTGATTTACATTTTCACGGTAAAAGTTTATCATGGCCGGCAGCTGCCAGGCTATTGGGAATGGCACTCTGAGCAGGTCACAGGTCCTGATTTTTCTCCGGCATTTTTCCTGGCCCTGTGGCAGTTCACGCACTGCTTGTTCATGACCTGTTTTTGGGCAAGGATTCCTTTTTGCTTCAAGTCCTGAATGACGCCCGCTTGCTGGGGAAATAGATCATGGCAGAGCATACAGTCTTTAAGCACGTCCTGGTGTTGATGGTGAGGAAATTTCACGATTCCCCGAGTCCCGGATGGGATCACCATCTCTTTAGCCCCTTTGTTGGTTTCAGCAACTGACAGCCCCGCAATCCAGACCATGGCGGCAGAGATGAATAGAATCAAACCTCTTCGCATGGGTTGCCCCCCTTTATTTATCCGCCGGAAAGGGTGCACTGGGTAAAATCAATTTCTTTGCCGCAGGACTTGCACACATGTTTTTTATCGAATTCATCCGAGAAAATTTCAAGCTCTTTTGAACACGAAGGACACTTGCAGGTAAATGATTTCAAACTCTTGAATTGTTGAAAACCCGGACAATGCGCTGGTGTTGTCATGAATTCCTCCTTTAAGTTGTCAATAGTTTCGCAATATCTTTGCCATAGTTCTGGGCCATCTGAATGCCGCCGCCAAGAGAACTGGATTTGAGTCGCAGCGGCGATCCAACCATTTTCATCTTGAAAATATGGGTCATGGTATCATAAATCCGGTCCGGCGCTTCCCCGCTCCAGCCGAATGCACCGAATGCCCCGCCGACTTTTCCTTCCAGAGCGGCTTTCTCAGCCAGGAACAGAAAGGTTTTCATTCCCTGAATCATATCTCCATGATAAGTCGGTGCTCCAAAGACCAAGGCGTCATATCCATTCAGCTCATTGGCATTCTTTATATCACCGGCTTTCATTATGTCAACATCAACTCCGGAAAAGCGCAACCCTTCAGCGATTAATTTGCCGATATTTTCTGTTTCTCCAGTGCGTGTTGCATAAACAATAAGCACTTTTGCCATAACATACTCCCAATCGAATATTAGTTTTTGCCAATACGTTTGTCCATGCCGTCGCCGGCGCAATCTGGCGTGTAGCAGGAGTTATCCAGGAATTCACATTTTTCCTTGCAGGACGGACACTGATCCGGCGGAGCATCTGCCATAAAGGTGTAACCGCAACTTTGACATTTCCAGCTTGTCATATTTCCTCCTTATTATTAAGCAGTTCTGAGGCAAAGAGGACGAGGCGTTATCAGCCCCGCGCCTCTTTGTCTCAAGCCTTCTGCTTTGAATTTTTGAACCTGTTATGCCTTCCAGAGGCCGTGAAGATTACAATACTCTCTTGCAGAAACTGTTGCAGCTTCCAGCATAAATGTGGCTTCAGGAACCTGGCCGGGATTCAAAAACTGACGATAGGCTTTACCGTCAGCAATAATTTCAATCCATTCAATATAATGCTTTTCTTCCATGGGGTGAGCGACACTGCCTACTTTTACCTTGAAGCCGCCCGGAACCTTTTCAATTACCGGAACATGCTTTTCCTTGGCTGCATCAACCGTGTTTTCAACGCTCTGTTTCATGGGCTGGCCGCAGCAGACAAGATCTCCACCACCGGCATGAAGCACTTCAACGATATTGCCACAGACGTCACATTTATAAACTTGAAGTTTCTCGGTCATACAATCTCCTTTCAAATAGTAATTCTAGAATTATGGTTAGTTCGGCTTCCCCTTTTTGAACAAGGAGAACCTGAGGTGTCGTTAGTAATTCTCTCCCAGAAGCTCAAAATGGGCCTGGGGATGATCACAGGCCGGACACGGTTCCGGAGCTTCTTCACCATCATGAAGATATCCGCAGTTGCGGCATCGCCAGGTGACTTTATTATCTTTTTTAAATACTTTTCCAGTCTGAACATTTGCTGCGAGATCCCGGTAGCGTTTTTCATGCTGTTTTTCGGCAATCGAAACGTTCTGAAAAAGCATGGCAATCTCTTCAAAACCTTCTGCCCGGGCAATTTTTGCAAATCCGGGATAAAGGTCCGAGTGTTCTTCGTGTTCCCCTTCTGCCGATGCCAGCAAATTCTCCAGGGTTGTTCCCACGATACCGGCTGGAAAACTAGCCGTTATCTCCAGCATGCCACCTTCCAGAAAACTGAAAAACCTTTTGGCATGCTCTTTTTCTTGATTCGCAGTTTCAGTAAAGATGTCGGAAATTTGAACATAGCCGTCTTTTTTGGCCTTGCTGGCAAAATAAGTATAACGATTTCTCGCCTGGGATTCACCTGCAAATGCCTTCATCAGATTTTTTTCAGTTTGAGTTCCCTTGATACTGGTCAAGTATTTTTCTCCTTTTCAGTTGATTTTTTTCGTTTTTCCTTGCCGGTTTCGATGCCCCTTTATAAAAGAAAGGTCAAGGGCCGTAGCATTTTTCGTGCATTTGTCCGGCAAAGACATAAGGAATGCGCACAGCTATTGAGACTCATGCCACCAGCCTTTTTGCTGGTGCGCTTTTTTTTCCTGCTCTGCAATTTTTTTCAACCGGTACGCTGCGTCCCGCAATATCCCATACATAATTCCACAGCCGACATCCTCTCGTTCCACATCGCCCTGATCTGCAAGTGCAATCATCTCGTCAACGAGTTTGAGCGTCCGGTTAATGTTGTTATTGCAGGGTTTCACGGCAATGGCTACTTTCAATTTTAAAGTTCTGAGTAATCTTTCCATTATTATAGTTCAATTTCTGTGCCACAGATAAACATTCTCTTGAAATTAATTTATTTTTAATATATACAGGCGGTTATACATTACAAATTATGCTATTCAAAAAACAGGGCCGATCCGGATTTTCTGGATGATACAGAAATAGAAAGCGTTAATCTGCCGCTCAAAAAAGATATCTTATTATAATTTAATGTTAAACTCTCTTTTATCATCTGTGCCTCATCAACTTTAGATACACTTTTGTATCATGAGACATCGTGATGATGTTGTCTCAAGACCTGCCTATCGGGCAAGCCGCTGTTTGTTCTGCAGGAGTGATATGGCGTTTCGAACCATCAGGCGCATTGTCCTGGCACTTTTTCTGACCGCGTTATGTTGCGGAATCGTTTTATATTTATTGGTCCTCAACCCTACGGTGCAGCGCTACGGACTCAATCGCGTATCACAGGAAATCGGTTATGATCTGAATACCGGAAACATCCGCTTGCGCATGGGAATAAAACCGGGTATCCATGTTCAGGACATTCTGGTCAATACAACGCAGGGAAAGGCGTTGCTATCCGCATCTGAACTAACCCTGATCCCGAACCTGTTTGATCTTTTTTTTTCAGACGCCGGCACCTTCTTTTCCGGCTCTATTGAAGCCAAAAACCTGAAATTTCAGCTGGCTGCATCGGGTGAAACCAAAGACTACAACCTGTCTCAGGTCATTTTTCAGGGGAAATACGATCTCAACAAGCGACTGGTACAGATTGTCTCCCTGAAAATTATCATACCCAAAACATCATTGTCAGCAACCGGAAATATTCAACTCAGCCCTACGGCATCGCCCTATCTGGATCTGTCCGTTACCAGCCAGTTTATGGCAGTCAACACCTTCAAATCCCTGCTTCCGACGCCCCTGCTTCCTGCATGGATCAACCGCGAACTGCTTCCTGTTGTTAAACAAGGCACCGTCCGCGTGGATTCTTTTTCGTTAAGGGGCAACCTGAAACAGATCGAAACCCTGAATCTACCGGAACATGCAAACGTCCTGGGCCTGAAATTGACCTTGCACGACCTGGTGTTGCAGCGGAACGATCCGGAGTTTCGCGATGTCTCCTGCACCTTGAGCCTGGAGGGCGGCGTGTTTTCACTGGAAGACCTTTCCGGGCGCCTTTGGCAGTCTGCTTTTCAAAATTCATCTCTTGTCATTCCCAACACATATGCAGACCGCCTGCGTTATCTGATCAAGGCCGAAGCAAATCTTAACTTATCGGATATGAACCATCTGAAAACCCTGCCCTGGTTTTCTGCCGAAGTTCAACAGAAAATCCAGGCAATTCAGACGATCGACGGCACCGCCAACATCCGTGTTTCTGCTGAATATGAAACCGGCCAGGCTTTTCCAAAAATCATCACCAGCGCCGTATCACTGCAATCCATCCAGGTGACTCACCCGCTCTTGCGGCTGCCGTTGGCGATTAAAACCGCTACTATGAACTCAGCTTCCGATCAGTTGCTAAAATTTTCAGGCCGCGGCCTCTGGGGAGAGGCCGAATTTCAGGTTCAGGGCGAATATGACCTGAACAAGCGGCGGACAGAGATCTCTTCCCTGGAAATCATCACTGCCGGGACGACATTGTCAGCAAGAGGACATATGCAGCTCAGCCCCACTGCATCGCCCTATCTGGATCTGTCCGTTACCAGCCCGTTTATGGCAGTCGACACCTTCAAATCCCTGCTTCCAACGCCCCTGCTTCCAGCATGGATCAACCGCGAACTGCTTCCTGTTGTTAAACAAGGCAACGTTCGCGTGGATTCTTTTTCGTTAAGGGGCAGCCTGAAACAGATCGAAACCCTGAATCTACCGGAACATGCAAAGGTCCTGGGCTTGAAATTGACCTTGCATGACCTGGTGCTGCAGCTCCCTGGCAGGAACGCTCCGGAGCTCCGCGAAATCTCCTGCGCATTGAGACTGGAGGGTGGTGCATTTTCACTGAATGGTCTTTCCGGGCATTTTTGGCAGTCTGCTTTTAAAAATGCATCTCTCGTCATTCCAAATATATATGCGGACCGCCTGCGTTATCTGGTTAAGACCGAAGCAAATCTTGCCTTATCGGATGTGAATCATCTGAAAACCCTGTCATGGTTCCCTGCCGATGTTCAACAGAAAATTCAGGCAATTCAGACGATCGACGGCACCGCCAACATCCGTGTTTCTGCTGAATATGAAACCGGCCAGGCTTTTCCAAAAATCATCACCAGCGCCGTATCACTGCAATCCATCCAGGTGACTCACCCGCTCTTGCGGCTGCCGTTGACGCTCAAAAACGCCTCAATCGACTCAGCGTCCGATCACCCATACCAATTTTCAGGCAGCGGCCTATGGGGAAAGACCGAATTTCAGGTTCTGGATGGCTCCGTCGACAACAACTGGAGACATCTGTCCGCAAGAGCAACCGCCCGAGCGGATGTCAGGGAACTGATTGAATTGACACTGCCGCATGCAGCGACCGGCAACTGGATCTATGGGCCGCTGGTTGCAGAAGGTATTCTGAATGACGATGGCGTAATTCTTGATCCTGCAAGAATCGATGTGGGCAAGGGGTATCTGCGGTTCAAGGGCCGTCAGAAATATCGTTCCGAGTCCGGCATGCACTGGATCAACCATATCCACATTATTCAGGAACCGGCGCGAAATCTGTTTCAGTTTTTCAAACCCGGCGGCAATCTGCTGGATGGCAGTGTTTCTCTGGAAGGCCTGCTGACGCTGAATGCTTCGGATGGAACCGGCAGGTTTTCCGGATTGAACGGCCACGCCAGGCTGCTGGTGGAAAAAGGATCGATAGGTCAGACCCATCCGATTCTGAGGGCTCTGGCCTTGATCAGCCTAGAGCGGATCCTTAAGCCGGGCTCACCCGGCGTCCAGGATGGGCGGCTTAATTTTAATCGGATTGAGGGAGAGATTGAAATAGAGAAAGGAAAAATTCTGGTGCAGGACCTGACATTTCAAAGCCCCGCGGTAAACGCCGCTGTAGTCGGAACAATCGATCTGAATAGCGATCGTCTTCAGCTGAAGATCGGGCTTCAACCCCTGTCTGTAGTGGACAGCTTTGTCAGCAACATTCCGGTAATCGGCGATATTCTAACCGGAAAAACCAAATCCCTTATCGTGTATTCACTGGAAGTTACCGGTTCGCTGTCAGACCCGCAGACAATAAATACCCCCTCTAAAAATATTGTTGAAAGCGCCCTTGGATATGGTGAACGGATGGTGTTGACACCGGAGCGCATCCTGAAATACCTGATGGACCCGCGGCCGCAGGCGCCAGATTATCACGCAGAATTTGACCAAATGACGCCAGCCCCCTGATCTCTGAAGTCTGTTTCATAACTGCTCCCAGGTGACTCTCAAAACTTCCTGATAGGTGGTTTCGCCGCCCAGAAGCTTAATAACGGCGTTCTCCCGAAGCGAGATCATTCCCTGAGAAATGGCTTGATGCCTCAGGACATCCAGATCCACATCGCCGTTTGTGAGCCGTTTCATCTCATCGGAATACGCCAGAACCTCATAAATGGCGACTCTTCCATGATAACCGGTTCCTCTGCAGCGATCACAGCCCTTTCCCCTGAACAGACGAACGGGCCCGCTACAACGGGTTGCAAGACCCATTTGCAACAGCTCCGCAGCTTCCATTTCAAAGGCTTCCTTGCAATTTGGGCATATTTTTCTAACCAGCCGCTGGGACAGTATCCCCACCAGCGTGGCCTGAATCAGAAATGCCGGCACGCCTAAATCCAGCAACCGGATGACGGTCGATGGCGCATCGTTGGTGTGAATGGTCGACAGGACAAGATGGCCGGTAAGTGCCGCCTGAATGGCATTTTGAGCGGTTTCAAGATCCCGCATTTCTCCAACCATGATGATGTCCGGGTCCTGCCTCAGGATATTACGCAAAATTGTTGCAAACGTGATTCCGATTGCCGGCTGCACGGCAATCTGGTTAAAATCCTCATGCACCATTTCAATGGGATCTTCGATGGTGGTAATGTTTAGGGTTGGAGAAGACAGTTCCTTGAGGGTGGAATAGAGCGTTGTGGATTTTCCGCTCCCCGTAGGCCCGCAGACCAGCACAATCCCGTGCGGCAGCTTGATAAAATGGTTGTAGCGGATCAAATCCGTCGCGCTGAACCCCAGTTTGTCCAGATCCTGAAACAGAATGTCCGGGTCCATGACTCGCATGACCACTTTTTCGCCAAAGGCAACCGGAATCGTTGAAATACGGATTTCAACCTCTACCCCCGCCTTGTTGGTCTTGATTCTGCCATCCTGGGGCCGCCGCTTTTCAGACATGTCCATGCGGGAAAGATTTTTTATCCGGCTGACGATCGCCGGATGCACCTTTCTGGGAAGCCGGTAAATGGTATGAAGCAATCCATCTATCCGCATCCGGACGAGGCTGACTTCCCGCTTGGGCTCGATGTGAATATCGCTTGCCCGCTGATCCAGCGCATAGCTGAACAGGTGATTGACGGCATTGATAATGTGCTGATCATTGGATGGAACTTCGTCCGCGGATTTCAAACGGACATACTGCTCCAGATTGCTCAGATCAACGCCTGCATCTCCAAAGCGGTTTTCGGCTTCCGAAATAAAATGTCTGAATCCATAAAACTCACTGATGTATTTTATGATATCCGACCGGGAGCTGAAAACGACATCCACCTTCATCTGGCTGGCACGGGAAATGTCATTGATGGCTTCATGGTCAAAGGGATTGGCCATTGCAACGGTCAGGATATTGTTCTGAATGGATAGCGGCAGCATCAGGTTTTTGAAAGCAAACGATCGGGGAATGATCGTTGTCACCTGATTTAAATCCAGTTTTAAGGGATCAATTTTTCGATAAGGAATCTGCCACTCCCCAGCCATAATCCGGCACAGGGTATCTTCATCCAGAAGGCGCGAAGGAGAATCCGCGCGGGTAAGATTCAAGGAAGCCAGAACATCGATAGCAGTCAGTGACGCGCTGTCTTTCTGCTGGCCGCCATTGCCGGAAGGAGAGCGGCTTTTTGAAAGCTTCTGCAAGAGGTTGTCGTAATGCCGGCGTATTTCCCTGGCATTATTCCCTGTGACGGCCCCTTTAGCCACCAACGCTTTCAGGATATCATCAGGCGATGTCAAGCTGGGTTGTGATGATAGAGTCATGTCACATTCCCTGCATGGTAACACGGCACTTCTTGAAGTCTTTCTCCATGACAAACCTTTTTTCTTCCAGAATATTTTTTACACAAACGGATTTTTAATCAGGATGCTCTCAATGATCTGTCCTTGATCCAGGTTTCCCGTGATTATATTATTTGCCTGCAGCATTACACGTAAGTTACGCGTAACACGACATAAAGAGAAAAATCAAGTTGAGATTGTACTATTCCAATTTTCTTGTTTATTTGTCAGGAAGTTACGGTTAATCTAATTGCTATAAGGTTGATGAACTCGTAGAAAATTATAATGCGTCGGCAATAATAGACGTTATGAACCAACGATTTTCCGTCAATGAGGGATTTTCTGCTCCCATAACCAAGACAGATACCCCGTTTAAGGAGTTTTTGTATGAAAAAACATTATCCAGTTATTATCGAGCAGGATAAGGATGGCATATTTATCGTTGAATGCCCAGTTTTAAAATCTTGCAGAAGTTATGGAAAAACAATTAACGAAGCGATTGATAATATCCGGGAAGCAATCGAGGTCTGTCTATTGGATGAACCGCCATCGGCAGATGACAAAACGACTTTTATCGGCATTCGTGATCTTGAAATGGATGTAGCTTCTTTTTTTGAAACAATTAAATTTCGAATTACCAGAGTATTTTCAGTGACTTTTAATCACACACAAACACCAGAGAATAGATATAATGAAGCTTTCGGCTTCTTCAGATGGTCAATGCCGTACATCTGATTTTGTGCAGTATTAGGCCGGGTTTATGGGGATGACGATTTGGGGGTTGAGGCGGCGGGGCCAGCCGTTTTTGCAGACTGGCGTCAAAAGCGTCCGCCTCTTTCTGAAATGCGGCCCGCCGCTTTTCATAGTCCTCCACCCGACTATTCAGGGCGCTGATTTTTTCATTATATGCCTTGATGGCGGCATTACCGGAAAGGGTTTTCTTTTCTTCGGAAAGGGCCAGCGACTCTTTCATGAATTGAGCATTTTCTTCATCCAGGGCGGTTTTGATTTTCAGCAAGCTGGTCAATCCGGGAAGGATCACTCGAAATGTCCCCTGATTGCAGCGAGTCAGCAGCCGAATCGCTGAGCTGCGTTTTTTCAGGCATCTTCAGGTTCTGTCCGCTTGTTGTGTTCAGGCCGGATGGCTGTTCAGGCGATGGAGGCGCAGCCGGGGAGGGCACGTTTTCATAAACTGCCATCCCCGCCCGCTGTTTTTCCGGAACATCGGCAAGATTGTCGGTAAAGCGAACCACTCCCGCCGGCATCCTTATACCGGTACATCTGCGCCCACACAGGATATGACGAAAGGAACACTCCCATCATTGCTACGAAAGCAAAACATTTCTTTCTCCCAATCCCAGAGCAACTTAACACCATCATAAGATCGATCTCCTCAGTTGGCAGTGTCAGCTGGGTAAGGCCGCATTTTTTTAATGCTTTCTGCCTTGATAGCACCCCCGGGAAGTTTAACCCCTTTCACCAACACCCGTTGTCCCTTCTTGAAATCGTCCAGTTTAATGTTCTCCATCATTTTGATCCAGCAAAGCTGTCTTGAACTTACTTCCCGCAATGAACTTTGTAATATAAATTCTCTTTTCCCCGACGATCATTAAGGATTCTTTCTGATTTACTTCCATCACCAACGCATTGATTTTAACATCCTCCTCTTCGTCAGGCTCGATCGTCGAGTCTGTGGCTGCAGCCAAAGGATTCAAGTTAAATAATCCCGGAACCCATAAGGTTAATCACACCCAACAAAAAAACAAATCTAAAGGTTCTTTTAAAAAAATCCATTACCCCCTCCTTATTGTACAATCTGGCGCCAATAATACATGTTCATATCTGTTGTTGCCACAGGATCTTCGGTTTTAACGCCGCCTTCGGTACCGATATAAATTTTAGCTATCCCACCAGGGAGTATGGCAACAAACGGAGATGATGCAATGGAAGTTCCAATGATTTTACTTCGATCATTTTTGCCCTTCTCTACGACTTCTCCATCAGCATT
Organism: uncultured delta proteobacterium; assembly: GCA_963850225.1. Taxonomy (GTDB): domain Bacteria; phylum Desulfobacterota; class Desulfobacteria; order Desulfobacterales; family Desulfatirhabdiaceae; genus RAAP-1. The sequence continues at coordinate 193,132 of CAWKLD010000018.1, forward strand.
TGTCTCTACATCACTGCTGTAATTATAGGCAGCAGCTCCAGTTTGATAATTGAGCGCATAAAATCTTGACTGTCCTCTTCCGGAAGCAACGGCACATGGGTCGGAACTGGGGCCGGTACTGCTTTCAGGTGTATAGGTAGTAAAATACAACACGCCACCAAAGACGGTTACCGAGGAAGTCATCTTCTCACCTGGATTTTCCAATCGAATAAACCAGCCCTTTGAGCTTGGGCTCTCAAGCGCAGCTTGAGTCGCTGCCCGCTGTGCCGCTGTACCCAACGCGATCAGGTTGTCAGTAACATCTGTTAAATCGGATTCAGTTAAAGTGGCTGGAGCCGGATTTTTCCATTCATTTTTTATTGCGTATATCCGATTGACGACAAGGGGAACGGCAATGGAATCCTCAGGATGTTCCCTATCGCCGGTACCAAAGAAAATCATATCACCATAAATTTCTTTTACCGCATCCGGCGCATAAAATATCTTTTTATTCCCCCCGCTCGTTGGTGCCGAAAAAAGGGTTCTCTGGGACCAGTTACCATCCCCATTGTCATCCTCAAAGGCAAACACCTTCCCGCCAAGATCCCCTGCATAGACTCTGTTGACATAGTCGTCCCCGATGCTGTCAAATCCAGACACATCCACAATGCAATGGGTCATGTCGGCATTATTGCCGGCATTCACATTCAGACTGCTGATAGTCCCATCGGAAGCATTTAAAGTAAACACCGCCTTTCCCTTCACGTCGGAAGCCGCTGGTATGTCTGCATCCTGATTGGTGTCATACCCCCCAGCCATTAGAAACACCGTATCATAGCCGCTTGAAGTTTTAATCTTGGCGATTTTGGGAGTGCTCCACGATTGGCCAAGTGGAGCACTGCCTCCCAGGTGGTTAGAACTTATCCTGTAACGAAAAATGGGGGAATCAGGGTTCGTTACATTCAGCGCGTAGTAGTTATCCCCTCCCCGACGCTCCCCAAAAAAGAGAATTTTCTGGCTGGCGTCCGCAGTATAGCACCGGCGAACCGTCCACAAAAACGATCGGCGGGGTTGCAATTGTGGGGGCGGAAAGCATTTTCAAGCGTTCAAGCTGATCCGGCGGAATAAATCCCCACTGTTCAGCGCCGGTACTGTCTTTAAAAGCGTGCATCATGCCGTCATCGCTTCCCGCAAAAATATATGTTTCGGTTGGATACTGAACAACTAAGGGCTGAGAATGAAGGATATCGCCCAGTATCCAGTTCCGGTCGGTGCCGATGATATCATTGAACAAAGCATTTCTTTCCGTGCTGCTTGTTACGTTCAGAAACAATTCATTGTTAATAACTGCTTCGGCCTCCGTGTTTTTAATGGCGGTATTGGTTGTAGAAAAGGCATTGGTAGCATCTGTAAGCGATGCCTGGGTTCCGGTGTAGGTGTAAAGATTCCGGGTGTCCTGCTCCAGAAGGACACCACCGACGCCTCCTTTGGTAACATTCGCGCCATCAGCAGAACTTGACCAGTAGGATTGAGCATTATCTTTGATGGCGCCGTCGGAAAAAGTTGCCACTGCGCCGCTCGCATCAATTATTTCACCGTATGAATCCAGACCGTATTTTTTGATGTTTCCCAACCATCTGCCCTCCTGGGGTTTAAAGAAGCCTAAATAAAGGCGGTCCCCCGCGTAGGTTCGGTTCATCTTGCTGACTGGCACCACCGGCGAGACGAAAACGGCATTCACGTCGGCAATGGCGGAAATAATGTCTTTAAACGCATTCTTGAGTCCGGAGGCGCTGTATGCGGTGTAGTATTGTCCACCGCCGTTGGTTGCCGTATCCTGCAGCAACTGCTGGGCAGTCGTAAAGCCGATGGTATAGGTGGTGATATTCTGGCGCTCAAATGATTCCCCAGCAGTTCCCAAGTCGGATCGGATATCGTTGACATACAGATACTTGGCCACATCGTCCAGATAATCCGTGCCGCGGTCTGCAAAAGTGCCCGGGTCTTTGCCATCTTTATCGTAATCGCCTATTTTATCACCTTTAATATACAGGCCGGAAACGAGCTTGGAATGGTGATCATGCGTCGGTTCGCCGTCCGTCATCAGGATGATGTAATTCTTCTGACACCGGTACTGTATTGGGCTGGTGTAAGTGGTACTACTGTTAAACCAACTGGACTTGCCCGCAAAATACAGTCCGGCCTCTGCCAGCGTCTCGGCAAGAGGGGTCCAACCACTAGCCGTAAGTCCATTGATGGCAGTGACCAGTTCAGCTTTGGTCGCTCCGATTCCTTTTACGAGTTTTCCGCCACTGTCATTGAGAGTGGTCGCTGTTCGGGTCAGTGCTGTTATTCGGGTTGAACTTCATGAGTCCAAATCGCACGTTATTCCGTGTTATTGATAAGTTGGGTGATCACCTCCTTCGCCACAGAAATCCGCGTTCTTGTGCTAGCACCGCCTTGGCTATCGTAATTGAGGTAGTTTCCCATATACAGGGTTTTTGATCCTCCTGAACACGAGAGATTACTTTTTTGATTTTCATCTTCACAGTACCCTCTGCTTTCAAGTCATTTACACCGATCACAAGAAATATTGGTAACATTATTGGTAAGTAGTGTTTTTATCACTCTTATAGACTGCATTGGTGGTATAGCTTCCGGAATAAATCTGTGTTGGGATCATAATACTCACCAGGCACGTCATCGGTTGCCATACTTCCCGACGAATCAAATATAATGAGTATGTTAGGCACCACAGAGGTCGTTAGCGTCCCATAGATATCTGTATCATGCGCCTGAACGACGGATGAAGATCCAGATAGATTCATTGCAATAATCAGGATTGCTATTGATATGATTTTTTTCATGATGCATCCTCAGCAACAGATAGGATTAAAGATATCCAGCGTGATTACGTTTATTATGCCCTTCCTTTAGAACTTGTTAAACACCTTCCACACCCCTGCTTGCACCTGGGCATTTCCTGTTGCCGAAGTCACTGTAACGCCATAGCGGTGAGCTTGAAATTTCCCCATGCTGTGCCCCGATCCGGCCGGGGGGGGAGCAGTGTGCGAACTTATGGGAAGATCGTTGGCAGCCTGACTCAGGCCGACAACAGGCGTTCCCGCATTTCGAAATATATCGAATTTCAGCAATTGCATCAATTGCTCCACCATCAAAGTTAACATTGGGATTCGTGTAAGATGCCGCTGTTTCACCCGCGAGCAGAAAAGTATCGGTCAGCCATATATTAGAGCGCTCCAGCGTATCAAGAAGTCCACCTTCAGCCTTATAGAACTCATCCACAAGTCGCCTTTCGTTAGATGCAAGCTGCACCTCAGTAGTCGATGTCTGCGTAGCGCCAATGCCTAAAATAGTTATAATGACCAGCATCAGTATGACAATGACCAATGCCATGCCGTTTTCATTATTCAATATATTTTTAACTGTTGCTGCCATGACACTCCTTCCAAAATCCAATTACATACCCAGGTTCCTGCAACTGATCCGGGTCTGCAGCGTTCTGGTAATATTCTGTCTTTTGTAATCCTTACCCTGGCAAGTGATTGAAATATCAACCGTCCGGATGTCGGCCAGATTGGAAGCTGACACAGGCAGGGCGATGGCAACACCATCGACATCCCGATATATGAACGATAAGGAGCTCACATTGTCGATTAGGGTCTCTGCCGCCGGAGGCGGAGGTGTCCCGAGATCAACCCCTTCGTAAAGACAGAGCTTGTTACCGTCATACTCATAAGTCAAACGTTCACGATTGACATTCTGAATAACCCCGTCCATATTTTTGTCTGCAGTAAAACGGATTTTGGTGGCCGTTGCCTCCTCAATGCCCACTGAATAAGTGAACATCGGATCCAGCCCAGCCATCCGGATATCTCTGACCATGAAATCAAGACCAATACGCGCCCGTTGCTGTGTATCGGCAACGCTGTCCTGGGTGAAATATGTCTGATTGGCAGAGAAAAAAACACTGTAAATGGCTCCCAGAACAACGCCTGTGATGGCAATGGCGATCAAGACCTCTACAAGGGTAAATCCCTTCGAGTCGGTTTTGCATAATCGGTGTATTTTGTTTCCCATCAGTTTCCGTCCCCTCTTGTGATGGTGCTCATCACTACGGAGCGGTTGTTCCAAGCAACTGTAACACTTACCTGTCGCGAAAAGGGCGTATTATCGGTACAATCGTCCAGGTTCGGGTATAGATCCCGCCATTTGCACCGCTTTCGTCAATGGGATTATTTGGATCAGCAAAAGGTTGAGGCTTACAGGTTCGCCATCGCCGTCAGAGTATCAAAATCTGTGCTTTTTAAAGCCTCGATCTGCCTCTGGGCCAGAATCGTCGCAGTGGAATATGCATTTCCGACTCTGTTGCCGCTGCTCGCAGTTATCAGCAGGTTCGCAACTGCCAACAGGCCTATGGCAAAGATTGAAATAGCGATCAGAATTTCCAAAATCGAAAATCCTTTTTCGCCGAACTTTATTTTTTCATTTAGTAGAAATGTGCCGTTACGAGTCGACATTTTTCCAAGGCCCCCCAAGAGCCGTGCTGGTCTGAATCCTTGCGTTTCCCACCCTAGAAAGCGAGATCCCTCGGAAATCGTGTTTTGTATTGGTCATGTATACATGTCCGTCCACATTTGGAAGTCCCGCTACCGTTAAAACTGAATCGAGTTGCAGCATTAAAAACAACCTCCGGCATGGTAACTCCAGCAGGCAGGGTTGCCAAATTTAACCGGATTTCCCCGCCATCCCGTACCCAATTGTTGGCAGCACCGCCACCGGCTCCATTATCCACAAATATCTCGTAGCTGTTGGTGGCGATTTGGAAGACCACGGCAACAGTAGCATTTTCACGGATCGCTCTGAGCTTGGCCATATTCATAGCTGATTTCAAATCCCGTACAGCAGCTTTCATCCGCATTATCTGACACCCAACTCATATAATTAGGTATGGCAATAGCAGACATGATGCCGATAATCGCAATCACAACTATCACCTCAAGTAGTGTAAAACCCTTGTCTTTTCTCATGGATTTAAAACCATTTATCCCTATGTTGATATAAAACAGATAATTATCCTTCATTGTGACCGATTCGGCATAGCCGTTTGTTCAACAAGAGTTCATGTTTGCCATGGTTGACAATTAAATTCCGGAGCATCGCATCACTTCTAACATCTATGAGCCAACAGCCCAACCAGGAATTTTACAGATAACTGACTGTTTTCATAATGTTATTGTAAAGAGAACGGCAAGCGGTATCTTGCCATCTGGTGCGCTTTATGCCCGGATAAAGTCCAGACATGGCAAAAAACTTACAAGCAATTAGCATACCGAAATATGCATTGAAATCCATTTTTTTCAAACAGACAATCGAAATCGACCATTGAGATATTTGAAAATCTTTTCGAAAAATCATACTCAATGAGCATTCATCTGCGGATTGTTCATCACATGTCGCTTCCTGATTTAAGCAATTTGACCTATGACAGCGGAAGCAAAACATGGGCCATCGACAAAAATTGTAAAAATTCAAGCGAATTTTTGACAAATCGGATTTTCCTGGAAACACGCTTTCTTTCCAGCATAAAGGATAATCTATGGCAGGCCGCGATAGAGGCGTGGAGTCAATGTGACATTCGGAGAAAATGCCTCTGGGAGCACAGGCTTTTTGACTGCTCATCGGAAGACGCCCGGGCTTCCATGGATTTTGATTCGCTGGGAGCGATACTCGATGCGGGGACAATCAGGGCTCTATTTCAGCAGTCATCATCTAATTGCCGCGATAATGGGGGTCAAATCTTTATACTTGACATATTTGATCTCTAATATTGCGTATTTCTGGGCTGGCTGTCAACCAGAAAGCGCACATGCTCGATCACTCGGGCGCGGGCCTGCCTGAGCATCTCTCCCTTTTTCAAGGCTACTGCGGGCTTTCTTTGTCCAGTCCGTGAACTTGCGCAGGCTTAGACCCAGCTTCTTGCGGCTGGTACGACGTTTGACCTTGAAGTGTCCATCTTTGGTTTTCCCGCAGTAATGCGTGAACCCCAGAAAGGTAAACTCTTTTGGTTTCTCGCCGCGCATGTGTGCATTTTCCCGGGCAAAACGTCCAAATTCGATGCAGTGGGTCTTTTCATTCGCCAATTGCAGCGCAAATCCTTCGAGTCGCTCCGCCATGCGTCGTTGAAACTCTTCCGCATCATCTTTATACTGAAAGCACGCCAAATAATCGTTTGCGAATCGATAATAATACGCCTCACCACGATTTTGCCTGATCACTTTTCGGCTGAACCACAAATCCAGCACATAGTGAAGGTAGATGTTTGACAGCAGCGGAGATAGTATTGACCCCTAGGGGTTCCCAGTTCACTGGCACGTACCAAACCATCTTCCATAATGCCGCTTTTCAGCATCCGGATGATCAGACGGATTACCCGCTCGTCTCCAATTCGATGCCGCAGAAATTTGATCATCCATTCATGGTTGACTGCATCGAAAAATCCTCTGATATCGGCCTCTACCACGTAGTTGATCGGTTTCTGTTGGATCGTCCGCCCCAACGCATCCAGACATTGGTGCTGGCTGCGTCCCGGTCGGTATCCGTAGCTGCTGTCCTCAAATACGGCTTCAAAGATTGGTTCGAGGGTGCGCTTGATCGCTGATTCCACTATCTTATCCTCAAAACAGCTTATTCCCAGCGGCCTGCCCTTCTCGCTTCCAGGTTTCGGAATATAACTTCTTCGACTCGGTGAAGGATGGTAGCCCATCCGCTTGAGCCGCTCCGATAGATCCTGGAGGTTATCTTCAAGATTCTTGCCGTATTCTTCTTTGGTTACGCCATCCACTCCGGTCGCCTTTTTGGCTTCCAGATTGTCGTAGCAAACACGCAAATTGTCCACATCACAAATGTGGTGATACAGACTCGTGAATACCAAGTCCGGCTCTTTGCGCGCCTTTTCACCTATCCGTGTCAGATTCGTTGTCACTGCATTCTCGCTCCTTGCATAGCGTCAATGTTTCTCCTTCACAGTTAACTCGCCGTGGGGGCCTTCGCTCAGCGGGGATTAGCCGCCTCTTTGCTATGCCATTGCGGCTCACCGGCCCCCATCACTCGCGACGCGGCCATCCCTTGCCCTCTTTTTATTTTGAGCAAGGTTCTCGGGTACTTCCATTGCGGTTGATTCCCCAAGAGCTCCTTGATCGTCGCTCGCCTGGTTACTTGTCTGCCGTTGTATGACTCGATGCTGTCTTAGACCCCGGGGTGTCGGCTCTGCGCTCGTCTTTAACGCGCTCACCGCATGGCCTGCGCCGATTTGAAAGGACACACCAAACTTCTTTCTCAAGAGAAAGATTGACTCTGATTAATTCCATATAACTTTCCTTTGACTGTTTTTATACACACTATGATACAGAATAGAAACGCCGTCAAGATTTGAATATCCTGCTTGATATGCTGGTTTTATATTTCTATCTGCGAACGTCAAACCATGACGACATGACGACTTCCTGTGTCAAATATTTGTCTTTCAGCGCCCTGTCAAAATAAAAATCGCCGGAATTTTTCACTTCAACGGTTCCGGCGAGAATGGCGCCGTACAGCGCGGCATTGTTATATATCTCAAGGGCGGCATACGGGGCATAGATAACGCCATAAAACGCGCTTGCGTTCGATAACGATACGGGATCTGCCGTATCGGAAAAAATGGCGAATTTCTTGGGATCTCCACCGCTATGCGTGATCGTCCCGTTTTTTCCGTTCAATTCACCGGAAATATAGATATTGACCGGGCCTGCCGAGGTGTCGATCGTCATGGCCGCATTGGTTTTGCAATCTCAATTTTCGTAAAATAGTAGTTGGCGCCGCCGGGTTTTCCGCTCAGCGTAACGGCCTGGCCGGTTTCAAGCACCAGGTCTGATGGAATGATGCCGTTATCATTGGAAATACGACAATTATTGAATTTTTGCGCATAAACACCGGCTGAAACGCCCAGGGGATCCGGCACGACCCGCCCGACAGCAGCGAACCGCATCGCCTTGCCCATGGATCTGTGGTTCCGGGCTTCCGGATGGATTATAAACGGCATCAATCGTTCCATTGCCGCCAAGCCCGATATGTCCGTAAACTTCGGTGTTATCGGATAAATTCACGCTCTGGTTGGAACCGATATCACACGAATTTGTCCCATCATCACCGCCTGGGTTCAATGTGACGGTACTGTCATAACCATAAAAATTAGAAAACGCCGGTGCGGTAAATCCCTTATCGCCAAATGCCCCGAATTTGAAGGCGGAACGGTTTTTGAAGGTAACACGGATGTCTGCGTCCGCATTTCTTGACCCGTAACCGCGAGCCGTAAACTGGTACTCATTTTCGGCGATTCGGGTCAGGACGGGCGCGCCGGTCGGCAGGTATTCAAAATGAATATCGGTGATGTCCGGATCTGACGGCAGCATGCAGGATGATAAGGATGTGGCGGCGCCAACCGTTTCCGGAAGCGTCATCGTGTTTGCCTTCAGCGCTTTTTGAATCGATGCAAGCGCAAAATGCACCCCTGCATCGGCACTGTAAAATGCCTTTCTGGAGACCTCAAGGTTAACCGCAATAGCCGAATCATTTGCCGTAATCACGTAGGCGACTGCACCAATGATAGACATGATCAGGACAAACATCATGGCCGTGAACAGTACCACTCCGCGATCATTATCTGATATTTCCATAGGGTTCAACGCAGGTCCTTTCAGTTTTTCGATACCTTTCCATACCGTCTTGATTTTGCGTTTTTCCTGTCACCGCAACCCCAGATTACGGGGAAAGACATCTTCAACGAGCGTAAGGGTTCCGGCTCCGCTGCCCGGATCATGGGAATCTGATTTAACCGTCCTTGCGGTTATGGTGATTCTGATTTTTCGAATCGCGGCATCGGTTGTAACCGGGTTACCATTCCCGTCCAAAAACATAAAGGAGAAGGCTTGAATGTTTTCCGCAAAGGGCTGAGCCCCTCCGCCGGTATTTCTTCGAATCATCCGGTTGGCGGAATCAAAGGTATAAATGATATGCTCATTCGCATCGTCGGTATCCCCATCTCCGGTCAGATCCGCCAGGATCTCCAGGCGGGAAAGCGTTGCGGGTATGCCGACGAAACTGGGGATCGGCAGAGCTGTCCCGTTGCATGGGGTTAGCGGGATTGAAATAACCGGCCATTCGCGCTTCCCTGCCGATCATATCCATTGCGGCCCTGGCAATCTGCGTCATTTCAATGACCTGCTCCTGGGTGCTGTATGCTTTTCTCTGGAGGATAAACGTTGCGGTGAGTGCTCCCAGAACGATCATTCCGATTGATAGTGCGAGCAGCAATTCAATCAGCGTCAGTCCGCGCGAGGTGTTGACAGAAATATTCGGCATTTGTGCAGCCTCCCGATATCTGCCTTATGAAAATTCCGAAGCGCTTTTACCGCAAATCCGGGCCGGTATTGGATATCAAGGACTGAAGCCGCACCCGCCGGTTGTCATTGTTCCAGTATACATCTACCGTGATGAGCGTAATATCCGTATCCGGTTTGTCAATCTTGATGTCGGTAATCCGCCTGTATGAAAGATAATTTGCCATGTCGCCATAGGTTTCGGCAATGGCCTGATTCGTTGAAGACAGGTTAAAGTAGCCTTTTGCAATCGTTTCTTCCATTTTATCCTGAGCCAGGGCGATGGCCACCGTCTTCTCGGCGCTGTTTCTGTTGATGGATACGGTGATGTTGATCAGGCCGGCCATTCCCAGCAATACGACAGATAAAATAGCCATCGCGCTGAATACTTCTATCAGACTGTATCCCCGCTGTTGTTGAGTTTATGCATCAGATGATTCATTTCACAAAGAATGCTCCGGAATGCCGGTATGGCGGTTGATCGGATTGCACTTTTCAAAAGGCGCCCCCGCGCGCTAATTTATCTTAACCCGGCCGGTAATCGCGACGGTAATCGTCTTGATGCCGCTGGAATTCTGCAATGTCAGCGTGCGGGGCGATGTCGTTCCTCTCGAGGAAAACAAAACACTGGTAAAATTCAGGGTCGTTCCCGGATAATCCGGCTGTAAATCCTTGATGCTTGGGGTTCCGCTTCCGACAGTCACCGAATATGAATGATTGTTCAGATGCATTACCACCACACTGACGTTTTCCTTGACAGATGTCATCCGCGCCGCGACCAGATCGCTCATCACCTGACGCGCCGCGCCATTCAGGCGAATTCCTGGGATCCAGGCCATGTAGTTGAAAATTGAAATGGCGGATACAATGGCAATAATGACCATCACCACAACGACTTCATACAGGGTGAAGCCAGATTTCGGGTTTATTGTTTTCAATGCGGTATTATGGATCTCCGCCATTCAAAGGGAGTCAGGGGATGAATTGATCATTTATAGAAATATGTTAACTACTCCGGTTCAGAGACACTGAGGCATAAAGGACAGTTTTTGTCTCGTTCCATATGTTGACAATAAATCGAGTTCCATACACATATCATCTTCTTATGTGCGGACCATTTCTCTAGGCGGATGCATTGCATTCATTTATTAAAAAAAATGATACCTATCTTATCAACATTTTTTTAAAATATTCAACATTTATTTTGGCAGATGGATTAATTTTCATGAATTCAAAACAAAGATCGGTCCTGATGACGAGACGGAGACATTGCAATGAATATCATCGCCATTTACGGAAGTCCCAGAAAAAACGGCAATACCGATTTGCTGCTGAAGCAAGCTGTTAAAGGCGCCAGAGAAGCAGGCGCGCATGTTGAAGAAATATTTCTGCGGGATTTAAAGATCTCACCCTGCCTGGAAATCTATGGCTGCAAGTCAACCGGTCGCTGCGTCATCCAGGATGATTTCCAGAAGGTCCAGGATCTTTTGCTGGCTTCCGACGGCATCATGCTGGCATCCCCCATTTTTTTCTATACCGTAAGCGCCCACACCAAAATATTCATGGACAGATGCCAGTCTCTTTGGGTGAAAAAATACTGGATCGATAAGGTTGAGTTTGGAAAATGGGAGCCAAAAAGAAAGGGTTTATTCATTTCTGTCGGCGCAACCAGAGGAAAAAAACTGTTTGAAGGCCCGCTGCTGACGGTAAAGTTTTTTCTGGATGTGCTGGATGCGGAACTCTGGCGCTCCCTTCTGTATCGGGGACTGGACTTTGAAGGGGATGTATTGAAACACCCGGAATATCTCACGGAAGCCTTCGAAGCCGGAAATGCTTTGGCCAGGACGCTTGTAACAACCGTTCAGAAAAATTCAATGACAACCGGGCACTGTCCGATCAGGAGTCCTGACTTCTGAATTACTGCAGTTCTGAATCCTGATACTTGTTCAGGAAATGTCATGAATACATGCTGTCAATAATTTCCTGAAATTTGTTGACCACATTCTTGCGCTTGATTTTCATGGTCGGGGTAATCTCGCCGCCGGCAATTGAAAACTCGTCCGGCATCAAGGTGAACCGGATAATCTTTTCATACCCGGCAAGGTCATTTGAGCGCAATTCGATTCTTCTGCGGAAAAGCTCGATGACGGAAGGGTGCTGGATCAGGTCTTCCCGACAGGTCCACTGGATCTGATGGGCATTCGGCATATCCCTGCAACACCTCAAAGGCGGGAACAATCAGCGCCGAAACATACTTCCGGTTATCGCCGACAACGGCAATCTGCTCAATAAAATGGTCGCTGCCGATGACGGACTCGATATACTGGGGGGCGATATATTTTCCGCCGGAGGTTTTCATCAAATCCTTGATCCGGTCTGTGATGCGAAGCTCGCCATTGTCATCGAACTCACCGGCGTCACCGGTTTTAAACCATCCGTTTTCAAATACTTCTTCGGTTTCAGCAGGCTTTTTATAGTATCCCTTCATGACCGTGCCGCCCTTAACCAGGATTTCGCCGTCTCCGGATATTCTGACCTGGACGCCCGGCATGGGCTTTCCCACCAGTCCGAACTTGAAATGACGGGGTTCGTGGCAGGTTACCGTTGCCGTTGTTTCACTCAGGCCATACCCGTAACAGATAAAAATGCCCGTGGCATAGAAAAATTCCTCGATGTTTTGAGAAAGCGGCGCGCCGGCACAGGGAAAGAATTTGATTCTGCCGCCGACGATATCCCGAATCTTCTTCAGGACCAGGGCATCGGCGATTCGATATTGGGCCTCGAGAAGAAGGGGAAACCGGCTGCTCATCCCTGATGCAATTGTTTCGTCTGGCCCCGACGCCAATGGCCCATTCAAAAAGCCGTTTTTTAAGTGGAGATGCCGCCTCCAGGCGGTGGTAGACCGTGGCATAGATTTTTTCATAGAACCGCGGCACGGCGCACATGATGGTGGGCTTTACTTCCTGAATGGCTTCAATGATGGTTTTGGGATCTTCCAGATAGTTGTTGGTCATGCCGCGATGCAGAACATAATACGTCCATGCCCGTTCAAAAACATGGGAAAGGGGAAGAAAGCACAGCGAAATATCCCGGTCATTGGGGTCTATAAGGCGAATGTCGTGTGATGCCGCGCTGTGAAAGATGTTGGAATGGGTCAGCATCACGCCTTTGGGCTCTCCCGTGGTACCGGAGGTATAGATCAGCGTCAGCAGATCGTCCTTCGAGGCCCGTTCCAGCCGGAGGGATATTTCCGGGCCTTTGAATGAGCTTCGTCCCAGATCCAGAAACGCATCAAAATACATGGCCATCGGATGCGCGTTCAGGTTGATTTCTTTTCGGAAAGCAATGATTTTCTTCAGGCATGAAGACCCGGAAATAAAAGAAATGACCTTGTCATATTGATCCTGGGTTCCGACAAAGATCATTCTGGACTCGGAGTCATTGACAATGTATTCGGCTGTTTTGGCTGGACTGGTCGGATAAATGTAGACCGGGACCCCCCGGATACTGAGGCAAGCAACGTCGGCGATGGTGCACTCCGGCATATTGGGTGAAAATATGCTGATCATCTCGCCTTCATTCAGTCCCAGTTCCAGAAGCGCCCTGGCCGCCGCATTCAACTGCTCCCCCAGCGCGCTCCAGGTAATTTCCTGCCAGGCACCATCCCGTTTACACCGCATGGCCACCTTGCTGCCATATTTCCGGGTCTGTTCCAGAACGGGAATGGCCAGGTTGTTTTCGGTCGGCAATTTCAATATCTGTGATGCATTCTTCATGGATCGTCCTTTTCGGCCTTTGGCCTTCTGTCATCTGTCTTTATGGCAACATTGTGCCAAGGTTCATGAGGTTCCGGTGCAGTTCATAACACCGGGTCAGGTCGTGTCGAATGTGGCCCGGACGGGATTCCTGAACATAGCGGTTCAGGTAGTCCCGATACAGGGGGTGGGCGCAGTTGTCGATGATGACCTTTGCGCGCTGCTTTGGGCCCAGTCCGCGAAGATCCGCAAGACCCTGCTCGGTGACGATCACCTGGACCGAGTGCTCGTTGTGGTCAATGTGCGGACACATGGGAACAATGGCGGAGATTTTTCCGCCTTTTGCAATGGAAGGCGTCATCATCAGGGTCAGATAGCCGTTACGGGTGAATTCGCCGCTTCCGCCGATGCCGTTCATCACATCCATTCCATAAAGATGGGTGGAGTTGACATTGCCGTAGATATCGGCTTCCAGTGCCGTATTCATCGCAATCACGCCCAGCCTGCGAATGATTCCCGGGTGATTGGATATCTCCTGAGGGCGAAGCACGATCCGGGATGCAAAATAGTCCATGTTCCCGACGATTTCCTGAAGTTTGGCCCAGGATACCGTCAGGCTGCACGCGCTGGCGCCGATAAGCTTTCCGCTGGCCATGATGTCCACCATGGCATCCTGAAACACTTCCGAATACATGCTGAACGGCGGGATATCCGGATGTTCCCCCAGAGCCGCCATCACCCCGTTGGCAACGCTGCCGACACCGGCCTGAAGCGGCAGCAGATTCTTTGGCAGGCGGCCGGCAGAAATTTCATCAGACAGAAATTTTACCACATGCCCGGCGATCAGGTGACTGACGCCGTCCGGCGGGGGCATTTCACCGACATGATCCGGTTCGTCATTCACCACAATTCCCAGGACCTTCTCCGGATTGACCACGGCATAAGGCCATCCGATCCGGGTCATGGGTTCATAAATCGCAATGGGATCCCGGTGCGGCGGGGGCGGCATCACGACGATGTCCGCCATTTCCCTCAGCCTGGGGGAATGTTTTTTGTTGATCTCGATGATCACCTTATCCGCATACTGCAGAAACGTGGGAGAGGCGCCGATGGACGAGGTCAGATAAACCCGGCCGTCCCGGGTGATTTCCGTGGCCTCGACAACGCAGATATCCAGCTTTCCCAGAAACCCGTACGCCAGCATCTGGGGAACATGGGAAAGATGAATATCCACATATTCAACTTCCTCGCGGTTGATTTTTTGTCTTAAACTGGTCTCTCCCTGATAGGGTGCACGCCAGGAAACGGCGTCGGCTCTGGCCAGTTCGTCATCGATACTCTGGCCGCTGGATGCGCCCGTCAGGATTCTCAGTTTGAAGGGGCGATTTCTCTCATGCTCCTGTTTTGCACGATTGGCCAGCGCAACCGGCACTGCTTTTGCAGCACCGGCCGGAGAAAATCCGCTGAATGCCACCGTGCTGCCATGTTGAATGAAGGATACAGCTTCTTCAGCTGTTAATACGGGGTAAGGAATCTTTTCGAATCATGAATCGACCTGTGTAAATGATAATGGTTTATGGGCAGTGGGTTGAATTACCGGAGCAGTTCCTTGATCTTAAGGTTCCGGATTTTATGAGAATGAAGATCTTTTTTTTCAAACGCCAGAGACAGCTTGACCAGAAGCTCTTCCAGTTTGATCGGCTTCAGCAGATAATCAAAGGCGCCGAGTTTAAGGCCTTCGATGCTGGTTTCCACCGAACCGTGGCCCGTCAGCAGAATAATTTCTGCAAGGGGCTGGATTTTTTTCATCTCCCGCAGGGTTTCAATGCCATCCATTCCGCCGGGCATCTTAATATCCAGAACGACCGCATCAAACAAGTTATCTTTCATGATTTTCAGCGCTTCTTCACCGCTGGCTGCTCCGACGGTATCGATGTCCCGCTTCATCAGCCGATTGACCAGCGTTACCAGAAAGTCCTGCTCGTCATCCACCACCAGAACCTTAAACCGTTCCATAAGCACCCCGTATTGGATATGTACATAAATATTAATAACAGTACTTATAAGTTATGAAGCAAAGCCATCGTTTATTTACAAAAACACCGCCGTGTCATTATTTTTTTTCCGGCGTAATGATTGGAATTTCAACAGTAAATATCGCGCCTTTTCCGGTCTCGCTTTTCAGGCCGATTTTTCCGCCAAGTTTTTCGATAATGCTGTAACTGACCCAGAGTCCCAGACCGGTTCCTTTCCCGGCTTCTTTGGTCGTGAAAAATGGATCGAAAATCCGTTTTTGTTTGTCTTCCGGAATCCCCGGACCGTCATCCTTGACGCTGACAGTAACCGTCGCACCTGAAATCCGGCTGGTAATTTCAATCAGACCATCTTTTCCAATGGCGTCTATGGCATTGGAAATCAGATTCAAAAATACCTGCTGCAGCTGAGCCTGGTCGCTGGCAATGATGGGAATGCGCGAAGAAAGATCGGTCTGAATATCAATATTGTTGTTTCGTGCATAGTTCTCAAGCAGGCTGATCGTTTGATCGATGGTACCGTTGATGTCCACATCTTCCAGGTGGGGCTCCATTTTTCGCGCATAGCCCAGCATGTTGTGAACCACTTTTCGAGCCCGTTCCACATGCTCCTCGATTTTTCGAATGGAGATCTTGAACTCTTCAAGATTGGTGCTGCCTTGAAACTCTTCTTCAAGAAGAAGGTCTTCCATCCATCCGGTCTTCTGCAGAATTACCGCCAGCGGGTTGTTGATCTCATGGGCCACGCCGGCAGCCATTTTCCCCAGGGCCGCCAGCTTGTCCGATTGCATCAACTGGGCGTTGAGCTCATTCATCCTGGCTTCACTGGAAACAAGCCGATTGATGGACATGCGCGTGGTCAGTACGGTGGTCAGGATGATGGCGATGACACCGAAGAGGATAATGAATATTTCCATATATTGGGTTGCAAAAAGGTTTTCCATCTCTTCGGAAACTTCCTGGCTGATAACCAGAAGCCATTTGTTGTTTTTGAGCCAGCTTCCGGCGTAAAGCGTCGGTTTCTGCTCTTGCTGCCGGCAGTATTCACTGATGTGCCACTGCTGGAATCGTAAAAACCATCAAGAAAATCCTTGAATTGGCCGGCAGTGATCACCGTCGTGCCGCTGCCGAACTGGGAAGGCTGGATCATCGACTTGGACAGAATTTCACCGTTAAAGCGGGGCAGTGTCTGAAATATTCCTTCTGAATTGACGATATAGGCATCTCCGGTTTTTCCAACCTGGGCGGATCTGACGATTTCGCCGAAAACCTCCGGGTCTATGGTTGCGCGAAGAATCCAGGTCTGCTGACTTTCCTGGCGGCGAACCGCAATGATAAAATGCGGCAATTTCCGGTAGCCGGTATATACGTTACTGATATAAATTCCTTTGCTCATCACCTCATCAAACCAGGGTTCGTCAAAATAATTAAATTGCTTGATTGCATAGGGGCCGACATAGGCTCTGTGCTGCCCGGTATTGTCAATCACGCCAAGATCCACGAAATTGCCCTGTCGCAGGTTCATGATATGAAAGAGCTGAGACAGGTGGTTTTCATCGGTTATCTGCCAGAATGAATGGGTGTCCGCCATCGAACCCAGGATGGCCATGCGGCTTTTAAGGAATCGATCAACAGCCTCGGCCTGAGCCTGAGAACGGTATTTGATCTGCTCTTCAATTTTTTCTCTGTACATCTTCTCAAACTGATAATAAATTGTTGCACCCAGCAGCAAGCAGTGGGGCAAGCGATACGGCCAATGTCAGGGAAATGATTTTTCTTCTCAGGCTGCTGTACAAGATTTTTTTCATAAGGGGTTTCGGATCGCCTCCGACCAGAATATCATATCGAAATACCACAACTGAAAAAAATAAGCCGCATGCCAATAAAACAGAAATAGCCTTCCATGGCACCGATCTGTCAGGAATAATTGCCAAAGATGGATTGCTTCACATCTAAATGCATATCAGGACGACCAATATCTGTCAATGTTTTACAGGCGGTCACATTTCTAATTTTGGCTGAAACAGAGTTTGGTTTCAACCTCGAGTGATTGGAACGCTGACAATACGGCAAACGGCCAAAAAAAATTGTTTCGCAATAACATGGTTTATTGTATATTAACAAACGATGAGAAACAAGCAGTTAGATAAATCAATCGTATATATTAGGATTTTGCATGTCTGAAATGCCTACCGTGTTGATTGTGGATGATGAAGATGGCTTTCGGTCTGTTTTGGTAAGACGGCTTCAGGCCAGAGGCATTCAGGCGTTTGGTGTTGGTCGGGGCGAAGAAGCCCTGGAGTTTCTGCAAACCCGGAATATCGACGTGGTGCTTCTGGACATAAAAATGCCGGGAATGGGCGGTGTGGATGTTCTACGTCGAATGCGGGAACTGGGATGCAAGGCTGAGGTCATTGTTTTATCGGGCCATGTGTTTCTGGATACTGCCGTTGAAATCATGGACTTTGGCGTAAATGATTATCTGATGAAGCCCAGCGGCATCGAGGAGTTGATGGATAGGATCACCCTGGCTCACGAGCGGCAAACGGAACGGGAAGGTAAAAACGTAAAAAGATAGCGCTTAACGCAGATAAGCTTTTACGAAGCCGTCAAGGTTCAAGGTGATCGCATCACCCTTTGGTTTCCAGGCAGTAGTTTCCCTGTAAAAAACATTCCGCAAGGTGGTTCACGCTTGCTTCAGTTGTCATCAGCATATCCATCTGCCGCGTAAAAAGCAGCAGGCGACCGATATAATCCAGTTTTTCTTCAATAACTTCAGGCTGTTCTTTGGCAAATCTTGCCCTTGCCCTGTCCCCTTGCGATTCGACCAGAAAACCCAGGGCCCCCAGTATTTTTTCAATGGAACGTACGCGCCGATTCTTGCGTACATCATCGGCAGCACCTCCTTTGAACTGAAAGTTAATGTAATTTTTTGTCGGCGTCTGGCCGCAGTAAGTGTCCAGGATGCTGTAATGATATCCCACTCGCGAGCTGAAGTTAAGGTATTTATCCGAAATAATGGCGTAGCTTTTGTCTCCGAACCGCTCGTAACGCTGGTTTGGGGGAGCGAGCATCTGCTGGCTCATTACGGAAAAAAGTCCTTTCAGCTCAACGGGCCGGGGTTCCATTGCCCTCAGATCCTTTCGAAGCATTCCCCGGAGCAGGGCGTTAAAGGGGGCCGAGGTGATTTGATCCACGGTAACAGTTGATGCCTGAAATGCATCCTCTGACATGCCTTTGCCCAGATCGATGACGTACAGATCCAGCGGAAGCGCGACCTTCAGACGAACGGACATGCTGCCGCGATCCGAGGCGATATCGCTGATTTGAAATACTTCACCATACGATTTTTCATGGATATACCGCATGATATCATGAATGGTTTTACAGTTGTCGGGTATAAACCGGGGAGATTTCGGATCGATCAGGTTGAGCGGGAGAATCAGATCGGCTCGCTTTCGCAGCAGATTATGCACCGGCGTATCCTTCATGAACCATTTTTTTTCAATCCTCTTTTCAAGCAGTATATCCACTTTTCCCTGGTATACCCTTCCGGAATAGGCGTCCACGGTAATCATTTCGCCGTGGCCAATGGCTGTTGTGGCTGTTTTGGTGTTTAAAAGCGCCGGCACCTTGAATTCCCGGGCAAGAGAGGCCATGTGTCCCGTAATGCTTCCAAAATCGGTTACCAGTGCCTGCGCTTTTTGCATCACCAGAACGTACTGGGGATATGAGTAGGAAGCAATCAAAATCCCGCCATCCGGAAATGCCATCAAGTCGGCTTCAGAGTGAACATGATAAGCCGGGCCATAGCCCACTCCCGGGCTGGCGACACTCCCGCCTTCCAGAATTACGGAAAAGCCGGGCAAGGGTTCGGAAGGAGCCGAGCGCCCTTCTGTATTTACCTGGTTTCTTCTCAATGTCCGGGTCTGAAGAATCCGGATCTGTCCTTCGGTATCTAAGGCCCATTCGATATCCTGCGGGCACTGAAAATGGTCTTCAAGCCGGATGGCATAGGACGCAAGCTGAACGGCCTGTTCCCTGGTCAGGCAGGGCTGATTCCGGAGGTTCACATCGACAGACTCCTCTGCAAGATATCCCTGCTTTCCGGAGACCAGTTTAACGGATTTGCAGGATGTCTCCATTTCCAGAAGTTGAGGCGGGTCACTCTTTGAAAGTGAATAAGAATCCGGCGTGATGATGCCATCCACCACATAAGGCCCCAATCCCCAGACAGCTTGAATAATGATGTCGTTTTCATCAACGTTGAAGGGATGGCTGCTGTACATGACGCCACTGGCGATGGCGGAAACCATTTCCAGACATGCCACGCTCATGGCGGCGTCTTCAAACGGAATGCCCATGTGCTGACGATAGGATATGGCTCTTGCCGTAAACAGGCTTGCGATAATGCGTTTGTACTCTTGAATGATGTTGTTTTTCGGTACATTCAGGACGGTAAGATATTGACCGGCAAAGGACATCTCGCTGTCTTCGCCGATTGCGCTGCTTCGCAGGGCGACAAGAACGGGCTCGGACGGCGTTTTGTCGGGATCGAATACCTGATGGTAGGCATCCAGAATCGCGGTTTCGATGTCTTCCGGAAGATCTGCATGAATCAGCAGTTCCTGGATGTTTTCGCTGACGCTGACAATGGTTTCCGGGGCGACAATATCCAGTTCCATTTTTCTTTTTCTAATTTCCTCAATCAGGTCTTTTGACTGGATAAACCCTTCAAAAGCCGTCGTAGTGATCGCAAATCCCCTGGGAATGGGCAGATGAACACAGTTCAGGATTTCCCCCAGATTCGCGTTTTTGCCTCCGACTGACTCCGTCATTTCCTTTGTAATTTGATCATAAGGCAAAATGTATTCGGGGATTTTCGATGCGGGTTGAATTTCCTGTTCTTTCTGGATGTCTTGATGAATCTGATCCAGGACAGTCGACAGCTTGGGAGCAGATCGACCGGATAGACTTTCAAAGCTGCGGATCATTCTTCCGGCATGAAATAGGGCACGCAGCGTCTGCGAGCGGATAAACGACATGCCGAATACGGTTTCGCCGTGCAGTTTCTCCTCGATTTCTGAAATAATTTTTAACAACTCGGAATTCGAGTCCAGCAGAATTTTGAAATTGACATATTTAGTACGAAAAATGGCCTGAACGTCATCTCTGGAAAGTTTTGTTTTCCGCTTTGGTTGAAACAACGATTTTATTTTGCCAAGCAGCATAGGGCCTCTTTTTCCAATAAAATGAATATCAGCGGAAATAATTCAGGTGGAGCCCTTTCCTCTGTTCAAATTGAGCGACTTTCTGATAACTTGTATTGCAGATATGCAATAATTTAACCAGAGCCCAAAAGAATACTTCCAGCATGTCTTCCGGTTGCGCAACCGAGGGGTTAATAGACAGATATCACTAATATATCAAACGTATATTTTGAATAACGAGAAGCAGGTCGACCGATTGTTCCTGCGCGATATTGCGATGGCCTTGCGCATAAATCAGCTGAAATGTTGCGGGATAATATCGTGTTGCAGGGCCATTGCCGGACTTTATTAAGAACCCTTTTTTAACAAGATCCTGCAGATCGTATTGGGCCGTGCGAGTCGGCAGGTTTGCTCCGATAAGTTGTTGGTATTCCAGGCGGGTAATTCCGCCTTTTTGAAGAATCGCGGGAAACGCCTTTTGCTGTCTCTTGCTCAAGTCCGGCAGATTGGCAGGAAAGGGTTCTTGTAAAGGGCTGTGGGTTCTTGACAGCAAAGGGGACGACTCACTCATGATTAACGGCAGCTCCTCGAAAGCCTCTTCAAGCCGAATGTCTTCGGTTTGAATCACATCCGATTCCACCATGGCCACTGCCCGGGTAATGCTGTTTTTAAGCTCCCGGACATTGCCCGGCCAATTGTAATTTTTAAGGCGTTCCAGGGCGCCCCGGCTCAGCCCGATGCCCTCTTTATCCATTCTGTTCGATGCATCCTTAATGAAACAATCGACCAGGGCCGGAATATCCTCCTTGCGTTCCCGAAGAGGAGGCGTGGTGATGGAGATGACTTTCAGGCGATAATAAAGATCTTCACGAAAAAGACCGCGATCAATCAGGGATTTCAGGTCTTCGTTTGTTGCGGATATCAGTCGCACGTCGATGTTGATTTCCGTGTCAGACCCAAGGGGTTTGACTTTTTGAGCTGAAAGTGTTCTGAGCAGCGCCTGCTGAACCTTTGGCGAGGCGTTACCGATTTCATCCAGGAAGAGCGTTCCTTTGTTGGCAGCGAGAAATGCGCCCTTTCGATCTGTTTTGGCATCGGAAAAAGCGCCGCTGACATGACCGAAAAGAGCGTCCAGAAGAAGGTTTTCATCCAGTGCACCGCAATTGATGGTAATGAACGGCTCGTTTCGCCTTGAACTGTTATGGTGAATGGCTTCCGATGTCAATTGCTTTCCGGTTCCGGTTTCGCCGGTGATCAACACGTCTGCGGTAATGCTTGCCGCTTTAAGGATTTCGGATTTCAGCGATTCGAGCATGGGGCTGTACCCGACGAGAGCATTGAATAACGCCGGGGGGGGGGATGCAACTCCAGCAGGGGACGTTTCCTCGTCAAGCCTGATCTTTTCGCGTTGACCCGCGATATGTATGTGCCTGTCCTTGCGCTTGATTTCCTCGAGTTGTTTGGCCATCGTTGTGATCATGGTGTTGATCGCGTTTTTCAACAAAGTCGTTTCCTGATCTAAATCAGGGGTTTGAATTTCTTCAAGCGGCTTTAAAGGGTCGATTCCGGAAACAGATTTTGCCAGATCCAGTATGGGTCGCGTAATTTTGCGACTAACAGCGTAGATGACGGCGGTGATAACGATGACGGTCAGGATCGTCAGAATAAACAAGATGTCGTATTGACGTATCTGAGCCGCCAGGGTCAGCCGGGTCCTGTCCAGATATGCCAGGCCAAGAATCGTTTCCTTGCCGGATTTGGTATCGGATTGGAACCGTATGGGCGCATAGGTTAGATAATAATTGTCGGTAAGGGAATGGGTCTGATTCCCTTTTTCGTCGATGGTGATGACCCCGTGATTCCCGGCCTGAACATCAACAACCATTTTCCAGAAGGATTCATGTCCCGGATCAGGCCGGAACGCAGTATCAAGGCCAGGCTTGCCTATGGTCCCTGTCAAACCGGAACGGATTTTTGAAGTTGAAAGCACGGGGTCTTTTGCCTCAAAGCTTTCCGATTGAAACAGCATCCAGCCTTGTCGATCGAAGACGTAGGCGTAGCGGAGTTCGGGAGTACGGGGATATACATGAAGGGGCGACTGGGAGGAATTGAACAGAGACAGGATGTTTCTCAGGTGATGGACATCCAGACCCAGTATTAAAAAACCCTCGGGCTGGCCTTCCGGACCCGGGCAGGGAACAGCCATCCGCAGGACAACCGTGGTAAGGGTATGTCCGATTTTATCCAGAGGCAGCGGATAAAATGTTTCCGAGATATCCAAGATATAACACTGACCGGAGGTCAGTGCTCCGAATGCGCTCAAAGATAACCAGGGGATTGGGTTTGATCTCGGAGAGCTGATCCGGACGAAGCTCCAGGACAGAGGGGCCGACGTTCAGAAGAAAATGCCGTCTGACGGTGTCGGCTCCGATATAGGCGAGCTCCCGATAGAAATCCCCCCCGTTCTGTTTGTGAATGGCCAGAAACTTCTTCAAGTCATCTTTGGTGGCAGGTTGCTGCGACAGGGTGATCAGATCGATCCGGCATCTTTCCAGCAAACTCTCGATTTCATGAACCTGGGCAAGGCATTGCAGGCGGGAGGATCGTTCCAGCGCCATGTTCAGGAATCTGGAGGAAAACCAGTTGGAAACAAATCCGGTGACGAGAATGATGAAGATCACAGGGGGCAGAATTGCCGTAAGGAGTTTTTTCCGTATGCTCCATCTGTAAAAATTTTCAGAAAAAAGGGAATATCTTGAGATATTGGATTCCCCGAAAATCAACCGCATCGGCCCCCCTGATTTTAGCGCAAAACAATCATGTCAAGATCGCAGGCAACCCTTACATCGCGCAATATATTAAACAGTGCTTGCGCAAAAAACAAGCGCTATTTTCAAATATCGCGGATGTCCCCGCTGGAAGCAAGTAAATAGAAATTAAACAATATCATATATTATTGGTATATTAAAATCATCAACCGCCATCTTGCAGGACTTGTAATATGCCGTGGTACGAATGTTGCTACTAAGCCAGTGAAAACAAATTGCGCAATTGGGAAAACAACAGGAATACCATCGAAAGGTTTTACTCAACCATTTTACAGGAGGAAAACACCCATGAGAAAGCATTTTAAAAAGATTCACTCGCGCATGGCATCGCT
>CAWKLD010000019.1:0-117205 GCA_963850225.1 uncultured delta proteobacterium
GTAATCAAACAGACGGTCAAGAACAATTTCAATGAAATTCGAATATGCGGCATCATCTTTTCTCCTTTTCCGTTATCTTTCCGGATTACAATCATAAATAGCAGTATAACAAGTGTAGTATTCGGTGTGATCCCATTTGGGTAACAACTTCAGCCGTTCATGAAATTGCCTTTTCAGTATATTCGTCAACTCAATTTCCAATGGGCCGATAAACAAAATATCTTCCATGATTAAACAACTGCCGCTGTTCACCCGGTTGTGGGTTCCTCCATTTACGCATGAGGGCGCATTTCCGCTGCCGGTATTAAGCGCCGGAGCCTTATTCGGCCGGCCAAGAATGCTCCGGAATATATTGCTCGATGATCTTTTCCGTCTCACGCTCTTCAGGAATGGGGCATTCATCATGGGCCAATGGTTGATTCATGATGGTTTGCGCTTTGTCGGCCGCCATATTTAGATATTTGGGTATGTCGGGCATCTTAACCGTTCGCTTAACAAATGCCTTGCTTTTCTGGACCAAGGACATGGAAAGTGCTTTTTCATAAATTTTGTCTAAAGAGACTTTCATCCGGGTTCATCCTTTCGCTTTTCTGTGCCCGTTGGATTTCCTGAATGCGGATGCGATGATACACATGAACCATCCACACGGTTGCAAGAATCGGAACAAAAAGATTCAGAAAGGGAACAATCGCCATCGCCGTGATTACGAAACCGCCGCCGTAAACGGCTTTTCTATGCCGCAGGGCAAGAGACCTGGCGCTGATTTTTCCAAGATGATATCCGGCCGCACTCTCAAAAAACTCCCGGCCGAGGAGATAGCTATTGAGCAGCATGGACGCCGCAAAGCCGATACCAAACAGGTAGAGCGGCAGCAGCAGGATATTGAGGCACACTGCCCATCCGGTGAATTTCAGATCATGCCGGAATTCGGGCCAAAACTTCAGAACTTCGCGAGGGGCGGCATCCGGATAATACGCATGTTCCACGCGCTGAATCGCGGTTTCCTGAAACAGGCTGGAAATCAGCACGGTAAGCACCGGCAGCATGAACCAGCCGCCGACGCCGGCAAGAACGCCGACAGTCCAGTTGAATAGGGTATCCAGCCATCCGCGTTCAAGCGTTACAAAGCGGTCTGTTATCCAGGTAACGCCTCCGACTGCTCCGAGAACAACGACTGCCGCCAGCAGGGCGCATGCGAGCATCAAGCCTAAAAGATTCGCCTTCTTGATCGAAACAAATGTTTTTATTAACGGATACATCAGGTTAACTCCCCCAAATAACATTTTCACTGTTGTGCCACAAGGCCGACGACAATAAAAGCCGTACGTCAGCCTTTTTTCCTGGTGAACATTTTGAACAGCTCGAACCAGACAACGCTCAATATGCCGGCTGATATGCATATGACAATATCGATCGGATGAATCATCGAGAATCGGAATATCTCTCGAAGAAACGGAATCGTCAGGACCAGACCGAGAAAGATAAGCGTACCGCCGGTTACCCACCAGAGGGCGGCGTTAGGGGCTCTGTGGATCGTGCCAATGGTGCTGGTCCAGGAACGATTGGTCATCATAAGCCCGAGGTTTGCGATTATCAAGGTCGTGAAAGCCAGAGTGCGGGCATCAAGTTCTCCCTGCCCACGGGTAAGGCAGACGCCAAATATAATTAGAAGCATCACAAGGACATCAGTCCCTGAAGTGTGCTTAGCAGAAGGACACGCTTGCTGAACAGCGGTTCCTTTGGATCGCGGGGCGGCCTGTTCATCGCATCATACTCAGCCGGCTCAACCTCATAAACAATGGAACAGGCAGGGTTTATTATCAGATGGGAAAGGCGATATGGATGGGCATGAATAGCAGTGGCCAATTAAAAATCACCGGTATCAGAGACATCCCGGCAATCGGGACATGGACGGCAAGGAGATAGGCCATTGCCTTTTTCAAGTTGTCAAAGATACGCCGCCCCGTTTTTACAGCACGAACGTATAGAGGCAAAGTCGTCGTCCAGCAGCACGAGATCGGACGCCTCTCGTGCCACGTCCGTCCCACGTCCACCCATGGCGATGCCGATATGGGCCGATTTGAGGGCCGGTGCACCGCTGTTCACGCCGTCTCCGGTCATGGCAACGATCTCGCCGATCGCCTTGAGAGCCTTCACCAGTCGAAGCTTTTGTTCAGGCACAACTCTGGCGAAGATGTTGACCGTTTTAATTCTGTGTTGCAATTCCGCTCATCGCTCATTGATGTCCAGTTCCGGACCTGTGATGACTTCATCCCGCTGGACAAGGCCGATCTGCCTTGCAATGCTCCGCGCTGTTCCTGGATAGTCGCCTGTGATCATCACCATTCTGATGCCTGCCCGGTAACAATCCTGGAGCGCAGGTGCCACGGTCGGCCTGACCGGATCGGCCGACTCCCACCAACCCGAGAAACTCGAAGGTAAAATCGTGCTGTTGGCTCGGCAGACCCGCCTCACGAAAGTACGAGCGCGCGACACCCAGCACCCTCAGTCCATCGTCGGCCATCCGGGTTACCACCGACATCATCTCTTCCAGTTGACTATCACTGAAATGGCAGAGGTCAGCGACTGCCTCTGGGGCACCTTTGGCAGCAATGACATAGTCCATCCCCTCCGGTGCTTCCAGACATGGGACATGGCAAGAAGTTCCGGAGATAAGGGGTATTCTTTCTCAAGGCGCCAATCGCCGTGAAGATGCTCGGTGTGAGCCAGATACGCTTCGCCGAATTCCTTGATCGCCCGCTCCATGGGATCAAAGGGATCACGCTGGCTGCCAAGGATGCTGAATTCCACCAGATCGTGAAATTTGTCCGGAGGCGGATCCTTGCGGAATTCACCGATGTTGCAAAGAATCCCGTCTGAGTGGAGCACAGTGACCGTCATACGGTTCATCGTCAAGGTGCCGGTCTTGTCCACGCAAAGAACAGTTGCTGAACCAAGTGTTTCCACAACAGGTGCGCTGCGGGCAAGAACATTGGTTCGAGAAAGTCGCCATGCCCCAGCGCCAGAAAGATGGTCAGGACCACCGGCAGCTCGTTGGGCATGATCGCCATGGCAAGGGTAAGCCCCGCCAGCACCCCGTCGAGCCAGGTGCCGCGAGTGATTCCATAAACGAAGATAAGGAGTGCGCAGAGCCCAAGAACAGTTATGGCAAGAACCCGCACCAGGCGACCGGTTTCACGTTGAAGCAGTGTCTCCTCACTCGTCACTGTCTGCAGGGCTTTGCCGATTTTGCCGATGGCGCTCTGCTGTCCGGTGGCGACCGCGCGGGCGATTCCCTGACCGCGCACCACCAAGGTTCCGGAAAAAACAAAGGGAAGATCATCCCCTCCCGGCTGCACGGCAGGTGAAGAGGCATTGCCACATACTTTGCGTACAGCTACGGATTCGCCGGTCAGCAGCGATTCGTCGGTTGAGAGGCTGGTACACTCCATTACCAAGGCATCTGCAGGAACTCGGTCCCCTTCTGCAAGGAGAATGATGTCACCCCGAACCACTTCTCGGCCTGCAATCCGCTGCTGGGTGCCGTCACGGATAACCATGGCTCTCGGGCTGGATAGATCCCGGAGGGCCTCCAGTGCCCGTTCTGTTTTCCCTTCTTGATAAAGGGTGATCCCCATAACGAAAAAGACAAAGGCCAGAAGCATCAGCGCTTCCTGCATGTCTCCAACAATCAAATAGATAGCACCGCAGGCCACCAGCAGCAGGAACATCGGTTCGCGCATAACGTCGAGTGCAATGCGCAGGTTCCCCCGCGCTTTGGATGAAGGAAGTTCGTTGGGACCTTCTTCTACAAGGTTCTCTGCCGCTTCCCGGGTGCTCAGTCCTATGAGTCCATGAATATCAGGCTTTCGATCCATTTATTTCCCTGTTACGCTCCATAGAAGTTCCAGCAATGGTTTTACTGCTTTAACGAGTTCGTTCATCCCACCTATTTGAATGGTTTCAAGCCATTTGATAATTGAAGGGATGAACATAATTATCACTGCAACGACTACAATGACAAGAATGACAAGAACAATGGCTGCTACGGAAATTGCCATCATCAGCTTTTTGTTGTTTTTCAGCTTTTCGAAGAAATTAAGGTACTGTTCAAGACCCCCGTGATGGTCATGATGGGCATCTCGTTGTCCGCCGTAATAGTTGTGATCGTTGTGATGCCCATGTTTTCTTTGCTTGAATAAAACATCTAAACCCATGTTATGGTTCCCCTCAAGGTCAAGACAGATTGTTGATAGACGGTCACAGTCGTACATCATGGCCGCCCCCCCAAGTATGAAAATATCTCTGGAAACTGCGGGCAGGGTGCCTGCAGTTCCAGCGTAATTTTGTTGAGTTTATGGTTCTTAGTCAAACAGTTCGGATACCCATGATTTTCTTTTGTGTTGACCATTATGGTTTTTATCGTGACCATCATGGTGACGGGTTTCGTGAGACGGAGATCGATGGCCGGCATAAAAATTATTCTGCTCTGGTTGACTCCTTATGGATGTTGCCGCATAGGACCTCTCGATAATCTTGTCTATTTCACCTCGATCAAGCCAGACGCCGCGGCATTGGGGGCAATAGTCGATTTCAGCACCTTGTCGTTCTGAGATAATAAGATCGATAGAATTGCAGACTGGGCATTTCATGGTAATTTTTCTCCTTGAGTTTTATATGCTGTATGTATCCTGGAATTATTCCTGATAGTTCGATAGCGTTCAATACACTCATTTGTCGTGTAGCGGCTACAAATGTCCCGGAAAATCCCGTCGGCAAGAATTTCTGAGGCCAACGGAAATAACAATTTCGGCAAAACCGGGAAGGGCAATCATGACCAATTCATATTGCAAGCACCGTAAAGCCGATGACCACAATAAAACTCTAAAACTTAGTGTTTGTCATGCTGCCAGATATGTATTTGTGATGATGCGTCTCTTGAACGCAGTGAATCACATTCTAAAACAATACAAAGGAATTCGAATCAGGATAAATTTTGAGGAGGAACGAAAATTGAGATGAAAACCTGTGGGGGTTCAACGTAGGGTGTTTGTCCGGGCAGTATCATTGCTGTGAAAGTATTAATGGCATTGTAGTCAGACGGGGAATATTTCGCACAACAGCAAGCGGATTTGCAATTATCCATACTTTGCTTATCGGGGTGTTCAGATGTGAAGATATCAAAAACGTCAGAAGAAGCTATAACATGCAACTCGGTCGGATGCGCAAAGCACACGACCGGAAGGAGAATGTAAACGAGTATGATGAATATGGATATTGGTTTCATGGCAATTTGATTTTGATCTTATTGATGATCTTTCTGTAAAGATAACTGATATCAGATAGTTTGTCAATCTGTTTGCAGCATTCCTCGCTAAAGTGCTGTTTCGGCGGCAAGTATTACAATTGCCAGGCTTGGCACAATGTCATTGGCAAAAAGAACCAGTTTATAAGAAGTGTAGAACCCTTTTTTAGAAATTTATGTTTTCTCGGAAATTTTCTATAGCTCATCGCCGTTTTGTATGGGTGACCTACCCGAATTAGCGAGAAAACATATTTGAAATGTCATGACTACTTGCATATATGCATGAGTCCGGTCATTCTTGACAATACTAAAGGTATCCTTGATTTTCTTGCGCCATTTATCCCGAAATCACCCTATGATAAAGCTGACATGTCTGTCAAACGAATTGACGCATTTCTGTTGGATGACTATGGATACAGTAACTCATACGTTTTGGAGGCATCCCATGGGAAGAAGGCGAACCACAGAAAGCGGCGCGACGCTTGCGACTTTTTTTGCAAGAGGCGTGACGCCATCTCCTTACGTCCAGGCTGCACCCTTGGCTCCTCACATAGGACGTGATTGACCGCCGCTTGCGGTGGGATGATCTACACGACCGCGCAGCCTGAGCTTTTCACAAATCATGTCCAGCATATGACTTTTCGCTGCTCCTCTGCTTTCCCACTGTTTTAATATCATTGTTAGCTGTTTTTACGTGAAAAATGGGTCCTTTTAACACATAGAAATACATACGGGTGACCCACTTGCACCATTCCCCCAGATTTACCCCAAAAACCATTATAAAGTGTAGCGAATCTATGAACAAAAAGGCTTTTAACGCGGAAAGCCGGCCGGACCGTCTTATACGAAAGGCCTGGAAAATTCATGGTAATATCTTATTACAATCCATATTGATCACCATTCCGGCGCAGCCACTCTTCATGGTGTTCATATTCAGGTGCCGCTCGTCGTAATCGCTCGTAAAATGCCTGGCTGTGGTTATGCTCATGCAGATGTACGAGTTCATGCAAAATCAGATAATCAATCCGCTCCGGCGGTAAGAGGATCAGGCGCCAGTGAAAAAAAAGCTTCCCATTCTCGGTGCATGATCCCCAGCGAAATCCCAGATCACGGATTTCAATGAATTCGGGCTTCACACCCACACGGCCCTGCAACAACCGAATGCGCCGTGGAATCCAGCCGGCGGCACGCTCTGTGTACCAGTTGATAAAGACTTCGCGGCCTTTGAGAGCCAAAACTCTGGGCATCAGGAACCGGCCAGTCAGAAACCGCAGACGATCGCTATTATTAATGGGCCGAGGTTCATCAACGAGCTTCAACCGATACTTCCGCCCACGATAGTAAAAACCCTCACCAGACACATATTCCTTCTCCGGCAGCAGATGCAGCTCTTCCTCTTTGCGACCAAGCTGCTGATACATCCAGAGCAGCTTCTCCCGGATCAGAGATTCCAATTTGTCCTTGGAAGCATTTCCCGGCGCATACAAAATGATGCTGCCATTCCGCTCAACGGTCAGCTCAACTGTTTTGCGGCGGGCACTGCGCTTCACCTGGATTGTAAGATCCTTAATCGCGATGCTTTCCATTGCCCCATACCAACAGCCGATGAAGATTTCTGGCCTGCTCGACGACCCTTGTTGCCAGTTCCGCCAGTTTATCCCTGGCAACCTTGCCACTTCGCAGCAGGGATCGATACACCGATTTTTCCAGTGACCGACGGCTATGTTCATCCCGCCAGAAGTCAACCATGCGAATTTTTTCTCGGATCTCGTCAACCGTAGCTACGGTTAAATCAATGACTTCTTTAAAGGCGGGATCCTCGCTTTTCAGTTCTGCCCCAGTCTCTTTTTCGATCGCCTCTTTCAGCGTGCCAAAGAATGGTGCATGCAGGCGTGGATCGAGCCCCGGAACGGTCTGTTTTCCTTCCCGTTCCAGCTCTTCCTCGATAAATTTCCTCAGCGCCTCTTCCAGGGCATTCCAGTTATCCTTGAGCTGCTTGATGATCGCTTCCAATCGCTCACTCAGCTTGCGGAAGTGCGCTGGGTCTTCATCGTAGTGCAGCCGAATTTGATGCCGCAGTGCATGCTTCATCTCCGATGCTCTGGCGCGGGAGTTTTTCTTCCGTTTCACCTGATCCAGAAAACCGATATCGGTGATGGCAACCGGCGCAATGCGCGGATCGATTCCTTGAGCCGAGACATACTCATCGATAAGCCGCTTCACGCGACGATCCACCCCTTCCAGATTGAGTTGGTTGTCGCGGTAAAGGTTCGCCGCCACCTTGGCGATGAAACCAAGTATCTTGGCATCCCGAACAAAAGGCAAGGCCTCGGGCCGGGGCATGACAATGGCAAGACTTGCCAGAAAAGCCTGCACCCGATTGAGAAATTCCGCCCGTATTTTTTCGTCTTCCAGCAGATCCACACATGGATCAATCGGTATCAAATCAAGAATACCTTTGGAACGGAAAACCTCCAGCACCTTCTGATGCCGGTCACGCAGGCGGGGGATTTCGTCGCGTACCCCATCAATGCCCGTTGGTGGACGGGAACCACCCTCAGCGCCTTCTTCCGAATCCGTCAAGGCAGCCCTCAGCTCACGGGCAAGTCCGATATAATCAATAACGTACCCGCATTCCTTGCCGAGACGTTTCCGGTTCACCCGGGCGATGGCCTGAAGAAGGTCGTGCTCAATAATTCGGCGGTCAATATACAGGGCCTGCTCAACAGGCGCGTCAAATCCGGTCAGAAGCATCCGCATGACGCAAAGAATCGTCAGATTGCTGCGTTTTTCCTTATCCTTATGCTCAAACGGTTTCTTGAAATTGGCGATGTTTGATTCGATTTTGATGGGATCGGTCCACTGATCCCAGTCCGCGCTCTGATTGTGCCTTTTTGAGATGACCGCTGCAAATTCCAAGTCTTTGACCTTTTGCAGATCTTTATGGGCCGCCACCAGGGTTCGATCATCCTCGACGCGCTCAAGCATTTCTTCGTCAGAAAAAGCCAGCAAGGCCGGGTCGATGGCTTCAGCCTCCCGCACCAGTTCATCACGCGCTTCGCATAGGGCCTTCTGATACTGAACCACCGCATCCTGGCTGACTGCGACAACCTGAGCCTTGCAGTTCCCTGGCAAGATGTTGCGCACATAATGGCGCAAGATGTCCCTGGCCTTAACCGCAATCAGTTTTGGGGCCTCCATCACCTTTCGTTCAGTGGCGAACTTCTGCATGATGATCTGCTGTTCGGGTTCGGAAAATTCTGCAAATCGGGTCGGCACCTGGGTATCGAGCTGGGCGGTGTTCTCGACCAACCCCAAAGGTACCCTGCCTTCGTAAAGGATCTTAACTGTGGCTTCATCCGCCTCGGCCTGCTTCATTGAGTATGTATCGATGAAATCGTCGAAAATCGTCAGGGTATTGCCGCGATCGCGCTTCATGATCGGTGTGCCGGTAAAGCCGATCTTGGCGGCATTGGGCAGTGCCCGCATCATGTTGGCGTGGAGCGATAGTGTGTGCGTGCGATGACACTCATCAATAAGAAGCAGGATTTTCTCCGACGGGTTCACTTCGGGATATTCAGACTCGCTGCGGATGACCTGCCGAAGGGTTTTTGTCTTTCCCTTTTCTTTGTTGTGCGCATCATGACCATAGATTGGTTTTACGCTATCAGCAGCCTCAAGTGTTTCAAAACTATGGATCTGAAATTCGGCATAATCATCCGCTGCCAGTTTTTTTGGCGGCACCGGAACTTCATATTCCAGAACCACCACCTCGCCCTCCCGGTCCTGGTTCTTCTGAACCATACAGAAAACCAGATCCGGCCCCTCCTCACTGAGTATCCTTCTGACCTGATCACTGCTGGATTCTCCGGCCCGGAAATCATCTTTATCGGGCCGAACCCGTTCACCGGTCATCCTGGCTGTTTCCTGTAACTGTTGTTCAAGGGAGGTTCGGTCGGTAACGACCACTACCTTGAAACCACAGAGATCCGCTTTCGTGCGGAGTTTGCGTACCAGATACACCATGGTGATGCTTTTTCCCGATCCCTGGGTGTGCCAGATGATGCCGCCCCGCTCGTCCCGCTGCTTGTCCGAAAGATGTCTGGTTTTTCCTTCCGAAAGGCGCACCATGGCCTTCTGCACTGCGCGATATTGCTGATAACGCGGGCAAAGTTTGATGAGCGTGCCATCCTCTACCGTAAAAAGAATGAAATTACGCAGAATATCGAGCAGATTCGCCGGCCGAAGCATTCCGGCGACAAGCTTCTCCTGGCTGCGAAGCTTATTGCCGGTACGACCGATCTCGGCCAGCACTTCGGTTTCGGTGAACGGGACGGTATCTTTCCATTCCATATAATGCTTATAACCGGCCCCGTAGGTAGCGACCCTGGCCGCGTAGTAGCAGGAGGAAACCATGAGCTGGTTCCAGTGGAAAAGATGTTCGATCCCTTCCTCCAGTTCCACCTCTTCACGTTGGTTGGAGTAGCGCAACAACTGGTTAATGCCTGATTCGACAGGCTTCCAGAAACCGCCGTCATCGGTCTCTGCCAGGCTGGGGCTTTTACATTCGATAATGACCAGGGGAATACCGTTGACAAACAGGATCACGTCGGGAATGACGAAACCCACCCGGCCGATATAGTCGATACGGAACTGGTTGATGGCCAGAAAGGAGTTGTTGCTCAGATTGAACAGGATCAAAATCGATGAATCTGACCGTCACATTGCGTGAGTGCGAGCCGTCGCCACCGACAGCCCGGTGCACCGACACCCCCCGGATCAGTTTGTCGGTCAACTCACGGTTGCGGGCCAGGCCCTCGGGCTTGTCCGAGCGTTCCAGCTCGCGGATGGCCCTGTCAATCGTGATTTCGTCCAGTTTTTCGGCGGCGTTGATACGGAGGATGGCGGCACGGAGTTGGTCGCGCAGCAGCACATCCCGGAATCTTTCCCGAAAAGTCTTCTGCGGGTAGTCAATATCTCCCTGCAAATACTCCCAGCCCATGGCTGTCAACTGCTTCAGGAGCGGCCGCTCCACCATGGTCCACTCGTTCGGAGTCTCGCGTTCGGGATCAGTGTCCAGTTCCGGAATCATCGTTATTATGTCCTTTTGGTATACCAGTGGCCGTGGTTCGATAGGCCTGAGCCGGATGGGTCGGCTGTCCCGGGAAGCGCAGTTCAAGCTTACCTTGGTGGACCAATCTTGAGATATAGTGATTCTTCAGGGTTTCCATGCTGCGCTGCAATATCTCGGCAAGCTCCTGTGCCATGACATGACCGGTCTGCACAGAGGATAAGAATTGCCTCTTCCATTTTACAGGCTCGGCTCCGCTGCTGACCGCGTATTTCCTGGATCAGAGGGGGATACGAATCCGCGTCCAGAGTTGAGACGCCGGCCTGTCCTGGGTCCGCCTCACTCTGTTGAAAACCTGTTTCCTTATGTTGGGAGCTCAGGTCTTTATGTTGGGAGCTCAGTCCTTGTGTTGGGAGCTCGCGTCTTTATGTTGGGAGCTCGGTTCCTTGTGTTGGGAATTGTTCAGGCCTCCAGCCGTACTATCGGGAGCTATGGAATAGGAACTCCATCGTCTTTTTTCGTTGACCACGAGAAAACCCTTTTCCACCAGCCTTTTCAAAAGAAAGGTAATATCCCGGGGATGTTTGTCCGTCAATTCCTGCAGCCGTTCGTTGGTGACCCTTTTTTCGAGTATGGCGGTGGCCACAGCCAGGCGGCCATTCTCATCCAGCCGGTGCAGCCGCTTAGGGAAACGGCGCTCCATCTCCTCAGTCACCTCCGGCGGAAAAAGGCTGATGGTCGGCAGCCGCAGACAGATCTCCTCACTCTCGGCATTTTCTTCCAGGGCCGGAGCCCGCCAGTGCTGTTCCCGCCAGGCTTGCAGGATTTTTGGAAAGCCTGAGCCTGCCTTTTCTCCGGCGCCGATCATCTGGAACATCTGCTGAAGAGAGGGGTTGCGGCAATCGCTTTTGCCGCCGGCGCGAATCTGTTGGGCCGGCAGTCGAAGGAGACCCGGGTTGTTGAATTCAAAACCATGGGGGAGGCGAAAAATCCGGATTCCGCCACGCGCCATATAATCGGCATGAATCAGTGCATTCACCATGGCCTCGCGCAGGGCTTCGTGCTGCGGTGACTCATCCCGGCGAAACAGGTCCGGCCCCATCAGGAAGGGGACGCGCAGGCCGTCCCGCAACTTGGGGATTACCTTGCGGAAGAAATCAAAGAGGTTGCCCGACCAGGTTCCATCCAGGGTCACCCGGTCAAGCCATCTCGGAAGTTCAGGTGTAGTGGTTGACGGAAGGTGCCTGTAATCAAGCTGGTAATACGGCAGGCGGTCAAGAATGCTGCGCTGGCGTCCAAACATGAGAAGCCCTGCCAGGGTCAGCCCTTCCGTCCCGGCGGCGCGGTCGAGCGACCAACCGCCCAATTGCCGCAGCATATCCCGATCGTCACCGGCCAGAAAAGGATGACCGGGATAGTTGCTGCGGAAAAGATGTCGATAAGCGGCAAGACTGTCCGGATCCAGATCATCGAGACTGAAATGCTCCTGAATTTCGCCATCCCGCGGCCGTTCATCGGCGTCGGAAAGCATCCGGCGGACGGTATCTTCCGAAGCCCGCCGGTCGCCTTCATGGGTGCGAACAAAGGTGCCCCGCAGCGGGTTGTTGTTGATAAAAACCGGGCGCTGCCGGCGGTCGGCCCGGGGAATGCGCAACACCAGAACGGTTTTCCCCTCGATATCGTGCCGTTCCACGGCTTCTCGCCCCAGGAGATTGAAGCTCACCTTCTCGGTATTGCCCAGGCAGTTCCACAGATCGCGTTCGATTTTATCCACCGCAGCCAGACCATGGACAAGCAGACTGCCATCACGTTTTTCCTCTACCCCCAGCACCACAATCCCGCCGTGGGTGTTGGCCATGGCGCTGTAGGTCTCCCACAGGTTTTTCGGCAACTGGCCCCTGCCATCCTGGCCAATGGCCAGCTTGGCTTCGAAATCCCAGCCTTCTCGAAGGGAATCAAGGTCAAGGCTCATGGCATAACCTCCAGCAGTTTTTCCGGCACCCGGACCCGACCGGTGAGGAGGTCCTGCATAAGGGCTTGCTTGAGTTCTTCTCAATTTTATTAACTCAATCATCTCTTTATCGATTGCCAAGGCAATTGATTCAATTCGTTTAACTATCTCTATTTGTTCATAAATAGATGGTTTTGAAATTAATGTGGATAATAAACGCTTTGAGTTAATATTTGGAAAAGTTGAGCCACTGCCCCTTGCTTCTTCCAGTATTTTTTCTGCAATACTTATAAAGAATAATTCTAAAAACGAAGTCTCCGCAATTTGTTTTTTTCCCCTGATTGCTGCTACCCCTCGGCCAATGCAGAAAATGCCGTTCGAAACATTCATTTTCCCGGTTGTACTACCACGAACGCACAGAAGTAAGTCTTCTTGGTAACATAGTTTTGTGATTACAGTGGTCCATTGCAGAACTTTGGGATATCTTTCACCAAACTCAACTGGACCATTTATTAACGGCATCCCCTTTCCTTCCTGGTTGTAAAAACTTCCAGGTGGTGATTGACCCATAATAATTTCAGCAAGGTCGTCTAATTTCGCAATCTCCCATTCTTTGGGAATTCTTCCCAATGGTGAATCCTTGAACTGTTCGGGATGTCTGAGGGGGTCGCGGAGTCCGCCGTTTTCATCGATGCCGCGGGTAAGGAGGTCGTGGAGCATCCCCGCCTTCATCAGCCGCAACTTGGCAATCACAGCCTCCGTACGCCGGATGGCATCGTTTACGTTGTCGAGGATGTCAGCAATTGCGTGCTGCTCGTTTTCACCAATGCGAGTAACAAGGAACTTTGAAAAGAACTCCACCGGAACGCGCTTCTGTCCGGCAGAACCTGTCATCAGCACTTCAGCCGCTTGCCTCAGTTCAGAGGAATTACACCAATGAAATATAAATCTGGAAGAATACTCACCTTTAGCGCGTAGAACGTGGAACTCCGTGCTGCCAAAGCCAACTCCATTTACCAGGCCAATTGCATGTGTCCCCTTGCCGTTTTCCATACACGGGGTAATTTTTGCAAAAAGAACATCCCCTTCCTGAAAAGCTGTATAGCCGTTTCCGATAGAGGATATTTTTTTTGTCTGTCTGTGAGCCCAATCGCCACTGTCAGTCACATCCTGCATCGGAATAAATGACACCTCACAATCTGGCGCTGGGAATGAGCGAGTAGCAGGTGGATTTACCTGTGCCAAATCAGAAAAAGGGATCAGTTTAGGCATACTTTAACTCCTTCAAATACCCATCCAACCTTTCAATTGCCGTATTCCGTTCAGACTGTATGACTTGGAGGCTGGCACCATATTTATTCCATAGATTTTCAATCGCCGTCCGGACTTCCTGACGGTGTTCCTCCACATAGCGACTCATCACAAGTTCCAGGTCTTCCCGGCTGAGGTCAAGCACCAGAGTGCGACATTCATCTGCGGATAAGTCAGCCCGTTTTTTCTTCAGCACCTTCAGCAGGGCATTGCTCAGAGCCTTCAACTGCTTTTTCGCTTCTGTGAGCTGCTTTTTTATTTCAATATATGGAGCTAAGGTTTCATCGATCTTGTCAATAAGTTGCTGTATGGGTGCGACTTCTTGCTTCAATGATGTCAACTCACTTTCAAGTGCAGTGGTGTCCTTGCCCAGTTTCTTCATTGCTGCAATGGAACCCATATCCTTTACCCCTGGACCGCGCTCAAGAAACTTGATGCGGACGAGTGAATTCCTGGCCTGCTCCTTGAGAATATTCTTTTCTTCTTCAAGCGCCTTGGCATAGTTGGGTTTGGTCTCATCTTCGCCTTCGTCTTGGCTTTCCTCTGCCTCATCCTCACTCTGCTGTTCAAAGGCCTCTTTTTCTCCCTCCAGACGGAAGATCTCGGCCCGGCAGTTCTCAATCTCTTGAAGGTATTCCGGCAGCAATTTGAGCACCAGCTTGTGTTCAAAGGGGTCGAAAAGTTCATTCTTCTTGGTTTCGGTATCCTCAATCACATCCTGAATCAGGTCGATCCAGCCGTCGACCAGTTCCTCAAAGCCACGGGCGCTGATGGTCTGGATCTCATCCCGTACACTGTCCCACCAGGTGGCGAGTACGCCGGTCACCTTGAAACGGTCGAGAATGCCTAAGGGCAGCAGGGCGGACTGGAAGGATCGCAGATATTCCTCCCGCAGGATCATGGGGTCACGGGTTTCCGGTAAGCCGGCCAAAAGCGGCGCATGCTCGGCCCACCAACCATTATAAGCGTCAAGCATGGACTGCTCGCGTTCCTTAATGCCCGGATCCTCATCAACCGCCCGGCGCAGGGCGCCATTGCCGGCAGTCTCAGGAGCGAAGTCGAAATACCGGTCATCGCGGGGGATAAAAAGACGGGCTACCTCAAGACCGTGAGCCTCGAACAGCGGCCGGAGGCCGTCCACTTCGGCAATGGGCACACCACCCATCAGGTGGGCGCGCACATCCTGGGTTACGGGTGGCGGAGAGTTATCGGCATAGCGGCGGATATTCAGATTAAAGTCTTCTGCCGCGATCTGCCCGGTGGTCACAATCCGGGAATAACCGGGGATTTCGTCAAAATTCTGGAAGGCCTGGACAATCTTTTCGCTATGCTCGGCCCGCAGGATAGTTCTGGGCACGACCCTCCTCGTAATCCCGGTCGGCATTGATGAAGAGGAGTTTGCCCTTGCGCTCGGCGGGTTTGTCGCCCTCACGTCGCATCACCAAGATGCAGGCCGGGATGCCGGTGCCGAAAAAGAGATTGGCCCCCAGGCCGATGATCGCCTCGATATGGTCCTTTTCCACCAGTTTCTTACGGATCTCATACTCGCCACCGCCCCGGAAAAGGACGCCATGGGGCATGACCGTGGCCATGATGCCCCCGGGCCTGAGGGATGCCAGCATGTGCAGGGCAAAAAGAAAATCGGCCTTCTTTTTTTCGGGTGGGAAGCCGTAGGCGGTAAAACGCTCCGGGTGGCTGAGCTGCTTTTTTTCATAAGGCAAGCTGAAGGGCGGATTGGAGAGGATACGGTCAAATCGCTTCAGTTCGCCACCCTCCAGATGCTGGGGGGCGGTGAGGGTATCATCGTTTTCAATGAAAGCCCGCTCGAAGACACCGTGCAGGATAAGGTTCATCTTGCAAATGGCCCATGCCGAACCCTCGTTGTCCTGGCCGTAAAGGGCGAGGTTATCCGGATTGCCGCCATGTTCGCGCACATGCTGCCTGGCATAGATAAGCATCCCGCCAGAACCGCAGCAAGGGTCGTAGATGCGCTGTCCCTCTTTGGGATCAACCAGGCGGACCATGAGGCTGACCACGTCGCGGGGAGTGTAAAACTCGCCCCCTTTCTTTCCGGCAGATTCGGCAAACATGTAAACCAGATACTCGTAAGCCGAGCCAAGCAGGTCGCGATGCTCGAAATCCTCGTTTCGCATCCGGTGTTTGCGAAAATGGGTAATAAGCTGCCGCAGTTTTGCATCCGGTACAGGCTTTTTACCAATTGTGCGGGTATAATTAATCTGTTCGAGCACACCCCTGAGAGTAAGATTGTCCTCCGAAAGTGCTTCAAGTGCCTTATTCAGGGTATCACCGATATTCTGGTGGGCGGTTTCATCAATCGTTCGGAAACGTGCCTTCGGCGGCACAAAAAGACCTTCATACAGGTTGTGATCCTCTGCCAGCTCCTGGGCCTCCTGCTCTGTTGCGCCGCTTGCCACCTCCTCACGGATGACCCGCTCCCGCTCCTCCTCGAATACGTCGGAACAGCGCTTGAGAAACAGCATGCCAAAAATAAAATCTTTATATTGTGAGGCGTCCATCTTGCCACGCAGAATATCAGCGGCAGCATACAGATGGCGCTTGAGTTTTGGTAATGTCAATCGAGCCATGTATCGATATTTCCTGGAATGCAGACTTTATTTGTCTGATATTTTATGAATTACAAAACATCATTTCTGTATTGGGTTACTGCAAAAGTATGTTTTTATCAATGAGAGATTCCTCTTCCTCCGGCCGGAATCAGTATGACGGGGCCTTACTGGAGATCCATGCCGGGAAATTCAAAACTCATATTTTCTTGGGCACGGTCCGAGATTCCACTCTGTTGGCTGCCTCATAAATGGAATAAAAACCCCGCCTATCCGATTGCTTTTCCTCGTTGAGCTCTTGTCGTGAAGCGTGACAGGACTTTCAGAAGTTCTTGAGTCACGACAGGGGTCACAAAGTCCGGGCTCGTGCACACGGATACCAGATCGGGCTTTGGCCATCGTGCGGGGCGGTGAGGCCCGTGAGTGAACCTGCGACGAAATGAATCCCATGTTTCGTCTTCCAACCACATAGCTGGCGAGTCAATAGGATACTGCACCAACCAGTGCACTTGGCACTGAGGCCACATGCGCATTGCATGAAACATGAAGTTGGCAATGTTGCTTTGCGTCCGCTGGTCCATCATATCGTGGTGTTCGTCAACATGGAGAATGTGCGATGGTACGATGTCGTGTGTCCGCCAATTCGTCCTCCATCGCGCGAAAGCGTGATTGTGACGTTTCACAATAATTGATACGGGACGGTTAGCCCAGTTCAGCAGATGCTCCAGCCTCACACCGGGATCGGGCAACTGGTTGAAATAGTCGAGATCAATATCAAGGATGGAGTACACCCCGTCATATCTCCTGCCAAACCATATTTAGATCGATCCGCATAACTATTCTCGTCGCTCGGTCAGAGTACAACAATATGGGTTATGCCGTTTTGCCAAAACTCTCTCTGGACTGACGGGATAGGCGAGAAGAACTTCTCGCTGCTTACCTTTTTTGAAATATAGAAAAAACGATATTATTGTCGTATGAATTTAAAGGCATGAAGTCAACAACAATATCCGCTGCCGATCCTGCCAAAGGGGATCGGGGTTCCATTTTCGTGGGACGAAATCATCACGGTTACAGGGAAACATTATGAGCACAATGGGGAAAAGTCATGTGAAATATCCGGAGCCTGTCAGAATGCCACGGAACGCACCCAGGAAGAATCCCGAAAAGCATCAGCCCCTGCGGGAGCGCCACTTGATCAAGATCATTGCAATGATCATTCATTGCCCTGGATCTAATTTGCATAACTGGGGGCGCTGACACCACCAGCAAGATAAAGTATTATTTCCCTGTGCCGGGATTGAGGGCTTTTTTGTTGGACGTTTGGGGAATCAGTGGGACCATAGTGGGACAAAATGCTATTAAACAACAAAGGGGTTATGAGTGCTTCTCATAACCCCTTATTATTATTTGGCTGAGGGACAAGGATTCGAACCTTGGTTAACGGGGCCAGAACCCGTCGTCCTGCCGCTAGACGATCCCTCAATAATCTGCACAATTTACATAAAAGGAAGTCCGATCGTCAATAACAAAATTATCGATCGCCTGGATAAATCCTTTTCAGGCCTGAAAACAGTTGCGATTTATGCGTAAGCCTTCTGTTTTTCGAGGGCTTCTTCGGCAGCTTCAATGATTTCCGCGTCATAATCCGCTTTTCTGTTCAGAACAGCCTGTATCCGTTCGATTGAATCGCCGATATCCACTTCCCCAACCAGGTAAAGAATATCGCCTTTTACCTTTTCATCCGCCGCACCAAAGCGGTCCCACAGCGGGGCCAATATGGTCCGGGCAAGGGCCGGTTTTTCCTCGGCAATCGTTTCCAGGGCCACCATGGCTCCGAGCCGGACAGGCCATTTGGGATGAACCAGAAGCTCTACCAGGGCCGGGAAAATCATGTCTTTCTCCAGCATCATGGTTGATAAAAGCCCGGCGTTGCCGTCCGCGATCATGTTCATCAGGGTGTCGGCTTCCAGCCGGGAAGGGTCCCGGTGGATCATGGACGCTGCAACTTCCTGGATATTGACGGTGCCGGTCCAGCGGAGCTGCGAATCCAGAATCAGCGTGGGAACCGACTGAACCCGGTCGTTTTGGGCCTCTTTTATGAACAGCCCGGCATCTATCACCGTCAGCCGAACAAGGGCGCTGGAAAGCGCAAGGGGAAGCAGGCTTTCAACAATGCCGGGACAAAACGGGCAGTGTTCGGCAACATAGAGTTTCAATTCCGCAGGCAGCGCAAGATCATTTAAGAGAGATGGGACTGGCAGGGGCGGCGGCGTCCGGTCGTTAAAAATCCATGAAAGCGCCTTGAGAAAAGGGCCAAGTTCATGGCCAAGCGGGACAGACCGATAGCAGATTCTGGCATGAATCCGCAGCTCGGGTGGGGTATCGGAATCCTCTTTTTCATGTTTGATACGGATTTTTGGCGCCGCCTGCTGCAGCGCTGTGCAAAAGTCTTCGATCGCTTGGCTTGCATCGTGGCGCGTTTTCACCAGGCGCAGCTGAATGTCCTGATCCAGCTGACTGTTAAATAGAATGATTTGTCTTTCTTCTTCGGCTTTCATCTGAACTCCGCCTGTCTTACGGGAAAAACAGCTTCGGTCATGGACTATTTGCAACATC
Organism: uncultured delta proteobacterium; assembly: GCA_963850225.1. Taxonomy (GTDB): domain Bacteria; phylum Desulfobacterota; class Desulfobacteria; order Desulfobacterales; family Desulfatirhabdiaceae; genus RAAP-1. The sequence goes on from CAWKLD010000019.1 coordinate 18,843, forward strand.
TATATGCGGATCCGCCGGAAAAAGTCAATGGGAAGGCCAGGCTTTTGATATCCCCGATTGATGTTTTGCCGGCCGGTTGGCAGGAGAAATGGTTGACGATGACAAATAATATTGTTACGATTTTGTATCGTATATTGCTTGAAGTAGAAATAGCTTATTTGTCTTTATTTTCGAGAGCTATTTTCAAAACTCACTAAAACCGTCACACGGCGGAAGCCGGTGTCCAGAACCGATTGGAATGACTGGATTCCGGCTTTCGCCGGAATGACGATGATGGACTTTGCAACTGGCTACGAGAGGAGTTTTTCGTGAAAGAAAGCTGTGTGTTTCACCGCAGAATTGACCGGCCCATGCCCAGAGCCGTAAGGGCGGAAGGGGTCTGGATTTATGATGAAAGCGGGAAAAAATATCTGGATGCCAGCGGCGGGCCCATCTGCGTGAATGTGGGTCACGGCAGGGCGGAAATCGCCGATGCCATGGCCGGCCAGGCAAAACAGCTGGCCTATGTTCACGGCCCCATGTTCACCTCGGCGCCCATTGAAGCGCTGGCGCTTCGGCTTTCCGCCCATGCACCGGAAGGCATCAACCGGTTTTATTTCTGCTCCAGCGGCTGTGAGGCCATTGAAACCGCCATCAAGCTGGCCAGGCAGATTCATATTGCCAGGGGAGAATCCGATCGGTACCGGGTCATTTCCCGCTGGAATGCCTACCACGGGGCAACGCTGGGCGCATTGTCCGCAACCGGAAAAACATCCATGCGGGAGCCGTTTCTGCCGCTTCTGGCCCCTTCCATTCACATCCCTTCACCATACTGCCTGCGCTGTCACTTCGGGCTGTCCTATCCGGACTGCGGCATCCGGTGCGCCCACGCGCTGGATGAGGCCATTCAACATGAAGGGCGGAAAACCATTTCCGCTTTTCTGGCCGAAACAATTCTGGGCTCAACCATCGGCGCCGTGGTTCCGCCGCCGGAATACTATGCCATCATCCGGGACATCTGCAACCATCACGGCATTCTGCTCATTCTGGATGAAGTCATGTGCGGCATGGGCCGGACCGGCAAATGGTTCGGCCTGGATCATTACGGCGTTGCCCCGGATATGATCACCCTGGGGAAAGGCCTCAATGGCGGATACGCGGCCCTTTCCGCCGTGGGATGCAACAAAGCGCATCTGGATGTTCTCAGGGAAAAAGCGGGCAATTTCATTCATGGCCATACTTTTTCCCACCACGCAGTGGCTGCGGCCGCAGCCCTTTCGGTCGTTGAAATTCTGGAAAGAGAAAAACTGGTTGAACGGGCACAGTCTTTGGGACATTTTCTGGAACAGCGCCTGGCGCCGCTGGCAGAGCATCCCCATGTCGGCCAGGTCCGGGGCATCGGCCTGATGTGGGCAATTGAAATCGTGCGCGATAAAAAAACCCTTGCGCCTTATCCCCGCAAGGAAAAAATCACAGAAAAGCTGGCAGAGCGCCTGATGGATATGGGCGTCCTTGTTTACAAATGCACGGGATTTGCAAATGGCGACGGGGATGCCGTCATGCTGGGGCCGCCATTTATTATTGCGGAGTCCGAACTGGACCTGGCGGTTGACGCCATCGGCCAGGTACTGCCGTGAGCCGGTCAGGAAGGAAGCAGCGTCTTTAACACGTCTTCTTTTCCGACCACGCCAACCAGCTTTACCGTCCTGAACCACCGGAAGGGTATGGAAATTTTTGTCCACCATCAGCGAGGCCACTTCTTCTATTCCGGTTTCCGGCGTAACCGTAACGGGCTTGGGCGTCATGGCCTGAGCAACAGTTAAGGCAGCGATCTTTTCAACTTCTTTTTCAATCCGCTTCAATGAGGTCAGGGGCATAAACCCGTCCAGCAGAGAGAACAGCGAGGGGATGGGAACGCTTTTCTGCTGGGCCACCAGATCGCTCTGGCAGAGAATGCCGACGACCCTGCCCTTGCCATCCACAACCGGAAGGCCGTTAATTCGTTTTTCAATCATGGTCCGTGCTGCCTGCACAATTTCTGTTTCAGGAGATACCGAGATGACGTCTGTTGTCATGATGTCTTTGACTCTGAACATAGTGCCTCTTTATGTGTTTCGGCTGAAGGGTTTAAACATCTCTCAAGTGAATCAGAACCGGGATGTTGCGAAAGTTTATCCGCTTGATTCATTAGAGTCAACAAGATAACGGATGGCCTGTTTGAGCCTGGCAAGGACCTGTTCTTTTCCCAGAATTTCCATGATTTCAAAAATCCCCGGACTGGCGGTTTTGCCTGTCAGTGCCACACGAACGGGCTGGGCGATTTTCCCGAGTTTCAAGCCGGTGGTTTCCATGACCGACAGAAAAATCGCTTCAAGGGTTGCGACCGTAAAATCCGGGGCAGATTCCATTTTCTGAACCAGCAGGGTCAACGGCTCCAGGGCTTCGGATTTCATGAATTTTCCGGCAGCCGCAGGGTCGTAAGAAACCGCGTCCTCATAATAAAACCGGGCCGCTTCCGCCATTTCATCAAGGGTTTTGCTGCGGGCATTCAGTGTCAGAATCACCTGATCCAGATAATGTCCTTCTTCTGCGGCATACCCCCTTGCCTTCAGAAACGGCAGCAGATGCGGCGTCAATGCGCGGGGCGGCGTTGCCTTGATATGATCTGCGTTCAGCGAAAGAAGTTTGTCCATATCAAAGACGCCTGCGGATTTTCCGATATGTTCCAGGGAGAATTTTTCGATCAGATCCTCTCGCGTAAAAAATTCCTGGTCCCCGCAGGACCATCCCAGACGAATGAGATAATTGATCATGGCTTCGGGCAAAACCCCCATGTCCCGGTAGGCGGTTACGGACATGGCGCCGTGGCGTTTGCTGAGGCGGGTCTTGTCTTTTCCCAGAACCATCGGCACGTGCCCAAACACCGGAAGTTCGGCCCCCAGGGCCTGATAGAGCATGATCTGCCGGGGGGTGTTGTTGACATGGTCGTCCCCGCGAATCACCGTGTTGATGCCCATGGTGATATCATCCACCACCACAACGAAATTGTAAGTCGGCGTGCCGTCGCTGCGCTGAATGATAAAATCATCCTGTTCGGCATTCTGAAAGACGATGTTGCCCTTGACCACGTCGTGAATGACGGTGGTTCCCGTCTGCGGGGCGCAAAACCTGACCACGGCATCGCTGCTTTTGGAAAGCTTCTTGTCCCGGCAGGTCCCGTCATATTTGGGCTTTCCGCCGTTTGCCATGGCCTGCTCGCGCATGGCATCCAGTTTTTCCAAAGAGCAGGTACAGTAATAGGCGTGGCCCGTATCCAGAAGTTTTTGAACATATTCGGTATAGACATGGAAACGTTTGGACTGAAAATACGGCCCTTCATCCCAGTCTATCCCCAGCCATTCCAGGGCCTCGAAGATGGCATCGGCCGATGCCTGGGTGGAACGGAGCGTGTCGGTATCTTCGATGCGAAGAACAAAACGGCCCTGGGTGTGCCGGGCGTAAAACCAGTTAAATAAGGCGGTTCTGGCCCCGCCCACATGAAGGTATCCTGTGGGGCTTGGCGGAAAACGAGTAATAACCGTGCGCATTATGATTCACCTGATTACTATTGAGTAAAGCAATATGGCTTATTAATATAATAAATTTATAATATTATCTAATAACCATATTGATAGAATGTTAATTGTCAGTAATAGTCGAATATTGACTAAACGTCATTGTCAAAAAAATCCGATGATAAATCCGCCTTTAAATAAAGGCGGATTTATCATTTAAATTTAGTTGGTTGTGAAAATATCCCCCGGTCTTTTTCAAAAAAGAAGTTTTTTGTCTTAAGTCAAAAGCAATGCGTCCCCCGTAATCAGAGCGCTTTCACTGGAACCGCCATCATGTCAAAGACATCGCGTGTTACTGTTTGTTCTGATATTTATAGCACAAAAACCGCAGACAGACAACAGCCGCCGGGGATCAACCGGGGAAGATTTTTTTCTTTGGCATAAAAAGCTTGACAAAGGGACAGTTTTCAATTACTAATGCCTACATTTTTCGCACTTAGCGATGTAAAAATTATATTAATTATAAACAGATATTTAGGAGATTACTCATGGCCGTTCCAAAACATAAAACTTCAAAGTCAAAACGCGATATGCGGCGCTCTCACCAGGCGCTTGAGGCGCCCAGCCTGTCAACCTGCCCGGAATGCGGCGAAGCCAAACTTCCCCATCATGTCTGCCCGAGCTGTGGCCAATATAAAGGTAAGAAGGTTACCGAAGGCAAAGAGGATTGATAACGGATGTCTCCTTCAGTGCATGAATCCAGTACGCCGCTCCATGGTCTGGATGATGAATCCAGACAGATGGTTCTTGATGTCGTCACCAAGATAAAGGCGCGGCTATTGACCCGCGAGGCTGTTCTTGCGTTTGACCGCAAAGAGATCTTCCCGGAAGAAATCATCCGTACCATGCTGGGTCCGGACATCGGCCTTCAACTGCTGTTTATTCCCGAGGCCTATGGCGGCATGAGCGGCGGCGCCAGAGACTGCTGCGCCCTGACCCGCGAAATGGCCGGCGTCTGCCTGGGTGTTGCCACTGCTTTTTTTGCCATTCAACTGGGCGCGGACCCGCTGATCGTTGGCGGCACTGAAGCGCAAAAAGAAAAATGGCTTGGGGCTATTGCAGAAGGCCGTTCCCTGGTGGCCTATGCCGTAACAGAATCCGGTGCGGGCAGCAATCTGGCGGCCCTGAAAACCAAGGCCGACCCGGTTTATGACGCATCCGGAGCGGTTACCGGATACCGGATCAACGGCACCAAGCAGTTCATCTCCACGGGCGGATTTGCGGATTTTATCACGCTTCTGGCCGTGACCCCAGAAGGACCTTCTTTTTTTGTTGTTGAAAAAGGAACGCCCGGTTTTGTTCAGGGCAAGGGAGAAGAAAAACACGGCATCCGGGCATCCAACACCTCACCGCTCACGTTTTCCAACGTTTTTGTGCCGGTTGAAAATCTTGTGGGCGGCGTGCCGGGCCACGGATTGAAGCAGGCCAATTCGGTTTTTGGATATACCCGGCTGATGGTGGCCGCCATGGCGCTTGGCGCGGGAGAGGCGGCGCTTGCCATCGCCATTCCCTATGCCAAGGACCGGGTCCAGTTTGGCTCCCCGCTGTCCGAAAAACAGGGGTATACCCACAAACTCATAATTCCCCACATTGTCCGCTTTGAAGCGGCTTCCAGTTACCTGGATGAAGTCGCCCTGCGGATCGACGCCGGAGACACGGATCTTCAGGTCGAGGGCGCCATTGCCAAGCTGTTTGCCTCGGAAGCCGCAAACCGTGCCGCAGATGATGCCATTCAGGCCCTTGGGGGCTATGGATACATCACGGAGTTCGGGGTCGAAAAAATCAAACGGGATGTCAGAATCACCTGTATCTATGAAGGCACCAGCGAAATTCTGCAGAATATCATCAGCATGTTCCGCTGGAAAAAAACCTGGAAAACCAAAGGCGCGTTTTACAGATCCATTGCAGAAGAAATGGAAGGACTGCATCAGAAAGGCGATCAAGCCGGCTGCCTGTTTTACGGACTAGCGGCCGAAGCGCTGAACCAGACGATTCTTCTGGCCCATGAAAAACGCCTGACCCGAAGCCAGCATGTCATGTTCTGTCTTGCAGATATGATGACCCATGTCGAGGTCGGTGCAAGCCTTGCCCGAAAAGCAGCTGCTTTTACCGCCGGCAGCGACCCCCGGACTCAAAAAATTCAGGCAGCCTCCCGGGTTTTTGCTGCCGAGGTCGCGCAGCTGGTTTACCAGAATATGCTCAAAATCCTGATGGGAAATGGTCTGTTCTCTTCAGGAACCCTGTCAGAATTTCTGCAATCCATTTCCTGCCAGCAACTCCCCTTTGCCTGCGCCAACACGTTTCAGGACATGGACAGGATTTGCGAAATCATTTTTCATCATGAAAAATGAGCCGGCCGATCCCACTTGCAGGCACGAACAACGATTTACGAATATACGGAGAAAGCCGTGACAGTCGGTTCTGAAAAACAAACCATCGTGGTTACCGGAGGCTCAAGAGGAATCGGCAGGGCGATCTGTATGGCCCTGGCAGGACCTGAGGCGATCGTTGTATTTCAACTACGCATCCAACCGTCAGGCCGCAGCCGAAACCGAAGCGGGAATCCGGGCTGCCGGTGGCGCGGCTGTCGGCATTTGCGCCGACATTGCCTCGGAAACCGCGATGACGGACTTTTTTCAGCGAATTCTTTCTGAAACCGGCCGAATCGATGTCCTGGTCAACAATGCCGGCATGACCCGCGACGGACTTCTGGTGCGGATGAAGGCGCTCGACTGGGATAGCGTGATGGATGTAAACCTGAAAGGGGCTTTTCTCTGTGCCAAAATTGCCGCAAAAACCATGATCAAACAGCATTCCGGCCGGATTATCAACATCACCTCTGTTGTTGGGGTCACGGGAAATTCCGGTCAGGCCAATTATGCTGCGTCAAAAGCCGGAATGATCGGTTTTACCAAAGCCGTGGCCAAAGAACTGGCTTCCCGCAATATCACCGTGAATGCGGTTGCGCCCGGATATATTGAAACAGATATGACCGATGCGCTTTCCGAAAAAAACAAAGACGCCATGCTGCTGCAGATCCCGCTGGGCCGTTTTGGAAAACCGCAGGATGTAACGGCCGTGGTTGTTTTTCTGGCATCAGAAGCCGCTTCCTATATCACCGGCCAGGTGATCCATGTCAGCGGCGGCATGTATATGTAGTGTTTAAACCGAAAGACCGTTCAAACAAAAACCGAATTTCAAACTTCGAATTTAGAATAATCAAGGAGGAACCATGTCTGTTGAAGATAAAGTCAAAAAAATAATTGCCGAAAAACTTGGGGTTGATCTGAGTGAAGTTGTTCCAGAGGCCTCTTTTGTGGATGACCTGGGCGCAGATTCTCTGGATCTTGTGGAACTGATCATGTCCATGGAAGAAGAATTTGATATTGAAATTTCTGATGAGGCTGCTGAAAAAATCGTTCGTGTCAAAGATGCCATCAGCTTTATCGATTCTCACTGATTTTGCCGCATCAGGCAGTAAGTCCGGCAACGGGTTTTGTGCTAGAAAAGGAGGGTTACATTGAACAGACGGGTTGTGATAACAGGCGTGGGTCTGGTGACACCGATAGGGCTCGGCCGGGACGAAACCTGGTCGGCATTATGCGCCGGCAAATCCGGGATTGGAGAAATTACCCGTTTTGACACCGCCTGTTTTGAAACCCGAATCGCCGGTGAAGTCAAAAATTTTCAATCCAGAGGATTTTCTGCCCAAAAAAGAAGCCAGGCGAATCGAGCGATTCATTGCTTATTCCCTGGCTGCAACCCGCATGGCAATGGAAGACTCGGGGCTGAGCATCAACAGTTCGAATTCAGAGCGCATAGGCGTGCTTACGGGCTGCGGCCTGGGAGGGCTTTCGGTTCTCGAGACAACGGCCCGGCTTATTGACCAGAAAGGCCCCGGACGGGTCAGCCCGTTTTTTATCCCCATGATGATCGGTAACATGGCGCCGGGAATGATTGCCATCAGCTTCGGGGCCAAGGGACCGAACGCATCGGTTGCCACAGCCTGCGCCGCCGGAACCCATGCGGTCGGCGATGCCTTTAAGATCATTCAAAGAGGCGCTGCGGACGCCATGATCACCGGCGGAATGGAATCGGTCATAACCCCCACCTGCATTGCCGGTTTCAACGCCATGAAGGCCCTTTCCACGCGAAACGATGATCCGGAAAAAGCCTCTAGACCTTTTGACAGCGACAGGGATGGATTTGTTGTCGGCGAAGGCAGCGGTATTCTGATACTGGAAGCCCTCGATTTCGCCCTGGAAAGAGGCGCCAGAATCTATGCCGAAGTTGTGGGATACGGCATGAGCGGCGATGCGTTTCACATGACAGCCCCCGCACCCGGCGGCGAAGGCGCGGCCAGGTGCATGCAGGCCGCCCTTAAGGATGCCGGCCTTTGCGGAACGGAAATTGATCACATCAATGCCCACGGCACCTCTACACAGATGAACGATCAGTATGAAACCATGGCCATCAAGTCGGTTTTCAAGGATCACGCCTACCGGATAGCCATCAGCGCCACCAAGTCCATGACCGGTCATCTTCTGGGAGGCGGCGGCGGCATCGAGGCTGTTTTTACGGCGCTTGCCATTCAACAGGGAATCGTTCCGCCCACGCTGAATCTGGACAACCCTTCACCGGAATGCGATCTGGATTATGTTCCCAAACAGGCACGCAAAACAGCACGTGGCTTACGCCATGTCCAATTCATTCGGATTTGGGGGAACCAATGCCTGTCTGATCCTGAAACAGATGACCGGCAGCTGAGGGACCCAATGGCTCTTTTGCTGACCTTGCGAACCCATTTTTCAACCACATCCAGCAGTTCCTGCGGCTTGACCGGCTTGGATATGTAATCATCCATGCCGGCTTCCAGGCATTTTTCCCGATCCCCTTTCATGGCATGCGCGGTCATGGCAATTACGGGAACCCGGTGGTTCATGACTTTTGATGCGGGATTGCGGATCTGGGCCGTGGCATCAAACCCATCCATTTCCGGCATCACCACATCCATTAAAACAAGATCATAGTCAATCATGCCAAGCGCCTTCAGGGCTTCAAAGCCATTGGAGACCGTATTCGAGCAATAGCCGAATTTTTCCAGCATTTTCTGAGCAACTTTCTGATTTACCGGATTGTCTTCGGCCAGAAGAATGCGAATGCTTTGTTTTTTCTCCTCAGACAGGGAATGTCGGGTCACGATGGGCTTGGCAGGTTTTTTGACAATCGTCAGCGGCGTTCCCAAAACCGTCGACAGGCAGTCATGCAGTTGAAGCCGCTTGACCGGTTTGGTAAGATAGGCTGAAAAACCGATGTCCTGAAGCTGCTCCGCATCTCCGCGCCTGCCGCCGGAGGTCAGCATCACCAGGGCTGTTTCGGTAATCCGTGGATCGGCCTTGATTTTTCTACCCAGCGTTTTTCCATCCATTTCCGGCATCATCATATCGATAATCGCCAGGCGGAAAGGCGTTTTTTCATCGGCTGCCAGAAGCAGCTGAGACAGTGCCTCTTCGCCATTTTCGGCCTCGGCGACAACACAGCGCCCAGTTTTTAAGCTGCTCTCTGAGAATCTGCCGGTTTATCCGGTTATCATCCACAAGCAGAATGCGCTGTCCCTGAATATCGACCGGAAGGACCGGTTCTTTTTTCATCTCCGTCGGTCTGTTTTTCCAGAACAACCGTAAACCAGAACGTGGATCCCGCCCCCTCCCGGCTGTCAACGCCGATTTGACCGTTCATCATTTCCGCTATCCGCTTGGAAATGACCAGCCCCAGGCCGGTGCCGCCATAGCGGCGGGTGGTTGAGGCATCCACCTGCGAAAAAGACTGAAACAGCCGGTGCTGTTTGTCCCCGGGAATGCCGATCCCGGTATCCGTAATCATGAAACGGACCGTGATCGATCTGTCTTCTTCCCTCTCGAGAGCGGCCTGGATGATCACCTGTCCTTTTTCCGTGAATTTAATGGCATTTCCGGCAAGGTTCATCAGCACCTGGCGAAGTCTTCCCGGATCCCCTTTTAACAGGGACGGCACATCATGATTCACCAGGCAGGCCAGTTCCAGTCCTTTTTCAAACGCCCGGGTAGCCAGCAGTTCAGACACTTCTTCCACCATGATGCGAATATCAAAATCCAGAATTTCCAGATCCAGTTTCCCGGCTTCGATCTTGGAAAAATCCAGTACATCGTTGATGATGGTCATCAGGGCATCGGCGCTGCTGCGAATGGTTTCGGCATAATCCCGCTGCTCCGGCAACAGGCGGGTATCCAGAAGGAGCCCTGCCATTCCGATAATACCATTCATGGGGGTTCGAATCTCATGGCTGGTATTGGCCAGAAATTCGCTTTTGGCCATATTGGCTTTTTCTGCCTCATTCTTGGCCTTGAGAATCTCTTCTTTTGCACGTACCTGTTCCGTGATATCCGAAAAACTTTCCAGAAGATATTCCCGCTGATTGATCCGAATAGGGGTCACTTTTTTCAGAATCGGGAGAAGCTCGCCATCGGCCCGGATCAGAATCTGCTCTGAACTGTCTGTTTTGCGTTCGGTTTCGGCAAACGGACACTTGCCCGACAGGGCCGGACAGATGAACTGCTGGCAGGTGTTTCCAATGATGCGTTCCTTGGGAAGACCGATCAAGTCGGCCGCATATTGATTGACATCGGAAATGACATGCGTCTGGGCATCGATGATCACCACGCCGGTCTGAACCGTATTCAACACGAGCTTCAGTCGCTGTTCAGACTCAAACACCCGATCCTCTGCCTGCCTGCGCTCGACAATGTCTTTTTCCAGCTTTCGCTGAAGCTTGATGAGCTGCGTGTTCACAAGTTCCAGCTCGCGCTTTTTATACGCTGCGTTTTCGTAGGTAGAACACAGAAGATCAATGATCTGCTGGCGCTGAGCGGTAATAAGACGTCTCTTTCCGGCAAAGTGAATCTCGATGCCTTTTTCAACGTCCCGCCCTCTTAGTTTTTTGTTAATCAGCACCGTATGCATGCGGTTGATCAACAGATCTTCACTGAAGGGTTTTGTAACAAAATTGTCCGCCCCGCATTCCAGCGCCAGAATTACATCCTCGGGATCGGAAAGGGCCGTCAGCAGAATAATCGGAATGTCTCTCAGGTGCTCCTGGCATTTGATGTGACGACACAGCTCATACCCGTTCATATTCGGCATGATGATGTTGCTGATGACAATCTGCGGCGTAAAAGGGGTTTCCAGAATACGGACCGCTTCCCGGCCATCCCGGGCAAGCATTGCGCGATACCCGTTTTTCTCAAGCAGTTTGCTCAGGCCGTCTGCCTGTGTTTTACTGTCTTCAACAATCAGGATGTCAATGGGATCTTTCATTGTCTTTTCGGGCAATTTCAGGGTCATGGACAGAATGCGGCATTTTTGATTTGAATGTTTTTGAATTATCCATTAAGAAATACCTGAATTCAGTTCTTATCTCATAAAACACTTTGCATGGAAATTCAAATGATTTAGACACCAACACGGAAAGGATACGGTTTATGGGCAAAATGTTGTGGAAACCGTCTGAGGAAGCTATACAGAAGACGAACATGTTCAGGTTTATGCATACCGTCAATAAGCGGCATGGGCAGCTGTTTACGCAATACTCGGAACTTTATCAGTGGTCTGTTGACCATATTTCGGAATTCTGGGCATTGCTCTGGGAGTTTGTGCAAATCAAGTCCTCGGCGCCTTACACCGCGGTGGTGGATGATCCGACAAAAATGCCCGGAGCCAAATGGTTTGCCGGCGCACGGCTTAATTTTGCCGAGAATCTGCTTCGATACCGAGATGATCGAACCGCCCTGATTTTTAAGGGAGAAGGCCTGGCTTCCACCCGGACCAGTTATGCCCAGCTCTATGAAGAAGTGGCCAGGGTCGCCGCATCCCTGAAAACAGCGGGCGTCAAGCCCGGAGACCGGGTGGTGGGCTTTATTCCAAATATGCCCCAGGCCATTGTCGCCATGCTGGCTGCAACCAGCCTGGGAGCCGTATGGTCATCGTGTTCGCCGGATTTTGGCATCAAGGGGGTTCTGGATCGCTTTGGACAGATCAAACCCAGGATCCTCTTTACGGCAAACGGCTACTGGTTCAAGGGAAAGGCCATGGATTGCCTGGAACGCATTTCCGGCATCCTCAAGGAATTGCCCTCCATCGAAAAAGTCGTGGTGATTCCCTATACCGAAACTGATCCGGATATCGGCAATATTCCCAATGCCGTGCATTACCGGGATTTTCGATTCTCCGGACCTGTTCCGGAAATCACGTTTGCCCAGCTGCCCTTCGATCATCCCCTGTATATCATGTATTCGTCCGGTACAACCGGCCTTCCCAAATGCATGGTGCAGAGCGCCGGCGGTATTCTGCTGCATCAGCTGAAAGAGCAATTTCTTCATGTGGATTTAAAACGAAATGACGTGATATTTTATTTTACAACCTGCGGCTGGATGATGTGGAACTGGCTTGTCAGCGGCCTTGCCACCGGTGCAACCCTGGTTCTGTATGATGGAAATCCGTTTCATCCCGGGCCCGGAGCGTTGTGGGAAATGGCTCAGGACGAAAAAATCACGGTGTTTGGAACCAGTGCAGGATATATTTCAGCCCTTCAGAACTCCGGCGTTATCCCCAAAAATCTGTATGATTTAACGCCGCTTCGTGCGGTTCTTTCCACGGGTTCCCCGCTTGCCATCGAAGGCTTTGAGTTTATCTATGATGCCGTAAAAAGCGATCTTCAGCTTGCCTCTATTTCAGGAGGCTCTGATCTGAACGGGTGTTTTGCCCTGGGAAATCCGATGGGCCCGGTATATGCCGGAGAACTCCAGTGCCGGGGGCTTGCCATGAAAGTGGAAGCTTTTGACAGTGACGGAAAACCGGTAATCGGGCAGCAGGGAGAGCTGGTCTGCACCGCGCCTTTTCCATCCATGCCCATTTATTTCTGGGAGGATCCGGACGGGAAAAAATACCATTCCGCATATTTTGATGTCTATCCCAATATCTGGCGTCATGGCGATTTTATTGAAATCAACGAAAAAGGGGGGGTCACGATTTACGGCAGGTCGGATGCCACGCTGAATCCGGGCGGGGTTCGTATCGGAACTGCTGAAATTTATCGCCAGGTGGAACAGCTGGAGGAAATAGAGGACAGCCTTGTCATCGGCCAGGACTGGAAAAACGATGTCCGCGTCATCCTGTTTGTTAAAATGATGGCGGGCCAAAGCCTGACAGAGGCGCTTAAGCAAAAAATCCGCCAGGTGATTCGGGCCAATGCGTCGCCAAGACATGTTCCGGCCAAAATCATTGAAGTGCCGGCCATTCCCTATACCCTGAACATGAAAAAAGTTGAGCTGGCTGTCAAGAAAGTCATTCAGAATCAGCCAGTTAAGAACAAGGATGCGCTAAGCAATCCTCAGGTTCTGGATTTTTATGCCAACCTGAAAGCGCTTCAGGAGGACTAAGATCCCTGTTCCAAAATTATCGACAAAAAAAAGCTGGCCGGGAACGCCCCGACCAGCTTTTTTAAAGGAGGAAAAAGATGAAGAAATTATTAGGTTTGACTTAAGATATATGCAATCTCTTTGCCAAAAGCGGATATTTTTTAATCTTTTTTTATTTTTTTTATTTTATGATTATATTTCAAGTTGTTATGTCAGATACAAAAAACGCATTTACCAAAACAGTTGCTGCCAGAACCAAGCGACCCTCCGGAAATGTTCAAATCCATGAACCTGCTTTTTTACGTTTTTTTTTAACTTTCTGATTTATAATGTAATACAGAAATCTGTTTGGTTCAAAAAAATGAACCCTTCCCTCCGGCTTCAACAAACCAGCTTTTAACAGTTTGTTATCATATGTTTTTTGGCGGGTTTATATTTTTGAACTTTATCCGGCAACTTGCAGGAAACTTACATGCGGCCATTCTGACTCCTGAATTCTGAATACCTGAATCGTTACAATTTTTTCAGACATTAAACCTGAAGTTGATGATGTCCCCATCCTGAACTTCATAGGTTTTCCCTTCCAGTCGAAATGTGCCGCGTTTGCGGGCCTCTGCCTGGTTTCCCGCATCCATCAAGTCCTTATAAGAGATGATTTCAGCTCGAATAAACCCTTTTTTGATATCTGAATGAATGACTTCGGCTGCATCCAGAGCCGATGTTCCCCGCTGTATGGTCCAGGCTCTTACTTCATCTTCGCCGACCGTAAAAAAAGACATCAGCCCCAGCAGGCCATAGGACATCTGAATCACGCGATCCGTTGCCGATGCGGTTATATTGAATTCCGTCAGAAATTCACTGGCTTCTTCTTCGGTCATTCGAATCAGTTCCTGCTCAAGCTTTGCCTTGATGACCATGCAATGTTCCGCAGAAATTACCTCGGGAATATCCGGCATTGCATCGTCATCATCGGCATTGTTGAACAAAACCATCATGGGTTTGGCCGACATGAATGCAAACCCCCTTAACGCAGGCGCTGCGGCAAGTTCCGGTATCTTTCGAAGCGGAATCTCATTTTCCAGGTGTTTCAAGCATTGCCTGATCAGAGACAGCTCTTCCATATCGATTTTCTTGCCGCGTTTTTTATCGGTTTCCAGGCGTTCTATCCGTTTTTCGACCACGACCTGATCCGAAAGAATCAAATCCTGATTGATCGTTTGAAAATCGAACAACTGCCGGGGAGCTTCTCCCCCCATACCCGTGACATTTCGGACAACAAGAATAATCGCATCACAGTCTCGAACCTGGGTCCATGCAGTCTGTTCTTTTCCGGTATCTTTTTTGGCCAACGATTTTCCTGGCAAAAAATATTCTATCTGGGCATAAATGGTTTTGCGCGGATGATACATCCGGCTTAGTTCATCCACACGGGAATCCGGAACCTGAAGGGTGCTGATTCGGGTTTCTGCTTTTCCGGCTGTATTCGAAAGGCTTCGGGTCAGGGCTTCAAAAACAGTGGTTTTCCCTGCGCCTGGACAGCCGATAATACCAATTTTCATTTTGTCTCCCGTTTATTTTGTAACTACTCAGGTATTCAGAATTCAGAAGTCAGAAGTCAGTATGTCTGCATGTGAGCTTCCAGCTTTTGCTGACTTCTTTAAGCAACGTGTTTCAACCGGTTGCAGCACCAGGGCGGTTCTGGATGGCAAATACAGGCTGATGAAATGAAATGACCCATAATTTGACGTTTGCTGTTGCGTAACATGTATCTGATCGGGTTTTAACCGGCCATGCCCTCCGAATTCGCGTAAATCGCTGTGAAATATCATTTGATATTTTCCTGGCATAAAAGGGATATGATAATCACTGAAAGAGCGCTGTGGATGAAAATTGAACACAAAAAACAGGCCCGCCCGCGCAATCGCGATGACCTTGTCATCGTTATGCTCATAACAAAGCATCAGCTGTGGATTTTCAAGAAGGCGGAATGCTCTGGCCAGGGCGATCATTTCCTGATCAAAACGCGCCAGAAATTGGTACCGCAAGTCCGGATTATCCACCAAATGCCACTGGCGTCTGGCAAAGCGGTAGGACCAGTTGTTTCCTTCACGGGGAAAATCAATCCACTCCGGATGTCCAAATTCATTTCCCATGAAATTCAGATACCCGCTGCCTGCGGTAATCATCGTGATAAAACGGATCAGCCGGTGAATGGCCATTCCCCTGTCCACCCGAAGATTGTCCTTGTGGTTTCTGGACATTGCGTCATACATGTCTGATCCCACCAGCCTGAAAATAAGCGTCTGATCCCCTACAAGGGCCTGATCGTGAGATTCCGCATAGCTGATGGTTTTTTCATCCGGCCTGCGGTTGGTCAATTCAAACCATAAATGACCGATCGGCCAGGCTTCATCCGGATACTCTTTTGTGAGTCGAATCCAGAAATCGGGGATGCCCATTGCAAACCGGTAGTCAAATCCGATACCCCCTGCTGAAACCGGAACCGCAAGCCCGGGCATTCCGCTGACATCTTCGGCGATGGTAATGGCATCGGGATTGATATCATGAATCAGCGCGTTGGCCAGCGAAAGATAATTCAGCGCATCTTCATCCACTGTTTCGTCAAAATAGGATGGATACCCGGTAAAAGCCTTGCCCAGACCATGATGATCATACATCATGCTGGTAACACCATCAAAACGAAACCCGTCCAGTTGATATTCTTCCAGCCAGAATCGACAGTTGGACAGCAGAAATGCCAGAACCTCTATTTTCTGATAATCAAAGCATCGGGAATTCCAGGCAGGATGAAAGCCTCTGGGGCCATCGTGAAAATACTGGTATGTGGAGCCGTCAAAACGACTGAGGCCTTCCACCTCGTTCATGACCGCATGGGAATGGATCATGTCCATAATGACCTTCAGTCCGCTGCCATGCGCCGTATCAATCAGTTCTTTAAACTCGTCAGGGGTTCCAAACCGGGAAGATACGGCAAAAAAACTGGACACCTGATATCCAAAGGATCCGTAATAGGGATGTTCCTGAATGGCCATCAACTGAATGGTATTGTAGCCGGCTTTCGCAATCCTGGGAATGATGTTGGTGGTAAATTCCCTGAATGTTCCGATCTTTTCCGCATCCTGGGCCATTCCCACATGGGCCTCATAGATCAGAAGGGATGATTTTTTTTCTGTCTTTGGTGTTTTCCATTGATAGCGCGTTTCCGGTTCCCAGACCTGAGCATTAAAAATCAGTGTGGCCGGATCCTGAACAACCCTGAGGGCATAGGCGGGTATACGATCTCCTTGTCCGTCTTTCCAGTGAACACGAAGCCGATATAACGCTCCATGATGCAGCGCGTCCTCTGGAATATAAAGTATCCATATTCCTTCCGGACTGATTCGGGTAAGCTGAAATTCTTTTTTTCTGCCCATCCGGTGACATCTCCGATAAAAAATATTTGCGATGCAGCCGGCGCCCATTCGCGGAAAACCCAATTGTTTTTTTCACGGTGAAGCCCGAAATAGGTGTGGGTAGCGGAAAAATCATAAAGAGATCGATGCTTCTTTATGATATCGTTTTTTTTTTCAATCCGCTGATTGAACCGACGGAGAAGCGTGGGGTGATACGGCTTTAACAGCGGATCTGACGAAAGCCATTGATGGAAAGCTTTTTTTTCATCTTTTTTCATCTTGCCATAGTGTTCTCAAAGCCGCTGTCTTAAAAAAACACAAAATCCATCCTATACGGACTTCTTTTTGTTATCAGACAAATTTTTATAATGGGATAGAACTTTTTTAACATATCCTTTTGTTTCTGAAATCGGTGGAATGCCGTTATACTTGTCTACCGTGTTGGGTCCGGCATTATAGGCGGCAAGCGCCAGTTCTATTTTGTTGAATTTTTCAAGCATTTGTTTGAAATAAAGCGCGCCACCCATGATGTTTTCTTCAGGATCAAAGGGATTTCGGATATTCAGAAAGGTAAAATTCTGAGGCATGATCTGCATCAGACCTTTTGCCCCTTTTTGGGAAACTGCAAAACAGTCAAAATTGGATTCAACCTTGATAATGGATTTCAATAGCGAAAAATCAATATCATGCAGTATTGAAGCCTTCTGGATGAGATGATCATATTGATCGGGATTGAGGTTTGTAGAAAATTTCTCGCCAAGGCTGGATTCAAAATATTTATTGGGCGTGCTTTTCAGGTAAAGACGATATTTTGGAGACACGGGAACATTTGTAAAATGACGAACACCACTGGCGTCTTTATAAACATAAATATCGGCGCCTGCTGAGGGAATACAGCTGCATATTGTAATGACTGTATAAAATAATCGAATCCATATATTTTTTTGTTGATACATCATCATTTCTCCTTTCGCTAACAGGTAAGGGCCTTGTAAAAATTTCCCTGTTTCGCTGCCCCTTTTATAACTGTAAGATCTATTGCTGTTTTAGGGGTCAAGCACATACTTAGAATGATTACAAGGCGTTCCAATTCTGGAACTTTTTGGTTCCATCAACTGTTCACCCATTTACGTTTTTCCAGAGAATCGGCGTAGTTTTTTAGAACAAATCTTTCTGCAAACTGACCGTGAGAAAAATAGGGTCTGGTAATTTGCAAAAACGATTCATACATGTCTTTAATTATTTTCTCCTTTTCTTTCTCATCAATAAAATTTCGAACCAATTTTTTCTCATAATTAATCTGTTTGCCGACCACCTGTAAAATTTCGAGTCTTTTTTCCGGATCCATTTTGGTAAATTGAACCTGGTCCGTCACTATTTGAATGATTGCTTTTAAAACAACCTGCCATCTATCTCCTGCAATTTTTTTTGATTCATCATAAAATGATATTAACAAATCGTTTTCAAGATAAATTGCGCTTATTAATTTTTCTTCTGTCATTTCCGCAATCACAACCAAAAACAGAAATTAAGCTTTTTTTATTATAACCTGTTTTTATTAAAGGATTTTCTTGTCATTTATCGTTTGAATATAAAATGGTACTTACTCTTATCCGAACATAAATACTTATATTTTTGTAAAAAGTCAAACAACTCCTCGCTTTTTTATTTTAGAACTGAGTTCATTTTCTGCAAATATTTTTATTTTTCCAAATTCTCCATCATACCCCGGAACAATATGAATATTGCCTTCCCGCATTCTTTTAATCGCTTCTTTCAGCATTGGAATACCGGCTGATTCAATATCCGAAATGGAAACTGAATATAGGATGTCCAATTCCGAACCCAGAACAAGAAGTGCGTGCTGATAGTTGCGCAACACTTTCTGGGAACTGCTGCCGACCTTAAAAATTTCGGATAATATTTCCTTAAGGGGAATTATTGAATAAAAAGGGGGTGTGTTTTTGGGCTTTTCTCCTTCTTTTCTGTCACATATATTTTCGACCCGGTTCAGAACGCCTATTGTCAGGGCTCTGTCGCAAACCGGACAATATCCTTTATACGTTAAGGTCATTTCCGGACTAAAACGAATTTTGCAGTTCCGGTGTCCGTCAAAGTAATATTTGCCTTCTTCCGGATAAAATTCGTATGTTCCCAAAAATGCACTGGAATCTCTGTACTGAAGGGCATTTTTTATGCCATAATATGACAGTTCGGTATTAAAAATATTGGCTTCTCTTCCCAGTTTATCGGGAGAATGGGCATCAGAATTGGATATCAGCGTCCGCTGGTCCAGAAAGGAAACCCGCCAGTTCATAACTGGATTTGAAGAAAGACCGGTTTCTACTGCAAAAACATGACTGCTGAGATCCTCAAAACATTCTTCAAGAGAATCAAAACCTGATTTAGATCCCAGAAGCGAAAACCAGGGGGTCCAGATATGGGCGGGAACCATAAATGCCTGATCACTGGTTTCAAGAAGCTTTTCAAGGAGGTTTCTGGCATCCACACCCAATATCGGCCTGCCGTCTGAAACAATGTTTCCGATACTTGCCATTTTTCGGTTAAATGATTCCGCTACTGCCATATCCGGTAAAAAAACAAGATTATGAATTTTCCGGGTTTTTCCCTTTTTCTTATATATACAACTTATTTCGGAATTCAGCATAAACCTGACGATACCACGACACGACAGCGGAACCTGTTTGTCACAGTTTTTTTCAATATTTTTATTCAGCCGATATAAACCCGCTTCTGCGGGTTCAAGTTTTTCGCTGATTTCTTTAAACCATTCCGGATGGCTGATATCGCCAGTGGCGACAACCGTGATTCCTTTTAACTGAGCGGATATATAAAGATGCTCCAAATCAAGGTTTTTGGATGTTGCCCGTGAAAAACGCGAGTGAACATGTAAATCGGCAATGAATTTCATCAATTTTCTGCAATCTGCTGAACGGTTGTTAAAAAAATGACGGTTATGAACAACGCAAGAATGCTTGTTCAAACAGGCCGCTGTTTCCATCAATTTTTGAACAATAAAATAATATGATTTTATATTTTATAACAAGCTGTTATAAAGTTTTAAACACAATCAGAAGGGTATTATTATTGTTGTTCTTTCTAAAAAATTAAAAAGAATATTATACAAAATGAACAAGCCAATGTTCCCGTTTGATGACGGCTTTTAAGCGTTAATAAATAGAACTTGTAACCACTGACTAAAACAGATAGAATGATTAATTCAAATTAACTACCTACAATATGGAATTCTATGGGTCTTCTTTCTTCAAAAGTTTCTATAACGCGATATCAGGTGCTGGGTCAACTGGCAGAACCATTAATGGATACCCTGACCCGACTACTTACCCAGAATGCAATTGTTGAAATTGACGACGAGGATATGGATCAGTCTATGGGATGGGCGTCTTTTGAAGATCCCTTTAATCCGGATTTTTCCGGTTCATCGTTTGTGATGGGGTCTCATTTCATTTTTTCTTTTCGAATGGATAAAAAAGCCATTCCTTCAAAAGTGGTTAACAAAAAATTCCGACAGGAAATTTCAAAAAGACTGAAGGAAAGCGGCAAGGATTTTTTATCTCGAAATGAAAAAAAACAGATCAAAGAAGACGTTATTCGAGGACTTTCTCTTCGAATACCGGCAACACCGCATGTGTATGATATTCTCTGGAATTATGAAAAAAACAGCCTCTGGTTTTTTTCAACACAAAAAACAGCAAACGAAGCCTTTGAAATTTTTTTTAACAAGTCCTTCAAACTGAATCTTGTTCGACGCTTTCCCTATACCGCTGCCCAGGAAATACTAACGGATTCTGAGAAAGATATGCTGAACAGGCTGACGCCGTCTCATTTTATGGAGTAATACGTGTTAGATATTTCCGTTGCATATAACCGTTATAAATATGTTGGATATGAATTTCTGTCATGGATGTGGTATGTTATCGAACATGATCCCGCACAGTTAAAACAGGCCATCCAGGAAAACATCAATTTTACCATCGGCAACCGGATTATGCTGCAAAACGCCGTTCATGATGCCGTGGAAACCATTACGATCAAGGGGGATGATGCCGGACTGGAAGAAGGGGTACTGGCCCTAAAAAAAGGGGCGCTGGTAACTGAAATTCATTTAAGGGTTACAGAAGATGAAAATGAATGGCAGCTTACCTTGAAAGGAGAAAGCCTGAATATCAGCAATCTCAGACTGCCTGAAACCGGACAGATCGAAAAAAAGGATGATATTGAAGGTGCTGTGCTGGAGAAGTTTTTTTTGTATGAAAAAATAATGGGTTGGCTGGATGCTGTCTATGCTCTTTTTATAAAAAAAAGGCTTTCTCCCGAATGGAATGACAGTGTTGTTCCTCAAATAAAAAAATGGATACTGCAGTAATACTGGATGTGTTTTGTTTAAGCCGTGATCAACTGTTATGAAAGGTTTATTCAATGAAATTCACACTGAAAAAATCAAAAATTCTGGATACGTTATCAAAAATTCAGGGAATCGCCGGTAAAAAAACAAGCAATGCCATCATATCCTGTGTGCTCATCAAAGCGCTTGAGGACGGTCTTAAAATATATGTTACCGATTATGAAACCGGATTTATCGGTTTTTACCCGGCTGAAGTGGAATCTGAAGGCACAATTGCCATCAATGCCAGAAAATTGTATGAAATTGTCAGGGATTTTCCAACAGAAGACATTCTTTTCAATGAAGTAGAAAATTTTTGGATAGAAATTGGCAATACCAATGTTCAATATCATCTTGTCGGAATGAATCCAGCATCTTTTCCCGAGGTCCCTGAAATTGAAAACATTCCCTTCATCGAAGTAGAATCACGGTATTTTAAGAAAATGATTGATAAAACTTCTATGATGACAGCGTCTGTCGAAGACAAACGTCCTCATGTTCTGGGGGTTTGTCTGGAGACGATTCAAAAGGAAGAAGAAAGCTGGATAAGAATTATTTCAACAGATGGAAACCGTCTTGCCAAGGTGGATTACCCCTGTATCAATGAATCCGCTTTAACCCTTGATAAAACAATTCTAGTGCAGAAAAAAGGGTTTAACGAGCTCTCTAAAATTATTATTCCACAGGGGACGCTGTCCATTGGCATCAAGGACAACAAACTGTTTATTAAACAGCAGCAGGAAACCGTCAGCATACAGCTCTTAAATGGCATTTTTCCAGAAGTCAGTGATATTCTTTTCATGAATGAAGCCAGGCAGATCATTCTTAACAAGCAGCTTTTCATGATGATGCTTAAACGCATGTCCATTTTTTCAACCGAGGATTACAAAGGCGTCATTTTTAATTTAAATGACGACAAAATGATTATTTCTTCAACCAATCCGGAACTCGGGGAATCCAAAGAAGAAATGTTTATTACATATGCCGACACGCCCATTGAAGTTGCATTTAATCCCAGATATTTTATTGAATCTCTTTCCGTGATTGAAGAGGAACAGGTTTTAATAAGTATTCTCGATGATAAAAATCCCTGTTTAATAGAGGGAGAAACGGATAAAAGCTATGTTTGCGTGATCATGCCCATGAGAATATAATGTTAAAAAAAGGTAACTACTCGGATATTCTGAAGTCAGAATTCAGCAGCCAGAAGGAAGAACCCAGCAAATAAGTTTGAATATGTGATGGTGTAGAAAATACAGCTAATTTTTTCGGATAAAAGGTCATGGATGTATTAAGGATAAAAAAAGAATAAAATGGAAAATCAGACGTATACCGCGGATAATATCAAAATTCTGGAAGGTCTGGAGGCTGTTCGTAAAAGACCTTCCATGTATATCGGAAATGTGGATGTTGAAGGGCTTCATCACCTGGTCTACGAAGTTGTGGATAACAGCATTGATGAAGCCATGGCCGGATATTGCGACGATATCAAGGTGATCATTCACACGGATAACAGCATCACCGTTGAAGATAACGGCAGAGGCATTCCGGTCGGAATTCACAAAAAGGAAAATGTTCCGGCTGTCGAAGTCGTCATGACAAAACTTCATGCAGGCGGAAAATTTGACGACAGTTCCTATAAGGTTTCCGGAGGGCTTCACGGTGTTGGTATTTCGGTTGTCAATGCGTTGTCTGTTTTCATTGAACTGGAAATCTATTCTGAAGGTAAAATTTATTATCAGACGTACGCAAGGGGAAAAAAGACCAGCGAGCTTCAAATTCGGGGACAACGGACAAACGGGGAACAAAAGTCCATTTTACAGCGGACCCGGAAATATTTGCCATAATCACGTATGATTTTGATATTCTGCTGCGGCGCCTCAGAGAACTGGCCTTTTTAAATAAAGGCATAAAAATTTCCATTGAGGATGAACGCTCGGATGTCAAAAAGGAATTGCAGTACAAGGGAGGGCTGATTTCATTTGTGGAATATCTGAACCGTCTGAATACGCCGCTTCACCCGCCTATTTTTGTTGAAGGCATGAAAAATGAAGTCAGCATCGAAGTCGCCATTCAGTACAACGACACCTATAATGAAAAACTGTTTTCCTTTGCAAACAATATCAATACGATCGAAGGCGGAACCCATCTGATCGGATTCAAGGCGGCCCTGACCCGAACCCTGAATCAGTATGCAACCAGCGGCAGTCTGCCCAAAAACCTTCAGGCCAAAATCAGCGGAGATGATGTTCGGGAAGGGCTGACCGCCATTGTCAGCGTTAGAATAAAATCTCCCCAGTTTGAAGGCCAGACCAAGACCAAGCTGGGAAACAGCGAGGTCAAGGGGCTGGTGGAATCGCTGGTCAATGAAAAACTGAACATGTTTCTGGAAGAAAATCCGGCGATCGGCAAAAAAATAATTGAAAAGGCCGTTGAGGCTTCCAGGGCCAGAGAGGCTGCCCGGCGAGCCCGCGATCTTGCCCGTAGCAAAGGATCTTTGCTGGATTCAACGCTGCCGGGAAAACTGGCCGAATGTCAAAATTCAGATCCGCATCAAAGGGAGCTTTTTCTGGTGGAAGGGGATTCGGCCGGTGGTTCTGCCAAGCAGGGAAGAGATCGAAAATTTCAGGCCATTCTCCCCCTTAAAGGTAAAATTCTGAATGTGGAAAAAGCCAGATTCGACAGGATCATCAAAAGCGAAGAAATCAAGAATATCATAACCGTATTGGGAACCGGTGTCGGTGAAGAGGATTACAAGGTTGATCAGATCCGGTACCATAAAGTCATTATCATGACGGATGCGGATGTGGATGGATCTCACATCCGAACCCTGCTGCTGACTTTTTTTTACCGCCAGATGCGCGAAATTATCGAAAAAGGATATCTGTATATTGCCCAGCCGCCGCTGTTCAGGGTGGGCAAAGGCAATCAGGCCCTTTATTTGAAAGATGAAAGGTCTTTTGATGATTATATACTGAAACGGGTCTGTCATCAAAAAACGGTCAAGACCAGCAACAGTGATGAACTTGTCACGGATCATCAGTTGTTGATCTGGATCAGCGATCTTTCGGAATATTTTAGCCTGATGAAAAAGTTCATGGTTCAGGGGTATCCGTCTGAACTGATGACATGCCTGATACGGGCCGGGGTTGCCGACAAGGATTTTATCAAGGATTTTCAGCAAATGATCGCTCTCAGAGAGGCGATCATTCAGGCTGGCTTTGATGTTAACGAACCTGTGTGGAACGAAGAAAAACATTTATACGAAATGACGGTATCCAGTCCGGAAGCAGACCAGTTGAATCGGCTGCTGACGGAAAGAACCGAAAAAGATTTCAAGCCCGTGACAATCGGCAGGGGTCTTGTTTTTTCAAAGGATTTTCAAACAAGTCTGTTGATTGGCGGCCGGATTGCACGCTATGATGCGCCGCCATTTCAGATTCTTGAAATCGGCAAGGAAAAAGAAGCCATTGTTGCAGAAAACGCGCAACAACTTCTTAAAATAATGATCGAAGAAGGGAAGAAAGGGCTTGGGGTCCAGCGGTACAAAGGCCTTGGTGAAATGAATCCCGATCAGCTCTGGGAAACCACGATGAATCCTGAAAAACGGATTCTGCTTCAGGTAAAAATTGAGGATACGGTTGAAACCGATGAAATATTCACCGTGCTGATGGGAGAAGATGTTGAGCCCCGCAGGGAATTCATTCAGAATAACGCCCTGCAGGTAACCACCCTGGATATTTAAATTATGACAATGAATGTTACGAGCATTCAGGCAAGAGATATTCCAGATGCCTGGTTTCAGTGCGTCTATGAGATTATTGACAAGGGGCACCGCTATCAGATTGACAGGGGAAGTTTCCAGGGCCAGGAACGGCTTGAATTTGATTATATTACAGTCCAAATCAAGTATCCGGGAACAAGGCCCCTTATTCCCGATATTCCGGAAGCGCTGTGTATTCCAAACCCGGTTGCAGACGGCTATATTGAAAGCTATCTTCCTTATCTGATGACAGCGGAAAAACAGCCCAACGAAGACTATACATACGGAGAATATCTTGAGCCGCAGATTGCCGAGGTGATTCGTATGTACCGGCAGGACGGGCACGGAACCAATCAGGCCTACATGACGGTCGGAGATCCCAAGGCCTTGTTATTGAAGGACCCTCCCTGCCTTCGGGGGATCGACACCCGAATCCGGTACGGAAAACTCCATTTCATGGTGTATTTCCGCTCCTGGGACTTGTGGAACGGCTTTCCCGCAAATCTTGGCGCCATCCAAATGCTGAAGGAATACATGGCCCAGGAAATCGGGGTTGCGGATGGCGAAATCATTGCAGCCAGCAAAGGACTTCACCTGTATGACTATATCTGGGAACTGGCCCGGCTGCGAACCATGAAAGACAAGCACGAAGCCTTTTAAAAATCGATGTTTCCCGGAGTTCTGGGAAAAGGAATGACATCGCGGATATTGGTAATTCCGGTGATCATCATGATAAGCCGCTCAAATCCCATGCCAAAACCGCTGTGCGGCACGGAGCCAAAACGCCTGGAATCCAGGTACCACCAGTAATTTTCCCGGACAAGCCCCATTTCGTCCATTCTGGATTCAAGCGCATCCAGACGCTCTTCCCGCTGACTGCCGCCGACAATCTCCCCGATACCCGGAACCAGAATGTCCATGGCCGCCACGGTCGTCTGATCCGCGTTTAAGCGCATGTAAAACGGCTTGATGGTCTTGGGATAGTCATGGAGAATGACCGGTTTTTTAAAATGGGTTTCGGTCAGGTATTTTTCGTGCTCGGATTGAAAATCAATGCCATATGTTACCGGATAGTCAAACGGAGTCTTGGCGGTTTTCAGAATTTCCACGGCTTCAGCATACGGCAGCCGGATAAAATCAGACGATAAAATGTGGTTCAGGGTCTCCATCAAGGTCTTGTCCACGAAATTTCCAAAAAGATCCATATCCTCCCGGCACTCCCGGAGCACATGGCCGATCAGGTAGCGGATGAGTTCCTCGCCAAGATCCATGTTTCCGGAAAGATCGCAGAAAGCCATTTCCGGCTCCAGCATCCAGAATTCAGCAGCATGACGCCGGGTATTGGAATTCTCCGCCCGAAACGTCGGGCCGAAAGTATAGACATCCCCCAGGGCCAGCGCAAACATTTCCGCGGATAACTGGCCCGAAACCGTCAGGCTGGCCTCCTTGCCGAAGAAATCCCGCGTGGCATCCAGTCCCCTGTCTTTTAAAGCCGGATTTTTGATATCCAGCGTCGTTACCCTGAACATCTCACCAGCGCCTTCACAGTCTGAACCGGTGATGATGGGAGAATGGATGTAGCGAAAGCCCCGGTCCCTGAAAAACGTGTGAATGGCATAAGACAGTTCGGAGCGGATGCGAAACACCGCGCCATACTTGTTGGTTCGGGGCCTGAGATGGGCGATGGTCCGAAGATATTCATCGCTGTGACGTTTTTTCTGAAGCGGGAAGGTTTCCGGGGCCGGACCGATGAGTGAAATTCCGGTTGCGGCGATTTCCCAGCTCTGGCCTTTGCCTTGTGATGGAACCAGGCTTCCGGAGATGCTGACCGCAGAGCCCGTGGTAAATTTTTGAATATCGTCGTAATTGGGAAGGCTGCTGGGAGCGATGATCTGAATGTTTTTCAGACAGGACCCGTCATTGACTTCAATAAACGAAAACCCCTTGGAATCCCGGCGGGTTCTGACCCATCCCTTTATCTCGACGTGATCCCGGGGGGTCTTGGATTGGAGCAGGCTGTGAATTTTTATGCGATTCATGGATAAACCTCAGTATGATTATTTTCAACACTATGATAACTATCATACATGAGGGATTGTAAAAAGTCCAAAAATTCACAGCCGGCTATTTTGCAGGCAGATGAAAAAAGGATGAAAGGCGATTATCCTTTTTTGGGCTCGATGATTTTGTATGTACCATCGTTGCCGAATTTGATTTCAGCCTCTATATAATAAACTTCTTTGAGTTCCGGCCGCAGATCCTTGAGCATATAGAAAGCTTCGCCGCTTCTTGCGCCGGTGCCGCAGACAAAAACGATGGGCTTGTCGGAGGGAAGGGTTTTCACCTGGCCTTCCAGTTTGTCCACGGGAATATTGACAGCGGTTTTCATGGTGCCTCTTGCAAATTCATCCGGATCTCTGACGTCGATCAGCATCACGCTGGATGGATTTTCCGTCATGATTTTCTCAAAAGCGGCGGTATCAATGGCCCCTTCCAGCGCGCCTTTCTTGATCTGAGATCCCTGGGAAGCGGTCCCGGATTTTCCTGCTTGCTCCATTTCCTGCCATGCCGGATAACCGGCTGAAAACACCTTGACATTCGTGTAACCCATTTGTATGGCTTTGGACGCGGATTTGTGGCTCAGTTTGCAGTCGAATCCGCCGCAGTAAAACACCAAAAGCGTATCTTTTTTTGCCGGCAGCAGCGTTGTCATTTTTTCAAAATGGGTGTCCGGAATGCTGATGGCAGTGGGAATGTGGCCCTTGTCATATTTTCCTTCCTTGGGACGGGAATCCACCAGAACCATCTCTGTTTTGCCGTCCATTGCATTTTTAACAAACGCCACCGGTACCTCGGCATAATTTTCTTTTTCCTTCATCCAGCCCGGATAGCCTTCGGCATAAACCTTGACCTGGGTATAGCCCAGGGCCTCGGCTTTTTTAGCGGATTTATGGCTGAGTTTGCATTCCAGTCCTTCGCAGTAAAAAATCAGCAAGGTGTTTTTATCCTGGGGCAGCAGGCCGGTCATTTTTTCAAAACTAGTATCCGGAATGTTGATTGCCGTAGGAATGTGGCCTTTGTCATATTTGGCTTCCTTGGGACGGGAATCAATCAGAAGAACATTATCGGGCTTTGGTATGATGATATACGGTTTAACAAAATCAATACCGACAATGTCATGAAACATCCAGTCGGCTGAAGTCTCCGTTTTGGCAACCGGTGTAGATGCCTGATGGACACCGGCGCATCCGGCAACCGTTATTAAGATCAATCCCAAACCGATCATCCATAAGTTTTGCTGCGTTTTTTTCATTTTTTACCTCTTTTATAGTTGATTAATGATTCGTTGCGTCTGCTCTCAATAGGGTACAGCTTTCTTGACAGGTCTGAAGCCTGAAAATTTTTTGAGACTCTTTTCGTTATTCTTTGGTCAGTTCCGTGTCTTTTACAAGCGAGGTGATTTTCTGGACAAGCAATTCGACTTTCTGAATATGATCCTGCTGAACGAACAGAATTTGTCTCCTGCCGCCCGGCTGAATCTGAACCAGGTAGGACGTGGGCAGAACAGGGTTCCCGAGGCAGGAAAAAATGCTCCGTTTTTCATCTCCAAAAAGCGGATAAGGAATGGCGTGTTCTTTTTTGAAAGTGATGACCCCCCTTTTTTTACTGCCGGCGCCGATGGCCAGGAGTTTAACCCTGTCCGACAGAAACGGGCTGGCATTCATTTGTTGGTATAAGTTTTTGAAAGATTTGACTTCATCCACGCAGGCAAGACATCTTTCATTGTAAATAACGATAAACAGATACTGGCTGCCCACATCTTCCAGAGCAAAACTTTTTTCAAGACCCTGGATTTTCAAATAGGCCCTGTCGGTTTCGTCGTAAAGCATCACAAGCTGGCAGGAAGGAAATTCGTCTCCGATTCCCAATTTTTTAATACCGCCTGCAGGTTGTGTTGAATCCGGTAAAAAGGATTTCCAGCCAAAAAAGCCTTCCGGGAGCCGGAGGATATTTTCATATCCCAGTCGTACAGCCCACCGGGCTGCAATGCCGCTTCGCAGTCATGCAAAACTTCGGCAGTAAATCACGATCAAACGCGTTTTGTCCGGACCCAGAAGATGAATAAGGGCTGCCTGTTTTTCCGGCTTCAGTTCGAGTTTATCCCCCAGATCAAACTCCAGGCTTTTGGCTTGTGAAAGATGTTCGTCACGGTATTCATATTCGGGCCGGACATCAATAATGGTAAAGTCTTTTCCGGTTTCATAAAGGGTTTTCAGTTCAGGGGCGGAAATCAGCGCATACCCGTTTTGTTTGGCTTCATCCCTGGCATGCTGAAGCCATGCCGGCTCTTGCTTGCTGTCTGCCCCGGCAGCGGTCAGAACAACCATTAACAGGACTATGTTTACGGGAAATAGCAGCAATCGCTTGATATTGAGCCCTGTATTAAACATGACAGAATAATAATGCTCTTAATTTTTTCTAACCTCATCCAGCCACAGCTTGTGGTGATGCCGAGCGTAATCTTCGGGAACCGTTCCGGTAAACATGGAAACAAAGGCCGGCTGCTCACCGGAAGCAATCGATGCCATGAATACATGAATGAGAAGGCCGGCAAAGACCAACCCGACCGTAACAAAATGTATGAAAATAGCCCATTGAACCAGCTCGGTACTCACCATGCCGGCCTGAGAGAGAATCATGATAATGCCAGACGCCGCTATGACCATTCCGCCAAATACCGCCGGGACGGCAAAGATCTTCTGCCCGACGTTATAGAACCCCTGATCCGGAATTTTAGGGCTGAAACCGAATTTTTCAGCGATCACGCCAAGTGCCTTATATCCCAGGGTCATCTGGATTCCCTTGGTAATCAGCCACAAAAAGTCCCGTTGGATATCCACGGTAAAGATTTCGCGGATAAAGGGAAGGACGTCTGATTTCATGCGGAGGATGCCATATAAAAGAAATCCGCCAGCCCAGATGATACCGACAATTTCATGGGCCAGAAGCAGATTTGCGCCTCCGCCGAAGAGTTGCCGCAGCATGATTGGCCACGATGTAAACGGCTGGAGATCGTCGTTTCGAATCAGGCCGAGGCCCGTTAACAGCAGAAAAAGCCAACAGCCGGCATTAAACCAGTGCATCAAAATGGACAGTCGGGTGTGACGATGGATTTGAGTCATGATTGCCTCGTTTCCTCATGAGATTCGCCGGTTTCAGGGGCTTTGTCATTCATTAGAAGCTGCTTTCCCAGCATGACAAGAACGCCCAATGCATTGAGTCCCACAACGCCCCAGATCAGGGGGCCAGCCAGTTTCCATAACGCAATGGCATCCGGCATTCTGGCTTTGACCGGCCAGTTTAAGGGGGCGGTTGTGGACAGATAGAACATGTTGGGTTTGGTGTCCGATTCCTTGTTGATGACGCGAACACTTTGGTTTTTCTTTAGCAGCAGTGCCGCATCGCTTTTGGGATCGTTGATATCTCCAAAGACCCTGGCTTTTGTGGGGCAGGTAATGACACAGGCAGGAAGTTCCCCGCGTTCCCGCCTCTTTTGGCAGTAATCGCATTTGTCCACGATGTTCTTTGTGGGATGCCGGTACCTGGCGCCGTAAGGGCAGGCCGGAATACAGCTGCCGCAGCCGATGCAGAGTTTGGGGTCAACCTTGACCGCGCCGTCTTTATTGTCTTTGTATGTGGCGCCGGTCGGGCAGGCCTGGACGCAGGTGGGAACGTCGCAATGCATGCAGCCGCCGGGCTGAAAATGAACGGAGGCCCGATCCTTCCAGTCCGTTTGATTGAAATCCGGCTCGCTTCGTTTGACCCAGTTTCGCCACTTTCCTTCGGGCACGTTGTTTTCCACCTTGCAGGCCAGGGTGCAGGCCTTGCAGTCGATGCATGCCGATGAATCAATGACCATTGCCAGTTGTTTGTTCATACCGCTTCCTTTCTGGCCACCCGGATAAAGGTTTCATGCATGGCCATGTTGCCCGAGATCGCGTCGGCATAATCTTCAATCAATTCTGCAATACAGGCCCCTTTGCCATAAATCCGGGTCAGGCTTTTTGAAAGCACGCCAAAACCGCTGGCCATGTAAACCGTATCTTCCCGGATGCCGTTATTCAGGCTGACGCTAAGCTCGCCTTTTCCAGCCTTGCTGGAGACCTCGACCCGCTCGCCGTCTTTCAGACCCAATTTTTTGGCAGCCGTGGGGTGCATCCACAATGAATTGTCCGGCATGAGCTCATTCAGCAGCGCATTGTTCTGAGTGGTGCAATGGGTGAAATAGGCGTTTCGTCCCACCACCAGACGGAACTGGTTCACGGGGTTTGGTTTGGGCGGCTGGTAAACCGGAAGCGGATCGACCCCCATCTTGGCGTACCGCTCATTGTAAAGTTCAATTTTCTTGGAAAGGGTTTTATAGATTTTTCCCTCATAAATGCCGTAAAGCTTGCTGGGGTTGTAGTAAACCCCGTCTTCCTGAATGGCGCGTTCGGCGTCCGGAAGGAGTTTGAACTGCTGCTTGCGGTACTCATCCATGGTAAAGTCAAAATATTCGTCCAGTTTCATTCTGCCGGCAAGCCCTTTTAGAATTTCGAATACGGGCCTGGATTCAAAGAGGGCGGGAACCACCGGGTCCCGTGCCACCACGCAGGCGCAGGCAGCCGATCCCTGAAGGCCGCCGGCAGGATCCTGGCGTTCCAGCACGCTGGGCGCGGGCAGAACCAGATCCGACATCCAGGCCGTGTCGCTCATGGCAATGTCCACGGTCACGATGAAATCAAGCTGTTTCATCATTTCGATGGTTTTCTGACGGTTGGCCGCGGACTGAAGGGGATTGTAGCGATAGATAAACCAGCCTTTTACCGGATAGGGTTTCTGGCTGATGATGGCATCGCGCATGTGTTTGAAAGCGCCTTCTTCCTCAAACATCATGTGCGCCATGTCTTTATCCAGCCGGTATTCCGGATTGTCGTCATAAAAAGGGGCTTCGGGTAGTTCCGGGCCGGAAAGACCGACCTGTCTGGCTGCCAGAAGGCCGCCGGGGGTGTCCCAGTTGCCTAGAATCGCGTTGACAATGGCCATGGATCGCCGGATCTGGGTGGAATTGACATAATCCGAGGTTCTGCGACCGGGATAGACAATGGCTGTAGGCGCAGCAGCAGCCAGCTCTCTTGCGATCCGGCGGATATCGGCAGCCGGAATTTCACATTCTTTTTCAGCCCATTCCGGAGAATATTGGCGGACATGTTCTGTAAGCTGTTCCACACCAAAGAGTTTTTCCTCGGCGTATTTGTCGTTGTATAGTCTTTCAGCGGTGATGACATGGGCGATGGCCAGAAAAAACGCCATGTCTGTTCCGGGCCGGATGGGGTGCCATTCGTGGGCAAGGCCTGCGGTCTTGGTAAACCGGGGATCCAGGACAACGATTTTGCAGCCGTTTTTCTTTGCTGTCATCAGATCGATGCTGTCCGGCGTGATCAGGGCTTCAAAAGGATTGGCCCCGGAAATGATGATATATTTGGTATGAAGAACGTCTGCAAACGGCACTTCGCCAAACGTGTCCAGATAGGCCCGGTTCCGGCTTAAGAGACAGGTGGATTCGTGGGTGGTGACGTTATAAGAGCCAAAGACTTCGGCAAACCAGTGAACAAAGAGGGACTGGGAATCCGAACCCGGCGTAAACATAACCCCGCAGCGGGTGTATTTTTCAGCGATTTCTGTCATTTTGGCGGCGGCAAGATCCAGGGCCTGGTCCCAGGAAATCCGTTCCCATTTGCCTTCTCCCCGCGCGCCTTTTCGAAGCAGCGGGTATTTGAGGCGATCGGGATCATAGAGTTGCTGAATGCCGGCATTGCCGCGGGCGCATAGCATTCCCCGGGACTTCAGGAATTTCTGATTGGGATCCAGCTTGGTGATCACGCCGTTTTCAACCCGAGCCACAAGTCCGCAGGCATTCAGACACATGCCGCACACCGAATACCGGGAGTCGGGTTGTACCAAAGGCTTCTTTGCTTCACCCGGCGTCAGTGCATGCAGCACCGGTGACCTGCCGCCCACAGCGGCTGCAGCAGAGGCTGCTCCCGACCATTTGAGAAAGCTGCGGCGCGAAAGCGGGGTTTCCATGGGAGAAGTCATTAAATGTCTCCTTGATAAAATAGGCCAAAGGCCATGGGCTATGGGCAATAGGCAATAGGTGAAATACTCTCCTGTATTCAAATCCCATAGCCTTATTGCCTCTTATTGCTTGCCTGTATTTTATTTGCACTTGGCCGGCGACGGCGAATCAAACGCATGTTCATACATGTAGGCGTAAATATCGCCGATGTCTTCCGGGGTCAGTTTATCCCATTCGGCCTTGCAGGCAAATTCCTTGTATTTGTCTTTGGCAAAAACAGTATCCCACTGGGCCTGGGTTTTGTTTGAAGGGCTCATTTCCTGGGCTTTGCCGCCTTCCACATGGCAGTCGCGGCAGCTTTTTCGAAAAGTGTATTTTCCTTTCCGGCCGTTGCCTTTGTCTGTAGCCAGAAGGCTGCCTGCAAATACGAAAATCAGAGCCAGAGACACAAGGGTTATCATTATGCGTTTCATTTTTTCTTCTCCTTGAAAATCAATAGGGTTTAAGGGGTTATGGTTAAAAGCGAATGGTTGCCGACAGGTATGCGAGCCATACTTTGTCAAGGACGGCATTGAGCGAATCAAAGGCAGTGGCGTCGTCGATTTTGACGGGTGCACCCAGCGGATTGCCGCTGCCGGTATAATCATAATCGTAATACTGACCGCCGAGTTTGATAAAAAAATTGTCTTTGTAAATAGGCTGAATATAGTAACCTTCAAAAACCTGTCCCCTTGCTGCCAGCTTGCTGCCGACCAGAGAATCCTCGGCTCCGGTAAAATTGAACCAGTATTGGGATCCCCAGTTATATTCCAGACCCAGTCTGGCATCCAGCGGCATGGGAAAGATCGCACCCGTATAAATACTGTAACCGTTCTGGGTCTGAAGATCGCCGTTTGAACTCAAAAGGCCCTGCCCCATCAATGCATAATAAGGATTTTTGGATATCTGGGAGGGGCTGGTATGGCTCCAGGACGGTGCAAAAAACAAATCGATATTGGCAAGCTTTTCAGACAGATTTGTCTTAAGCAGCAGCGACAAGGCATCCCAGTCGCCGATATTGGTGGACGGCTGCACGCGGCTGATGAAGCCGCCGCTGTTGGGCGTAAAATAATATTGATTGTTGGCGTCAACAGCGATAGTAAACGGCATGACCGTTAGCCCGGTGAATCCGTCGGTAATATCCCAGGCATGGGCGTAATTCAGCACCACGCTGGTGGTGTCATTGTCAAAAAGGTCCGCGATAAAGCCGAACATGTGAACATCGTTCACGTCCGAAGTGCTGGTCATGGAATAGCTGTTGCCCCAGTCGCCTTCAAAGCCGACACCGTAGCAGAGCTTTAATGCCTGGCCCGGAATGCCGGTGACATCTTCCAGACCAAAGTTCAGGGAGGCGCCGTCAAACTGCCAGTTGATGATGGTGGCCAGGGGAGAGCCGCCTTCCAGACTGTAGTTGCCGTACTCCAGCGGCGGGCCATCGGTCGAGGGCCGTCTCCCAAGAGAAAAGTTGATGGGGACAATGCCGACGTCCTGCTTGTAATTGAAATAGGCCCGCTCCACATGGACCGAGTCCCCGCGGGGAAGGCTGGAGGTGTTGCCGTCAAAGGAGACATCCCCCAGGTTGCCTTGATAGAACTTAACGCCGGAGCTGTCTCCCCATACTTTGTAGGCGGCCAGTCTGCCGGCAAAATCCAGATGCGGATTGATTGTGGCTTTCATGTTCATACGAAACCGGGTGGTGTAGATGATGTCATTATCCGCGTCGTAGATATTGGGCGCCGGAACCATGCCCGCTGCCTTCATGCCGGCCATGGCCTGCTGAATCTGCTGCTGGGTGGCGCCGTTGAATCCTTGCGGCGCGGGGGCGAAAAACGCATTGATCACCGATGCCGGAGCCATGCGAACATCTTCATAATGAATGGACTGGGCATCGGATCTCAAATCCACGCCAAAGGAAACTTTGTCGGTTGCCGTGTGAAGCTCTGCCTTGTTCAGGCGCTTGTCCATTTCATTGATTTCGGTTTCCTTGCTGGCACTTTGTTTTTCCACCTTCTCAAGTTTTTCCTGTAAGGTTTTCATCATCTCGCTGAGCGTTTGGAGCTGTTTTTTCAGCTCTTCCACATCGTCAGCCGCCGGACTTGCAACCGGAAACCCCACGATCAGAAAAAATGAAATCAGGACAGCCGCAAAAACTTTACCGGTCCCCGCTCCTGCCGCGCTATTTTTCTTCATACCCACCTCCTGTTCATCGGTTTGAGTTGCTACAGACGGCCATGCCCAAGCGGGCACAATGAAGGATGAAAATCTGTTCTCATATAATCAGCAATAAATATGCCAGAGTTCAAAGAACGAAAGACGAATGTCGAAAAGCACTGAAATGTAACGCTTTTCGGCCCGTCTCTGTATGGACAAACGCTGCTTGATCAAACGCGCATTAATTGTTATGTTAACAACTATTAACTTAACAGGGTTACAAATGAGATGCGGAAGCGTAACAGCTGGAAGCATGCTTGGAAAGGACTTTGACCTTATGGACATCGCCAGGTACTGGAAAACCATTGTGGATACCCTTCAGGACGGGCTTATGGTTGTTGATTCCGGTGGAAATATCGTGGCCGTGAACCCGGCAGCCGAAAAACTAACGGGTTATTCGGCGGAAGAGTTGATCGGAAGCAATTGCCGGGAGTTAAACTGTACGGGTTGTGACGTGTTTAACCAGGGCGTTGCCGAAAAATGGTGCAAACTTTTTCTGTCCGGTGAAGTCCGGGCAAAAAAATGTGTTATTGTTCGAAAGGACGGGCGGGCGGTTCAAATCATCAAAAACGCCTCTGTGCTGAGAGATTCGGACGGACGTGCGATCGGGGCTGTGGAAACGTTTACAGATCTATCCGAGGTTGTTCGTCAGCAGCAGGAAATCATGTCCCTTCGTAAAACGTTTCATATTGAGGATGGATACCAGGGAATTTTAGGACAGTCTCCAGCCATGCAGCGACTGTTTGAGCTCATCGAAAACGTCGCTCTTTCGGATGCGCCG
Source organism: uncultured delta proteobacterium (assembly GCA_963850225.1). GTDB lineage: Bacteria > Desulfobacterota > Desulfobacteria > Desulfobacterales > Desulfatirhabdiaceae > RAAP-1. Next base: position 54,640 of record CAWKLD010000019.1, read on the forward strand.
GTGATGATACAGGGCCAGAGCGGCACAGGAAAGGAGCTGGTGGCAAGAGCCATCCACGATGTCAGTTTACGGCGCAGCAATTCGTTTGTCAAGGTAAACTGCGCTGCCCTGAATGAAAATCTTCTGGAAAGCGAGCTGTTTGGACACGTGAAGGGCGCTTATACCGGCGCAGACCGGTCACGGGCCGGTCGTTTTGAATCGGCTCATGAAGGAACTATTTTCCTGGATGAAATCGGCGACATTCCTTTAAAGACCCAGGTCAAACTGCTGCGGGTTCTGGAGGAAAAGGAAATTGAGCGGGTGGGAGACCATAAGAGCATACCGGTCGATGTCCGAATTGTTTCCGCAACCAACAGGGATCTGGATGTTTTGATCGCACAGGGCCTTTTCCGGGAAGACCTCTTTTTCCGGATCAACGTGTTTCCGCTGCGCTGTCCCGCGCTTTGTGAACGAAAAGAAGACATTCCCATGATTGTCCAGAATTTTATTGAGCAGAACATGAAAAAAAGCGGGAAAAAAATTCTGGGGCTTACATCCGAGGCCATGGAAAAACTGATGGCCTATTCATGGCCGGGAAATGTCCGGGAACTTCGCAATGCCATTGAATACGCCTTTGTGCTGTGCTCCGGCGGGTGGATCGAGGCCGGGCATCTTCCCGTCAAAGTCACCCAACCGGAGACCAGGGCTCCAAACATCTTCCCGGTGCAGCCGGAAAATACGAAGGAGCGGGAACAGTTGATTCGAATTCTTCGCCAGGTCAGCGGCAATCAGTCCGAGGCGGCGCGAATTCTGGAAGTCAGCCGGGTGACGATATGGAAACGTATCAAGAAATATGGCATTGATGTTCATTCGGAGATATTTTCTCCGTGATGTCCATTATGAGAACGATGGCTGCAATGATGTCTTTTTCCTGATTTATCAACGGAAATGATATCCGTCGCAAATACCGCTTGCCGATTTTCGTGTCGATTTCAGAGGCGGTTTCGTGAACCAGACCGTCCTTGAAGGTCAGCACCACCGTGCAATCCGGGCAGGGTTCGTTCTGGATTTTGTCCCGATAGACGTGATAGCATGTGGGTTTATCAGAAAACCCGTGTCTGGGAAACCAGTCGTCCATGGTTTGATTGGTGCTGAGAACCTGCATGTCCGGACTGATCAGCGTCAACCCGATTTTCAGATAATCCATGACGGACCGTAACCGGGTTTCAAACTCTTTCAGGGCATGGGATGAGTTTTTGGTAACAGAGATATCTTTATTGATTCCGCGATATCCTTTGAGCTCGCCGTCCTTGTCTAGGATGGGGATTCCCGAGGTCTGAATGCAGACCCGTTTTTTATTTTTACTCAGCGCCCAGGATTCATGATTGAAAAAAGCCTCTTTCCTTGATGCCTTGTCCTTGAAAAAAACAGCAATGGCTTCACCGGTTTCTTTTGACAGTAGATCACAGGGTGTTTTTCCGATCAGCTCTTCAGGGGGGTATCCCAGAATGTCTTTTGTGTTTCCGGCTGCGTAGATATATCTTCCGGTTTTATCCGTTTCCCATACCCAGTCCGCCATGCTGTAAAGAATATCGCTGAAGCGCTGCTCGTTTTCCAGCAGTTTCCGTTCGGCGTAAAGGCGGTTGAGCGCACTATCCAAAACAATCCTGGTACCGATATTCTGAACGGGTTTGATGAGATACCCGTAGGGGTCCGCCTGTCTGGATTTTTCGATGATCGGAAGTTCGGAATGGGCCGTCATAAAGATCGAGGGAATACCCAGGGTGGACCGGATGGTCTCGGCCGCTTCAATACCATCCATTTCGCCGGGCATGGAGATATCCATAATAACGATGTCCGGAGACAGGGTCCCGGCCAGATCGATCGCTTCTTGCCCGGAAGAGGCCGAACCCACGACGTCATGATCGTTCATGCTCAGGAGTTCTTCCAGATACATGGTCAGAATGGCTTCATCGTCAGCAATCAGTATTCTTGCCATACAAAACTCCTCTGTTTAAGCGGGGGCTGAATCCAATTCCATGTCATGCCGAGATAAAAAAGCATGGTCGGATAAATGACAGGCAATGATTTCCACGGGGTGCCGGATCGGTTTGCGGCTGAACTGGGACATCTGCATGGCGCATGTCGGGCAGTCGGTTACACCGGCATCTGCGCCGGATGCATTGAGCTGATCAAGCATGTCCGAACCGATGGCAAGACTCAGGTCGAAATGATCCGCAGACAGGCCCCATGCGCCGGCCATGCCGCAGCAAGGGGTGTCGGGGCTCTGGATGACAGCGCCCTTAAGGCTGCGGAGCAGGTTTATGGAGCTGCCGGGCTCCGGCTGGGCCTTTAAATGACAGGGGGCGTGATAAAAAAGGCGCAATCGGGACGGTTCTGTTCGCAGCCGATCGGAATAGCGGTTGATCAGCCGGCTGATGGGAATCAGTTTTTCCCGAACCATTCGCACAAAGACGGAGTCCTCCAGAAAGCGCCATTCCTTCATCAGCGCCAGTCCGCAGGACGAACAGGAGACCGCCAGATAATCCGCGGACGCGATCAGCCGGCCCCAGCTTGAAAAATTCGCCTCGATTTTTTCCCGAGCCTCTCGGGTCATGCCTTTTGCCAGCATGGGAAGTCCGCAGCAGTGTTGCTTCGGGGACAGCACGGTCATTCCCATCGCGGTCATTACCGAAGTGGCGGCTTTTCCGATCGATGGCCGCAGGTAGCTGGCGTAACAGCCGGCAAAATAGAGAACCTTCGGTGATCCGTGTCCGGAGATCAAAGGGACTTGCTCAAAAAGAGTTTTTTTGGCAAAAGGCGGCAGGCTGCGGCGCGAAGCAATGCCGGTGATTTTTTCTCCCAGCGTTTTAACCGCCGGCATGACCAGAAACAGAGCCAGCAGTCCGGAGACTTTCCCTGCAGCCTTTCCGGCGCGCTCGGTGCTGACAACCAGCGTTTCATGAAAACTGGCCCCAAAGCGTGATATGGCTGCTGCGCGGGCTTCCATGGCCATTTTGGGTATGTTGACGCCGGACGGGCATTCGTGAAAACAGCTTCCGCAAAAGATGCACTGGGAAATGACTTCTTGAAAAGCGTCATGATACAGCTGGCTGCCGTCAATGGCGCCGCTGATCAGCAGCCTCAGGATATTGGCCTTTGCCCTGGGCGAAGCGGATTCATCCCGGGTGACTTTATAAACCGGGCACATGCGCGTGGCGGAAGTGACGGTGGTGCATTTGGCGCAGCCGTGGCATTTTTCGATTTCATCCACAAAACCTTCAGGCCACAGCAGGTGCTTATCCTTCAGGTCCGCGCTATGATATGCCGGCCCATAGCGAAGGTCCCGGCCCAGCTGGTCCGGATCATCGGAGGTGATGATTTCCGGATTCAGGCGGGTTTCGGGGTCCAGCAAGTTCTTGATTTCCAGAAAAAGCGGGAAGATCTTCGGATACTGGCGCCGGATGTAAGCGCTCCGGAGCCTGCCATCTCCATGCTCTCCGGAAACAGCGCCGCCAAGGGAATTGACAAGATCAAACACCGCATCGGCGATGGGTTTCAGTTTTTTGACATCGTCAGGGTCTTTCAGGTTCAACAGGGGCCGGGTATGCAATAGCCCCTTGGCAATGTGCCCGTAAACCACAAAAGAGACCTGGCATTTGTTCAGTATGGAATAGATTCCCCTGAAATAGTCCACCAACCTGCCGGTTGGAACCGCGGCATCTTCAATCAGGGGCAGGATTTTTTTCTGTCCTTTCAGTTTATAAAGAATCGGGACAGCGGCCTTTCGTACGGCCCAAAATTTTTCTTTTTCCCGGGAGGTGATGGCGATATGGGAATTTTCCGTGTATTTGCGGGAGGTCAGAATCCGCTGGGCCTGATGACAGCGGTCCATGCAGGATTCAGGAGTCTGCGAATCGAATTCAATGAGAAGGACATTATCAATGCCGTCCGGAATATGGTTTTTGAACGTGGAATCGTGTTCCCTGGCCAGATTCAGCAGGGATTTGTCCATGATCTCGATGCCGGACGGCCCCAGCGGCAGAATTTCCTGAACCGCGCGGGCCGAGGAGAGAATGTCTGTGAAAAATGCCACCACCAGGGCGTCGTGGCCGGGTTTGGGCAGAAGCCGGAACTTCAGCCGGGTGACGATCCCCAGCGTGCCTTCCGCCCCGGCAAACAGCCGGGTCAGGTCAAGGCGGCCGTCTCTGACCAAACCCCTTAGATTATATCCTGCGGTGTTGCAACGGATGTCCGGATAAGCGGACGCGATATCCGCCTGATTTCGGGCATACAGATCGTAAATCCCCTTAAATGGGTCGGAAAGGCTCTGGTAAGGGGTATCCAGGATATCGGAAAGGACAGCCACCCGGCCGGTGCTGAGCACGACCTGAGCATCCAGAATGTAGTCGCTGACATTGCCATATTTTACCGAATGCGCGCCGCTGGCATTGGTGGCGTACATGCCGCCAAACGAAGCGTATTCCCCGCTGGAAGGATCGGGCGGAAAGAAAAGCCCTTTTCCCTTCAGGGCCGTGTCCAGCTCTCCCAGCCTGTATCCGGGCTCGCATTCCATCCAGCTGTTTTCGATGTCCAGATGAAGGAGGCGGTTCATATTTTTTGAAAAATCCAGAACAATGCCGCTTCCCAGGGCGGATCCGCACAGACCGCTGCCGGCCCCGCGGGGGTGGACCGAAAGCCCGTTTTCGCCGGCAAAGCGGACCGTTTGAATCACATCTGCAACCGACGCCGGATACACCACGGCCGCCGGTTTGATCCTGTATATACTCCCGTCCGTGGACAGCAGTCCGGTTCGAATCGGATCCGTGAAGACCTGGCCCGCGATCCTATTTTGAAGGGGTTCCATCCTCGGCTGTCTCCTTATTTTTTCATTTTCTATCACGGATGGATCAGGTTATCAAAAAAAATGTCTTGTCATCTGATTCATCCCCGGCCCTATTTTTTCGGTGCAACAGATTCCTTGACAAGCAAAAACAACCTCCCTATACTTTCTCCACTGTAAAAGCAGTCTCTTATCCGATATCCAACAAAGCCTACCGGCCAGAAGGTCTGAAACATGACGTTTGGAAAAACCTCCCTGAAAAGGGCGGTTAAAATAATCTTTTTCAATAGTTTGTTTCTTCTGTTTTTCCTTTCTCTTCTGGAAGGGCTGCTCTTTCTCCTTGTAAGAAATCCTGATATCCTCAATAAATTCCCTCAACGAATCGGCAATATGATCGGCTATATCTATGCTCAGGAGCGTCCTGTCATCCAGGTTGATCCGGCCTGCGCCCAATATGACGCAACCCTCGGCTACACGCTCAAGCCCGGATACTGCAGTTTCGGAGGCCGGGAATTCATGAACCGCTATGATGTAAACAGCCTGGGTGTTCGGGACAGTGAGGCGGCGTTAGATTATCCGGAAGTCATTGTCTCCGGGGATTCCTTTGCAATGGGCTGGGGAGTGAATCAAGAAGAGACCTTCGCGGCGCAATTGGAAAAGAAAACGGGTTACAAGGGGCTTAATACCGCCATCTCCTCTTACGGCACAGTCCGGGAAATGAAGATCCTCCAGAATGTGCAGACGGATCGCCTCAAATATCTCATTATTCAGTACTGTGGCAATGATCTGGAAGAAAACCAGGCGTTTTATGCGCATCTCAACCGTCTGCCGATCATGACTTCCTCGCAGTATACGGCCTATCAGGCGGCCTATCAGGATTCGCAGCGTTATTTCTTCGGCAAATACCTCTGGGTCAAGATCATGAAGCGCTGGAAAGAGATGGAACAAAAGCGGTTGCAAACAGTTGTACCCGAAAATGACAAGGACGAACAGGATCTCTTTCTCAATGCCATCGAGAACAGCGGCCTCGATTTGAAAAACGTTACGATCATCTGCTTTGTAATGAACGGCAGGAATCCCGACGACAATACGGGTTTCCCTGCTGCTCTGAAAAAGAAACTTGCCACGGGAAACTATCCGGCTTACCTAAAAAACATGATCGTACTGGATTTTTCCGATAAATTGCAGAAGGATCATTTTTACGTTCTTGACGATCATCTCAACGCCAAGGGCCACAGGGTCATTGCCGATGTTCTGGCCAAAGTTATTGAACAGACCGATTCGGTAAGGCGAAAGTAAATCATTGTTCAAAAAGAAACGCATCCGTCTTTACCAAAAAGCCTGTTCTTGCCGGTAATGCGAACCATCTGAAACGCGTTTCATCCGATGCCGATTTTAATTCCTTTCAGGAGAACAGCAGATGTCTTCTTTTACACATATCGATTCACAAGGCCGGGTGCGGATGGTGGATGTATCGGATAAACCGCCGACCCTCAGAACCGCCGTTGCACAGGGAATCATTACCATGAAGCCCGCCACCTTCGCCATGGTTCAGAACCAGACGGCGAAAAAAGGCAATGTTCTGGAAACCGCCCGCATCGCCGGCATCATGGGAGCCAAGCGTACATCGGATCTGATTCCCATGTGCCATCCCCTGAACATCAAGCATGCCCAGATCGACTTTTTTCCGGATCCGGAAAAAAGCGCCATCCGGATCAAAGCTTCCGTTCGCATCATCGATCAGACGGGGGTCGAAATGGAGGCATTGACGGCCGTATCCGTTGCCGCCCTGACCATTTATGACATGTGCAAAGCAACCGACAGGCAAATGACGATTTCCGACATATGTCTTCTGGAAAAGGCCGGCGGAAAAAGCGGCACATTCACCCGATCCTCATGAACACCCGGTTGCTCTTCATATATTTTGGAGGGGCCGCAGCCTGTCTTTTTGCCGGTTTTCTGGCAGGCTGGTTTTTATCCAGGGCCAGGATGAATTTCAGGTACTACCGGTCTCTGGTCAAAGACCGCTCGGAAATCGCCGCCTTGATTGTCCAGCCCCTTAAAGACACGCTGGATCGCTATGACCACAACATTCAGGAAATGGAAAGATCCAGGCAAAACGCTTACGGCGGGCTTTCCGAACAGATCCGGTCCCTGGTGGATACCCAGGCCATTTTACACCAGGAAACCGGCAATCTGGCCAAAGCGCTTCGGGTGCCTCATGTTCGCGGCAGGTGGGGGGAGATGACCCTGAAGCGGGTGGCGGAGATATCCGGCATGTCGGGTCACTGCGATTTTGTCGAGCAGAATTCCGTGACTGCGGAGGATGGGCTGCTTCGGCCGGATATGATCATCACCCTTTCCGGCCAGCGTAAAATCGTGATAGACGCCAAGGTGTCCCTTTCCGCCTATCTGGAATCTCTGGAAGCGGAGACGGATGCGGACCGAAGGCGGCTGCTCCAAACCCACGCCCGGCAGGTTCAGGCCCATATTCAGAAGCTGGCGGCAAAAACCTATTGGGCGCAGTTTCAACCATCACCGGAATTCGTGGTTCTCTTTATTCCCGGGGAGAATTTTTTCAGCGCAGCCCTTTCCCATGCCCCGGACCTCATTGAAAGGGGAGCGGGGCTAGGGGTGATTCTGGCAACGCCCACCACGCTGATTTCTCTGTTAAAGACCATAGCCTTTGGATGGCGGCAGGAAGCCGGCGAAGCCAATGCCCGCGAAATTCATCGCATGGGATGTGAACTCTACGATCGGCTTTGTATCATGGCCGGCCATTTTCATCACCTGGGAAAGGACATCGACCGCTGCGTTACCACTTATAACCAACTGGTCGGCTCTTATGAAAAGCGCGTGCTGCCCGCATGCAGAAGATTTACGGACCTTGGCGTCTCGGCCAAAGGCAGTGCGAATCCTGCAAATGGGGTTTTGGTTGAAAAAAGACCGGTTCAGATCATCCAGGGAGACGTGGAATGAAGACAAAGGAGGCCGACAATATCGAACCAGGTAAATGGTTGAACTTGACACGGTTGGTTGTAGGGATGGTCCTGCTCCTGTCCGGCTGCGCGCCCGTCAAGGCCCCGACCGTTGTCTCGACCCAGCCGGCCCTTGTCAAACTGTCGCCCCCTTCGGCATATCCGGCTTTGGCAGATGATTTGAATTATGAGGGGCTGAATCATTGCATTCAAATGAGTCTGTCTTATTTAAAAAAAGTTCCGCAGGACCGCGCCTTTGCCTTTGGCACGGATTCCTACACCGCAGCGCATCTGATCCGCTCTCTTGCGGTGTTTCAGGCATTCATTCAAACCGGACCTTCCGTGGATCGCATCAATGAAATGGTTCGAAGGGATTTTCTTGTTTACCGGGCTGCCGGATTATCAGAAAAAGTTCTCTTTACAGGCTATTACGAACCGTTGTTAAAGGGAAGCCTTAAGGAAACGGCCCTTTACCGCTACCCCATCCACAGCCGTCCCGACGACCTGGTTACCGTTGACCTGTCGGCGTTTTCCGCCAAATATGCGGGAGAAACCATCACCGGTCGATTTACGGGGAAGACGCTCGTTCCCTATCATGATCGTAAATCCATCGAAAACCGGGAAATCTTCAAGAACCATCCCCAGGCCCTGGCCTGGGTCAGTGATCCTGTGGATCTGTTTTTTCTGCATATTCAAGGGTCCGGGAAAATTCTGCTGGATCAGGGCAAAACCCTGAACGTCCACTACCATGTCACCAATGGGCATCCTTATCGGAGCATCGGCAAGGTACTGATCGATCAGGGAAAAATTCCCAAAACGGAAATCTCCATGCAGGCCATTCGCGCCTATTTGAAATCCAACCCCCAGGACCAGGAAGCAGTATTAAACGCCAATCCCAGCTATGTTTTTTTTAAAATCGAAACCGACGGCCCCCTGGGAAACCTGAATGTACCGCTGACTCCGGGACGCTCCATTGCCGTTGACAAAAAAATCTTTCCGCCTGCCGCCCTGATGTATATTCAGACGCAAAAACCCGTCATGACCGAAGCGGGACAGATCGGGACCTGGGAAGAATTCGGAAGATTTGCGCTGAATCAGGATACCGGCGGCGCCATAACCGGCCCTGCCCGGGCGGATATTTTCTGGGGAAACGGCCCCTACGCGGAACTGGCGGCCGGACATCTCCAGCATCGGGGCGATATGTATTTTCTCATTTTAAAACCCGAGGCGTTGCCATAAAAAGTCGATAATTACCGGTGGTGCTGAATAAAGAAGATTTGTAACTGCTCAGGCACAAAGTGGCAAAGGCACATAGGATATGGAATATCACTTAAGAACAGTTATCGAAAGCCGAAACAAATGATTAAAGCAGCAAATACGATTCTTTATTGCAGTAAGTGGGAAGAAACGGTCCGGTTTTATCGGGACCAATTGAGGTTGACCGTCAGCTTTTCGACGGACTGGTTTGTTGAATTCTCCCTGAACGCAGCGTCCCGGCTCAGCATTGTGGAGGAAAAGCGCGCTTCCATCAAAACTTCCCGCGGAAAAGGAATTACCTTGTCTTGGGAAGTCGATCGGGTCGAAAGGGTATGGGCAGATGTTCAGAAAAATGGATTGGAGCCGACGGCAATCCAAAAACATCACTGGGGTGCCCGTTTTTTCTTTCTCTTTGATCCGGAAGGCCACCGTATCGAGTTCTGGCAGCCAACCGCCGATTTGACTTGAAACGTGAAGAAGTCAGATAATCTACGGTAGGGGATGGTTTTAGTCTAGGGCGTAATCCTCCCGCCATGTGGATTTTTCTCTCCAGGCGGGTTGAAGTTTTTTATCATAAAGGCAATCGCCAATCACCAAATAATCCATCTCCGTTCTCATGAAGCACATATAAGCATCATCCGGGGTGCATACGATCGGCTCACCCCTTACATTAAAGCTTGTATTCACGATAACACCATAACCTGTAAGATCTTTAAACGCATGAATCAATTTCCAATATTTCTCGTTGGTCTTTCTACTTACGCTCTGTATCCTTGCTGAATAGTCCACATGCGTTATGGCGGGCATGTCGGAACGCTGGCAGTAGAGCCTCTCATACATTTCCATCTCTTCATAGTGTTCTGGAGCAGGATATGTCCTTTCCTGCTGAACCTGGGCCACGAAGAGCATATAAGGCGATGAACGGTCCAGCTCGAAGTATTCGGCGATGTCCTCCTCCAGCACCGATGGGGCAAATGGACGAAAACCCTCGCGAAACTTGATTTTCAGATTCAACTTCTTTTGCATCTCCGGACGACAGGGGTTGCCAAGAATACTCCTATTGCCCAGTGCCCGCGGCCCATACTCCATTCTCCCCTGGAACCACCCTACGACATTTCCCGTCGCAAGTTGCTCCGCAACTACCCTGCACAACTTGTCGAAATCGGCATATCGGTCGAATTGGCATCCATATCTTCGGGCCATTCTCACATTTTCACGGTCATCGAACTCCGGGCCAAGGTAGGTCCCTTGCATGGAATCCTCTCCATGAGTGATTTTCCGATCCTTTTTCTTACCAATATGCCAAGCTGCATATGCAGCTCCCAGGGCACCACCGGCATCCCCAGCAGCAGGCTGAATCCAAATATCCTTGTACAAATTACTTCTAAGCAATTTCCCGTTGGCGACGCAATTAAGGGCGACGCCTCCGGCCATCACCAGGTATTCAGCGTCAGTAAGCTCTTTTGCCGTCCTTGCCAGTTTGAACAGGATCATCTCGGTTACAGATTGAATGGCATAAGCCAGATCCATGTACGACTGGTCAAGCTGGCCATCGGAGGCTCTTCTGCGTAGCCCAAAAAGAGCCTCCCACCTGAGGTCGTTACACATGGTGAGCCCCGTGGCGAAATCGAAATAGTCCATATTGAGCAGGAACGAGCCGTCCTCTCTGACATCAACAAGTTGATCCAGTATTTGCTCGATCCATTTGACAACCTGTTTTGATTTCGCATTTCCATAGGGAGCAAGCCCCATCAGCTTATATTCCCCGCTGTTGACTTTGAAGCCGCAGAAATATGTAAAGGCGGAGTAGAGAAGCCCCAGAGAGTGAGGGAAGTCCATCTGTCGCAACAGGCTGATATTGTTGCTTACACCTTTTCCGATGGTCGTCGTGGCCCACTCGCCGACGCCGTCTACAGTAATGATGGCAGCCTCTTCGAAGGGCGAGGGAAAGAAGGCGCTGGCCGCATGGGACAGGTGGTGATCAGGGAAGAGGATCCGGTTTGATTTGCCTTTATCTATCCTTTCCAGTTCTTCTTTCAGCATGCTGCGTGTAAAAAGCTTTTCCTTGATCCATACCGGCATGGCCGACAAAAAGCTTCTCAACCCCCTGGGCGCGAATCCGTGATAGGTCTCCAAGAGTCTCTCAAACTTAAGATAAGGCTTGTCATAGAATGCAATAGCGGTAAAATCGTCCAGTCTCAGGCCTGATTCATTTAGGACGTACTTTATCGCATTTGAAGGAAACGACGGGTCATGCTTCTTCCGGGTAAACCGTTCTTCATGGGCTGCGGCAATTATTTGCCCGTCTATGAGTATGGCGGCTGCACTATCGTGGTAGTAGGCGGAAATCCCCAGAACGGCCTCCGGCATTGCGGCACCTCCTAAAACAGCGTATAAATAAATGGCGCTATGGCAGAACCACTTGTAATGAAAATGAGAAATCCAAACAGCAGCAATGTCAGTAGTGCGGGCCAAAGCCAGTACTTTTTCCGATCTCTTAAAAATCCCCACAGATCATGAAGAAAGTCCATCTTTTTTCTCCTTTCACGCTCAATATGGCTTCTCGATGTGCCTCGGCTCGTAGGTTTCTTCCACAACCCTGAATACAGAACACCTGTTTTTCTTCCATTGCCCTTTGAGAAGTAAATCTGTACCGAGCAGTTTTCTGACAAGTCCTATGGGTGTTATCAGAACATAGAAGATCAGCGTGAGAATAATCTTGGATGTAAAGGCCCCGAGAAGACTGGACAGACCAAACCATGCTCTGGCTGGAAGCTTGAATACGGATGGGTAGATTATATTAAAGAACAACAGAAGAATTGCTGCGGATATAAAATGCCGGTTTCCATTCCATTGCCCTGCAAGCAGGCACACGAGGGTGAAGACCATGCCCGTATCAATCGATTTACTCCGTGAGATCCCTGTCTGCCCATCCGGTTCGTTCATTCCCAGCACCCCTTTTCCCATAGTGTAATCTCCTATCGAACGCCTACGATAAGGGCTACAGCAGTCCAAATCATCCCTGGCTTAGGCAGGCGTTGCAGATTCCTCCGCTTCGGGGAAAAATATTATATGGCCCAAATATGAATCGCGTCAAGTTATTCGTCCAGAGGTTGTCAATACCTGCTTGTTGAAATCGGAAAAAATGATCTGCAAAGGGGTCGGATTGCTGATGGACAAATCGGCTGTTCCCAATTTATCTGTCCGGCGGCATCCGCTTGTGTACGCCAGGAGAGACAGTTCCTTTCAGGTATCCAAGTCGCTTGTCTTGCGGAAATTTCTCAATTGCGTACCGCAGCATCGTTCTTGGCATCTGCCGGTAATGTGCACTGAGAAAAGCCTCTTCTTTTTGCAGGTCGCGCTTGCCAACTTCCCGAAGCATCCAGCCGACGGCCTTGTGAATCAGATCATGCTCGTCCGTCAGCAGTATTTCGGCAATCTCGATCGTTTCATCAAACTTGCCCTGCTTGATGAAATGAAAGGTCGCAAGAATGGCGATTCTTCTCTCCCAGAGACTGCCGGATCGGGCCAATCGATAAAGAGGTTCCTTGCTTTTGTCGCGCAAGTATGCGCCAACGATGTGTTCCGCGGAAGTATCGACCAGGTCCCAATTATTGATAAAACGCGTGTTGTCGAGGTAGCGCGTGTAAATCCCGGCCCTTCCCGTCTCGTCGGCTTTGGCGAATTTTCGCACCAGAATCAGCAGCGCAAGCAATCTGTCCTCGTGATACGCACTGTGGAGCAATTGCTCAGCAAGTTCAAGCGGGATGTCCGGGTGGGCACTGGAGAGCCTGCGAAGCACGGGAACGCGAATTCCCCTAAAGAGATCGCCTTCACCGTATTGGCCGGGGCCAGTTTTGAAGAAACGCTGAAGAAATTCCCCGTCCTCGGGGTTCGAAAGACTGGCCAATTGGTTTTGTATCTCATCTATCATGCTTTGTCCCTTGCGTTAATGCCAGAAATATCAGAGCGTCTTTTATAACACAATTCCCTTGAAGTAAACAAACAGATAGAGGAAAGCATTCTGCTGTTGAACCTGAAAAGAAATTGAGTTACAGGAGACAATGCGAACTTACTTGATTGACTGCATTTCACCTGTTCCCGTTTCTTTTGAGAGGGCGTATTGACCGCATTTGCCTTTGGACTGGTTCTCACGGCCGCCTTCATTCATGCCAGCTGGAACTACCTGGCCAAACGGGCCGGGGAAGGCGGCGCCGCTTTTGTATGGCTCTTTGCCGCAATCTCCTCTGTTTTTTATGCCCCTGTGGCCATCGTTGTTTTTTTCTGGCAAAAACCGTATATCGGCCCTCTCCAGCTCATTTTCATGGTTGGCAGTGCCTTGATTCATGTGGCGTATTTTCTGATCCTCCAGAAAGGCTACCGCATGGGAGATTTGTCCCTGGTCTATCCGCTTGCCCGCGGGACCGGGCCGACCCTTTCCACACTGGTCGCGATCCTGATTCTGGGAGAGAGGCCAAGCGCCGTGGCGCTTATGGGGGCTTTCCTGGTTGCGGCAGGCGTTTTTTTCCTGTCCGGCGGAGCAGGCGGCTTCGGGGGGAGTCGCAAGTGGGGGGTGGGATATGGACTCCTCACCGGGGTAACCATTGCCGCATATACCCTCTGGGACAAGTATGCCGTCAGCACCCTTTTAATTCCTCCCCTGCTTCAGGATTACTGCACGAACCTGGGCCGCATGATCGTGCTTTGCCCGGTGGCTTTCCGCAAATGGGGAGATGTTCGCAAGGAGTGGCGGATTCACCGAAAAGAAGCGATCGGGGTTGGGCTTCTCTGCCCGCTGTCCTACATCATGGTACTGACGGCTCTCATTTCCTCACCGGTCAGCTACATTGCCCCGGCAAGAGAGGTGAGCATTCTAATCGCTGCGGTGATGGGATCGAAATTTCTGGCTGAGGGGGATCTCCGCCGGAGGCTGCCGGCTGCAGCGGCGATTGTCGTTGGGATCATCGCATTGGTGGCAGGATGAATCGATTTCAGTATGTAAATAATGAAAAGTATATCAGGAAGTAGATTTTTTCACGGGACATTTTCTGAATCAGCGCTTTCAGCTGTTTTGAAAAGGCTTCAGGCACGGGTTTTTCATCCGGCGCCAAGGACCGGCACAGACCGATGGTCTGCCGGAGGGTTTCCAGGCAGGCCTTGCAGGGAATGCACTCCCTGGCATGCTCTTCAATGTCTTTGCAGGTCAGCTCGTCCAGCTCATTGTCGAGGTATTCGGACAACTTGGCGAACATTGCCAGACAGTCTCTGCGGTCGTGATCATGTGCCATGGTCATAATAGGTTTTGAGTTTTTCTCTCAGGAAAAGACGCGCCCGATGGAGCCTTACCTTGATGTTTTCGGTTGTCAGGCCCAGAACCTGGGCGGTTTCCGCGGTGCTGAATCCTTCCATGTCCCGCAGCACCAGGACCAGCCGGTATTTTTCCGGAAGCGATGCAACGCCTTCTTTGATGACGGAGGAAAGCTCTTCATTCAGCAGCTGGTCCAGCGGGATGGAAGCCCATCCCGGAACCTGCACCGGCATCTCGGCATTTTCATCGGGAATGAACTCATCCAGAGACAGCTCCCTTTCCGGCGCATATTTGGATTTTCGCCTTTTCTTCAGGCAGGTGCTGGTGGCAATGCGGTAGAGCCAGTTCTTGAATTTGGTTTCATATCGAAAATCCTTCAGATATTTGAAGACATTGATAAACGTGTCCTGAACCATGTCTTCGGTATCCTGAACATCCCGGCACATGCGCATGCCGAAATTATACAATTTCCGTTCATAGCGCCGGACCAGTTCCGGAAACAGTTCGGAGTGCCCGGCGTTGATCGCCTGAATCAGCTCATAATCATCATCCGGTCTGATCTTTGGATTGGGGGAGATCGGCATTCTTTTTCTTGTCTGTCACCTGACAGGCATTTTTCATTCAGGTGGAAATTCCGAGCTTCGGCAGAATATGGGCCTGGAGGACATACCATCCCGCCACGACAGCCAGCAGTATCAGCGCTTCTTTCATATCACAACTCCTTTGAAGTAGACAAACAGATTATGGAAAGCAATTGTTAATGATGAACCCGAAAAAAGCATTGGGTTACAGGAATTGATGGAAAAATACTTGCTTGACCTGTGACATGGTATGACATATTATCATACTGGAGGTGCACAATGGCTTCAGCAAAGATCGCAATTACAATGGATGAGAGTACACTCCGCAGGCTTGACCGGCTGGTGACAGAAAGGGTGTTTCCGAACCGCAGTAAAGCCATCCAGGATGTCGTGGAGGAAAAACTCAAGAAACTGGAACGAAACCGCCTTGTCAGGGAATGCTTAAAACGCGATCCGGCTATGGAGAAGGGTCTGGCGGAAGAAGGTATGGCGGAGGAACTGAAGCAGTGGCCGGAATACTGAGGGGAGAGATTCGCTGGGCGGATCTGAATCCGGCAAAAGGGAAGGAACAAGCGGGCCTGCGTCCTGTTGTGGTTCTCAGTCAGAATGTTTTCAATGAGCGTTCAGGCTCTGTCATTGCTATGGCCATCACCAGCCAGCCTCAGCGAGCGGGTTTTCCGCTGACCCTTGAACTTGATTCGAACACGCTGCCTAAACAGTCATGGGTTAAAATCAGCCAGATACGGACACTCTCAACAGAACGGATCCGTACTAAAATCGGCACCGTATCACCAGAAGAATTGGATCAGATCATTGAAGGGTTAAACGAGATTATCGGTGTGAATTGAAGGGTCTTTCGATGCGGTGCGCTAAAAGATATTTCGCTCCGCGCATGGAGCGCTCTCCGGTCTGTCACGACTTGTACCGCTCAAATCCGGGAACGATCAATCGGGTTTCAAGGCGGTTCAGGAGCCAGGACGCCAGAGACACCAGAAACAGATAGATTGCACCGACAATCATGAACACCTCGATGTATTTGAACGATGCGGACGCCAGTATTTTTCCTTTTCCGGTCAACTCGATACAGGTCACCATGTAGGCCAGGGATGAATATTTGATCAGGTAGATGAGTTCATTGCCGCAGCCTGGAAGCGCCCTGCGAAATGCCTGGGGAAGAATAATGGACAAAAGGGTCTGTCTCCGGGTAAACCCCAGTGCCTGGGCAGCCGCTGTCTGCCCGTGCTTGATGGAAAGCAGGGCGCCGCGGATATACTCGGAATGATAGGCCGCGCTGCACAGGCTGAATCCCAGGACCGAGGCTGTGAAAGGCGTCAGAAATATGCCGATCCGGGCCAGTCCGAAATACCAGATATACAGCTGGATGATCAGGGGAAATCCTCTGAAAATCAGCACATAGCCTTTCATCATGATTTTTGTCACCGGCGATCCGTAAACCTGAAGGGTTCCGGCCGCCACTCCCAGGCAGAGGCCGCAGACTGCTGAGGGAAGGATCAGCAGAATGCTGACGCCAAGTCCCTGCATCAGGGCTGGAAACAAGTGTTGAATATAGACCAGCTCTTCCATTACCCGCCCTCCCCAGCCACCATCATCAGCCGCCGGTCAGCTCGGTAATACTGGCGCAGAATTCACGCGTCCGCGCACAGCAGGCATTGTTTAAAACAACATCCGGCGGTCCCTGTTCCACGATTTTGCCGGCTTCCATGAAAATCATTTCCGTAGCCAGTTTTCTGGCAAACGCAATCTGGTGGGTTGCCAGAATCATGGTCATTCCGGCATCACCGAGTTTTCCGATAACGGAAAGCACTTCGCCGATCAATTCCGGATCCAGCGCAGACGTGGGCTCATCCAGAAGCATGATTTTGGGGTCCATGGCAAGCGCTCGGGCAATGGAAACCCGCTGTTTCTGGCCGCCGGAAAGCTCTGCCGGATAATGGTTTGCATGGGACGTCAGTCCCACCCGGTCCAGCTCCGCCATGGCCCGTTGTCTGGCGGCGGTCTTATGAAGGCCTTTGACCCGGATCAGGCCGATTTCAATATTGGAAACCGCACTCAGGTGATCAAAGAGATTGAAATCCTGAAAAATCATTCCCACCTGCTGGCGATAGCTGCACAGGGCTTTTTTATCCGCCCCGTTGACCAGGCGGCCTTCCAGAAATATCCGCCCGCTGTCCGGGGGGACCAGGTAATTGATGCTTTGAAGCAGGGTGCTTTTTCCGGCTCCCGAAGGGCCGATCAGCACCTTGATTTCGCCGGCGTTGATCGACAGCGATACATCATCCAGAACAAGGTGATCGCCGAATTGCTTGTAAAGATTTTCAATTGTTAAAATGGGGTCCATGTGGTTTTCTTTAGTGCGAGTAACCGGGAATTTTCAGCCGCTTTTGCAGCGCCGCCAGGCATTGGGTTCCCAGATAGGTCAGCAGCATGAACATGAAACCGGCGAGAAGATAAAGATGGAGATGCTGATAGGTCCGGGAAGCCACGTGGTTGGCGCGGGACATGAGTTCAGAGACGCCAAGCGCATAGGTTACAGCGGAATCCTTCAAAAGAATGGCATATTCATTGGACCAGGCTGGAATAGATATGCGAAGGGCCTGAGGCAGAATCACATAAAAGACGGCCCTGGCATCGCTCATCCCCAGCGCCCGTGGCAGCTTTGATCTGACCGTCCGGAATGGAGAGAATCGCGCCCCGCAGAATCTGGGACTGATAAGCGGAGCTGATCAGTCCCAGCACGATAATGGCCACTGAAAACGCCGAAAGGTTGATGTTCAGAAAGGAAACCAGGCCAAAATAAAACAGAAACAACAACACCAGAAGGGGGATTCCGCGAAAAAACCACACGTAGATACCGATCATTCTGCGGGTTGCTTTACCGGAATAAATCTGGACCAGCGCAAGCGGTAGCCCGATCAGAAAACCAAATCCCATGGCGCCGACCACCACAGCCAGATTGATCCAACATCCTTTGAGAAGATAGAGAAATCCTTCTTGAATTGCGGTGATGCCTTGAGATGTCATATGGATTTAACAGTCAGGAGCTGGAAGCCGGAATATACAAAGGCTATCAATAATCAAGGCTTCGGAATTGCTCCCGAAGCCTTGATTAGCCGCGAGTCAGACAACCTGCAGCGTTATCTTACATTGTATTTTGCCTTTAATTCTTTCCAGGTTGCACTGGCCATCAGGCGCTTCAGGCCTTCGTTCAATTTGTTCAGGAATTCGGTGTCTTCTTTTCGCACGGCATATGCGGTTTCATCATCGGGCTGGCCATAGACCCCTAGAATCTTTAAGTCCATTCCTTTTTCAATGAACTCTTCGGCAGAAGTTTGCGACACCGCGGCAACGTCAATGCGTCCGTTCAGTACATCTTCCATGGCCAGTGGCGCGGAATCGTACTGCATCAACTTGAATTTTTTTTCTTTACCTTCAATCAGTTTGTCTTCAATCCAGTTGGCTTCTGAAGTGCCGCGTTGAACGCCCCATTTCATGCCTTCTTCCATGGTCTTATCCGGCAGAATGACGTTCTGTCTTTTTGCAACCAGAACCATCACGGTTTTATAATAACTCATGGAGAAATTGACCTGTTTTTTACGTTCTTCGCTAACGCTCATCCCGGATGCAATAAAGTCAATTTTGCCGGCTTTCAGGCTGGGAACAATGGATTCCCACTGGGTTGGCTGGTGTTTGACCTTGAAACCCATTTCTTTGGCAATCCAGTTAATGGCCATAATATCCAGCCCATCCGGCTCGCCTTTGCTGTCAATAAAACTGAACGGCGGATAATTGGCGTCTATGCCGTTGATATAGATTTTTTCATCTGCCGCGTTTGCGCCGCTGAATACCATGCCGGCCAAGGCCAGTATTAAAAGTCCTTTAAATAACGTTTTTTTCATTCAAGTCCTCCGATTAAGTTGATAATTCATCTCATGACCATGCGATCGAACCGACCACAACAACAGATAAACGCCGTCTGCTCAGTAATTGCCTATCCGCGGCTTTTTCCAGTGCAAAAGACGTTCATCATACCCGCAATTCCCTTCAAGTATTATAATATTGACCTAATTTTTTCCAAAAAGTCAATATGTAATCCTCAGGTTTTTTCTTTGACCTTCAGGCGGCGGATCGCAGGAGCCATGATTTCTCCGATGAGGGTCCGGTAATCCATTCCTGCTGCCTTGCCGATAATGCACAGATCCGACCAGCCGGGAGTCAGCCCCGGCAGCGGGTTGCATTCGATAAAATGGATTCGGTCTTTTCTGTCCAGCCTCAGATCCACCCGCGCCACATCCCGGCATCCCAGGGCCATAAATGCGCATCTGGCCACGTGCTCCAGGTTTTTTTGAAGCGACCGGTCGATATTCGCCGGGGCCTGATAAGATATGTATTCGTTGGTGTCCAGCTTATGCTCGAACGCATACACCGGAAAGCGGTCTTCCTTGTTGTTAAAGAGAATTTCCATTGGCGGCAGTACCTTGGGTCTTTTTTCGCCCAACAGCCCGACGGTGAATTCTCTTCCGCAAAGATATTCTTCAACCAGAACCGGCTGGTGATATTTTGAAAGCAGTTCGCGGGAGATGCGCCGGAGATCCGCCTCGTCCTGTACCACATTCATTCCCATGACCCCTTTTGAACTGCCTTCGGCAATGGGTTTGATAATCACCGGAAAATGGAGGTTTCTGGGAAGCCGCTCCTTTCCCGTGCGCATGACGATAAAATCGGCTGTGTTGATGCCGGCCTGACGCACCATTTTTTTTGCCAGAACCTTGTCCAGGCAGATGGATAAGGCTGCCGGATCGGATCCCACATAGGGAATGTTCAGAAGCTCCAGGATGGCAGGCACCTGGGATTCCCGATTCCGGCCATGAATGCCTTCGGCAATGTTAAAGACAATGTCCAGGGGCATGGAACCGATGATGGACGGCAGCTCCGGCGTGGCTTCAATTTCCACCACCTCATGGCCGTGGGATGAAATGGCGCTGGCGATGGAATCGATCGTGGTCCGGCTGTCAAATTCCGCTTCCCTGTCGTCATCGGTTGAATCCAGAGGCTTGATGCGTTTCAGGTTGAAGGTGAACCCCACTTTCAAGGCCTTTCGCCGGTTTCGGGAACGAACGGACATCTGAATGCCATAACGTTCCACGGCGCTCTTTATCACCGCATCCAGAACCGCCGGCATGGTGGTAAGTCCGGCAAGCGCGGCAGAAGCGTGGACCGTTGCGCCGGGCTCCAGGCTGGGAAGGGCATTGGCTTCGATAAAATATACCTGGCCAGCGGATGTCAGCCGGTAATCCAGCCGGGCCAGATCGCGAATGTCCAGGACCTTGCAAATGGTTTGGGACAGACGCAGGAGGTGTTTTGCGGTTTTGGGGGAAAGGGTCGCCGGTACCTGGACCGTGACGGCCTCCGGCAATTGCTGAAGGCCGTAATCATAAATGACATGTTTATGGTCTGAAACCACCGAAGGGTCAAAGCGGTATTCACCGGGTGCAAGTATCCCCCCGGTTTTTCGGGAAGCTTTTTCCAGAAAGGGGACAATCACATCCTTTCCCTCAATAAACTCCTCAATCAGAACACCGGCGGGATATCGGATCAACAACCCTGTCACCTGCCTCAGAAGCTGGTCCGGCGCTTCCACAATGGACTGTTGATCGATGCCCTTGGAACTGCCCTCATAATTGGGTTTGATTATCACCGGATAGGTCAGCGCCGGCTCTGTCCAGTTGTGAACACTTTCCACAAACACCCATCGGGGCGTGGGCACGCCGCTGGCTGCAACCAGCAGTTTGGTCAGGCGTTTGTCCGTGGTCAGGGTGCACACATAGGCGTCGGAACCGGTATACGGCATTCCGAGCTGCGCAAACAGTCCCGGATAAAAGGCCTCCCGGCTTCTTCCACTTTTTCCGGCTGCCGTATTAAATATCAGGTCCGGATTCAGGGCTTCAAGCCTTGCCACCAGTCGTGATGCAGGTCCGGAAACCTCGACCCGCTCAACCTGATGGCCAAGGGTCTTCAGCGCGCCGGCAATCGCTTCAACCGTTTCCGGCCTGTCGAAGGCAGCGTCCTCTTCGCGGTCGGTCAATTGCAAATTATACGTATAGGCGATTTTCATTTATTCTCCAGGCCAAGGCAGTGCGCCAGCAAAAAGCAGTACAGGTTCGCCACGAGGCCCCTCCTGGCGAACTGGACGGATCATGGCGATCTAGGGCCCTTCGGGTTCGGGCAGGAAAGGGATGATCAGCCGATGCTTTTATCTTTGGCGATTTGAAAAAAGATGGAGTTTGGAAAGTCTGCTGCAATCCGGGCAAATGTTGCCTTGCTTTTTTCCTTGTTCCCCATTATTTCGTATACGGAAGCCAGGCTGTAGAGGCTGAGATCTTTCATGGCGGCGTCTGGGGATGTCGCCAGCATTTCGAAATATTTGACGGCGGACTCATAGTCTTTTTTTCCTTCAAAAGCATACCCCAGGCTGCTCAAAATGAGATTTTTGTAAAACGGCGCGTCGCTGAAATCATCCAGTGCGGTTTTGTACAGGGCAATAGCCTTGTCATATTCTCCGGCCCGAAAGCAGATATTGGCAAATTCGATTCCGGCGATCTTTCCCATGTGTCTTGCAGAATAGTCATCCAGAATTCGGGCAAACGATTTTTCAACAGCCTGATACGCCTTTGCCGGATCATTGTCTTTCATGGCCGTTTGATACTGAGCCAGGCTCTCCGTCAACAGTGCGGATGCCTTGTTTTCAGCATAATGTAAATAGGCCTGAAAGCCTACTGTTGCAAAAAGCAGGGCAAACACGACACCGGCAGCAAGGGTAGCCTGGCGTTTATAGGTGGTGAGCCATTTAATGAGTTTTCCGGAAAACGTGATAAACTCATCCGGTTCTTTCAAAAGCTGTTTGCGGGTTAGTTTTTGTGCCATGAAACCTCCAAAAAAAGTTGTCAGAAGAATTCCTTTGACTTCCCCCGTTGGAAAAAAGGGGGAGGGGCTAGTCTGTGCACCTGTAAATCCCTTTTAAAAAGGGGGGGAATAGCGCTTTTCATGCGTTGATGTGCCGGCAAAGCATGGCGTTTAGTCCAGGATCTTTCGAATGCGTTCCCATCCGGCATGCGGAATGTCGGCACCAATAACCTGGCAGACTTCATAGCCACAGGTCGATGCCAGTATGCCGCTTTTTTCCAAGGAATATCCATTGACAAGGCCAAACAGGAATCCGGATGCCCACAGATCGCCGGCACCGGTGGTGTCCACGGCGCAGCCATCTCCGACAGGCTCTACCCGGTGCGTCTTTCCCTGGTGAGAAATATAACTGCCGCGACTGCCGACCTTCAGAACGGCAATTTCGGCCCGGGAGGAAAGGCTCTCGATCATAAGAAGTTCGTCGGATCTGTCCCGTAAACGCCCGTGCCTCGTCTTCGTTGGCAATCAAAATATCGATAAATTCATCCACGATCTGATCCAGCAGGGCTTTGTTGGATTCAACAACCGTAAAACTGGAAAGATCCAGCGATATCCGTGCACCGGTTTTTTTTGCCAGCGACAGGGACTGAAGCATCAGCGTCGGATTAAATAAGAGATAGCCTTCGAAATGAACCACGGCCGCGCCTTCAAAACAGGCATCAGCAATATCTTCGGGCCGAATTTCCGAAGAAGCGCCAAGATAGGTCAGCATGGACCGCTGGGCATCCGGGGTGATGATGGAAAGCACCCTGCCGTTGCGGGAAGGCGAATGCAGTAAATGGGGCTCCACCCCGTTTTCAATCAGGCCGGTTTCAAAAAACGCGCCCATTGACCCGGTCCCCCGTTTCCCGACAAAACGCGAGGCCCCGCCAAGCCTTGCGATGCCGATCATCGTATTGCAGGCAGACCCGCCCGGAACAATGCTGGGAGAGGTTTTCAGTTCAGAGAGAATATTTTCGATAATCGCATCGTCAACCAGCGTCATGCTCCCCTTGACAGCCCCGGATTTGTGCAGAAAGTCATCTGTCTCATGGGCGAGGATATCAACCAGGGCCGAACCGATGCCGACAATTATATTTTTCATATATTTTCCTTATCGTAGTGAGTGCGAACTGGAATCACCATACCGTGGCGTCATAAATCCATCCCTTGTCGCCGTCCGCATGTTCGAGCAGAATCCATTTGCCATGGCGTTTCAGCTCTTTAAAGGGAATGCCCGGACCGACGGTAAACAGGACTTTGGCGTCCGGCTTGGGTTCGGAGCGAAGTATGTTTTTATCCTTTGCCGTGATGACCGAAGGCGTATTGCCGACCAGGGATTGATGCACCCATCCTTCATCCCCTTGGAAATCCTTTACATGATACCAGTCCCCGACTTTTTTGATAACGCTGAAAGGATAGTATTTCTCGGATTTCCAGAGCACGTCAAAATTATTTCCTGCGCCGGATCGAATATTGGCCTCGGCCGCGGAAACCGAAATGCGCTGTCCGGCCAACGCAGCCCCGCACGGAAGCAGAAACAGAAAAACGAATATGCCGAAAAACCACAGGAATTTGATTTTCATAACAACCCTCACACGCCAAGATTCATCAGTTTTCCCCCCTGAAAGACCAGAAAGGCCATGACCCAGGCAAGAGATGTGCTGTATCCAATACTGAACAGCATCCACTTCCAAGATCGAAGCTCTCTGCGAATAGCGGCCATCGTAGCAAGACAGGGTAAATAGAGCAAGACAAATACCAGCATGGAAATTGCTGACAGCCGGGTCATGCCAGAGGACAACAGCGCCGTTCGAAGGGCCTCGGAGTCCTTGTTACCTTCGGTGGCATAGAGAATGCCCATCGTGCTGACAACGATTTCCTTGGCGACAAAACCGGAAAGAAGGGCCACGCTCCCCCGCCAGTCTATGCCAATGGGTGAAAAAACCGGCTCAATCATTTTTCCCATGCGGCCCATATAGGATTTCTCGATTTTTTCTGCCTGCATGATCCGCTGGATGGCCTCGATCGAGGCTTCGGTTTCTTTTACAGCGTTTCGGGCGGAAAGATCGGCGCCTGCCTGCCTGCTTCCGGCTGCGCCTTGCTGAAGTTGATGAATCAGGCCGGCAAAATCTTTCGAATAAGTGACGCTGCGGGGAAATGCCGACAAGGCCCAGACGATGACGGAGCCGATTAAAATGATGTTTCCCATTTTTTTCAGAAACATCTTGCTGCGCTCCCACATGTGAATCATCACGCTTTTTGCCATGGGTACCCGGTAAGGCGGCAGTTCCATCACAAAAGGGGCGTCCATGCCTTTTAAGAGCGTTGAGCGCAGCATTCGGCCCGTTATGATGGACAGAACGATTCCAACCAGGTAAAGGGAAAAGATGACGGTTCCGGCCCTGCCGGCAAAAAAAGTTCCTGCCAGCACAATATAGATGGGCAGTCTGGCCGAGCAGGACATGAAGGGGGTGATCAGGACCGTCAGAATGCGGTCTTTTTCGCTTTCCAGTGTCCGGGCTGCCATGATGGCCGGGACGTTGCATCCAAAACCCATGAGCATCGGAATAAAGGATTTTCCATGCAGCCCGATCATGTGCATGATTTTATCCATCAGAAAAGCAGTCCTGGCCATATAGCCGGTGTCTTCAAACAGGGAGATGCAGAAAAACAGGATGAGAATATTGGGAAGAAAGACCACCACGCTCCCGACGCCGGCCACAACGCCGTTCAAAAGAAGGTCTTTTAGAAGGGAATCCGAAAGATAAAGATTCAGGGCAGCGGACAGCCAGTTTACGCCGCCTTGAATCCATGTTTTGGGAATTTCGCCGACAGTAAACGTCAGCTGAAACATGGCCCATATAAAAAAAACAAAGATCGGAAACCCGATGAACCGGTTTGTCAGCACCCGGTCGATGTTCCGGGAAATATCCACCCGCTGCCTGGCGGATGTGGTAACGGTTTCCTTGACAATGCCTGCGATGAACCCATAGCGCTCATCGGTCATGATAATCTCCGGATCATCGTCAAACCGGTCCATGATATACTGCCGGGCAAGGCGTATTTCATTCTGAACCGTCTTGCTGGAATTTCCCGCCAAGGTCAGTACCAGATCCCGAACGATCTTGTCGTCTTCGATGAGTTTGATGGCTGTCCACCGGTCGTTGTAGGGAAGCGCGCCGGACATGCCTTTTTGCAGAAAGTCCTGGAGCCTGGAGATGGCATATTCAATGTCCTGGCTGTACCTGACCTTTCGACCCTCGGGAATGTGATGCGTTTTTTCAGCCAGTTCGATGGCTTTTTTCAACAGCGCATCCATGCCCTCATTTTTGTTGCCGACCGTAAAGACGATCGGGACATCCAGCAGATCGGAAAGCTTTTCGGTGTGGATTTTGACGCCCCTGGACTGGGCCATGTCGGCCATGTTCAGGGCAAACAGGACTTTGCAGTCAATTTCCCTGAGCTGGGTTGCCAGATAAAGACTGCGCTCCAGGTTGGAGGCATCGATAATGTCAATGACCACATCCGGATGTTCTTCCAGAATAAAATTTCTGGCGACAATTTCTTCGATGGAAAACGGCGTCAGACTGTAGGTTCCGGGAAGATCAATGATTTTAAGTTCATACCCGTGGCGGTTGATGACGCCTTCTTTTTTCTCAACCGTGACGCCGGACCAGTTTCCCACTTTCTGGTGGGCACCGGTCAGGTTATTGAAAATCGTCGTTTTTCCGGAATTGGGATTGCCGGCAAGGGCGATGGTCAGTGTTCGGGAGTTCATGCTGGCGTTCCTAAGCCACGGATGTCAGATGGCGGTTATCTGCTGTCTGCCGGCTGTCGTCTGCCTGGATGATTTCAACGGTGACCTGGGACGCTTCTTCAACCCGGAGCGACAGGTGGTACCCCATGACGATGATTTCAAGGGGATCTTTAAGCGGGGCGTATTTATCCACATACACCCGCGTGCCTTTGACGATACCCATTTCAAAGATGCGCCTTCGAAGGGCGCCGCTTCCGCCCACGCGAAGAATCCTGGCGCTCTGTCCTTCCTTGATTTCACTCAGCAGCATAAATGCCTGTCAGCAGGCTTTCTCCTCTTGAATCGGAATCACCATGATTTTTTGAGCCAGTCCGCGCCCGATAACAAATCGTTTAAAATCAACCGCAATGGCCATCTGTCCTTTGCCAAGATTGGTGATCACCTGCACCTCGTCGCCGATCCTAAGCCCCATAGACATCAGGCGCATTCGCGATTCCGAGCCGCCGGTAAATTCTTTCACCTTTACCCGCTCTCCCTGTTTGGCCAGCGTCAGGGACATCAATCGGGCGTGATCCTTCATGCACGCGGCGCAGATTCCATAGAGTTCCATTTTGTGCTGAAGGGTATGAAAGCCGAATTCGGATGCGATTTTCAACTGGAGAACTTCCAGCTCTTCATTCTGAAATTCGACGATGGCATTGCACCGGGTACAGATCATGTGATCGTGGTGCTGACCAAGATGCATGTGTTCATATCGGGTGTGTCCATCTTCAAACCGGTTTTTTTGCGCAAAACCGAACCTGCACATCAGTTTGAGCGTCTCCAGAACAAAGTCCGGGGACAAGGTGTGCCCGTTTTGTTCGATCAGGGAAGCCAGTTCTCCAGCCGTCACATGGTGTTCGGAATTTAAAAAAAACTCAAGCACTTTCAACCGGTCATCAAAATGATCCACGGCTTCCTGTTTAAAGAGTTTTTTAAATTGTTCCTTTTCCTGGCGGTGAAGCTGTAACATTTCAATCTTTCCCGAAAAATTAATTGAGAAATAATAAGAATCGAACGAAAAGCTGTCAATGTGAGACATTTCAGATTACCGGGGACCGGGAATGTCAAAAGTTGAGCAGGACCCGCTGGAACAGCTGCGGGTCTGGGCGGATGCGCCCGTGCTTCCGCCGCCGCTGCTTACGGAGAAATTTGTACTGCTGAGAACGCGCTCAATTTCCTGGCAGTCGCATTTGGTGCACTTCAGCTCGGCGGTATCCTGTGCACTGGTAAAGAGAATCTCGAAACATTCATTGCATTTCAAACATTTAAATTCATAAATCGGCATATTGAATCTCCAAATAAGTCATCTGTCTTCAGCCTTTTGCCCAATCGGTAATTTTACCACAAACCGTGCGCCTTTCCCATGAGATTTTTCAAGGGTGAGGGTGCCGCCATGTCTTTCGACGACGCCGTGACAAATGTAAAGCCCCAGCCCGGTTCCCTTGCCAACCGTTTTTGTGGTAAAAAATGGTTTGAAAATATCCTGACGGATGGCGTCGGAAACGCCCGGTCCGGTATCTTCACACTCAAAGATAACCTGATGATGGTTTCTGTCAACATCGGTTTTCAGAAAAATGGCCCCGGAACATGACGTTGCTGCCTGAATGGCATTTTGAATAATATTCATTGCCACCTGTCCAAGGCCGGCAAAATTCCCGTAGACAAGGGGCAGGTCCTCGGCATACTGCTCGCTGATTTCAATCTTCTGGTTTTTGTAAAGATTTCTAAGCACCTGCAGCGCATCCTTTACAACGGTGTTCAGATCAACGGCTTCAGCATACGTTTGCGTCTGCCGGGACAGGCCCAGCAGGCTGCTGACAATGGCTTTTGCCCTGGCCAGTTCCTTTCCGGCAAAAACCAGATCATCCAGAATTACTGAATTCAACGGTGTTTCGACATTTGGTGCGGAAAAATCTTCAATGGTCGACTGAATCAGGCTCATGGCGCTGGCAAGGGGGTTGTTCAGTTCGTGGGCCGTGCCGGCGACAAGGGTGCCGATTGCTGCCAGGCTCTCGGAACGAATCAACAAATCCATTGCTTTTTCTTTTTCGCTCAGCGCGGTTTGAAGTTCAAAGGTCCGCTCCGCAACTTTTTCTTCGAGGTTTTTGTTCAGGTCTTCAATTTTCCGGTAAGACCTGGCGTTTTCGATGGATAACGAACTCTGGTTTGCCAGGGTTTCCAGCAGGTCCATGTCTTCTGCCTGAAAGAGGTCTCCGGATTTTTTATCCCCGATCGCCAGAAACCCGTTCAGGGTGGTTTCAAATACCATGGGAAAGACCACTGCGGCCCGGATGTTTTCCAGGTCTGCAAATACCTGGCGGGAAAGTGCATCCCCGGATTGCTGCATCAGCAAGTCTTTCTTAAGGGGCTTGAGGCGGCGTTTCATCCAGACCACCAGGGGCGAATCCCCGGAAATGACATCCGGCGGCAAAGAAGAATCGCCATTGCTTCGGCACCGTACATATGCCGGCGGCGTTGCGTCATCCGATACATACATGCAGCAGTGACTGACCTGCATGGAACCGGAAATCGTTTCAATCAGCAGGGTTGCGATCTGCCTTAGATCCAGTACAGCGGAAATGGTTTGACTTAATTTCTTGATGGTTTGTCTGTATTCATACCCGCCCTTGAAGAAATACCGGTCAACCAGGATCTGAATTTGTGTTTTTACCGGTCCAAAAACAACCGATACCACAATAAAGAAAAACAATGGAAAATATGCCGAGTCCGAAGCTCTGTCCGTAACGGTCATGTTGATTCCCGTCACGATCAGGGCGTACAGCAGGGTAAGCGTGATGGTCAGCAGGGAATAAACCACGCTTTTTCGAATCAGTATGCCCATATCCAGCAAATCGTAGCGAAAAAGCCCCACTGCAAAAATGGACAAGGGAATAAAGCTGAAATTTCCAAGCGGATATACCGCATAACCGAGCAGCGGAAGCGTGTTCATGCCGATCAGAAGGCCAAGAATGCCGAATCCGCAAAAAATATACTTCAGCCGGTTTTTCAGAATGCTTTGGGTCTCCCGCAAAATGGCACGGTGAATCAGCGTCAATACATAGGCTGTTGCACAGGCAGAGCCGATTCCCACCAGAATGTACAGGGGTCCGCCTCTTCCGAAATAGCCGAATGCATGACGCTGCATACCGGCAATGAACCATGGTGTTGGGGTAAAACACATCAGGATGAAGGCAAAGACATAGGCCGAGCGGACCAGCCAGAGGCGGCCGGTAATTTTCAGGTACGCATGAAAAAAATGGATATAAAGGGGGATGAAATATATGATGAAAAAGTGGTCCAGTCGGCTGACAAAAAGGGCTGTATCAGGGGAATTGCAGTTGAAAATAATGAGGATGTCAATGTAGAGAAAGGTGCCAAGGACGCAGATCACGGTAAATAGTCGGCTGATGCGGTTTTTCCGGCCTCTTGAAACTGACAGGAACGCCAGAAAAACAAAACTGCATAAGGACAAAAACGGCGGAATACTGTATAAAAGTCTCATGATGATTCAAGCAGTTCGCGGGCATGTTTCCAGGCAGCAGGGGTCAAGGTTTCGCCGCCCAGCATTCGCGCCAGTTCATGAACCCTGCCCTCGGAATTCAGTGCCTGAATGATTGTGGTGGTTCGGCCTTCTTGAACCTCCTTGGTGATTCTGAAATGATGGTTCCCGAATCTGGCGATCTGCGGCAGATGGGTGATGCAGATGACCTGATGATGTCCGGAAAGATCCAGGAGTTTTTTTCCGACAACCTCCGCCACCCCCCCGCCGATGCCTGAATCCACTTCATCAAAAATAACGGTTTCCACGGCATCCGTGTTTGACAAAATGGCTTTTAAGGCCAGAACCAATCGGGAGAGTTCTCCGCCGGATGCGATCTGGGAAAGGGGCTTTAATGCTTCGCCCGGGTTCGGGGCTATCAAAAAAACAGCCCGATCCAATCCGTATTCGGAAAGAACCTTTCCTTGACAGGTCAGAAACAGCTCAGCGCCTTCGTTTGCAGGTGTACTGTGGAGGGCGATCTGAAACCGGGTATGGGGCATTTTTAGCGCCCCAAGCTCTGTCTCAACGCGCTTGGCCAGTTCGGCCGCTGCCAGAGCGCGTTGCTGCGACAGGGCCGTTGCTGTCTGGCATAATCGGGCATGGTGCCGGGCCAGGCCGCTTTGGGTCTCCTCTATTGCGCCGGAAATGTTTTCGATGTCGAAGATTTCCTTTTCGATTTCGGTCAGCCTGGCCAGCACCGCATCCAGGGAGTCCCCGTATTTTCGTTTGAGTTTGTGAAGAAAATCAATTCTGGCCTCGACAGCTTCAAGCCGGCCCTCGTCTGTTTCAATGGTGTGAAGATAGGCTCGCAGTCCTTCGACAATATCCTCGATCCGGTAACCTGCGTCTTCCAGCTTCGTTGAAAAAGAGGCAAGGTCCGGATCAATCTGGGCGGCCTTGTCCATTGTTTTTCGTATGCTTGAAAGCTGCTCGGAGACGGCTCCGTTTCCCACATACAGGTTCTCGATGCTCCCATGAACCGCCTGGTAGAGCATTCCGGCGTGCTTCAGCCGGTTTCTGTCCTTTTCAAGTTCAGAATCCTCCCCGGGCTGAATGCGTGCTTCAGAGATTTCCATTTTTTGAAAGGAAAGAAAATCAAGTTGTTCTGCCTGGCGAAGGGCGTCAGCCTGAAGGCGGCGAAGCCTCTGAATTAAGGGCAGAACTGCGTGATAACCGGCGTGAACTTCATTTCGAAGGGCCAAAAGATCTCTTGGCAGTCCCCCGAACTGATCCAGTATCTGCAAATGCTGATCTTCTTTTAACAGCCCCTGATGGGCGTGCTGCCCGGAAATGGATGCCAGGTTTTCGGTAATGGCTGCCAGAACCTGAATGGTTGCCAGCCTGGCATTGATGTAAATGCGGTGACGGTCGGTTGCGGAAATGATCCGCCGGATCACAAGCCCTTCTGCAGGGTCATACCCGAGGGACGTCATGACAGCGGCCGTGCGGCTGTCGGGTGAAATGAAAAACAAGGCTTCCAGCTCTGCGGCGTCCGAACCCGATCGGATCATGGCGGCGCCTGCGCGGCTTCCCAGCAGCAAATTGACGGCCTGAAGAATGATGGATTTGCCGGCCCCCGTCTCCCCGCTCAAGATGGTCAATCCTTCGGAAAAAGATATCCGGAGGTCATCGATGATGGCAAAGTTTTTAATGGAAAGTTCTTGAAGCATAAGGGTTCGCAGAAAAAAGTGAAAAACGGAGCCGGCTCCTCACACGTCTCGCTGAAGGATGGCTTCTTCGATTTGACGTGTCGGATATCCCAGGATGGTGCGTACCGGGCCGGAATATTCAAGCGCGGTAAACAGTCTGCCTTTTATTCGAAATTCAGAATCCCAATCAAGGCTGAAACCCGCAGGTGTTTCATGGATCGAAACCGTCTGTTTTTCACCATCAAGGCTCAGGCATCTGGCACGCCCTCCGTCGGGGTCCAGTATCCATGCATCTCCGGTTTCCGTTGAAAAGAAAATCAGCCTTCCCAGGGTCAGCAACCGCGCTTGCCGATAATGCGAGAGCTGGAGGATGGCATTGATTTCCTGATTGGGAGACGGAAGCTTTGGTTTCTGGCTGAGGGGCTTTGTTAGCGGTTTTTTGGTTCGATGCTGTTTTTTTCGCTTTCCCATGTTTCCTCCCGCACTTGCGCATGAAGGCTGTGTAAATTAGGCTGAATATTTCACAATATGGGTCGTAATGCAACCGGTTGTTTTCAAGAACTCGGAGAAGGGTCAATGGTTTTGAACTTGTCTTTTGTAGCTCCGCAAATCGGGCATTTGTCCGGAGCCTCTTTATCCGTGACGTATCCACAGACCTGACAGACATGATAGGCTTTCATTTCGTCCTTAATCACATGATAAATGGCCCGCTCGTATAATTTTGAGTGAATGGCTTCGGCGTCTCTGGCGTGACTGAAAACAAGCGCTGCAGCCTGCTCGCCATCCTGTTCCGCGTCTCTGATAAACGCCGGGTATTCATTTTCGCTGATGGATTTTTCGCGTTTGAATGCGTTCTTCAGATTGGTATCCGTATCTTTCACCACCATGTCTTTTATCAGAGATAGCTTGCGAGCCGCATGAACCCTCTCTGCCTCGGCAATGGCACGGAACAACACCGCAATTTGCGGAACTTCTTCGGCGTCGGCCTTTTCAGCATAGGCCAGAAGCCTGAAATATGCCTTTGCCTCGCCGACGAAAGCAGTGTAAATATTTTCTTTTGTTTTTTCCTTCATGAAAAAATCCCCCTTATTCAGTGCGTGAAAGGAAATATCGGACTTTCTGTTCTATGACTGTTTATGATTGACGACCAAAGTCAGCCATACGGTCATCTCCTGATTCTTTTCATGCATGGCAAGAAATCAGGTTTATATTATTTTATTAAAATGTTATTTGATATGAGATAACAAAACAAGGGGCGGATTGCACTGTTTGTTGCGGCATGGAAAGCTTGATCGATATGGAAATATGCTTATGAGCAGACTTGAAAGTTTTATAAGGCGGATGCTTGCCCAGCGGGAATGTCTGAACTGGGCCGCCGAAGCTGTTGCCGATGTCTCCGGCCCTGTTCTGGAACTTGGTCTTGGCAATGGACGCACATATGACCATCTGCGGGAACGCCTGCCGGATAGAGAGATCTATGTTTTTGAACGAGAACTCAGGGCGCACGCAATGTCTGTTCCACCGGAGCAATATCTGTTTCTCGGGGACATCGAACACACCCTGATCTCTGCGGCTGCCCGACTGCCTGCAATGGCTGCTCTGGCTCACAACGATCTCGGAACCAGCAACGTAAAGGCCTGTGAAGCGCTTGCTACACAACTGGGCGAGCTGTTGATACCGCTTATGGCGCCTGAAGGGATCATTGTTTCCAATGTCAGCCTGAAGGTTTCCGGGCTCATAACCCTTGATACGCCTCCAGGGGTGAAGCCCGGGAGATATTTCATTTACCGCGTGTCTTGATTTATAAAAATCGGCAAGGCCTGAAGGATGAAGTGCAACGCAGATAGTCTTTGTACGCAGCCATCAGATGGTGATAACCGTGCAGTCACCTTTTAGATATTGGGTTAGGGGCAGGCCCATGTAAATGACATCGATCCCCATGCCGGTGAGTTTTTCAGAGACGCCATACCGGTCCGCACAGGCCTTGCAAGCCAGAAGCTCAACGCCTGCTGCCTTCAATTCCTGGAGTTCGGACTGCAACTCCGGGTCAACCGTCATCAGCCTTGCCGATGGGCCCCAGATGACCAGCCGGACATTTTCCCACCAGCCTTTGAGCTTGGAATTCTTGGTGTACATGAAGACCATGTTCATGGCTACTTCCCGATCCTGGGATGTCCATAATACAACCAACTGATTCGTGTCATTTGTGCTGCCGGACGCTGATACGGTCATGTCGACTCCTTATTAAGTCACAAAAGGGTTTAGATGTCTCGGAGCGCGAATGCTGTTAGCAAATCTTCACAGCGCTTCCGCGATATGGACGTTCATTGACAATATCGACTTCTTTCCTATCACAGCAGGCATAGCTGTCAATAGAAACATGCGGTCATGCCCGGCGTGAATTTTTGAAGAAAAGGAAAATTGATAAGCCGCCTCCGATTCAAAGATAGCGGAGCCTCCGATCTACCACATAATCCTGAAGGCCGAAAACATTGTTGACGAATCTAAATTAAGTTTCGAGACAGATTGGATATTGCAAATGATCTATAATAAGAGTATCTTGGAACCCGGGTTGTTTGAAAGGAATGTTCGATGAAAAAGCTATTGGTGTTTTTTGCAGCTGGATGTGTGGGTGCCCTGGCAAACAGTTTAACCGTCTGGCTCTTTGGTCATCAGGGGATCACCCGGTCGATCGGGGTAGCCATGTCGCCTGCATTCAGTCCTGACTGGCTGTATCCGAGGATTGTTTGGGGAGGGTTGTGGGGCTTGCTCTTCCTGCTCCCGCTTCTCAACTCCCGACTGTTTGCAAAAGGAAGTGTTTTAAGTCTGGTTCCAACGGCGGTTCAACTCTTTGTTGTTTTTCCCTTTCTGGCCCATAAAGGCATAGCAGGGTTGAAGCTTGGCCTCTATACTCCGGCAGTCGTGTTGTTTTTTAATTGGGTGTGGGGAGTGGCTGCCGCGTTAACGATCAAGCTGGCAAAATAGCCTTGGCGGATAAACAAATAAAGGGGGAGATCTGTGTAATATGCATCTCCCCCAAGTCTTCAGATTAGCCCCCCAATAATCGCATGTGCTTCTGTATTCAATGGTTTGCTCAGACCTGTTTCAACGCTTGAAATTTTCCATGCCATGCGCATTGATTGCAAAAGGTTTCTGTTTCTGCGTCAATTGTCGGGGTTCTGGACGGATCAACATCCGAATCAAAGCAAATCGACCCCTCACTGCAATTGAATGGATACATTTCATACGCATCTTCCGGGTCTTTTACATAAAAATGCTGTGACCGGCAAAGTGGGCATTTCATTTTTGTCTCCTAATCTTATTAATCCACCTTGGCGAATGCCTTGGCCTTCGCCTTGCAGACTGGGCAGGTATCGGGGGGCTCGTTTTCACAGGTATAACCACAAACTGAACAGACATAATAATCCGTCATCGCCTGATCGCTCAGGTTGTCAAGCGCCTTCTGGTAGAGGGCGGCATGAATCTTTTCCACTTCATTGGCGTAGGTAAACGTTCGGACCGCATTCTTGTCGCCTTCTGCTTCCGCGGTTTTGATCATTTCGGGATACATGGATTTAAATTCATGGGTTTCACCGGCCAGGGCTTCTTTTAGATTTTCTGATGTGCTCCTGACGCCTCCAACGGTTTTAAGGTGGGCGTGGGCATGAACGGTTTCTGCCTCAGCCGCTGCTCTGAAAAGTCTGGCTGCACGCTGATAGCCTTCTTTATCAGCCTGTTTGGCAAACGCGAGGTATTTTCTGTTGGCTTGGGATTCGCCGGCAAAAGCTTCCATCAAGTTTTTCTCTGTCTGACTCATAACATCTCCTTTTTGTGTTTGTTGTTATCAATTATTGTTCCGAATTATTCTGACATTTTGGGCATATTCCAAAAAAATCAAGGCGATGGGAGAGAATTTTATAGCCCGTTTCTTCGGAAAGCTCCCACGACAAGGCATCGAGTGCGGAAAGATCCGGATCTGTAATGGATTTGCATTTCACGCACATGATGTGAGGATGGGGGTGAGGATTTTTTCCATCATAGCGGTTATTTTCATCCCCGAAGCCTATCTCCATGATCTCTCCCAGCTCTTTCAGCAATGAGACTGTCTTGTAAACAGTGGCCAGGCTCGTTGTGGAAAATCGCTTTGTGACTTCGCGATGGATCTGTTCCACGCCGGGATGCTCACAGCTGTTTGCCAGTATCTCGACAATGGCGATCCGCTGGGGGGTGAGCCTGAATCCGTTTTCTTTCAGCACATCAACCATGTGATCGAGCCTGGACATGCATGTATTCATTTTTGGACTCCCGTGTTTTTCCGGATCAATGCATTAATTCCTTTTGAAGCCACTCTTTCACCGCACCTTCAACGGCATAAACGCCTTTGTTGAATGCCACTGATTGTTGAAAAATTGCTTTGATCTTGTCGGGAAGTTCGAATTCCGCCAGTTCGACCGCTTCTTCCGAATTTCTGCGGATCAGATAGACAATGGGGGTTTTTCCCCAATTGTTGACTACAAAATAATGACTGACATCGCTTTTTGAACGGACAAGATTGATCCCATGGGCCCAGTTATTTCCCCATTCAAGGTAAAGAACAACAGCCTCTTCAGGCGTCATCTGCCAGTCTATGGCATTCATCAGTTTTAAATCCTTACGGATATCATTCAGTTTCATCATATCGTCCTCCTTAACAAATTGTATTGAACCGATTGCATTTTTCACAGTTATTTAGAGATTCTAACCAAAATTGATGATTTTGTCAAGGTGTTATTATGTAATAATCATTATTTTTAAATAAGTTTTATGGCCATGAATCTTTTGGATGTTTCGCTTGCAATACCTTTCTGACAATGGCAATACATAGAAGTAATGATTTTCCAGAATAACCCAGACAGAATAGGAGAGTCCGTTATGAAGAAATGGATGGCGTTTGTTTTGATGGCGTGTGTATTTGGGGCATATGGAAATGCAGTTGCTGTTGAACAGCTTCGAATTGCCAATGAGGGTGAGTATCCACCGTTCAATCTCACCAATCCAAAAGGTCAACTGGAAGGTTTTGATATTGACATCGCAAAAGCGATCTGCAAGGTCATGAAGGTGGAGCCGGTTTTTGTAGTCCAGGATTGGAATGGCATCATTCCGGGGCTGTTGGCAAAGAAATACGATTGTATCATTTCCAGCATGTCCATCACCGAAGAACGGAAAAAACAGGTGGATTTTACCGATCCCTATTATCAGGTGCCGGCCCGTTTCGTGACCAAGAACAGCTCTGGCCTGAAAATCTCTCCGGAAGGACTGAAAGGAAAAAGAGTAGGCGTTCAGAGGGCAACCACCTATGCCAATTACCTTGAAGGGGTATATGCAAGTATTGTGGAAATTGTGTATTATGACAATATTGAAAGCCATAACATGGACCTGGCAAGCGGTCGTCTGGATGCGGTACTGGGCCAGGCCTATCTGATGGGCAAGTGGCTCGATGGGCCCGAGGGTAAGGGGTTTGTTTTTGTGGGGGACCCTGTCACCGAAGTTAAATATATCGGGACCGGCGCAGGTATCGCTGTTCGGAAGGGAGAGCAGAAACTGAAGGAAAGACTCAATGCCGCCCTCCATCAGATCATTACCGATGGAACGCATAAAAAAATTGCCAGCAAGTATTTTTCATTTGATCTGTTGAAATACAAATAACCGTTTGTCTTGGGCGGCTTCAACCCGAATTTGAGGCCGTCCGTTTATTTTGGAGCAGAAAAAAGGATATGCTTCCCCAACCCAGCATTTATAAGAAAACGGTTCAGGAAGAAGTCGACCGTATACAACAGGATGTGATACGGATCAGCCTTGCCATCCATGACTATCCGGAAATTGGACTGCAGGAACATCGGGCATGCAAGATTCTTGTCTCCGAAGCCAGGTCCCGGGGGTTTCAGGTTGAAACGCCGGTTGCTGGATTGGAGACCGGTTTTGTTGCCCAATACCCGTCTTCGGCAGATGGCCCCCGAATCGCCTTTTTATGCGAGTATGATGCCCTGCCAGATTTGGGACATGCCTGCGGCCACAATATCATCGCGGCGGCTTCGTTCGGGGCTGCCATGGCCCTGCAACCCATCATTTCTGAACTGGGAGGAACCATCTTTTTGATCGGGACCCCGGATGAGGAGGCGATCGGCGATGCTTCCAAAGGCGGCAAGGTTGTCATGAGCCGCGCCGGCACTTTCGATTTTCTGGACGCCGCGTTCATGATGCATCCCACCAGCGGAAAAAACGCGGTCTGGCGGTATGCCTTTCCATTAAAAGACTTTACAGTCCGGTTTGATGGAAAACCGGCCCATTATACTCAGCCGGAAAAAGGAATCAATGCACTGGAAAGCCTCCTGCTCTTTCTGAGCAGCGTCAATTCGCTGAAACGGAGCTGGTCGCCATCCGCGATGCTGGCATATACAATTACAGACGGTGGCGGCCCGAGTCCGATTACGGTTCCCAAAAGCGCAAAAGCCCATATGACACTGAAAGCGTTCGATGTTGAATATCTGGAGTCCCGGTTTGAGCAGGTGCAAACCTGTGTGAAAGCCGTGTCCGAGATGACCGGCGCAAGAGGACAGATTCACGTTCTGGATGAATACAGGCACATGATCCCCAATCTTCACCTTGCATCCAGCCTGTATAAAAATATTCAATCCCTTGGCGAGCCGGTGGAAAGTCCGATAGAATCCCAGCGTAATCTGGAACGGCAGACGTATCCGGGCATTTCAACCGATTTTTCAGACGTCAGCTGGGTGGTCCCGGCCATCCACGGGTATTGCAGCATCGGTGAAAGCAATCTTGTTGCCCATACTTCCGAATTTGCCGAAGCAGCCGGTTCCGAAGCCGGAAATGCGGCGGCGATACTGGCCGCAAAGGCAATGGCTATGACTGCTGTGGATATCCTCTTCGACAAAGCCTTCGCACACAATGTTAAAAGCGAATTTCTAAGCTACCGGAGCCTGAATTTTCGCAATGTGCCAGGTGTTCCGCCGCAGTACCTGCCTTTTCCGGAGGCATTTCTCATTGTCAGTCGCTGATTGAGGTAGTTGATGGAAACGATTTGCGAGGGCTCATGCTATTGTATGTGATTGGAAAGCAGTCGGATTATCTTTTTCTCCATGCGTCCGGACGATGTATTCAGTCCGGACAGCTCTGATTTAACCGAGCGTCGCAGCGCCGGGACGTACCAGGAGACATCGGTACCAGAAGAAATCTTGTTATCATTTTTGACTTCGGTTTTAAGAACAATCTTCAGCGCTTCAAACTCTCCAGCCGGCACCCGGACTTTTTCCCATTTCTCCACCGTACCTCTGATCGTGTGATAGCGTTGATGTCCCGTATTCTTGTCGGTTTCTGTTGATTGCGAGGTCCACTTCTTGCCGACACTGAGGGGGAAATCGAAATACTTGAGGGCTGGTGAAAACGAAACGCCATCATTGACGCCGGATTCCGATCCCAGATAACCCCAGGCACGGTCGAAGTAAGTCGTGCGCTTCCTGCTGCTTTTGGCGTTAGTCGTCTCAACAGTCATACGGTTTCCTTCGATGGCGGTGATTTCACGGATTAAGACATAGCTGCGCTTGCTGTCAGAGGTGTTTTCGACTTCAAAAGTGTAGCTGTCACCCACCATTACTGCTGGTGCACCAACTGTATTGCCGGTCGTGACAGATGATGCGGGGGCTTGGACAGTTGTTGGGGTTGTGGTGGTCGGTGCAGGCGCTGATATCGAATCTTCTCCTGGAATGAGATCTTGGTTTAATAAAATCAGTCCCTTTGCCTGAGTGGTATTCGTCGGCGTATTCCAGATGGATGCGGCTCGCTTTTCAAGCGCCTCAGCTGTCTTATCCCTACCCGTTTTCCGGTAGAGAATAGCCATATTCTCAAGTATCATGGCAACATCGGAATGATCCGGGCCGAGGGTCTTCGCAGAAATTGCAAGTGAGCGCTTGTAAAGAGGCTCGGCTTGCGAGAATTGTCCCTGGGTGCGGTACAGTGCCGCGAGGTTGTTTAGTATCACGGCCACATCAGGATGATCCGCGCCGCGGGCTTTTTCCATGATCGTCAGCGAGCGCTTGTAGAGAGGCTCGGCTTTCGCGGACTGTCCTTTGTCGTCGTACAGCGCCGCGAGGTTGTTTAGTATCACGGCCACATCAGGATGATCCGCGCCGCGGGCTTTTTCCATGATCGTCAGCGAGCGCTTGTAAAGAGGTTCAGCCTTCGCGTACTGTCCTTGATTGCAGTACTGCAACGCGAGGTTGTTTAGACTCCGGGCAACTATTGGATGATCTAGTCCTTCCGCTTGCTCGGCGAGCTGCAATGCCTTTATTGCAACCACGACGGCACGGTCATAGTGACCTTGCTGGCCCAGAGTCAAGACCTCGTTGTTAAGCGTCTCCCATTCGCTGTCTTGGGCATGGGCGACTGCGCCTGTCCCGAATGCGAACAACAACACCAACAATGAGGTTAATGTTATCTTTATGTTTTTTCTCCTTTGTCTGGACTCACAGTGCCCAGTGCATTTGCCATTATTAGCAGTGTCTATCTCCCAATTATAATCAAGATTAATGAACGCGTAAAAAGTCATAATAGGGATGGCAAAGTAAAAAGCTCCAGATGCGAGGCGCGCAAATCCTGAGCACCTGCGTTCCGCCTGTCCTACTTATGGGTACGCCGCAATGACGAAGGATGACGCGCAACGAAGCATATGGACTTTTTACGAAGCCATCAAGATTATAAACAAATTTATTTCCAGTACCCGGGTATCCACTGGCCCCTCGGGCTCCAATGTCCCGGGACCCAATGTGCATTAGGCCGTGGAGCAGGATACCTTGCCCAGTGCCCTGCGATCCAGCCGCGGGGACTCGAATGCCCTGGGACCCATTTGGCGCCTTGCGGCGGAGGCGTGGGATCAATCACCCAGACCCTTCCGTTCCAGAGATACGGGCCGGCCCCCGGGGGAGGAGGCACAGCCACCCAGGCGCCTTGAAAGTGGAACCAAACCTTTCCTGGTGGCGGGACAGCCCGCCAGGGAGCCGGAGGCCCGATTGCGGGTGGCGGTCCGGGTGGATGCCCGCCGGGCAGGGGCGGTTTGGGAGGCGGATGAGGCGGTGCTGCCAGCACGGCGCTGAACGAATACAACAAAACCGAAGCGGTTAGCAGGCCAACAATAACCACCTGATGCCAAAGTTCTTTTTTCCTGTTCATATTTCCTCCTTATTGTTTAGGGCTGTCTACCTTCGAAAGAGGATAGAAGGTCGCTTCTTCAGATTTTGGATAGCACCTGTCCTGGAAGCTGTCAATGACATTTGCGAGCCGATCTCTTAGCCTTGACTCCCGAAAAGCATCCATTTGAGTAGCGAATGACACAAAACAGGGCTGCGTAATTGACTGGTGTAGTGGATCATCTGTCATATATCCATATTACTGCGTTGTTGTTAGCGAGTCTATATAAGCCTTGAAAGACGGATATAAGATCAAATTACCGTAGGCGCTCAAATGGTCACCATCAAAGAAGAGCGGGCGATCGTCTTTCATGGCGGAACAAATATTTCCGGGGCATAGCACGGGAAACGGGTCCCACACTGACACATCAGGTAAAAATTGGGCAAGTCTGCTCATACCTGCCAAGATAGGTTCACGTAGTTGTTCCAACTTGGAGCGTGGTTGTTGATTGCTACCAATACAAAACGGGTTGTTCCGATTGAACCAATCTGAGCAACGGAAGGGTGGTGCTTGGAATATTGGTTTCGGCGCTTCAAAGATAACACGTAGTTTTTTGTCGACGAATGGTCGTATCAATTGCTTCGCTTCGTCTATTGCGGCTTCGCGTAACTGGAGCGACTCGGAGTTGTACATGGTTTGAAACACGTCTTGTCCGGAGTTTACCCACTGGTCGCCATAGCGGCAAATGCGAAGATTTGGAAGGAATACCAGATCGCCTTCACTTGCTGATTCGAGCACACGTTGCACTACGGTGTGCGTAAATTTGTCGCAAGCTGGAGAACTGAGGGACATCGGGCTAAAAAGATGGATGTACGAACAGCCTGCCAACGTGTAGACGCTGATGGTTAGGCCCGTATCAGCGCTTAATTGATCGAACATCGGCAAGTAGGCTGTGGCATGTGAATCACCCAGAACGTACATATTACCGGAAGGCGAGCAATTTCTACAATTATGCGGTATATAGCGTGATTCGAAGCCTCCGCCAATGTCGTAAGTTTGCTGATCAACTTCGCATGGGCGTGCAGCCGGATTCACATAGGGCATCCGTGCGCCGACATACCAGTCATCCGCATGGCGAGATACCCTACTGAGGCTGTAGATG
Organism: uncultured delta proteobacterium; assembly: GCA_963850225.1. Taxonomy (GTDB): domain Bacteria; phylum Desulfobacterota; class Desulfobacteria; order Desulfobacterales; family Desulfatirhabdiaceae; genus RAAP-1. Next base: position 95,880 of record CAWKLD010000019.1, read on the forward strand.
TTGTGATTTGCGAATAGGTATTGTGTTGAACACCAGCCAAATCCTGTAAGTAAGAGAAAGAAGGCAATCCGATACGCCGGCTGCCAACGTTCCATGCCAGCATTGTGCCGTAGTGGATTTTCCACATAGCGATAGCTCATCATCGCCATTACAAAACTTACAGCTACGGCGGCAATTTGAACAGACAGGGTGTGAAGCCCAATAGTCCAGCGCAGGAGTACAAAGATCGGCCAATGCCAAAGATAAATCGAATACGATCGCTTGCCGATCCACACCATGGGCGATAGACCGAGCAGTCGGCGAACAGGTGTAGAAGTTTTCGCTTGCACGCCTCCGATTACGAACAGGCTGCCGAGAACTGCGGGTTGCGCCCATGGCCATGGGAATTGATTGGCCTTGGCATGCACACAAGCAAGGCCGATCAGCAATGCCCCGAGCCAGGGCAGTATACCGTTCAGTGTGCGGGCGACTGGGGCAGTGGATGGCGTTCGTTCAAGTGTGATAAGGTAGAGGAGCGCACCAAGACCAAGTTCCCAGAAGCGAAAGCCGAAGAAGTAAAACGCGTCCGTGGGATGCGTATTGGTCGAATAAAAACAACCTGCAAACGACGCAACGCAAAGCATAAAGAGCATGACAAGAAAGCAGTGTTGCAGTCGAGACGCATGCGATGCTCTGCGGGCTCGTAACCAGAGATAAATAATGAGAGGCGCGACCAGATAAAACTGTTCCTCGACGCCGAGTGACCAGGTGTGAGTGTATGGGTTGAATTCGGCAAGAGGAGCGAAGTAGGTATCCTTATTATTCTGCATCACCCAGTTGCTGAGGCCAAAAAAAGCGAACAAGGCCGTGCGCTCGCTGAACCTGCTCAACCAGGCATGCGGAATGAAAAAGGTGGCGAAAAGCGCCGTAATGCAAAGCACAACCACGAGTACTGGCATAATACGTGCCAGGCGCCGTGCATAGAACTCGCCAATGAAAGCGAGTGTGCTCGTTGCCCGAGATGCAGTAAGCGAGCCAGTTACCACGAATCCTGAGATCACAAAGAATACATCGACACCAACAAAGCCGCCGCTCAGCCAATGGAAGTTTAAATGGTAGAGAATGACAGATAACACGGCGATGGCGCGCATCCCATCAATATCGGCGCGATAGCTGTTAACCTTTTCTATCACAAGTGAGTCGAGTAGACTGAGCCCTTCCTATGCTACAAGTTGATGTTTGTTTATTTTAATAACACAATTCTTTCGATTTTGGTTAAAAATGTGCCAACCGCTTCGCAGAGAATGGGACATTTCTACTTTGCTACAACAGAAAACCTTAGATAAAATGAAAAACGACCGAAAGTACTTTGTTTCCTGTTTGCATAAAAACAGGCTCATCGCTTTTTTTATGGATGACCTACCCGAAATATCGAGGAATCATATTTGAAATGTCAACGGAAGTAGCATAAAATTAATCCCACAACCGATAATATCTGCTTTTGTATTGTATCGGTATCTTTAAGAAAATTGGACTGTGTATTCTTAACTTTCGGATAACATATTGTTTAGATCGGTTCTTCGTTCGTGTTTGCCACATGAATCAGCGAGGAACCATATTTCCTTATATAAAGTAATCGGGTTCGTCCAACCAACGGATAAGCTTGTGGTTCGCTTCGCTCTCACAATCTATCCTTATTCGTTGGAAAGAGCTGAATGAACGCTCCTCTCGACTCGTTAAGTTGCTAACCATTTTTTGAGGGTTTCATAGGCTTCCGGATGATTGAGCATCTCAAAATGATTCATTTCCCGTCCCACCCATTGATGCGTTTCCGGAAACAAAAGCTGCAACTGAGGATTCTGGTGGCGTCCCAAAGCACTATTTACTGTCACCAGACCATCTCCAATCAGCCCATCACCGACCTTGCTGGCTTCCTTACCAGTGGTTCCGGCGATGGCATAACACAGCACCCCTTCCGGTAGAGGCACAGGAGTCCGAGAATCTTTCGACATTTTAAATCGATTTTGTCCTTTCCAATCATCGTCCACCACATTGCCATAACGTAAATCTGTCACCCCCCTACTCCGAATTTTTCCCAGGCGAGCAAAGGGAGCACTATAGGGATTAATTTCCAAGAGGTTATCAATCCAGTTTCCTCCCTTTTCGAATAGTGCCCCGTGATGCGGAGTGCCTAAAAACACGAGCTTTTTTAATTTTTTTAGCCAGGTATGACCGAATAGTTCCCCGTAATGGCAGGCACTGCGGGAAACCAGTCCTCCCATGCTGTGGGCAACGATGAACAATTCGATTGGCTGAGACGATTGAGCCAGAAAGGCTTCCAGAAGAGTAGAAAAGGTTTTGCCGTTTTCAGACGTGTGCAGCCCGGTATTATAATGAAGGTAGATCGAAGTGATTCCCAAATCGATAGATAAGGCTGCTCCGTGATCGTGACCTTCCCGGTTCCATTGTAGATCATTCATGCTGGAGCCGTGAACCATGATCGCCAATCGGCCCTTGGATTGCTGGATTATTTCAGCAAGTTCCTTATCACTTAGAGGCCTCCCTTCACGGCGAAACCGCATGGAGATTGACAGCGGATTTCCCCTGGCCATCAAATAATCGCCAAGCACGCCATTCAATGCGGAAAGTACGGCTTCCCGTCCCGGAGATGATTCACTTTCTTCCATCATGGAACACAAATGGTTTAACGAAACATCCAGTCCTTTTCCTACCATTCCCGTAATGGTGCGAATGTTATTGTAAACTATTCCCGTTATCCCTTTGGCACGGGGTTGATCGGGTTCGCCCAATATCCCGCCAAGACTGATGATGGTGTGATGCATGGACTCCACGATGTCTGTAATACCGATAATGGCATCAACCGTTAATTTTCCTGCTCCTTGAATGTCTTTTAGACGATTGCTGGATTCTTTGGACATACTTCCTCATCATAAGCATTTCAACATATTTCTTGTTTTATTTCATAATGTTAATCTCTTTTTTGGGTCTTTTCTGCTAATCCCGAAAGTTGAGTTTTTAAGAAATGGAACCAGGACAATCCATAATAAGAGGGTCATGGTATCGATTCCTTTCTCTTTGAATATGCCACAGCTATGTAAAAGAGAGCCTATCTTCAAATGCTTAAAGGCCATACGAAAATCATTATCAAGCACACGAGGTTTGGCTGAAAAATGTTTTTGCAAAGACAGCGAAAAAGATTTAGGGTATTTCATGACGGCTCCTTATTTGGAATAAGTTGAATAACTTAGCAGTATCAACCATACCAAATTTTGAGCCGTTATTCAATAAAATAGTTAATTATATCATATAATTATATGCCAATTTTGATGTGCGAAACTTCAGTTCATAAAAGGATAACATATCATTGAGATCGGATCTTCGTAAGGGTTTGCCACATGAATCAGCGAGAAACTTAAAAGACTCCTCGATGCGAAACTGTTTGAAGAGGAAGTTCGTTTGTCAGGTTGGACAGGTTGTAATTTTCAAATAGCTTTCAATTGACTCATCACGTACTCAAGGGGCCGATGCGTTGCTTTCGGAATTCCTCCCGCACAACCTTATCAATTTGTGCCCGGAGTTTTATGAATTCAGGGGTGTTTTTCGTATCCGCGTCCCTGGGATACGGTAGATCGACGGGAATAATTTGGCGAATACGTCCCGGTTGGGCCGCCATCACAACGACTCTCGATGAAAGGAAGGTGGCCTCGTCGACACCGTGTGTAATGAAAATCACGGTCTTTTTTTCTTTTTCCAGAATGTTGAGAAGAGATTCCTGCATAAACTGACGGGTTTGGGCATCCAGGGCACCGAAGGGCTCGTCCATCAAAAGAACTTCCGGGTTCACCACGTACGATCTGGCAATGGCGACCCGCTGTTTCATGCCGCCTGAAAGCTCTTTGGGATAAGAATCCTGGAATTGGGTGAGTCCAACCAAATCGATGAAGTGATCTGCGGTTTCTCGAAAATCTCTGTCCGACATCCTGTTGTTATTCAGCTTGAGGCCAAATTCAACATTCTGGCGAACAGTCAGCCAGGGAAAGACGGCGTATTGCTGGAATACTACTCCCCGATCAGGTCCCGGACCTTTGATCTTTCTATCGTCGATTGAAACATAGCCCGAGGTAGGCTCCAGAAAACCGGCGATAATGTTCAAAAGGGTAGTTTTGCCGCAGCCGGAGGGGCCGAGAAAGCAAATGAATTCTCCAGGCTCAACCGTAAGATTTACGTCTTTTAACGCCTCGAAAGATCCGGTGATTCCACTGTAGGTCATACCGACATGGTCAATAACCATTCCCGTGTGCATTATGATCTCCAAAATAATTCATTAAGTCACGTCACGCGTTTTGACTAACAACAAAGAGCAAATCGGATTTCTTTCAACTCTTTGCGTCTCTCAGCGCTAATGAGAGAAAGCTATGTCAATTTATCCTGCCAGGCTGTGGCGCGACGTTCGAAGGCGCGCACAACCCCGTCCATGGCCAAGGATATGGCTCCGATAAGAAGAATACCCAGGACCAGGCGAGGCATTTGAAAAAAATTCTGGGCATCCACCATCATGGCACCGATCCCCCGTTGGGCGGCGATTAGTTCCGCCGCCACCAAAGTGGCCCAGCATACGCCAAGGGAAACGCGACAGGCGGTTATGATGTGGGGGACCAGTTGGGGCAAAATGATCTTCCTGAATATTTCCATGTTGGTGGCGCCAAGGGCTTTCGCGGCTCTTACGTAAATGGGGTCCAATGCAATCAGGGCCTGATAGATAACGACCAGGGCCGGGAAGAAAGAGGCGTAGCACAAGACCAACACCTTGGGAGTTTCCCCAATGCCAAAAAATATGATCATCAGCGGTATCAAAGCGATAGGCGGGAGGGCCCGGAAAAAGTTGATGGCTGGGTCCATAATCAGTCGCACAACCCTGAACCATCCGATAAGAAATCCGAAAACCACGGCCAGTGCCAACCCGATGACAAACCCCACGAGCACGCGCATAAAACTGGCGTACATATGGGTTTGCAAGCTTCCGTCCATCAACAAAACATAGAAGGCATTCATCACAGCCCAGACAGACGGGAAAAGTTTGGGATTCAGCAGGTGTACGGCGCGACTTAACTCCCAGACAATGAGAACAATGCCGAATGAGGCAAAAAAATACCCGGTCTTTTCGATACGTTCCCTTATTCTCTGACGTTTGAACTGTATTTCAATGGCTTGCTTGTCTGTCATATTCTTCATACGCCATCATCCCCTGAGGCCTGATATTTGAGGTTGATCCGTCATAGAGGCCATCCCAGTGCTTGCTGAAAATTTACGCCCTATAGGTTTAAGATAAAATTTTTGGTTCGTTATCGGTCGGGGATGTACGAGAAAAGTACCATCCCCTGCTGTCTTCCCCAAATTATTATCTTGAAAGCTAAATATGGACACGGCGGTAGAGGCGGGAACGACCGCCTCTCCAAATTCCTTACTTCACAACGGAGAGGTAAATGGCAGGATCAAAAAATTCCTTGGGATCTACCCAATTGCCGATGGAGCCGATTTCAACAAAAACCATTTCCACCTGACCCAACCATTTGGCCACTGTGCCATCCGTGTACATTTTGGCCCATTCCTGGGATGTTTGGCACTTTTCAGCATCCCACGAGGTCTGAATATCGCTGAAAGGTATATTCGAGTAAGCTTTGGTATGGATGAGTTTCAGGGCTTCATCGGGTTTTCCAACCAGATAATCATTGGCAGGCACCCAAGCCTTAATGATCTTTTTCAGCATATCCTTGCGGTTATTATAAACATCGTTGGTTGCAACCCAGCCTCCGATGATGGCTGCACCCGGATAAAACTCTTTGGCAGAGCTCAGTAGAATTGCCCCGGGCACTTTTTCGCGAATTTGCACGTTGAAAGGCGCCCATGTGGCGACGTAAGGCACCGCTCCGGAGATAAAGGCGGTTACGGCACCGGCCATGTCCATGCTCACGATACTGACGTCCTTTGTGGAATCCATGCCGTTGGCTTTCAGAGCGGTATGGAGAAACACATGGGCGGTTGTGCCTTTGACCGTGGCAATTTTCGCCCCCTTCACGTCCTGGATGGACTTGGCTTTGGTATCCGGGCCGGCGAAAAGCATGGCGGTGTCATATTCAATGTTATTAATCAAAAATGCCTTGCCAACGCCCCGGGAGGGAAAGTTGGAAATGACCGCACCCATGATGGCAACATCCACGCTGCCTCCGCTGAGAGCCTGCATCATCGGAACGCCGGAAGTAAACTGGATCGGCTCCATTTCCAAACCCTGCTCCTTAAAATAGCCTTTTTCCATGGCTATCCAGAACTGGCCATCAACAGCCAGGGTATGAAGATAGCCGACCCTGACCTTTTCGGCAGCTGAAACCGGACCGATCAAACTGAAAATAAAAACCATCACGAACAACACAGCGGCAATTTTAGAAAATTTCATGCGATTCTCCTTTTTTAAGAGTTTGTTTTCCCAATGAGTCAATCTTCAATGAATTTTTCCATACCAAAAACATATTTCTCAGCCTCAATGGAGCTGTTTACCCCCATAGTTTATAATCATTCACAAAGTTTGCGCATGCTTTTCCACATGACGGCAGTATCCTGCTCTCCCTGTCCCTGTGACCTGGCCAAACCATTGATGAACTCCACCGTTTGACCCAGAAGCACCTGGGCACCGCTTTCCCGTGCCATCTCAACGCCCAGGCGGACATCCTTAATCAGAAGATTCACCGAAAAAGTGGGGTTGCTATAATCGTTTTCGGCAATTCTTTTGCCGAGCTCCCTGAAGAGATTGCTCACGGTACCTGCCTGACTGGCGGTAATGGTTTCATACAGCAGCTTCGGAGGAATACCCATCTTGTCGGCCACGGCCATCATTTCGGCGGTCATGGCGTTAATGGCTCCGAACATCATCTGGTTCAGAAGCTTGATCCGGTTGCCCATGCCGGAAGTACCCACATGAAATATATTGGCGGCCAGTATCTCCAATACGGGACGACAGCGTTCCAGGGCACTGGCGTCCCCTCCGACCGGTAATGCCCAATTGCCAACTGCTGACGGCCTTCCCAGGACAGGTGCATCCAGATAGGCAGCCCCTAATGCGTCCGCTGCCTTGGCCATGCGCTGGGAGACGCCGGGATCCACGGTGCTCAGATCCACGGTGATCATGCCGGAAAAGGCCGAGGTCAAAAGACCATTTTGCCCGGCCACACACTGCTCCACCTGGGCAGGTCCGGGTAGAAACATGAGGATGATTTCCGCCCGCTCAGCTGCCTCCCGAGGGCTGGCTAACTCTGCTGCGCCTATGCCAGCAAACCTGGCCATGGCTTTTTTAGATACATCGAATACGTGCAGGTTGTGTCCTGCTCGGATTATTCTTTCAGCGGCCACCGCACCCATTACTCCGACTCCTATTATCGCTATGTCGCTCACGGCAGATCTCCTTGTGCAAAGCAGGTTATTTTATAGCTTATACTGTTGCGGCTATCGATGTTTCACTTTTTGCAATGCAGATGGACCGGCATTCCCCCGGAGAAACACTCAGGCGTGCAAAGGATGCGTGGTTTTTTCCCAAGGAGTTTTTCAGACCTCTGCATGGCTTCCTCAAAGGTGCTGACCGGAGTAAAGCCCATTCCCCGGGCATATCCGGGTGCCTGGGCTCCCGGCATGAACACTGCCGAAGTCCTGAGCGCCGGTACACTGCCCCCGCTGATCATGGACATAGCATGGAATGGATGATATGTGAAAAAGTTGGAATAGCGGAAACAGTATTCCGTATCAGCAGCCAGGCGCTCGGCATCTTCCGATGCCAGAAACTCGGCCGGTGTGCAGTATTTCTGAAGGGCGTCATAGGTTTTTTGGTAAGAGGGGAACCAATTGTCATTGAACCAGCCGTCGCAAACCGAAGCTGCGATAATAACCCCGCCCTCTCGAAAGGCGTGCCAGCATCGGGACAACTGGCCACCAATGGCCAGGCTCATCAAGATGGGGTTGGTACCCATGCCCGGCCCGTAATGGAAGTTGCGCGGCAAGCCGATCACCAGCAGATCCGCCGGCTCGGGTATTTCCAGTTCCACGTTGGTGCGTTTGTCGGCCAAGGGCCACGTGGCCTCCTCTACCGCCGCCAGTTCTCCGGCGGCCACTCCCAAGACCTGGCCGAACTGTCCCAGCACCGCGTCCACGGCAAAGATCTTTTTTCCCATCCCTTTTTCCATGGCCTGGCCAATGGAACGGAACTGATGACGCATGTGCGAATCGGTGGAAGCGCCCAGCCAGTCTGTCCGGTGCATGGTCCGGGTGCAGTGGTGTGAGGCGATGGAGCGCCAGCCGGTAAAACCGGTAACGATCATCTTGTAACCGCCGCTGTAACCGCCATAGGGGTTACCGGCACAGTGGCCCACCACGATGGGTATATCAGCTTCAGCCAAAAGCCGGTTGCACAAGATCACGTTCCCCATGCTGTCGGTTCCGTAGTTGCACAGATCCGGGGCCTCGCCATCGTGATTCACCAGCCGGTCAGGCCAGAACTGGTCAACGATCTCTTTGCCCAAATACCAGTTCCATTCCGCCAGGGTGTTCTGGCGATGCAGTCCCATGCCGCACAAAAGGGTGATGTTTTCAAGTTTGGTACCACCTTTGATAAGTTCCTCCAGAATGAGAGGGATGGCCACTCGACGGTGGCTTGTGGGATGCGCTCCGCCCTTGACCCGGTCAGGGAAGCCAATGACCACCTTTTTGTCCGGGCCGCCCATTTCCCGCAGAGGTGGAAAACCCAGGGGCTTTTCCCAGCGCTTGTCTGGTGGCATGGGAATTGTCGATCCCCGGCAGGTCCTGGTAGGTCTGCCCGCAACGCACCACCGTGGCCGTATCAGGCAATTCCACTCGCATTTTCTTGTCACCGTAATCCAGTAATACTTCCTGCATGGTATTTCTCCTCAAAATGTGACCGGCTTTTATAAGCGCCGGAAGTTAATGTTTATGACCGGAAACAATCTTGATATGTTCAGCAACCGCATCTTTCATGGAATAGTCCGGCTTCCAGTCCAGTTCCCGGCGGAAAACAGTATCGTCGTATGCCGCGGGGTAGGGTGATTGATTCGCCCCACCCTCCACCAGGGTTATGGGAGCCTCTGGTCGCAAGCGCCGGGCCACATCCACGACCTGGCGGATGGAATGAGCCCCGCCGGCGATGTTGTAAATGCGCTGACTGACCTGGGGGGCATCCCAAAGTTTCAATATAGCCGATACCGCGTCCTTGACATAGAGCCAATCCCCCTTTTCTTCGGGATTGGGTACGGTAATTTCCTGGTCTCTGGCCATGGCGTCCAGAATCGCCGATGACCAGAGGGCCGTGATTCCGGTGGTACGCCCCGGTCCGAATACCCAGGTAAAACGCAGGGCCCTGGTGTCAAGGCCATGCTTACGTGCATACCATAGCATAAGATTCTCGCTGGCCAGTTTGGTCTGTCCATAAATGGTTTCAGGGTTTTTTACCGCCAGGTCAGATACCGGTTCCGTTACGTCCCGTCCAAAAACCGAGATGGAACTGATCATGAAAAAGCGTTTCACTCCCAGGGCCACGCAGGCGTCAAGGATGGTCTGGGTGGACTGGAAGTTGACCTTGAATCCCTGCACGGGATTGTCTTCGCAAGGCCCTGCCAAAATGGCCCCCAGATGAAAGACACCTGTGGGGCGTTGGGTCATCAAGGCCCGGTAAATATCGGGCCCCGATCCCAGGTCGCCGCGCACGTAAGTGATGTGCTTTCGCACAGGCGCAAGGGCTGCGGGTTCGGCGGCCAGATCGAAGACCACCACTTCCCAACCCCGCTCCAGCAATCTCGGAACCAGATAGGAACCGATGAAACCGGCCCCTCCCGTTACAAAAACTCGATGCATGAATGTCTCTCCCTTTCCGGGCCACCAGACAATGCGTTGTGGCAAGGCAGTAAATCGAACCGCCGGTACACTTGGGGTTATATAGCGCTACAGTGATAACAGTCTATTAAAATTCATGTTTCTTCAATTTACGGCATGAACTTCGGATAACCAAATTGGTATCCAGGCAGTATTGCTGAACCCGATATTCATTAAAGTTACGGGTCATGTTCAGGATTATTTCCACCGCAATTTTCCCGATCTCGTAAGCCGGAACCCGGACGGTGGTCAGCGGTGGGTAACAGTATGCTGCCACATCAATGTCATCAAAGCCGACTATCGAAACATCCTCTGGTATTCCGAGGCCCAGATCTCTGGCCGCGGCCATGGCTCCGACTGCGAGTGTATCGCTCGCTGCCAGAACAGCTGTGGGACGGTCCGGCAAAGACATGATTTTGTCCATTGCTTTCTTGCCATCTATCAAGGTCGGTTCTTTTTCAATGACCATTTCCGGGTTAAAGGCCAGACCGTGATCTTGCAACGCTGATTTAAACCCCTCCAGGCGTTTGCGAACCCTTTCAACTTTGGTATACGGGCCGACAATAAGCCCGATACGCCTATGGCGCAATTCGATAAGATATCGGGTGGCCTCATATGTCGCCTTGAAATTATCGAAACCTACGTAGCTTAACTCGGGATCATCCAGCTTATCCCATATTATGACACAGGGCATTCCACGCCCGGCTAATTCTTTGACCAGATCTTTCTGACCGATCACAAATCCGGTCAGAATAATGCCGGCCACCTGGCGTTCCATGTATTGTTGAATCAGGTTCGATTCGGTTTCACTGTCGTACATGCTGCTCGCGGTAATCAGAGAATAGTTGTTTAACTGGGTCATTTCCTGGATTGCCAGAAGTGATGTGGAAAAAATCAGGCTTTTCGCGGTCGGAATGATAACTCCCAAAATCGAGGATCTTTTTCTTGAAAGATCCCCTGCGGCAGCATTGTAAATGTAGTCTGCGTTCGTCATCACCCGGTTGATTTTTTCCAGAGTTTCATTTTTCACCAAATGCGGAGAATGGATGCTTCTCGATACGGTGGCCAAGGAGACGCCGGCCAGTCTGGATATTTCTTCCATAGTAATCTTTGCCATGTTTAGTCCATATTGTTCGATCTGAGAGAATACGTTACATTTTTCCCAGCCAAAATAAAAGGTTGTCGACTGACTGGCATCGCAATCACCTAAAATATCGTTTCACCAGTTTCGATATCGAAAAGATTCGCCGACTTCATTCGGACTGTGAATTCGCAGTTGTCTCCGGTTTTTAAACGAACGTGCGGGTCAAGGCGGGTGATGAGGAAATCTTCACCGGCACGAACATGGACCAGTTTTTCGGATCCGGCACTTTCAATGACCCGGATGCGTGCCCCGAAGGTGTGATCGATATCCGGTTGCGACAGACTGGCAGAGTCGGTTATATGTTCGGGGCGAATGCCTAGGACCACTCTCCGATCGATGTATGTCCCTGCTGCCCCTGCTTTTTCAATCGGTATTTTCAACTGGATGCTGTCTGTTACAGCAAAAAGGCAATCGTTCTTGCGGGTGAGCATACATTCTACAAAGTTCATTGTAGGTGATCCGATAAAACCAGCAACAAAGCGATTGACAGGATGCTCGTAAACAGTCTCAGGATGATCCACCTGCTGGATGACACCATCCTTCATAACAACGATGCGATCTCCCATGGTCATGGCCTCGAGTTGATCGTGTGTGACATAGATAACGGTCGTTTTCAGACGCTGGTGAAGCTCAAGCAGTTCAGCACGCATTGCAATTCTGAGTTTGGCATCCAGGTTGGACAGCGGTTCGTCGAAAAGGAAAACCTTCGGGTTCCTGACGATGCAGCGCCCAAGAGCCACCCGCTGGCGCTGGCCGCCTGATAACTGACCGGGCTTTCGGTCAAACAAACTCTCGATCCGAAGCAATTCCGCTGAACGCTGAACGATTTCATCTATCTCCTTTTTGGGAATTTTACGCATACGCAGGGCAAAGCTCATATTATCGTAGACCGTCATCTGTGGATATAACGCATAATTTTGAAATACCATGGCGATGTCACGATCCCTAGGATGAACATCATTGACCAATCGTTCTTCAATGTATATTTCGCCCGAGGTAATCGATTCCAGTCCGGCAATGAGCCGCAATGTCGTGCTTTTTCCACAACCTGAAGGCCCGACAAAAACAACGAATTCGCCATCAGCCGTATGGAGCGAGAAGTCTTTGACAACAACTGTTTTTCCGAATTCCTTATAGACATTTTTAAGTATGACCTGAGCCATTTTTCCCCTTTTTGGATCGATGCCAGTCAACTGGCAACGATTCTGCTGACAAACGATACGGCGCTCGACAGTATCACAAATAAAAGATTTTCCGGTTTCACCGCATCGCACCACAATTGCACTATCCCGTAGTTAACAGGCAGATGGAATTTGCCGTATTCGAAAGAAAATTTTTGCATATCCCCCTTTATCAGACCATTTAATTATGAACCTGACCAGTCATACCATTTCTTTTAAAATATTTCCTTCGGCATCCTTTGGAATTGGGGTGCCAAGTAGATAGGCCAGTGTCGGTGCCAGGTTGATAACATTGATTGGGTTTTCCCGCCTTGTCATCGGAACACCTTTCCCCGCCAGCACCAATGCGGCATGCATCTCTTTAATAGCAGGTAATGCCAGATGAACTCCGGTGAAGTTGCGGTGAAGCATGGCAGGCTCAAAACCCTCCGGATTGGGAATCGTACGTTCTGTTCCGTCCCGATACTTCACGCCGACCGGATACACAAAGGGATTGGCCATGTATTGCGGTTTTAAACCGAACAGCACATCTCCAACGCGTTCATAGCCCTGGTTTTCAAAAACGCCCAATGTTCCTGCCTCATGTTTTCGGATGGCTGTCGCTACAATACGCTCTCCGGTTTTCGGGTCTCTTATCGCCAGCAAGGCATCAATGATTTCCTCTTGAACTTTTTCATAATCCTCAGGTTCCACAATGCCGTCCGGGTCCCGGCCCTTTAAATTCACAAATATATGGGCATGACAGGGTTCGAGCGGAAAACATTTTGTGCGGGTCCAGTCGATCTTCATCTCTCCGGAATCCGGATCGAGTTCGAAAGAAAGGAGGCCGGCCTTTGACAAGTGATGTTTCAGATAAGGATTATGCTCAATACTTGAAAATCCATGATCTGACACGAGACAAACAAGTGTATTATCCAAATCGATATCTTCCAGAATGCGACCAATCCTTTCATCGACTTCGGCGTAAACCCGTCGAATGCAATTCATCCACCGAGGTGCTTCCTGCGGGTCGTAATAACTGGATTTTGGATCAATACCCCCATAGAGAACGTGCTGGATATGGTCAATGGTGCCCACCCAACTGAATGCCATGTCCCAGTCTGTTTTGGCAAAACCAAAACGCGTGGCCTTTTCCCACCAGTCGTTGTGAGCAGTCAGTTGATCCAGATAAAAATCCATATCTACCCATCCGTCCATGTAAGCCCATGGATCATCCACCTCCATGTACGGCCCGGCAGTTTGAATCAACTCACTGTTCAATTCCGGGGGATCGGTAATGTTTTCTGCGGTATTGACCGCACTCTGATAAAGCTTGAATCGATCCGGCCCGGACAGCTCAAACAAATGGAAGTAAAAGCGACCCCTGTGGAACCGGCCATCCTTATCTGTGAAGGATTCGTTTATCCATTCACTCCGGGCACCCGGTGTTAAAATTGCAACCGCATCTTCAATATTTTTCGTCCGGCAAATGATAATCTTTTCATACCCCTTCCCGGAGGCTCCGAGAATGACGGCATGATAGTGCGGTCCCTTTGCGTAAGTCGGGGGAACATAAATCTGGATTTCCATTGGCGGTTCCGTGTGTTCCGGAAGATTGATCCAGTCCGACGCCGGCTTGAAAACGACCTTCACGGCTCTTCCGGGAATCTGATTGCAGCGCTCCTTCTGAGTGGAGAAAATAGCTGATGAGGCGATATCCCATAAGGGCATGTAAAAATATCGAAAAGGCGGGTTTAAGGATGCCGACAACTGAGTCCCGTTTTTCAACCCGCCTAAAGGCCAGGTTACCGGCCAATTGACCAGCAACGTCTTTTTACCTTCTCTGCCGGCAGCCTCCCAAATCGTTTCCGCCTTTAAAATGTGCCGGCAAAACGACGTATGCCATTTGTCAAGAGGTTCTCCCGGCTTGTGAACCATTAGGCTGGGAATTCCGGCGGTTCCCGGCCCGGCGCCGCTGGTTATGGCTCCCCAGGCTGCCGCAGTGAGGGGTGGAAAGGTGGTCATCATGGGTGAAAACCAACCTCTTTCCATCAGTTTTTTTGTTACAGGCATCGATCCGTCTTCGGTAAACTTCAGGATCAGATGGGGCAATGCAGCATCTAATCCAAGCATCAGCAATTTTTTGTTTTTATGAGCATTTTTCATAGCAAATCACCCATTCGGTTAAGAGAAAAAGCCGTTATAATCAAATCATCAACCTTTGGTGGCCCCCAATGTCATTCCCTTTATCATTTGGCGTTGTGCGAAAAGAGCCACGAGAATGACCGGAGCCATGATGGTCACACCGGTAGCGGTGAACGGCCCCCAAAGGCTTTCTTCAGTGGTCAGAAAACTAAATATTGCAACCGGTACTGTTTTGGTCCTGCTTCCTGTGAGTACGACCGCATATAAAAACTCGTTCCACGATTCGATGAAGGCAAAGATAGCCGTCACACCCACCCCTCCCCAGGTTGTCGGCAACACGACACGAAAGAATGTGGTAAAGGGAGATGCGCCATCAATTGCTGCGGATTCTTCCAGGGACACGGGAAGATCCTGAAAATAGGTAACCATTAACCAGATGCTGAAAGGCACCGTCAATGTCATGTGGATGGCGATCAACCCCGCGTATGTGTCCAACATATCTGCGCGACTCAAAATAAAAAAGTATGGAATGATCATGCCGATCGGTGGCGCCATCTGTGTCATGAGGGCGAAAAATGACAGTTGATTACGAAATCGAAACGTTACTCTGGAAAAGGCATAGCCGGCAGGTACGGCTATCATTAGGGTTATAAACGTTGTGACCGTGGCGACCAATATGCTGTTGAAGGTGCCGTGAGTTATATCTGAGCTCCGTATAAACGCTTCTATGTAGTGCTCAAATGTCGGGTTGAAAAATATTTTCGGCGGCAGCGTGAAGATATCTGTTCTAGATTTGAAAGAAGTCAAAATCACCCAAATGACCGGGAACGCCCAGATGAGAATCATCAGAACAAAGAGGAGGTATTTGATTGCAGATGTGATGCCTTTTCTTAATGCGGATTTTTTACCAATCTCAGCCATGGTTCAGGTATCCCCTTATCGATATCATGAGATCCGACGCATCCTGAAAAAAACAAGAGATATTCCAATTGTGATCAGCAGCAAAACCATACCAAGGGCTGCCCCGTATCCTAGATTCAGTGAATTGAAGGACACCCGGTAGGCGTATAAGTTCAGAATTTCCGTGGCTGTCCCGGGTCCACCACCCGTGGCAGAGAAAATGGCCGCAAACGCCCGCAGTGCAACCATTGTTCGGATAATTAAAACAATAATGATGGCAGGTCGCAGCATGGGTAAAATGACATAACGAAATCGCTGCCAACTTGAACATGTATCCAGCAGCGCCGCCTCAAGAGGTTCTTCCGGCATCGCATTCAGGCTTGCCAGAATAATGAGAAACGTAAAAGGCGTCCACTGCCAGGTGTGAATGATAATTACCGATATGAGTGCCCACGTCGGATTCACCAACCAGGGTTTTGAGCCGAATCCCAATAAAATCGATAGATAATCAAGAATTCCGTACTCTGGAGTCAGGATAAGCGTTCGCCAGGTCAGACCAACGACAACAGGTGCCAGAATCATGGGCAAAAGGACACTCACCCGCATGATTCCCTGCCCCTTGAATCCGCGAAAGAAAGCCATCGCCAATGCCAGTCCGATTACCACCTGAAAAAAAACTGTAATAATGGTATAAATAACGGTCAGTTTTATTGAAAACCAGAAACGTGCGTCTTTGATCATCTCAATATAGTTATCAAAACCGATCCAGCCATTGTCGAGTGGATATGTCAAATCAATGCAATAAAAACTCATGACCAGCAGAGATATCAGAGGAATTGACGTCACCAGAATGAGAAAAATCATACTTGGAGAAATCATGGCAAATCCGAATCTCTCCCATTCTGCCTGGTATCCAGGTACTTTTTGTTTCGCTTTTCCGGCCATATGCATATCTCCCGGCCTTATTTTCCATAACTTTCAAGATAATGGCTTTGGACCGGGAGGGGTCGAATACCCGCTCCTGGTCCGGCACAGATCATATCTATTTTTCAGCTGACCTTCATGATTTTTGCAATTTCAGCATTGGCATCGTCCAAAGCAGTTTTGGGTGTTTTTTGCTTCACGAGTGCGGACTGAATCGCAACGGCCATAGTTTCACCGATTTTGGGCCACTGGGGTACGCGTGGACGCCAGTCGGAATCAGTATCCTCACGCATGGCAGCCAATACCACGTCGGCGTAGTCAGGCGTGAAATTGATGACTTTGCGGTACTCCGGATCCTTCCATATTGAAATGCGGTTGACTCCTGTGCGGACATCCGCATCCGGTGTTTCTTTGTAGATAGCCGAGGAAAACTGCGTCGGACGTGACGCAACCCATTGAATATAGAGCCAGGTGGCGATCTTTTTCTTTATAGGCAAAGATGCGTTAATCGGCATGACCCAGTTCCATATGCTGGATACCCTGCGTCCGGATGGCCCCTTTGGCCAGCGTTGATAGCCGGTTTTGCCGGCCATTTTGGATTTTTTTGGGTTTTCAATAACTGACGCGGTTGAGTTGGAATCGATGAACTGGGCGACACCAACACCGGCAAAAGCTTCCATGATTTCCGGCCAGTTCCAGTTTTCCACACCGGCCGGTCCGTAGTTTTGAAGGAGCTCACAATAGTATTCCAGGGATTTGATTCCAGCCTCGCTGTTTACCTGCGGTTTGCCGTCAGCATTGAACCATTGGCCGCCCCATGCCAGGAAGAGTGACGGCCAGACATACAGATTCTGGCCCGCTCCTCGGAACCCACGAAGAGCCGCACCGGCGATCTTTCCATCTATTTTGTTCAGAGCCTTTGCGATAGCCATGAATTCGTCCATTGTTTCCGGGGGTTTGAAACCTTTCTGCTCGTAAAGCTCGCGGTTGTATACATGAATCGTGGCCTCGCCTTCGGCCGGCATACCGTAAAGCTTCCCGTTGACGGAGTCGGCTTTTCTCCAAAGCGGAATTATGTCATCGAGATCAAACCACGCCTTGTCCGTCAGTTTGGGGTCGTTCAAATAGTCATCAAGCGGGTCTACCCACTTGTTGGCTTCGTAAAGTGCCAAAAACATTGGATCGCCGGTATGGCTGGCATAGTTCGCACTTTTTGCTCCGAAGTCCAGAACGGCCTTCTCCCGCATTTCCCGTGGCGGAATGATGTCAAATTCTACCTTCACGCCGGTCAGTTCTTCGAACTGCGGAGTGACAGCTCGTATTTTGTTAAAATAATGAGCCGGAGTGACCAGCACCTTGATTGTTTCTCCTTCGACCTGTCGCCAGTTGATCTTGGCATTCAGGTAATTGGCATACTTTTGTTCCGAAAAAGAGTATTTCAGAAATACGGGAGCAACACTCGAAGCCATAACGAGGCCACCTACTTTTGCGCTCTTTGTTAAAAATTCTCTTCGCGTAAAATTAGCCATTGCACGCCTCCTTTTTTGTTTTCCGGGCAGATACCGGAATGTTTGATGAACACCTGATTAGATAATAGAGCTGAGATATTAACAGGTACAAATAAGGTCGGTCATTCTGAGACATTTGAGAAGGTGTTACCCAATATGAAAATAATGTAAGCGCTTTCATTTCATTAAAACAATAGACATTTTATTGTCAAGATAAATTTTCAGGTGTTTTGCACAGCAATATGACCCGGAGGGTAAATATGTTGAAAAAATTTCAGGAAATACCGGCAGATATTGTGCCGGGGAATACACACCGCCTTCTTAAGGGCGTTCTGGCGAGCATCGCGCCTTGCAGAATAACGGCCCAACAAGTCCCCAGTCCATATTGGGGCGCGGCCAACTCCAGATAGATCTTTTTTGCAGTCCATTAGACGCGCGTTTATGAAGCCATTTTCCGGGAAAAACAATCAAAGCGAACCATCCAGTTCATCGGCCACATCTTTTTTACAGGCCCTGCATCGCTGAGCCCCTCGGAACAACGGATTACCACAGGAGGCGCAGTGATAGCGTTCACATTCCGATCTTGCCCACGCGATACTGCCCTGTTCGTCCCCCAGTTCTTCCACTTTGGCGCGCCAGATCGGAATTGTTCTTTTCATCACCCGCAGTCCGGTGGCAATGCCGAAATTTTCCACCATACTGCAGGGCCATTCCTGGCATTGATGACATGAATACAATCCTTTTGACCGAACACACTCTCTCATTTTACAGGATCGGCAGAAGCTGTAAAGCATTTCGGGCGGATCAGCCTGCATGCATCCACAGCACTGCGTTTCCTCCGGCTTGGTGCCATAGAGATTGCCCAGCGCTGTCTTCAGTTTATCGTTCTTGTCGCGCGTGGCGATGTATATGCCGCATGCCCCGCAATAAAGCCCGCATGGGGCCATCAGGTTTTTGTTTTGTATTTCTTCTTCTGTCCAGCCTTTCATATTGAGACCTCGCTAAGTTATTTTCCGCCCTGTGCATCCAACCACAAACTGCTTGGACTTTGGAATCAAACCTCGATCGCCATCGGTGTTCCCTAAAAACTTATTTATTTATGTACGTCCCCCTATATCTCCCTCTCGGTGTGAGTCAGCCCGTATCGATCAATTTTCTCATATAATGTTTTCCTGGATATCCCCAGGCTTTGGGCTGCAAGGCTTTTGTTTCCCAGGTGTTTTTCCAGGGTTTTTTGAATCAGTTCCGTCTCCATCTGACGCAGGGTGACGCCGCTTCCGGGAAGTCCCTGAATGAGCAGCGTGCCGGCTTTTTGTTCCGCAAGGCCCGATTCAGCCAGAATTTTTGACGGCAGGTCTTCTACGGTAATGGACGTGCTTTTGGACAGAATCATTGCTCTGGCAACGCTGTTCTTCAGCTCCCGAACATTGCCCGGCCAGTTATAGTCGATAAGAATCTGCATGGCCTTCGGCTCGACTTTTTGAACCGGCTTATTGTACTGCCGGGCGAACACCCGGATGAAATGGTCCACCAGCAGGCAGATGTCATTCCGGCGTTCGCGCAGCGCCGGAACGCGGATGGGTACGACCTCGATTCTGTAGAGAAGATCGTTCAAAAAACGACCGGCTTTTATTTCCGCATGCAAATCCAGATTGGTGGCAGCGATGATTCGCACATCCACATTTCGGGATGTGGTGCCGCCCACCGGTTCAAATGCCATTTCCTGCAAGAATCTTAAGAGCTTGCTCTGCAGCCCCAGGCTCATGTGTCCGATTTCATCGAGAAACAGGGTGCCTTGATTGGCAAGCTCAATCCGTCCCTTGCGATCGGATATCGCACCTGTAAAAGCCCCCTTGACATAACCAAACATTTCGGCCTCCAGAAGGCTTTCCGTAAGGGCCGCCGAGTTGATGCAGACCATGGCGCTTTTCCGGCGGGGACTTTCCTGATGAAGTGCCTTGGCCAGCAGCTCTTTACCGGTACCGGTTTCACCATAGATCAGAACCGATGCGTCCGTGGCGCCGACCGTGCGTACCATATCGAAAATATGCTTCATCCGGGAATCGGCGCCGATAATTCCGTGAAAGGTATTTTCCGCCTTAACCTGCGCTTTTAGGGCTATCAGTTCCCGGGTCTGGGCGTAGTCCCGCACGGCCTTGTCCAATACGATAATCAGCTCCTCGTAGTCCAGGGGCTTGATCAGATAATGCGTCACGCCTTCCTTTAAGGCCTGCACGGCGGACTTGACCGTCCCGTGGGCGGTCATGATCACGAAGGGGGGCGGATTGCCGATACCGCTCAAGAGCCTGTAAAGCTCAAGACCGTCCTTGCCGGGCAGCTTCATGTCCGAGAGCACCACCTCGATGCCGTCGTTTTTATGGAAGATCTGCAATGCCTCCTCGGAGCTGGTTGCCTGAAAAACCGTATACCCTTCATCTTCCAGAATGGCACGGATGACTTTCAAGGTGCTTGCGCGATCATCCACGATTAAGACCGTTTTAGTGGTCACTATCACTCTCCTTAAATCAATTGCTGTGTTTTTACCGGAAGCTCGATAACAACCACGGTTCCGCTTTCACGACCGGGCAATATTGTCATCCGCCCCTGATGGCTTTCCACGATGCCAAGGCTCAAGGGAAGGCCAAGCCCGGTTCCCGACTCCTTGGTGCTGAAAAAAGGTTCAAAAGCATCCTGCACGTGCGTTTCGGAAATGCCGATGCCATTATCCCGGATCTCTATTCTGACCTGATCCGGTCTGCCGCCGTTTCCCGAGTTATCCCGGACAAGAGAGAAAAAGGTGATTTCGCCGCCGTAAGGCAGTGCATCCATGGCATTGATCAGCACATTGATGAAAACCTGCTCCATCTGATTGGGATCCACGGATACCAGGGGCAAGTGCGGGTCCAGGTGGTTGAGCAGCAGAATATCCTTTTCATCCGCCTGTTTTGCAAAAAGGCTCTGGGTGGAGAGGATCAACTGGTTTACATCCGTGGGAACAGGCTTGGGTTCGGGCTGTCTGGCAAAATGCAGAAATTCGGTGACAAAGAAGTTCAGGCGGTCGATCTCTTCTGAAACCAGATGGGTATATTCCGCGATAAGCGGATCACCGGGCCGGCGCCTTTGAATATGCACATATCGCCCCCTTCATGGCATTCAGCGGGTTTCTGATTTCGTGCGCCACCCCTGCTGAAAGCCTGCCAAGGGAGATCAGTTTTTCAGAGCGGATCAGTTCATTTTGAATGCGGGCGATGTTTTTAACCATGTCGGTTGAAAGATCGGGTCAGATCGCCCAGTTCATCCCGGGACCGGCAGCGGTATCTCCTGGTTCAGGTTTCCCTCGGCGATGCGGTTCGGTTGCCGCCACCAGCTCTCGAACCGGCCGCAGCAGGTAATAGGATAAGACACTGACGCCGAAAACGGCAAAGACAAAGATGATGGCAGCCACTTCTGATGACCCGCCATTTGATGGCAAGGGCCTCCTTGCCCATTCGTACTCCACGGGGATGGTGACGGCAAGGGACCAGCCCATGTCCCGGTAACGGGCAGCTGCCGCACTTTTGCCATGTTTTATGCAGCGTCAGTTTTCCAGGAACTGGCGGGTGATCTTTTCCTGCACCAGTT
>CAWKLD010000020.1:0-75117 GCA_963850225.1 uncultured delta proteobacterium
TGGGAAGCCCATGGCTCGGGTTCGTTATCTTTTTTACCTTGAGTCTTGGCTTGGGGCTGCCCCTCTTTTTCCTTGCCATGTTCTCGGGGCAACTAAAAAAACTTCCCCGCTCGGGCGGTTGGATGATCTGGGTGCGAAAGCTCATGGGCTGGGTTCTGGTAGCTATGGCCACACATTTCATAAGGCCCGTTCTCCCCGGTCATTGGGACACCATTCTTCTTTCCATTATCGCCTTGACAGCAGGACTGCACCTTGGGTGGGTTGACAAAAGTCAGGCCAATTTCCAGGCTTTCCCCTGGCTTAAGGGCGGAGCAGGTATAATGTGTGTGGTTCTTGCTACATTCCTCATCGCGTCGTGGACTATGCAAGGGCCGGGCGTTACCTGGAAGCCCTATTCGGAGGAAACGCTGCAAGAGGCTCGAAACTTGAAAAAGCCCGTCATCATTGATTTCTATGCCACCTGGTGCACACCATGCCGGGAGATCGAGGAAGTCACTTTTCACGATGCTTCAGTCGTAAAACTGGCGGACAGCGACTTTATCATGATCAAGGTGGATGTTACAAAAGGCGGCAACCCGTTGCATGAACAATTGCTTGAACAATTCGAGGTCAAAGGGGTTCCGACAATCGTGTTCCTGGAAACCGGCGGCAAGGAAAAAAGGGATCTACGGCTGGTGGATTATCTTCCGCCCGATCAATTCCTTGGACGTATGGCAGAAATTAAGAAAGGCAGCAACTGATGAAAGGAGAGAAAAGATGCTGAAGGTAAGATTTTTCTTGAATGAGCCCAATGGGAAGCCGTGAAAGGGTTTTCTCGAAATGATGCCCAGGTTGGGCGAAAAATACAAGGATATCGAAATTGAAGTCATATCCAAACCTGTTGCGGAATACCAGACCGATGAATACTTTGAGCTGGATCTGCCTGTAGCCCCGGCCGTCATGGTCTCTGATGAAATCGTTGTCGAAGGCGCCAGTGTCTCACAGGACAAGGTGGAAAAGGTCATCCGCCGATGTCTGGGAATATCCGAGCCGGAACACAAGGGAATGCTGAGTCGGCTTTTTGGAAAATAGATATGGAATCGAACAGGAGCCGCAAAGATCATGGGTAAAAATATATTTGGAGAGACGTGATGCCATTTACAGAAGACATATTAAAAGCGCCTTTAAGTGAGACTGTCTGCTACTGTTCGAATGTGACTAAGGGCCTTATCGTGACCGCGATTCAGGAAGGCGCGCACAGTCTGGAGGCCATCAAGATTGCCACGGGCGCCTGCACTGCCGGAAAATGCAAGGAGCTGAGCCCCAGGAAACGCTGATGCGCACGGGAAATAAATATTCTCCTAGGCGGGAGAAACGCTGACCGTGCAGATGACGCTACTCACCAAAGAGGGGTAAAAATGGAAGCGCAGATAACGCAAAAAGATCTCGACCAGATCGCTGCAGGCATTCGTGACAAGTATTCCAAAGTTGCGCAAAGTCCGGAAGGCCATTTTAAATATTCCACCGGCCGCGCCGGTCTTGAAATGCTTAAATATGATGCCGCTTTAATCAATAGTCTGCCGGACGATGTCGCTGCTTCATACTGCGGTGTGGGCAACCCCTTTTCTCTCGGTTCGATCCGCAAAGGCGATGCGGTTCTGGATATCGGCTGCGGCGCCGGGGTGGACACGATTCTTGCTGCAATGATGTCAGGACCAGAAGGAAAGGCAGTCGGCGTGGATATCGTACCGGAAATGCTTCAGCGGGCAGAGGCCAACCTGAGGCTGACCGATTTAATAAATGTCACCTTTCAATCCGCATCCGGAGAACATCTGCCGTTTCCCGATGCGCATTTCGACACCGTGATTTCCAATGGCGTCATCAACCTGATTCCGGATAAAGATGCGGCCATGCGTGAAATTCTTCGGGTGCTGAAGGCAGGCGGAAGCCTGATGGTCGCCGATCAGGTGATGGCGGGCGGCACGCCGAAAAGTCTCAAGGACCGCCTCTCCAGCTGGTTTCAGTGAGAGGGCGGCGCCATACCGGGAAAGGATTTCCTGGCGCTGATTGAAAGTATCGGATTTACGGATGCACAGCTGGTTTCTGAATCCGGTTTGAACAGCTCTCCCAAAACCAGGGGGGTCCTCATTCGTGCGCAAAAACCAAAAAAACAGGCAAATAATGACAACTTCCTCCTTTGAAAAAAGGGGACTGAGAGGGAATTTTCCGCAGACCGTCTGCCAAGAGATCTTTTGGCCCTTATACCCCCCCTTTTTTTCAAAGAGGGCGCATCAATTTCACGATAATGTATCCAATATTCTGGAGGAACAATGACAGTAATCGAAAAATTTCTGGGATGCCGGGTGACCCTTCCCGATAACCTGCGCTATTATGTAAAACAAGGACTTTGGGCAAGACTGGACGACAGCACCATTACCTTCGGCTTTTCCGAAACAGCACTGACGCTTTCGGGCGGAATCCAGGACCTTAACTTTCTGGCGGACGACGGCGAAACGGTTGAACAGGGCCAGTCCGTACTTTTTGCGATCACCGGAAAGATTCTTTATATCGATTCTCCGGTTCAGGGCAATATTCGCTTCAATTTAGAAGCCAAAGCCGATCCACCGGCAATAAACCAGGATCCCTACGCAAAGGGCTGGCTCTTTGCAGTGACCCCTCCAGGCTCTGCTGAAAGTGTCTTCCTGAAACTTTCGGACTGCAAGGCCTACCTGGAGAGCCTTCAGAGCAGCGAAGGGTTCAAAAACCCGGAAGGGCTGAAAGGCGGAGTCAGCGGCGTTTGTAAGGCGGTTTACTCAGGGATTCGGATGCAGAAAATTCATTCATAGAGAGGTTTGTAATGGGCGATGTCTATGTTGAGATTGTGGCCAAGCAGAAAGGGTGCATCCTGTGCGATCTGGCCATTGCTATTCTTGAAGAAATTGCGCCGGAGTTTCCGCAGGGAATGCTGCGCTGGTCGGTGGTGGATGTGGGCAGCAGAAGCGGCCTGGCCCGTATGGATGAACTTTCCCGCTGCTGCGGAAACAAACCGGCAATTCCCTCTATCGTCATCAACGAAAAAATCGCCTTCGACCATATCCCGGACATGGAAGCCCTCTCCCGGGCGATCCGGGAAGTAATCGCCCAAACACCAAAAGGGGGCTGAATATCGACACCAAATGTCCTTGACAGCATTCCGGACAGATGCTAACCAAATAGAAATGGATAAACCCACCGAATCTATCCTCCTGGTAGACGATCAACCGGCCAACCTTCAGTTGCTTTCTCAGACACTGGAGAACCTCGGGTGCAAATTGCTGTTTGCAAAAAACGGCGAATCGGCCCTGGCGATTGCACAAAAAGCGCTTCCGGATCTCATTTTGCTGGACATTATGATGCCGGGAATCGACGGATTTGAAGTATGCCAACGGTTGAAGGAAAATCCGGACACCCGGAAAATTCCCGTGATTTTTCTTTCCGCCCTGGATGAGACCGGAGACAAGGTGCGCGGACTGCAGCTCGGAGCTGTCGACTATGTCGCCAAGCCATTCCAGCCCGAGGAAGTGATCGCCCGCGTGAACACCCACCTGACCATTCACCGGCTAAACAGCGAAGTGCAACAACAGCGGGACGAACTCGAGCACGAACTGCAGGTCGTTTCGCAACTCCAGCGAAATCTGCTGCCCGAGCTGCTGCCGGAAATCACCGGGTTGAAACTGGCCGTACATTATGAAACCAGCCGATATACAGGCGGTGATTATTACGATGTGGCTGCGCTTCCGGACGGCCGGCTGGCCATTCTGGTGGCCGATGCGGAAGGCCACAGCGCACCTGCGACAGTCATGATGGCCATGACCTGCGCCTTGTTCCGCTCCTGTTCATCCTGTCTGGGAGAGCCGGATCAGATGCTCTCCTACCTCAATGAAAATCTGTGCAAGGTAAACAAGGGAAGCTTTGTCACGGCGATATACGCTGTTTACGATCCACCCTCCGGAATAATCAAAATGGCGCGTGCCGGCAATCCGCTGCCCATCCGCTACAGACCCTCGGAGAGATCAGCGACAGAGCTGCCCTGCGAGGGCGTACTGATCATGGGCATAGAGCCTTACACCGAGGTTCCGGTTACCGAGGTCACGCTCCAACCCGGCGACAAATTGCTCTTTTATACGGACGGTGTCACCGACCGATTCAGCGAAAAGCGGGAACCTTACGGAACAGCGCGCCTGTTGCAGCAATTTGAAACTGCCGGCACCGGCGACCCTGCAGGAATCCTCAAAGGGATTATTGATGATCTTTCCCGGTTCGCCGGGAACCGACCGGCCGACGACGATCAGGCGATGCTGATGATTGCCGTCGAATAGCATTCGCGCGGCTTCCCCCGGGCTGTGCTGATGCATGGATGCGCCGTTGCACGAAGATTCTGTAAACAGTCCAGCGGAAAGGATATGGCTGTCTTGAGACGAACCAGACAATCCAAAAAGAGCAGGGCGGCGGCAAGGAACCTGAACGCCGAAAACACCGGGCAGGAAGGAACGGAATTGACGCGTTACCAGGCTGATCTGGAAAACCTGCTTGCTGAACGAACCGAGAAACTCAGGCAATCCGAAGAACACAGCCGCCTCATCCTGAAATCGGTGGCAGAGGGGATTTTCGGCACCGATATGCAAGGCCTGTGCACCTTCGTCAATGAGGCTGCGCAGGCGATGCTCGGCTACGCAGCCGATGAAATCCTCGGCCACAACGTGCATGACCTGTTCCACCATTCCAATCCCGACGGTTCGCTGCACCTGAGGCAGGATTGCCCGATCTATCTTGCATACACTCAGGGAATTACCACTTTTCGCAGGGACGAGGTTTTCTGGCGCAAGGACGGCTCCAATTTTGATGTTTCCTACACCAGCGTTCCAAAGCGAAAAGGGAATGCGATCATCGGCTCTGTCGTGGTGTTCCGCGACATCACCGAGCGCAAGAAAGGCGAAGATGCGCTGCGGGAAAGCGAATACCGTCTCCAGTCGATTCTGGCCACTTCCAATGAAGGGTTCTGGTGGGTGAACAATGACGCGGTTACACTTTCCGTAAACGATGCCATGTGCAAAATTCTCGGCAGGCCAGCGGAAAAGATACTGGGCAGAACGGTGTTCGAGTTCCTGGACGCGAAAAATCTTTTGATCATGAAGGAGCAGCTCCGGCTTAGGGCAGTGGGTGAAACCGGCGTCTACGAGATCGCCCTCAGCAGGCCGGATGGTTCCAGCCTGCCCTGCCTGTTCCATGCAACCCCGTTTTACGACAAAAACAGGATCAAAACCGGCTCCTTCGCCATGGTAACCGATATCGTAGATCGCAAGCGGATGGAATTGGAACTCATCGAGGCCCGGAACAAGGCGGAGTCCGCCACACGCGCCAAAGGAGATTTCCTGGCCAACATGAGCCATGAAATCCGTACCCCCATGAACGCCATCCTGGGGATGGCGCATCTGGCTCTCAAAACGGATCTGACACCGAAGCAACGGGACTACCTTAACAAAATTCAGCTTTCCGCCAACTCCCTTCTGGGGGTCATCAACGACATTCTGGATTTTTCCAAGATCGAGGCCGGAAAGCTGAGCATGGAGTCCATCGGCTTTAATCTGGATGAAGTCTTGGAGAACCTGGCCACGTTGATGACGGTCAAGGCCCAGGAAAAGGAAGGGATTGAAATCTTATTCAGCACCGACGCCAATGTGCCCCGCTCGCTGGTGGGAGATCCCCTGCGGTTAAGCCAAATACTGACGAACCTGCTCAACAACGCCGTCAAGTTCACAAAGCATGGTGAAATCGTGGTTTCCGCGGAGCTCTTTGATATGGGGACTTATCGTGCGGAAATCAAATTCTCCGTGCGAGATACCGGCATCGGTATGACCGGGGAGCAGGTATCGCGCCTGTTCACCCCTTTCACTCAGGCAGACGCATCTATCACCCGCAAGTATGGCGGCACCGGACTGGGTCTTACCATCAGTCAGCGGATCGTTGAGATGATGGGCGGACGGATCTGGGTGGAAAGCGCTTCCGGCGTCGGCAGCACGTTTTTCTTTACCGCTGTTTTCGGTCTCGGCCAGGAAGAAAGCAGGCTCTGCCACCTGCCTCCGGCTGATCTTAGAGGCATCAAAGCACTGGTTGTGGATGACAATCCGACATCCCGGGAGATTTTCCAGAAGATGCTGGAGTCTTTCACTTTCAAAGTCACCCTGGCCGCATCCGGAGAAGAAGGTCTCAACGAGATTGAAAAGTCCATCGGAGAGCGGCCCTTCGACATCGTGGTCATGGATTGGAAGATGCCGGGAATGGATGGCTTCGTGGCCGCAAGACGGATCAAACAGGATTCCCGGTTGACCAGGGCCCCCGTTATTGTTCTGGTCAGCGCCTATGGACGGGAAGAGATCATGTGGCGGGCCGAGGCAGCGGGACTCGACGCCTTTTTGATCAAACCGATAAGTCCATCGGTGATGTTTGATACCATCATACAGGCGCTAACAAAAGACACCTCCAGTGAATTCGGGCCATTTGATCGGAAAGATCCGGCATTGCGTAAGTTAAAGGGTCTTGAAGGCGCCCGGGTTCTTCTGGTAGAGGACAACGATCTCAACCAGCAGGTCGCAATGGAAATCCTTGCCGGTGCGGGAATGATCGTGTCCCTGGCCGCCAACGGGCAGGAAGCCCTGGATGCGGTGCGGGCCAATCGCTACGATGCCATCCTGATGGATGTCCAGATGCCGGTAATGGATGGGTACACCGCCACACGTCTCATTCGCCGCGATTCGCGGTTCAAGGATCTTCCTATCATCGCGATGACAGCGCATGCCATGGCCGGCGACCAGGAGAAGAGCGCAGCAGCCGGCATGAACGATCATATCACCAAACCTATTGATCCCGAACAACTCTATGCAGTCCTGGTACGATGGATTTCAGCCTCCCCTGCCCCGGATGGAGAAGAAAGCCCGGAGAAGATGTCTCCGCTGGATACAGTTGGCCCCTTCCTCGTCTCTTCCACCCCCACATCAGTTGAAGAGAAGCCTTTTCCAGAGGTCCTGGAGGGGTTTGATCTGGTGGATGGCTTGAGACGCCTGCAGGGAAACAAAGCCCTCTACCGAAAGCTGTTGTCGGGGTTTGCCGCCCGGTACGCGCATTCTGCCGATGATATCCGCCAGGCGCTGGATGCCGGGGATTACCGTAAGGTTCATGGCAAGATTCATGACATCAAGGGACTAGCCGGCAACCTGGCGGCACTTCCCCTGCAGGCTGCGGCCGCGGAACTGGAAAAGCTGATCAAACCTGCTGACAAAAAAAATCCGCCTCCCCCGGATATCTTAAAGAATGCATTCGCCGCCTTTGAAACGCGGATGGATCACGCCTTACGATCCGCCCAAATCATGGAACCCTTGTCAGTCAAACCAAGCCCCGCGCCAAGGGTTGAATCAACAGGAGAACTGCCGCCGGATCTGGCCAGAGAAGCTTCCGGAAAATTGCGCGAAGCCGCCGAAATGGGAGACATATCAGCACTGACCGCAATCGCCGAAGAGATGGCCACTCGCTCAAAGCTCTTTGCCCCCTATCTGCTCAGAATCGCTCAACTGATTGACGATTTTGATTTTGAAGGCATCCTCGGACTGGCCGATGATCTGAATAAAACGCCGAGGTGATTCTCGAACAGCCTTAGAACGCAGCTATACAGTATCTTCGCAAGAATATGTCCAGGCTTTATCGTTCCGTTTCTGAAATACGATATTTTCGAAAAAATCCAGATAAAAGCGTAACCCTTTTTTATTGATCGGATGCAAGCCAGTCAGAACCGATCTGATTCTCAAAAGTGCCTCAAATTCTGCTTGCAACCAAAACGGGATGCTGTCCATGAATAATATCCCGAAATTGTCCCATTCCTTTACTTTAATGATATACAGAAGATCAAACAAAGTCCCAGAATAGACTTGTCAAGTATTATTCCATAATATATTGAAAGGTTTGAATGAAATAGGGAATTACATTCGGGCAGAATAGAAAATCTGATATCGCAGGTACATCCTGGGATTGTTCACATACTGGAAAGATATCCAAAAACTACTCAACTTTTTGTTGGTAGAAGCCAACTTATTTCTTTAATGCAGTAAAGAAATGACAAATGGGCCGTATTTTGCCTTAATGATATCATTTTGAGGAAAAAATGGACTTATAAAAAATGACCCAACAATTACATTCTGCGGACATGCTGCAGCTGTTACTGTTCAATTTTTCAAGTCTACGGAAATAACAGGCCATCGGTCCTTGTATAGATCGGGGAGATATGAACGATAAGAAACAAGCTACTGAAGCAATTCTGAGGGCACAGGCTGAACTGGAGCAAGCACTTTGTGAGCTTGACAAGATGCCGGCATTGGATCCGGGAACGGTTGGCTTTTCTGCGCATGCGCTTAATAACTATCTGATGGTAACAGGGGGCACCGTCGAATTGCTACGCTGCTCGCTGGAAGACCACCCGGACCCCCAAATTCTAAACTGGCTTGAAGGATTGGGGCATCTGACTGAGTTAATGCGTCACACGGTCAGCCAGTTAATGACATCGTCGGCACCCAAGGATGTCAAACTCCGGTTCTTGAAGTGGGACTTAGACCCGTTGGTAAGACGGGCATCTAAATATTATCAGCGCATCGCGGACAGGAAGAGTATCTTAATTGT
Source organism: uncultured delta proteobacterium (assembly GCA_963850225.1). Taxonomy (GTDB): domain Bacteria; phylum Desulfobacterota; class Desulfobacteria; order Desulfobacterales; family Desulfatirhabdiaceae; genus RAAP-1. The sequence goes on from CAWKLD010000020.1 coordinate 8,683, forward strand.
TTATGAGTCCACCATCGACATCCCTCCTGTCTGGACCGATCCTGTGGCAGTCGGGGCTGTAATGGACAATCTCCTTTCAAATGCGGTAAAGTATTGTTATCATGAAAAGAGGATTTTGGTGCAGATGCGGGGGGAAGCGGCAAGTGTGGTGTGCAGTATACGTGATGAAGGACCAGGATTGAGCCAAGAGGATCAGGCGAAACTGTTTCAGCGAGGTGTCCAGCTCAGCTCCGTACCCACGGGAGGTGAAACTTCGAGTGGCTATGGATTGGCGATAGCTAAGGAGCTGGTCGACAAACTGGGCGGGGATCTTTGGTGTGAAAGCACGTTAGGGGCCGGGGCGTGCTTCTCCTTTCGCCTACCGGCGTATCAGGAACAGGGGGGAAATTCTGGAGACCCTACACGAAATTCCTAACTGATTTCGATTTTGTACAGGAATTAAATTTAGTACCCCCTGATTTTCATAAAAATTAAGTTCTAAGGATTAGCTCTATGCATAGGGCATTCATGCATTACATTCCAGGCCATGCCTGGCACATTTCCTCCCGTTGCCATGAGAGCGAATCGACACTTTAAATAGGAATTCAGTATGAATGTGAAAAAATTTGATCCAAAAAAACTTGATAAACTCAATAATCCTCAGAGACTATTAGATATCCCCACAGAATACATTTGGAAGAAAATCCATCTGGTTGATCCAGTTGTATTCGTTGATATAGGCGCCGGAACAGGTTTTTTCAGTGTTCCTTATCTCAAATATGTAAAGAACGGCAAAATTTTCGCCTGCGACACATCCGATATTATGATCCAATGGATGAAAAATAATATTTGCCCCCAATATCCCAACATTGTCCCGCTGGAAATGGAAGAAAGTGCTGTTCCTCTCGAAGATGGAATTGCAGACTTGGTATATATGATAAATTTGCACCATGAGTTGGATCAGCCCCGGACTATACTTGAAGAATCGTTTAGAATTTTAAAAAAGAACGGTGCCATATTTATTGTTGATTGGAAAAAAGAAGATATGCCTGAGGGACCACCCCTGCATATCCGATACTTGCCTGAACAAGTTATGGACCAATTGGTGAGCGCTAGCTTTAAAAAAGTTAAAATTTTTAACGATATGTCGAAACATTTTTTAGTCGTCGCTGAAAAATGAATTCAGCCTGACGACAAACGGCTGACCGGTTGATGCGGGTCTGGTTGAAGGGGTCTGCAAGGCATGTTCAAATAAAATGGGAACCCTTGAATCTGCAAAAGAGCAATGTCTGACCCTTCTTGATGTTATTTCCGGCCATCCTGGCATGGCTGCATACAGGGATAACGGATACGAAATTATTACATTCTGAATGGTTTCAGGAATTTTCGGGGATGTTCCACTCATCAGGGAACGATAAAACGGGGGGAGGTATGAAAAAAAGGATTCCGCATTTTCCACTGGCAGTCTTTGGGGCTGCAATCTATTTCACGTTGATCAGCATGGCTCATGCCGCAACGCCCAACTCCAATGCAGCGAGCATGGTGCTGATACTGGATGCGTCAGGGTCCATGTGGGGGCAGATTGACGGCAAGCCCAAAATCCAGATCGCCAAAGACGTCATCACCGAGCTTATCAACAATATACCTGGGAATTTTGAAACCGGACTGCTGGTTTACGGCCATCGCCAAAAGGGCGACTGCAACGATATCGAAATGGTTGTTCCCGTAGGCCCCCACAATGCAGCTGCCATGAAGGCGAAAATACAGTCCATCAGCCCCAAGGGCATGACCCCTCTCAGCGAATCGGTACGACAGGCGGCCCTCGCCCTGCGTTATACCGAACAGCGGGCAACCGTCATTCTCGTAAGCGACGGTCTGGAGACCTGCGACAAGGATCCCTGCGCCGTTGCCGCCGAACTGGCAATGAGCGGCGTCAATTTCACCGTTCATGTGATCGGATTCAACATCAGCAAAGAAGATCAAGGGCGCCTGCGCTGTCTGGCAGACAGGACGGGCGGTCTTTTTCTCACAGCAGACAATGCCGGTTCTTTGCGCAAGGCGCTTTTCCAAACCGTGGAGGAGGTCAAGACACCGCCGCCGCCTGTGGTGGAAAATCCCGGCACCGCAGAACTCAAGGGTCCGGAAAGTGTTCCGGCGGGGGCTGCTTTTTCTGTCCAGTGGAAGGGGCCAAACAGCCTCGGCGACTTTATTACCATTGCTGAAAAGGCGTCAGAGGATCTCGAATACCTGGAATATGCCTATACCAAACGAGGCAATCCCGCCGATATCACGGCTCCGGGGAAGGTGGGAGATTATGAATTGCGTTATATTCACGCGCAAAGCCAGAAGGTGATCGGACGGGCCGCTATCAAAATCACTCCGGTTCAGGCCACGATCCAGGCACCGAACGAGGCCGATGTCGCCTCTGCCATTGAAGTGAAATGGCAGGGACCGGCGTATCCGAGCGACTATTTAGCAATGGCCAGGCCTGATCAGGACGCTGGCGGTTATCTTAATTACACCTATACCAAGGAAGGCTCTCCGCTGAAATTACAAGCGCCTTCGGAACCCGGAAAATATGAGGTGCGATATATCCTGGGGAAGGGCAACGTCTTGCTTGCCAGAGCCGCCATCGAAATAAAGGGCGTCTCCGCTACGGTTCAGGCCCCATCGGCGGCTGATATCGCTACCCAGTTCGAAGTGACCTGGCAGGGACCCGGCAATAAGGGCGACTATATCTCCATTGCCAAGCCCGATCAGGAGCCGGGTGAATACATCAACTACACCTATACCGAAAAAGCCTCCCCTCTGAAACTGCTGGCCCCATCCGACCCCGGAACCTATGAGGTCCGGTACATGCTGGGACAGGACAACAAGTTGCTGGCCAAAACCGCCATCGAAATAAAGAGCGTCTCCGCTACGGTTCAGGCCCCGCCGGCAGCTGACATGGCCGGTGAAATCAATGTCTCCTGGCAGGGACCCGGCAATAAGGGCGATTATATTTCCATTGCCAAGCCCGATCAGGATCCGGGCGGCTATGTTCACTATACCTATACCCAGAAAGGCTCCCCTCTGAAGCTGCAGGCCCCATCAGACCCCGGAACCTACGAGGTCAGGTACATTCTGGGACAGGGCAACAAGTTGCTGGCCAAAACCGCCATCGAGATAAAGAAAGTTGATGCCAAGGTTACACCCCCTGCAACCGCTGCCGTGAATACCGACGTGGAAGTTTCTTGGCAGGGACCGGGATACAAGTCAGACTATATCTCCATTGCGCAGCCGAACCAGCAGCCGGGCGGCTATACCGCTTACACCTATGTTAAGACAGGGAATCCGGTGAGAGTCAAAGCTCCCAAAGAGCCCGGAACTTATGAGGTGCGCTATATCCTTGGCGATGGCAATAAAGTGCTGGATAAGGCAACAATCATTATCAAATAGGGTGAAAAGACCGAACATAATGGAAAATCCGGCAGCAATCTATGAAATTCAGGATTTCCTGAAGAATAAGAAAGGTGTCCCCTGAATTATCACCTGAATTCCTGGCGGAGGAAATGACCTAATGAAAATAGCTAAGTTCAAACTTGAACGTTACTTCGCCCGATATGAGTTCTCCGCCCCCTACCTTCTGTGTTCTTCGGACTGCGAGAGCATGGAACTCCGTGAATTGTTGTCCCTTGAACCGGGGGGCCGCGAACGACTCGACGCCCTGTGGCTCGGCTACACAGAGTCACAGGGCGATCCAGAGCTTCGGCAAGCCATCACCATGCTGTACGAGCGCATCGCCGCCAATCAGGTTCTCGTCCACACCGGAGCTGAGGAGGCGATCTTCAACTTCATGAACGTCGCCCTTATCCCCGGGGATCACATCGTCGTGCATGCTCCATACTACCAGTCTCTCGGCGAAGTGGCTCGAAGTATCGGAGCCGAAGTATCCGAATGGAAGGGTGATTCTGAGCGCGCCTGGGGGCTCGACCTTGAGGTCCTCGAGGGCCTTCTCACTGCCCGCACGAAGGTGGTGGTGGTCAACTTTCCGCACAACCCGACCGGATACCTGCCCGCACCGGAGTTCGTTCGCGAGTTGTCCGCATTGTCCGACCGGTACGGCTTCATCATCTTTTCCGATGAGGTTTATCGCGGGCTCGAACTCAATCGCTCCGATCGACTGCCTGCCCTCGCCGATGTGAACGAAAGAGCGGTTTCACTTGGCGTGATGTCGAAGACTTACGGCCTTGCCGGACTCCGGGTCGGCTGGCTCTGCACCCGTAACAACGATCTACTCAGGGAACTGGCGGCATTCAAGGACTACACGACCATCTGCAACAGCGCTCCGAGTGAGTTTCTGGCGACCCTTGCATTGCGGCATGCCGAGGTGATAGTCGAACGGAATCTGCAGATCATCCGCAGCAATCTGGATCTTCTCGACGGCTTCTTCGGCTCACATCAGGAGCTGTTTGGCTGGTACCGGCCGAGGGCCGGATCCATCGCGTTCCCGATGCTGCTTCAGGGAACGGTTGCGGAATTCTGTGCCAACCTGGTCAAAGAGGCCGGAGTCCTTCTGCTGCCGGGAACGCTTTACGGTAAGGGGTTCAACGCGTTTCGCATCGGATTTGGCCGTAAGAACATGCCAGAGGCCCTTGAGAGGCTCGGACGACATCTGTGCAGATAACTAACGTTAAAACCTGAGAGGATGAATATGCTTCACGACTTTTGCGCAGAATACACAAGAAAATTGATGCCGCCGGAAAAGGCTGTGTCACTTATCCCCAAACAAGGCAATTTAGCCCTCGGACTTGCAGCAAACGGACCACCTGCACTTTGTGCGGCACTGGCAGAACGAGCCCGCAGCGGTGAAAACATAAATCTGAATGTGCACTATCAAGTCGCTGCGGCGCCTGTTGCGCCTCTTTTTGACCTTGAACTCATGGATCGACTGCACCTGCATTCCAATTTCCTGTCCGACCTGGACCGAAAGCTCATGAAGGCGGCGGGCACGATGAGTATCATTGATCATACCCCCTGTTATCTGTGGCAACTCCCCCGCATCTATACGGAGTTCATCCATATGAATGTGCTCATGATTACGGTTTCACCGATGGATCGCCACGGATATTTCAGTCTTGGAACCAGCAATGATTATGCTTCATCTGTGGCGCGCGATTGCGATTTGCTTCTTTTGGAAGTCAATGAGAACATGCCCCGCGTCTTTGGTGACAATCAGATCCATGTGTCAAGTGTCACGGCGATCGTTGAAAACCATCAGCCTCTCAACGAATTGCCCGATCGGCCCGTCACGCACTTGGACGAAGTCATCGGCCGACGCATCGCGGAAATGGTTCCGGACAGAGCAACGCTGCAGCTGGGCATAGGTGGAATTCCCAACGCCTGCGCCAAGTTCATGACAGGCCATAAAGACCTTGGCATTCACACGGAAATGCTCACCAACGGCGTCGTGGATCTTTATGAAAGCGGGGCGCTGACCAATAAGTACAAGAAAATTCACCGTCACAAGACCGTTTACACGTTGTGCTGGGGAAACAAGAGGCTGTATAATTTCATCCATGACAACCCCTCTGTGGAAAGCTACCCGGCAAGTCACATAAACGATCCCTGTGTCATTGCCATGAACGACAGGGCGGTTTCCATAAATTCCGCCGTGGAAATGGATCTTTTCGGCCAGGTAAATTCGGAATTCGTGGGAGGCCACGAATTCAGCGGCGTTGGTGGGCAGCGGGACTTCATGAGTGGTGCGTTCCGATCAAAAGGCGGCCTGGCCTTTCTGGCTTTCTACGCAACGGCGAAAAACGGAACCGTTTCCAAAATCGTTCCGAGGATTGATGGGATTCTCACCGAAACGCGAATGGAACCCATGTGGGTAGTGACCGAACATGGGATTTGCAACCTCAAGGGTAAAACCATAAGCGAACGGGCGCTCGCCATGATTGATCTAGCCGATCCGAGGTTTCGCGACGACCTGCTCCGAGAAGCCAAACGCATGAACCTTGTCAGGTAGTTTCCACCAGGAAACAGGTCTTCTCTTTCCAATTGGGACAGGGGAGAGTATAAGAGGCCTGTCTGTCCCGCTTCAGGATTTTTCCAGATTAATTTTATTTTATCATCAGGCAACTATTTAACAAATGGAGGTCGCCATGTCTCTGGTGTTGAGTGAGTTCGATCAGGAAACAGGCATAATCACGCTGAACAACCCGGAAAAAAGAAACTGCCTGAGTCATGCCTTGATACAGGATTTATTCGCCGCACTTGACAATTTCCAGCAGTCAGGAGTCCGCGTTGTCATTCTGCGGGCTGCGGCGGGAACAAAAGTCTGGAGCGCAGGTCATGATGTGGGTGAGCTTCCTCAACCCGGCCGCGATCCTCTCCCTTACAACAGCCCTTTTGAGCAACTGCTGCGTTGCGTCCAGGACTACCCGGACCCGATTATTGCCATGATTGAGGGCGGTGTGTGGGGCGGCGGATGTGATCTGGCTCTCTCGTGCGACATACTGGTAGGCTGCCAGACGGCTACATTTGCGATGACACCCGCCAAGATCGGCATTCCCTACAATCCGGCCGGCATGATTCACTTCATTAACGTCATCGGGTTGAACAAAGCCAAGGAAATGTTTTTCACGGCAGCTCCCATGACGGCTCCTGAAGCGCTAAACCTCGGTATCTTGAATCATCTTGTGGCGGTCGAAGTGTTGGAATCGTTCACAAAAGAGCTTGCCGGAAAAATTGCAAAGAATTCGCCCCTTGCCATTCGCGCACTCAAACAGCAATTTCGCCTGCTTTCCAAAGGCCATCCCATTGATGCGGAGACATTCGAGAAGATCGGAGCAATTCGACGCACTGTATACGACAGCAAAGATTACTGTGAGGGTATTCAGGCATTTCATGAAAAACGTCTGCCTCGGTTTCGCGGCGAGTAGCCTTATTCAGGGAAGGTTGGGACGCTGTTAACTATTTAACTTTATCATGTGCATCTCATTGCCCTCCCCAGAGAAAAGAACGCCTTATCAAACTGCCTCCGAGCGGCACATGGACGTTACACAAGATATATAAACCGCCTGACCGGCAGCAGAGGACAGTTCTGGCAGGGACGATACGCATCCCATCTGTTGGATGATCAATACCTGATTGCCTGCGCTCGCTACATCGAGATAAATCCGGTCAAAAGAGGCTACGTTGATAAACCGGAAGATTGGCCATGGAGCAGCATGCACAGGCGCATGTAACGCGGCGTGATGACCCTTTAGTGCCGGCAAAACCGCTGCTTGAACGCGTTGAAAGGGAGCGGGGGGATTTTCTTGCCGAAAACAGGCCGACGGAGGAGGCGGAATTATTTTATCTGCACGAGAAAAATGGGCGCCCCCTTGGCAGCAATAATTTTCTGGCAATGGTTGAGAATAGACAATAATACAAGTTCTGATACCACTGCAGTGGATGCGGTTTTCATTCAGATTCTATATAAACAAAGAATTTACAGGATGGATTAAATGACGCAAATTTATCATGGAAAAATCATCTCTTTGGATCAAGATAACAATATCTATGCGTATCTGGTTGAAGACCAGGGGCGGATTGTCTTTTTGGGAGACTCTCTGCCGGCCGAGTATTCAGCCGCTGGTAAGTCTGATGTTGTAGAACTGAACAATCGCGTCCTGATGCCGTCTTTTGGAGACGCCCACATGCATTTCTCAAACTGGGCATTGATTGCTGTTTCTTATTTTGACGTGAGAGAGGCCAAAGATATCGGTGAAATCCAGCAGATCATTCAAAAAGAAATGGCAAAAAATAAAAAAAAGAAAGTGGTTATCGCCTTTGGGGCATCCAAACACAGTGTCAAGGAAAAACGGCTGATTTGCCGCAAGGAACTGGATGCATGTGTGCCCGGATATTCCCTTGGTTCTTGTCTGCTATGATGGCCATTCTGCGGTTTTTAACAGCAAAATGATGGAGAAATTTCCTGATAATGTTAAAAGCCTTCGCGGGTTTGATGCTGATAAGGGACATTTATTTAATGAAGCATATCTGGCAGGCACTGATTATGCCGCATCTCTGGTTCCCCCGCTGGATCTTATAAACAGCATCTTAAAAAGTTTTGATCTGCTGGCGGAAAAAGGGGTCGGCCTGATCCACGCAACAGAAGGCGTCGGATTTCCCAATGACCTTGATATTACGCTGGTGAGCCTGATTGCACGGGCGGTCACAAAGAAAAGCCGGTTTCAGACGCGGCTGTTTTTCCAGACCATGGACGTGGAAAAAGTATTAAAACGCAAACTGCCTCGAATAGGCGGTTGTTTTGCCACCGCCCTTGACGGATGTTTCGGCGCCTGTGATGCCGCTCTGCATGAACCGTACAGCAATGATCCGGAGAATAAAGGCATTCTGTTCCAGGAAGAAGGCGAAGTTATAGAATTTGCCAAAAAAGCGAATCGAGAAGGCCTGCAGATTGAAATGCATGCTATCGGGGACGCTGCTGTCTCTCGGGCGGTAAAGGCAATTGAAGCCGCATTGCTGGATCATCCCAGAAAAGACCACCGGCATACGATTATTCATGCGTGTCTCATTCCTGAAGAAGATATGAAAAAAATCGCCGCTCTCGGCATCGGGATTACCATTCAGCCTTCATTTCTGATCAGCCCCCTGGAACCGCTGTCATACCTGGAGGAAATCCTGGGGTCCCGTGTTAAAACAGGCTCTCCAGTAAAATCGCTTATAGATGCCGGAATTCATGTCAGCGGAGGGTCAGACGCACCGGTAACCTATCCTGATCCCATAGAAGGAATCTTCGGAGCGTGTAATCATCCCTATGATCCGGACCAGTCTGTTTCCATTGTCGATGCCTTAAAGATGTTTACCTATGAAGTTGCCTGGACCAGCTTTGATGAAAAGGATCGCGGGAGTCTGGAAAAAGGAAAAATTGCGGATATGGTGATCATGAACCGGGACCCCTTGAGCATTAAGCCTGAAGACCTCCGTTCATTAAAGGTGGAAAAGTTATTTTTGAGCGGAAAAGAATATCAATCCGGGATGGGAATCGTGGGAATGCTCTGGAATGGGCTGACCGGCAGAAAGGAAAAAATTTAGTCATTGTTTTAAATAGATACGCTGTTAACGATCGAGATGAATTACCCGATGTACTCGCGGGTGATGACGCACACCGAATTTCTGGAGGCACTGGCCGGCAAACACGTGACGGAGGGTTGAATTGAATGAACGATACAAAAAGAAAACAATATTTCATGGAACATGAGCAGATGGACTTTGAAACCCAGATTCTCCTCGGTTGCTGTCACTACGGTGCGGCTGACGCAGGGGAAATTCTCGCGACGGTTGAACGCATCCCGTCAGGCGATTTCGAGAAATGGTACGAGGCGTGGTTTGCAATTGCCGAGCGCCTGCAGGGAATTGCCGAGCAGAGTGCCTCATCAGGCAATCCCGTTAGCGCAAGAAAGGCTTTTCTGCGCGCCGCCACCTATTTTTCAGCGTCCGCCATTTTTATTGATGGGACAAAGGACCCGTCAAGGGGCATACCTGCCTGGAAACGACATCTGACTTGCTGGGAGCAGGTTCTGTTCCTACATGAATCCACCGGCTGAGAAGGTGAGCATCCCGTACGAAGATGTCCTGATGCCAGGGTATTTTTTCCGTCCCGACAAAACCGACGGACCCATTGGCCACGATTATCTTTAATAACGGCAGCGACGGCCCCACCTCCGGGATGTGGACTTGCGGCGTAGCCGCGGCGCTTGAGAGGGGATATGCCGCCCTGGTTTTTGATGGCCCCGGCCAGAATTCAATGTTGTGGTTACAGAATATTCCTTTCCGCCACGACTGGGAAAAAGTCATAACACCGGTCGTTGACTTCCTGCTCAAGCGCGAAGACGTCGACCCGCACCGGATTGTCCTCTCGGGAATAAGTCAGGGGGGCTACTGGGTCCTTCGCGCCCTGGCATTCGAACACCGGATCGCGGCCGGTATTGCAGACCCCGGGGTGATGGATGTTTCCGTGACATTTTTTCGCAATCTTCCGACAGGAAATGCGTGATCTTCTTGATGACGGGAAAGAAAAGGAATTCAATGAAGCCATGGATGAGGGTCTCAGGTACGCCGGTGATGCGGTGCGACAGAACGTCGAATGGCGACTGAAACCTTACCTGACAAATAGCTTCTATCAGCAATTCAAGCTGGTCCGGCAATACAATGTGCGGGACGTCATCAATCGGATTCAATGCCCCATGTTCATTGCCGATCCCGAGGATGAGCAGTTCTGGCCCGGACAGTCCAAAGAGGTCTATGAGGCGCTTGTTTGCCCAAAGACCATCGTGCCGTTCACGGCTGGGGAGGGAGCCAATTGGCATTGCGAGCCAAAAGCCCGAGGTCTTTATGATCAGCGCATGTTCGATTGGCTATCCACTGTTTTACCCAAACAAGGCTTGCCGGTGAATATTCACTTGACAATGATGTCTTTTTTCCGGACAATAAAACATCAGGTGCAGATTTCACTGCATAATAGGGAATCCCGTGAAAACCGGGAGCGGTCCCGCCTCTGTAATCAGGGACGAACGCTGCAAAATGTCACTACAAGGAAAAAGCCTTGCGGGAAGGCGCAGTCAGTAGGATGATCTGAAAGCCAGCAGACCTGCCTGATCATGAATGGCCGAAATCTGCGGAAACAGAAGACGGCAGTGGTATTTTCCACGGGCAAAGAAGCCGGGTGCAGCCCTTCAGATTCTTTTCGAATTTGAAGGGCTTTTTTATTTTAGTGGCGGGCCATGCATGTGAATCATCTTTTTTTAGGCTGCGCTGGTGACAAAGGAATCCAAATGGCAAAAGACCGATCGGCACCTGTAAAAAAAGGCATTCTACTGGTCGCTTTTGGCACGCGCACGCCTCAGGCTTTGCATGCCTATCAGCTTATCGAACAAAAGGCGCAGACAGTTTTTCCGGACATTCCGATTCACTGGGCCTTTACCTCTTCCGTAATTCGAAAAAATCTGGCCCGTGACGGCCAGCCCGTGGACTCTGCGGAAATGGCCCTGGCGCGAATGATGGATGCTGGATTTACCCATGTGGCGGTCCAGGCCCTTCATGTCATTGCAGGAAAAGAGCATCATGACCTGGCGGTCAACTGCCGTCTTTTTGGCCACATGCATGACGGATTCCGTCAATTAACTTTGGGATTGCCGCTTCTGGGAACCGGAGATGACATGGAAAAAGTAACCGCTGCCCTGCTTTCTGCAGCCCCGCTTGAGAGAAAAACGGCGGAAGCGGTGATTTTCATGGGTCACGGTTCTCCCCATCCGGCAAACGTCTGTTATACGGCGCTCATGCATCATCTTCAGCAGGCGGATCCCAGAATCTTCGTGGGAACGATGAGCGGCCGGCCCGGCATTGCCGGTATTTGCGCCATACTTAAAAAACAGAACATCACTTCGGCGTATCTGCTGCCCTGCCTGGCCGTTGTCGGGAATCACACACTCAAGGACATGGCCGGAGACAATGAAAAATCATGGAAATCCGTTCTCGAAAAACATGGCATTACCTGCAAGCCGGTCTTAAAGGGTCTTGCCGAGTACGACGCTATCGTCGATATCTGGGTAGACCATCTTAAAGCAAGCGTTAGCGTGTTTTCATGAAACGCGTTTTGCAAAACTTCGGCCGGAAAATACACTGATATCCGGAATCTTCCAGCCCGGGCCTTTTTCCAGCAACCTTATTCTGTATGGCATCATTGTTTCGGCCATTGTGTCCGCAGGCGTCAGCTTTATCAAGTATATGGTCGATGAGCAGGTCAGCGTGATCATCTTCTGGCTGATGGGCAGTTTCCGGCTCCAAAACCAGGTCCGATGTCTGGCTGACGCTTGGCGTCCTTGCAGCAGGTCTTGGTGTCTGCGGATTTTTTTCCAGGGAGATGAACGTGATGGCCCTCGGGCTTAGAACCGTTGCGCCCTGGGCGTGGATACGCAAAAATTCCGGATGATTCTTCTGATCACCGCATCTCTGGTTTCGGCCGTCTGCGTGTCGGTATCCGGAATTATCGGGTTCGTGGGGCTGTTGGTGCCCCAGCAATATACCGTCAATTTTCCATTTACATCGCGCCAAATCGTCATGATGGGCAGATACCCCCACCTTGACCGGTTTGCGTTTCCGGACCCGGAAGATCACCGCCAAGCAGCAATTCTCGGTGAAAATATTCACCCTTTGATAAGTTAGGTTCTTGCCAAAATCAAAAATTAGCCGCATTGAGGACAAAACCGCCAGCCAATTGTTCTTTCCACTATTTCACCGAGAACTGCTGTTTGCATGCCGCAGCCCTTGCAGATTTTGTAATTGTCCTTTACAATCCCAAAAGCAAACGCAGATCCACCCAGCTGGAAAGGGCACAGAGAATCATCTTAAAACATCGGGATAAAAACACGCCTGTCGGCATCGTGACCAGCGCCATGCGAGAAGATCAGCAAATCGGGCTGACCACGCTTGAGCACCTGCATGCGGCTTCAGTCACCATGCTGACCACGGTTTTTATCGGAAACAGTTCAACATTTTCATATCAGGGGTTGATGGTCACCCCGCGAGGCTACAGCAAAAAATATGACATCAGGTAAATCTTCCGCCCCCTGCCTGGCTGTTCTGGGAACCGGCTCGGATGTGGGAAAAAGCATCGTTGTGACGGCGCTTTGCCGGATTTTTGCCAACCGCGGCATTCGGGTTGCCCCCTATAAAGCCCAGAACATGTCCAACAATTCCGGCGTCACCCCGGAAGGCCTGGAAATGGGCCGGGCCCAGATTGTTCAGGCAGAGGCCTGCCGGATTGCCCCCCATGTGGACATGAATCCGATTCTCCTGAAACCCACCAGCGATATCGGCTCCCAGGTCGTTTTGCTGGGGGAGGCCGTGGCCAACCGGACAGCGCGCGAATACCACGAGCAGAAGGAATTGCTGTTTATCAACGGCGTGCCGGGCGATTGACCGCCTTCGGGAATCATATGATCTTGTTATTCTGGAAGGGGCCGGATCCTGCGCTGAAGTCAATCTCATGGCCCATGACATCGTCAATTTCCGAATGGCCGAATATGCCCAGGCGCCGGTGATTCTGGTCGGCGACATTCACCGGGGCGGCATTTTCGGTCAACTCATCGGCACACTGGCCTGCCTGCCCGCCGACTGCCAGGACCGGATCAAAGGGTTTATCATCAACCGGTTCCGCGGAGACATCTCCCTGTTTCAGGATGGAACCAAGTGGATCGAATCCCGGTCCGGGAAACCCGTTTTCGGCGTTCTTCCCTGGGCGGACAATCTGGGGGTGGAGGCCGAAGATTCGGTTGTGATTGAAAATCCGAAGAAACCGGCTTTTGACAGCGATTCAAGACCTGCCATCGCCGTCATTCGCATACCGCACATCTCCAATTTTACGGATTTTGATCCCCTGACCCGGATTTCCGGCATTTCGGTCTCATTTCTTGAACAGCCTCTGGAACTGTCGCGTTTTAAGGCCGTGATCATTCCCGGGTCCAAAAACACCTGTTTTGATCTGAAATGGCTTCACCGGACCGGATGGTCTGCAATCCTTAAAACTTACGCCGCCAAAGGCGGCCATATCCTGGGAATCTGCGGCGGGTATCAGATTCTGGGAACCCATGTTCATGATCCGGACGGGCTTGAAGGCCATCCGGGTTCAACTGAAGGACTTGGCCTGCTGCCTGTTGAAACCATATTGAAAGCGCCGAAAACCACGACGCTGAGCACCTTTGAATGGAAGGGTGTTGCCGGCAAGGGCTATGAAATTCACATGGGCCAAACTCGGCTTCTCAAAGAAAATCCCCTGTTGACCATTACGGAACGAAACGGACGGGTTTGCAATGAAGCTGACGGGGCCCAGGCCGATGATTTATCCATCATGGGAACCTACATTCACGGCCTGTTCGACACCCCGGAAATTACCCGGCTCTGGCTCGATCATGTCAATCTTGCCCATATTCCGGTCTCTGCCGACAATGGTCCCGTGGAACGGGATATGGCATATGACCGGCTGGCAGAGCATTTTGAATCCCATGTGAATGTTCAGGCCATTTTGTCAACACTGCCGGCATAGCGGTTTTTGAGGCTTTCTCACTCACAGCCAGCCCGGATCAGGCAAAAACGAAAGATTATAATTGACCATTTTCATGTAAAACTTCAGGATATCTCAAATGCGCACAACCCTTATCATCGGCGGATGCCGCAGCGGCAAAAGCAGCCATGCCCTTCATTTGGCGGACAGGATGGGAAAAGTCAGAAAAATTTTTCTGGCAACCTGCATTCCCCAGGACGATGAAATGCACCTGCGGGTTTCCCGGCATCAGGCTGAACGGGGCGCGGACTGGACCGCCGTGGAAACGCCGATTTTTCTTCCCGAAGCCATCCAGGATATCGGCCCCGACGCGGATGTCCTGCTGGTGGACTGTCTGACGCTCTGGGTGAGCAATCTGATGATGGAGCAAACTGACCCCGATGCGCCAAAATATCTCTTGGAAGCGCATACCAGCCGCCTGATTGAAAGCTTGCGCGCAGCTGCATGCCCTGTCATACTGGTTACCAATGAAGTCGGCGCCGGGATTGTTCCGGACAATCAGCTCGCCAGAGCTTTCCGGGATGTCGTGGGAAAAGTGAATCAGCAGATCGCTGCCTGCGCGGACGAGGTGATCTGGATGGTCGCCGGTATTCCTGTAAAGATAAAATAGTTTCTGAACGAAACCCAGGATTGCAATCATGAATCAGAAACATTGACAAAAAACAAAAAATCATAATAGTCAACATAATGTGGTTACTAAAGGATATTTTAGTCATTTCGACATTTGAAAAGGCACATGGTCCTGTTTGATTATGAGAATCAATACGATCACACATCGATATATTTTCAGGGAGATGCTTCCACCTTTTGGAATCAACCTGGTTTTTTTCTCCTTTATTTTTTTGATGACGCAGATTATTGAGATCATGAATCTGGTTGTCAATCTCCGGGTCGGATTGTCAGTTATCGGATGGATAATTCTTTATACCCTGCCGTTTTTCATGGAATTCATCATCCCCATGTCGATAATGATGTCGGTGCTTCTGACCTTTCTGCGATTATCGGGCGACAATGAAATCCTGGCATTAAAGGCCGGCGGGCTGAGCCTCTATGATCTGCTGCCGCCGGTAATGCTGTTTTGCCTGGTGGGAGCGCTGCTGACCGCATCCATGGCTTTATACGGTCTTCCCTGGGGAAGAATGTCCCTGAAAAAGCTGACCACTCAGGTTGCCACAACCAATCTGGATATCGGCATCAAAGAGCGAACCTTCAACGACAGATTTCAAAGGTGTTATGCTGTACGTGAACAGAATGGACACCAAAACCAGAACCCTTACCGATGTATTTATCGAAGATCAGCGGACCCCAGATGCAATCATCACCGTTGTGGCTCCCAAAGGCCAGATGGAAAGCAATCCGGACACCCATCAGTTTCTACTGAGGCTTTATGATGGAACCATCAACCAGGTGGACGTCAAAAGCCGATCTGTCAATACGATACGATTCGACACTTACGACATTCACCTGGATACCCGCCAGGCCCTTGCAGCGGTGACATCGGGCCCAACGCATCCGGAAGAAATGTCCCTGTCCGAAATCCGGCAGTATCTGGCCGCATCAACTGAAAAAAATTCAAAATACTACCTGACGCTCATGGAATTTCACAAGAAATTTTCCCTGCCATTTGCCTGCATTGCTCTTGGCCTTCTGGCGGTTCCGCTGGGGATTCAGTCCAGATCCAGCAAGCGTTCTTTTGGTATCAGCCTGGGGATATTCTTCTTTCTGATTTATTACATGCTGCTGTCCGCAGGATGGGTTTTTGGTGAAGCAGGGATATATCCTCCGCTTCTGGGAATGTGGGTTCCCAATCTTGTGACGGCAGTCGCCGGCATCCTGATGCTCAATCGTGCAAATCTCGAAAAGCCTTCTCCTTTTTCAACCGTGATTACAGGATCACGCGAAGATTTCGGCGTCTTCGAAAAATGCGCTGTACAAATGACTTATGACCATACTTGATAAATATCTCACTCGCGAAATTTTTCAATACTTTTTTATGGTATTGATCCTGGTGGTTGCCATTTATCTGGCAGTCGATTTCTTTGAGAAAATTGATAATTTCATGGAAGCAGGACTCCCGTTTTCCCGGGCGATCGACTTTTTTTTGCACACCGTTCCCTTTGTCCTTTCACAAATCATTCCGGTAGGGGTTTTGCTGTCGGTGCTCATCTGCTTCGGCATGATGAATAAACACAATGAACTGACGGCACTCAGAAGCTGCGGAATCAGCATCTATTCGCTGATAAAACCCATTCTGGCTCTGGGTTTCTCGTTTTCTATTCGTGCCTGTTTTTCCTTTCAGAAGCCATCGTTCCCGTAACCATGACCACTGCAAACCGGATCTGGCTGAATGAAGTGCGAAAGGAGCAGGCCATATCGACCCGTGAAAACAACATCTGGATGAAAACCCCCAATGGCATCATGCACATCCGTCATTACAACCCTGCTGAAAAAACCCTGTACAAGGTGACACTGAACACTTTTGATGATAACTTCAGGCTGATTCGACGCATGGATGCGGAACGCGGCGTGTTTTCAAACGGACAGTGGGTATTATTCGAAATTCTGGAGCAAACGCTGGACGACACGGGATTCAGCTACACCATCACTTTTCACGATTCGATGCCTGTCCAGCTCGACATGAATCCGGAACGACTCAAACAAGTGGCCAAAAAAACTTCGGAAATGAATATCAAGGAACTTCTGAACAATATTCATACTATCGAGGACGAAGGATATTCCGCCACACAGTACCGGGTGGATTTTCACGCCAAGATCGCCTTCCCTTTTGTCTGCGTCATTCTGGTTCTGGCTGGAGTCGGCATTGCCTGCAAAAACCAGCTGAAAGATGGTCTTCCAGCCAGCATTGC
Source organism: uncultured delta proteobacterium (assembly GCA_963850225.1). Lineage (GTDB taxonomy): Bacteria > Desulfobacterota > Desulfobacteria > Desulfobacterales > Desulfatirhabdiaceae > RAAP-1. The sequence goes on from CAWKLD010000020.1 coordinate 25,642, forward strand.
CTACGGTATCGGCATGGCATTTCTATACTGGGTCCTGAACAGTTTCTGCATTTCACTGGGATACGGGGAAATGCTGCCGCCGATTATTGCCGCCTGGACAACAAACGCCGTTTTTTTGTGTTTCGGCATCATGATGTTGATGCACGCAGAACAGATTTGAGGTTATGGGAATGCTCCTGGCATACAACTTGCTTTGGATAATTGGAATGATTCTGGCATTTCCATGGGTGGCGATTTCCATCATCACTTCCCGAAAACGTCGAAAAACCGTGCTTCAGCGCCTGGGAATCACTGTCTTCGCCCGGACTTCGGGTGCTGAAAACCTCTGCACAGGGTCTTAAGCCCCTGTGGGTTCACGCCCTGTCCGTGGGGGAGGTTTTATCCGCGGTTTCTCTTGCCAGGAGCGCTTAAACAGAAATATCCGGGCCGACCGGTTGTTTTTTCAGCTTCAACCCTTACGGGATTTGAAACCGCTTCGCACCTTCTTCAGAATGATCTGGATGCGGTGTTTTACTTTCCCTATGATCTGATATTTTCAGTCCGCTCCGTGATCAACCGGATTCATCCCGCTCTGGTCGTTATCGTTGAAACAGACATCTGGCCCAATTTTTTATCTGAGATGAAACGACGTTTGATTCCGGTCATTCTGGTAAACGCCAGACTTTCAGACCGGTCGTATTCGGGATACCTGCGTTTTTCAAAATGGACTTCCCCCGTATTTCGCTGTTTTTCCTTCGTCTGCGCCCAGAGCGGGGAAGATGCCCGCCGCTTTATGGATCTGGGTCTTCCGGCAGACAAGGTAACGATTGCCGGCAACCTGAAATATGACTCGCCCCCGGATCTGGTTTCTGAAAATGAGATCCGTTATCTGCAGCGAATTCTCTCAAGAACGACCCATCAGCAATGCCTGGTAGCCGGAAGCACACACCCGGGTGAGGAAACCATAATCCTTAATGCCTATTCCCGCCTAAGGGTTCAGATTCCTGGCGCTTTGCCTGATCCTTGCGCCCAGAGATGTTGACCGGGCGAACGAGATTTTTCATTTAGCGGTTTCTCATGGATTGACAGCGGAATTACTGACGCAGATGGAGCGCTCACCGGCAATGGATCCGCCGAATGTGGTTGTGGTGAATACCATTGGCCATCTGAAGAGCCCTTTATGCGCTTTCTGATGTGGCCTTTGTAGGAGGCAGCCTGCTCAATTTCGGCGGTCACAATCCGCTGGAGCCCGCTGCTTTTGCAAAACCGATTTTATTCGGTCCCCATACCGGCGATGTTGCAGAAAGCTGTAATCGACTGCTGGCCTCAGACGGAGCCATGGTGGTTCATGACGCCACAGAACTGGTTCAGGCGGCCCTGACCCTGCTCAAAAATCCCGAACGCTCTCAGACCATGGGCAAAAATGCATTGCAAATTTTACAGGAAAATCAGGGAGCACTGGGAAACACCCTGAACGCCGTCGGGCGGTTTATTCGAGATGATGCCATTTAAAAAATCAATCGAAGCCATTATGACCGGGAATACCCATCCCCCGTTCGCGTTGAATCTGCTGCTAATGCTTCTGTCCAAAGCCTATGGCGCAGGTGTTTTACTTCGCAGAGACGGCTATGCCTCCGGTTTTTTAAAAGCAAAAAAACTTCCCTGTACCGTCATTTCGATTGGAAACCTGACAACAGGCGGAACCGGAAAAACACCGATGACGATCTACGTGGCCGAACGAGTGAGACGATTGGGATACCGGGTTGCCGTCATCAGCAGGGGATATAAAGGCACTGCCGAAAAAAGCGGCGGTATTGTCAGCGATGGAAGCGCGATACGGATGGACCCGGTAACCGCGGGTGATGAACCGTTTCTTCTGGCAGCATCCCTTAAGGATATTCCGGTTCTGGTCGGACATGACCGGTATCAATCCGGCATGCATGCCATCAACCGGTTTCAGACAGAGGTGGTGATTCTGGATGATGCGTTTCAGCATCTTGCACTTTTCCGGGACCTGAACCTGCTGCTATTGGACAGTTCGCTTCCTTTTGGCAATGGTCATCTTTTGCCCCGCGGAACGTTGCGGGAGCCGACCTCTGCCCTGCGATTCAGCGATGCGCTGGTCATGACCCGCTCCGCTCAGCCGTTTTGCAGTCCCACGGAACCCTGGGCCATCGAACGGACCGGTTTTTTGCGCGATTCATGAACCTTTTTTCTCCCACAGGTTTTCCGCAGGAGAAAAACCGGCATTTCAAGTCAATGCACCCTGTACCGGAGATGAGCTTTTAATCGGAAAACGGTATTATGCATTTTCCGGCATTGCCCGTAATGATGATTTTCTGAAAACCCTCAAGAAAATGGGTGCCAATGTCTGTGGCTTTCAGGGATTTTCCGACCATCATTTCTATTCGACCGAAGACATTCAGGCTGTTCTGAGTGCCGCTGTCAATGCCGGCGCAACCGCCCTTGTCACCACCGAAAAAGACCTTGCCAGGCTGCATGGCCGGTTTCAGTTTCCCCTGGAATGCGTTGTTATCGGGATTCGCATATCTCTTGACAATGCAATGGCGTTTGACAGATTCATCCAAAATCGGATATCCTTGATCCCATGATCAGTGTCGTTGTCATCACTTTGAATGAGGCGGACCGGATTCCGGCCCTGCTGAAAAGCGCGGCATTTGCCGATGAAGTGATCGTGGTGGATTCCGGCAGTACCGATGGCACACAGGAAGTCTGCAGCGCCGGCGGGGCCAGGGTCGTCACGCATCCCTGGCAGGGATTCGCAGCACAGAAACAATATGCCATGCAGATGGCTGCATCTGAGTGGATTTTAAATCTGGATGCTGATGAACGGATTTCCGATTCCCTGGCTGCGGAGCTTCAGGAGACGATTCCGAGTGCGCCACCGGAAGTCTGCGGCTTTTCCATGCCGCGGCTCTCCCGGTATCTTGACACCTGGATCCGTCATGGCGGCTGGTATCCGGACCGAAAAGTTCGACTGGTTCGCAGAGGCTGCGGTCAGTGGAAAGGCTCCGGGCTTCATGAAAAACTGGAAGTTTCCGGCAAGATCCTGCCGCTGGCAAGCCCCATTCTCCATGATGTCTACCGGAACATTTCGGATCAGGTGATGACCATCAACCGTTCTCCGATATCCATGCCGATGAACATCCGGCAACCGGGGCCTGGTTTGCGGCTGTCGGCGTATTGCATGCCCTGGGAAAATTTCTTGAATGTTATTTCTGGAAGCTGGGGGCACTGGATGGCACCGCCGGCTTGGTCATCGCCATGAATTCAGCCTGGTATGTATTCTTAAAACATGCCAAAATCTGGGAAAAAGGACTGAACGACAGCAAAACATGAACGCCTTTGATGCATTTCTGACAGATGTCATATCGGCCCTGTTCCGCCTGCTGGGCAGCATTCCCGGTTCCGTCACCGATTTTCTGGCAAAGGCTGCGGCCACCCTGTGGTTTCGGATCGACAAAAAGCATCGCAACATCGCCATTCAGAATCTGACCCGCGCCTTTGGCCATGAAAAAAGCCCGGATCAGATTCGGATGCTGGCCTTTCGGTCTTTTTACAACATCATGCGCATTCCGTTTGAAATCGGATGGAGCGACCGGCTGACATTGCCCGAGCTTTACCGGCATGCGGAAATACGCGGATTGGATCATGTCCGCAAAGCTCTGGCAAAAGGAAAAGGCGTTCTGGCCCTGACAGCCCACATGGGCAACTGGGAGCTGCTGCCTTCAGTTGCACCGATGGCCGGTTTTAAAGCCGATATCATATACCGCCCTATGGATTTTTTACCCCTGGATGCTTTTTTTCTTCGCCTCAGAACCCGTTTCGGCGCAGGACTCATACCCAATACCCATGCCATGCGAAAAATTCTTCGGCAATTGAAGAAAGGGAATCTGGTTGCACTGCTGATGGACCAGAACGTGGACTGGTATGAAGGCGTATTCGTGGAGTTTTTCAACCACAGGGCCTGCACCAACAAGGGTTTTGCCCTTATGGCGCTGAAAACCCGCGCCCCTGTTGTGCCGACGTTTATGGTCCGGGATGGGAACCGGTATATCATCGAATTCTGCGCGGAAATTGAACTGGTTCAGACCGGAGACCGGACCCATGATATCGAAGCAAACACCCTTCGTTATAATCAGGCCATCGAAGCCATGATACGGTGTTATCCGGACCAGTGGTTCTGGGTTCACCAGCGATGGAAGACCCGGCCCTTCTGCCCGTGGCCAAAAGAACAGCATCCACATAAAGGGTAAAGATCGTCCATCCTAACAATTAACCGCCGATATCCCGTTACCCAATGAAAATAGTGAATCCTTCATCCGTTCGCCGCATGGTCATCCGGACCCCCAACTGGGTGGGCGATGCCGTGATGAGCACCCCTTTTTTGCGGGCTGTGCGAAAGAATTTTCCGAATACGCATATCACCCTTCTTGCAAAGCCCTGGGTGGCACCTGTATATGTGAACAACCCGCACATCAACCGCATTCTTGACTATGATGCCGCAGGTCGTCACAGAAACCTTGCCGGGAAATTCAGACTGGCAAAAGACCTGCGCAAACACGATTTTGATCTGGCCCTGCTGCTGCAAAACGCCTTTGAGGCCGCATTTCTTGTCTGGATGGCGGGAATCCCTGTTCGCATCGGATATGACACGGATGCCCGGAAAATGCTGCTCACCCATCCGGTTCACCGGTACCCATTTCTGAAACAGCTCCATCAGATAGATTATTATCTGGAGATTCTGAAAGGCGTAAAGCTGGCAAGCAACCCTGGTGAAATGGAAATTTTCATATCCGATGCAGAGAAATCCCAGGCCATCCAGCGTATCAGAGCCAGCGGGAGTTCCGAGAAATCCTGCGTAATCGGCATAAACCCCGGCGCTGCCTATGGGACCGCCAAAAGGTGGTTTCCAGATCGTTTTGCAGAACTCTGCAACCGCCTAAAATCCATTCCTGATACCTGTTTTATGATTTTCGGCGGCCCGGGTGAAGAAGAACCTGGGGAAAAGTATCGCCGAGTCTGTCGGCGATACCTGCATCAATCTTTGCGGAAAAACCTCTTTGAGAGAGGCCATTTCCCTGATTGACCAGTGCCGGCTGTTTATCACAAACGACTCCGGACTTATGCATGTGGCAGCGGCGCTGCATATCCCGCAAATCGCCATTTTCGGTTCCACGGACCACACCACCACATCACCCAGAAGCCATCTGAGCCACATCATCCGCATGCCCGTGGCGTGCAGCCCCTGCATGAAACCGGACTGTCCCATTGATCACCAGTGCATGGATGCCGTCACCGTCGATCACGTCCTGGCTCTTGCATTGAAACTTCTCTCCGGCGGACCATCCTCATGAATATCCTGATAATCAAACTGAGCGCCATCGGGGATGTGATTCACACCCTCCCGGCATTGAACGCCATTCGATCTGCCTATCCATCCGCCCACATCACCTGGCTGATTGAAGAAGCCGCAGCGCCGCTGATTATCGGGCATTCGGCACTGGACCGGGTCATTATCTCCAGAAGAAAAAGCTGGATCAAGGATCTTCGGAAGGGACAGTTGAAATCAGTCATCCGCCAGGCAACCGGATTGGTTCAGACGCTTCGGGATACTGCTTATGATTTTGTCTTTGATTTTCAGGCCCTGCTCAAAAGCGGGGTTCTGGTTGCCCTTTCAAGAGGCAGACGAAAAATCGGTTTCGACCGGGGAATGGAGCACCAGGAGACACAGCTATCTGTTTTTGAACGAGCGCGTTGCACCGGTGGACATGGACTACCACGCCATCCTGCGCAGCCTGATGATGCTGGATGCCGCGGGTATCCACTCCCGCGATATCACGTATCGGCTGCCGATTCATGACACCGACCGCAAGGAAGTCGCTCGCCTGCTTTCCCAGGAAGGGATAAAAGATGCTCCGGCCGCTGATCTGCATCAACCCGGTTGCCAAATGGACAACCAAGCTCTGGCCAAACGCGCGTTTTGCGGAACTGGCAGACCGCCTTTCAGAACGCTACCAGATTTCTCCCGTATTCACCGGCGCCCCGGAGGACAAGGAAACAGTACAGGACATTCTTTCTCGCATGAAGTCTTCGGCTGTGGATCTGACCGGAAAAACCAGCCTGAAAACCCTTGCGGCCCTTTATGAAACAGCCGATATTCTGATTTCAACGGACACTGGCCCCATGCACCTTGGGGCTGCTGTGAATACACCGGTTGTCGCACTCTTTCGGGCCGACAGCACCCTGGCGGACCGGACCCATGGGCGATAACCATCAGGTGATCCGGACCGACCTGCCGTGCAGCCCCTGTTTCAAGCGCCAGTGTTTAACATGCGACTGCATGAACCACATCCGCGTGGATCAGATATTGGAAGGCGTTGCCCGGGTCATCACAGCCAACGGTTAAGCGTAAAGTCTCGTTGCCATGCTTCGTTGTATCCATGGCCGTTTATGAAAGAATTTATTATGGACATCTCTGTCATTATCGTCAACTGGAATACCCGGGATCTATCTGCTGAACTGCATCCGTTCCGTTTATGAAACAGTCCGGGATATTTCATTTGAAATCTGGGTGGTGGATAACGGATCGACAGACGGAAGCCAGGAAGCTGTAAAGGCCGGTTTTCCCCAGGTTCAGCTTATTGAAAACACGCATAACAGGGGATTTGCGGCTGCCAACAATCAGGCTCTGAAAATAATGACCGGTCGTTTTGCGCTGCTGCTGAACTCTGATGCCGCATTGACGGACGGGGCAGCCCAAAAGCTTCTTTCGTTCATGAAAGCCACACCGACAGCAGGCATGGCCTGCGGCCAGCTTCTAAACCCGGATGGCTCCCGGCAGAATTCCATCGCCAGCTTTCCAACCCTGCTGACCCTTATTTCCAACGAAACCCTTTTACGAATCCTGTTTCCGGAAAAATTTCCCAGCAAGCGCCGGAATTACCCCGGTCCCATTCCCGTTGAATCGGGAATCGGCGCCTGCCTGATGATCCGGAAAACCGCCATGGACACGGTCGGGATTTTTGACGAAACCTATTTTTTCTTCTTTGAAGAAACCGACTGGGCTTATCGCATGTGGCAGGCCAACTGGGGAGTTTATTTTGTTCCTTCGGCCCGCATCATTCACGCCCAGGGAAAAAGCGCCGGAAACAGCGTCGCATCCAGAATCCATTATTACAGATCGCGATATATCTACCTGAAGAAATGGCATCCAAAAAGCTACTCCCTGATGGTCAACATCCTCTTTATCCGCCTTTTGGTCAATGCCTGCCTCTCCTTTTTGGGATCATTACTCACGCTAGGACTTGCCCCGCATCTTCTTGACAAAACGCTTGTTTACTTTCGACTCATTGCATGGCATTTTAAGGGATGCCCCTGATTTATTTGCACTTGACAGCCGACTATGTCAAAGACGATGGATTGGTCAGGCCCCTTTCTTTTCTCTCAAACGGGAGAAACAGACAATGCGAATCGTCCTGTTATATGCTCCGCCCTGGAAAATTGCACGCAATGGCGATCCGATCTACCCCCCCGAAGAAGGACCTCCGGACAATGTAGATCCTGCAGCCGCTGCTGAAGGTGATTTTATTCAGGCGCCCTATGGGCTGCTGTCGCTGGCAGCGCAAGCCCTGAGAAGCGGGCTCAGCGTTCAGACCGTAAATGCATCCAATTTTACCTGGCCGGATATCGAAATTCTCATCCGCCGCCTCAACGCGGACCTGTTCGGGCTTTCATGCATGACGGAAAACCGCCGCGGCGTGGCGATGGTGGCACGGCTGATTCGAAACATTCATCCCGGATCCCACATTGTTGTCGGCGGACCCCATGTCACGGCCCTGCCGATCGAAACCCTCCGGCATGTTCGAGCCATTGACACCGTTGTCGTTGGAGAAGGCGAAGACACTTTTCTTGACATCATTCGATGCCTGCGGGAAAACCGCCCGGTACAGGATATTCCCGGAACCGCCTGGCGCACTTCAAATGGGTTCCGGATCGGTCCCCCGCGAGCGCGAATCGCGGACCTGGATACCCTGGCCCCCCCATCAGACTATTTTGATTTGCACACCCTGTTGACCTCCCGCGGGTGCCCGATGCAGTGCACCTTCTGCAGCAGTAAAATGATGTGGGGGAAAAAGGTGCGGTTCCACTCTGCAGCATATGTGCTAAATATGCTGGAGACGGCGGTAAACCGCCGGGGCCAGCGGATACTGTCGATAAAGGACGATACGTTCACCGCAGACAGACCCCGAGCCCTGGCCATCTGTAAGGGGATACGAAAAAGGTGCCTGGAATTCATCTGGAGCTGCGATACACGGGCCGACTATCTGGATGAGGCGCTTCTGTCCGAAATGCGGCAGTCCGGTTGCACCCGGATCAGCATGGGAGTGGAGTCTGCTTCAACTGCCATTTTAAGAAACATCAACAAACGGCTGTCTCTGGAGCGGCTTTTTAATGTGACCCGGGCAGCCAAAAAATACGGCATTCAAACCCGATACTACATGATGGCCGGAAACCGTGGAGAAACCCTGGAAACCTTCCACCAGAGCCTGGACTTTATCACCAGAGCCAAGCCCAATCAATTTGTTTTTTCGCAGCTTCACCTGTATCCGGGCACGGAGGAATTCGACATTTTTATGCGGCACGGACTGGTATCCCCTGAAATGTTTTTTACAAGGAACTTTTTCTGCCTTACCTGCTTTGCCGGCAACAAAGAAGATGAAATACGCATTCGTAAGTCTTTAAGCACCATTTCCGGCGTTCAGAACTGCTGGCGATACAGTGTTGCGGATTACCGGGCGGCCTTGACCCGAATGCCGGAATTGCATTTGCTTCATGTGGACTTGTGCCGAGCTTACCTGCAGGAAGGAAACTCGGAGGCCGCCGAGCAGCACCTGCGCCGTGCAATCGAGCTGGGTTTTTTTCTGCCGGGAATTATTCATAATTTATATGCATGCATTGCCGCTGCGCGCATGGATATCGAAAGGACAAGATTTCATTTGTATGAGGCTTTGGCCGTTCATCCGCACCAGGTCGTTATCGAAAATATAGAGCGGTTTGAGTTTTGGCTAAACAGCAGCGACACGCAGAACAACACGCCGCTGAATCTGACGCCGGGGGATGGATTTGAAAGCACGATTATCTGCAGGCAGCCTGAGTGTCCGGATTCTTCTTTTGCGGATGATAACCTTGCAAGGAGTCCATGATGAAAGTCTCTTCTGACAACTGGGAATCAGCAGTCGTTTCACCGGAAACGGCGATTGAGAAAATCAGGCCCGGAATGATCATTTTCCTGGGAACGGCGATGGCCGAACCCCGGACCATGGTTCGGCACCTGATGACTTCCGATGCCAAAAACCTTGAAGACCTCGAGCTGATTCAACTGATCAGCTTCGGGGATGCGGTGTCGCTTCAGACCATTCAATCCCAGAATTTTCGCCTGAAAACTTTTTTTTCCGGCTGGGTGGCCAATGAAGCCATCGAAGAGGGTCGGGTGGATCTGATCCCCAGCAGACATGCAAAAATTCCCCAATTGATTGAATCCCGCCAGATACCCGTGGATGTTGCCATCGTCCAGGTTTCTCCGCCCAATGAGGCCGGCTTTTGCAGCCTGGGAATTGCGGTCGATGTGGCAAGAGAAGCCATGGAGCAGGCTTCGATCTGCATCGGCGAAATCAACGCACAGATTCCCAGAACATTCGGGGATACGTTTGTTCAAACAACGGATTTTGATTTCTTGATCCGTTCGACGGATCCACCCATATATTTCGAGCGCTCAAAAACCGATGACCGCTGGGATCAGGTGGCTCAGCACGTGGCCTCTCTGATTGAAGACAAAAGCTGTCTGGCTTTTTCCATCGGCCCATTTTATGAAGCACTGGCCCGATGCCTGACAAATAAGCGCCATCTGGGAATACACTCGCCTGTTTTCACGGATCCGCTGATGGATTTGATGAAATGCGGAGCTGTCACCAACCGGTATAAGGATACGCATCGCGGAAAATCGCTGACATCCTATGCCCTGGGCACGGCAGAACTGCTGGAATGGCTGGACAACAACCCCCTGGTGGAGTTTCAGCGAATCGACAAAGTGTTCAACCCCTTGATCATCGGGCGAAATCCACGGTTTGTCACGTTGATCGCAGCCAGAAAAGTGGATTTGTACGGCCGCATCGGACTGAACATGGGTAAAGGCAATCTGGACTCCGGACCTGCTGAGGTAATGGATTTTATCAATGGCGCGGAATTATCAGAGGGCGGACGCGCCATCTTTGCCATGACCAGCCGAGACCGGAACGCAGAGCCGAACATGTTGGCTTCCATTGCCGACCTGCCCAATCAGTTTGGCGCGTTTGAATCCGTGAGTGCGGTCGTCTCGGAATATGGCGTTGCCTATCTGGAGGGCCGCACCGTCAGAGAGCGGGCCCAAGCGCTGATCGACATTGCCCATCCTGACGACCGGGCCGGCCTTGTGGAAATTGCCAGGAACCGAAAAATCGTTTATCCCAACCAGATTTTCATCGCAGAGAGCGGCCGCCTCTATCCAGCGGACATCACCGCCGTCCATACGTTCCGCGGCGATATCAAGATCAGATTCCGAGCCATCAGACCCTCTGATGAAGAAGGCATGCGGCATCTGTTTTACCGGTTTTCAGAAGAAGCGGTTTACTACCGGTATTTTCACTCCATCCGCAGCATGCCGCATACAAAAATGCAGGAATATGTCAATGTTGACTGGAACCAGGTCATGTCCATCGTCGGGCTGGTTGGAGAAGAAAAAAAAGGCCGCATCATCGCGGAGGCCAGGTATATCAAAATTCCGGGCAGCGCTTTTGCAGAAATTGTTTTTGTGGTTGATGAAACCTATCAGCGGCTTGGCGTTGCCTCTTTTCTTTACGGCATGCTGATCCGGCTTGCCAGGGAACGCGGCATCAAGGGCTTTGTTGCAGATGTACTGTTCTCGAATACCGGCATGATGCATGTTTTTCAAAAAAACAGCCTTCCGGTAAAAGCGCGCCTGGAAGCCGGAGTCTTTAACCTTGTCATCCCATTTTTAGCAGAGTGAATTCCAGAGTTATTTGCCCGAATACAGCTACCCATATTGACAGATGTCAAAGAGAAGATGATCGCAAAAACTCAAAATTGACTTATATCAATGCAAGCACGCGTGTTATGGCGCATAGATTCGAACCAGGAAAACATAAATTCTTGAAAAAGGAAAACTGTTATGAACCACTTGCTGGAACTGGAGCAGCAGCTGCATGAACTGAATGCGGCAATAACCGAGACCCGAAAGCGGCTGCCCGCCCACTCTGTCAAGCCGCCGGTGATGATGGATCTTCTGGACCTGGAAGACCAATACGATGATCTTATGAAAAAGATATGCGAATTAAAACAAAAGAGTATCCATGATAAAACCTGATTTTGAAACAACCTATACAGCGCTTCGGGAACGGTTGGCAGGAATCGATTGTCTGGCAAATAAAACACTGCTCGGCGCAAAGAGCCAGGACACCGGGCTTGAGATTCCGTTCTTTGGCATTCCCCACCGGATTTCCCGATCCGGCGTAACGGACATGGCGGGAAGAGAAATCAACCCGGCACTGGGCGTGGTTCTGTGTCAATATGTGCTGCAATGCCATCAAGATATGCCGGCAGATGATGAAGAACTGGTGACCTTTCGCGAATTCGAGGCATCGGGTCCCCTCAGCGGATATTTCGTAGAAAACACCCAAAAGCTCATTGCCGGTGAGTTCGGCGGGAAAATTTCCGCCCTTGAAGCACGGTGCAAACTGCTCGAAGGGGTTTTGCAAACGGATGACAGGGCGTATGACCTTTGCGTGCAATTTAACGCCCTTCCGAAAATTCCGGTTTATCTTCGTTTCAACGACCGTGACAAAGAGTTCCCGGCCCAATGCGCCATTTTATTCAGGCGATCGGCCGGGCGGTTTCTTGATTTACAGAGCCTCTGCATTATCGGCACGTTTCTGGCCGGATCGTTGATCAGAAAGTAACCCCAACTTACGAGAAAATCTTTACATCCGTTATGCCAATGCTATAATTATAAAACGTTGACACAGACAGCCGTCATCAGGGAGAATACACATGCCTTACAGTGAAGCACTCGATTCACGCATCATCAGCGCGGTATCCGTCTGGGGCGCCACTCGAAAAAAGATGTTTGGCGGAACCTGTTACCTCATCCACGGAAACATGATGTGCGGGGTATACAAAGACAGCCTCGTTTTGCGTCTTGGAGAAGAACAGGCTTCTAAGGCCCTGAAAGAGCCGCATGTTCTGCCCTTTGACATAACGGGAAAACCGATGAAGGGCTGGGCCATGGTGGAGAATGACGGATTCAAGGACCAGGACCTTGACCGCTGGCTTGAAAAAGCCAGAAATTTTGTTGAAAGCCTTCCATCGAAACCGACTTAAAACAGCCCGGACGCCGGACAAAAGACGGACGCAACCTGTTTAAAAACTTCGAGCGCAAGATCATGCCGATCCTCATCCTGGTGATCAGGGGAGAAAGAAATGGCGGATAAAATCAGGATCGGGGTCAGCGCCTGCCTTCTCGGGCAACAGTTCCGGCCCGATGAAAAGCTGGAGATGCTTGAAATATTCGACCGCTACCGAAACGAATTCGTGCCGGTGACACTCTTGAACCATTTTGTGCGTAAATATGACGCGCCGTATCTGAAACAGCAGGTATATCTGAACCCGCATCACATAACCTTAAAACTCAGGCATCATGCCTGATCATGGCGCATAAAAACTGCACACGCCTGATGCAAAACGCATCATGGCCAGATATTATAATAAAGGCGAAAACAGGGGGTGTAACATGGAAAAAATAAACAGATTCAAAGAAGTCTCCCCGGATCAGCTTTTCAGCTGGCTGGAAACGCACAAGGAATTTTATCTGATTGATACATTAACGAAAGACCATTATCAAATGCGGCATATACCGGGCGCGAAAAATGCCTGCGTTTTTGAAGTCTCATTCATGGAACAAATTGCAGACATCTCAGCGGATAAAAATGCCGAGATCGTTCTCTATGGCTCCAGCATCAGATCGATGGACTCGCATACGGCGGCGGAAAAGCTCGATCGCGGCGGATACCAACGCATCAGCATTTTAAAAGGCGGCCTTGAAGATTGGCAAACATCCGGACATCGGCTCGAAGGCACCGCGCCGGATGGATCCGACGTCCCGAATACCCTGCTCGAACTTGAAGACAGAACATACCACGTGGATACGGATCAGAGCATCATCGAGTGGACCGGCAGAAATGCCGGTACCAAGCACTTCGGCACAATCGCAATCAGCCGCGGGGCGGTTACAGTAAAAGACGGCAACATCAGGGGCGAGTTTGACATCAACATGCATTCAATCAAAAACATAAACCTTGAAGGAAATGAGCTCCAGCCAGTTTTGATTGCTCATCTGAACTCGGATGACTTCTTTTTCACCAAGGTCTTTTCCGTTGCCAGATACTGCTTTTCAGGTGCAAAGACTACCGAAGAGCCCTTCTTGACTTCTCCGAACTGCCAGATCAACGGAACATTGGAACTCAGGGGCATAAAGGCCGATCAGCAAATTAATGCTACAGTAACCCGGACGGCGGATAATGGGCTGGCGGCAGAGGCGCACTTTGACATTGACCGGACAAACTGGCGTATCATCTATGGTTCAACCCGATTCTTTGAGCATCTCGGTATGCATCTGGTTTTCGATCTGATAAGTATTCAGGTAAGAATTGTTGCCTTTTAATCCAGCGGCTTCAAACCATTCCCGCTTTCGACCTGCACTACGGCGCCAAATGGACGGAGAATCGGCCAAATGCCACTCCAACAGCAAGTATCATACATCATGTTTGGGTTTTACCGGAATCTTGGAGGGCAAAATCCGCCGGGTAAAAATGGGGGAAAACAGGTACAGGAGCAGATACAACAAGCAGATATAACCTGTATACGGACTGAATACGGCGACCAGCAACAAGACGATGCTCGTGCGCCTGAACCATGTGCTCTGATCCATGAACCGTCCGAGATGAAGATACCGCACCGGATAAATGTTCATCGCCACTGCCGCCAGAACCATGGCGGCAGTGGCGCAATAGCCCCAGAAGGCTATGGTGTCCGGACTCTCGGCCTGGCTGAACATGATCAGGGGAGCAGTCACCAGAAGCGCCGCCGCCGGTGTGGGCATTCCCTTGAAAAAGCCCGGAATGGGGGAAGTGTCCAGGGTAAAATAAATCAATCGGACGATTCCCATAAGCGCATAAATCAAGGCGATCCAGAAAACGGTCAGATCGGAGATGGCCGGAACATCCGAGCGGGACAAGACCAGGTAATAAATCCAGGCTGGTACGATACAAAAGCTGATGCCATCGGAAATATCGTCCAGTATCCCGCCCAGTTGAAAGCGGGGGGGCTTAACATTGCCGGCCGGCGGTTCGGTAAGCCCGAGTTTACGGGCCATGGCACCGTCCAGTTTATCGAAAACCGCCGCACCGATCAAAAGCAGATAGGCTTCCCGGACCTGGCCCTGATTGGCGAACCAGACAGACAGCAGTCCCATGATGGCGTTCATCACGGTCAGGCCGTTCGGAAATGTGGACAGAATGCGGCGCCGCAGGATCTCGTTGCCCAGACAAAGCTCATCCAGAAAGGCAGTGCCGTATTTGCGGCAGTACCTGGCAATGGATCCGAAATTAATCACCAAAAAAATGATTTCGATGACAAACAGCCCTTTCAGCGGCAGGTTGCCCAGCCAGGAAATCCAGAAATACAACCTGGAAGGCGGTCCTTCGGGGATGTAAAAGGCGGTTGCGTAAAGCAGGGCGGCCACCGGCGCCGCTACGACCGTCCGCAGCCGGGTAAACTCGCTGTTCTCCGGCTCTGGTCCTTTTCCCTGGGTGAATCCGCGAATAAAATGGGCAAAGCTGTCACGGACTAACACAACAATGCATAAAAGCAGGATGAATATGGCATGCAGCAGATCGGTTTTCTGATAATCAGGCGTGATGTAAACCAGGCGCCACATCATTCCCACGGCCACCAGCGGAAAAATGATGGCGTACACCACCTTGTCCATGATGCGATCGGCAAGATGCGCCAGGGTGGGATGGGGCTCGAATCGCGCGGCAAACCAGCCGTCCACCAGATCAAAGGCCATGGCTGTGAACAGAAAGACAACTCCCAGGGTATACAGAAACGGATTTTGGGTCCACATGACGGCAATGGCGCAACACAGACCCCCAAAAACCAGAGGCGGTCTTCCGTAAACCAGAACGGCGGTTACTTTTTTGGATACATGAAGCTTTTTCATAAATTATCTTTTAACGAAAACCGCCCTCCAGTGTCAAGCAAGGATCAGAAAAAACGGCCATCACCAATCAATGGGTTGGTAGTCCTTAAGAAATTTACCGCACCAATGGGTATGGGTCAGAATCCCGTGAAAAAACGGATCGCAAATCCTGGCAGCGCCATCCACAATGTCCAGGGGCGGCTGAAAGTCATGCAGTTCCTGTTTCAAAGAGGCCAGTTTCGCCGGATCTTCGTCCGTTACCCATCCGGTGTCCACGGCATTCATAAAGATTCCGTCACCGGCAAGATCGGCGGCAGATGCATGCGTCAGCATGTTGAGGGCCGCCTTGGCCATATTGGTATGCGGATGGCGACCCGTTGTTTTGAAGCGGAAAAATTTTCCCTCCATGGCAGTCACGTTCACGATATGCTTCTTTCCGGTATAGTCACGCCGCATCATCGGCACCAGACGGTTGCAAAGCACAAACGGCGCCACGGCGTTCACCAGTTGAATTTCAAGCATCTCGGAAGTCTGGATTTCACCCAGCCGCAGACGCCAGCTGTTGGTTTCCCTTAAATCCACCTGCTGAAGATCGGCATCCAGCTCGCCTTTTGGGAAAACAGCTTCTGCAACCAGACTGTGGTCGTATGCATAAGGAATCTGAGACAGTTGCGCGGAAGCTCGCAGACCGATTCCGGGGGCTTTTCCGTTCCAGGTTACCGGAAGTGCCGGCTCCAACCCGATGTTCGGAACCGAAAATGATCCGAGTCGATCGATACAGAGATGATACTGGCCAAGAAGCGAGCGGACATTTTCCGGCAGCGCATCAATGGCTCTGGTTTCGTTGTCCATCAGATGCGTGTAAAAACCGGGCGGCCTTCGAACCGTTTGAGCCGCATTATTGATCAAAATATCCAGGCGGTCATAATTCTGCTCAACATAGCTTGAAAATATCTCGACGCTCGGCGTATGCCGCAAGTCCAGGCCGTAAATGTGCAGGCGCTCGCCCCACTCTGAAAAATCCTTTTCTGCCGCAAAACGCATGGCGGCATCCACGGGAAATCGGGTAGTGGCAATCACTCTGGCGCCTGCCCGGAGCATCATCAACGTTGCCTGGTAGCCGATTTTCACCCGTGCACCGGTAATCAGTACCACCTGCCCGTGAAGCGATGCGGTCTGAAAACGTTTTTGATAGTTAAATGCCGCACAACTCGGACACATGGCATCATAGAAAAAATGCAGTTTTGTAAATTCCACCTTGCAGACATAGCAATTGCGGGGTGATTTTAAATCATTATTTTCGGAATTCAAATCCGCTGTTCCAGGAACTTGGCCGGAATCTGCAACCGGTGCGGAAAACACACTGGCCTGCCGGGCACGACGGATGCCCGTGGCTGCCCGGGCTCTGCGCTCGTGCTGAACAACCACCTGACGCTGGACCCGGTTCTTTTCCTTGTTTCGTTTTTTTAGCTCGCGCCGATCCGGGCGGGAGAGCTGTCCGGCCGCAGTCATGAGGGCAATTCTCTGCGCTTCGGAAAGATTGACTATCTGGCCGCTGTTTTGGGCCAGGTTTTCCAGAAAAGAAATGCAGTTTTGGATTTCTTCGGGAGAGTATGCTGTTTCGTTGCTTTTGGTCACTGAGAGTCACTTTACAGGTGGGCAGATTCGCTGGGTCGATAATACAGATTGATGACGTCATCAAAGAGACTGAACTGCCGGTTATGGTTTGGCGGCAGGCATCGACGATTTCACCTTGGCATTGTAAATCTCGAGCCACCCCTTAAGAACTTCAATGTTCTTTTCCAATCCAGGAGTTCCCGCGGCTTTTGCACCGGTTATATCCCGCAACAGATCAGCATAAGCATTCGCCAGCTCTTTTTCCTTAACCAGAAGCGCTTCGCTCTGCTCCTGAACTCGCTTCTGAAAAAAGCCGCGCAGAACATTCATCGCTTCATCCTGGGTTTTGAATGCAACGCCGGTGATGCCTTTCAAGTCCAGGCCCTTTACAGAAAAAGGCTCCAGCGCATTGGAGCGCTGAGAAAAAACCCAGCAGGATATAGGGCCTCTTACCAGAGAGAGTTCTTCACCCCGAACCGAAAAATAATAACTTTTGGGCAGTACCGTAAATGTCACAATGATCGCGGCAATGAGAATAATCACCGGCAGAACAATAACGATCTTTCTACCAACGAGACGTTGCCTGAAAAAC
Organism: uncultured delta proteobacterium; assembly: GCA_963850225.1. GTDB lineage: Bacteria > Desulfobacterota > Desulfobacteria > Desulfobacterales > Desulfatirhabdiaceae > RAAP-1. The sequence goes on from CAWKLD010000020.1 coordinate 43,164, forward strand.
GGCAAACTTGATTCTTCCATGGAATTGACTCCTTTATTGGGTTACTATAACAAACAAATTGATATGATGACCTTCTACCAGAACACATCTTGTTTGTGAAATATTGATTTTGTCCGCACGGCAATCCGTTGCATGTGTGGGTTCAAAAAAGGATAGAGCTGACTATCTTGGTTTTTCCGGTTCAGCGATAAAAGCATGTGAAACCCGGCCGAAATGATTTTCAGCCGAAATTTCGTGGATTACACTGTTGATATCTATGGAATCGATACCTGAATGTTTTCTGATTCAAAACATTTATGAGGGTTGTTCTGTTTCCGGAGAAGGATTCGCATCCTCTTCGGGCTTTTCCGTAGTCAGTTTGCGCTGTCTTTTTTCTTCCTTCTTTTTTTTCTTTTCCAACTCTCTCTGACGTTTATCATGTTGATAATTGGGTTTTGGCAATTTATGATCCTTTTATTTTATAAGAAAATGATCATTTTCATCTTTCGTTGTGCCCTTCCCGGGCATGGGGGTTAGAGGGAAAAAGCCGGCGCTTGGACCTGGCTTCTTTCGTCTGTCGAAAGTGGAACGGTTTATTTCATATGGCAATCATCATTAGAGACTTCTCAATATATATCGGAAATTCCTTGAACATTCAACCTCTTTCCCCCTTTTCTAAATTGTCGCCGTCACCCAGGGCGATAATGACAAAAACACCCAGTTGCATTAAACGAGCGATGTGATTCTTCAAACCGATTGTTGTGGCGCAGATCCTCCAGAAGTCAGAAAATGAATTGCGGGATTTCCTCAAATGCTTAACCACCGCTTTCAGCCCGATTACCTTCGCCGAAATGCACAAATCGGGTAATATAGCGTCAGGACTCCCATCCCCAATCCGCACAACCTTGAATGCCCTGCAGAACCATGTTAAAGAAACATAGCAAAAGTATTTCCGGCATTGATCACCCGTATTCAGGAGAGTTGACACATGAGAGAAAAAATCGAATGGCATTATACCCATTGCTCCCGCATGGATCATGGGGGCTGCGGTATTCTTGTCGGCGTTTGCAACGGCCGTATCGTTGAAATTAAAGGGGATGCAGATGGGTTTTTGAACCAGGGATACTGCTGCACCAAGGGCCGGCACGCCCATGAAAAACTTTATCACATAAATCGGCTGAAAACACCGCTTCTTAGAACCGGAGCCAGGGGAGACGGCCAGTGGAAATCTGTATCCTGGGAAGAAGCCCTCGATGTAATCTGCGAGAATTTGTCCGGAATTCGGCAAGCACATGGCGCAAAGTCCGTTGCTTTTTGTCAGGGCATGCCCAAGGGAATGGAACACTTTGCCCTGATTCGACTGGCCCATACCTTTGGTTCCCCGAACATCGTCGCAGTACAGGATGTCTGTCACGCGCCAAGAGAGGTCAGCGGACTTCACACCTGCGGATTCTTTCCTGTTACCGACTATCATCACCCCAGCCAGGCGATTTTGCTGTGGGGAAGCAACCCGCCGGATACCAACGAAGAAGGGGAAATCTCCAGTCTGCTCATGAAACAGCTCCGGAAAGAAACCGCTCTGATTGTCGTTGATCCCCGGAGAACGCTGATGGCTGAAAGAGCCGCTTTCTGGCTTCAGATTCGACCAGGCACGGACGCGGCCCTGGCACTGGCCTTTCTGCACGTCATCATCGAGGAAAATCTTTATGATCATTCATTTGTTCAAGAATGGACAAACGGTTTTGATTTACTGCAGTCCCACTGCAAAGCCTACGCGCCAGAGGCTGTTGCCGGCATCTGCGGCATAAACCCGAACCTGATCCGGGATAGCGCAAGGTGTTACGCCAGGGCCAATCCCGCCGCCATCGGATGGGGCAATGCCATCGAACAGCATATAACAGCCTGGGATACGACCCGCGCATTGATCTGCCTGATGGCTGTCTGCGGAAATCTGGATGTTCCGGGCGGAAATATCCATGCGCTGGATCCACCGGTATTGGGCCTGGCCCAATTTGTACGCGCAGATCTGGTTCCGGACAAAATCAAGGAAATGATTCACACGCATTTTGGAACCGTGCCCAGGCTGATGACCGTTCCGTCCGCCTATTTTCGAAAAGCCGTGCTGGATGAAACCCCTTATCCGGTAAAAGCCGCCTATATGCAGTGCACCAATCCGCTGATGGGATATGCAGATGCCGAATTGACCCACCAGGCGCTGACCAAGCTGGATTTTCTGGCTGTTTCCGATATCTTCATGACACCCACGGCGGAAATGGCCGATATCGTGCTACCGGCAGCCACCCAGTTTGAATTTAACGATATCGGACATTACGGTCTTGGACACGGCATTGTTCTGGCCAGAAAAAAAATCGTGGATCCTCCGCAAAACTGCTGGTCGGATATTCGCATCATCAATGAACTCGGAAAGCGGCTCACGCGCCCCGAATACTGGTTTGATGATGAACAGGCCATGCTGGAAGCCGTGCTGAAGCCATCGGGACTGACATTCGATGCATTTTTGCGGAAAGGATACCTTAAAGGCGCTGAAACGTTTCGAAAATATGTGGCAACCGGTTTCAAGACCGCGTCCAAAAAGGTGGAGCTGAACCTGAAAATCGCCGAAAAATGGGGACTTTCCCCACTACCGGAATTTTCGCAAGAACCGCATGACTCGTATTATCCGCTGCTTTTGACCAGCGCAAAGAGCCCCTATTATCTGCATTCTGCCTACCGGTGGATGGACAGCCTCCGGCAGAAGGAACCCGCACCGATTTGTCAGATTCATCCCCAGACCGCAAAAAAAGCCGGAATCTGCGAAGGTGACAGCGTTAAGGTCAAAACTTTATATGGCGAAATGGTTCAGACAGCCCATGTCACGGACCGAATCCGTCCGGAAGTGATTATGGCTGCATATGGATGGTGGTTTCCGGAAGAAAGATTCAATTATGATGAATCCTGGATGCGATCCAACTACAACATGCTGACTCATGTTCGGAAACTGGGAAAAGCGTTTGGAACACCGACTCTGAAGGGAATTCCCTGCAGTATTCGAAAGGCATAATTTGTTTGAAAAGACAGAATTGCCACACAAATGTCGCTTATTTGCCTCTGTTTGACATTGCCCATTCAAATGAATTATGATGGCTGCGTAAAATGCCGGATCAGGGGATTTTTCTGCAGATGAACTTCAAAATAAACGGCGTGGCGCTATTTTTTTCTGCCATTTAATGTCGATTTGCAACAGGTTTATTCGCAATTTCCGTTATAATTTGTTAAAGTTTGACCGGCCACGGCCGATAATGTTTTATGAAAGATCATTTATTCTTGGTTCAACTGTTTTGAGGTATCTGTATTTTGCAATCCGACCCCACCCATCATGCAACCGTTCTCAAACGCCTGCAATCCCTTTTTCTGTCAGTTTTTATCCTTGCCCAAGCCCGAAGATCTATCCGGATTTCTTTACTGGCGGGAGCGGATTCTCTCCGGCATGTACCTGATCAGGCACCGTGTTTGGCATGATCATTATTTATCCAACAGTGTCATTTCTGCTTCGTCAAAGCTTCTATCTTCTGGCCATTATCGATTTGCTGGCTTTTGCATGGACCATCACAGCCTTGTTGATGCGAAACTCCCTGCAGTTTAAACTGCGTGCCATTGTTGCCCTGACGTTACTCTATCTGATCGGCATTCTCATTTTGGTCAGGCTGGGCCCGATCTCCGGGGGGTTTATCTGGCTCTTCACTTTTGCAGTGTCGGCCTCGGTTCTGATGGGTCTTCGATCCGCCTTTTTCGCCTTAGGCCATCAACATGGTTTCGCTGATAGCGATCTATGCAGGAATTCTTTCAGAAATTGTCCCGTGGGCCGGCATCTTACAGGGAAACGTCATCGCATGGCTGATAACATGCCTGAATTTTATGCTCTTGAACAGCATTGTGGCCATTTCCGTTGGCTTGCTTTTACAGGGCCTGGATCATACGGCCCAGGAAGAACGGACGGGCAGAATCGACTTAATGCGTCAGCAAAAGGAACTCATCAAGATGAATCAGCAGATCATGGATGAAACCGAAGAGCGCAAACTTGCGGAACAGGAACTTCAACGTCAGAAGGCATATATTGAACAGATCATAGAGAATTCCCCTGTCGCCATTTCGGTGATGAATTCGGATGGCGCCATTACCCGCATCAACCGCGAATTCTCCCGTCTTTTCGGCTATACCTTTGATGAAATCGCCGGCCGCAATATCAGCGAGCCTTCTGGCGCCTCCAGGTCTTGAAAGCCGAAGCCCACCACCTGCGATCCCTGATTGCAGATGGTGAACGCATTCAGGTTGAAACCACCCGACGCTCCAAATCCGGTGAAACGATCGATGTTGCTATCGCCGGATCTCCCATTTTCATCGATAATGAACTCATCGCGATTCAGGCGGTTTATTCGAATATCACGGATCGAAAACAGGCGGAAATCGAAAAAGCCAAGCTGGAAGCCCAGCTCCTTCATGCCCAGAAAATGGAGGCCATCGGCATTCTTGCCGGCGGCATTGCCCATGATTTCAACAACATTCTGGGCGCAATCATCGGCTTTAGCCAGATGGCATTAATGGATGCCGAAAAAGGCATCTCAAAACCCCATGACCTGAAACAGATTTTAAAATCTGCCGAGCGCGCCAAGCATCTGGTCAAGCAGATTCTGACATTCAGCCGCAGAATAGCGCCGGAGCTGTCTTCTCAGCAATTGAATCAGGTAATCCGGCAAACCGTTACCCTGCTGGAACGGACCCTGCCCAAGATGGTTTCGATTCAAACAGAACTCTCGCCCGATTTATCGCCGATCCATGCAGACCCCATTCAGATTGAGCAGGTGCTGATGAATCTGGGAACCAACGCAGCCGACGCCATGCCGGATGGCGGCATCTTGTCGATTCGAACGGAAAACGTCTTGATCGAGACAGACATCAGCGATGCGTTTATTGACATGCCGTCCGGCCCTTACGTGCTGCTGACGGCAGCCGATACCGGGTTCGGCATGGACAAAAACACCCTCAAACATATTTTTGATCCGTTTTTTACCACAAAAGGCGTGGGAAAGGGAACGGGACTGGGTCTGGCCACGGTTTTCGGCATTGTGAAAAGCCATAGCGGACACATTCTCTGCCAGAGCCAGCCGGGAAAGGGAACATCATTTCAAATATATTTTCCTGCACATGCCACCACGCCCGTGTTGCCTGTAAAAACCGATTTGCCCGCAGAGGTTCAGAGCGGCAAGGAAACCATTCTGCTGGTCGATGACGATCCGTCCATACGGGAATTCGGACAGGAGCTTCTGGAGCGTTACGGCTACCGTGTTCTACTGGCTGAAAGCGGAGAAGAAGCACTTTTGCAGTTTGGTGCGCATTCCGGCAGCATCGACATGATCATTCTGGATCTGGGAATGCCGGGAATGGGCGGATATCGATGCCTTACGGAGCTTTTAAAAATTGATTCTGACCGCCCGTATTCTTATTGCCAGCGGTTACGGCCCGGTCGGACAGGCCCAGGAAGCCCTGAAATCCGGAGCCAAAGGATTCATCAGCAAACCCTACCGGATCGAGGACTTGCTGGCGGCAATTCGAAAGGTCGTGGATACCGAAGGAAGCAATAATTGAAAAAAGCGCCATTCACCCCACACATCCCTGAAAAGGAAACCGATATGCCAGTCATGCGGTTACAGAAAATGTGAGTGAGCATATACAGCTGCAACTGTCCATGAATCCGCCATCGGAGGCTGAAAAATACTTCTGGTGCAAGAAACGCGATATGAATCGCGTGTTCGCCACCTGTGTAAGGTGCAAACACTATCCCTGCGATTACTGCACACCCAGCAGAATACGGGAACTGGCAAATACCGACTATGTGGTCATTAAAAACGTAACCCTGATCAGTATAAGGAGAAAATTCGTGTTGGCAAAAATGAAAGACGGCACTTATAAAGAATTGGATATCGATGTAAAGTCCCCGAACCCGGAACAGCTCAAAGATGTTGAGGAAGTCTATGTGATCTCGAAGGTGCTGATCCCGGTGCTGACCCTGCGGGCTAAAAACGAGAGCGACAGCATCGAAACGATCCGTGACCCGGGACCTGCTGAGACTAAAAGCCGGCAGAAAAAAGAAAGGGAAACACAGATTTAGCATGCAACGGCGACTGCAACCGATGGACTTTGTCGAATCCATCGGGTTCCCATGCGATGCATGAAACGGCAGCTTTTTACACAGCGGTTTTTTCGAACCGCCTGAATGCCATTTATTATTCTGATGCTTCATCTTTTTCTTGACAATAGGCTTCAGTATAAATATCTATATCTGCTAAGTTTTTTTACATGTCTTCCAAAAGATTCATGTTTGGCGTTGATTATTTAATCGTGAACGGCATGACTCTCCGTCATGATTTGCTTTGCTTGCCCCGTACCGGGGCTTTGAGGATGCTGAGTTTCGAGAAAAAAGAGGTTCTTCACCATATGCCGATCCACAATGCCCTGGCAGATCAGCTATCCGCTTTAAAACACATCCCGACGCTTCCCCACATTCTTCTTCAGCTGATCAAAACCTGCAACGAGGACAATGGCAGCCTTAAAGATATCTCCAAGGTCATTGAAAAAGACCCGGCGCTGACCATTCGCGTTTTAAAGCTGGTCAACTCCGCCTATTACGCAAAAAACCACCGGATATCCAGCGTTGATGGCGCGGTAGGCTTTCTCGGCACAAATGCCATCAAGAACATTGCCATATGCAGTTCCGTTCATGAGGTCTTCCAAACCGTCAACTCAAAAACGGGCTTTAATTTAAAACAGTTCTGGTGGCACTCCTTAAGGTGTGCGGTCCTGGCAAAACTGATTGCAAGGAATCGGAATTATCTCAGTCCGGATGAAGCTTTCCTATCCGGTATGCTTCATGACATCGGCAAGATCATTTTATGGGTAAATTTCCCACAGCCTTATTCAGAACTGCTGGAAACACACAAGGGCAGACCCGAGTTGATTCTTGCCGGAGAAACCCAGTTTGGCGCCAGCCATGCGGAAATCGGAGCATGGCTGCTGGACAAATGGAATTTTCCATCTTTCATTGCCGACTCGGTGCGCTATCATCACTATTCTCAGAGCAGAATTCTGGATGCGCTGCCTTTGGTAAAATTCATATATGTGGCCAATGCCCTGTGCAAAAATACAGGCCGTAGCATTAATGAGGGGTTAGGGGCGGCCCAGGAGATTTTCGGATTCACCCCGTCGGTTGTCGAGGGATTGCTGTCCCAGGCTGATGCAGAACTGAAGGCCGTGGCTGATTCTTTGAACATCGTGATTGAACCCTGCAGACCCAAAGAATCCGCCTGCTCGGAAAATGACCGTGACAAACAAATCAACCTTATTAAAGAAGTCAGGGACCGTTCTCTATTACTGGGCACCGTTCAAAATCTGCTGGCCGCAACCGACGAGCCGCAGATATTGAAAGAATCCTTCCAAGGGCTTCAAAACCTCTTTGATATTTCTTTGGTTCTCTTCTTTATCTTTGATCCCGAAAAAAAGGGCCTTCGCGGGGTTACGCTTCCGGACGACAATCAATTTTCAATGATCAAGGACTTGATTATTCCTTTGCAGATGGAAAAAAGTCTCTTGATTGAATGCCTGCAAACGGGCAGAATTTCCGACTCCTTTACCCGGTCCAACGATGCCACACCCGCCATCATCGATGAACAGATCATTCGCCTTCTGGGCAGGGAGGGAATGGCCTGTATTCCCATGACTGCTTATGGTGAAAAAGTGGGCGCAATGGTTCTTGGCCTTGACAGCCGGGAATTTTCGCTTCTTACGGCCCAGCTCAAGTCATTAAAAATGCTGGTGGATCAAACAGCTGTCGCCATTCGAGTTCTTCACTCCAAGCGATTTCAGCTAAAAGAGATTCAATCAGAACGTCTCGGCGCGTCATCATCCATGGCCCGAAGGGTTATTCACGAAGTAAACAATCCTCTGGGTATCATCAAGAACTACCTGAGAATTCTTGGAATGAAGCTTTCTTCGGCAAATATGGCACAGGACGAAATCAAGATTCTCAATGAAGAAATCGATCGTGTCGCCCAGATCCTTCGCAATCTGAACGGCGATTCCGAGGATTGGGTTCGCAAGATCGAAGTCATTGATGTGAATGCCGTTCTGTCAGACATATTAAAAATCACGCAAGAATCACTGCTGAATCATTTCAATGTTCAACTTCATTTTGACGCCGAGCCCGAACTTCCCACCATCATGGCCGACAAAAGCTGCCTTAAACAGGTGTTCATCAACCTGATGAAGAACGCCTTTGAAGCCATGCCAGACGGCGGCAATCTTCATATTCGAACCCGCCATATCTCCAGCCGGCTTGGCGGTGGACTTTCTGATGGCGATTATGAATACCAGGGGTATGTGGAAATCACCATCAGTGACGACGGACCGGGAATTTCCCCCGAGATCAAGACCCGGTTGTTTGAACCCTATGCCAGCACCAAAAGGGGCAATCACTCCGGCCTGGGTCTTTCCATTGTACATAGTATCATTCAGACAATAAAAGGCACAATCAGCTGTGAGAGCGAGGCGGGCGACGGCACGACATTCAGGATCAGTCTGCCCACTGCCTATACGGACAAGGCCCTGCTGAGGAGAGAGACGAATGAGCTGTAGCCCGAAAATATTAATCGCCGATGATGAGCCCAGGTTCTGCGAAAGCCTAAGTCTTCTGTTAATCGGTCAGGGATATGATATCCGCACAACCACTTCAGGCAGGGAGGCTCAGCACTTACTTTCGACCCTTCAGTTTGAATTGGCGCTTCTGGATCTTGCGATCCCTGAAATCGATGGTCTTCAGTTGATGGACCATATCAACAGTCAGTGCCCGGACACTTCAGTGATTGTTGTCACTGGAAACGGCAGCCTCGAGGCAGCTGTCAGCGCATTACGGAAAGGGGCTTATGATTTTCTCAGAAAACCATTTGAATATGAGGAATTGCTAACAACCATCAAAAATGCCCTTAACCAGAAAAAACTCAAAGAAGAAAAATCGGTTATTGACGAGAAACTGGAAGTCTCCGAGGACCGCTATCAGTATCTTGTTCAGAATTCTCCGGACATCCTCTATACCCTCGACAGCGACAGTCACTTCACTTTTGTTAGCAACTCCGTTGAACGCATCCTTGGCATTGAAAACAGTCAACTCATCGGAAAGCACTATACCTATCTCATTCATGAAGACGACCTGGAAAAGGCCAAATGGACTTTCAACGAGAGAAGAACCGGGGACAGGGCAACTTCCTGGATCGAGTTGCGGCTGAAATCTTTCAAAGGGGATGAGCAGAGCGTCACATGCGATGTGAAACACGTCACCGTTGAATTGAAATGCATCGGAATGTATGCCAAGCAATCATCCGAAAAAGCGTTGTCTTATCTCGGAACACATGGCGTGGCTCGAGACATCAGCGACAGAAAGCGTCTTGAAAAACAGCTGCAACAGGCAAACAAGATGAAAGCCATCGGCACTCTGGCAGGAGGCATTGCACATGATTTCAACAACCTGCTCATGGTAATTCGCGGACACATTTCCTTGATGCTCATGAAGAATGACATTTCACTCCCCAACCAAGAACGGCTGAGAAAAATTGAGGACAGCATTCAGAGCGCAGCAACACTCACCAGCCAGCTTCTGGGTTTTGCAAGAGGGGGAAAATATCAGCTCAAACCCCTCAATCTTAACGCGCTGCTCAGAGAAAGCTCAGAGATGTTTGTACGAACGAAAAAAGAAATCGTGACACGTGAACAGTATGAGAAGAATATCTGGACCGTGGATGCGGACAAAGGACAAATCGAGCAAGTATTTCTGAACCTTTACGTGAACGCATCCCAAGCCATGCACTCGGGAGGAGTGATTTTTCTTGCAACAGAGAATATCTATCTCGACATTTGTTCGGAAAGACCCTTTAACATGCCGCCCGGTAAATATGTTAAAATTACGGTAGCAGACAACGGCATCGGAATGGATGAAAAAACCAAGCAACGGATTTTTGAGCCGTTTTTTACCACCAAGGAAATGGGCAGAGGCACTGGCCTCGGGCTTGCTTCGGCCTATGGCATCATCAAAAACCACAAAGGCATGATTGATGTGGAAAGTGACGTCGGCATCGGAACGACGTTCTGCATTTACCTGCCGGCTTCCGAGCAAGAGGTGGAAAAAGACGAGAGCCCATATGAGATCATCTTGAAGGGAGCAGAAACAGTTCTTTTGGTTGATGATGAAGACAAGATACTGGATGTGGGAAGGGGAATGCTGTCTGCACTGGGTTATAACGTTTTGGCTGCCGGGAGCGGCAAACAAGCCATCGCCTTATACGCAGCCAACAGAAGCAAGATAGACATTGTTATTCTTGACATGGTCATGCCGGAAATGGGTGGGGGGGAAACTTATGATGCCCTTAAAAAAATCAATCCGGATATAAAAGTTCTACTGTGCAGCGGCTATAGCGAGGGCGGCCAGGCCGCAGAAATATTGTCGCGCGGATGCACAAGCTTCATTCAAAAACCATTCAACATCACTGGATTATCCCAGAAAATCAGAGAAATCATCGACCTGCCGATGCTTCCTTTTTTGAATTCAGAACCCGCACCATCATCTGCCTGTGTCAATGCTTTGAAGCGATAACAGTTCAACAGCGGTGATTAACGCGATGGAAGGCTGCATGTCATATATTTCCTGCACCGGATGCTTTCCGTGAACCCCTGAATAAAATGCTCTGATCTGCTGCATGTCCGTATGGATATCGCCTGTGGGAAGAAATACTGGGCCGATACCGCCAACCTTTGACCGATAGTTCAGAAATCCGAGAACCACAGGGACATTTGCGCCCAGCGCGATATAATAAAAACCCGTTTTCCATTTCATGACATTGCTGCGCGTTCCCGCAGGCGGAATGGTCAAAACAAGATTCTCATTGGCAGAAAATTGTTGAATCATCTGACCCACCATATTATTGGACTTGGATCGATCAACAGAAATTCCGCCCAGCCATTTGAACATCCCTTCAAACGGCCAGCGGAACAGGGTGTCTTTTCCCATCCAGTATATTTTACCTTTAAGCGCAAAGGTCAGACATAATGTAATGGGAAAATCCCAATTGGATGTGTGGGGGGCTGCAATCAGCACGTATTTTGAAACGGCTGGAAACTGACCTTCAATACGCCACCCTCTCATTTTAAAGACAAACAGAGATATCCAGCGCATCAGTGTTCGGATGACCGGCGTATCAAATATGGTATAATGCATGGTTGAAGCGTACTCCTCGTGTAACGGTTTTTGTGTCAGCAGCTGACATTGATATTCAGGATTGCGTTAGGATCGGCTTTTACAGATATGCCATTTTGAAACAAAGCATTGGAAAAGCAAAGCAGTTTATCCAGCATTACATTTGTTTTACAAAGGAAAAGTCCAAACTTGGACGGCAAAGTATCGGCTATTCGCAGGCGGAACGCCGGTCAATATCAAGGCTATCAAGTCCTGTCTGTGAGGCGTACGAACAGTACGCTGCAACGGCCGAAGGATGCGGCCCAGCGCCGTGGGGTTTTTTACGAAGGCATCAAGTGTGGTTTTAAATACTGCCCGGTATGAGACCCGGGAATCTGGATCAGCGCTTCCGGGGTTCCGCAGCCGACCACCTCCCCTCCCCCGTCCCCGCCTTCAGGACCCAGGTCAATCAGGTAATCCGCGGATTTGATCACATCCAGTTGATGTTCGATGACCAGCACGGTGTTTCCGGCATCCACCAGCCGGTTCAAAATATTCAGAAGATTCTGGATATCGGCAACATGAAGGCCAGTGGTGGGTTCATCCAGAATGTACAGGGTTTTGCCGGTCCCTCTTTTGGAAAGCTCGCTGCTCAGCTTTACACGCTGGGCCTCACCGCCAGACAAAGTGGTTGCGGCCTGCCCCAGGCGAATGTAGTCGAGTCCGACATCAGAGAGGGTCTGAAGCCGGGAGTGAATGGCCGGAATTTTTTCAAAAAATCCCAGCGACTGATGGACGGTCATGTCCAGAACTTCGGCAATATGTTTACCCCGGTAGCGGATCTCCAGGGTCTCCCGGTTGTAGCGCTTTCCTCTGCAAACATCGCAGGTGACATAGACATCCGGCAGAAAATGCATTTCGATCTTGATGAGTCCATCCCCGCAGCAGGCCTCACACCGTCCGCCCTTGACATTGAAACTGAAGCGGCCGGCTTTAAATCCCCTGAGCCGGGCATCCTGAGTTCTTGAAAACAGATCGCGGATATGCGTGAATATGCCGGTATAGGTGGCGGGATTGGACCGGGGCGTTCGGCCGATGGGCGATTGATCGATATTGACCACCTTGTCGATCGCCTCCAGGCCCTCCAGGTGGCTGTAGGGACCTGCGGATGTCCGGGAATGGTACAATCGCTGAACCAGCGCACTGTAAAGGGTTTCAAGCACCAGCGTGGACTTTCCGGATCCCGACACCCCGGTAACACAGACCAGGCATCCCAGGGGGATCTCGGCACGAATGTGCTTGAGATTGTTCCCGGAGGCGCCATCAATAACAATCCGGCTGCCGTTTCCCGATCGGCGTTTTAACGGAATCTCAATTTTCTTTTTACCCGAAAGATACTGTCCGGTCAGAGACCGGCTGTCCTGAACCAGGTATTGCGGCGTTCCCGAAAACATGACTTCTCCGCCAAGAATGCCGGCTCCCGGCCCCATATCCACAACATAATCGGCCGCCCGAATGGTCTCTTCATCGTGCTCCACAACCAGTACGGTGTTTCCCAGATCCCGCATCTGCTTCAGGGCGGACAGCAGCCGCTGATTGTCCCGCTGGTGAAGGCCGACACTGGGTTCATCCAGAACATAGAGAACTCCGGTCAGTTTGGAGCCGATCTGAGTGGCCAGGCGAATACGCTGGCTTTCCCCGCCGGAAAGGGTGTTGGCGGATCGGTCCAGGGTCAAATACGAAAGCCCGACGTGGTTCAAAAAACCCAGGCGCTCTACCACTTCCTTGAGGATGCGCTCGGAAATCACTTGCTGACGTCCCGAAAGCGCCAGTTTCTTGAAATATTCCAGCGCGCTGCCAACCGAAAGCGCTGTCAAATCGCTCAGGTTATGCCCCTGAATTCGAACCGAACGGGCTGCCGCATTCAGTCTTGCCCCCTGACATTCCAAACAGGGCCGGTAATTCATATACTGCCGGATTTCCTCCCTTGCGCCCGTGGAATCCGTCTCCTTGTAGCGGCGTTCCAGTTTGGGGATGATGCCTTCAAATGGCCTGGCATAATAAATACGGCGCTCGTTGCGTTCGATATAGAATTTGATGGGAATATCTTTGGAACCGTGTAACAGGGCATGCCTGAACTGTTCCGGAAGCTGTTTGTAAGGGGTATAGATGTCCGTCCCGTAAGCGGTCGTCAGAGCATCCAGAAATTCGATGAAATGAAGGGAATCGCGTTTTGCCCAGAGCACTACCGCGCCTTCCCTCAATGACAGTTCCGGATTGGGAATGATGAGATCCGGATCCACGGCAGTTGTCGAACCCAGCCCGTTGCACCGGGAACAGGCCCCATGCGGCGAATTAAAGGAAAAACTGGCTGGTGAAAATGGCGGATAACTGATCCCGCAGGTGACACAGGCGGCTTTCTCGCTGAACAGAACGGGCTCCTGGCCCGCGATATCGATCATTGCCTGGCCGCCGGACTGAGACAGGGCCAGTTCCAAGGAGTCGGACAGACGGTTCTCAAGCCCTTGCTTGATAATCAGGCGATCCACCACCACATCAATCGTGTGCCTGGCTTTTTTTTTCAGGGTTCCGATCTCTTCGATATCCCGAAGATCGCCGTCCACACGAACCTTTGAAAACCCCTGGCGAACAAGCTGTTTGAAAAGCTTTTCATGACCGCCGGCCTCACCCGTCACCAGTGGCGACAGGAGCATGATACGCGTGCCCGGATCAAGGGACATCAACCGATCCACCATCTGATCCAGGCTCTGGCTGACAATCGGTTTCCCGCACTGATGGCAGTGAGGGGTTCCGGCCCTGGCAAACAACAGCCTCAAGTAGTCATAGATTTCCGTTACCGTTCCAACGGTTGACCGGGGATTATGGCTTGCGGTTTTTTGCTCAATGGCAATGGCCGGGGAAAGACCTTCAATAAAATCCACATCCGGCTTTTCCATGCGCTCCAGAAACTGGCGCGCATAAGTGGACAGAGATTCCACATACCGGCGCTGGCCTTCGGCATACAAGGTATCAAATGCCAGAGAGGATTTTCCGGATCCCGACAGTCCGGTGATCACGACAAACTGGTTTCTGGGAATATCCACATCAATATTCTTCAGGTTGTGCTGCCTGGCGCCGCGCACGACAATGCGATCCGATGTCATTGAAAAACCAATACCTCGAAATTTGTAATCGGTAAAGTGCTCAATTTCCCCTTTTTCAAAGGAGGAAATCATTTTCACGGCAGACCGCCATACAAAAACATGGCCCCTCAGGGGGATCCCGTCGGGGCCTTGAAAAAAGACCGGCAGGTATAAGGGAGTTATTCTCTGCCAATGACCTCCAGGGCTTTTTTAAGAGCATCATCCAGCTTATCCGGCAGCGTACCTCCAGCCTGAGCCATGTCGGGCCTGCCGCCGCCGCTGCCGCCGACAACAGCGGAAATCTCTTTGACGATGTTGCCGGCATGAAACCGTTTGACCAGGTCTTTGGTTACCAGGGCAATCAACAGGACTTTTCCGGCTGCTTCACTCCCCAGAACAATGACCCCGGATTTGATTTTGTCCTTGAACTGATCGCCCATGTCCCGAAGCGCAGTCGGCGCATCGGCCGAGACTTTTTTCACCAGAACCGAAATGCCATGAATCGTCTGAATGTCATCCATCGCCGCATGCATCGATCCGGCCGCGAGCTGCGATTTGAGCTTTTCCACTTCTTTTTCATGGGCTTTTTGAAGGGACAGCATTTTTTCAATGCGAAGGGGGATATCTTCGGGCTTAATTCTCAACAGGCCGGCGCTCTCCTGTATCATGCGAAACGACTTCAGAATATGGTTCATGGCCGCTTCGCCGGTAAAGGCTTCGATGCGCCGGACCCCTGAGGCCACGCTGGCTTCTGAAATGATTTTAAACACCCCGATGTTGCCGGTGCGCTGTGTATGCGTGCCGCCGCAAAGCTCCTTGCTGAAAGTCTCCAGTGAAATAACGCGGACTCGATCCCCGTATTTTTCCTCAAACAAAGCAGTAGCGCCGGATTTAAAGGCAGACTCGGCATCCATTTCTTCAATATGAACCGGAACGTTTTCGCGGATCCGCTGATTCACCATTCTTTCGATTTGATCCAGGGAATCGGGATCCACCTGGGAAAAATGGGTAAAGTCAAAGCGCAGCCTATCTGGGCTGACCAGTGATCCCGCCTGCTTGATATGGTCTCCAAGCACCGTGCGCAGGGCAGCATGAAGAATATGGGTAGCCGTGTGGTTGCAGGCCGTGGCTTCGCGCTGAACGGTATCAACCGTAAGATTAACGGCATCTCCTTTTCGGATGCATCCGGAGAGAACTGTTCCCTGATGAATGATGATTCCGGCCGGGTCTTTAATAGTTCCGGTCACCCGGATCTCCAGCCCGGAATTGGAGTCGCCTCCGGTAATTGTACCAACATCCCCGGCCTGGCCGCCGGATTCACCGTAAAACGGGGTGATGGCGGTAACGATATCAACATGCTCTCCGGCCGTAGCCTCCGGAATTTCCCGGCCCTCTGTTGCCAGAACCAGCACGGTTGCATTGCAGGACTGCTGGTGATAGCCTACAAACTCCGGACGGATGCCGCCGGCTGAAAGCTGCACAAACGCATCGCCTGCACTGGCAAATTTCACGACGGACCGGGACTGGACCCGCTGGGCTTCCATGGACGATTCAAAACCGGTCATGTCCACGCTCATGCGCTCATCCCGAATCACGTCCCGGACAATATCCACCGGAAACCCGAAAGTGTCGTAAAGCTTGAACACCACATTTCCAGGAACCTCTGTCCGGCCTTTGGCCTTCATGTCGCAAAGGGTATCATTTAATAGCTTGAGGCCATTGTCCAGGGTTTCGGAAAACCGGCGTTCTTCGTTCTGGATCACATTCGTAATAAAGGCAAAAGCATCGGAAAGCTCCGGATAGGCGGGCTTCATGAGATCGCAGACAGCCCCGGCGGTCTTGTGCAGAAACGGCCGGGTCAGTCCGATGTTTCGGCCGTACCGGATGGCCCGCCGCATGATCCGCCGAAGGACATATCCCCTGCCCTCATTGGAAGGCAGGACTCCATCCCCGATCAGAAACGCGGCTGCCCGGCTGTGATCGGCAATGACCTTCATGGCCACATCGCTTTCATGGGAATCCCCGAGATGTTTTCCGCAAAGAGCCTCTGCCTCTTTCATGATGGGCATGATCAGATCGGTGTCATAATTGGTGGGCACATTCTGAACAACGGACACGATCCGCTCAAGGCCCATACCCGTATCGATGCTGGGTTTGGGCAGGGGTGTCATTTTGCCGGTTTCATCCCGGTTGAACTGCATGAACACCAGATTCCAGATCTCCAGATACCGGTCGCATTCGCACCCCACCCGGCACTCCGGCTGTCCGCATCCATAGCGTTCGCCCCGGTCGATCAGGATTTCCGAACAGGGGCCACAAGGGCCGGTGTCTCCCATGGCCCAGAAATTATCCTTTTCGCCGAACCGGACAATCCGCTCTTCCGGAACGCCGATGTTTTTATGCCACAGGTCGTAAGCCTCATCATCATCCAGATACACGGAGGCATATAGTTTATCTGCCGGCAGGCCATAGCCGTTCACCAACAGATCCCAGGCGAATTCAACGGCTTTTTCCTTGAAATAATCCCCAAAGGAAAAATTTCCAAGCATTTCAAAAAACGTGTGGTGCCTGGCCGTATAGCCGACATTTTCAAGGTCATTGTGCTTGCCGCCTGCCCGGACGCATTTCTGGGAAGTCACGGCACGGTCATACCCGCGTTTTTCCTCTCCGAGAAACGTGCGCTTGAACTGAACCATGCCCGCGTTGGTAAACAGCAGGGTGGGATCATCCTGAGGAACAAGGGATGAGCTTCTGACCTGCTGGTGTGAATGTTTCTTGAAATATTCCAGGAATTGCCTGCGTATCTCGTTGCCCGTCATAGATCGCTCCATTAAATTAAAAACAGGTTATCTTCAGCCTTCAGCCTTTTTTTCTTCAGCCTTAATTGTTTGTTTAGACGCATCTTCCTTCTTGACAACAATCCCCATACTTTCTCTAACGCGTGTCAAAATGGATTGATAAGTCTCCGGATTCTCGACAAAATAGGCCTTTACATTTAGCCGGCCCTGCCCGATACGTTCTCCCTGATAGGCGTACCAGGAACCGCTTTTTTCAATAACGCCCACATCGACACCGACATCCAAAAGATCTCCTGCCGCGGAAATGCCTTCGCCATAAAGAATGTCGAATTCCGCTTCACGGAACGGCGGGGCCAGCTTGTTTTTCACAACCCGGACCTTGGTGCGGTATCCCATCTGTTCCTGAGCATCCTTGATGGGACTGGTGCGCCGGATATCAAGCCGGACAGATGCATAAAACTTCAATGCATTGCCGCCGGTCGTAGTTTCAGGATTTCCAAAAACCACGCCGATTTTGGAGCGGATTTGGTTGATGAAAATCACACAGGTCATGGTTTTGCTAATGGTTCCGGTCAGTTTTCGCAGGGCCTGGGACATGAGCCTGGCCTGAAGCCCCATGTGGGAATCCCCCATTTCACCTTCGATTTCCGCCCGGGGAACCAGCGCTGCCACAGAGTCTATGACCACGATATCGATGGCGCCGCTTCGCACCAGCATATCGGCGATTTCAAGGGCCTGTTCCCCGGTATCGGGCTGAGAAATCAGCATTTCATCACAATTGACTCCGAGTTTGCGTGCATAAATCGGGTCCAGGGCATGCTCCGCATCGATGAATGCGGCGATTCCGCCCTGTTTTTGGGCACTTGCCAGCGCATGAAGGGCCAGCGTGGTTTTCCCCGATGATTCCGGACCGAATATTTCAACCACCCTTCCCCGGGGAAGGCCGCCAATGCCAAGGGCCTTGTCCAGGGCCAGAGATCCGGTGGGAATCGTGGGGATGTCCTGTACGATCCGGCTTCCCAGCTTCATGATAGAACCTTTACCGAACTGGCGCTCTATCTGACTCATCGCCGCATCAACGGCTTTTTCCTTTTCCGGCATGGTAACCATGTGCCCTCCTTTTATTTTGCGATCTCATTTATTTACGCGTTTATCTTCTTTTTGTATTAACTAAATTGCATTTTTCTGACAAAGGCCGCTTGCGGAATTGCCGAACACCGCGTATTTTAGCGGCGTGTAAATGGAACCGGATGACGTCAACCGGCTTTGCACCAATTGGATGGCATCGGCCGTAAACGCCTGAGACTCGACCCGTCCGGTATCTTTGAGCGCTTTGAGCAGAATACCGGAATCCAGCCTGGCCTTGATTCTGCCCAGCGTCAGATGCCCTTTAAACGTTCTTTCATCGGGCTTGAACCGGCCCTTGCCGATAGCAACCAGCCTGGCATCCAGATCCTGTTGAAAGGCAATCAACTGCGGCATATCGCCCGTTATCCCCAGCCACACCACCCTCGGGCGTCGAAGGTCCGGGAAAACCCCGAGACCTCTGGCAGAAAGGGTCAATGGTACAATCCGCTGCGTGCATTCAGACATGACGGCAGCTATCGGATCGATATCGGCGGGTTCGATATCGCCTAAGAATTTCAACGTCAGGTGGACGTTGCCTGGAGGCACCCAGGCAATACGCAAGCCCTGAGCCTTAAGCGCTTGTTGAACCTCGGACACAAGACCTGTAAGGGACTCGGGAAGTGTCACGGCGATAAAGGCTCTGATGAGATCAGGCATGACGGGGTTCCACTAAACCGGCAGGGTAAACTGCGGCTCACCCAGCATAAATTCGCCGCGGGAAATCCATTTCTTCAAGGTTGCCGCGATTTCCCTTGCCCGGACCATGCTGGACAGCGGAACGGTTTGTACATCCACACCATTCAACTGAATTATTCCGCTTTTCAGCTCTGCGTAACTGACCTGGCCCAGGCTTCGGGAAATGCCGTTGGGATAATCATGGCCATAGTCCAGAATCTGGGTAAAGATCTCTTCATCTGAAACCCCGGTATATTCTGCTATTTCCTCGTTCAAAACCGGAATCGGAATTCCCAGGCCGACCGACAGCGAACACCCATATCCCAGAATACTCACTCCCACCAGCCATCGGGGACTCATTTTTTTCAGATCTCCCATGACCCACAGGGTTCCGCCAGGGGTTACCGGAACCCCTCTGGCTGTGCGTTTGGCAGAGGGTTTATGCTGGGTCCCGTGCCAGGTAACATAACCTTCCGATCCACCCAGAAATATCCGGGTTCCCAGTCCGATGGTTTGGTAATAAGGATCATTGAACAGCGGGCTTAAAGAACCCGACGTACTGTAGTTGGCGTTCGCTGCCCGGGGTTTCAGGGTTCCCATATACGTATAAACGGTTTTTTTTGTCAGATTCACAGCGCAGTTATAATTCTGGTATCCATTTCTCGGATTGCATAGCATGGCATTGGGAAGGGTCTGAAGGGTGATTTCTTTTTCAATATACCGATTGGGATAACAGTCCGTGCCGTAGGCCGTGGCTTTCAGGAATACCCGTTTACCCGCAACCAGATCCTGAATCACATGCCCGCCCCCGTAAGTGAACTCGCCAGGATAAACCTTGTTCAGCGGGTCATCCTCACAGGGTTCCGTTGCACCGATATAACAATCCACTGCAGCAACGCCGCCATAAGCCGGGACATTGTTCATCCAGACCTTGGACGCCTTGATACCGGGCGTCGCGTGACCGAAATTGATAAATGCGCCGGATGAACACATGGGCGCAAAAGTTCCGGTCGTCACCACATCCACATAGCGGGCTGCCTCAACCGGACCCTGCTGTTTGACAATATCCGTCATTTCTTCGGCAGTGACCACAACCACCTCACCGGATCTGATTTTATCATTGATTTCTTTATATGTCTTTGTAATTTTGTATTTTTTCATGAAAGAAACTCTCCAATAGAAAAACAGCCTGAAGGTACACAAGCTGGAGACGATTTATCGAAGTCTTCAGCCTAATCACCTGACCGCATCATCACTTTAAGGTGGATTGAACTTCTTTTATTTTATCGGAAATATTGTTTTTTATCCACATTTCATCCCACCATTCAATCGGGTTGACAAAGGTGTTTCGTACCAGCATGGAATAGTGCAAATGGTCTCCTGCAGCCATGCCGGTGCTGCCCGTATATCCGAGAATGTCGTTTTTGAAAACCATCTGGCCCACCGCGACATCAAAGCTATTTAAATGAGAGTACATGCCGAACAGCCCGAATCCGTGATCCAGCAGAACCGTCTTACCATAGATCCCAACAAAATCGGCGAACACCACCCGGCCGCTGTTGGCTGCCGGAACCGCAGAGTGCTTGATGGACGCCAGATCCACGCCAAGATGATCCTGCTGGTCCACCTCTTTTCCCTCGTACAAGTAGGTCCGGTGATCTGCAAATCCGGCTTTTGGGGCAGAATTGGGAAGCCGGGTGAAGCTCCCTTCCCAGTACAGTTTATTGTCGCTTGATGCAACCGCTGATGAAATCTCCTGGTAATTGGATTCGCGAAGTTCCTGATTGACTTTGATGAATCTGGCCAGCATGGGCTTCTGGCTATCCGGGGAAACCTCCACATCAAATTCAGGCATTTTCTGGTTCAAAAAACTGTCGCTTAAGGAAATGGTATCTTTTTTGAAAGACTTTCGCTTGATATGATGCGAAAAACCGGATCGCGTCGCATTTCCAGCCCGATCAATTGCCTTTATGAAAAGTTCGGTTTCCGGCCCCTGATGATGATTCAGCGCTATAAAAGCAAGATATATCCCCGAATCACTGAAATAACCGGCCTGACCTGGATAAAACATCTCCCCGACCATCACTCCACTGACCGGACAGGATTCAGAGAGCCGGTAGATGACCAGGCCTGCCCCTCCCTGATTTACGTAGTTAGCCCGGTTCAGAACCACAATTTCCGGAGGCTTTGTATCAATCAGAATTTCTTTTTCGATAGCGGTTTTATTGCCGTGAAACCAGTTCCGCCAGGAATGATCCCGGACCATTACCCGGAAAATGGCCTTGCCATCGGTAATCTCCAGTTTTTTAACATCCACATTGACGGAAACTGACAGCTTACGACCTGGTCCTGAGCCGTCTGATCCTTTCTGTGGATAAACATCGTCCCGAAGAACCGTTTCCCTGCCGTTCTGCTCGATGGCAACCCATACTTTTCGTATGCCGCTTTTGGCATCAGAAAGATTCAGGATCACTTCCTGAGAAGGGTTTAGATAAGAAGAAATTTCAGTGGCAATAACGGGTTTCTCCCCCTCCAGCCGCTCCCATAGGAACCAACCCGATATCAATAGGACACCCACCAACCCTATCGCCATCAGGCGAAGGAAAAATTTTCCGAGATTACGTTTACTTTCCACTACGTTTCAATCCACCTTTATTATAATATAACAACATGTTATGAGCAAAAACCTCCGGAAATGCAGTCTTTCTCCTTTTTCAAAAAGGAAGGCAACGGGAGTTCCTTGACATCCTAACTTCTATGTTTTGTTCTTTTGCATGTATGATGAACTCGTTAAATGTCAGGGATGGCTTCGTAGAAAGTTCAAGATCAAGGCGAGCAATTCCTGAAGACCGGCGTTCCGCCTGTCTTGCGACCAGTCCGCCGCAATGACGAAGGATGAAGCTCAACGCAGATAATGGACTTTCTAAGAAGCCATCAATTATTACCAATTAACCCGGTGCTTATCAAGGTTTGTTTTTTTCAGCCGCATGATTTCAGAGCCATCATCATTTCTTGACTTTTGCCTGTTCGGGCTATAAATTAAAACATCATGAAATTATTGGAAAGTTGAGATATCGGGCAGGCAAACCCTAAATAATAAAACAGTAAATCACCATGAATTTCAAAACATCATTCAAAGAATTCTCCATGGGCGCCGGCGCTGAACTTGTCTTATTTGCCGGCCCCTGTGTCATTGAAGACGACAACACCACGCTGTCCATTGCCCGTTTTCTGAAACAGATGACCAGCGAACTTGGAATACCTTTTGTTTTTAAAGCCTCATATGACAAGGCCAATCGCACATCGCTGCAATCCTACAGAGGCCCGGGTATGGTTGAAGGACTTCAAATCCTGTCCGGCATCAAAAAGGAATTGTCCATTCCCATCCTTTCGGATGTTCATTCCCAATCAGAAGTGGCCTCAGCAGCCCAGGTTCTGGACATCATCCAAATCCCTGCCTTTTTATGCAGACAAACCGATCTGATTCTGGAAGTCGCCCGAACCGGAAAGCCGGTTAACATCAAAAAAGGCCAGTTTCTGTCACCCTGGGATATGTATCCGGTGACTGATAAAATCACTTCTTGCGGAAACCGCCAGATTTTATTGACAGAACGCGGGAGCATGTTCGGATATTCAAATCTTATCGTGGATTTCCGAAGCATTAAAATTATGCAGGATACGGGCTTTCCGGTCATATTTGACGCCACGCACAGCGTTCAGCTTCCGGGCGGCGCCGGAAAAAGCTCCGGCGGTCAGAGGGAATTTGCACCCCTTCTGGCAAAATCAGCCGTTGCTGCAGGCGCCGACGGCATTTTTATCGAAGTTCATCCGGATCCCGATCACGCCAAATGTGACGGCCCTAATTCCTTGCCCCTGACGATGCTCTACGATCTGCTTTCCAGGCTTAAAGCAATTCGCAGGCTGGTATCCGAAGTTCACTCCCACGGACGAACAGCAGATGGAACATCGATTATTGATAGATAAATTATGTAAAATAAAATTGTTATTGCTGGATGTTGATGGTGTTCTGACGGATGGCAGCATCATTTATGACGACGCGGGTTCACAGATCAAGGTATTCAATGTCAAGGACGGCCTGGGTATCCGCCTGTTGATGCTTGCCGGCATTCAGGTGGGGATAGCAACGGGAAGGCGCTCCAAAGCCCTCCTTCATCGATGCGAAAACCTGGGCATTTCACTGATTCTGGATGGACTTTCATCGAAAGCAGATGTTATAGAAAACATTTATCAGCAAACCGGTATTTCGGCGGATGAAATTGCCTTTGTCGGCGATGATCTTATGGATCTGCCGTTAATGAAACAATCCGGCGCCTCCTTCGCTGTTGCCGATGCCCACGAACTGATCCGCCTGCATGCCGATATGGTTGCCCTTGCACCTGGCGGAAAAGGGGCGGTAAGGGAAATATGCGAGACGATTTTAAAAGCCAGAAACCAGTGGGACAATGTCATCAACCGGTTTATGTAATGATGACGGATTACGGCGCCTTCTAATGATCGGATTCCATCGCACGGTTATCTCAAGAAAAAAAATCACGATTGCCCTGGTCGCTTTCAGTTTGATCACAACGGGAATCATTGCAGGAATTTTCATAAAGAACCGCTATCTCGGTCAAGATCCTGTTAAATTAATTACTTCCATCCAGAAAAATGCCAGCCTGGCTATAGGCAATATCCATCAGGTTTCCACACGGGATGGGGTCAAGGAATGGATTTTGGACGCCAGATCCGCCCATGTTATTGACGAAACCAAACAATTGATGTTAGAAGATGTTACAGTCGTTTATTTTGTAAAGAACGGCAAAGAGGTTCGATTGACTGCAAACCGGGGAATTTTGAAAACCGAGACCAGGGATATTCTTGTCACCGGAAATGTGGTATTGATCTATTCCGATTATACGCTTGAAACTGAACAAATGAATTATGATCACGGGCTCCGGATCCTTTTTTCGTCAACACCCGTAAAAATTACTGGAAATGCCGTCAATTTATCAGCAGGTTCCATGAAATATGATTTAACCGCCAACCAGACCTGGTTCCAACAAAAAGTTGAGGTGTTGTTGCGTGAAAATCCTCTTTAATCTTAATAAACACCACCCATTGCAATTGGTTTTTCTGATGGTTCTGATGATGTGTTTGGCGGTGCCAATACAGAATCGTAAGGCGTATGCTTTAGATAAAGGGAAGGATACCAGCAATATCCAGATCAAAGCAGACAGTCTCGTTGCCTATAATGAAGACAGCTATGCGGAGTTTTCAGGCAATGTCAGTGCTGTCCAGGGGACAACCCAAATCACATCGGACAAACTCAGAATCTATTACAGTAAAGCTGCTGAAAATAAGGGAAAGAAAGATACCGGTGAAGAATCCATAAAAAAAGTGGTGGCTTCCGGAAATGTGGTGATCCTGTCTGAAAATCGTACAGCCCATACCAGCATGGCCGAATATACCCTGGCTACGAAAGTGATCGTCCTTAGCGGAGCAGGTTCCAAAGTAACCAGCGGCAATAACTATGTATCCGGCGAGAAAATCACTTTTTATGTAAATGAGGACCGCGTTATTGTTGAGCGCAGCAAGGAAAAACAGGTAGAGGCGGTTTTTTATTCCGGCGAACTTGAAAAGAAACCCTGACAATTTTCACTTGAAGTCATCCGGACTATGGCCGTATTTTCACTGAAAAACCTGATTAAGACCTTTGATGGCAGACGGGTCGTCAATTCCGTCAGCATGGATATCACCAGTAGCCAGGTGGTGGGATTGCTGGGCCCGAACGGGGCCGGCAAAACAACGACATTTTATATGGCTGTTGGAATGCTCAAACCCGATTCCGGTCAGATCTTTCTTAATGAAGAAGATTTAACGGGATTTCCCATTCATATTCGGGCCCGCAAAGGAATTGGGTATCTTCCCCAGGAAACATCCATATTCCGAAAACTTACGGTGCGGGAAAATCTGATGGCAATTCTGGAGCACCAACCGCTTTCCCGTTTGGATCAAGAAAGCCGGGCTGAAAAGCTTTTAGATGAATTGGGGATAAAACATCTGTCTCAGCAAAAAGCCGCATTGCTGTCAGGCGGAGAAAAGCGGCGACTGGAGATTTCCCGGGCGCTTTCCACCGATCCGGCGTTCATTCTCCTGGATGAGCCTTTTGCAGGCATTGATCCGCTTGCAGTCATTGACATTAAGGCCATAATTAACCATTTGAAAGATCTTGGAATCGGCGTTCTGATCTCTGACCACAATGTCCGCGAAACCCTTGGGGTCTGTGATCTTGCGTTTATATTAAACTGCGGAGAAATTATTGAAACCGGAATTCCCCAGCAGATTGCATCCAGTGAAGTCTGCCGCCGCATTTACCTGGGGAATGAATTTTCGCTTTAACCCCTAACCCATAACCAGATACAAGATGGCCCTTGAATTACGCCAACAACTGAAATTGTCCCAGCAGCTGATCATGACCCCCCAGCTGCAACTGGCCATTAAACTCCTGCAACTGTCACGGCTGGAGCTTTTAGAGACCATTCATCAGGAGCTTCAGGAAAACCCTGCTCTTGAAGAGACGATGGAAGATGCTGCATCGGATCAGACTGAAGAAACTCCTGAAATTATCCCGCCGGATATCGGCTCAATATCAGGTGAAATTTCAGATCATAAAACCGTTGAAGACACGGATTGGAGCAGTCTGATCAATGAATACAGCTCATCGGGAAGGGTCACCTCCGAAACCGAGAAAAGAGATGCTCCCAATTACGAATCCTTTATTGCCCAGAAAGAGTCACTGCAGGACCACCTTTCCTGGCAATTGCTGATGATGTTTCCTGATCCGGAAGTGGAAAACCTTGGCAGTCTGATCATCGGCAATCTAAACACTGACGGTTATCTTAAACTGAGCCTTGATGAACTGGTCCGGACAAGTCAATCCTCTTCCGAAAAAGCCATCGAGGTTCTGCAGATGCTGCAGACTTTTGATCCGATCGGCGTGTGTTCCAGGGATCTCAGGGAATGCCTGCTGATTCAGGCAAGGCACCTTAAACTGGACGGAACGCCGGTTGTTGATATTATTTCAAACCATCTTCACCATCTGGAGAGAAAAAACTATAAAGCCATCTGTAAGGCCCTGAAGCTCTCAATTGAAGACATTGTCTCGGCCGTTGACATCATCAAGGGCCTGGAGCCCAGGCCAGGACGTCTGTTCAGCTCCGAGTCCCCCCAGTACATCACCCCGGATATCTATGTTTATAAAGTTGAGGATGATTTTGTGATTGTCCTTAACGATGATGGCATGCCAAAACTCAAGGTGAATTCGTTTTATAAGGATGCCATACAGCACAAAAAAAACGTATCAGATCAGACTCGGGATTATGTTCAGGAAAAAATGCGATCCGCCACCTGGCTCATTCGCAGCATTCATCAACGTCAGAAAACGATTTATAAGGTTATGGAAAGCATTTTGCGGTATCAACGGGAATTTTTTGAGAAAGGTATTTTACACCTCAAACCCATGGTGCTCAGGGACATCGCCGAGGATATCGGCATGCATGAATCCACCATCAGCCGGGTGACCACCAATAAATATGTACACACCCCACAGGGTATTTTTGAATTGAAATTTTTCTTTAACAGCTCAATTAACCGAATGCACGGTGAAGCGATTGCTTCCGCCAGTGTGCTGAATCAGATCAAGCAAATCATTGGCGGAGAAGACTCCAAAAAACCATACAGTGATCAGCAGCTTTCGGATATGCTGGAAACCGCCAACATCAAAGTGGCCCGTAGGACTGTGGCCAAATATCGGGAAATGCTGAAAGTTTTGCCTTCCAGCAGACGCAGGGAATTTTGATCCAACCTTCGTCAAACAGCGAACAGGAAAAGGAGGTTTATTAATGCAAACATCTGTAAATTTTAAAAATATCGATTCTTCGGACAATTTGTCGCAATATGTCAGCCATAAACTGGATAAATTTGACAGGTTTCTGGACAATCCCGCTGAAGCCAGCGTTGTGTTGTCTGTTGAAAAATTCAGACACATCGCAGAAATCAATATCGTTGGCGACAGACTCAATATCTATGGCAAGGAAGAAACCGTTGACATGTATTCCGCCATTGATATGGTTCTGGACAAACTGGAAAAACAGATCAAAAAGAATAAGGATAAGACCCGGGAAAGAAGAACGGGCTCAAAGGCCAGAGGGCTGAAACCATCTGCCGAGGAAAATATGCTTCACGTTGAGCCCGAAGAACGCGGCCAGGTGATTGTGGAGCATATCGACTATAAACCCATGGATGTTGAAGAGGCCATTATGCAGATGGATCTTCTGGAAGATCATTTTTTTGTATTCACAAATGCCAGATCCGAACGTGTCAATGTCCTGTATCGGCGCAAGGACGGGGACTTCGGATTGATCCAACCCAGAAATTAATCCTCCGGCCGGTTGCCTGTCTTTGTGCAGTTTTTTTTCATTCGCAACCGGCCGTTTTCACAAAAAGCCCAAAACCATGAAAATTTTAGATGTATTACATCGAGATGCAATTCTTACCGACATAAGCTCAAGGAATAAAATTGAGCTCATTAAAGAACTGGCAGCCCCGATTGCCAGGATTATCGGTGTGAACTTCCCGGAACTAGTCCACGTTCTGATGGAGCGCGAACGCCTGGGAAGCACCGGCATTGGAATGGGAATCGCCATTCCTCACGGCAAACTCAAATCCCTGGACAATCTGGTAATGGGTTTTGGGTTAAGCAGAAAGGGCGTTGACTATGACTCACTGGACGGCCGGCCTGCGCATTTATTTTTCATGCTGATAACTCCTGAGAATTCTACGGGTCTTCACCTGAAAGCACTGGCAAGAATCGCCAGAATGTTAAAGAATGAACCTTTTAAAGAAAAACTTCTGCAAGCGCAGACGCCTGATGACATTATTTCCATTATTCAGGCAGAAGATGAAGATTTCTAACAAAACCATCCGTGAAAACGCATAATATCATCATCATCACCGGGTATTCCGGTTCCGGAAAAAGCACTGCCATCGCAGCTCTCGAAGACGCCGGATATTACTGTGTTGACAATATGCCGGTCGCACTTCTGCCGAAATTTCTGGATCTTCCCATTGAACGTGATTTCAAGATGGCCGGCCTGGCCTTTGTCATGGATGTTCGTGAAAAAAGCTTTCTGGTCAGCCATGCTGCGATCTTTGAATCCCTGAGAATCCAGGGCTATGCGTTTAAAATCCTTTTTCTTGAGGCTGATGAAGATGTCCTGATTCATCGATACAGCCAGACAAGGAGGCATCACCCGCTTTCACGGGATAAAAATCTGACAGACAGTATCAGAATGGAGAAAGAACAACTGAAGACTCTGCGAACAGCCGCGGATCTGATTATCAACACCTCACACTGCAATGTTCATGAACTCAAATCCATGATTCAGAACATTGCCCAGAAAAGCGGGGTCTTGTCTGCCATCCATATTACGGTGTTGTCTTTTGGCTTTAAATTTGGCATACCTAAAGATGCGGATCTAGTCGTGGATGTGCGATTTATTTCCAACCCTTTTTTTGTGCCGGAGTTAAAACCTCTGGATGGAACTTCACACGGAGTTAAATCATATGTCCTGGACAATATAGAATGCCAGGAATTTATAAGACGTTATCATGAATTATTAACATATCTTGTCCCTTTGTACGAAAAAGAAGGCAAGGCATACCTGACCCTGGCGGTGGGATGTACGGGAGGAAGGCACCGGTCCGTAGTCGTTGCCGCGGCGATCGGCGAACTTCTGGGAAAACAGTATCCGTCGAAACACATCGAGGTTCATCACCGGGATATTTCACTGACATAAAGGGAAAGTTTAAATATACCATCGGTTCCGCGGCTGATTCCAACGGAACATTAACCACCATCCACTGGGCCTTTTGATAATCCAAACTTACTGGGTTTATCGGGTCCATCATGGCCTTTAAACAGGAGCGTTCATGATCGGGATTGTTATTGTAACCCATTGCTGCCTTGGTGATGCCTTAATCGAAGCTGCGGTGTTCATCCTTGGCAGCCAGCCGGAACAACTGGCGTCCATTTCCATTGATATTAACGAAAAGGCTGAAAAACTTCGTGCAAAAATTGCCGCAGGTATCAAAAATGTAGATCAGAAAGACGGCGTTCTGATTCTTACGGATATGTTTGGCGGAACGCCATCAAATCTAAGCTATTCTTTTCTGGAAGAAGGGCGTATCGAAGTTCTTTCCGGAGTGAATCTTCCCGTCTTGATCAAGGCACTTCACCTTCGAAAAGATACAGAGCTTAGCAAACTGGCAATTTCCCTGGAAATCTCGGGGAAAAAGAGTATTTCACTGGCAAGCGGGATATTAAAGGGAAACAAACGGGGAGAATCATAATAAAGACAAAGATCGGGACTATACACTTCCGCTCTGCTGCATAGGGATTTATATTCTGATAATCTTTTGAAGGAGGTTTTTTTATGAGCATCAAGTTAGGGATAAATGGTTTTGGTCGAATTGGAAGAATGGTTTTCAGAGCGGCAATGAACCGTTCCGACGTTGAAGTTGTTGCCATCAATGATCTTACCGATGCCGCAACAATGGCACATCTTCTGGCTTATGATTCGGTTCATGGAAAGCTGTCCGTGACAGTTACCGGCAAGGACGGGGCCATTGAAGTGGGTGGAAAATCCGTTGCCGTTACCAGCATCAAAGATCCAGCCAAACTGGAATGGAAGGATCTGGGTGTTGATATTGTGGCTGAATGCACCGGGCTTTTCACAGATAAGGAAAATACGTCCAAACACATTGCCGCCGGCGCGAAAAAAGTCATTATTTCCGCACCTGCGAAAAATCCGGACATCACCATTGTTCTCGGGGTTAACAGCAACAGTTACGATCCCCGAAAACACCATATTATCTCAAATGCCTCCTGTACGACAAACTGCCTGGCTCCGGTAGCCAAAGTGCTGCTGGAAAGTTTCGGGATCCGTTGCGGTTTGATGACAACCATCCATTCTTATACCGGGGATCAGCGTCTGCTCGATTTTCCCCACAAAGATCTGCGAAGGGCCAGAGCCGCAGCCCTGTCCATGATTCCGACCACAACTGGCGCTGCCAAGGCTGTTTCTCTGGTGCTTCCGGAATTGACCGGAAAATTGAATGGCCTTGCCATTCGCGTTCCGACTCCCAACGTCTCTATCGTGGATTTTGTCGCAACCATCGAAAAAACCGGTGTTACCGTTGCAGACGTCAACGGCGCACTAAAAGAAGCGGCTGAGGGGTCACTTTCCGGCATTCTGTCCTATTGCGAGCTTCCACTGGTTTCATCCGATTTCAATGGATCGGCCTATTCATCCATCGTGGACGCTGTCTCGACATTCGTAGTTCAAGACATGGTCAAAGTCATGTCCTGGTATGACAATGAAACCGGATATTCCACGCGAATGGTTGACCTTGCCGCCATGATAGGAGAACAGCTCTGATGAACCCGACCCTCCGAAAGCCTCTTATTGCTGGAAACTGGAAAATGTACAAAACCGTGGCTGAGGCTGTCGAAACCGCCAGGGAACTGGTTCAGTGCACTGCCACAGCAAATGTCGATGTGATGATCGCCCCTCCCTTTACTGCGCTGGCGCCGGTTGCCGAAGTCGTAAAGGGAACATCGGTTTTTCTGGGCGCTCAGAACCTTTTCTGGAAAGACGAAGGCGCCTATACCGGCGAAATATCGCCGGCAATGCTTTCTGATATCGGCTGCCAATATGCGATCATCGGACATTCCGAGCGACGTCAGTATTTTGGAGATACCGATGAATCGGTGAATGCCAAAATCCGGGCTGCTCTTCAGCATCAATTGATACCTGTATTTTGCGTGGGGGAAACCGAAACACAGCGGGAAGCCAAAGAAACATTTTCTGTACTTGACAAACAGGTCACAAAGGGTTTAGAAGGCTTTTCGTCTGAAGCGTTAGGTGTGCTTGTCGTTGCCTATGAACCGGTGTGGGCGATTGGCACCGGCAAAACCGCAACCACCGATCAGGTTCAGGAGGTTCATGCCTTTCTGCGATCCCTGATTGAAAAACGCTTTGATAATCTGCTTGCCAAAACAGTAAAAATTCTGTATGGTGGCAGTGTTAAACCTGATAATGTTACGGAAATCATGAATATGCCGGATGTAGACGGCGCGCTGGTCGGCGGCGCCAGTCTTTCGGCAAAAGTATTCAACAGCATCATCCATTTTCATCAATAACCCAAAAAATACGGTAACTCATGTCCGTTTTATTGATTGTTCTTCATGTTATTGTGTGTGTTGCGCTGATAATGATAGTTCTGCTCCAGACCGGCAAGGGCGCCGATATGGGCGCGGCTTTCGGCGGCGGATCCAGCCAGTCCCTTTTTGGCAGTACCGGAGCGTCAACATTTTTAAGCAAAGCGACAACCGTGGCTGCAATCGTTTTCATGCTTACCTCGCTCGCACTGGCCTATGTATCCAGTAACCGGACCGGCAAATCCATCATGACGAACACACCGGTTCCCGTATCCGCGCCTGCGGCATCAGAGACCAAAGCAGACGCGACGCAGAACACGCCCCAAACCGCAGCACCTTCTCAGCCACAGCCGGAAAGTGCTCCCAAAAAATGATTGCCTCAAGGCTGTTTTTGCTGCCAAGATTTTATCTTTGCAATAACAGCCTTATTCCATGCCGAAGTGGTGGAATTGGTAGACACACTATCTTGAGGGGGTAGCGCGTTACGCGCGTGCCGGTTCAAATCCGGCCTTCGGCACCATAATACAAGAAAGCCTGTAATCCTGACGGATTACAGGCATTCTCTGTTTTTATCGCTTTGGTGAGAGCTTCAGCACGGCTTGAATGTCTGTACGGATTCGCGGCTACTGGGAACCTTGCGGCGCCAGCATAGCCCTTTTGGCTGAATTCTTCCGAGGCC
>CAWKLD010000021.1:0-178696 GCA_963850225.1 uncultured delta proteobacterium
GGTCTGCATGGCAGTAACAAAAGAACATTGCCGTCCCTGTCCAGATTCAATGGGGTTCAGCCGCCCTGGCTTATAGATTTTATCCTGGGTTTCTCCTTTCAGGTCGTCTTTTTGGCAATTCCGAGGGATTTACATCCGAAAGCGGCCAGATAGATCCAGCTTCCAGCAAGACTCGGCAATACCCAGTCGCCCTTTTCCGCCATCAACCATCAACAGATCCGGAAAAGGCAACGGTTCGCCACTTCCATATCGCCGTTTGAGGACTTCGGCCATCGTCGCGTAATCATCCGACTCAGAAAATGTTTTGCCGCGATTTTCGATAATTGCATTTTTTGACGGGTTTGTTCAAAAACCACCATTGCGGAAACCGGGCCGGGTTCCGGATATATTGGAGTCTGGTCAAAGCACTCCATCCGCACCGGGAGCCTGGCAAAGGCTCAACTTGTTGCAAAAGTGCATCAGCAGGGTTTAATTGCCGCCCAAGCGATCGTCAATGAGATTTTCAGTCCATGGCGTTCTGTTCGGCCATGTGAATCAGTATGCAGCTTCGGGTCCTCTTTGTGGCCAAATTATATCGACCTTGAGCTTTTTTAAGTTCTTAGCCATTCCTGAATCACATCCATACCGTCAAAGACTGTGGAGACGAGGATTTCTGCTGGAGTAGGGGGTTTGTCTGCTCGTAGAATTGCTGATGAACGACCCGATCAATTCGGCATCAGATGCCAGGGTTTCAGAAAAATGAAAATTTCTGGAGCCAATCAGATGTCCGGCCCGGATAAAAAGAGTCGTCACAATCGAATCCGCCGGCGACCTGGAAAACCGACAACGTCCCGGTCCAGAAAATCCGGCATGACCATAATCTGCTTTTCCAGGGTTTTTTCACGGAGTAAGCTCTTGCATCGCGGATTTCGGCTGCCAATTCATATCTTTCCAATGGCAGTGTCCATATCCTGTTTTAACTTTGCCACCAGATGGGGCGTTCTTCCCTTTAAAAGTAGAACGACTTCCCGGACCATTTCCTGTACCGGAACGGACTCGCCAGGCAACACGGCCCCAGACATGAACCGATCTGATAATTCAGGCATGGCCTGGTCCGTATTCTGGAACATCCGATCCTTGCATTTACGAAGCTTGAAGACATTCAAGCTCTGGAGCCAAGGATCGGATGTTCAGAATACGGACCAGGCCATGCCTGAATTATCAGATGGGTTCATGTCTCGGCCGTGTTACCTAAAGGTCGTCCGTTCCGGTGTCAGGAAATGTTCCGGGAAGTCGTTCTGTTTTTAAAGGGAAGAACGCCAATCTCGTCGCAAAGTTAAACAGGATATGGACACTGCCGCGTTGGAAAGGCAGTATGAATTGGCAGCCGAAATCCGCGATAAACTCTTTGCCATGAAGACCCTGGAAAGCAGATTATCGTCATGCCGGATTTTCTGGACCAGGACGTTGTCGGTTTTGCCAGGTCGGCCGCGGATTCGATTGTGACGACTCTTTTTATCCGGGCCGGACATCTGATTGGTCCAGAAATTTTCATTTTTCTGAACCCTGGCATCTGATGCCGGATTGATGGGGTCGTTCATCCAGCAATTCTACGAGCAGACAACCCATATTCCGGCAGATCCTCTCGTCTCCACAGTCTTTGACGGTATGGATGTGATTCAGGAATGGCTGGACAGACTTAAAAAGGCTCAAGGTCGATATCATTTGGCCACGAAGAGGACCCAAGCTGCATCTGATTCACATGGCCGAACAGAACTCCGCAAATGAGCTGAAAAATGTCATTGACGATCGCTTAAGCGATCAAACCCTGTGATACGGCTTCAAGACCCAGTTGAGCCTTGCCAGGCTCCCGGTGCGGATCGAGTGCTTTGACAACTCCAGTGTGTCCGGAACCCAGCCGGTTTCCGGCGATGGTCGTTTTTGAACAAACCCGTCCGAATCCGATTATCGAAGATATCGCGTCAAAACCGTTTCTGAGTCGGATGATTACGCGACGATGGCCGAAGTCCTCAAACGGCGATATGGAAGTGGCGAAGATCGTTGCCTTTTCCGGATCTGTTGATGGTTGATGGCGGAAAGGGCGACTCGGTGTTGCCGAGCTGTGCTGGAAGCGTTGGATCATCTGGCCGCTTTGATGTGATCGGAATTGCCAAAAAAGACGACCTGAAAGGAGAAACCCAGGAAATCTGTAAGCCAGGCCGGCTGAACCCCGTGAATCTGGACAGGGACGGCAATGTTCTTTTGTTACTGCAGCGGATTCGGGATGAAGCCCATCGGTTTGTCATTACTTATCACCGGTCCAGACGGGGAGCGGCAGCGATTCGTTCGGTACTGGACAGCATTCCCGGAGTCGGGCCAAAACGAAAACAGGCGCTACTCAAACATTTTGGAAGTATCAAGGCCATTCGGACCGCCCCCATTGACGAATTGAGCCAGGCCCCAGGCATGAATCGAAAAACAGCGGAAATGATTCAAAGCATGCTGTCAATCCCATTGACAGAAGATAAATAGACACGAAGAGAATATCGACCGGGGCTGAAAGAAATATGCATGCTTTAAGCCCCGGCG
Organism: uncultured delta proteobacterium; assembly: GCA_963850225.1. Classification (GTDB taxonomy): domain Bacteria; phylum Desulfobacterota; class Desulfobacteria; order Desulfobacterales; family Desulfatirhabdiaceae; genus RAAP-1. Next base: position 2,569 of record CAWKLD010000021.1, read on the forward strand.
AACGGACTAATTCTGTTCGCTCTGGCAATGGAGATTTGTCTTTGTTTCGGATTTCGATATTCGAATTCATTGCCTGAAAGATACTTTGTTCAGGTGAAAATTATGCCAGCTTTTTCAATACGCCTTTAAGTTCTTCAACCGCAGCCGCTGATTTTTGAAGTGCGGCTTTTTCTTCATCCAGCAGTTTGATTTCAATGATTTCCTCAACGCCTTTGGCGCCGAGCTTGACGGGAACGCCAATAAACAGATCCTGAAATCCATATTCCCCCTGAAGCAGAACCGCGCAGGGAAGGATTTTTTTCTTGTCTTTCAGGATGGATTCCGCCATTTCAACCGCGGCTGATGCCGGGGCATAATAGGCGCTGCCGGTTTTCAGGAGGCTGACAATTTCAGCACCGCCGGTTGCCGTTCGTTTGACCAGGGCGTCAATGCGATCCTTGGACATGAGTTCGGTAATCGGAATGCCTGCAACCGTGGAATAACGGGGCAGGGGAACCATGGTATCGCCGTGGCCGCCCAGAACAAAGGCATGCGTGTTTTCAACTGATACATTCAATTCCATGGCAATAAAGGCTCGAAAACGGGCGGAATCCAGGACCCCGGCCATGCCTATCACACGGTTCTTGGGGAATCCGCTGGCTTCATACGCCACATGGCACATGGCATCCAGCGGGTTGCTGACCACGATAATGATTGCATTGGGTGAATATTTGGCCACTTCCTTGGATACATTTTTGACGATGCCGGCATTGACGCCGATCAGATCATCCCTGCTCATTCCGGGTTTTCGGGGAATTCCCGCAGTGATGATGACGATATCCGATCCTGCTGAGGCTTCATAGCTGTTAGCGCCGGTGAGATGGGCGTCGTGTTTTTCAATGGGCGCAGCTTCTGCCAGGTCAAGGGCCTTTCCCTGGGGAATGCCCTCAACAATGTCAATCAGAACAACGTCGCACAACTCTTTTTCTGCCAGTCTCTGGGCTGCCGTGGCGCCCACATTTCCAGCGCCGATTACCGTTACTTTCTTGTCCATAACAAGACTCCTTGAATAGTGATTGGTTAGCGAATTGTAAGCTGCTCATTGCGATGTGAAATTGAGCAGTCTTAAGAATGTATCCATTTCTTTATAGCGCTGACTTACAGACATGAAAACTTTGTTACTGCCGAGAGAGTTTCACGGCTTGTCAGTGAAAAATATATTGATTATAACTATTTGATATTAAATATATATGGTATTATTAATGGATATTGCAAATTTAAATCTGAATGACAGGAACAATTAATAACATATTGATATAATGATATATATAAGTATATGAAGCTATTATAATAATTTAAAACGAAACGATGTTTCTTTTTTGATATATGAATGATTTTGTTCTGTCAAGGAGAAAATGGCGTTTAACGTGTTTGGTCGACTGGTAGAAATAAATTGCCACTGTGGCAGAAAATGCTGTAAAATCGGTCGAATATCAGACGTTGAAGTTTCTTTTCATGTTCCAGCCTTATGGTTGATGCTCAATAAAGGAGGAAACTGGATGGACTTTGTTGTGATCGGCGGCGATGCCGCAGGGATGAGTGCGGCCAGTCGGGCCAAACGCAATCGGCCCGATATCCGGGTGACGGTTATCGAGAAAACCCATGATGTTTCGTTCAGTGCGTGCGGCATGCCTTACAATATCGCCGATCCGTCCCGCTCCATGGAGGAACTGGTTGTGCGAGAGGCAGAGGCCTTCCGTAAGCAAGGTATTGTGGTATTGACGGGCCATCATGCAACCCGCATCGATCGGACGGCAAGAACGGTCAGTGGCCGGACTTCGGAAGGAGACACTTTTTCCGTGTCTTATGACGCGCTGTTGATTGCAACCGGCGCATCCCCGATTATCCCTGACATTCCGGGGCTGGATGCGCCAGGCGTTATGGTATTGAAACATCTCGAAGACGGGCGGCGAATTAAAAAATTCATTCAGGACGCCGATGTGAAACAATCGGTGATTATCGGCATGGGATATATTGCCATGGAGATGTGCGAAGCCCTTCGGGAGCGTCATATTCATGTCAGTATGATCAAACCCGGGCTTGGACTGCTGCCGTGGATGGATTCGCAACTGTCCGGAGTCGTTCAAAATGAGCTGGAAACCAATGGTGTTGCGCTCTATCCCGGTGTCCGGATACTTGGCGTTGAACAGGGTGAAAAGGGGTTGGTCGTTCGGGGACATGACCTCTTCATCGAAGCGGATATGATTATCGTGGCTGCCGGTGTCCAGCCAAATAGCGGCATCGCAGTTGAGACCGGTCTGGAAACCAGCGCCCATCAGGCTATTTTAACGGATAGCCGGCTGAGAACGTCGGATTTTAATATCTATGCAGCCGGGGACTGCGCGGATGCTTTTCATGCCGTCACCGGACGAAGGGTCTGGATCCCGCTGGCGCTGCGCGCCAACCGGGCTGGATGGGCCGTTGCGGACAATGTCTGCGGAAAACCGGTGTCTTTGCCGGGAATAGTAGGAACTGCGGTGTTCCGGGTGTTTGGCCTGGAAGTGGCCAGAACTGGGTTAACGGTTCAGGAGTCCATGGCTGCTGGATTCCATCCTGTTTCCGGCGTGATTCAGAGCCGGTCCCGGGCACACGCACATCCGGGCGCGTCGCAAATCTGGGTTCAGATGGTGGCTGATCAGGAAACCGGACGGCTTCTCGGCGCTCAGATGGTTGGAAAGGAAGGTGTTGCGCATCGCATCAATGCCGTGGCCGTTGCCCTCCACAACCGGATGACGGTGGAAGATTTCAGCCGCACCGACTTGGCCTATGCCCCGCCGTTTGGCCCGGTATGGGACCCGCTTCTGACTGCCGCCAACCAACTGTTGAAAAAGATCGTCCAGTAATTGGAAGGGCGGAATTTCAATAAATATCTGATAATTAACACTTTCTTTTTGCGCGGTTTGTCGCCTGAGACGTCATTGGATCATCCGGCCAGTGGTGCTTGGGATAACGACCCATCAAATCCTTTTTGACTTCAAAATACGCATGCGCCCAGAAACTTTTTAAATCGCGGGTGAGTTGGACCGGCCGTCCTGCGGGCGACAGCAGGTGGATCAGAAGGGGTAGTTTTCCGGCGGCGATTGCCGGTGTTTCGGTGGCGCCGAACATTTCCTGGAGCCTGACGGCCAATATGGGTGTATCTCCGGTGGTATAGTCGATGGGAATGCGGGAGCCGCTGGGAACCGTGAAATGTGTTGGGGCCAACATATCAAGACCCTGTCGGTGTTTCCAGGACAGGGTGGCAAACAATGCGCTTGAAAGGTCAAGACGCTGCAGATGCTCGCCCCTCAGGATGCCGTTGAGATATGGCCTCAACCAGTCCTCAAGGGTATTTTCCAGGGTTACATCTGATACATCCGGCCATTCCATTCCGGCGGAATTCAGGCGGCGCAGCAGCAGCACACGGGCTTGCCACGTACGAAGGGTCCGGGTCCACGGCAGCATGTGAATGCCTTCTTGCAGGATACCGTCGCAAAGGGCCTGGGCTATCCGGGACGGGTCCGGCTTTGGCAGGGGAAAGTTTTTTAGAACCGCTTTTCCGAAAAGCACTTCCCGGTGAGACTTGACCGCCTGGGTTCTGTGATCCCAGAAAATATGCGACTCATCGGTGATCTGCTCATGAAAGTTATTGATGAGTGTTTCATATGTCACTGGCGCTGCAAGGAAAATCTTTGCATCCTGCTTCTCCCCATCCAATGATGCCGCCACTAAATATGTTTCCGCAGACAAGGGTTCCGTGTCCGCAAAGTAAGCACCCCGGCCGTTGGATAATCGATACCGGAGGGCATTCCCCGGGCGCCTGCTGGCAATCCGGTCCGGATAGGCAAAGGCCAGTAGAAGGCCGCATGCGTCCAATGGTGCCTGAGACCCCTGGCAATTCAGTCTCGATTTCAAGTGATCAGCGGTTTGTTGTACCCGACGGCACGCGGAGACATCTACGGACAAGTTGTTGCCATCTCCTTTTAAAACCGTTCGCTGAGCGCGTTTTCCAAAAGTACGGAGTTCAGATACCCGAAGCCGCAGGTCCGCATCCCGTTGTCCCGGCGGTAAAAACAGAATGTCCTTCTCCCCTATAAGAGCGGCCAGTTCGCAGGCAAGGTCTCCCAGGCCAAGGAGTTTTCCTTTGTATATCATGTGTCCCAGTCTCGGGTGAAGCCCTATGGCGGCTAATTGCTTACCGTGAGCTGTTATCAGCCCTTGGTCGTCCAATGCCTCCAGCCGGGACAACAGAATTCTGGCCTGATTGAATGCCGCTTCCGGCGGTGGATCAAGCCAGGAAAGGCGTGCCGGATTTGATATCCCCCATGCTGCCAGCTCAAGAGCCAGCGGAGTCAAGTCTGTGTTAAGAATTTCCGGGCTGCCGTGTGCCGGCATCATTTGGTGACATTCTTCCGACCATAAGCGATAACAGACGCCAGGTTCAAGACGTCCGGCACGGCCACGTCGCTGGTCAGCCGTGTCCCGGTTAACAGGGATGGTAATTAATCGGGCCATGCCGCTTCCGACATCAAATTTTGAAACTCGCATCATCCCGGAATCAATGACGACCCGAATTCCTTCAATGGTTAAACTGGTCTCGGCGATGGATGTTGACAAAACGATTTTTCGCTTGTCCACGGGTGCTGGTTCAATTGCAAAATCCTGGGACTTAACGGGCAGTCCACCATAAAGGGGGGCCAGGACCACTGAGGGATCAAGCTCTGCACGGGCCAGCAGGTCGCAGACCTGCCTGATTTCACGGATGCCCGGCAAGAAGACAAGAATGTTCCCGCTTTCTTCCCGGAGTGCGCGAATAACAGCGTCGGTAACGGATGCTGCCGGGCTCAATGCCGCAGATCCGGGGCAATACCTGGTTTCCACAGGAAATTGTCTTCCCTGCGCTTGAATAATGGGGGCGTTTCCCAGAAGGCTGGAGGTGGCTTCGGTATCGAGGGTGGCCGACATGACCAGGAGACGAAGATCCGGCCGCAACCCTTCTTGGATATCCAGGCAAAACGCCAAGCCCGTGTCGGCATGGATGCTGCGCTCATGAAACTCGTCGAAAATGACAAGCCCGACGCCTGTGAGTGCAGGATCATTTTGAATGAGGCGTGTCAAAACGCCTTCAGTGACTACTTCGACCCGCGTAGCAGCGCTCACTTTCCGCTCCAGGCGCATCCGATACCCGACGGTCTGGCCTACCGCCTCATTTATCATGTATGCCATGCGCCTGGCTGCAGCCCGGGCAGCCAGGCGGCGGGGTTCCAGTAAAATTATTTTTAGGCCTGTCAGCCATGGTTCGGAGTACAGCGAAAGCGGAACCAGTGTCGTTTTGCCGGCACCCGGTGGTGCGGCCAGGACCACATTCCGGTGAACCTGCAAAATCCGTTTCAGGTCCGGTAGATGTGCTTCGATGGGAAGTGGTGCAATAGCCGTTGTCATGGGTACGGATCCGAATACCTGGATTGAAAACCGATCCCATCTCTGCCGAACCATGCGATGCGATTTCTTATCAATCGCTAAAAAACATAAACGAATTTGAGCCAGGTGGAATTCCCGGCCGGCCGGTTTTCCACAGAAGTTTCCCACATACTTTTGAAGATAAAAGACATGTTTTTGTAGTCGTATTTGATTGCAGGGCCGGCTGCCAGCACACATCCTTTCATGTCGCTTACCCGGGTCCCGTTGATCTCATCGTCGGATGTCTGCTGATAAAAATATCCGCTGGCCCCAAGGGTCCATTCGGGAACCGGCTTAAAGCCCAGCGCATAGTCAAAATGAAACTCCTGTCCGGGATCCAGGCTGCCGGTTTGGCCGGCAACATTTGGATTGCCCATGGCTCCGGCCTCGTAGGGCGATATGACATAGTCATCATTATCCGTGCTGAAATCGTACATGAATTTGAACGAAACATCCCACGGGCCGTTCAGATAGGACACCGCAAATACAGGCTCGAAGGTATAGATGTTGTTTCCCGGGTTGACGGGCTCATCATCCTTGTCGTAACTTCCGGTCGGCAGATAAATGTCTATGCCAGCGACACAGTGGAAATATTTACTGTGCCATGCCAGAATGAAAGGATCAACGATAATGTCGCCAAGACCGAATCGCGAATTGTTCAGGCTGCCGTACGGATCGCCGAACTTGAAATCCATGTTCACAAACGGAACGAACGCATGGAATGCGTAACTTCCGCCAAAAATTTTGATGTCCGTAACATGCAGCAACCGCAGTACGTTGGCCCAGACATTGATATCGATATCCGAAAGCGGGCCGACAGAGTAATTGTCGCCCTGGTTGTTCTTGTATCGGTCTGCTGAATAAAAATTGGAATAGGCCAGAAAATAGGTGCCCGGCGGGGGCATGGCCCCGCTCATAAAATCCTCGGCCCCGTTGGGATAAGCACCGGACCCGCCGGCAAATGACAGGGTAGATGAGCACAGGCATAGAATTACGGCATAGGCAAAAAGACGTCTAATCATTGATGCAGCTCCTTTTCTGGGCCTGCCCGATCAACTGGAGCAAACCGGTAATTTTGGGCTTTGGCCGGCTTTTCATCAGATTTTCAAAATCCTGGTCCGAAAGCCTGCTCTTGAGGTAGTCAACCACGTCAAAATACTCCCACCAGCAATCGCAGATCTTGAAGCAGGGCAGGGTATCATCGCCGGCATTCAGACAATAACCGAATTTCACTGAACCACCCAGACGGGGACAGCGCCGTTCCATGTCATGAATCGCGTGTTTCAATATCTGCCTCTCCCCCTTCCGATTCACTTTCTTTGATTACCGAAACGTCCGTGTTAAAAAGTCATTGATTGCCCGATTTACTTCAAGCGGATTTTCAATGGGTGAAAAATGGCCTGCGTTGCCCATACGAAACACAACGTATGGCTTGCTGATCGTCATTCTTATCATATGGTATTCATTCAATAATTAATGAGGGTACATATAGATGGAAATCAGCAGGCTTGTCAATCCATAAGCGATTCCAGCGCAGAAAATTTGTTTTTCAATGCTCCACGTCGGTGAGGCGGAAGAATTTTTTACGACGTTATCAAAAATGATTGTAACCATTGCAGACAAAAATCGTTATACAGACATAAGCTAACGTGCGCGCCGATAGTCGTTCAAAATCAATGGAAACCATTTCGTCGATATACGGGGATACCCTTATAACGACAACTCATTTAAAGAAAAGTTAAAGGAGAATACAATGAAAAAGCAATTTGTAAGCATGGTACTGGTATGCGATGGTTTTGTTTGGAGCGGGAATGAGTCTTGCCGGACAGGGTAATGGCGTTGGGGGTGGAACAGGGCCGATTCAGACTTTTTCGGGTACTTTTGAGTTCGCAGGCGATGGTGATGGAATGTTCACAGGCTGGCGGTTTGACACTTCTCATCGCAGATGATGATAAAGTGGTGCTTTACGGCATCGGGCCGGTCTATTACTGGGAGCGTCTGGGAGTAGATTATCCGGCGATTACAGATATTTTAACTGCAAAAGGTTACACCGTAAATTACAATGGTATTGATAGAAATGTGGTCACGTCGATTGTTATTGATGACAAGACTGTTGAGCTGCGCGATCCGGAAACCGGAAAACCCCTATGGCGGGGAACTAAAGGTTTCTCCGCCGGCCCTGGCAACACGGGTGGTTCCGGGAATTCCGGTAGCGCCGGTGGAAATGCAGGATCAGGTGGTTCGGGAGGTTCCGCTACCTCTGGTGGTTGATAGGGGGGAGCGTGTCAATAGCGGCAGATGAGTCCCTCCTCATTTATCAGCCGGTTGCTTACCTCGTGATAAGGCTCTTCGGTACAAGAAGAGCCTTATCAAACTTTTTCTGCTGAATTCCCAATGCTTTGCCTCCACTCTTCTCCCGCCCCATATTTGCTCCAGCTGAAATTATGGGGTGCCCTCCGAAGATTCCATTCTGCAACGACAATCCGTTCCAATTCAAACTGACCCATCAGGCCCAGTGCCGGATACTTTTCTCGACGGCTGTCCTTAAAACAAAAGGTGTTCAGATCGAGAAATTGCGATAGTGCCAAGGCGTGGAATGCATTTTTAATTTGACCGATGAATAAAAATCTTATAGGTTCACAATGTCTTGAAAGCATTTCAGATGGTGTTTCCACGGCGGACCCGAATCCCTGCATAACCTGTGAAATGTCTGCAATCAGTCGAATGCTGTGAACGCTTTGTCTTGTCTGCCTGATAAGCGGCTTCAAGCCGCTTAAAATAAAATGGAGGAATCCAGTCGTGATAAAACTCCAAAACGCCATGGCTATTTTTAAACTTCTGGACAAGTCCAACTGCAGGCAGTGCGGCGAGAAGACCTGCATGGCTTTTGCCGGAGCCGTATTTACCGGTCGGCGTCCTTTGTCGGAATGTCCCAGTCTGGACCGGCATATCATCGATGCATATTCCGACGATCCTCAAAATCGGCATGATTTGGAAAGAAACCGGGATGATTTTCTGGAAGGGCTCAAAAATCAGATCAACGGCGTCGATCTGAAGGCAGCAACAGGGCGAACCGGCGGGCGCTATGAAAATGACAGGCTGACCATCAAGGTGATGGGCAAGGATTTCAGTGTCACCACTGCAGGAGTGCTTTCAACAGACATTCACGTCAATCCCTGGGTGGCAGTCCCGTTTCTTAATTATGTTCTGTACGGAAAGGGCCTTGATCCAACCGGCGACTGGCGGTCGTTTCGGGAACTCAAGGGCGGAAGGGAGCAGTATCCGCTGTTTCAAAAGCGATGTGAGGAACAGATGAAACAGGTGGCGGACAGCTACACCGAGCTCTTTGACGATATCGTGCATATTTTCAGCGGAAAACAGGTGGATTCGCAGTTTCAGTCCGATATCTCGGTCGTGCTCTATCCTCTGCCCAAGCTGCCCATCATGGTGTGTTACTGGTTACCGGAAGAGGGGATGGAGTCCAGCCTCAATGTGTTTTTTGATCAGACAGCCGATCGTAACCTCGATATCGGATCGATTTTCAGTCTGGGGGCCGGGTTGGCTCAGATGTTTACCCGTCTGGCGCTGAGGCATGGACTATGCGATGACTTTATGATCGGGCTAAAGCAGAATCCGAAAATCCCTCTCAGATGAAAAATCACGCATCCCGGAGCCGGATCAGCTGCTGGCGCGCCGCCGGAGATATCGGCTAAGCTTGATCGGGGGCTGGAAATAAAAAGCATGTTGATGGGTGTGAAAAAGGATAAAATTCTCTTTTATTTTCAAAGGAAACATAATATTAAAAACAAGGAGATACGACGATGAGTATGATGCAAGAATTTAAAAATTTTGCAATGCGAGGCAATGTTGTAGACATGGCTGTTGGTATAATCTTGGGGGCTGCCTTCGGGAAAATTGTCGCTTCTTTTGTCGGAGATGTAATTATGCCGCCGATTGGGCTCCTTATTGGTGGCGTTGATTTCACAAATCTTGTGATCACAATTAAAGGGGCTGTTGGTGAAACCGCTGCGGTTACAATTAATTACGGTAAATTCATTCAAAACGTTTTTGATTTTCTTATCGTCGCCTTTGCAATTTTCATGGCTATTAAAGCCATGAATACATTGAAGAAGAAGGAAACGGAAGCGCCGGCACAACCACCCGCGCCCACAAAGGAAGAAATGCTTCTAACGGAGATTCGGGACATACTTCAACAGAAATAATTGAATCCCGTATAACGGGTAGCAGGAGGAGCTCTTCATTTCACCCTGATCCGTAACGATTCAGGCAGGTTTAATCCATGGAAATTTTAGATATTTCTTGAAAATGCTCAAAGTTTTTTTGGCTTCATGAACGTTTTTATCAGCTATTGATGATGACGCACTCTTTTGCTTCGTTTGTATTTGTTGCAACTGAGACCTTCCGAGATGATTCACATGAATAGCGATCGCTGCTTGATCCGCCAGCATTCGCAAAAGCTTGATTTGAGATTCAAGGCCTGAAAATTCCATGAGATCCAGACCCAGCACAATCGCACCAATTTTTTCGCCATAGGCGACCATGGGGATGCAGGCGATGCCCTCCCTTGTCCATAAGCTGAGTAATTTGATTATCTAATGTGACGGATGCAGCGTCTGTGAACCGATTAAAGGAGTTTGTGATTTTTTTGGTTCGAAGACATTCAATCAACAGGCTTTCTTCCATCTCCATCGGAATAATCAGGTCTTTGATCATTGAAGATTTCTCAGCATCCGGAAGTGAAATCCCCTGAAGTCCGTTTTTTTCAGGGTCGTATGCAAAGAATAGAATTGCGGTGAGTTCAAAAAGGATTTGCAGCCCTTGGGCGGTTTCTACCCATATTTCTGTTTCATCGGTTGCACTCAGCAGGTTCTGGACGGTGTTCAGCAACAGCGACCGTTCCCATACTTCTTTGGTCAGGTGTATTTCCTTTTCACGATCCTCTTCCGAATACTCAAAATCATTGGCCTTGAACGGCTCTATCTCGATGTTTAAAGATTCGGCCATCGTCTTGAGTTCATCATCGGCCAGGCGCAATAAATCTTCAACAAATGATTGCGTGAACCCGAATATCTTTTGAGACGCAGTGATGCCTTCTCTGATTTTCTGGCCGGAACCATTGCTCAATAAATTTGCCACGTAAATAAATTGGGCTAACGGGGGTGCAGTCAGCATGCTGTATAGAGAATGGTGGTGACAAAGAACCGCGTCGACGATATTATGTTGAAAATTCCATTTATCCAGCAGCCAGGCTCCGATTTCAGCGTGATTGGCGCCCAACTGGGTTTCTCCTGCCAGAATTAAGTCGGGTTGGTCTTTTCTTTTATTCAGAAGATCTGAATATCGCTCGGGAAAATTTATCCAAAGAACGACTTTGCCGAGGTCATGGAGCATTCCGAATAAAAATGCTTCTTCCGGATCATGAAAATTCTGCTTTTTTGCGATTGATTTTGACAGGATCGCGCACCTTAATGAATGCCACCAGAAATGCTTTAAATTAAAGCCTGTGCCCGATTTGACTTTCTGGAATACTTCGTGAACGGAGCTGCAGATGGCAATATTCTTGATGGCATTCGTTCCCAGAAAGATGACAGCTCCGTCAACGTTGTCGATTCTGTTGTTTTTTGAATAATACGCAGAGTTGACCAATCTTAGAACTCGGCTGGTAAGTGCTGGGTCTTTTTCAATGATTCCGGATATTTCTTTAAGACTGCCACTGTCTGAATTGCAAATTTTTATCAACTGCAGAAGAATATGCGGAAGGGTCGGTATATCCTTTAAGCTGGTTAGTTTGTCTATTAAAGACTTTTCGAAATGCATAAGGCGAAAAACCTTATATGAAAGGGAACGGTAAGTGGTTTTTTTCCGAAAAGTGAATCCAGCAACAAATAAAGTCGGCTTACGGCTAAAAACGTTTATGCAAATGCCATACCAAAAAAACAATAAAAACAATTTTTCAACGATGTGATAGAAAACAACCTTTTCCACATTTGAAAAAACGATTAGAAGAATCATACTGCATCGGTATTTAGCCGTTGATTGCGTGTTATACGCCATCGACTGATTAAATTGATTTCTCATAAGACTCTGGTCGCAAAACAAGCGTCATCTGCAAAAATTGTCAAATTTTAAACGATATTTTGACAAAACGGGTTTTTGTTTCTGTTTTATTGACACAGGAGACCGATCAATGGCACCATGGCATTATCCTTGCCAGTGAAAAAGTGTCATCCACATACACTTCAGTTCGCAACACGAAAACGATTCCCAGGAAGTACTTTGGAGACATCGCTCCCGTACTCAAGGCTGCAGCGGAAAAACCTGTAAGAGTCTCCATTCATTGTTATAAATGGCAATATCCCATAGGGTTCGGCTATTTTGGCAAAAAACCAGGATAACGGAAATGAAGGATGAAAAATGAACTTGAAACAGTGTCTATGCAGCTTCCGGCAAAACACCTTGCTTTTGTTCTGCTGGAAGCTTGCATCCGTTCAGTGGAAACGACCTGTGTGAGCATACTCCGGTATAACCACGGATCAATTTCTTAATCGCCGCTTGATCGTTGTCCAGAGTTTTCGTCTTCGGCTGTGTTCAAATTGCCATTGATCAATGATTTGCTGATAGGCTTCGGGGTTGAGCTCTCTGACGACAGCCAGCCAGCTGACATGCAGATCGTAATTGGAACCGATCACGACGATGGGACTTGGAACCATTTTTGGAGCATATTTTACCCAACATTCCATAATAATCGGAAGATGGTTTGGATCCATCATTTTTTTAAGCCATTCCCGCCGGCTGTTGTTGTGGGATTTGTCGCCGATGATGCTGGTGGTGCATATCTGAACGACCTGGGGAAAACGGGTTTTGATATCGGTCAGTTCCGCCAAATCCCTTGTCAGAACAAAAAAAGCCTGTTTCTGATCCATGAATGCCTTGGAATTGGCCTGAACGAATATCAGCCATTCCTGCAGTTTTAATGAAAACCAGGGCTTGCCTTTGGCTGGGTCCAGTCCGGCTTCAATCAGCCAGTTTATCCAGCAGTCGGAGAGGTTTTTTACCCGCCCTGGCTTAAACCCCAGGGCAATAGAAAGGATATGCTGTTGCCAGGCATCCAGCAGGCGGGACGCCACAGGCAAACCGGATTTCTGAACGATGCTGGCAACGTTATTCCAGTCAAAGGGATTCCGGTAGGTGATCTGCTGAAATCGAACCACCTGGTTGCGCTCGGTCCAGCCGATTTTTTCGGTAACGAGGCTCCAGTCCTGGAGAATTGCTGAAATTGCTTCATCCGGAAAGTGATGTATCCCGCGTTTGACGGCAGCGGCCAGAAGGTGGTTTTCCGGATCCCAGGAAGCCAGTTCCCCTTCCTGGATAGCGTAAGTCGTCACAATGAGATTGCAAACCTTTTCCGCCTCTTCCCATTGATTGTTTTTGAGCAGGTTTTTTAAAGGAGGCACCCCATACAGCCAGTTTTCATTCATAAGCTTTAAACAGTTATCGAGATAAACCTGCGAGTCGAACCGGCGCGAGAGACTCAGGTATATCTGATGCCAGAACGAGTCAACACGGGTTAACCGGCTTTCCCACTTCGGGTCATCCTCATGCTGTCTGATATTATCAAAAACCTGTTCCTGATGGTCCTCCGGAAGGGATTCAAAAAAATAAATCACCCCCTGGCTGTTGAGCTGAATGATTTTAAGGCCTTCTTCAACAAAATTCAATCGGTTGACGAATTGTTCCGGGCTTAGGGATGTCATCCATGTCCACTTTAGGATGCACTGCGTGGCAAATGTCCCGATCATGCATCCTTTTCTTTCAATGTCCATCCAGTCCGGATAATCCTTCATGTTTTTTTCAATCCCGACAACGGCATTCATAAAAATGTCGGGATCCGCCATCTTGAGTGGGGAAATTTTTTCGATCAGAGGAAGAAGATATCGGCAGACTTCTTCCAGATCATCTGAAAACTGGGTATTGTTGAAAATCGGTGATTCCCATGTATGCTGACGAATGGCATATTCTCCGTCTTCATCGCCGATTTTTGCGACAATACTGTTCCAGAGGTCCCAGAGACGTTGCCATTGTCGAATAATTTTTGCATCTGGAGAAATAATTTTGTTGGATTTGGAGCGCTTTGCGGTGAGTAGTCCGGTTACGTTTTCTGCCGTGCCCCCGTCCAGGCGGGACAGCAGCACCTCCAGATGGTTGGGATTGATGATGGAAAACGCCGCATCGAATACTTTCGCAAGCTCATCATACGTCAATGCTTCCAGCAGTCGATATCCAATCTTTCTTTTCATTCATCTTACTCCAGCAAACGATTTGCGGCCATTCACGGCTAAATGGCCAGAGGCCGGACGGCCGTTTGGTAGTCATTGATGTCTTTTCTGGCATCTACCTCCCCCAATACCCTGTTAACTAAAGACTGATGACCGTTCCATTGCAGGAAAGCTCAATCAGTTCAGGACCGGTGGCCATTCTTGCACCTTTGATCAGATCCTGCGCAGAGATTTTACGGGATACCGCACAAGGGGTGCAGACGAGAATCGGTACGTCATATTCCTGAAGGTAGGACAGATGATCATCTGCGGAATCGCCGGTGGCTGCCCGCAAATACGTGGACATGCCTTCCTTGGCCAGATAAACGCCTTCATCCAGGAGAAAGAGTGTTGTGTTTTTTCCCTGTTTTTTGGCAGTAGCAGCCAGAAAAAAAGCCCGGGTTGCTCGGTTGGGATTGTCGGTTCCACATGAAAGTACAATTACTACGTTGTCTGTCATTAGCTCTCTCCTATGTTTGCGGATGATCGTCCAGACTGAGGGTTTCCAGTCTGGCGCTTTGGGTGAAGTTGTGGTAAGATCAATTCATGTAATTATTTCTATAACATCAAATCAATGTCAAATCAATGGTATTATCCATGATTCTGAGCAGATACTTTATTATTTAGGTAAAAATGACTCCCAATAAGATTTATACTCGCCCAATCTGGCTGGACAGTGACCAACAAACCTTGAAGGTAATTGATCAGAGATTTCTGCCACATTCGGTCAGTGTGCTGAACCTGAAAACTGCCGATGATGTCATTATGGCCATTGGCGACATGGTGGTCAGAGGCGCACCGCTGATTGGCGTTACGGCTGCCTATGGCGTTTATCTTTCTGTGGTGAATTCAAAAACGCAGGATGATCCGGAATTCTTATCTGATGCAGGAATGCACCCGTATCAAGTCCAGCCGTCCGACAGCCGTAAATCTGTTTTGGGCTGTGGATCGGATGCTGGAAAAGCTTTCCGGAATAAAAACACTTTCAGATAAAATTGAAGCTGCAAGGCAAGAGGCGGAAAGCATCACGGAGGCCGAAGTTGAAAACTGCCGCCGAATCGGGATACATGGGCTTTCACTGCTTCGGCAGATCGCAGCCGGGAAGCCGGGAAAGCCACTTCAAGTTCTTACGCACTGCAATGCCGGATGGCTGGCATGTGTGGAGCATGGGACTGCCACGGCTCCGATATATGCCGCATTTGATGCCGGCATGGATATTCATGTGTGGGTGGATGAGACCCGCCCTCTCAACCAGGGGGCTCGGCTGACCGCCTGGGAACTGGGTCAGCGCGGGGTCAGCCACACGGTGATTACGGATAATGCCGGGGGTCACCTCATGCAGCACGGCATGGTGGATATGGTGATTGTCGGGTCTGACCGGGCAACCCGGACGGGGGATATTGCCAACAAGATTGGAACCTACCTTAAGGCGCTGGCGGCATGGGACAACAACGTTCCGTTTTACGTGGCACTGCCCTCAAGCACATTTGACTGGAACCTGACCAACGGGATGATGAATATCCCTATCGAAGTTCGGAATCCGGATGAAGTCCGGTACGTTCAGGGCTTAACCAACAATACCGTTTCCCGGATACTCATCCCCCCCAAGGACAGTCCGGCGGCAAATTATGCATTTGATGTGACGCCGGCAAGACTTATTACCGGTCTGATAACCGAAAGAGGCATCTGCAGATCCGATGAGGCCGATATTCTGAGGCTTTTCCCCGAGCATTCTCGTGATACTTCGTGAAATCGTGTGGACGTGAATGCGTCAGAGCGAAACCATTTCACGCTCTCTCGCGCTTACGGTTTAACAGAAAATAATCCTTGACATCTATTGGAAATATCCCTTAAATCGCCCCATGTTGACAGATCAAGAAAAAAAAATCATCACCGCAATTCAGGACGACATTCCCATTATCGCGCGCCCGTATAAGGTGATTTCCGAAAACATCGGGATTTCCGAAACAGCGTTTCTGAAAACCCTTCAGGATTTGTGCAACCGGGGCGTTATCCGTCGGCTGGGAGCAACGCTTCGCCATCAGAAATCCGGGTTTGAAGCCAATGCCATGACTGCCTGGCAGGTAGAAGAAGCGCTGGTGGAGGAAGTGGGACAAAAAATGGCCTTGTTTCGAGAAGTCTCCCATTGCTACCGTCGAAATCCCAGCAGCCTATGGCCGTATAATCTCTATACAATGATTCATGCCCGTGATGAAGCCGCCTGCGTGGAAATTGCCCGCAGCATTTCCAGGGTCACCGGCGTTACTGCCTATAAACTACTTTTCAGCCGAAGGGAATTGAAGAAAACATCCATGGAGTATTTCCCGAACGGCGATGAAGATGGATAAGGATATTTGCGGACTGACCGCACTGCCTTGACAACTGCCGCCTCTCCCCACATTCTTCTGGTTAATCCCTGGATACACGACTTTGCTGCCTATGATTTCTGGGCCAACCCCCTGGGGTTGCTGACGCTTGGCGCCATGCTGCGACATCATGGCGCCAGGATTTCTTATGTGGATTGCCTTGATCGATTCCATCCCCGGCTGCCGGATGCTGATCCTTTAGCCAGGTTCGGCAGGGGGCCTTATCTGAAAACGCGCATTTCAAAGCCCGCCGGAATGGAGGATATTCCGAGGAACTACTGCCGGTACGGGATCCTGCCCGAATGGTTTCAGACGGATCTCAAGTCCATTCCCAGGCCGGACCTGGTGCTGGTCACCTCGATGATGACCTACTGGTATCCGGGGGTTCAGGAAGCCATATCGATCGTCAAGACAGTTTTCCCCGAAGTGCCGGTGATTCTGGGAGGGATTTATGCCACGCTCTGTCAGGAGCACGCCATCCGGTTTTCCGGTGCGGATCTCGTCATTGCTGGTCCTGGCGAAACCCAGCTCTTTGCAGCGGCTAAAAAGCTTATCAATTGGTCTGTAACCCCCGAAACCGATTCGGACGATCTGGACGCTTTCCCGTTTCCCGCAGTGGATCTTCAGCGAAGAATCCCTTTTGTCGCCTTGTTGACATCAACCGGCTGCCCGTTTTCCTGCGCTTACTGCGCTTCCGGGTATCTGAATTCAAGGCGTCGGCAGAGGTCTCCGGATCGGATTGTAGCAGAAATAAGGTTCTGGAATTCCCAATACGGGGTCAGGGACATGGTTTTTTACGATGATGCCCTGCTGGTGGATTCCGAATGCCATGCCATTCCCCTGTTTGAGAAGATTATCGCCAGCGGGCTGGGCAAGACGGTCCGTTTTCATACGCCCAATGCCGTTCATATTCGGGAAATTACAAACAACACTGCCCGGCTCATGGCGGCAGCAGGCTTTAAGACCCTGCGGCTCGGTCTTGAAACAACAGCAGGCAATCGGCAGGATTTCGACCAAAAAGTGACCCGAAAAGAATTTCTTGCCGCTGTGTCATGCTTGAAGTCCGCAGGATTTCGCGGGGAACAGGTCGGAGCCTATCTGCTGACAGGGTTGCCGGGTCAGTCCTGGAATTCGGTCGAGGCATCTGTTGAAACAGTTCAGGAAGCAGGAGTATCGCCGATACCGGCTCATTTTACGCCGATTCCTCACACGTCCCTGTGGCCAGCGGCCGTGGCGTCTTCCCGATATGATCTGGAATCGGATCCGGTCTTTACCAACAATGCGATATTCCCCTGCCAGAAGGAGCCGTTTTCATTGGAGCCGTTGATCAAATTGAAAAATCTGATCAAAGCACCGGGTTTCCAGGCAAAATAACAGAATTCATTTGACTTGTTTCCGACAATTTCATATTCAATTATAGTTAAACCTGTCAAACGGTTGCATATCAGTAACAACTAACACTTTTCCCTTAACAAAGGAGGATACCACAAAACCATATATGAGCTGTAAAATCATCATTAATGCCATTGATCCGGCGGAATGCCGGATCGCCAAGGTACAAGACAGCAAACTCGAAGAGTTCTATGTAGAAACCGCATCCCGGGAATTTACCCAGGGAAATATATACAAAGCCGTTATTACCCGTGTGGAGCCAAGTCTTCAAGCGGTTTTCGTGGATTATGGCGCGGAACGGCACGGATTTCTTCAAAAAAGTGAAATTCACAGCGACTATTACCAGGATGTTTCTTCAGGAGACTATTCCATTCAAAACCTTATCAAGCGCGGTCAGGAGCTTCTGGTTCAGGTGATCAAAGAACCGTTCATGAAAAAAGGGGCCATGCTGACCACTTTTATTTCGCTTGCCGGAAGGCATGTGGTATTGATGCCCGGAAGCGAAAATCGCGGCATTTCCCGAAAAATTGAAGATGAAGAAGAGCGCAGACGACTGAAAGAAATCATTACCGGAATCAAACTGCCGGAAGGCTACGGCATCATTGTCCGGACTGCGGGGGTCGATTGCACCAAGACCGATATCACCAAGGATTTGAATTATTTGATGCGACTCTGGAAAAATATCAAGGGCAATGTCATGAAGGAAAAGACCCCGGCCCTTCTCCACAAGGAGCGCAATCTAGTGCAGCGGTCCCTGCGGGATTATTTTACTCCGGATATCACGGAAATCCTCATCGACGAGCCCAGTGTCTATCGGGATGCCAAAGAATTTATTGAGATTATTTCTCCCAAACAGACCAAAATCGTAAAACTTTACAAAGGTCCCAAACCCATCTTTACCAAATGCGAACTGGAAACCCAGATTGCATCGATTTTTGAAAGTAGGGTGAATTTGAAATCCGGAGGATCCATTGTCATCGATCAGACCGAAGCGCTAGTCGCCATTGACGTCAATTCCGGAAAAGCGACGCAGAATAAATCCATCGAGCAGACAGCGCTAGTGACCAATCTTGAGGCAGCCGAAGAAATTGCCAGGCAATTGCGATTGCGGGATCTAGGAGGACTGCTTGTCCTGGATTTTATTGATATGCGGGACCAGAAACATAAGCTGGATATTGAAAAAGCCCTGAAAAACCATCTAAAAATTGATAAGGCTAAAACCAAACTCGGTAAAATATCCAAGTTCGGCCTCCTGGAGATGTCCCGCCAGCGCATCCGTCCCTCCATTGAATTCGGGAGCCACGAACCCTGCCGGTTCTGCAAGGGAAAAGGGGTGACACCTTCTGCTGAAACCCTGGGGTTGGGATTTTTGCGCCAGCTTAATCTTGAAACCCTTAAAGAAGAGATTACCGGGGTCAAGGGAATTGTTCCGTCGGAGGTCGCCTTCTTTTTACTGAACCGCAAACGACGGGAAATTCTGGATCTGGAAGAAACCAGAGGGTTCAAGGTCACCATAGAAGGAGATTCGCTCATGGTGCCCGGGGACAGCCGTATTGTTTGTGACAAAAAGGCGGCACAGGAGGGCGTGTAACGGGTAAAAAAAGGGGGCGATGACGGAAATGAAACCAAAGCCTGGCCGCGGGTTGTCGGGTGTTGCCAAAGTGGTTGTTTTTCTGGCGGTTTTTCTGCTGGCATTCTGGATTTGGACCATATTCGATACAAACCTTTTCAAAACCCAAGTTCAGGTTGAGCACCCGACGCCTGAGCGCATACCCATTCATCAGCCTCCGGTCATTGATTACAACCACATTGATAAAAATGCCGAACTTCAGGCGCTCATGAAAAGCCGAAAGAAGGCGTACGGTGTTGATTCCGGTGTGGACATGATTGCCAGGCCCGAAGAAACGCTTAAGATAGGGGATGCGGTCGTTCCGATGAAAGAAATTCTGGACAAGATCCGCCTGAATCATCGGGAAGTTACCGAGGACGATCTGGCCGTTCCTCGGGATCAGCGATCTGTCGATGTTTATGGGATTTACGTGGTAAAGCCCGGAGACAGTATCTGGAATATCCATCTCAATCTTCTGAGGGGTTATTTTCTCCAAAAAGGGATAACCCTTTCCCGATGGTCTGATGAGTCGCTGGAGACCGGAGAGAGTTCAGGGGTGGGGAGAATCCTGAAATTTTCCGAGACAATGGTATCCATTTACAATGTCAAAGAGCGAAAACTTGAAACGGATCTGAACCAGCTTCAACCCTTAAGCAAAATTGTCGTGTTTAACATCGGCCAGACCCTTGATCTGTTCAAGCAGATCGATTACCAGCAGGTCGATCAAGTCCGGTTTGATGGTAAAAATCTTTGGATACCTGCTGAACAATAACTTACTGTGAAAATGAAGTCACTAGTCTGTCGTCAGTAGCCAGGAGTCAGAATATCAGCGGTAGAAATCATTTTATTGTTATGGCAGTGATGCCATAGACGATTTGTTATTGGAAATGTTATGATCAAGCGTTATACCCGCAAACCCATGGGTGATATCTGGACAGAGGAGAATAAATACCGGACCTGGCTGAAAGTGGAAATCGCCGCCTGTCAGGCGATGGCGGAAGCCGGGAAAATCCCCCAGAGCGCTCTGGATGTCATTCGGGCCAGGGCCAATTTTTCGGTTGACCGCATCGAAGCCATCGAGGCCGAAACCCGGCATGATGTGATTGCATTTTTGACCAGCGTTGCCGAATTCGTGGGTCCGGATTCCCGTTATATCCATCTGGGGCTGACCTCATCGGATGTGCTGGATACAAGTATGGCCTGTCTCTTGAAGCATGCCGGTGAAATGATTCTGGACGGCTGCGACCGGCTGATGTCTGCCATCAAAACCCGCGCCTTTGAACACAAAGAGACGGTCATGATCGGCAGATCCCACGGCATTCATGCCGAGCCAATCACGTTTGGCCTGAAACTTGCCGTCTGGTACGATGAGATGCGGCGCAACCGCGGACGGATGGAACGGGCGGTTGAAACCATCAGTGTGGGCAAGATTTCCGGGGCAGTGGGGACATTCGCCAATATCTCTCCGGCGGTGGAAGCCCGTGTCTGCCAGATACTGGGGCTGAAGCCGGCTCCGGCATCCACCCAGATCATTCAGCGGGACCGGTATGCGGAATATTTTACCACCCTGGCTGTCATGGCCTCTTCGGTTGAAAAAATGGCCGTTGAAATCCGGCATCTTCAGCGTACTGAGGTTCTGGAGGCAGAGGAGTATTTTTCCAGCGGACAGAAAGGATCTTCGTCCATGCCGCACAAGCGGAACCCCATTGGCTCGGAAAATCTCTGTGGCCTTGCCCGGGTGATTCGTGCCAATGCTATGATATCGCTAGAGAATGTACCGCTGTGGCATGAGCGGGACATTAGTCATTCTTCCGCGGAACGGGTTATCGCTCCGGACAGCACCATTTTGATGGATTATATGCTGAACCGTTTTACCGGTCTGATCAGCAATCTTCTCGTCTATCCCGAACGCATGAAAGAGAATCTGAACCAGATGAAGGGTCTGGTATTTTCTCAGCAGGTTCTGCTTGCCCTTGCCGAAGCCGGTATCAGCCGTGAAGACGCCTATCGGCTAGTTCAATATCAGGCCATGAAAGTGTGGGAGGAAAAAGTCGATTTTCAGTCCCTGATTCAGAACGATGCCAGGATTTCCGAGGCGCTTGGCCAAGAAAAGATCAAAGAAATATTTGACCTTAATTACCATTTAAAGTATATCAACGACATTTTTGATCGCGTATTCGGATCATGAAAAGCATTCATTTTCATTTCGCATGATGTGAAGCCGTTTATCGGGTGTGGTTTCTCGTTCGTTTTTCCGGGTGAATTCCTGCCCAATTAGGATAATCGAGTCTCTTTTCGGTGATACGGGTTATTATTCCAATATGTCGGGCAGTGCCGAAACGGGTCGGAGAAGAATTAACATTTTAAAATTATAAATCATTTGGAGGTTCTATCGTGGTGAATATGGCTTATGCAATGGGTCAGGGAGGGGCTGCCAGTCCGGGGTCAGCCGGAGGATTGGCATCATTTATACCGCTGATTCTGATGTTTGTTATTTTTTATTTTTTGCTCATCCGGCCTCAGCAGAAAAAAACCAAGGAACATCGGGAAATGGTTGCCGGTATCAAAAAAGGCGATCGGATCATCACCAGCGGCGGCATTCACGGTCAGGTTACGGCAGTGGATGACGCCACCCTTACCGTTGAAATATCGGATAAGGTTCGGGTTAAGCTGAATCGTGCCAATGTTGCCGGAATGATTCAGACTCAGACGCAACCGACCAAGAAAACAGCAGAACCCGAAAAATCCAAATAACCCTTCAACAGTGAAACACCTTGCCGGCAATACCGCTGTCCGCGGCTTTGCCGGCAAGTTCTGGTTTGATCAGTGAAAGGATTCGATCATTGAAGAATATTTCATGGAAACTGGTAGCCAGCGTACTGGTTGTTCTGGCTGCTGTTGTTTACACCATACCCTCATTTAAGCCCGAAATCTGGCCTTATAAGAAAATCAACCTGGGATTGGATCTTCAGGGCGGAATGCACCTTGTCCTGGAAGTTCAGACTGAAAAAGCCGTGGAAAGCACCATCGAGCGTCTGGCACAGGACATGCGTATTGCCTTGAAAAAAGAACAGATTCGGGCAACGGGCCTGGATCAGGTTCAGGGCGCTAAGATTTCCGTCCGGATCACGGGAAAGGATCAAATCGATAAATTTGATAAACTCCTGAATGATTCGTATAAAGAGCTCAGAATCCAATCCCGGAATATCGATGGTGATACGTTATCCATTTCCCTGGATCTTCCGGACAAGGAAGCGGATCGAATCAAGAAAATGGCTGTGGAACAGGCCCTTGAAACCATTCGAAACCGGATTGACCAGTTCGGGGTCAGCGAGCCCGATATTCGGCTTCAGGGAGAAAAACGCCTGCTCATTCAGCTTCCCGGGGTAAAAGATACCCAGCGCGCCAAAGACCTCATCGGCAAAACCGCGCTGCTGGAGTTTAAACTTGTGGATGAAACCCACGACGTGGATGCCGCGGTCAAGGGTACGGTGCCTCCGGGAACGGAAGTTCTCTATGAAGTCCGGGAAGATCCTGCGACCCGAAGGGCCATCAAGACGCCTTATCTTCTGATGAAGCGGGCCATACTGACCGGATCATATTTGACCGACGCCAAGGTACAGATCGATTCCCAGTACAATGAACCCTATGTCTCGATTAAATTCGATAAAAAAGGCGCCCAGATTTTTGAAAAAATCACCGAAGAAAATGTGAAAAAACGACTGGCCATTGTATTGGATCAAAAAGTGTATTCGGCGCCCGTGATTCAGGAGAAAATCTCAGGCGGCGAGGCCCGGATCACCGGCCGCTTCTCCTCTGAAGAAGCCCGTGATCTGGCCATTATCCTTCGCGCCGGAGCCCTGCCTGCACCCGTGAAAATTCTGGAAGAACGCACGGTCGGGCCTTCCCTTGGAACGGACTCCATCAACCAGGGTCTGATGGCCGGAGTTGTCGGCGGTATTCTTGTCGTTCTGTTCATGGCCATCTACTATAAAGGCTCCGGCCTCATTGCCGACCTTGCCTTGATATTTAACATTATCATGATATTCGGCGGGCTTGCCGCCTTTCAGGCAACGTTAACCATGCCGGGGATTGCCGGTATTGTTTTGACGATCGGCATGGCCGTTGATGCCAATGTGCTCATCTTCGAGCGCATCCGCGAGGAACTTCGTCGCGGTAAAACGCCACGGGCCGCAGTGGATGCCGGATATGAGATGGCTACCTGGACGATTCTGGATGCCAACATTACAACGCTCATTGCCGCTCTGGTGCTCTTTCAATTCGGAACCGGCCCTGTCAAGGGTTTTGCCGTGACGCTGAGCCTTGGGGTAATATCCAGCGTATTTACCGCCCTGGTCTTGACCCGCGTCGTCTTTGATTATCTTGTTATCCAGCGCAAAACCAAACAGTTGAGTATCTAAAAGGACATTTTTATGGAGTTTATCAAACCCAATATCAATATCGATTTCGTCGGCAAACGAAAAATCGCCTACGCCATATCACTTTCGATGATTCTGATCAGTATTTTAAGCCTCATTTTCCAGGGCGGCCCCAGATACGGCATTGATTTTGTCGGAGGCACGATAATACAGGTCAAGTTTCCGGCCACGGTCGCTATCAGCGACATCAAGGCAGGCCTTGCGGAAATTGGGCTGGAAAATTCAACCATTCAGACTTTCGGAAACGAAGCCAATCATGATTATCTGATTCGCACCGAATCGCCCCTTCAGACCGATGATAATTTTTCTCAAAAAATAAAGGTCGCTGTTCAGAAAACAACGGGAACCGATCCGGACATCCGCAGGGTTGAAATGGTCGGTCCCCAGGTTGGCAAGGATCTGCAGGAAAAGGCCATGTTCGCTATTTTTTATGCCATGCTTTTTATTGCCATTTACATCTCCGGACGGTTTGAATTCAAGTGGATGGTCTGTGCGACCATCGCCGGCGTGCTGATGGGCGGTGTTTATCTGTTGAGCCTTTTGAATATCAGCATGACCATTTTGAGCATTCTGGCGCTGATTCTGACCCTGGTGCTGTTCTGGGTTCTGAAACTGAAATATGCGATGGGCGCGGTGATTTCCCTGCTTCACGATGTGATCATCACCATCGGGCTCTTTTCGATCTTTGACAAGGAGTTGTCGCTTCCCATCATTGCCGCGATCCTGTCCATCATGGGCTATTCCCTGAATGATACGATCATTGTTTTTGACCGGATTCGGGAGAATCTGCGAAAACACCCGAAAAATCCCTTTATGACTACCATCAACCGAAGCGTGAACGAAACCCTAAGCCGAACGATATTAACCGCGGCAACAACGTTGGTTGCCGTGCTGGCTTTGTTTATACTGGGCGGCGGGATCATTCATGATTTTGCATTTGCCATGCTGGTGGGGATTCTTACCGGGACGTATTCTTCGGTGTATGTGGCCAGCCCCATCCTTCTGGCGTGGCAGGATGCCGCAAAAAAGAAGTGAGTGAATGGACTCCTATCTGCCATGGTTTACCCTGAAATATGTTCCGGGAATCGGCAATCATCTGTACAAACGGCTCATCGAGTGGTTTGGATCTCCGGAACATGTTTTTGACGCTTCAAGGGACCGGCTTCTTGAAGTTGAAGGCATTACCCCCCGATTGATTACTGCGCTCCGGCAGGCAAGCCTCCCGGAAGAAGCACGGCAAGATCTGGATCTGGTTGCACAAAAAGGATATCGTATTGTATGCTTCAATGATCCGGATTATCCCCCCCTGCTGCGTGAAATTCCCGATCCCCCGCCGTTTATATACGTTTCCGGAACCCTTGATCCTTCAGCACATTTTCTGGCGGTCGTGGGTTCCCGAAATGCCACACCCTATGGCGTGACAACAACCCATCGGCTCTGCGGCGATCTGGCAGGAAAAGGGCTGACAATTGTCAGTGGGATGGCAAGGGGAATTGATACGGCAGCTCATGAAGGGGCTTTGATGGGAAAAGGGCGGACCATCGCGGTCCTGGGAAGCGGGCTGGAGCAGATTTATCCTGCTGAAAACCATCACCTGTTTCATAAAATCGTTGAAAACGGCGCCGTGATTTCGGAGTTTGCGCTTTCTGCTCTTCCGGAAGCCCATCATTTTCCTCAGCGCAACCGCATCATCAGCGGCATGTCTCTGGGAACCCTGGTGGTCGAGGCAACCCGGAACAGCGGCTCCCTGATCACTGCGCGCCTGGCAGCCGAACAGAATCGGGAAGTTTTTGCCATTCCAGGGAGCATTCAATCATTCAAAAGTGTTGGAACCCATATTCTGATCAAACAGGGCGCCAAACTCGTGGAACATGTTCAGGATATTCTGGATGAGCTGAATCTTCAGAACAGGACCCTTTCGCATGGCAGCGGTCTGCCCGGTGTTAAGGTGCCCGAAGATCGTTTACTGCCGCCGCTTTCTGAAACAGAAGCCGTTGTTTTTAATGCACTGAGTCCTTATCCGATCCATAGCGACGAGCTGGTCCGAAGGCTTTCCCTGACATCCGGAAAACTCATGGCGAGCCTGCTTCAGCTTGAAGTCAAGGGTCTGGTTCAGCAGACAGCCGGGAATTTTTTTTCATTAAAGGCTGAAGACTAAATGTCCTTCAGCCTTCAGTCTAATAACTTAATTTAATAAAGGATCATCTGTGTCAAAACCCCTGCTCATTGTCGAATCGCCGACAAAGGTTAAAACCCTAAAAAAATATCTTGGCGAACAGTATGCTATTGCCGCCACAGTCGGCCATATTCGGGATCTGCCGGAAAAAGAGATGGGAATCGATGTCGAGGATGGTTTCAAAGCCAAATACAGCACCATACCGGGAAAACAGAAAGTGATTACGGCATTAAAGCAGGCGGCCGGCGATACCGAACTCGTTTATCTGGCGCCTGACCCGGATCGCGAAGGCGAGGCCATTGCCTGGCATACTGCGGAGATTCTGAAGAAAAAAGGCAGGGTTTTTCAACGCGTGCTGTTTCATGAACTTACCAGAAACGCCATCCTCAAAGCAATGGAGTCGCCCATCGAGCTGGATCGCAACAAATTCGAAGCTCAGCAGACCCGGCGCATTCTGGACCGGCTGGTTGGCTATCAGATATCCCCGCTGCTATGGAGAAAGGTCAAAGGCGGTCTCAGCGCCGGCCGGGTACAGTCGGTTGCTGTCCGCATGATCTGTGAGCGGGAGCGGGCCATTCAGGCATTTGAAACCGAAGAATACTGGAGCATTAACTGCCAGCCTCGAGGGCAGCGCACCTCCGGTGTTTTTAGCCAAGCTGGTAAAAAACCTGGGTAAAAAAATTAAGATTCCGGATGAATCCGCCGCGATGCGCATTCGGGACGAGTTGTCTCAGGCAAGCTTTTTTGATCGAAAATATCATCAATAAGACCACAAAGCGAAATCCGCTTCCGCCGTTCATTACCAGCAAGCTTCAGCAGGAAGCCATCCGAAAGCTAAGGTTTTCCGCTAAAAAAACCATGTCGATTGCCCAGGAACTCTATGAAGGAATCGAACTGGGATCGGGCGGACCCGTCGGGCTCATTACCTATATGCGAACCGACTCCACTCGAATTTCGGCGGAAGCGGCCGGTGAAGCCCTCACACTGATTCAGGAGCGTTTCGGCAAGGACTATGCCCCTTCAAAACCACGTTTTTTTAAAAATTCAAAAAAAGTCCAGGATGCCCATGAAGCCATTCGGCCGGCATCGGTTTTTGTGACGCCCGAAAAAACAGCGCCATACCTTTCAAAAGACCAGCAGGAACTCTATACCCTTATCTGGAAACGGTTTATCGCATCACAAATGACCGAAGCCCTGATCGATGGCTGCACCATCACCATTCAGGCAGGAACTTATCAGCTGACTGCAACGGGATCAGTGATCAAATTTCCCGGTTTTATGGCCCTGTATCTGTCTGCCGACGATGAAATGGACAGTGAATCAAACGCTGCCAAAACACGCCTTCCGGAGCTGTCCAAAGGCGAGACCCTGATTCTGAAAAAACTTGAACCCAAGCAGCATTTTACCCAGCCGCCGCCCCGGTTTTCAGAGGCATCCCTGGTAAAGGCGCTTGAGGAAAACGGTATCGGACGGCCCAGTACCTATGCCGCGATCCTGACCACCATTCGCGGAAAGGCATATGTGGAGATGGTCAAAGGCTTTTTTATACCCAGTGAACTGGGGTTTATCGTTAATGATCTGATCATCGCCAGTTTTCCCGAGGTCTTTGATATTGAGTTTACAGCCACAATGGAAGACCATCTGGATCAGATCGAAACGGCCGAAGCTGCCTCGCTTGAAGTCTTGACGCGGTTTTATGAGCCTTTTAAACAGCGGCTTGAGACCGCCTCCACCCAGATGATCAGTATGAAGGGGGTGGGCAGTTCAACCAATCTGGACTGTCCTCTCTGCAAAACCCGAAAGCTGCATATCAAGATGGGTAAAAATGGCCATTTCCTGGCATGCAGCGGATATCCGGACTGTAAATTCACCAGCAACTACACCCGCGACGAAAAAGGCCGAATTCAGACGGTTGAACCCCCTCCGGAGGCTGCGACCGATCAGGTTTGCGGCAAATGCGGCCAGCCCCTGATCATGCGGCAGGGGAAATTCGGCCCCTTTCTGGCATGCAGCGGGTATCCGGATTGCAAGCACACCCAGTCCTTGACGCCGGCCGGTTCTTCCCAGGAAACCGGGATTACGTGTCCTGAACCCGGGTGCAACGGCAAACTGGTTCAGAAAAAGTCCAAACGCGGAAAGGTTTTCTATCGGATGCAACCGATATCCGGACTGCTCTTTTGCCATCTGGGATAAACCGGTCAACCAGGAATGCCCGCTCTGTCATGCGAAAATTTTGGTGGAAAAAGTTTCCAAAAAAGAAGGATCGTTTTTGGCCTGCCTGAGCCAGGACTGCGGGTTTAAATCAAAAGGTTAGGGGGCAGAGGATAGAGGCAAGGATTTGAGAAGGATATGGGAAACGGCTGTATCTCTCCGGTCTACCGGCTTGAAATCACGGTTTCTTCGGAAGTCATAGATCAAAACGGGCATGTGAACAATGTGGTCTATGTTCAGTGGATGCAGGATGTTGCGGTCCTGCATTCGGAAGCATCGGGGGGTACGCAGGTTGCCAGGGATGCCGGTGCAATTTGGGTCGTCCGTAAGCATAGCGTCGAGTACTTTCGGCCTGCTTTTGAGGGGGATACAATAACGGTTATGACTTGGATAACCAATTTTCGCAGGGCTTTGTCGCTTCGTAAATACAAGTTCATTCGGACTTCCGACAATACGGTTTTGTCCAGGGGAGAGACGGACTGGGTCTTTGTGGATGCTGCTTCCGGCCGTCCCCGGAGCATTCCGCAGGATGTAATGGGCGCTTTTACGCTTGTTCCACAGGACCAGGAACCATAAGCCAGGTTACTGTTTTATCCCAGTAACTTCGGACGCAACATTGCCTATCCTGTCCGTGTTCTGAATCTGCTATTGCCATCCAGGTGAAGGACCCGGGTTCGGGCGCCCAACGCCGTTTCAGTCTTGATGGTCAGTGTCTTCTCGGTCTGCGTGATCACCTGGGTGATGGACAAGGTGTCCACGGCCTTTCTCTCTATCCTGGGAACCCCACGAGCTTCCAGAATGGTCTACATGGAAGTGGCTTCCGGTGCGTCCAGTGTCCAGATGCCCGAGAAATTCGGCAGATCTGCTGCCTGAAGCATATGCCCCATCATTGCCACCATTAGACTCAATACGAACAGTAGTCGATTGCCATGTGTTTCCTCTGACCTTTTGACAGAATTCTGATAAGCTGTGATTTTGAAAAGGATAACATTTTGTAAGATTAAGGCTTAAAATGTCTGCTCTGGCGCACAGACAGAATACAGAAGGCTACTGGTGATTCATCTCTGGTTGTGAATGTTTATATGAATGATGATTTTTCCAGGAGATGTTTATGAACACGCTTGCGGTGAATTGCGAAGCGAATTTAGTTCCCGGCCTATCGATGATTCATGCCAATCATCTTGAAGACCTGCGGCAGGTGGCGGTGCAGTGGATCCGGCGCCGGCCGCTCAAGCCCCTGGAAAATGAGTTATTTCTTGTCCAGAGCAATGGCATGGCTCAGTGGCTGAAGTTGGCGCTTGCGGAAAACGACGGGTGCGGAATCTGCGCTGCGGTTGATATTCAACTGCCTGCGCGTTTTTTGTGGAATGCCTACCGCGCGGTCCTGGGGGCGGAGACAATCCCCAGAGAATCGCCTTATGACAAAGACCGTCTGACCTGGCGGCTCCTGCAGTTGTTGCCGTTCCTGTCGAAAGAGGATTGTTTTGCGCCGCTTTCGCATTATCTTGTCGATGACAACGACATGCGCAAGCGATACCAGCTGGCATGTCATCTTGCGGATCTTTTCGACCAGTATCAGGTCTACCGGGCCGACTGGCTGGAAGACTGGACGAACGGTTTTGACCGGATTCGAAATGCGAGGGGTGAGCCGGCTGAAATTCCGGAGAAGCAGCTATGGCAGTCCGAGCTCTGGCGAAGAATTCAGCAGAACATCCATCCGAATCAACGCGGCAACAGCCGATCCAGCCTGCATCGCCGGTTTCTGAAAGCTGCGGAAGCCCTGGTGAAAGACCTGCCGCTCTGCCACGCCGCGTGATCGTGTTCGGCATCTGCTCTCTTCCCAAACAGGCGCTGGAAGCGCTGCATGCCGTGTCCCGCCATAGCCAGGTAATGGTATTTGTTCACAATCCCTGCCGGCATTACTGGGCGGATATTATTGAAGACAGGGAATTGCTGCGAATTGATCGTGCCAGGCACCCGCGAAAGCCGCAAATGCCTGAAGAATCTGAATCCGGAGTTTTTGCACCAGCACGTCAATCCGCTGCTGGCTGCCTGGGGCAAGCAGGGACGCGACTATATGGGACTGCTTTACGGCTATGACCGGCCGGAGGCATACCGCGAAAATTTTGCTGAAATTGATCTCTTTCGAGACGTTGCCCCGGATGGCGGAAAAGCCTGCTCTGCTGCAGCAGGTCCAGCAGGCGATTCTGGATCTGAGGCCTTTACCCGCCGCTTCCGAAGGACAGGCAAGGCATTGATCCCGACGATGGATCGATCCGCTTTCATCTGGCACATAGCCGTCAGCGCGAGGTGGAAATCCTGCAGGATCAGCTGCTGTCATTTTTTGCCGATATTCCGGATCTAAAGCCCCGGGATATCATTGTCATGACCCCGGACATTGATATCTATGCACCCCACATCGAGGCCGTATTCGGCAATGTCCGGACGCAGCACGATGCCCGGTATATTCCGTTTACGATCGCGGACAGCCCGGAGCGTGCCGGCGTCTCCATTTTGCAGGCTCTGGATAAACTCCTTCACTTGCCGGATTCACGCATGACGGTGAGTGATGTGATGGATCTGCTGGATGTTCCTGCCTTCCGTGAGCGATTTGGCCTGGCGGAAGCGGATCTGCCCAGGCTGCGGCAGTGGATTGAAGGGGCCGGTATCCGCTGGGGACTGAGCGCCGAGCAGCGCAGGGGGTTCGGACTTCCTGCCGGTCTTGAGCAAAATACCTGGCTGTTTGGACTGCGTCGCATGCTCCTGGGATATGCGGTGGGTGCCGGCGAACCCTGGCAGGGGATTGAACCCTATGATGAAGTCGGCGGTCTGGAAGCCGCACGGGTCGGCCCGCTTGCAGCCATGCTGGAAAAGCTGGAGAGACACTGCCAGGTGCTGGCTCAGCCGGCTACCGCGGAAATCTGGTGCAGACGGATATTGGATCTTTCGACGAGATTTCTTTCTGCCGATTGACAGTCCTGACCGGTTGCACCCTGGGCCGGGTGGAAACAGTGCTGGAAAAATGGCTGAGCGCCTGCATGGATGCCGGCCTTGAAGAAGCGCTGCCCCTGACGGTGGTGCGCGAAGCTTTTCTGGGGGCAATGCAGGACTCCGGCATGTCCCAGCGGTTCCTGGCCGGAATGGTCAATTTCTGCACCCTGATGCCGATGCGGGCCATTCCGTTTAAAGTGGTCTGCCTGCTGGGCATGAACGATGGGCAGTACCCGCGAAGTCGCCCGCCCCTGGATTTCGACTTGATGGCTGTTCCCGGGTGCCTATCGGCCAGGAGATCGTTCCCGCAGGGAAGATGACCGTTATCTGTTTCTTGAAGCCTTGTTATCTGCCCGGGAAAAACTCTATATCTCCTACATCGGCCGCAGTGTCCGGGATAACAGCGAGCAGATGCCTTCGGTGCTGGTCGGCCAGCTTCGCGACTATCTGGCAGCCGGCTGGCGGCTAAAAGAAATTTCGGCGGATGCCGACCAAAAGGGCGAGGAGACGGGGACAGCGCTTCTGGATCATCTGACCTGCCGGCATCCGCTCCAGCCTTTCAGCAAAGCCTACTTTCTACGCGATCGGGACCCGGGAGCTGTTTACGTACGCTCATGAATGGCGGGAAATTCCGGATCCTCAGACAGCCCAGGCCTCTGAGATCCAGCTGCCACGAGATCTTTCGCCACCACCAATCGAAGTCCCCTTGCAAGCTGAACGATCTGATTCGATTTTTGAAAAATCCGGTACAGATTTTTTTTAATCAACGGCTGAAAGTCTATCTTCGATGACCAATTTATATTTGGCCATATCACGGCTGAAGACCAGGAGCCCTTTGCACTGGATCGACTGGCGCCTTTTAACCTGGGAGCTCAGTTGCTTGCCGCGGGACTGTCTGCTGAATCGGATAAATGCCAGGAGGCTGTTCACAAAGAGGCAAATCGACTTCGCCGCTCCGGCAGTCTGCCGCTGAATGGTTTTGGCGAACTGGCTGCCGAGGAACTGGCTGAGCCGGTGTTGCGGATGATCCAATATCACCACAACCTTGAGCAATCAGTGGCCAGGCGCGGCAGAACCGATGGAAATCCGTCTGCCGGATCAGAATCAACAGCCGGTTGAAAACAGCCCGGCGTTATCCGTCTTATATCTGGAAGACTGGCTGGACAGGTTGCGGCGGGCGGATTCAGAACAACCGAAAGATATGCCCGTTGGGAGTTTTATTGCAATGATATTATGGATTCAGGGGGCGAAGTCTCCCGTTTGTCCAGTTTGGTGGGTTCCTGGGTGAAGCATCTTGCCGGGTGTGCACAGGGATTTCTCCTGAGCAGCTATCTGGTGGCTCCGGACGGTGTTGCGGAACTGCGGCCCCTGGATCAGGATTGTGCCGAAAAATGGCTGGCAGAAATTATGGCTTCCTGGCGGTCCGGCCTGATGCGTCCCCTGCCGGTGACAGCCAAGACCGCCCTGGCCTATCTGGCGGCGCTGAATTCCGATCATCCGAAGGACACACCGGAAATGAAACAGCAGAAAGCCGTAGATGCGGCGCGCAGTGCTTACCAGGGAAATGAATTCAGCCCTTCGGGAGAGCTGGGGTATAATCTCTATCTGGCGCGAACCTATCCTGATTTTAGCGCTCTCTGGCAGGCTGACGGAAATCAATTTAAGCACTTGGCAACGTCTCTCTATGCGCCGCTGTTACAAGCCATCCGGGTTCATGAATTTTAGGGAATCTGGAGAAACGTATGGGAAATCTTCTGGATCCTGTGACATTTCCCTTGCACGGCGTTCGCCTGATCGAGGCAAGCGCGGGTACCGGTAAGACATACACGATTGCGGCCCTGTATCTGCGGTTGGTGCTGGGACATGGGGGAGAAAACGCTTTTTCCCGGCCCTTGACCCCGCCGGAAATTCTTGTGGTGACCTTTACCAATGCCGCAACAGAGGAACTGCGGGATCGGATCCGCGGCCGGCTGACCGAGGCTGCGGCTTTTTTTCGCGGACAGGGCCTGGGGGATGCGTACCTGAAGGCCTTGAGAGACGATTACGATGCCGGCCAGTGGCCGGTTTGCGCCCGGCTCCTGGATCAGGCGGCGCAATGGATGGACGAATCCGCGATCCATACCATTCATGCCTGGTGTCAGCAAATGATCCGCCAGCATGCTTTTGACAGCGGCGTTCTCTTTGATCTGGAGCTGGTACCTTCCGAGCGGGAGCTATTGGAAGAAGCCGTATGCGACTACTGGCGCAGCCATTTTTATCCCCAGCCCAAGGAGGTTTTATCCGAGCTGATGGGCCGATGTGCCACACCGCAGGCATTGCTGGAAAAAATTATGCCCTTGCTCAAGGGGCAACTGAGTGTGACTGCCGACCCTTTTGCGCTGTTGGAAGAGCGCCGTCAGGCGATTGAAGAGGCCCGGCGGATCTGGGATTCGGACTTTACGGCTGCAATCGAACGAGTACGGCAGGCACAGGCCAATAAAACCCTGAACAACAACATTTACAGAGCACATCCCTAACCAGATGGGTGGAAGTGCTTGCGCGCTGGGTCAAAGACAAGGGTCCACTGCCCGAACCCAAGGTGCTGGAAATATTCTCCAGCTCCAAGTTGAAAGCGGGTTCGGCCAAAAATAAACCTGTTCCGGAACATCCGGCTTATGAAGCTTTTGACCGCCTCAATGAGAGGCTTGGCTGCGCTTGATATCGATACGGCGCTGTTTAATCATGCGGCAGCGGATATCGGGCGACGTGTTCGGCAGGAAAAAGAACGCAAAGCCCAAATGGGGTTTGACGACCTTCTGACCCGTCTGCATGACGCCCTGCACAGGCAGGGAAACGGACAACTGGCCCGGGTCATTCGCGAGCAGTTTCCGGCAGCGCTGATCGACGAATTTCAGGATACCGATCCGGTGCAGTACGCCATTTTCCGTAAAATCTATCTGGATTTGCCAGAAAAGAGGACGGCGGAAGACGGACGACGGATGACGGACGACAGACGACGGATGACAGAGGACAGACGACCATCAAAGCCGAGGTGGTGTGCTTCCAGACTTCTGACTTAAGCGCTTCAGAATCTATCTGTCATCCGGATACGGCGCTGTTTATGATCGGTGATCCCAAGCAGGCGATCTATGCCTTTCGCGGAGCGGATATTCACACGTATCTGGCTGCACGCGGGGACGCCTCCGATGCGCCCTACACGCTGGGGAAAAATTATCGTTCCACCGAAGCTCTGGTCAGAGCCGTCAACCAGGTGTTCGGGGTTGCGGCCAGGTATTCGCACGGCGCGTTTCTGTTCAAGGACCGCATTCCGTTTGTGGAAGTTGCGGCAGAGGGGCGCAGGGAGCATCTCAAGGTTCAGGGAAAGCGGGTCAAGGCCATGACATTCTGGCAGATTCAGCAAGCCGGAATCCTCAATAAAACCGGCGATGATGGCTATATCAGCTCAGATGGCGGAATCCGCGGCCAGTGAAATTGTCCGCTTGCTGAATTCGGCGGAAGCGCAGCCGGCGCAGGCCGGATTTCAGGCACCGGACGGTGCGTTCAGAGCGCTGCGTCCGGCGGACATTGCCATCCTGGTGCGAAACGGCAGCGAGGCCGGCGCGATTCGCCAGTCTCTGAATAAACGTCAGGTGCGCAGCGTCTATCTGTCCGACAAGGATTCCGTCTTTGAGAGCCCGGAGGCAAAATCCTTGCTTTATTTGTTGCGTGCCTGCGCGGAGCCTGAGCAGGAAGGGCGTTCTGAGAACAGCGTTGGCAACGGATGTCCTGGCCCTGTCCTTTGACAGCCTGGATCGGCTGGTTCAGGACGAACTGGCCTGGGAGACCGAGGTCGAGCGATTTCGAAATTATCAGCACATCTGGCGGCATCAGGGCGTGCTGCCCATGCTGAGGTTGCTGCTTCGAGAATTCGGCGTGCCATCACGTCTGCTGCCTCTGGGTGGCGGTGAAAGGGTGTTGACCAATCTGCTGCATCTGGCGGAAATGCTTCAGAGCGCGGCGGCCAGCCTTAACGGAGAACAGGCGTTGATTCGCTGGCTGGCGGAACAGGTTGAGCAACCCGGCGATCGGCGTTGAGGAGCAGATCCTGCGTCTGGAAAGCGATGAAGCACTGATTCGGGTGGTGACGATCCATAAGTCCAAGGGGCTGGAATATCCTCTGGTGTTTTTGCCGTTTATTTGCAGTTTCCGCCAGGTGACGGCCAAGAATTCCCCGGTTGTGAAAATCCATGACGAAAAGGGTCGGGTGCGCCTGATACAAAAGCCGGGACCTGAGGACTTGACGACTGCGGACAGGGAACGGCTGGCGGAAGATCTGCGGATGCTCTATGTGGCGTTGACCCGTGCTCAATATGCCTGCTGGCTTGGCATCGGCGTGATGGGGAAAAATACCGGCAATCTGCATCTGTCCGGGATAGGCTACCTGCTTTCGGCAGGGGAGGCGATTCCGGCGGACCAATTGGCCGAAAAGCTTGCCGTGCTGAAAGGAAATTGCGAGCATATCGCCATTGAACCGCTGCCTGAACCCCGTGATACCATTTATCGGCCACGGTCTGAAGCGGCGAATCTGACACCGGCATTGACGTTTGCCGGAAATATTCCGCGTGACTGGACGATGACCAGTTATTCCGGAATGCTGGCCGGTGCACGGATGCCGGAATCGGCTCTTCCCATCTTACCCGGCTTTCCATTCGCCGTATTCGGCCGAAGAGGATCAGTTGCTGGAAGCTGAAACCGAACCTGTCGCAGCGCCGGAAATCCCGGATTCCGCCCGTTCCATTCACGGTTTTCCCCGGGGGCCGGAACCGGGAACCTTTATGCATGATCTGCTGGAGTGGGCGGCGCGTGAAGGTTTTGCGGCACTGGCTCTCCATCGTCAGCGCATGCTTATATAAAGTCAGGGATTTTTGCGAGCGCCGGAATTGGAAGGACTGGGATGAGATTCTGACAGACTGGCTGCAAAAACTTCTCCAGACCCGGATCACGCTGCCGGACGCATTGGGCAAAATGATCACTGGCCGAGCTTTTGCCGGAAGACTATCAGCCGGAGCTGGAGTTTTTGTTTGCCAGCCATGGGGTTGACACCCGGAAGCTGGATGATGCGATAACAGCTGCTATTTTGCCCGCAGCTCCCCGTCCCCGGCTTCGGGAGAATGCGGTTAACGGAATGCTCAAAGGCTTTATCGATCTGGTTTTCTGTTATCAGGAACGCTATTATGTTCTGGATTATAAGTCCAACCATCTGGGAGAAAATGAAGCGGCTTACTACGGTAAAAGCCATGGAAAAAGCCATGCTGGAACATCGCTACGATCTTCAGTATGTGCTCTATACCCTGGCGCTTCACCGGCTGCTGAAAGCCAGACTGCCCGGTTACGATTACCAGCGGCATGTGGGCGGGGCCGTGTATCTGTTTCTGCGGGGGGTGAATGACAGGGGGCAGGGCGTTTATATGGATAAACCCCCGCAATCCTTGATTGAAGCGCTGGATGAGGCTTTTGCCGGCAAGGAGAACCGCCATGCAGTCTGAAAATCTGTTTCGCGTGCTCGGCCAGTGGGTTGAACGCGGATGGATCAGATCGCTGGACCTGGCTTTTGTCCGGTTTCTAAAGGAGCAGCAGCCGAATGCCGCAGACCCGGTGCTGCTGGCGGCAGCTCTGGCCAGTCATCAACTGGGGCGTGGTCATATCTGCCTGGATTTGCGGGCTGCGCTGGCAGACCCGGAGTCGACCCTCGTCCCTGCCGCCGGAAGGGGAGGAGACGCAGTCCGGCAAGTCGATTGGAACTACTGTCCGAACTGACCCTGGAAACCTGGGAGCTAATCCTGAGCCAGTCATCACTGGTTGCCGCCGGCACCGGCAATACGCCGCTGGTTTTGTCCTCGGGCCGTTTATACCTTCGCCGTTACTGGCAATACACGCAGCAGGTGGCGCAGGGAATTTTACAAAGAATTGCCAATCCGACTTATTCTCACGGACGATCTTTCCGGCAATTTACCGGATAATCCTTCAGAAAATCTACCAGACAATCTGATTGACCGGCTGGATGCTTTGTTCCAGCCTCTGCGGAGTCCCGAAGAAGCAGGTAAAAACCGAGGTGCACTGGCAGAGTGTCGGCGCGGCGATTGCTGCAACAAGTGCATTCACCGTGATTTCAGGTGGACCCGGCACCGGCAAAACCACCACGGTGGTTAAACTTGCTGGTACTTCTTCAGGGGCTGGCTCTGGAGCAAGGTCAAACCCTGCGGATTTGCCTGGCGGCGCCGACGGGCAAGGCTGCGGCAAGGCT
Organism: uncultured delta proteobacterium; assembly: GCA_963850225.1. Classification (GTDB taxonomy): domain Bacteria; phylum Desulfobacterota; class Desulfobacteria; order Desulfobacterales; family Desulfatirhabdiaceae; genus RAAP-1. Next base: position 39,850 of record CAWKLD010000021.1, read on the forward strand.
GACCGAATCCATCAGCAGGTGCGGCTTAGCGCCTTTCCTTCTGATGTGCAAAACAGACTTCCCCTGAAGGCGACCACCCTGCACCGGCTGCTGGGAAGCCGGCCGGATTCCCGTCGTTTTGTCCACAATTCGCAGAATCCGCTGCATGTCGATCTTCTGGTCGTGGATGAAGCCTCCATGATCGATCTGGAAATGATGGCAGCGATTCTTGCCGCTTTGCCGTCCAGGGCCCGGTTAGTTCTGCTGGGCGACAAGGATCAGCTGGCGTCCGTGGAAGCCGGGTCCGTGCTGGGCGATATCTGCGCTCATGCGGAACAGGCCGGTTATTTGCCGGCAACCCTTGTCTGGCTGAAAAAAAATACGGGATATGCCTGAAAGCTTTTGCTGGAAATGGCACGGCACTGGACCAGCATGTTGTCGTCTTGCGCAGAAGCCACCGTTTCGGCAAAGACAGCGGCATTGGAGAACTGGCCAGAGCAGTCAACGCGGGAGATTCCTGAAAAAGTTGCCGCTGTCTGGAGTCAGGGGTTTGGAGATATCGCCCATCTGAACGTGCAGACCCTTGACGATGAAAGCTTTGCCCGTCTGGTGCTGGATGGCAATCCCGGTGCGTTTGCCAGTAACGGTTCATCCAGGGCGCCTGTCGGGTATCGCGCATATCTGGAATGTGTGAAGGCGGGTCCGCCGGAAGACCCCGGAGCCGAGGATGACTGGCTGCGGGCCGTGCTGAATGCTTTTGGCCGCTTTCAGGTGCTGGCTGCGGTTCGCAAGGGCAGGTGGGGGGTTGAAGGGCTGAATGAAAAAACAGCGGAAATACTTTGCAGCGCGGGGCTCATCCGGACCACGGAGGGCTGGTATCCGGGCCGTCCGGTGATGGTCACCCGGAACGATTACGGCCTGGGGCTGATGAATGGCGATGTCGGTATCGTATTGCCCGTTACACGATGATCGCAGTGCGGGTGAAAAATGCCTTAAGGGTGGTGTTTCCCATGGCAGACGGCACATTGAAAAAAGTGCTGCCTTCCCGCCTGGGTGATGTGGAAACGGTCTATGCCATGACCGTGCATAAGTCCCAGGGCTCTGAATTCGAGCATACGGCAATGGTGTTGCCGGACGCCATGAATCCGGTGTTGACCCGGGAACTGGTCTATACCGGTATTACCCGGGCCCGCAATTGGTTCACGCTGGTCAGCCCGGCCATGGATCTTCTGGAACAGGCCGTACAGCGACGCACCTACCGCGCATCCGGCCTGGGTGAGCTTCTGAACGGGCAGTTACGCATTGACAAAGGATAGCCGCTGCTATAGATATTTAAGCGAGTGAACCGTCAGCAACGTCTTGAATTCAATCATCAGGAGGCCCATGAATCTTCAGCAATTCCCTTATTCTTCCGATAATTTCAGTTATGTCATTTATGGAGAGCATTCGGCGCTGGCCATCGATGGCGGCGCGGTGGAGTCCATTCTTGATTTTGTTGAAAAAAACAAACTAAGACTCACCCAAGTCACGCATACCCATCTGCATCCGGATCATACCTGCGGGACCCAGGAACTGCTGGCCAGATCCGGCGCCGCTCTTCTGGACGATGCGTTTCTGTCCGGGCATTCTCAAATCGAGCTTGACGGGATGACCGTTCGCGTTTATGCGACTCCGGGTCATACCGATGATTCGGTGACATTCCATGTCGACAATAGCCTGATTACCGGGGACACCTTGTTCAACGGGACCATCGGAAACTGTTTTTCCGGCAATATCCGGGCTTTTTACGATTCCATCAAATTTCTGATGGCTTTTCCCGAGGATACGGCCGTTTATGCCGGACATGACTACCTGAAATACGCCATGTCCTTTACCCGAATGATTGAGCCGGACAACCCGGACATTAATCCGTACCTGAAATCCTATAACCCGGCCCACGTCTTTTCACGCCTTGGCGACGAGCTGAAAGTAAACCCCTACCTGCGGTTCAATGACAGCAGCTTCATTGAAATAATGAAAAAAAAGAATCTTCCGGTATCCACGGAATTTCAGCGGTGGGAATCGGTCATGAGCCTGGGATGATTGGGGGCGAATTCAAAATGCTTTAGGAGTGTTTATGAGAAGAAAAGACAAGGAAATGACGGATCCGGATGCGATTGCATCCGTCATCCGCAGATCAACCGTGTGCCGTCTGGGCATGTCGGATGACGACCAGCCTTACGTGATTCCCATGAGCTTCGGGTACAAGGACGGCGCCGTTTATTTTCACTGTGCGCCCGAAGGAAGAAAAATGGATATTCTTCGAAAAAATCCCCGTGTATGCATTGAATTCGATGTGGACTGCCGGTTGAAAACAGGCGACAGCGCCTGCAAGTGGGGATTTTTTTTCCAGAGCGCCATTGCGTTCGGCGTTGCGGCCTTTATCGAGGATTTAACGGAAAAGCAGGCGGCGCTGGACATCATCATGCGACAGTATTCAAGCGAAGCGTTCACGTATCCGGAATCCGCTCTTGAGAAAATCGTCGTCATCAAGGTCAGCATCACGGAGTTGACCGGAAAAGCGGCCTGCTGATATGGATATTCAGACAATTGCGCAGAAAATGTTCACCGGTGCGCGCGCCAGCCACGACTGGGATCACACGCTTCGGGTCCTTCGGCTGTGCGAGCATATCGGCCCTGCTGAGCAGGCGGACATGGATGTTCTTCGGGTCGCGGCCGTTCTTCACGACATCGGCAGGCCCCATCAGGACGCTTCCCGGGGTTCGCTCTGTCACGCGGTCCACGGCGCGGTGCTGGCCGAGCCGATCGTTGCAATGCTGGTGTTCTCACCGGGACAGAAAGACAATATCCTTCACTGTATTCGAACCCATCGGTTCCGGGGAATGCATGTTCCCGAAACCCTCGAGGCCAAAGTCCTTTTTGACGCCGACAAGCTGGATGCCATCGGCGCCATCGGCATTGCCAGAGCGTATCTCTTTGCCGGAGAAATCGGCGCCAGGCTTCACAGCCCCGATATCCCCGCAGAACAAAGCGTTCCGTATTCCGTTGACGATACCGGTTTCAGGGAATATCGCGTCAAACTCTGTAAAATCAAGGATCGCATGATGACTTTCGAAGGTAAGCGCATGGCATGCGAGCGTCACCGGTTCATGACCGTATTTTTTAAACGTTTTTTATTGGAATATCAGGGGGCGATGTAAACGATGACACTGAATGTGGTTACAAAAATTGACCCGCTTATCGAAGTTCGCAATGTGCTGATCAGCGTTTCGGACAAAAGCAATTTGAAGCAACTGGTCACCCAGCTTCTGGAAATCAATCCGCAAGTGACCCTGTACTCGACGGGAGGTACATACAACGCCATATGGGAGTTTCTGGGAGATCGGGCAGAGACCTGTCTCAAACAGGTTTCAGCATATACCGGGCAGCCGGAAACCCAGGGAGGACTTGTCAAAACACTTGATTTCAAGATTTATCTGAGCATTCTCACCGAAACCTACAATGTCGAACACCAGATGGATCTGGCACGTACCGGGGCCGTGCCCTTTGATATGGTGGTCGTCAATCTCTATCCGTTCAAGCAGACCATTTCCAAACCGGATGTGACCGTGGAGCAGGCCAGGGGCAACATCGACATCGGGGGGCCGTGCATGATCCGGGCATCGGCAAAAAATTTCATCCGCGTGGCTTCGGTGGTGGATCCGGAAGACTATACCTTCATACTCTCCGAAATGAGAACCGGCAACGGCCGGATCTCCCTGGATCTTCGTTTCAGGCTGGCCAAGAAAGCCTTTTCCCACACCGCTGCCTATGATCGGATGATCGCCGAATACCTTGGCACCCGGACAATTGAAAACGTCAGGGAATGTTATCCGTCAACGAGTCGGGTCTAACCGACAGAGGCCAGAGAGGGTTTAGGTGTCGTCAGGAAAAGCCCCTTGGCTACTATGTAGGCATTGTGGTTCGGGGTTCACTCCTCACCAGTTTATTTTAGGAGATACGATATGGCAGATGACCTGAAAAAAATGTATAAAACCATCGTGGACGAGCATTTTCCACTGCGCATGGAAATCAGCTTTATTGACGAAACCGGCCGCCAGACCCTGTTTTATGAAAAAGTCCTCTGGGATATAGAAGGCGAACAGAAAGGCCTGCGGTATGGTGAGAATCCGGGGCAGGAAGCCGCGCTTTTCAAACTGGTTAACGGCAATCTGATTCTCGGGGAAACCCGGACCATTCAGCCGGGCCAGTACCTGGCATCCGACATCGAACTGATTCAGTCCGGAAAACATCCCGGGAAAACCAATGTGACCGATGCGGACAATGCCTTGAACATCCTCCGGTATTTCAAGGACTTGCCCACAGCCGTCATTGTCAAGCACAACAATCCCTGCGGCGTCGCCCAGTCCGTTGTGCTATCGGATGCCTACCACAAGGCCATGATGGCGGACCGGGTAGCGGCATTCGGGGGCTGCATCGCAGTCAACCGGCCTGTGGATAAGGCGACTGCTGAGGCCATCAGCAATCAATACGCCGAAGTCGTGGCGGCACCCGAATTTGAAGACGGTGTGATGGATATTTTCGCAGTTAAAAAAAACCTGCGGGTCGTTCGCATTCAGAACATCGCGCGTCTCCATGATTTTGTAGGCCAGCGCTTTGTGGATTTCAAAAGCCTGATGGACGGCGGCATTGTGGCCCAATGGTCTTTTGTTCCACAGGCCAGGACCAAGGCGGATTTAAAACTTGCCGCCTGTGATTACAAGGGCAAATCCTACGCTGTCCGACGGGAGCCCACGGATAATGAATACCGGGACATGCTTTTCGGGTGGCTGGTCGAATCCGGCGTTACCTCCAATTCGGTGATTTATGTCAAGGACCGGGTCACAATCGGCATCGGAACAGGAGAGCAGGACCGGGTCGGTGTGGCCGAAATCGCCAGGGACAAGGCATATCGCAAGCTTTCCGACCGGTACTGTTTCGAAACCCTTGGCATTGCCTATAATGATTTAAAAGACCCGGAAAAGAAAGCCGAAATTGACCGGCGCGTTGCCGCGTGAAAACGGCGGGCTGAAAGGTTCCGCGATGGTCAGTGACGCTTTTTTCCCTTTCCGGGACGGCGTGGACGTCGGCCTTTGCGAAGGGGTTTCCTGCGTCATTCAGCCCGGCGGATCGGACAATGACTACCAGTCCATCGAAGCATGCAACGAAGCCGGAGCCACCATGGTCTACACGGGCCAGAGAAGCTTCAAGCACTGATGAATCTTGATTGGCTGCCTTTCTTTATAAAACATAGAAACTGCACAACAACTTGTGGTGCATTGTATTTTGACCAGTCGTAACATAATGTATTTAAATGAAAGGAAGGAGATTGTGCGTAACAAGACAGAAAGAGATGTTGAGAAAACTTATCCAATGCCGGATTTTATTTCAAAACTTCGCCGTCTTGCAGATTCGCTCGAAAAAGGTGAGCAGTTTGAAATTCAAATTGCGGGTGAAAGAATATACGTTCCGGTTCGTGCAACTTATAATATCGAGCACGAAAGAGAGGGGGGCCAGGAAGAAATTGAGTTTCAAATAAAGTGGACGAACGTGTAATTAAATGTCAATACGAATCGCCGAACTTCTTCATATCAAAGCGGAAAGACTTACCTGACTCGACAAAAGGCAAGCCATGCCTAATTCCCCGGTTTCGTATTATTCCCGGCCGCTGACCGCCCTGCTTGGGGCCTTGATGGTCGGTATCCTGATCGGCTCGGGTGCGCCGGATCACTGGATATGGGTATGGCCCGTGGTTCTGGCCGGAATATTCGGAATCCTTTATGGAATACTTCGGCGATCTCCGATATGGCTGTCGCCCCTTGTCCTCTTTGTCGCTGCAGGTTATTTTTCTATTCAGCCCTGGGTGACTACCCGACTGCCCGATCACCATATTTCACGCTTTATCACCACCACCCCATGGCTCATCTCCGGCACCCTGGACTCACCCGCCTGGACCGACAACCAGCGCCAGAAATTCGATTTAACGGTTGAAACCCTGGAAAACGACAACAGTATTGTTACGGTCACCGGCAAACTCCGTGTAACCCTTGAAGGGGAGCCCCTGGATCTGAATATGGGGGACCGCATCCGTTTTAAGGGCAGAATAAGCCCGCTTCGCAATTTTCAAAATCCCGGCGGATTCGACTACCGGCAGTACATGGCGTTTAACGGCATTTACGGATCTGTTTTTGTGCAAAGCAGCGATATCGAACAGACAGCGCCACATCGGGGCGGGTTTTTCCAGCGGGTGTATCGCCTTCGAAAGGCAATTTCCCGGACTCTGGACCATATCGGCGAAACAGATGAAAGGGCTGTGTTAAAAGCACTTCTCATCGGAGAGCGCAGCGGCGTTTCGGATCGGATAACGGAGAATTTCAGCAAAGCCGGAGTCAGTCATTTGCTGGCCATATCCGGGCTTCATGTCGGGATTGTGGCAACGACATCTTTTTTCATATTTCGATGGATACTCAGCATGGTTTCCGTTTTTCCTCTGGCGCGCCTGGACGCGAAAAGGCGCCGCAATTCTCTCCATCATACCGGTACTGGGTTATGGCCTGGTTTCCGGTATGTCGCCTTCGACCCAAAGAGCTGTTATCATGATTGTCATCTTCCTGATGACGTTTCTGATTCATAAGGAACAAGAGCCGTTTAACACGCTGGCAACAGCAGCAATCCTGATTCTGATCACTTTACCCGCCGTCCCTTTTTGCCATTTCTTTTCAGCTTTCTTTTGCATCGGTGTTTGCCATTATATATTTTCTCCCCAGGTTCTGGCAGCCGGAAGATGATGTCTCCGACATCCGTAAGCGCATCAAAAATTACGTTTTCTCATCCCTGTGGGTAACTTTGTCAGCCACCCTGGGCGTCCTGCCCCTGGTGATGGTATATTTTAACCAGATATCCCTGATCAGTCCGGTTGCCAATTTTGTTCTGATTCCGCTTGTCGGTTTCGGGGTAGTCCCCCTCGGGCTGGTTTTTGCCGGCATATCGCTGATTTCACCCATCGCTTCCCAGTGGGGACTTGAACTGAGCGCCGCAATTTTGAAGATGTCCCTGAACCTCACTGAATTTTTTGCAAACCTTCCGTTTTCCGCCGTCAAAACCATAACGCCTTCCTTGCTGGAAGTGATCTGCGCTTATACGCTGTTATTGGCGCTGACTACATTAAAAAGAAAAACCTGTTTCGGATTCACAGTTGCTGAGAACCCTTTCCCTGCAAAACAAAACAGGCTTGTCAGCAGGCGTAAAAAACATGTTGCTGACGCTCTCTGTTGCCTCGGCAATCCTGCTTGGTCTGGATGCGCTCTACTGGGGATATCAACGTTTTTTTCGCTCCGATTTCAGGGTGACGGTCCTGGATGTGGGCCAGGGTACGGCCAATCTTCTGGAATTTCCCAAAGGTCCGGTCATGCTGATCGATGCAGGCGGTTTTTCGAGTTTTTCCGCTTTTGATATGGGGAAAATGGTGGTGGCGCCGCTTCTCTGGCGGAAAAAAATCAGGTCCGTGGATATTTTGGTTTTGTCACATGCCAACAGCGATCACGTCAATGGCATGGGCTTCATTGCCGAGCATTTTCATGTAAAAGCCATCTGGGCTAACACGGAACCGGAAGACAGCTTGGGATACCGAAGGTTTGCGGATGTCCTTCGCCAGCGCAGCCTGTTCCCTGCGGATTTTAAAACCTTTCCCCGGCATCATGAAATTAACGGCGTTTTCCTGGACATCGTCAATCCACCGCCGGATTTCCTGGAGAGGCGCCAGCAAGAACCCTGGCGGGATATCAACAACAATTCCCTTGCTGTTCATGTCCGTTATGGGAGTGTCACACTGCTTTTTCCCGGGGACATCAAATTCAAAGCTGAAAATGAAATGGTTGCCCAGTATGGAGATCGCCTTCAAAGCCGGGTTCTGGTTGCCCCGCACCACGGCAGCAAGTCCTCGAATTCTGAGGTTTTTGTTGAGACAATCAAGCCGGAGATCGTTATTTTTACAACCGGTTTGAATAATCGCTTTAGTTTTCCGCACCCATCAGTTATAAAGCATTATCAGGATGTGGGCGCGACACTGCTGAATACGGCAACCCACGGGGCAATTCAAATCTCTACGGATGGAAATGCGCTGACAATCACCCCTTTTAACTCCAAAAATGTGGAGAATCACCATGGTAACCTTTGAATCCCTTTCAGAACGAAAAGATAAGATCGCTGTTGTCGGGCTGGGCTATGTGGGCTTGCCGCTGGCTGTTCATCTGTCCCGGCATTTTGAAGTTGTCGGATACGATTTGAAGCCGGACCGGATCAGTGAACTGAAAGACGGCAAGGACAGAACCCTTGAAATTGCCGAAACAGAGCTTGCGAATGCCCGGATTTTATTTACGTCAGACCCTTCCGAGCTCAGCCAATGCCGGCTGATTATCGTTGCGGTTCCCACGCCCATCGACGCTTACCGCATACCGGATTTGAGTCCGCTCCGGGGCGCATCCGGCGCAGTCGGGAAATTCATGAAGCAGGGCACCTGTGTTGTCTTTGAATCCACGGTTTACCCCGGGGCTACCGAAGAAGTCTGCGTGCCGATCATGGAAAAAACGTCCGGACTGAAGATGGGGATTGATTTTACAGTCGGGTATTCGCCGGAAAGGATCAATCCCGGGGACAAGGAGCATACCATCGACAGAATCGTCAAAGTGGTTTCCGGCTCTGATCCGGCAACCACGATGCTGCTCGCCAAGGTTTACGGGGCGGTAGTTTCCGCCGGCGTCTACCCGGTTTCCTCCATCAAGGTGGCCGAGGCTGCAAAAGTGATCGAGAATACCCAGCGGGACCTGAACATCGCCTTGATGAACGAGCTGGCCATGATATTCGACAAAATGGGTATCGATACTACCGAGGTGCTGAAGGCTGCCGGAACCAAATGGAATTTTCTGCCCTTCAGGCCGGGACTTGTCGGCGGCCACTGTATCGGCGTGGATCCGTATTATCTTACATTCAAGGCCGAATCGCTGGGGTACCGCCCGGAGATGATTCTGGCCGGAAGACGTATCAACGACAATATGGCCAAATTTATCGCCGAGCGGACCGTCAAGATTCTTATCAACTCCAGCAAACAGGTGAGGGATTCCCGCGTGGCCGTCATGGGCCTCACTTTCAAGGAAAACGTTCCGGATCTCAGAAACACGAAGGTCGTGGATATCATTTCCGAACTGAACACCTATGGTGTGAATGTCGTTGTTCACGACCCGATTGCGGATCCGGATGAAGCCAGAGCCTATTATGGCATCGAGCTTCAGTCCCTGGAAAACCTCGGCAGAGTGGATGCGGTCATCGTGGCGGTGATTCACGATACGTACAAATCCATGGGCCTTTCCCGAATGGCCGGGCTCTGCTACGATGGATGCCCGATCGTCATCGACGTCAAAGGCGCTTTCGAACCTGAGGATGCCCGCAATGAACAGATCCGTTACTGGAGATTATAGATGATTTCATCATTATGAATCCGATTCCACCGTTAATGCATGCCGTTTCACATGGCAGAAAAGAAGCGTATCGAAAACCCTTCATCAGAAAAGGACTAAACGACATGAAGAAACTGACACATCTTATTTTGGCACTGACGCTCGTCATTGGAATCTCAAGCAGTGAGGGCATGGCAAAAACAACCTGGAATGCCAACTCGGTCTGGCCGCCAAACAACCACCAGACCATGGCGCTTGACGAGTTTGCCGCCAAAATAAAAGAAGTAACCGGCGGTGAACTGGAAATCATTGTTAGCAGCGGCGGCGCGTTGGGTTACAAAGGCCCGGAGTTGTTGAAAGTGGTTCGTGACGGGCTGGTTCCGCTGTCAGACATGTTGATCAGTGGTGTGGCTGGTGAGGAAAAAATATTTCAGATTGTGACGCTTCCGTTTCTTGCGCTTAGCTTTGAAGAAGCACGACTGCTTAATGATACGGCCCGCCCCTATTTTGACAAAACAGCTGAGAAATGGGGACAGAAAATCCTGTATATCTCGCCCTGGCCGGGTGCGGGACTCTGGACCAAACGAAAAGTGGTCTCGACAGATGACATGAAAGGATTGAAGACCCGCACCTACGACAAAAATGGCGCTTTGGTGGTGGAAGCCGCCGGCGGAACGCCCTATGCCCTGCCTTTCAGTGAGGTCTATTCATCTCTGGCAACCGGCGTGATTGACTCGGTGATCACTTCCACCCCAACAGCCGTAGATGCCAAATTCTGGGAAGTTCTCAAATATTACCAACCTCTGAATATCACCATCGCTACAAATATGGTCAATGTCAACCTGAAAGCCTTCAATAAACTGGATAAAAAAACGCAGGATGCCCTTGTCAAAGCCGGCCGGGAAATGGAAGAGAGCATGTGGAAAAAAGTGGTTGTCCTGGACAAGGAAAAAGAAGACCTGTGTACGAAAAATGGCATGGAAACGGTTCCGGCATCCAAAGAATTCATGAAGGAACTCAATGCCATTACCGAAAAAATACGTGCTGACTGGCTGAAGGATGCTACCCCCGATGCAAAGGCCATGTACGAAGCGTTTCTGAAAAAAGTGCAGCGATAACCAATGCCTTTATGCCGTTCGTCTGCTGCCGGGCGAACGGCTCAACTTAGCGACTGGAGAACAGCATGAAGCGGTTTGTTCGAACAATCGATGGCATTGCCGCCGTCAGTGGCGGATTGGCCGGGGTGATGCTCTGCATCGGTCTGGCAATGGCTTTTATTGAGATCATTCTGCGCAGCGCGTTCAGCAGTACCCTTTACATCACCGAGGAATACTCCGGCTACCTGATGTGCGGACTTACGTTTTGCGCCCTGGGATATACGCTGCGCGAAAAAGGACACATTCGAATGACTTTTCTGCATCGAATTGTCATTGGAAAAAATCGCGCTTATCTGGATTTAGTCTGTTATGCAATTGGTGGTATTTTCTGTGCGGCCATCACAGGCTTTACCGGAGAGTTTTTCTGGGATTCCGTCGTGACCCGATCCCAGTCCATGCAGTTATCGGAAACCTATCTGGCTATTCCCCAATTTTTCATGCCGTTTGGGGCACTCATCATGACCCTGCAGTTTCTAAGCGAATTCTTGAAAACCATCCTCGTGATAAAAGGGGATACCGGCGGACTTGCCATTATTGAAGAGGTGGAAGATCTGGGAAGGTAACATGGAAGGAGTTATATCATGGAGCTTTTGAGCGTTTCGCTGACCCTGTGCGCCTTACTGGTCGTTTTTATGGGAGGAACCATCTGGATTGGATTTTCCCTGTTTCTAGTGGGTCTGGGCGGATTTTTATTTTTTACGGATCTGCCGTTTGGTTCCATATTGGCAACGACCGGCTGGAACAACACCAGCGGTTCGGCCATGATGGCACTTCCCATGTTCGTGTGGATGGGAGAAATCCTGTTCAGAAGCCGTATTTCTCAGAATTTGTTTAAAGGTCTGACTCCCTGGATGGATCGAATCCCCGGAAGACTCCTGCATGTCAACATTCTAGCCTGCACTTTTTTTGCAGCAGTCAGCGGATCATCGGCAGCCACAACCGCCACGGTGGGTAAAATCACCGTACCTGAACTGAAAAACCGCGGATATGACAAAGGCCTTTCCGTCGGATCACTGGCCGGTGCCGGAACCCTGGGGTTTTTGATACCACCCAGCATGATGATGCTGGTCTATGGCATTATCGGGGATGTCAGCATCGGAAAACTCTTCATTGCCGGTATCATTCCCGGATTGATGCTGGCCGGTATTTTCAGCCTGTATATCATGGGTCGCTGCCTGATGAATCCCGGACTGGCTCCGGCAGGCGCGGACCGGCATTCCTGGCGTCAGCGGATTCAGGCCATTCCGGAAATTTTGCCTGTCCTGTTTTTGATCCTGGTGGTATTGGGCAGTCTGTATGCGGGATGGGCTACGCCGACCGAGGCCGGCGCCGTGGGTGTTATCGGAGCCATCCTCTTTGCCTTTGTTACCCGCAGCATGGACTGGAATGTCTTTCGCGAGAGCCTGATGGGCTCAATCAAAACCACAAGTATGATCATGCTGATCGTCCTGGGCGCTTCCTATCTGTCTGTGGTTGTCGGGTATCTTGGCATTACCCGGAAACTGACGCTTTTTGTGACCGAAATGGGCCTTTCGCCGTTCATGCTCATTCTGATATTGAGTCTGCTCTATATCATTCTGGGGTGTCTGGTGGATGGTTTTTCCATGATCGTCATGACAACGCCCATTGTGCTGCCTCTGATTACCGCCTCCGGGTTTGATACGGTATGGTTTGGCATTTATCTGGTTCTGATGATCGAACTGGCCCAGATCACACCGCCTGTCGGATTTAACCTGTTTGTGATAAGTTCTCTGAATAACGATGATGTATTCGTGATTGCCAAAGACGCGTTTCCGTTTTTTTTACTGATGGCGCTTGCCACTATACTGATAACGGTATTTCCCCAGATTGTTCTGTTTTTGCCCAATCTGATGAAATGATGAGAATTTCAGAAATTCTGCATCGAAGGAAAATTTGACAGATGAACATCGATCTGAACTGCGATATGGGGGAAAGCTTTGGGGCTTATACCCTGGGCATGGATGTCGAGATCATATCATCCATCTCATCGGCCAATATTGCCTGTGGGTTTCATGCTGGGGATCCCATAGTCATGAACCGGACCGTCAAACTGGCCGTGGATCACGGGGTCGCTATCGGTGCGCATCCTGGATTTCCGGACCTGATGGGTTTTGGACGGCGGAATATGGACTGCAGCACGAATGAAATTAAGGATTATCTGATCTATCAAATTGGTGCACTTCAGGCATTCTGTATGGCTCACGGCGTTCGATTGCGCCATGTAAAACCGCATGGCGCGCTGTATAACATGGCCGTAGAAAATGAACTCATCTGCCGGGCCATTGCACAGGCCATTTCACGAATTGATAAAAATCTCTTCTTGGTCGCTCTGGCCGGTAAACATGCCGCCCGTACGGCCGCCGTCGCTAAGGAGGAAGGGATCGGCATTGTTTTCGAGGCGTTTCCGGACCGGGCCTATACCCCGGAAGGAACCCTGGTATCCCGGCGACAGCCCGGAGCGGTCATTCATGATCCCGACAAGGCCGCTGAACGGGCACTGCGCATGGCCGCCGAAGGCTTGGTGATCGCCGTGGATGGAACACGGGTTCCGATGTCGGTAAACACCCTGTGTGTTCATGGAGACAACCCAAATGCTCTGGTGCTGGCCAGAACCATTCGAAATCGTCTGGAAGCATCCGGTATCGCGATCACTCCGATGGCAGCTCACGGATAAGCGGACTCCGTTCCAGGATTCGCCGTAATGACGGTTTTTATATCCGTGTTCTTCTGTGGTTTATAAAAGCACTTTCGCGGTAAAGTCAGGAGCATTTACGATAATGACCACAAATCTGTATGAGCGGGCACGATTTCGAATCAGCGGGGATCGCTCACTTCTGGCAGTGTATGGGACAGGTGTCGATCAGGCAGTAAACGGTAAGGTCAGGCGGATGGCAGCCCTTGTCACGAATCAAAAACGACCCGGTATCGATGCCGTGGTTCCTTCCTATTGTACCCTTTCCGTTCACTACAATCCCTTGAAGATAGGTTGTTCAGAGCTGAAGGATGTTTTGTGGGCGCTTGAAAATGAGTTGGATATGGCCGATATTCCCGAACCCCGTATAGTTGAGATCCCGGTCTGCTATGGGGAAGCGTTCGGCCAGGACATTGACTTTGTGGCGCAGCACAATGGCATCAGCGTGGATGAGGTGGTTAAGATTCATACCGGCACTGCCTACCACATCTTTGCCATTGGTTTTGCTCCCGGATTCTGCTATCTCGGCGGACTGAATCCCAGGTTGCATACCCCAAGACTGGAAACCCCCCGTGTACGGGTGGCAGCCGGTTCCGTAGGCATTGCCGGGGCCCAGACCGGCGTGTATCCGCTGGCCAGTCCAGGGGGATGGCGATTGATCGGGCGAACCCCCCTTCGACTATTTGCACCCGAACGTCCGCATCCCATCCTGTATCAAGCCGGGGATTCGATTCGGTTCCGATCTGTGCCGGCCGATGAATTTCATCACCTCAACCAGCTTGAAATCTCATGACAGACGCCCTTCATATCATTTCACCCGGATCCTACACCACTGTACAGGACATGGGACGGTTTCACGCCTATCACATGGGTGTTCCGGTCTCGGGTTCACTGGATGACTTTGCCCATCGAATCGCCAATTGGCTGGTGGGAAATTCATCGAATTGCGCGGTTCTGGAAATGTCCTTGATCGGCGCACAATTCGACGTTCTCTGTGATGCCGATATTGCTGTTACTGGCGCCCGCATGAACCTTCGAGTGAACGCAAGGCCCTGCCCGGAATGGACATCCATTCGCGTGCGACCGGGAGATGAGGTTAAACTGGGTATGGCGGAAAATGGGTGCCGGGCATACTTGGCCATAAGCGGCGGGATTGATGTCCCCTTAGTGATGGGAAGCCGCTCCACCTATGTGGGGGGGCGCATGGGCGGGCTGAATGGGCGGCCCCTGTTAGCCGAAGACATTCTGCCGCGCGGTGCAGGCCGATTACTGAACAAACCACGGAGTCTTCCCTGGGTTCCGCTGTATCCTGAAAAACTCTTCATTCGGGCTTTGCCGGGGCCGCACGACGACAGTTTCCGGAATCACCTGGATCGGTTTTTTTCATCGACATTTACCGTAACCGCACAGAGCAACCGAATGGGATGCCGGCTTGCCGGGCCTGAAATTCATCGGGACCCAGACGCACCTCAAAGTATCATTTCCGAGCCCATCATGCCGGGTAATGTCCAGGTTCCGGCCGATGGTCAGCCTATCGTTCTCTTGAAAGAACAGACGATTGGCGGGTACACCAATATCGCAACCGTGATCTCATCAGATATTTTTCGAATGGCTCAGGCCAAACCCGACGATACGATACGATTCATTCACGTCACACTGGATGAGGCGCACCGGATTTATCGGGATTGGATGGGTTTTCTGGATGAGATAGAAGTGCTTCTTACCGGAGGCCAATAGCTTGGATTCAGGCTGGAAAGTCGGAACGTCGATACCCTTTTGACGATCAATTCATAGCGTTTTGTCGATCATGATGCCGAGCATCGTGTCATCGACCTTGGCCATGCCCATTTTGCTGATTTCCGACAGATTCCAGATGGTTTCCTCTGCAGTTCTGCCGACAAACCCTTCGGTCTGCGTGATGCCGTGGTCGTTCATCGCCATATAGGCGGCTCGGATTGCCGAATCCGTGGAGCTGGCCACCTTCAGGGCGCAGCCGCCTTTGGCGCCGTCACAGAGCATGCCTCCAAGATCGCTGATCAGGTTATTGACGGCCAGCGTGATCTTCTTCATGTCTTTTCCGTACTGCTGATAAACAATTGCCACGGCCGCGCCGACTCCTGCTGCAATCGCGCATCCGCATAGCGGAGACAGATCCCCGGTAAAACACTTGATATAGCTGTTGATCAAATGGGACAGCGCAATACTCCGGACAATCGCTGCTTCATCGATATGAAAAAACTCGCCGACCTTGCAGGGAACCAGAATCGCCACAATACCCTGATTTCCGCTGCCGCCGCTGGACATGACCGGAAAGTTTAACCCCGCCATTCGGGCGTCCGCAGCAGAGGCGGTCAGGATTTTGATGGTGGAAAACACATCTTGCAGAAGAAATCCTTTATTCATCAAATCGGAAATATAATACCCCACTTTTTCCAGCTTTTTCCCGGCCTCGGCGATTTCCATGTTCATATCGATGCCGCGCCGGATCTCACGAAAGTCTTCATCGTCCAAATGTTCAACCTGATCTACAAAATCGGCGATTGTCATTCCCTTCAATGCTTGTTTATAGGCTTGGCCGCCAGTGCTGTTTTCAGTGTGTTCCCTGGTAAAAATCGACTGGTTGTTTTTTTCCAGAAGCACTAGATTCGTATGGGAGCCCGCCAGGACGGCTCGGGCAAAGCCCTGATCGGTTGTGATGGTCACGTCGATATACAGGTCTGTTCTGGACGGATCAAAATTGATTTTCGCTTTTTTCCCCGCTATCAGTGCCTTGGCCTGCGCCAACGTCTCCGTGCCGGCCCCTTTTAAAATCTCCATCTTCAGTTCTGGACTTTTGATCAAAGCGCCCAGAACGCCGGCGATCAGATTGCCTTTTTCTCCTCCCGTATTGGGGACGGTGACGGCAAAGCCGTTTTTAAAGACTCCGGGGTCCACGATGATGCTGATTTTTACAATTTCGCCGTCGGTCTGCTGGCCGGCAAGGCTTGCGGCATATGCCACGGCAATCGGTTCTGTGCAGCCCAGGGCCGGAAATACCTCGTGTTTCAGAACTTCCTTCAGAATATTCAAGATGTTTCTCCTGTAAAGGGTGTCACGGGATCTGCGGCTTTTTTCAGCAAGGTGTAAAGCAGCCTTCCGGTCATCGCCAGACATTCCGGGTCCAGATAACTTTCTGCCCGTTGTTCAAAAAGCAGGGAACACGTTGCCGGCCAAATAATCCCTTGGTCATCGTCCGTATCATTAAACAACAGGATGACAGGAATCCGGGGAAGTGTGTCAAACTGCACGGACAGGTCATATGCGGCTTGCATCTTGGGCGGATATCCGCCCAGGCGGCGGCATGCTGCCCGCAATTCCTCAATCTTCCCAGCGAAATGGGCGGCGATGGCCCGTTCGACCTCGTTTGCAAAATAAGTTGTCAACGGACCCGAATCCTTCAGGTCTCTGAAAGATACCCATTCATTTTCTTTCGGTGCCTCCTCTGGACAAAGCAGAAGATATTTACATAGAATGACGCGGACATCAAAACCGGGCTCTGTTCCTGACGGATCCGTAATACCGTCTTTTGAAACCTGGTGATGCCTGCCGAAAAGCGGAATGAACACTTCCTTTCCCTGCACCCTCACGCCCAGCAGATGCTCTAACCCCGCCAGGGATCTTCCGCCAAACTGGGCCAGATAATCCCGATATGTTGCTTCATAAACGCTTGCAGTTGTTTTCATGATGAATGATCAATTCTCTTTAGGAACGATTGAATGCTATCGGTCTAGTCGCATTTCAGGATAAATGGACTTATGTCATTGGTCAATAAAAGTCTGCATCTTTTCAAACGCCAAACTGTTATAAATCTAATTCAAATGGATTCGGGCACATGATCTGGTAATTGCCTGAAGGCTCGAAAACTGGTATAGGTTGATGATACATTTGGTCTAAAACCCTATACCACAGGTGATCTCTTGAGCAAAAGACAGTTGACGATTCGCTACGTCATTTTTTATATTTTGTTTTTACCCGACTCCTGGCAGGTCCTGACCGGACTCATCGCCGCTTATTTTCTGGTCCCCGTTGTCGGGTTGCAGGACACGGGATCCGGCGGCAGGGCAATGGTCTTTGTCATGATCGCCACCATCGGATATGCAGCCTCCCGCCAACCGGCACGCTGGTTTACCCGTATTTTGATAAAATGGATTCTGGGTGAAAAACGGCCCTGACCGATCAACCCCCGTTTTGCTTCATCTACCTTTTGAATAATTATCTTCTTTCTTGATTATGTTGATATGCAATGATACAAATATACTATTTTATTGATGATATGCAATATGAAGGAACTGGGAATGCATGAAAAATCCGGTGTTATGAAACTGTTTGCAAATAATTGGGAAAAGATGGCTCTCTGGGCGATTCTCATCGGACTCTTCTATCTGCTGAAGCCATTTTTTTTGCTTATTTTTGAGACGTTTCTGATCACTTACGGCACGAAAATCGTTATCCAATGGGCCGTGGTGCGCCTGAAGATGAACTACCGGCTGGCAACGGTAATTGTCTTCGTGCTGTTCGTGACGCTGCTGGGAGCGACCATCGCCTGGATCGGGCCCAAACTCATTATCGAATCCAACCGCATCGTGAAGGATTTTACCGGCAGCGGTGATCAGCAGATCCGGGAAAAAATCAATAAGTTTGTCGAGAGCATTATTGTAAAGGTAGTGGGTGAAGAGAAGGCCCAAACCGTCATCTTGTCTGAGGAATACATCGCGATGATGGAAGTTATCAAGACCGAGTCCGCAAAATCGATTAAAGCGGCCTTGCCGCGCGTTCTTGAATTGCTGCTGCATATGGTCAAGCTCTGCTGGGAGATCCTGTTCACGCTGATACTGGCCATCATATTTTCTTTCATTCTGGTTATGGACTGGCAAAGAATCGCCGGAACAATGAAGGAGCTGGAAAATAGCCGCATTCGATCCTTTTATATCGGCGCCGCACCGCACCTTCATGCCTTTGCCAATGTTCTGGGTAAGGCATTTACGGCCCAGGCTATTATCGCAACCTGCAACACGGTGCTGACCGCAGCAGGCGTCTGGTTCTTTCAGGTGCCGAACATCGCGCTGATCATGACCGTTGTCTTTCTATGCGGGTTCATTCCAATCCTGGGCACTTTTCTAAGTTCCATCCCGATCGTGATCTTTGGCATTCAGGTCGGCGGGTTATTGCTGGTTGTTAAACTCATTGTTCTGGTTGCTGTTGTCCATGCTTTTGAGGCCTATGTGCTCAATCCAAAGATCACGGGAAACGTTCTGCATGTTCATCCGATCCTGGTGTTGGTGTTGCTTCTGGTCGGAGAACGATTTTTCGGGATCTGGGGAATGGTTGTGGGGGTTCCAATCGGTTACTACATCATCAGCGTGCTGACAATGAAGGACGAAAGTCTTGTGGCCACAGATCCCTTGTTGTAAGCAGGATCGACAATCTTTCGATGGATAAGGTGTCAGTGATACTTATTCAGAGGACGATTTCAACGGGTGCTTGTGATTATTTACATAAACATGAAAATACAAACTGGAATTGCATGAACTTGCACCTCATAAATGACGACAAATATCTCAGATCGTGGATGAAAGGAAGACAACCAGTAAATTGGGGAAAGTCGGTTTATCAATAAACTTCTCCTGCTGCTGAGATCAAATATCCGTGCTCTGAACATCCAAGATATGCTAACGATCTAGAAATTAATTAAGAATATGACAAACGCGGCACGGAGATGGGTTTTTGGTACCGAAAATCCTTTAAGAAGATTCGTATAAACTTTTAAAAACGGAGACAAATATGAGCAAAGCCACAGCGCGACACATTCTGGTAAAAACCCAGGAACAATGCAGTGATATCAAAAATCAGATTGTGAAGGGATCTGATTTTGCCGATATGGCTAAAAAGCATTCACAATGTCCTTCTGGAAAGCAGGGAGGGGCCTTGGGAGAATTTTATCCGGGTCAGATGGTTCCGGAATTTGATAAAGTCGTCTTCAGCGAAGAAGTCGGTAAAGTCCATGGTCCGGTTCAAACCCAGTTTGGATTCCACCTGATTGAAATCACCAGCCGAAGTGAGTAATCATGAGTCCCTGGGCAACACGCTGAGGTGTTGCCCGGTTTTTTCGTTCAGCTCTTGTTCTTGTTTTTATCGATTTTGTCCTGTTTCTTCTCTTTAGGTGTTTTCTGGACGGTTTTTTCTTGTCGCTCTTTCGAATATCCTTTGACTTTGACATGCTGCCTCCTTCTGTTGAGCCGCCATTCATTGCATAGATTCTTCGTCTCATGACCGAATCAAAATGAAGAATTAAGTTGACACCGCATTATATAATCCTTTATCGCGATCAAGAAAAGAAAAATGTAACGACTCAGGTATTCAGGAGTCAGAATTCAGAATGGTTCGCTTGTAAGTTTCCATCAAGTTACTGAATAGAAAAAGCCGGCACATCATTTCATTTCGCCGCAAATGAGCGGCATAGGGTCTCTATTTGGACGTCATTGTCCACACCCCGTTCCAGTTTTCCGGAGCAGATGCCATGTAATGGCGACATTTGGCCAGATACCGGGCAGCCGGAGGATCCTGATCTTGGATGGAAGCAAACATTTTTTCAGCTTCCGTAAAGCGGCCGGTATAAAAAAGGCGAAGCCCCTGGTCGAAAATTTCCAAAGTGGCTTTATGGTTTTCGTATGCATTGGGCATCATCGGTTCATAGACGGTAATGGGTTCCTTGCGGCCAACAACGGCCAATCTGGCAATTTCACGCACTGGAAATGCGGGTCCGATTTCCTGCCGGGTGGCTTCAGAGATCATTAAATAAGTGCCGAAGGCCTTGTTGGCGCCTTCTAGCCGGGCTGCCAGGTTGACGGAATCCCCCAGCATTGTGTAGTCGAAACGGGTGTGAGAGCCCATGTTGCCCACAACTGCCGATCCCGTGTGAATGCCGATCCGCATGCGAAGGTCTCTGCCGGCGCGTTTTTGAAACTGCGGATTCAAAATGGCCAGCTGCTCCTGGCAGCGAAGCGCTGTCCGGACCACCCGAAGCGGGTGGTCGATGACCTCAAGGGGGGCGTTCCAGAAAGCGATGATGGCATCTCCCTCGAATTTGTCCACCGTACCGGCCTCTTCATGAACGATGTCGGTCATGGCTGATAAATATTCGTTCAACAGTGTGGTCAGGGCTTCCGGGTCCAGCTTTTCGGAGATGGTGGTGAATCCTTCAAGATCGGAAAAGAAGATGGACAGAACCCGCCGCTCCCCGCCAAGTCGCAGCCGCTCGGGATGCAAAATGAGCTGATCGATCACCGCAGGGGACAAATATTGTTTGAAGGCGCCCTGGATGAAGCGTTTCTGGCGTCCTTCCGTGGCATAATTGATCACAAAAACCAGTGACAGTGTTGAGCCGACTGCGATTTCAGGGGCTACCAGGGGCAGGGACCACCCTGCCGCATAACCGCCAAGTGCGGCAAGCACAGGCGCAATCAGAAAGATTAGGCTTACCAATACGTTTCCGGCAGGACTGCTGAAAACAGAAGCTGCCGTGCCGGCAGCCAAAGCCAGAGCCAGCGATGCAGCCACCCACACGCCGGAGGGGCACTGCAGGATAAAATTCCCGGACAGCAAATTGTCGAGGATCGTTGCCTGTATTTCCACACCCGGGGAGATTCCATCCACGGGCGTGGGGCGAAGATCGAACAAACCAGGCGCGGTAAACCCGAACAGAACGAATTTGTCTCGAAATGCTTCCGGATCATCGATGGTGGGTTGCTGGCCGGAGCTAAGCCGCAGCTCGGATTGAATCACTGCAGCTGCGCTGAAACTGCGGAAAGATCCGGCCGGCCCGCTGAACCGGAGAATGGCCTCTCCATCGGAGGAAAGGGGGATAATTCGATTCCCGACTGACAATTTGCCAGGGGAAATACCAAGTGGTGTTTTCGGGTAAGCGGCCAGATATGCGCCAATGCCCAGGGACGGCATCAATCGGCCGTCAAATAAAGCGGCCAGGGGTGCCCTGCGGTAGATGCCGTCCGGGTCCGGATTCATCTGTGTGTTGCACAGCACTTTCATGGTCCGGGCCAGTTCGGGGATCGGAAAAACAGCTCGCGGAAAGAAGGGGGTTTCCTGGCCGGTACCGATCCGCGAGATCATCGGGAATATAGGCTCCGGTAATTTGTCCGGCCAGGCGGTCAAGTTTCCGGTTTCCCGGCCCAGTGAAACAGCACCTGCTATTCGGCCATAGCTATCAGAGGCTTCGGCAAGTGCAATGTCATCCTCAACCCCA
Source organism: uncultured delta proteobacterium (assembly GCA_963850225.1). Taxonomy (GTDB): domain Bacteria; phylum Desulfobacterota; class Desulfobacteria; order Desulfobacterales; family Desulfatirhabdiaceae; genus RAAP-1. Next base: position 61,489 of record CAWKLD010000021.1, read on the forward strand.
TAGGATGAAGGTTCCGTAAAGAGAACATCAAAAGCCAGTGATCTTGCGCCTTGACGCTGGCAGTATGCGATGATAGGGGCATAAACTTCTCGGGGCCAGGGCCAGCCAAGGCCGTTTTCTTTCTGGGCCCAGTCCAGGCTGTTCTGATCCAGAAGGATCAGGGTGATCTGATCGCCGGTAGAACTGGGCCGGGCAAGGATTGTGGCGCGCCAGTCCCATGTGATGGCTTCCCAGCGGTCTAGAATGCCGACAACCCATAACCCTGCTGCCAGTGCGATACCTGCCAAACCCGATGCAAGTCCCTGAAACAGCTTTCTGGAATAGAGGGTTGAAAGCATATCAGACTTTTTTCAGAGCGGTCTGAAATCGGGCCTTGAGTTGTTTTGTTTCAGTGACGGACGAGAAAGATCCGTATATCTCTTCAATATCAGAGATTCGACTTTCAGGGCTGGGATGGGTGCTGGCAAAATCCGGTCGATCGGCAACCAGTTTCGATTTCATGGTCTCCAGCATATCCACAAGACCCACAGGGTTATATCCCACCCGGCGCATGAGTATTACCGCCGTTTCATCGGCCTCAGCCTCATAGGCTCTGGAATATCCCGAATTGATCAGTGTCTGGGTAATGTCGTTGATGGAACCTTCAAAAGCCTTGGTCAGATTGGCCAATTCCTGGCCACCGATTGTTTTTGCGCTTTCAGCACCGATAATGAGCAACGCCTGGGTAATGCGGGAATTTTTTATGGCTCTGAGCCCATGTTTTCCTTGAACATGCCCGATTTCATGTGCCAGCACCGCGGCAACAGACGTCTCGTTTGAACAGCATTCCAGAATGCCGCGCGTCACAAAAATCAGACCTCCGGGAGCAGACAGGGCATTTATTTCACGAGAATCCAGTATCAGAAAGTGATATCCGGCAAAGGTTTCAGGCATGTCTGATGCACGTGCCAGGGTTTGGCCGACCTGGTTCAGATAATGGTTGGCAGTGGTGTTCGGATAGGCAGGATATTTGTCCAGAATCACGGCACCGATGCTTCGCCCGATGTAGTATTCCTGCTGGGGAGTGATGTCTTCAAATGTCTTGCTGATTGCAGTCGTGGTTTTCACAATGGAATCGGCGTGATCATCGGAAATCAAGCCGGCAGCGGCACCCAGTTCGGTTCCGACACGGGTGACTTCTTCAAGTGCCCTGCATCCGGACAGAACAGCGGGCATAAATGATCCGGCGCCCATCGCGGCCGCCCATCTGGCAGCGGTCCATAGAAATTTGCGTCGCTCCAAAAGGTTCATAGCGCTCCTCTTGCAGGCGATAATCCTCCTTCTTTGATAAATTGGCCAATTTCCTGATCGGAAATGACGATTTTCTCCATGCGATCGACCCAGGTGAAATTCAAATTGGGATTGCTTTTCTTGAATTCCTTCTCGACATCGGCGGTAAAACCCTTTCCGGCCAGGGCAACTTCTTTCTGGGAGGCGGTCTTGCGGACGTCAGCAGCTCCGGAGCGCAGAACGATTTCTTTTTCAGACAGGGCCGAGCTGTGAATCCATCCGGTCAACTGCCCGCCTTTTACAGAAACAAAAAACCACGGATCCTGCATTTTGATCACGGTAACCGGATCACCATAAGCAACCGATCCAAGAATTTTTCCCAGAAAAGAAGGATCGGCCCGCAATTTTCCATCCTGGATCTGGATGCTCATCTTTTGGTTCTGCGCCATGGACTCCCCCTTCACACATCACATTTGACTTCCTGGGTGGATCCTGGACCTGCCAGGGGTCTAAAGCATTTTTTACTGGCCCCGCAGATCGGACATTTCCATTCATCATGAAGGTCTTCAAATCGGGTGCCCTTGGGAATCTTTCCTTTTTTGTCGCCTTTGTCCGGAGTGTAAATGTAGCCGCAGTTAACGGTCTGACACTGCCACATGTCTTCTGGATTTGCCATGAATTCTTCTCCTTGTCGTTTTCACTGTTCATCAGTATGGTTTGATATGATTTTCTTACCCGACATTTCGCATATCTTCAATGAATTTTTTCCATCTGGTTCAGCATGTAATAAAATCCTTTACGGGACATCAGCGTCTCATGGGTTCCGGATTCGATGATCCGCCCCATTTTCATGACGATAATCTGATCCGCCAGCCGCGCGGTGGACAGACGATGCGCAATGATGATGGCGGTTCTTCCGGTCATCAGATTGATCAGGGCCATCTGGATTTTCTGCTCGGTCTGAGAATCGATGTAGGAAGTGGCTTCATCCAGAATAATCAGCGCCGGATTCCGGGCAAAGGCCCTTGCAATGGATATAAGCTGCCGCTCTCCGCTCGATATTGAGGCGCCGCCTTCAGACAGCAGCGTGTCCAGCCCCTGGGGAAGCCTTTCCACTATGTCTTTGCAGTTGGCAGCCTCTAACACTTTTTCCAGGTCGACTTCGGCAAGCCCTTCGACGCCATGCAGAATATTTTCCCGGACGGTTTCTGAAAAGAGAAATGGATCCTGGGTCACGAGTGCGATTCTGGCCCTCAGCTGCTCGGATGCGATGCTCTGGATATCTTTGCCATTAATCTGAATTTGTCCCGTATCCGGAATGTAGAACCGGGTGATCAGATTCATCAGCGTCGTTTTTCCGGATCCAGTCGGTCCGACAACAGCAAGGGTGTCGCCGGCATTCATGTGAAAAGACACATTCCTTAATACCGGTTCGTCTTTGACATAACCAAAGCAAACATCTTTGGCTTCCAGGGAAGAGATAACAGACAGGGGCTCTTCTGAGATATCGCTTTCATAAAGGATCCGGGGTGCGTCTTTTTCCGTATTGTCCAGAATTTGAAACAGCCGTTCCGCCGACGACATGGCGTTTTGGAGAATGTTGTATTTCTCGGCAATGTCCCGGATTGGCCGGAAAAACATTTTAATATAGGCAATAAAAGCCGTCAGATCGCCGATGGTAATCTGGTCCGACAGGACGCGAACACCACCGTAATAAATGATAACGGCCACCGCGGTGATGCCCAGAATCTCGATAACCGGCATGAATATGGCGAATACATGGACCTGGCGCATGCCGGCCAGATAGTATTCGTGGTTCGTTTTTTCAAATTTACGATAGTTGTTGGCTTCCTGGCGAAATAGCTGAATGACCTTCATGCCGGTGATGGTTTCGGAAAAATGGGTGTTGATTTCCGCGGTCTTGGTCCGAATGATGCGAAACGCATCTCTGGCCTGTCTGGAATAATGAATGGAAAAAAAGCCGACCGCGGGCAGCACCAGAAAAGCGATCATTGCCAGGCGCCAGTTCATGTTGATCAGGATGATCGTGATACCGCCAAGCAGAAACAGGTCCTTGAATACAAATGCAATGACGGATGTAAACATTTCCTGCATGTTTTGAACGTCATTGGTGGTGCGTGTCACCAGCCTTGCGACGGGATTCTGGTTGAAATAGCTCACCGGCATATCCTGAATATGGGTAAAGAGCTTCATTCGAAAATCGTGCATGATTTTCTGGCCGGTATATTCCATGATCACCTGCTGGGAAAAATTGAGAAGAAAATCAAGGACAATGATTCCCAGAAAGATGGCGGCAAGCAGGGAGATACCGGAAAGGTCTTGTTTTCGAAGCACCTGAAGATCGTGCGGTGCGAGTTTGTCAAGCTGGCTGTATGAAATAGCGGCATTTGATCCGGTAACGGCGAACAGTTCCGGGTAACGCAGTACAATATCTGACACATCTTTGTCCGTGCAGTCCACAGACAGATAGCGGGCTGCAGCTAAATGCGGTGTTTCAATACCTGATTTGGGAACGATGTAACTGTCGATTGCAATCTTGGTGATATAGGGAAGGCAGAGATCCAGAAGGGTAATCATCATCGCCATGATGACCGATAGTGTCAGCATCAGCCGATAAGGGTTCACAAAGGGATATAGCTGCCACAGCAGTTTGAAATCGTGGGACTGACCCAGCTTTTTCTCTTCAAAGAATCCGGCGTTCGTTTGCATCCAGTTCCTCTTCTATTTCCTGAAGGCGCAATATTCTGGCATAATAGCCTCCTAGAGCCATCAACTCGGCATGTGTACCCGATTCCCGAATGCGTCCCTGATCAAGAACCAGAATCAGATCGGCGGTTTTAAGGGCCGAGAGCCGGTGAGAGACGATAAGCAGGGAGCAGGTTCCGGTCCTTGCCCGCAGGCTCTGCAAAATGGCATTTCCGGTTTCCGTATCCACCTGGCTGATGGGATCATCCAGTATGAGAAGCGCCGGGGACTGGATCAGACATCTGGCAAGGGCAATCCGCTGTTTTTGGCCTCCGGACAGGATCACGCCTTTTTCTCCCACGAGCGTATCCAGTCCATGGGGAAAAGCCTGAATGGTGTCCAGGAGCGCCGCCTCCCCGGCGGCTTTATAGATATCCGCATCACTGAACCGCGGATCGCCGAATGCAATGTTGTCCCGGATAGTTCCTGCAAACAGAAACGGCTCCTGGGGCATGAGTGCAATGCCAGATCGTAGTGTTGGCAGGGGATAATCGCGAATGTCGATCCGGTTCAGCCGGATTGTGCCCCGGGTGACATCGTATAATCTTGGAAGCAGGTGCAGCAGCGTGGTCTTGCCGCTGCCCGGAGGGCCGGCTATCCCCAGAATCTTCCCGGATTCCAAAGTGAAATCTATGTCTTGCAAGGCTGGCTGAATATCGGCCTGATAGGAAAAATGCACATGGTCGCATTCCAGTCTGCCGCTTAACATCATTTGTCCGTCCGCTGCCCTGTCAGGAATGTCTGGAAGCCTTTCCATGATCCGGTTGATCCGATCCAGCGAAGCCCTGCCGCGCTGAATCAGATTGGTCACCCATCCCATGGCCATCATGGGCCAGGTCAAAAGGCCAAGGTAGCTGATAAAAGCCACAAAATCACCCGGAGTGATCTGGGCCAGAATGGTATGGCGACCACCCAGAAACAGGATAAGTGCCAGGCTGATATTGGACAAAAATATCATCATGGATGACAGGGAGCTTGTGATTTGAACCAGGCGAATGTTTTGCCGAACATACGCGCTTGAAATAGCGTCAATGCGCGAAATTTCTAGCAGTTCGCTATGGTGGGCTTTAACGATTCGTATTCCGGAAAAGCGTTCCCGAACCGCTTCTGTCAGATTCGAAAACGCAGCCTGTACATCCTGATAGCGCTGATGCATTTTTTTACTGAAAAACCGGGTACCGATAATGATTAACGGCATGGGAATCAGGACAAACAAGGTAAGCTGGACATGGATATAGGCCATGAAACCGATGGCCGCTGCCCCCATGATGATGGAATCCGTCAGGGCCACAATGCCCATCCCCACTGCCATCCGAAGATGCTGAATGTCGTTTGTCGCATGGGCCATGAGGTCTCCGGTTTTCATCTGATCAAAATACCGGGCGGAGAGCGTCTGTAAATGAAAAAACAGCCGGTTCCTCAGTCCTTCCTCCACCTCTCTGGCCATGCCGATCAGACATCGCCGCCACACGTACCGAAAAGCGCCCATGGCAAGGGCGATTCCAACAATCTCGAGCCCATACACAAGCAGTCCGGCTGGGGTGATCGCAAATGATGTCAGGTCATCTACCACCCGCTTGATGATTCGGGGAATCACAAGTTGCAGAAAATCCACAAGAATCAGGCTGAAGATTCCTGTAACGATGATCAAGCGATTCTTCCGGAAATAAGGCAGGATCAGCTGGAACGATTTCATCATTCGACTATAAAACAATTTACGTTAAAGTCAATTCGAATGGCTTCAGCTGAATGTTAACCCTGTTGCACGGGGAAATAAATTATTAATTTGACTTCAATTGTCGATTTGATTAGGGTCAAGCGTTGATTTGTGACAGCGGGGACAAGAGAGAATTTATGAAAGCAAAAGGATGACGTCATGACGCTCTCCGAAGATGACCTTCTGAAGGCTTTTGTTGAAGAAGCCTTGGAGCATCTATCTGCAATTGAAACAGATTTTCTGGCCCTGGAAAAGGCAGGAGATGACTTTGATCCGGAGGTAGTGAACCGGGTCTTTCGTGCTGCCCATTCCATCAAGGGGGGGGCGGGATTTATCGGTCTTGTCAATATCAAGGATCTGTCACATAAAATGGAAACGGTCCTTGGCAGGTTTCGAAAAGAAAAACAGGTTCCGAGTTCTGAAATCATCAATACTTTGCTTCTGGCTTCCGATACTTTGAAAAATCTTGTTCTAAATGTCGGGACAAGCGATAAAATAGATATATCCAGGCTTATGGATGCCTTGAGTGCCGTTGACATGGATGCAAATACTTCTCCAAAGAAGCAACTGTATCCGGATCAGGTGTTGTTCCAACGACATGATCCCATTCAGGATATTCTCTCTGAAATGGCCATACCGGAAAATGATGTGTCGCAGGCCAGAAACGAAGGGAAAACGCTTTATGTCCTGAAAATGTCGGATTTCCATGATGCCCCAATTAGCGTTCGGACTTGTGAGGAAATCATTGATGACATCAAAGCATATACGACTTTTCTTTCACGCTTGAAATGGCCTGCGCTGAATGCCGGCCCATCAGGCATTGACCCGACTCGGCCTGCTTTTCTATATGTCGCTTTTGCGTCCGTACTGAGTCCGGAAGATGTGATACTGCTTCTGGACATAAGTCCGGAAAACCTTTTCAAGGTGGATGAGGCGCTGCCGTCTTTATCGACTAATGAAGACAGCGGCGCCTCATCCGATTTCAAAGCCATTGACGCCAAGCATCGAAATGATGAAATCAGTCCCTCGGGGATGCAAGCAGTTGAAATTGAAAACGGCGCCGAATCTTTTCAGGGTTTCGAAACCAGTCACTCCGACTCGAACGTGCAAGATGTCCCTCTGGCTGAAAACGGGGCTTCTGCCGAGGTGCTGCAGACTTCCATTCGTGTTAATACGCATCTTCTGGATTCTTTGATGAATCTGGCCGGAGAGTTGGTTCTCGGCAGAAACCAATTGCTCAAAGCCATCACCGCCAAAAATATGAACGACACGGAAAAGGTGGCAAAGCGTGTTGATGCCGTCACCTCCGACCTTCAGCAAGTGATAATGCTGACGCGAATGCAGCCGGTCGGCAGTTTGTTCAATCGATTTCCGAGAATTGTGCGGGATTTTTCACATGAACTGGGAAAAGCAGCGGAGCTTGTCATAGAAGGCGCGGAAGTGGAATTGGACCGAAGCCTTCTGGAGGCGATGAGTGATCCCCTGAATCATTTGATACGAAATGCCGTGGATCATGGCATTGAGACATTGGATACTCGGAAGCGGAGAGGAAAAGATGAATCCGGAAGAATCACGCTAAGGGCGTTTAATGAGGCAGGCCAGGTTGTGATTGAAGTTTCGGATGACGGTGCCGGAATTGATCCGGAAAAAGTGGCTGCCGAAGCCGTTTCCAAGGGTTTTGTTTCTGAAGATCAGGTCCGGATCATGTCGCAGAAGGACAAACTGAACCTGATTTTTATTCCTGGCTTCTCAACAGCCCGTCAGGTTTCAGAACTGTCAGGCCGGGGTGTGGGCATGGATGTGGTCAAGACCAATCTGGACAATCTAGGGGGTCTGATCGACCTGGTTTCCGCCCCGGGAATCGGAACCCAAATCAAAATCAAATTGCCGCTGACCCTGGCGATTATTCATAGCCAGATTATTTCCTCGGAAGGGGAACGGTTTGCCATTCCGCAGATGAATCTGGAAGAACTAATCAGAATTACGGCCAGGAATGTCAAGGAGCGCATCGAGCGGGTTGGGGATGCGGAAGTGGTTCGCTTGCGGGAAAAGCTGCTGCCGCTGGTCCGGCTGACGGATATTCTTAAAGTCCCGCGCACATACATTGACCCGGAAACACAGCAAAGAAAGACTGAGCGTCGCCTGTCCCTTTCTGACCGACGCTCCAGACAATCGCCGATGTTTGAGGATGATTTTCCACAGCAAGCCTGTATTGTCTCTGCCAGGAGGGTCCGAAGCACCGCTGGCTTTCGCTCAGCCCAATCACAGCGATTATGGGGGCGCGTTCTGCCGGGAAACTGCGGATCGCAGGCAGCGCGCCAAAAGTGCGCTGAACATTGCCGTTGTATCCACCGGCCAGATCAAGTATGGGCTCATTGTGGATGCGTTTCATGATTCCGAGGAAATCGTTGTAAAACCGCTTGGAAGACATCTGAAATCCTGCCGCGGATATGCAGGCGCCACCATTATGGGCGATGGCAAGGTGGCGCTGATACTGGATGTGAATAACCTGTCGGAAATGGCCGGGCTATTTTCTGTCAGCGGGACCCGCAGGGCTGTCGAGGTGGCCATGGCAGCTGAAAAAGCTGGACCGGATGCGGATCAGCTCAATCTTCTCGTCTTCAGAAATGCAGAGTACGAACAATTCGCGCTGCCACTGAATCAAGTGTTGCGCATCGAAAAAATCAGATTGGGCGATATTCAATCCTTCGGCAGAATCCGGGCCATTCAATACCGGGGCGGAAATCTGCCGGTGTTCAGTATCGATGAAGTTGCTCCTGTCCAGCAGTTGGCCTCTCATGGACAACTTCTTGTCATCGTATTTATGGTCGCCGGCAGGGAGTTGGGCCTTTTGGCCATGGGTCCTGTGGATTCTGCGGTGACGCATGCCGGCGTTGACGGCAGCGCATTGAAGCAGCCCGGCATTATGGGATCCATTATCGTGGATGGAAAAACCACACTGATTGTGGATGTTCTTGATCTTGTCCGTAGTCTTCAGCCGGATTGGTTTTCGGCGGTCAGTTCTCCAGGGCATGAATTCCTGAAAAATAAAACCATTCTGGTTGCCGATGATTCGAATTTTTTCCGAAGTCAGATAAAATCGTTCATTCAGCAGGAAGGGTATTCGGTGGTGGATGCCGAGGATGGAGAGGCCGCGTGGCAGATTTTCCAGAAGTCCTGGAAGGATATTTCCCTGGTGATAACCGACATGGAAATGCCCCGATTAAACGGGTTTGAATTGGCGCAGACCATTCGAAAAGATGAACGGTTTTCCGGCATTCCGATCATCGCGCTGACGACACTGGCGGATGATAAAAACATGGAACGGGCAAAACGAGCGGGGGTCGATGAATATCAGATTAAACTGGATAAGGAAAGATTGCTTGACTGCATCCGCTCGCTGATTCATGGCCCTGCAGGGCATCAATGATCCCGGCATTCCGTGAATTGCAGTCTGACATAAGATAGATTCAAGACAATTGATTGAAACATCAAGGAGGGCCAGAGGCGGATGTTGCGAAATGTTAAATTAAAGACCAAGTTCATGTCGGTGTTTCTTTTAGTGGGAATCGTTCCGTTTGCAACACTTGGAATCATCACCAAGGTTGTTGCCACCCAGACTCTGGAAGCGCAGGCTTACCGCCAACTGATTACTGTAAGGGAAATGATGATTAGAGATGTTAAAAATTATTTTACTGATGCTGTGACGCAGATGAAAATATTTTCACGCAGCACCGATGTCCTGCAGTTCTTAAGTTTGGCTAAACACCTGCACGGAGTCAACGACAAGCCGGATGCTCCTTTTGATTTAACTTCCTACCAGTATCTGCAGATTTCCGAAGAGTTCGGCGCCAACATTCTTCAGTTCTGGAAAGACAGGGGATATGCCGACATTTTACTGATGTGCGCCGATCACGGCCATGTCCAGTTTAGCTGTTTAAAGGAAACGGATCTTGGAACAAACCTGAGCGGTGGTCCTTATAAGGACAGCGGCCTGGCCAGGCTATGGAAAAAAGTTGTCCAGACAAAAAAAGCGGCCATTGTTGATTTTCAACCCTACGCGCCGTCATCAAACAAACCGGCTGCTTTTGCAGGCTATCCCGTTTTTGGAGATCAAGAAAAGCTGATCGGCGTCATTGCCTTTCAGATTCCCATTGAACACATCAACGCCATAACGAATCAGCGAGGTGGCATGGGAAAGACGCAAATTACCTATCTCGTGGGTCCGGACAAGCTGATGCGATCCGATGCATTCAAGAACTCCGATCGATTTTCAGTGAAAACATCTTTTGAAAATCCGGAGACCGGGAAGATTGATTCCGAGGGCGTCCGCGAAGCGTTAGCAGGCCGCTCAGGGGAAAAAATCAACCCGGGATTTTGAAGGACACTGGGTGTTGTCTATCCTATTCCCCGCTGAAAATCGACGAGCTGAACTGGATCATTTTATCGGAAATTGAAAAAGATGAGGCTTATGCGCCGGTTTATTCGCTTCAGTGGATCATGGGATCTGTGGCTGCTGTCGGAACCGGAATTATTGTTTTTGTTGCCTACCTGATTACCCGATCCATTGTCTATCCCATCAAAAAAAGCACACGATTTGCCAAACGCTTATCAGAAGGCGATTTTACGGAAATGCTGGATCTGGACCAGGGCGATGAAATCGGAACCCTTTCAAAGGCCCTGAATTCCATGGTGACCAACCTCAGAAGAATGATCGGTCAGATCGCGCAGGGCGTGGAGACTCTTTCGGCATCATCTACGGAACTTTCCGCCATATCCAGACAGATGTCGGCAAATGCAAGTCAGACTTATGATCTGTCCGGAAATGTGGCGGCGGCATCCGAGGAAATGAGTGCCAACATGGTATCCGTTGCTGCGGCAACTGAGCAGACATCCACAAATGTCAATATGGTGGCTGCTGCCTCGGAGGAAATGACGGCAACGATCAATGAAATTTCAAGAAATGCGGAAAAAGCCAGAAACATCACCAATCGCGCGGTTTCTGATGCGCAAAACGCTTCTCAAACCGTGGACGAACTCGGAAAAGCAGCGCGAGAAATCGGAAAAGTTACCGAGGTCATAGCCGATATTTCGGATCAGACCAATCTTCTGGCTTTGAATGCCACCATTGAGGCTGCCAGGGCCGGGGATGCCGGAAGAGGTTTTGCTGTTGTGGCAAGCGAGATTAAGGAACTGGCCAAGCAAACGGCGCAGGCAACGGATGAAATCAAGAACCGGATAGACGGTATTCAGAACTCCACATCCGGCACGGTAGCCCAGATACAGCAGATTACAAAAGTGATCCATGATATCGACGAAATTGTCTCCTCCATTGCAACGGCGGTGGAGGAGCAGTCCATTACCACCAATGATATTGCCGGCAATGTTGCACAGGCGGCCCGTGGCATATACGAAGTGACACAGAACGTCTCTCAGAGCTCGTCGGTGGCGCTTGGCATTGCCAGAGAGATTTGCGGCGTCAATCAGGCCGGCGAGGAAATTTCCACAAACAGCTCCCAGGTCAGCCTCAGTGCGGACGAGCTGAAGAAGCTGGCCAAAGACTTAAAAGAAATGGTCGAAGTTTTCAAAATATAAGGATCAGGAGTGTCCGGTATGTCGATCGGAACCGAAAAATTACAGCCTTATATCGAGTTGACCACATTCAATATTGGTGATGCGTGCTGCGGAATCAATATATTGAATGTTCAGGAAATCAACAAACTGACCCAGGTCACCCCTGTCCCACTGGCGCCTGAATATGTGAAGGGGATATTAAACCTTCGGGGTCAGATCATAACGGTTATGGATGTTGGAAAACGACTCGGTCTAACGTCTCAATGTGAAACCAAGTATCAGAGAAATATCGTTGTTCGTTTTAAAAACGAATTCATTGGCCTTCTGGTGGACAGTATTGGCGATGTGTTTCGAACAGAGAAGAAAAATATCGAAAAGCCGCCAGCGAATGTAGTGGGCCTACAGGGTCAATTTTTTGAGGGCGTCTTTATAACCGATAATCAGTTAATCAGTATCTTGAACCTGACCGCTTTGCTCGGGTGATCGGATGTTTTCTATGTCTGATATCGTAACGCTGAAAGTGCTTGTCGTTGATGACAGCGCCATGTACCGAAAAATTGTTCAAGACGTTCTGGAGGCTTTCCCAAATGTTGAAATCGTTGGAACGGCACAGAATGGAAAAATTGCTCTTTCAAAAGCAGCGGCCTTGAAGCCGGACTTGTTGACCCTGGATATTGAAATGCCGGAAATGGATGGACTGGAAGTGCTCGAACACCTGAAAAAAGAAGTTCCGGATGCTGTCGCCATTGTGTTCAGCGCATACACCACCGAAGGGGCCAGAATCACGCTGAGAGCGCTTGAGCTTGGGGCCTTTGATTTTATTCCAAAGCCAAGTTCAGGGAACCTGGAAGAGAACAGAGATCGCTTCAAGTTTGAAATAGCCCCCATGCTGGAAGCATTGGATCGCATAAAGAGAGAAAAAACGGTTGTAAAGGAAATTTCGTTACCCCAGCAAGCGCAGAGAGTTGCCGTTCCGGCGCCCTTGCCACGGCATGCACTACATTCCAAAGTGGTTGCCATCGGTATTTCAACCGGCGGCCCGGTCGCGCTGACAAAATTGATTCCAAAAATTCCTGCTGATATCGGTGTTCCCATATTTATTGTCCAGCACATGCCGCCCATGTTTACCGAGGCGCTTGCCCGGAAACTGGATGCAATCAGCGATATTTCTGTGAAAGAGGCTGTTGATGGGGAGTTGATACAGGCAAATACCGTCTATATTGCTCCAGGGGGCAAACAGATGAAGGTGTCAAGGTCGGCTCAAGACAATTATCTTGTGGTTCGGGTGACGGATGATCCTCCTGAAAAAAACTGTAAACCGTCTGTGGACTATCTCTTTCGTTCGATTTCGCGTCACTATGGAAAATACGCAACCGGGGTGATCATGACGGGAATGGGTTATGACGGAACCGACGGCCTGAAGCTGATGAAGCAAAGGGGTGCCGTGATCATTGCCCAGAATGAATCGACATGCGCGGTCTATGGAATGCCCCGAAAGCCTGTTGAAATCGGGATCGTGGATGTGATTGCGCCATTGGATCTCTTGGCCGAGGAAATCTGCCGAACCATTCGATAATTTTCTTTGAAGGATCATGCTGGAAATGGATCAGGCCGAGTTTAGATTGTGGGCAAGATATGTTTATGATATTTCGGGAATTTTTCTGGAGCCGGCCAAGGCATATCTGGTTGAATCCAGGCTGGGACCGTTGCTGCAAGAATATGGATGCCGGACATTCAGCGATTTGTATCAAAAATCCAGAAATGACGGCTCAGGGAACATCGAAAAGAAAATCATTGATCAGATCGCAACGAAAGAAACGCTATTTTTTCGGGATTCGTATCCTTTTGAAATGCTCAAGTTCAAAATACTGCCGGAACTGATCGATCGAAAAACCAAGCAGGCGATTTCCTGCTGCCCGGTTTCCCTTCGCATCTGGAGCGCGGGATGCTCTACCGGACAGGAAGTATACAGCATTATCATCGCGCTAAAGGAAGTGCTTGACGATATGAAAAAATATAGCTTGATGGTATTGGGAACCGATATTTCCAGCACGGCAATCGCCCGTGCCAGTTATGGAACGTATAATAAAATCGAGATGGACAGGGGCTTGACGGCCGAACAGATGGAAAATAACTTTATTCGTGAAGGGGAAGGCTGGAAAGTCAAAGATGAAATTCGGGCCATGGCCACCTTTAAAAAAATGAACCTGATGGCGCCTTTTTCGGGACTGGGAAAATTCGATATCGTGTTTTGCAGGAATGTTGCCATTTATTTTACGATGGAAGACCGTAAAAACTTGTTCAAAAATATCGAAGAAATTTTAACGTCGGATGGCCAGTTGATCATCGGCTCCACCGAGTCGTTGACAGACGTTGCCCCTCAGTTTGAGCCAAGGCGCTATCTCAGATCGGTGTATTACCAATTGAAGAAATAACATGACGACTCAGGCAGTAAGGAATGGTTTGTATGACTGATTTATCTCGACGGATACTTGTTGTGGATGACAGCCAGACGATTCGCATGCGGATTCGCGAGGAGCTTGAACACGGGGGATACGAGGTTCTCGAAGCTAAAAATGGACTTGAAGCCCTGATTCACGCAGCTTCCCCATCGCCTCCGGATCTGATTACCCTGGATATCGAAATGCCGAAGATGAATGGATTTGAAACCTGCCGAAAACTCAGAGAGACGCACTACGCCCGTTTTTTTGCCAAAAGTGAAGATCATCGCGTGCCCATTATTTTCATTACCGGGAACGACACGATTGCGGATCGAAAAAAAGGCTTTGAGCTGGGTGCCGTGGATTTTGTCTCGAAACCCTTTCAGGAAGGGGAAGTACTTTCGGTCGTAAACAAAATTCTGAATCCGCCGATCATGCGAAACGGAATCAGTGCCCTTGTTGCAGACGACAACATTGTTGCCAGAAAAATCGCAGCGTTATGCCTGACCCGGGAAGGCATCGAAGTCCATGAGGCAGCGGACGGCAAACAGGCATATGACATCATCTGCGCATCAGAAGATAGACTGGACATCGTCATTACCGATCTTGTCATGCCAAACATGGACGGCATGCAATTGTGTAAACGTATCCGCCAGGACCTTGGAAAACAGGATATTCCGATCATTGTTTTGACCGCCATGTCGGATCTTTCCGAGATATTGGAAGTCTTCAAGGTCGGCGCATCGGATTATCTCGTTAAACCTTTTTCAAAAGAGGAACTTCTGGCTCGAATCAACGTTCACATAGAAAGAAGCCGGGTAAACCGGGAACTGCGGGAGACGATCACGCTTTTAAAAGAAGCCAATGAGAAAATTGAAAAAATGTCCATCGTGGACCCTTTGACCGGATGCTTTAACCGCGGCTATCTGAACAAGCAGATTCAGATGGAAATCAAACGCGCCATGCGCTATGGAAATCCGTTATCCATTATTCTCTCGGATATCGATCATTTTAAAAATGTCAATGATACGTACGGCCATCAAACAGGGGATGCGGTTCTGATTCAGTTTGTAAAATATCTTCAAAACAGCATCAGAAGAGAAGTGGATTGGATTGCAAGATCTGGCGGGGAGGAATTCCTGATTGTGCTGCCCGAAACCACCCTCTCCAATGTCCAAGTCGTTGCGGAAAAACTCAGGATATCCGTTTCGAGTCAGCCGATTCACTGTGAGGCAGAGCAGATAAGCATTACGTCAAGCTTTTGGTGTGGCAGGGTTTGATCCCGCCGCGCAATCCGTTACTATAACACTGGAGCAGATGCTGAAAACGGCGGATGAGAATCTCTACCAGGCCAAGAGTGAAGGCCGGAATCGGGTCGTCAGCAGTTTGTTATCATGTTAAGAACCGGACAGCCCTGTTAAGAAGAAGGATCCATTCATGTCTCTTGATGCAATTATTATTTCGAATTTCGGTACTGAAAGCCTTTCAGCGTCTAATCCGCAACGATTGAGCCTAAACGGAAGGGTTGCTGATATCCAAACTATCATCAATTATTTACAACATAATGGCGAAATTGTAGACCCCATATTTGGTTCTGATAGTGAAAACTGGTCATCAGCACCCACACTGAATGGGGTAATGCTTACTAATTTTCTGAACCAGCGTGGATACAATACTGAACTCATCAATGATTATTTTCATGACCAACAACAGTTTGTTAGCGCAATACGTCGCAATCCGAGGTTGATCGCATTATCGACATCGTTTGTTTGTTCTAGAGATCATCTTATAAATGTGGTGAAAGATATCAGACAACAGGCACCGGACGCATTTATCGTTGCGGGCGGTCCGTTCATCTATCAATCCTATCGCATACATGAACGTTCCAGTGAACCTATTTACAGTTCAAAGGAAATTCGTCAGACTTTTTTGTTCTTCGATAACAACCAACCTGCAATTGACATGTATGTGGTGAGCCAGTGCGGTGAGAGCATTCTTTGCGAATTGCTTGCTGCCCTCCATAATAACCAATCGCTGAAAACAATCCCTAACACAGCCCAGTATGAAAACGGTTCAGTCCGCTTTACCAAACGCATTGATGAACTCCCGAAAATCGAGGACTGCTTCGTCAACTGGGACAAGATTGACAAGTCGATATTTTTATCTAAAGTTGTGTCTATTCAGGCAAGCATCGGTTGTCCTTATCGATGTGCCTTCTGCAACTTTACTAAAGATCGTCGCTTCGTTCTTTCAAAACCTTTAGATCAAGTTATTCTGGAAATTAAGGAAGTGGTACGACAGGGCATTCAATATGTGTGGTTTGTTGATGACAACTTCTTGCTTGGTGATAGTGACCTAAATGCCTCCCTGAAGCGGCTGGTCAAAGAAAACTTAGGTATTAAGTGGATGAGCTTTATCCGAGCCGATGCACTGAAGAATATCGACTACAAGCTACTGCGCCGGGCCGGATGTATCGAGGTCCAACTCGGTTTAGAATCGGCTGATTCCAGCGTGCTTCGAAATATGAATAAAAAAGCAGATCCAGACACTTATCGTACGGTAATTAAAAATCTCTTGAAGGTTGGTATCAATTGTTCTTGTTATTTCATCTTCGGATTTCCCGGGGAAAGCTCAGAAACAGCGCAAAGAACGCGTAATTTCATCCAGAGTATTGAATATCCTGAACTTGAAGGTGTCATGCGCTGGTCGCTTTATCCATATTTGCTCGCTCCCTTAAGCCCGATATTCGAGGAAGAACAACGGAGACGATATGGGCTTAACGGGTCACTTTTTAACTGGTCCCACTCCACTATGAATACTGAACAAGCCAAGCAGGAAGTATTCAAAACAATTTTATCGTGCAAGCGATCCGGTGCGATATATCGTAGTGATAATCTATCATTATTGGATGTAATGACTCATGATCAAAAGAGGTTATTCTATGCAGTTCGAAATGAGTTGTCGAAAAAAGCAATGGTGGAAAAACTCCAAAGCTCTGAAATTATACAAGCGTTCAGCAAGGTAATCACAAATGATATGTTGAAAAGGTGATAAAAATCAATCGTCCCGCTCCCAGAATTGAGTACTTAGCCGATTAAAGTTGAAAGAGGCATAAACATGGCAGACATTATAAATCTTACTGCCACAGAGATAGCCCAAAAAATAAAGGTCGGAGAGATATCTGCTCGGGATGCTGTCGAGACACATATTTCCCGAATTGAAGAGGTCAACCCCCGTATCAACGCAGTAGTCATACCTCTCTTTGAGCAAGCCCGCAAGGAGGCCGAAGCGGCAGATACGGTTCAACGCCAGGGTCATTCTCTTGGTTTGCTTCATGGTGTGCCGATCACGATTAAAGAGCAATTTCTGGTCAAGGGCACTGCCACATCGTTCGGTGTCCTCCACCAAAAAAACCATTTATCCGCCGAGGATGGTCCACTGGTGAAACGCCTGCGCGACGCTGGCGCTATTGTTCTTGGTAAAACAAACATCTCGCAGTTGCTTATTTACATTGAATCGGACAACCCCGTCTACGGACGAACTAACAACCCGTGGAATCTTGAGCGCACCTGCGGTGGTAGCAGCGGCGGTGAGGCGGCCATCATCGCAGCTGGCGGATCGCCCCTGGGGCTTGGAGCTGATTTAGGGGGCAGCATCCGTGAACCGGCGCATTTTTGCGGAATTCACGGATTCAAGCCCACCTCAGGGCGACTGACCAATCTCGACACCCGAGCAGATGTCTTCCCGGGCGGGCAGGAAGTCATCGTGCTGCAACCCGGCCCGATGGCGCGCAGTGTGGCCGATCTCGTTCTGGCAATGGACATCTTAGCTACGTCGGGGGATGAAAGTTTAGATCCTTCTATTGCGCCTGTACCGTGGCGAAAAACTTCGGATGTGGAGGTGAGTGCATTGCGGATCGCCTTTTACCTTGATGACGGTTACTTCAGCGCCTCGCCAGCCATTCGCAGGGTTGTGGAAGAAGCTGCCAATGCTCTGCGTGTGGTAGGTGCGCAAGTTGAACATTGGGCTCCTCCTGATGTGAGTCAAGCCGTCCGTCTGTATTTTAGTATCCTTACAGCGGATGGCGCGAATTCGATCCGGCGCGCATTGGGACCTGATAAAGCTATGCCGCAAATTCGTGGAATCCTCCAAAGTACTGGAATGCAGCGCCCCATGCGAAATCTGTTCGCGACCATTATGCAGGCTTCTGGCCAGAAACGATTGGCCTCTGTTTTGCGCGCCGTTGGCGCGCGTTCAACCGAGGATTTCTGGAAATTGATTGAAGAACGAAACCTGTATAGACAACGCTTTATCCAAGCCCTTGACGCTGGCCGCTTCGATGCAATTCTCTGCCCGCCTACATCACTCCCAGCCGTTCTTCATGGTAGCACTGCGAATCTGTTGGACTTTGACAGCTACGCAAGAGTGTACAATTTACTGGGCATGCCGGCGGGTGTTGTAGCGGCTGGCCGGGTTCGAATGGGTGAGGAAAGTGATCGCCAACCGAGCAAAGACAAGGCTGAACAGACAGCGTTACAGATGGAGAAAGGCAGTGCTGGCTTGCCCGTTGGTGTGCAGGTGGTGGCCAGGCACTGGCGTGAAGACATCGCACTGGCAGTGATGGGCGTGCTGGAGAGTCACTTCAAGACACAGGCTGATTACCCGACCCTACCGCCAGCTTAGCTTTGCTATATGAATTTAAATCAAAATATTGTTCCGATGGGGAAAGTCGCTCTTTGGTGCAGCGATGAATGCTTATGCGGCAAAAGGGTCTTTGTCCAGAATTTCACGGATTTTGGCAGAAATGCGATAAATATCAAATGGCTTTTGAATGAAGCTGTTGCATCCAAGCTTTGAAATCCGGGCAGCTTCCTCGGAAAGACTGTACCCGCTGGAAACAAGGACCTTCAAGCCAGGGTGGATTTGGTTCAGCATATTAAACGTTTCACTGCCGTTCATTTCGGGCATGACCATGTCGAGAATTGTCAATTGAATCTCGTCTTTTTTTTCTATAAATATTTCAATAGCTTCTTTACCGCTTATAGCTGAAATGACTTTGTAATTTAAGTTGGAAAGCATTTCGGCCCCTACCTCGAGCATCACAGCCTCATCATCGACAAGCAGTATGGTTTCATTTCCCTTGTACAATATTTCTTCATGGACGGCTTTTTCTTTTTGAGCAGCTTTTGTAGAGATCGGCAAGTGGATTATAAAATCACTACCATGACCTATTTCACTCTCGACATCAATAAAACCGCCGTGAGATTTAACAATGCCATAAGCTGAGGCCAGACCAAGACCTGTTCCCCTGCCCATCTCCTTGGTTGTAAAAAAAGGCTCAAAAATCCTTTGTTTTGTTTTCTCGTCCATTCCGACGCCAGTGTCCTTTACGTTGACTCGGACATATTTACCGGCTTTGTAATAACTGTTTTGTGTTTCGATTTCTTCAAGGATGTGGTTTTGGGTTTCAATATCAATCCGTCCTCCTCCAGGCATGGCTTGCGCGGCATTGAGATAAAGATTAAGAAGCACCTGCTCAATTTGCCCCTGATCAACTTCCACTGTCCAGAGGCTGGGCTCCAGTCTGGTGGTAATCGCAACCTCTTTTTTCGTGCGGCCAAACATTCGAGAGCTTTTGGTGATCAGTTCATTCATGTTGGCAGGTGTGATCTCGTATTTCCCCCCCCTTGCAAATCCCAGCAATTGCCGGGTAAGGTCAGCGCCGCGAATCACATAGTGCTCAATATTTTTCAGTTTTTCGTAATGGTAGTGGCTTTGATCGGTTTTTAACATCATCAAGGAAGTATATCCCTGAATGCCCATCAGCAGATTATTAAAATCATGTGCGATGCCGCCGGCAAGTGTTCCGACCGCTTCCATCTTTTGGGCCTGTATGAGCTGTTTCTCAAGCTCCATTCTTTTGGATTCCGCTAATTCTTTTTCTTCTATTAGCTTCCATAATCGACGGTTTGAATCCCATAATTCCAATTCTGATTTTTTAAGCTCAGTAATATCTCTGAAAGTACCGACAGCGCCAGTGACATTTCCATCAGAATCGATATTCGGTGCGCCGCTCATGTGAAACAGTCGTTCCGTGCCATCTTTGTGCAATATTGAGCCGTAAAAATCATTGATTCTTTCTTTTTCATCCCTGATTTGTTTAAAGATCATGGATAAATCGTTTGATATCTACTTTTTTTACAAAATCGACAAAACGTTTTCCCTCCACATCTTCTTTTTGATGCCCCAGGATTCTTTCCCAGGCAGGATTGACATAAGAAAACCTTCCATTTGCACGAATCGTATAAATAATATCCGGGGCATTTTCACTGAGGGCTCTGAACTGCTGCTCTCTGTTCCGAATCAACTCGTAAAATCTGGCATTATTGATGCTAATTCCAAGTTGGGGTGCGATACCTAGAAATAGATTGATATCACTCTGATTCAGTGGCCGTTTCGAGTGATGGTTATCTACGGCCAGAATGCCTTCAGACCGGCCTTCATAGACAATCGGAACGCAAATAAACGATTTGACATTTATTTTGTTAACAAACGCGCGACTTCTTTCTGAAATATCTTTGGATACGTCAATAATGTCATTTATTAAAAATGGTTTTTGCTGTTTAAATGAAACGATAAATGGCCCTCTGGATTTGGAATTGTCCAGATGAAACTCCGTGCTTTTTAACAGGGCTTCTTCATCAGGGTTGTACCCGTATCCCACCCTGTAAACCAGCCGGGTTCTGTCTTTATTGGCAAGCATGATTAAGCCGCGATCAAAATCTAAACGCTTATCAACTGTTTCCATTGTGAATTTTAGAAGGTCATCAATATCCAGAATACTGGAGGCTGCCTGCCCGATCTCCTGGACCAGCATGGCGGTGTTATATCTTGAATTGATTTCATCCAGAAGATTATTGGCCGAATTGCCGTGGTCTTTAAAAATTGCCGCCAGTTCTCTTTTTTCCAGGTGAATCTGATACAGGAATATGCCCATCACAGCCAGAATCAATGACAAGATGGTCGTGGAACTGTAACTGCTCGGCAGGGTGAAAAAAAAGAATAGACAGATGATAAAACAGAGAAGGAAGCTGAAGTTCGCAATTCTTTTCCAGATAAATGAAGGCATAGACTTCCATGTGATCCTATAAACACAACGGTCACCGGAAATATGCATACAAGTTGTATGTTCAATCTCAGCCAGTTCATTTGTGAATAACTTGGCGATTCCTTCAAATGTTCCCAGCCGGTTCTCACATTGGTAAGGCTTTTCTGTAACACCGGGATTTTGTATAGCAACAACTTCGACTTGATTGGGTCCAACCTTTCTGGTTTCCATGGATGAACCCCGGCTCATGTGGGGGTAAAGCTTCCCGAGCACAGTATAGGCAGCAGATGGGGTGATAAATCCCAGTGTATATTGTGATACGTGGCCGGATGCTTTGGAAAAAGGCATGTATTGCCCGACTTTTCTGGCAATACCAGGATCGCTTACCGTTTTCACAAGGATTTCATAAAACCGGTCAACCTGCGTTTGGGTAAGATAGTGTCCTTCATCCTCAAGCTGGTAGACCGTAATTCCGGCGTAATCCAAAATTGGAATCATGTCAAGCTGAGGATGATATTTATTTAGATATTCAGCAAAACTCTTTATTACTCTTGAATTATATAAGGGGGCGTCTTCCATTTCTCGTCAATCCAGTGGATCTGTTGTCATTCGTATGTCATTCTGAATTTATTTTTCACATAATCCATGAATTGATTCGAATAGCGCATATCCGTGATCCAAAGCTGGTATTGTTTATTATAGGAAATATCGGTTGTTTCGATGACTGAAGCAGGATAAATGAGGAGGGTAATCTTGTCAAGGTAATACACTCTTCCCAACTTTGTGACAGCAAGAGAGAGCAGTTCCAAGTTCAGCCCTGCAGAATTGATAACCAGCACTTTGATACAATTCAGGAGGCCTGACATATTGATCACCAGATCGGATTGATCAACGATAAAAACGGCTTTAAGATAATTTTGATATAACAACGAATATATCTGCCATTTTCTTAAAAAACCAAGGCGTTCGAAAATTTTCTCCAAAGACTCATTGCCAGGATCAGATTTTCCCGAACGCAGAATATTCAGCAAAAGACCTCCGGAGTGATGCTTGTAAAACTGTTCCAACTCCCACAAATCAAGAGGTGTGCTTTCCCTTAATATCCATTCCTGGGGAAGGTCCTTCTTAGGAGATGTGACAGAAAGTGTCAGATATGTAAAAAGATCCAATGAACAGGCTTGGGGGTTGTTAAAGTCCCTTGCGAACCCTCCAAAGATACGATCGGGAAATTTGTTTTCAGGACGGAAATAAGAGATAACATAATCCATTTGTGCTGAAGACAGTTGATACATGCCATGCAAAAAAAGCATCATTTGCCGTAATACGGCAAAACCTGCAAGCTTGTTTTCAGTTGATCTGGCAGCATGATGCTGAATGAGCCAGGTTCGTTCATAGGCTCTGATCATGGATATATGGCCATAAATCCGTCCGTTCTTTTCATAGGTAATGTGCCTGGCAATTTCAGGGTGTTCTTGATAGATCTTCCGGTAAGTTTCTATAAAATATTCGCGATGCGTCTGGCAAAAACCATATTTTTCAGGATAAATGAATCCTGCCTTGAAAAAAGAATTCCCAGAGGGCATCCATATCAACTTTTGTTGATACAGAGATATTGGGGTCTGTATTGATACCGAGAAGGTGATTGATGCGACTGTATGAATGGATGTCCATATCCAGAATGGCAACGCCATACTGGATATTTTTCTCTTCCATCCGCCGGTAGATGATCTGCACGGTGCAATTGGCAATGAGGATGCCGGCAAGAAGAATGGAAAGATCAGGGATCATCATGCCCGGCATGAATATCTCATCATCCGGTTTGTAGCGGATGGAAAAGCCCGTTGAAGAAATGTCGAAGATATCTCTCTGAATATTTTTCTTTATAAAAGGATGGTCAAATACTGCGGTCAGGGGTGGGCTAATTTGACGTCGGGGGTTGCGAATCTTTTTTGCTGGAAAGCGGCTGATATGCTGGCATTCCGAAGCAAATACGATTTCCTTTGATATATCATGATTATCCTGCCAGCGAATACATCTGCAGGACTCGGAATAGATTGTTATCTCATTCGAAAGCAGGCGAATAGATACGGAAACGTCTGGATTGAACCAGCAATTATGTTTAAGTGTTCCCAAGCCAGCCTTGATGCGAAAGGCCGTGGCACTGAAGTCTATCAACTCGCCTGTGACTACGAAATCACTTTGTATCAATACGGCCGAGACGCCCCTGCAAGGATATCTCTGAGACTGGCGTTGATTCAAAGCATGGCTTTTCTCGGGCAATTCGATGGTGAAGCTTTTATTGTCACTGTACAACAGGTTAAAGGGAACCATGATAATGTGTGGATTGTAGACGATGACCAGGCAAAGGGGGTGGTGTGATTTCAATTTGAATTGAAAGTAGGATTCATCCCATCGGCAGGTCAATTGATTGCCGAGACAAGGTTCGGGATGCGCTTTTACGAGTAGACTGTTTTGATAGACCGGATGTTTCAAGAGGATAAACAACGGGCTACCAATGAAATGAAGATGATTGATGATATTGATCAGTTTCTTCTGATCGATGGTCTTTGCAGCATCGAAAGTTCGGAACAGGTCGGCATGTTGAAAAAAATGCGGGGGAGTGAATTGGCATTCCTGGCAGCCATTCTCATTGGTATCACTATCCATGCGAATGCATTTCCTGTTTCTTTGAACGCTTTGAATCTGTTTGAATCTGTGATAATAAGACAATATACAAATACTGCGCTTGTGTGTCAAGATAATTAAACCACAATATATTGTGGGTATAGTGCCAATTCCTGTTATTGAATCTCAGAATGCCTGATTTTATCGAAGTGATTTGATCAAATTCATTAATATGTTTGGTATGATTCGGCTGCTTTTGAAAGAAGAGATGGAATCCCATAGACAATTATTGAAGACCTCTGATGTGTTGTATTTAATGGAAAATACGGAGGAAGCATTCAGGCTTGAGATCAAGACAGACCCGGAAGCGGTTCGCCAACAGGCCCTGTGGTGTGGTGTCAAGCCCGGACAGCGGGTGCTGGATGTCGGATGCGGCCCAGGGAAAACCACATCAATTCTTCATCAAATGGTGCAACCGGGAGGAAGTGCTTGCGGAATCGATTTTTCGGCGGATCGCATCGATTATGCAAAAACGCATTATGGCCAATTACCCGGAATTCATTTCTCCGCCTGCAATTTTAAGGAGCCATTAAAGGGTATCGGTCAATTCGACCTTGTCTGGGTTCGTTTTGTGCTTGAGTATTTTCTGGCTGAAAGTCAGGTTATTGTTGAAAATATCAGTCACGCTCTGAAACCGGGCGGTGTACTCTGTTTGCTTGACCTCGATTACAATTGCCTCAGCCATTATCAACTGCCACCGATGATTGAAAAGCTTCTGCCAAAACTCATGAACGCGACTGGAAGAACAATTCAACTTCGACATATATGCTGGTCGAAAACTCTATTCATATTTATACGATCAAGGTTATCAGGATATCCAGGTAAATCTTGTAGCGCACCACTTGTTTTTCGGCGAGATAAAGGCCGGTGATGTATATAACTGGATGAAGAAGATCGAGGTTAATGCAAACCG
The DNA here is from genome assembly GCA_963850225.1 of uncultured delta proteobacterium. Classification (GTDB taxonomy): domain Bacteria; phylum Desulfobacterota; class Desulfobacteria; order Desulfobacterales; family Desulfatirhabdiaceae; genus RAAP-1. Next base: position 85,962 of record CAWKLD010000021.1, read on the forward strand.
TTTCAGTGATTTATTCGAAGAATATCCAGGAGGATGTGAGGCTTTTATCGATGATTTCAATCGATTTTTTCTTGATCCCCGCCGGTTTACCTATACGCCCTTAATCCTGTGCAAGGGAACAAAACCGATCGAAAAAAAACGTGATTTTTCTCATATTATAAAGGCACAAGCATATTGAACGCTGCCATGAAACTGTCTACAAAATTGTTGCTTACCGAACCCCATGTCTGTCCCTGGTGGCTGGCCTATACATTCGATAATCCGTTTCGAAGGCTGTTGCATACCCCTGAGGCGATTTTCAAGCATCATCTGCAAAAGGGGATGACTGCAGTGGATCTGGGATGTGGGATGGGTTTTTTTTCCATTGGCATGGCCCGGATGGTCGGAGATGCGGGCAAGGTTATTTCCGTCGATATTCAGCAGAAAATGCTGGATGTCCTCCAGAAGCGGGCTTCAAAAACAGGCATCAGGCATCGGATTCATACCCATTGCGCAACTCCGGATGACATCGGCCTGACCCATTATTCCGGAAGGATTGATCTGGCGCTGACGTTCTGGATGGTACACGAAACCCCGCACATTGAAAACTTCGTTGCTGAAATTTATTCATTGTTAAAGCCCGGAGGGAAGTATCTTCTGGCTGAACCCAAAGTTCATGTTTCTCCTGAGTTTTTTCAGCGCATCACATCTGCTGCCGTTCAGGCCGGGTTTCGCGTTCTGTATCATCCCCGAATTGCCTTGAGCCACGCGGCCTGGTTTCAAAAGTAGCATAAAGCGAAACCTCTTTTCAATTTGACGTATATAAGGGGTTTCTGATTAAACATCAGCGATTTTTATTCAGTTTGTGATCTTCCTGAATCATCTTCAGAAGCTCTTCGGTGGATATTCTGCCGGAAATATCCCCGCCTTCCAGCAGGGCTCCGGCCAGATTCCGCTTGTGCTGATGCAGGGCAACGATTTTTTCCTCAATGGTGTTCCGGGCGACCAGTCGATATACGGTTACCGGCCGCTCCTGGCCGATGCGGTGGGCGCGGTCCGATGCCTGTGCTTCCACGGCCGGGTTCCACCAGGGATCCATGTGAATGACATAATCGGCCGATGTCAGGTTCAGGCCCAGCCCCCCGGCTTTCAAGCTGATTAAAAACACGTCCCCATCGCCGGCCTGAAATGCGTCGATTTCCAGTTTTCGATCCCGCATGGGGGTTCTTCCATCCAGGTAGCGATACCGAATCCGTTTATGATCCAGAAGTTCCCGAATGAGGGTGAGATATCCCACAAACTGGCTGAAAACCAGCACTTTGTGACGGTTTTCAAGAAGATCCGAGACGAGCCTTTCAAAGAGATCCAGCTTGGCGCTGGGAATTCGGCTGGCAGGCTGAACCAGCCTGGAATGACAGCAGGCCTGCCGAAGTTTGGCGATTTCACCGAACACGCGGAATTGATAATCCCGCCCTGTGCCGGTTCGGTTGGTTTCGAGCTGCTTCAGGGCGTTTTTTCGAAGGGATTCATAAAAGCCAGCTTCCCCGGGATATAGGTCTACCTGAAGCATGATTTCCGTCAGGGGTGGAAGCTCTGCCAATACCTGAGATTTCATCCGGCGAAGCATAAAGGGCTGAATGATATTTTTAAGACGGTCTCTGGTTTCCGAATCCTGGTGTTTTTCAATGGGAAGGGTAAAGGCGTTGAGAAAATGCCGCGCAGATCCCAGCAGTCCGGGATTAATAAAATTAAACAGGGTAAACAGCTCTCCCAGATGGTTCTCAATCGGTGTTCCGGTTGTGATGATTCTGAATTTCCCTTTCAGGGTCATGGCGGCCTGAGATCGTTTGGCCTTCATGTTTTTAATCACCTGAGCCTCGTCCAGAACAACCGTCTCCCAGATTCTCGATGAAAACAGATCGGATTCATGCATCAGCAGTCCATAGCTGGTTACCAGGACATCGAGGGGTCTGAGGCTCTGAACGGCTTTTTCACGATGTTGATCTTCCAGTTGCACCACATTCAGCGTGGGTGCAAACCGGTGAATTTCATCAATCCAGTTCAAACAGACAGAGGCAGGGGCGATCACCAGAGAAGGGCCGTTTGGCGCGCGCTCCAGGATTACGGCAAGAACCTGTATGGTTTTCCCCAGCCCCATGTCATCTGCCAGGCAAGCCCCGACTCCCCAGAAGGACAGTCGGGACAGCCAGGTGTAGCCTTCAATCTGATATTCCCGGAGCGTGGCCATTAGATCTTCCGGAAGCTTGAGGAATGTGCGTGATGCTGCCCTTGATGCGCTCAATCTGGATTCGCCATTTTTCATCAGTTTCAAGGCGTGTCAGGTTCTTCGTCAGGCCATCAATCGTCAGTGCAGCTGCCGGATGAAACAGGAGTGCCCGATTTTTCAGCTCGGTTGTGGTTGAAATAGCTTTCAGCTGGTTTTTCAGATCCTCTGTCAATGCCAGAAACTGACCCTCTTCAAGCGGTAAGAACCGCTTGCGGATTTGCGGAATCATTGCAACCAGATCCTTTAATTCAATAATCATGGCGTCATCTACAACCAGCTGCCCGCTGATTTCAAACCAGGTTGATTTGCCCTTTATCCTCACCCGAAGATCTGAAAGCGACATTTCCCGGGTGATGCGCAGTTTTTCGCCTTCGGGCCATTCCACAATGACGTGGCCCTGCTGTTGAAGGACATTGAGTTCAAGAAGAATGTCCAGAAAAACATAAGGATCAGCGATCAGCCATCGCCAGTCGGGGTGCGGAAACCGAGACAGGGTCTTGGCAGCTGGTCTCGACATTGCCAGCGTTTTTCAATTCCTGAATCAGGTTCCGCTGAATTTGATACGACTGGCCGTCAATATCGGTGATAATCCTTTCAGCGCCTTCTCCGGGTTTCAGTTTGATCTCCCCGCGAACGAATGGCTGAACAAAAATCTCCACTCTGAATCCGGATGAACACGATGTCAGATGAATATGCGGCAGCGGATCCGGTTCGATTATGATCATGGATGCAGCAGCTCCGCTGATGTCCGAGTGAACCGTAATAACGGATGACAAGGCGGCAATAGCGCTTAAGACTTCATTTCTGGCTGCAACGGGAATCACAAGCCCTTTGTCGCCGATAATTCCGGCAATGCGCTGCTGTTCGGCGCTGAGGCAGACTATGCTCAGGCGGCCGGGCGTTTCCTGAGTCACTGCAATGCGGTGTTCGATCATTTTGGGAGAGAAATTCATGTTGAACGCGGAATTCCTGGATTCCACCAGAATTTTAGGTTCTCCCCTGACAATTTCAATCGGAAAAGCCGGTTGATCGGCCAGAAAAACCAGCGGGTGGCCAACCAGCGCAGGAAGTGCCTTGTCCCAGTCAAAAAAATACTGGAACACGCGGGAATTGAGTTTTATTTTCTGTATACTGGAACAAAGGAATTGATCTTGACGGGTTATAAAATCCAGTTGTTGATTGTTGAATAACCGACCCAGCGGAAGCATTCTTCCCGGAGACCAGGTTCCGGAAACCGTGCGTTTCTGCTCCTTGGGGATGAGCTCGATGTGCTGATCCTTCAGCCGAATCACCCATATCAGGCGAAGCGCTCCGGGTTTGATGCTGTTTTGCGAAGGGGAACTCAGAGAATAGGTGAGGGCATGAAGGCGGGTTTTCCAGGGCTCTTCGGGTTCAATGATGGAAAAAAGGGAGTGAATACCATTTTCCGCCTGAACGCGACGGACATAATCCGTTCGATCCTTGTCCGGTGATTCTGCGGCATTCAATAGCTCTGCGCATTCCAGGGCCAGCCAGTGGAGCCCGGCATTTTTTGCCCGGCTGAAAAGTTGAGATACCCGCTCAAGGGAGGCCGAATCCAGGGTACGGGAAATGCCGTATTCAGCAAGGGCGGAAAAATATTCTGTCAGCGGATTTGCATCGGTCTGAACTCCGGAAAGAATATCGCCGGCAGCTTTGATTTCAAATTTCTGAATATGGCCAATGGCTTCATCAACGTATAAAGGGTGTCCAGAACATTTCCATGAAACCGGTTGGATCGGGCTGATTTCAGGGCGGCATCCATTTTTTCAAACAGAGAACTTTCCTGCACTGCTTCAAAAGGGCCAGAATATAAAAAATGCCGGCCAGACCTTTAAAATATTCGGTCTTGTTTTTTGTCCATTTTCGAAGATGATCCAGGTCGGCCTCGAACTTCTGGACAGCGGGTTGTACCTGGCCTTCAAGAAGAAAGGCCCAACCGGAAAAACCGCTCAGAAGCGGTGATGCATCCGGTTTCTGAAAGAAGCTTTCGGACTGTTGCGGTTTGACCGCCCAAGAAGCAGTCGCGGGATAAGGTGGGAAAAAAATTCCGCCTTGTCGAACTCGGGCAGGTGTTCGAGAAGCTCCGGGCTGATGCTGTACGCCAGAGCGTCTGCATCCGGATCCAGATGAGACAAAGTGTGTGAAAATATGGCGGTCAAGGCGTGGATCTGAATATCTGTCGGCAGGCGCCTGAACCAGTTGCGGTCAAAGGGATTCAGGAAATACGCGAACAAAGGGATCCACAAAACCTGAATCCAGCGCATACTGGGAAACCAGTTGCTGGTAGCACTCCCGGATATGCGGGAGGTTCAGGCGTATAAATTCCGATGCGGAAATCACGCATCAGGCGATGGCGATGCCGTTTCGAACCGGCGGGATAGCGATAATAATCGGAAAAAGGCATGATGTCATGAACCGTGTTGACCAGATCCTGAAAATATGCCGATACCGGGCATCCGGCAGCCTGCCGGATGGCAATTTCCATAAAATCTGAATGGCACTGCAACCGGTCTGTTAAAAGGTTCGAATTTTTGAAGGTTTTGCAATATCGGTTCGAGGTCTTTAAAAGAGGAAATATGCGGATTTTGGGTTGCCAAGGCGGGTTTTGCGAAAGCAACTGTAAACTACCGGGGCTGTTGTGGGTTCATAGATCACGGCACACAGGTGAATCAGGGACTGTTCCAGGGCGGAAAGACCCTGATATACATCCCAAAGGTTTTTCCGGACAAGTTCAGTTGAACATGCATATCCTCTCAGATGTTTTTTCATAACAGCCGCACGCAATTCATGTCAACTTAAAAGGCTTGACAGACAATTCACCCGTGGTTCAATATCATTATCGTTTGACTTCAGTTCCATTTTCAAATCCCGTGCTTATTTTCTTAAAAAAGATCCCGATTCCCGTAGCAGGTCAAGCAGAATGTGGAAAACGCATGCGGCTTGTCTTTTACGGGCAGCTATATCTTCGATGGAAATGAACTGAACGACGATGCTGTGGGGAAAACCGGCGAATCACCATAAGGAGAGCACAAAATGAGATACCGTTATATGCTTGCAGGGGTTTGCGTTTACCGGTCTTTTTTTCTGGGGCGCGTCGACCGTATCCTTGAAAGCAGATCCGGATCTGCTCCGTCAACGTCCTTTAAGGTCTTTTCAGTTGAAAAAGGAGAATATGTCATGACAGAGAAAGTCGATAAAACCGAACAGGAATGGAAAGAGCTGCTGACGCCCGAGCAGTTTCACATCATGCGGGAGAAGGGGACCGAACGGGCTTTTACCGGCAAATATGCGGATCATCACGATCATGGCGTTTACCGCTGCGCCGGTTGTGATCTGGATCTGTTTCATTCAAAAACCAAGTTTGAGTCCGGTACCGGCTGGCCGAGTTTTACCTCCCCGGTGGCTCTGGAGAACATTCAGTCCCTGTCGGACAACAGCCTGTTCATGACCCGGACCGAAGTCCTGTGCAGTCCGATGCGGGGCGCATCTGGGTCATGTCTTTTCCGACGGACCTGCGCCGACCGGGCTGCGTTACTGTATCAATTCGGCCGCGCTTCAGTTTTCTGCAATTGCCGATGACGGAACCAAACCGATGCAAACTGCAAACGGTAAAACGGAAAAAGCCATCTTTGCCGGAGGATGCTTCTGGTGCATGGAGGCGCCTTTTGAAAAACTGCCGGGTGTGATTTCAGCGGTTTCCGGATACACCGGCGGAGTCACGGAAAACCCCACCTACGAGCAGGTATCGACCGGGGGAACCGGGCACGCGGAAGCCGTCGAAATTGTATATGATCCTGAAAAAATCAGCTATGAAAAACTGCTGGATGTCTTCTGGATGAATATTGATCCGACCGCCGCCGGACGGCAGTTTGTTGATATCGGAAATCAGTACCGGGCGGCTGTTTTCTATCTTAACGACGAACAGAAAAGGCTTGCCGAAGAATCCAGGGAAAAGCTTAAAAAATCCGGTCGTTTCACCACGCCGATCGTGACGGAAATCAAGCAGGCTTCCGTGTTTTATCCGGCAGAAGACTACCACCAGGATTATTATAAAAAAAACCCGATACGTTATAAATACTATCGCAATGGGTCCGGAAGGGATCAATTTCTGGACAGTATCTGGGGCAAAGACAGGAAATAAGGAGGCTTAATATGGCACGACTCGACCAATTACTTGAACCGCAACGTTCTCACATCGCCAAACTTCCCTGTCCGTCGTTTGAAACGACGGCATGGGTTTCCGGGCCGCCTTTGGGACAACGAAGAGTATCCATCATCTCCACAGCCGGGCTTCACCGCCGGGGCGATCGCCCTTTTGAGGGGATGACCGGAGATTACCGGGTGATCCCCGGAGACATTACGGCCGGTGATCTTGTGATAACCCATGTATCGACCAACTTCGACCGGACCGGTTTTCAGCAGGACTGGAATATCATGTTTCCGCTGGACCGCCTTCGCGAGCTCGCTGCTGACGGAATCATCGGCAGTGTGGCAAGCAATCACTATTCTTTCATGGGAGCCGCCGATCCGGCCCTGATGGCGTCTACGGCGCGTAATCTGGCGGCGCTGCTGAAAGGGGATCATGTGGACGCGGCCCTTCTGGTTCCGGTCTGACCGTTCTGCACGCGCGCCGTGGGCGCGCTGGCGCATTACCTTGAGGTAGAAGGCATCTCCACTACCCAGATCAGTCTGATCCGGGAGCATACCGAATTTATCCGTCCGCCACGTGCGCTCTGGGTTCCGTTTGAACTGGGTCGTCCGCTGGGAGCCCCGGATAATCCCGAGCTTCAGAGACGGATACTCCTGTCGGCGCTCGAACTGCTGGAAGCCTCCGAGGGGCCGGTACTTGTGGATTTTCCCGATGAGAACTGACGCTGTTACTGAAAGTGTTCAGGAGCTCGAGGGCTGGGCCTGTCCGGTAAGTTTTGCCACGGCCATCGGCGACGAAACGGATATTGAAAAAATGGTTGCCGCGTTCAGGCGGGAAGTGACCGAGCTTCGTCCCTGGTATGATATCGGGTTTCAGCGGCGTGGCCGGACAGCGGTCGGAAGTTTCGATGCTCAATTGGCATCGGAGCTTTTTATCGGCTATCTTCTGGGCCGGATACCTCCAGGCTCCTGTTATGAGGCTTCCTTTTCCGGTGGCCCTTCGTCTGGCTGCCCAGGACTTGAAGGCATTTTATTTTGAAGCTGTGATTGCCAAGCCGGGCGCAACCGTACCTCAAAGCGGTGAGTTCAATAACTGGTTCTGGCAGGAAACGACGGCTGGAAAAATTCTAAAAGCCGTGAAAGAACGGTGTCTTACTGAAACGGACAAGGCGCTTCGGCTGGCCGGTATCCTGCTTCTTGTACCCATGAGCCAGGCTTGATGCCGTGTGTAGTGAATATCATCACGGAGTAGTTGTTTGAATTGTTTTTTTTCAATTACCGCCGGTTGATGAAGTAAAGGAAGGCCGATGTACAAAGACACAAGCACACCCATCGTCAGTCCGTGGGACAGATATAATCAGGAGCTGGCGGCACTGGTTCATCCGCCAGACTGGACAAATCCGAAGCCGGCTTCACACATATAACCTCGTTGTTATTGGAGCTGGAACCGCTGGACTTGTGAGCGCGGCCGGGGCGGCAGGGCTGGGCGCTAAAGTCGCACTGATCGAGCGAAACCTTATGGGAGGCGACTGCCTGAATGTCGGCTGTGTGCCGTCCAAGGCATTAATCAGCGCATCTCGGGCTGCCGCTGCCGTGCGGGATGCCGGAGCAGTATGGCGTAAGTGTTCCGGATGGCGTTCGGGTTGACTTTGCTCACGTCATGGCGCGGATGCGCAGGCTGCGGACTTCGATTGCCCCGAACGACTCTGCCAAACGATTCCGCGATCTGGGAATTGATGTTTTTATCGGGGAAGGGCGGTTTATCGATTCCCACACGGTCGAGGTCGGCGGCAAGAAACTGAATTTTAAAAAAGCGGTTATCGCAACAGGTGCACGGGCTTCGGCGCCACCCATTTCTGGACTGGACGAAGTCTCGTATCTGACCAATGAAACCCTGTTTTCCCTGACAGAGCTTCCCAGTCGCCTTGCCGTCATCGGCGCCGGGCCAATCGGCTGCGAAATGGCCCAGGCTTTTGCCCGTTTCGGATCGGAAGTTTTTCTGCTGGAAACCGTTCATGGCATCCTGCCCAGGGAAGACGGTGATGCCTCGGCCCTGGTTCTCGACGCCATGGTGAAGGATGGTGTCAAGCTTCTTTGCTGCGGGAAAGGGCTGAAACTGTCCAGGGCCGATGGGGGTGGAGTCCGCATGGTTGTTGAATCCCATGGCAAAGGTTATGATCTGATGGTTGACCAGATTCTGGTTGCAGTGGGGCGCTCTCCCAATGTCGAGAACCTTGGTTTGGAACAGGCGGGCGTGCATCTACACGAAAAAAGGCGTCCAGGTGAATGATCGGCTTCAAACATCCATTCCCAACATTTACGCAGCAGGAGACATCTGCTCCCCATATCAATTCACCCATGCAGCCGACTTCATGGCCCGCATCGTGATTCGAAACGCCCTGTTCCTCGGCCGGTCCATGGCCAGTGCGCTGACCATTCCCTGGTGCACCTACACGGAGCCCGAAATCGCCCATGTCGGGCTATATGAAAATCAGGCCAAGGACCAGGGGATTAAGATTGAGTCATTCACCCGTGAATTCAGGGACGTCGACCGATCGATCCTTGAAAGCCGTACCAACGGCTTGGTGCGCGTGCATGTTCGTAAAGGTACGGACAAGATCATCGGCGCAACGATTGTTGCATCCAATGCCGGAGATATGATATCCGAGATTACGCTGGCCATGACAAACGGTCTGGGTCTCAAGCACATTGCCGGTACCATCCACCCCTATCCAACCCAGGCCGAAGCGATCCGGCAGGTTGCCGACGCTTACAATCGCAGGCGGCTGACGCCAATAGCCAAGAAATTTATTTCAATGTTGATGGCTTGGCTGCGGTGTTAATTGACAGCGGCAGTGAACGGATCAGCCATATTTGTTTATGGAACAGGGCTGGGCAACTTTGTCGCCTTTATTCGTGGACAGGTCAATATAACAACATAAACCGAGGATGAGGAAAAATGACGCAATCTTATTATGAACCCAAGGATCTGGCCGACTTTCCGAATATTGGTGAGTTTGCACCTGATGAAGCGAAAAAATTCTTTGATTATTATGCCCAAGCCACTGGCCCCGGCAAATTGACGGAGCGGGAAAAGGCCCTGATCGCACTGGTTGTTGCAACTGTGCGGCATTGTCCTTACTGCATCGACGCTTACACCAACAAATGCCTCTCGCTGGGGGTGGACAATGATGAAATGATGGAAGCCGTTCACGTGGGTGCCGCCATGGTGGCCGGCGATGTTCTGGCTCACGCGACCCAGATCCGTAAAATCATCCGGAAAAAAGGAATGTGATGCCGATGTTAAGTCAGATGGCGCTCTTATCTGGTAAATGCAGCGAAGAATCGTTTTCCGCCGTTATCCGGGGATCGGGTATTTGTTCTTTGCGCGCGGCCGGGATCGAGATTCTTCAGATCAACATCACCCGGCAATGCAATCTCAGTTGCAGGCACTGTCATGTGGAGGCCGGCCCGGACAGAAATGAAAGCATGGACCGGAAAACCCTTGAGCTCTGTCTTCTGGCAGCCGATGCGCACTCTATCGGAACTATTGACATCACCGGGGGTGCGCCGGAGCTTCACCCGGATCTTCCCTGGTTTCTCGAACATGCCGTCCAGGCCAATCGCCGGGTCATTGTCAGAAGCAACCTTGTCATTCTCCAGGATTCGAAATACGCGTTTTATCTGGATCTCTATCCCCGATTGGGCATTGAAGTCGTGGGCTCCGTGCCGGACTACCGTTTGGATCGCGCCGAACGCCAGCGCGGGAAGAGTACATTTCTTCAGGCCATTGCCTCCATCCGCGAGTTGAACCAGAGAGGGTATGGCATTCCGGGAAGCGGACTGATCCTGAGCCTTGCGCACAACCCCTCCGGCGCCTACCTGCCTGCCGCCCAGGCATCCCTGGAGCACGAGTACCGGTCTCGACTTCGGCAAGATTATGGAATCGAGTTCAACCATTTATACTGTCTGACGAACTGCCCGGTGGGTCGTTATCTGGAATATCTGGTCAACAGCGACAATTTCGTTGATTATATGTCTACCTTAAGGCACGCCTTCAATCCTGCTGCGGTTCAGAATGTCATGTGCCGGACCACGCTTTCTGTGGGATGGGACGGACGCCTTTTTGATTGCGATTTTAACCAGATGCTGGATCTGTCCGTGAACAGCGGCGCGCCGAAGCATATCCGTGATTTTGATTTTGATAAGCTGGCGAGCCGGGAAATCATGATTCTGAATCATTGTTTTGCCTGTACGGCCGGTGCAGGGTCATCCTGCCAGGGAGAGCTGATGACCCCCGCTTGAGAGGAAGCCAGGAAAGCGGACCAAAGCGTGCTGGTGGCTTTATCTGCTTGTTTTATTGCCGTAATACTGCTCGTAAAAATCACTGCAGTCATTGGAAAGCTGTCCGAGTCTTCTCTTGATCAGATAAATCGCTGTCAAATAGATAACTTTTCGAAAATTGGAAGCATATCCGGCATGTCGCCACATTCTGCTGGAGGAGATCACACCGCGGGGGATGAAGATAAGCGCGCCGGCTTCTTTCATGCGCAGGGACATTTCGATGTCTTCCATCAGTTTTATGGCCGGAAACCTGCCCAGGAACATTTCTCGCCTGAAAAACTGGGCCTGATCCCCAAAGGAAATGCCTGAAACAACAGCCCGGAATTTGTTCAGCGTCTCCATCAAACGCATCCTGATCCTTAGATCATCATAAATGGCGCCGAAACTGCCGCCGACTGCCCCCTGATGGGTTTGCAGCGCTGCGAGCAGGCGGGAAATCGCATCTGGCAGAAGCCGGGAATCTGCATGGAGCACCATGACCACGTCATGCTGTGCATGGCCGAGGCCTTTTGCGATTTGTATCCCCCTTCCGGGAAAAGAAGAATAAAGCCTGACTTTGGAAAGCGATTTTACGATTTCGCAGGTTCGATCTGATGAACCGCCGTCAACCACTATGATTTCAGTAGGTTCTCCAGCTTTCTTAATGGAGTGGATGCAGTCTTTAATATTCGTTTCTTCATTAAATGTCGGGATGATCACCGTGACGCTGCGGGCTGTTCGAAAACGGGCTGGTCGGTTTTCCTGTGCTTTTCCAATACACCAGATACCCGAGGCGATAAATGGCAGGTTATTTTCAGGGTTCCGCCTCTTTTTTCTTCATTGATTTTCGGCGTAAATCTATCTGCAGCAGTGCTTCATAGACGGGTTTGTCTTTAAAATACTCGGGAATGCTGTAGGAAATGATTGAGACGATCATCAGCGGCAACAACAGATCGTAGGCGCCTGTCATTTCCAGTATCAGAATGGTTCCGGTGATGGGTGCGCGGACAATCGCCGAAAAATATCCCGCCATTCCCAGAACCACCCAAACAGAGAAATCAAAAGCAGCATTCGGATAAATGGCAAGCACGACATACCCGAAAAACGAGCCTGTCAATGCGCCAAGCAGCAGCAGGGGAGCAAAGATGCCACCGGGGGCTCCCGTACTGTAGCTGACCATGGTCAGGATAAATCTCAGGATAAAATACAGCAGGAGCTGAGGGGGCGCAACCGTGTTTCTCAGAACTTTTTCAGTCAGATCCGTTCCGGTTCCCAGAGATTCGGGAAGCATCAGCCCCACCAGTCCTAAACCGATGCCAATGCAGAAAGCTATCTGGATTTTTCTAAAAAGTGTGAAGCGCTGGAAGTAGTCGGATGCGCCAAGCAGGGATTTGTTGAACAAAAGGCCAAGATAACCCAGAAAAAGCCCCAGCAATATAAAAAACGGGAACATGCTGAGTTGCGGATAACTGGTTATGGTGATGTGAAAAACAGGAAGGTGGCCCATGATTAAACGGCAAACGATATCGGCGGTCACGCACGCGACAAAGGCGGTTACCAGGACAATACGATTGAAGCTGTGCTGTAATTCTTCCATTACAAAAAACACCCCGGCCAGGGGCGCGTTAAAGGCGGCTGCCAGGCCGGCGCCGGCTCCTGCTGAAATCAATATCTTTCGTTCAACCCGGTTCGGGGCAAGAAAATCTCCAAAAATTTTTGCAATGGCCGCTCCCATTTGAACGGTTGGCCCTTCTCTGCCCAGGGCCAGTCCACTGCCGATGCCGATGACGCCTCCGATGAATTTTACAAAGAGGATGCGCCAGGCACGGAGTGGAAAAAGTCCTTCCAGATATCCCTTCAGGTTTGGAATGCCGCTACCGCCCGCATCCGGTGCGAATTTCGACGTAATAAACACAACCAAAGCAATTGACAAGGCAAAGAGTATCGCAGGCATAAGCCAATAATAGATTTCATGGGATTTTGCAAAGGCGAAAAATGTATTGCGCAGTTTCTCGGCATATTCCAGGCTGAGACGAAAACCGACGGCAGTCAGCCCTGCAATGAGGCCGATTAATAGGCCTTTCAGGGACAGGATTCTTCTTCTAAGCGTGGTGCGGGACTGATCAGATGATGAATCTGGATGACTCTGCATTATATTAGCTTTCATTCGAGAGAAAAATAAATGAACCGCACTATACAGGATGGCTAATATATTCTCAAGTTCATTCCACAGGGTAGCGCCGTCGAGGGCGGCAAATCGGACGAGCGCATGGAATTAGTAAGCAGCAAGACTCAGGTGTGAAAAAAAATGCCGTATCCGGATATCATCATGAAAGCTGCATAGGACAGAATCGATATCAAGGCAAATCTTCTTTGGGTGAGCGGAAGAACTTCGCAAAGACTGTTGATTTTTCGAAAAGGTAAGGTGGCCCTGAAGCCTTAGATCTTGAAGCTTCCTGGCTCGCACATGGCGCCGACACAGCATGGATGTTGTCAGAACCGAACCCAGAAGAAGCGCCAGAATGCCGGGATGAAACATCATGGGATGCTTCCGGAGAAGACCACCCCACCTCGCATGTCGACAATCCGGTCGATGACATCCGAGGCAATGGCGATGCTCTGGGCCTCTTCGCCCGAAAGCCATTCCACTTTCGAAAAAACTTTGTGCGTAAGTTTAAGCAACTCGAGAAGATCGAACGCCCTTTCCTTCAGTGTGATTCTGCCCTCCGAAGTGTTACTCCCTTACCGATGATGATCTCTCCCGGCTGGTCTTTTAAATCCGTATTCACCATCAGGGTATAATTGGCCACGCTTTGGCCGTCGTAGTATTAGCCCCACAGGCGCGGCGTAACCGATTGCACACCTTTGATCTGTCTGATGGCATCGATGTAGCTTTACGGAATATAGCCCTGCCTGCCTGCAACGAGTCTCTGAACCATGATCTCGGGGGCGCCCTTAAGTATCAGCGCGGCTTCTTTTTTGATTGCATGCGCAAAAAACATGACCGAGGCCAGCAGGAAGATCACGAAGGTGTAAACCACAATCAGGGTAACTATATGAAGAATGGTATTGTGTGTCAATTAAATTTGGATTACAGAATAAGGGGGCAGGATCGGTAATGAGGAAATGACGCTGCAAATCGGAGAAGCGTTTAACGGGAATCTGGCCCTGAAAATGATGGCCTTTAAACGAAATACAGGCTGTAAAATGAACGAAAAAGTGAATTCACAGACACAGGCAGGCCGTGGGGGGACAATTATTAAGGCGATACTTGTCACGGTGATCATCGGCGTTCTTGTCGTTGCAGGAAGGACTTTTAATCTTCAGCAGGTTTTTCGCGATGCGCTGGAATGGATTTCCGGTCTTGGCCCGCTGGGTCCGATCATCTTTATTGGCCTCTATATCCTGGCCTGTGTCCTGCTTCTTCCAGCGGTCTATCCTGACATTGGGAGCCGGTGCGGTGTTCGGGGTGGTTCAGGGATTCTTTGCGGTTTTGACCGGGGCAACGCTGGGTGCGACCTGCGCCTTTCTGGTCGGGCGCTATCTGACCCGGGATTGGGTGGCCAGGCGGATTGCCGGCAACGAAAAATTCAAGGCAATTGATGAGGCCGTGGCAAGGGAGGGCTGGAAGATCGTTTTTCTGACCCGACTTTCCCCGGTTTTTCCCTTTAACCTCCTCAACTACGCTTTTGGATTGACACAGGTCAGCCTCAAGCACTATTTTTTTGCTTCATGGCTTGGCATGATACCCGGAACCATGATGTATGTGTACATCGGGTCGCTGGCCGGCGACCTGGCCAGCCTGGGCGCCGGCGGACGCACGCGCACAACGGCAGAGTGGGTTCTATACGGGATCGGTCTCTTGGCGACGGTTGTGGTTACGGTTTTTGTCACGCGCCTGGCAAGAAAAGCCTTGTCTTCACGCATTTCTCCGTGAAATAATCATAACACGATGGCAACCTCGATGACGCATCAGAAAAAGCTGATCATCTTTACCCGCTACCCGGAGCCCGGAACCACAAAGACACGGCTGATTAGCGCGCTTGGCGCCAATGGCGCCGCGGAACTTCACAGACAGATGGCGGAACTGGCCGTTAGCGTGGCACGCGATCTGAGGGCTTCGACCGGCATTGCCATTGAAATACGGTATGCCGGCTGCGATGATTCCAAAATGCGGCAGTGGCTGGGTAATGACTTTGAATATGCCGTGCAGACCGGCCTGGACCTTGGCGATAGGATGGATAATGCCTTTAAGGCCGGGTTCGATCAGGGATGCAATCGCATTGTCGTTATGGGTTCGGACTGTCCCGAGTTGACGTCCGATATCCTTAAAGCGGCGTTTCATGCCCTGGATCACCATCCTGTGGTCTTGGGGCCTGCTTCCGACGGCGGTTATTATCTCGTCGGCCTGAAGCAACGGGTTTCGAATGTTTTTCAGGATATTCCGTGGGGAACGCAGAACGTTCTGGAAGTGACACGCAAAGTGCTTTCATCTCTGGAAGCTTCCTGCGTGCTGCTTGAGCAACTGAGTGACGTGGACACGCCGGAGGATCTGCATGTCTGGGAAAGCGACTCAAAAAGCACGGAGCAGCCGTACTAACTCCCTTTCCATCATCATTCCGGCGCTGAACGAGTCCGCCCGGATTCAGGCGGCCATTCACAGCGCCCGCAAAGGGCTTCCGCTCGAGGTCATTGTTGTCGACGGCGGCAGCAGGGATGAGACGGTTCAAATCGCTTCCAAAGCAGGAGCAACTGTTGTTCAGTCGCCACGGGGCAGAGCGGTTCAGATGAATGCCGGAGCCAGGATTTCCCGGGGCAACCATCTTCTTTTTCTGCATGCGGACACCCGGCTTCCGGACGGCTACTCGAAACACATTCGAAGAATACTGAATGATTCGGCTGTCGCCGGCGCATTTCGTTTTGGTATCGCTCAGCCGTTTTCGGGCCGCAGGCTGGTCGAATGGATGACCAATTTACGTGCACGCTATCTTCAAATGCCATACGGCGACCAGGCCATTTTCATTTGCAGGCAGAGATTTATCGAGATGGGCGGCTACAAACCCTTGCCGATCATGGAAGATTACGAATTTATTCGAAGGCTGAGGCGCAGGGGGCGCATCGTGATCGCGGACGCAGAAGCCCTGACCTCGGGCCGAAGGTGGCTTGCGCTTGGCGCGCTTCGAACCACGCTGATCAATCAGTTGGTAATTACAGGATATCATTGTGGCATAGCACCAGAAAAACTGGCCAGGTTTTACAGAAACGCGAAAAATAATGTATTCGTAAAAAATCAAAATATTGAGGGAGGATTCATTCCGTGAGATATCCCAAGGAAGTTGTTCTGAAAGAAGGAAAGGAAGCTGTCATTCGTCCGCTGGAAAAACAGGATGAGGCCCTGCTGAGCCGGTTCTATGCAGAACTGCCGGATTCGGATCGATGGTTTATGCGATACGATGTCCTGGATTCGAAAGTGATTCGAAAGTGGGTCGATGGCATCGATTCCGCAACGGTGTTTTCCATTGTTGCGGTGACGGAAGACAAAATCGTGGGACATGCCAGTCTTCACCTTCGGGCTTTCGGCTGTACCCGCCATGTGGGGCGATTTCGGGTGATGATTCTGCCGCAATACCGCCATATCCGCCTGGGAACCTGGATGCTTCTGGATCTGATTCAACTGGGCATGGACAAGGGCCTTGAAGAGCTTCGGGCCGATCTTGTTGTCGGGGTTGAAGACCCGGCCATCGAGGCTGCGCATAAAATGGACTTTTTTGAACGGGGCGAATTAAAGAATTATGTCAAGGATTCCTGCGGCAATTTTCACAATCTGGTCATTATGACCAAGCGGCTGCACAAGAATTGGGGGGATTTTTGAGTGTGTATCTGTGCGTGCGGGGTGTGGATGAATGGGTGAAGCAGCGTCAACATCAATCGTTTGGGAAACGCCTGTCGGAAGGATTCTGATCCGGTCGTTCTGCAGCAGCGATGAAATTCGGATGTGCAGTTTCGACGTCAGTTCGGAATTCATCCCCATTACAAATCCCTTTATACCCGGAAAGAGACGCTTGAAAAAATCGCCGGAATGCCGGATGCCAATGTCGTCCTGGCTTTGATCGACTATCAGCACATCATCGGGTTCGGCGTCCTGGTTCAGCCGGAGCCGGAGGAACGGTGGGCCGAACTGGGTCCGGGAATCATGATCGAGATCAAGGCCATTGAGGTCTGCAGGGACTGGCGATCCACGGGAATTGCCCGCGGCATTGTTCAACTGCTGCTGAATCATCCCCGGATTGAAGACATGATCGCCTATATGGTGGGATATTCCTGGACCTGGGATCTGGACGGCGCGCTTAAAACCGCCCAGGAATATCGCACCATGCTCATCCGCCTGTTCGGGCCATTCGGGTTTCAGGAATTTCAGACCAATGAGCCCAATATCTGCCTGAAACCGGAAAATATTTTCATGGCAAGAATCGGCAATTCCATTTCCAAAGAGGTTCAGAGTCAGTTCAAATGGCTCCGATTCGGCGTGCCGCCGTCGGATAGATAGGATAAAGGATAGAGACTGAAGCTTATCCGGGAGAAATCATGCTTGGTCGTCAATATCCGGATCCGCCGGAAGGTAGATATCCACGGTTGTGCCCTGATTGACTTCGGATTCGATGAAAATAAAGCCATCATGCTTGTGAATGATGGAATATACGGTGGTCAGTCCCAGTCCCATGCCTTTTTTAGGCCCCAGTTCCTTGGTGGTGTAATAGGGATCAAATATCCGGGGGAGATGTTCGGAAGAAATTCCCTGGCCATGGTCCTGGATCATTAAGTGCAGGTACTGGCCCGAAGAAATCGGGTGAGCGGAATGAGGCTGATCGCTGGAAGCGACAATGTTTCTGATCTTTACAAGAACTTTTCCCCCGCCAGGCATGGCTTCAACCGCATTTGTCATCAAATGGGAGAGGGCATATCGTATCTGATCCTCATCCACTTCAATCTTCCAGATGTCATCGGGCAAATCAAGGACAACATCAACCTTTGGATTCGGGACGCCAATAACCGAGGACTCCTTGAGCAGTTTAAGGATTGAAGAGGTTCTTTTTGAAGGATACCCGCATTTAGACAGGATGATGAATTGTTGGGTAAGCTCTTTGCCCTGATTACAGGTGGATTCAGCCTTTTCAAGAATCTTGTTGGCTTTGTCTTCAGGGTTGAGAAAAAGCTGGGCCAGAGAAATGTTTCCCATGATGGACATCAACAGATTGTTGAAATCGTGAGCAATGCCGCCGGCAAGGGTGGCTGTGAATTCAAGTTGCTGAGCTTTTATAAAACTTTCCCGGGTTTTTGATTTTTCAGTTACATCGTACAGGATACAAAACGTTGATTGGGTGTTGTTACGGATATCAGTTTCCTGAAAGCTGTTAAACAAAACACGGGCAATAGATCCATCTTTTCTGCGCACATTCAGTTCAAGATCATGGATTTTCTCTGGGGAGTCGATGGACGAAAAATAGGAGCGGAGCCTTTCCGCATCTGAAGGTGGCAGCATATCATAAAAAGATGCACCCATCACCTCTGCTTTCAAGTAACCCAGAAGGCTCTCCCATGCCGGGTTAACCGACAGAATACATCCGTTTCCATCCAGCGTCAGATATGGTACCGGGGCTTTTTCATATATCAGACGAAACCGTTCCTCGCAGGCTTTCAAAGCATCCTGGGTCTGATTTAAGTTGAGACTGTCCGGTCATTCAGTGGCATTCCTTATGAACGGGTTTGATTTGTATTTCGCAGGAAGACATGTCACCTTGATCAAAAGCATCAAAATGATCTGTTGCGGCAAAGTATACAATTATTCACTAAAAATAACCACAGGAATATAGCCCAAAAGTGGTTATTTTGATTTTGAGCCTAGCTAACCGGGTATGCATAATCGAAGATCAGCGGGAGACGATGCGGAGGCCAACTGTCTATCCTTCCTGTCTATTCGGGAGAAGACTGTGTTAAAATACAGTCTTCACGATGCAGGAATGAAAAAGGTTTGCAAACATTTTCCGGCGTATGATCGCTGGTTAGAACCCGAAATTTATTGTCCGTGAAATCCATGACAGTCAGTCCGGCGTAATTTGTCGGAATGTTGAAGAGATTTGAAAGGGGCATGCGAAGCACCTGGCACAGCAGAACGCGGATAACGCCCGCATGGGTCACAATCAGTACATTTCCGGATGCCTGGGTCAAAATGCGCTGGTGAAAAAAAGAAAGTACCCGGGCTTGCAGATCCAAAAAATTCTCACCGCCCGGTGGTCGGAAACGGTCCATGTTTGCCCCACGATCCTCCCACAGATTCGGAAACCGTCGCTGTATGGCCGCCATGGGAAGCCCTTCCCATTTCCCAAGGCTGATTTCTCGCAACTCCCTTACGGGAAAAAGCGGTGCATGGGTAAACGTGGCGATGATTTCAGCCGTTTTCAGGGCTCGATCCAGATCACTTGACCATATTGCGCCGCAGGGGACTTCAGATAGCGCTTTTGCCCAGAATTCAGCCTGTTGCAAACCTTTCTGGGAAAGCTTTACATTGATTTGTCCCACGAAACTTTTTTGACCGAATGGTTCAATACAACCATGTCTCAGCAAATATAGTATCAAGCGCATGCTCCATTTTTTTAAACGCATTGTCAGCAGAATAAACACTTGGTTTCGATCAACGACAACACGTCACGGCCGATCAGCGATTCGATGCGCTTTCGGGATGCTGTCGCTTGAGCCATCCTTCTGCAAATGGTTTCGCGTGCTGCCCCGATCCTGGCAGGATCGGGAAGTTCCCTTGCCAGATCATGAACCAGCGCAGCACAAACAATGCGTTCGATATCAAGAGGACAGCCTCCGTCCATCAGCGCCTTGCCGATGGATTCGGCCAGGGCGGCGACTGTCCGGCAGTGGGCCAGTATCTGATGGGGCACATTCAGGCGGCTGGCCATCAGCTCACTGCACTCATCGGCAGACGGGATATCATACCGGTCTATGCCGTTTTCAGCCCGTCGATAGTCTTCCGGTTCATCGATGTCTTTCAGGATAAACCGTTCCGCAACCGGAACCGCGATCGCCCGGTCTTCATATCCGGATAAAAAGCATCTTAATCCGCCCTGACCGTTCCAGAAGACGAGGTCGTTCAAAAATCCTGCGTCGATTAGCGGCGGATGTCCGCGTTTCCGTTGAAAAGTCGGGTAAACAATGGTTCCGGGTTTAAATGCAGCCAGTATATCTCGCAGGGTCTGGCGTCTGACATTGGCTATTTCACGTGACGAATCTGAACCAACTCCGCACAGATGCTTACCGCGATTTCCTCCGGGGTCTGAGCGTTTATGGATAGACCGATCGGGCAGGACACCCGCTTGAAATCGGAATCTGAAAACCCGGCTGCTTCAAGTGACCGATAAATGGCATCGCGTTTTTTCCGGGATCCGATCATGCCGATATACCTGGCAGGGGTTTGAAGCGCTTGAACGAGAACCGTTTTATCGTGAAAATGACCGCGGGTCAGAATGATGATGTAACTCTTCTGATCAATGATCAGCTCCTCAAATGCGCGATCGAAAGAAGGGAGGACCCGTACCTGCGCATCCGGGAATCGATCGTTATTGGCAAACTCCGCTCTGTCATCCAGGACCACGGTTTCAAATCCAAGCATTTTAGACAGGATTGCGGTTTGAAGGCTGACGTGGCCCGCGCCGAAAAGATAAACCGTTTCAGGCGGTCCGATGGCTTCGATCAGAAACCGTCTGCCTGTGTCTGTGCAAACCATCGATGCGGGCAGATTCTTTGGCGCTGAAAAAAGTATGGATTGAATATAATTTGATTCGGACTTCGTGCCGATGATCAGATCGGCCGGTCCATGAATCCAACGGCGGATCTCGCAAAAAGGCGAAGCGGATTCTAATATTTCCGTGACGAGAAATCCATCCTGGCGACGATTCAACATCTCCAGCAACTGCGAATAAAATGAATCCAATTCTGAATTCGGAAGGAGGGACTCGATCAGAATGTCCATACGTCCGCCGCAGATCATGTCCATGCCATCAACGATTTCTGCCGTCAAATCAAAGGAACACACCACGGCCCCAGGCTTTCCCAGCATTTCACGGGCCGTCTGGAGGATACTGGCTTCGATCCGTCCACCGCCGATGGTTCCGATGGTCGTATCCGGCCCCAGAATCATGCGTGCGCCTGTGGTTCGGGGTGTCGAACCCTCCTGATCCAGAACCAGCGCCACCATCAGGCAGTCGCCCTGGTTCAGCATCCGCTTGATGGCATTTACCCAATATTTCATTAACATCGAATGCTCCTCTGCATTCTTACAATCGTCAGATGAGCCCTAAATGCTTCATTACAGCTCAAAATTCCCGGATTTCAGCTCACTGTCGGACAGGCATGCCATGACATTGGTTCTGGCTGTCTGAATGTGTTTTCGGATGGTCTCGACACTGCCCATGATGTCCTTGTTCCTCATTTTCTTCAGGAGCAGATGGTGGTCTGCATTAAAATTATCGATTCTTTCCAAATCATAGTTGTCAAGCTTTGCCCGCAGGTAGATGTGCTCCAGATTCATTTTCAAATGCCATTTAAGAATTTTGTTTCTGGACATTTCAGCGATCTGAATATGAATGGCTGCATCCAGAAATATTTTTTTCCTGTTGTAATAGGGTGGTTTATAATTCTCAAATTCGAGAATCTTTTCTTCCAGTTTTTGATAATCCGCTTCACTGGCTTTCAGGATAGCCTGCTCCACGGCATATGTTTCCAACGCATCCCGAACCCCGAACGCATCCCATGCTTCTCCAAGGTCCATACGCCGGACATAAAATCCCCGGCGGGATTCAGAAACTACCAAACCCTGCTGCTCCAGTCGATTCAGGGCATTGATAACAGGAGTTCTGGACATTTTCAGCATTCCGGCCAAATCATCGTAAACCAGTCTTTGGCCAGGAACTAGCTTTTGATCAAAAATCAACTGTTTGATTTGTCGGTATGCGTCCTCGATAAGTGTATTGGAATCCTTCTTTATCTTAGCACCCTTTCCTGCCTCAGATTCATTTTCCATTGTATTTTATGATGTCCTTAATTGTTCAGGCTGTACCGAAACCGATTTAATTAAAAAATTAATTGTTTACCGGATTTTGTCAAGCTGCAGAAAATAACAGCCGCCGGTATGTGTCATGGGCTTTCGATAGGATTCAAACGCAGAAAGCGTATATCTGACGATCAAAAGGGATTGGGTGGAACCATTTTCGGCAACGCATTGGCAAGAATTTCATCGACCAGCGAATAAGGATCATTTCGATAAGACATCATTGCATTGCGGATTTCGACCCGTTTTTCATCTGTCAGCCATTCGGTTTGGAACCATTCGAGGATCCGGTTTCCCATAAGATCGATCAGTTCATCCATGGCCAGTTTCTGCTGTCTGGCAATCGATTCTTCAGATGAACCGATCGTCTGCTCCAGTCGGTCAACCAGGGGGATAAATCCTTCTCCCATGGTGGCGCTGGTTTTTAAGATCGACAAAGCGGAGCCATCCGGATTGTCATCGGATATCAGCGCTGCCTGAAGATTTCTGAGCACGTGGTTTGATTCGATCAGATCCGATTTGTTCACAATATAAATATCGGCAATCTCCATGATTCCAGATTTTAAATATTGAATGAGATCTCCCTGGCCGGGAGCACATACCAACAAAACGGTCTGTACCACTCTGGCGATATCGATCTCATCCTGCCCCGCACCGACCGTCTCGACAAGGATGTAGTCTTTGCCAAACGCATCCATAATCCGGATCACATCACGGGTTGCCTGATTGAGCCCTCCGATCCCCCCCCTGGAAGCCATGGAACGGATGAACACGCCGTCCATGCAGGTGAGATCGTTCATGCGGATTCGATCCCCCAGGAACGCGCCACCGGTAAAAGGGCTTGAGGGGTCCACAGCGATTACGCCGACTGTTTTCCCCCTTTTTACCAGTTCACGAACAATCTGGCCGGTAACGGTACTTTTTCCGGAGCCCGGAAATCCGGTAATTCCCACGGTTTTTGCATGGCCCGTATTTCGTGAAATACATTTCATGGCATCTAGCCAGCCCGGTTTCCGGTTCTCAACCCCAGTGATCATGCGGGCCATCGCCAGGGAAGAACCGGCTTTCAAGCCTTCGAGTAACTCATTCCAGTTTATGACATTTCTCACATACCCATCCAGTCATGCGCTTGAAATCAACTACCGGGTTTTTCCGGGTTCTTCACCGTTTTGAAATGGGCACATCCTGTTAATACAGCGCGAACAGTGACGCCCGAGTTCGCACATGGGAATTGCCCGTTAAAAATTTAAATTTGCAACTTGCCGGCTTTGCTGGCTTTGATGTACTTCATGCAAAACCTGTCCTTGTTTACCAACGATTCAGAGGCGATAATCAAGGCGTTCATGCAAGCATCGGTCGGGTCCATGATTACAGCATCAAGACCGGCCGCTATGCTCATTACCACATAGGCACGATTAAGATGGCGTCGTTCCGGCAAACCATAGGAAACATTGCTCAGCCCGGATATGAAATGGAGTCCTGCAAATTTTTTACCCAGAGCTGTGATGATAGCCAGTGAATCCAGAACCGCATTCGGGCCGGTGGCCAGGGTTCTAACCAGCGGGTCAAGATATATTCTATCTAGAGGAATATCCCCCTCAATGATGCTTGAGACAAGTTTTTCCCCGACTGCAATCGCCTTCTCTTTTTCCGTGGGGATGCCGTTGTCATCAAGACACAGGGCAACGAGACGGGCATTGTATTGCTTGGCAAGGGCGAGTATCTTATTGAATCGATCACTTTCACCACTGATCGAGTTAATCATTGCTTCACCCTTATGTACTGCCAGACCTGCTGCCAACGCCTTTGGATTCGGACTGTCGATACAAACAGGAAGACTTGTTGCCTCCTGGACAATCTTTACCATCCATGCCAGCACTTCGGGCTCTTCGTTTGGATCAAGAGTCCCGCAATTTACATCTAGATAGTTCGCTCCGGCCTCTGCCTGTTTCACCGCTTCCTGGGCGATCGAATCTTGATCTCTTGCCTCCACAGCCCGACGAATCGATTTGCGTGAGGAGTTAATTTTTTCGCCGATTATAATCATTCGCGGTTCCTTATCGTACTAGTCTTCTGTTGACGTTCTCAGTGTTTAAGCGTAGATTTCTTTGCAGATGTTCACACCATGGACAGCATCGGATGCAACGTAATCCGCACCGCAGAATGCTCTCACCTGCTCGTTGACCGGTGCACCGCCAATAATGGTCTTGACCTTCTCTCTCAAACCTTCTTTCTCAAGGGCTTCAACAACCGTCTTCATTTCCAGATAG
Organism: uncultured delta proteobacterium; assembly: GCA_963850225.1. Classification (GTDB taxonomy): domain Bacteria; phylum Desulfobacterota; class Desulfobacteria; order Desulfobacterales; family Desulfatirhabdiaceae; genus RAAP-1. The sequence continues at coordinate 110,104 of CAWKLD010000021.1, forward strand.
GTAAAGTTCAGCAGGGCACTTAAAGCAAGAACAGAGGCCCCGCTCTCTTTGACGGCTTCAATAAATTTTTCGCAAGGGACGTCGACACCAAGATCGATGACCTCAAAGCCTGAGCCCCGCATGAGGGTGGCGACAATGTTTTTTCCGATATCGTGGATATCGCCTTTTACCGTTCCCAGTACAACCTTCTTTTTGGAATCCTGGTTTGCTTCTCCCTGAAGTAGCGGGTCAAGCTTGACCATAACGCCTTTCAGAATTTCCGCTGAAAACATGAGCTGGCTGATAAAGTAGGTGTTTTCGGAAAACAACTCACCGACTGCCACCATTCCCTCGTTCAGAGCATCAATGATTTGCAGAACGGGCTTTTGTTCCTCTACATACTTTTCAACGAGGCTATATACTTTCTCTTCCTCGAGATCTCTTAAAGCTTCAGTTAATTCCTCCATGATATTCACCTTTGATTTTTGATGACATGTGATCTTAGAATACCCACTGCCACATCCAGTTATAGGCCATGGCCTCCAGCTGTTCCCATGGTTTCTGTATCAGCATTTCATCTCCCTTGACGCCGCCCAGTTCCTTGTTCTTCACTTCCCATGGGGTTGTTAACGTCTGCGGCTTCAGTGCAGGTACATCTGCTTTTTCCGTATTTAATTCCCGTGGGCTGTTGACTATTGTTGAATCGTAGACCCCAAACTCGAGCACAGCATCAATCAAGGCCCGGAGATTTTCCGGCTTGGTGTCATACGGAAAGCAGCATCCACCGGAAATGATATAGCCACCGTCTCGACCGACAGTCTCACACAGGTGTTTCACCGATTCCCTCACTTTTTGAGGTGCCCCTAGAATGAGGTCAGCGTTATCGACGCCACCGGAGATACACTGGTAACCGCCGAGTATTTCTTTTGCTTTGTAGATATTTCCCGGATTATCGATATCACAAAGCACCTTCCCCTTGGGTAATTCCCGCAACCTGTGCAGGTGAGCATCCCAATTGCCCTCCAGGTAGGCCCGTACCGTGTAGCCTGCGTCAATCAGGATCTCCAGGGTTTTTTTGAACGATGGCCAGTAAAACTTGTCAAACTGGTCAGGCGACATGAACATCGCTTTGTGGGTTGGAACGAATATAGGATAACGTTTGAATGGATCTGCGGTGGAAAGGGCAAAGTTTGAGATTTCATGAACTATCACGTCACAGGCCTCTATTACTTTCCCCGGCTGGCGGAAAAGGTCCATCATGATTCCGTTGAGACCTCTCATGGCGTCCCCAAGGACGTCAAGAGGTGCGAGGAAAACACCCGTCATGGGCTGTGGCATCCCGAGTTTTTGTTCGAGCACCATACCGCGATTACGCATAACCTGGCCCATCTGCATCTGCGCCATTCCACCCTTTAAGGCGGCTGTGAAAGCACGCATTGAGCCCGGCTCGGCAAATTCGCTCAGCACCCGTGGCAGAAAAACTTCATAGAGAAACAGTCCAGGATTTGCGATGAAGCGTTCATATTCATTGCTTTTCATGTACTCTTTTTCGTTGAATTGTATTTGGATCCTGGGTGCCAGATCGCGGCCGGGTATAGAGTAGGTCATACAGCCGATTGCGTCATAAAGGGGCCCATAGAACCGATTATTTCGCAATACATCGATTTCCGGAAAAGCATTGATAAATGCCTCTTCGGCCTTTAGCCATTTTTCGGGATTATAGATCGTTTCCTGATTGGTATTGCCGGAGTAGATTTCGGCGATATTGTTGGTGCCTGGTGCTATCGGGATACGGTCTGTCGGTTGCAACGCAATCGCAGCCTGATACCGGCCCAGTCTTCTATTGAATGTTTGTTTAGATTTGTCAGCATCCATTGTTTGTCCTCATTGTTTTGGCCCATTTGGCATCAGTTTGACAAAATGGCTTTCACAAAGCTCTCTTTCATCAGTGGCTTTGGGTGAACGGTAAATCATCTCATTCTTACAAACTGTTTTTGCATGACGCCTTACATATTGAAACGGTTAGGCAAAAATGTGGCTATTTGCGGAAACACGACCACAAGTACCGTCACCATCACCAACGCTGCCAAAAACGGAAAAATACCTTTGAATATGGTTTCCAGCGGAATCTGCGGGGCGATACCCTTTATGACAAACACATTGACCCCTACCGGCGGTGTAATGACACCCATTTCTGCAATCAGGACGATGATGACGCCGAACCAGATCGGATCAAAATTGAGCCGCTGAATCAATGGGAAAAAAATGGGAATGGTCACAACGATCAGTGCCATGGAGTCCATAAAAAAACCGCCGATAAAATAGACGAAGATAACCATCCCCATTATCAATATTTTGGGAATGGCCAGTGATCCGACCCAGTTGGCAAGGGCAAAGGGAATATTGGATATGGCCATGAAATGCCCGAAAACAGTCGCACCGGCAATGATAAACAGGATCATGACCGAGGTTCTCAACGCTTCTTTGCAGGATGAATAAAACATGGAAAATGACATTTTTCTTCTGGCGATGCCGATAATCAAGGCGCCGGCAGCACCAATCGCACCGGCTTGTGTCGGACTGAACCATCCCAGAAATAACCCGCCGATCGTCAATGTGAAAAGGATGATTGCTTCGCCGATCCCTGAGAATGCCCGGATTTTTTCCTTCCAGGTGGTGCGGGGGCCGGGAGGGCCAAAATGCGGATTTCTGGCGCATAACAGGACCACCGTTACTATAAAGGCCAGCATCAATAGAAGCCCCGGAATGATACCGGATAAAAACAGTTTGCCAATGGACTGTTCGGTTAAAATCCCGTAAATGATGAAAATCGTACTGGGCGGAATCATGATCCCGAGGGTGCCGGCAGCAGCAACCGCACCTGTTGCCAATTTGTCGTCATACCCGTATTTTTTCATTTCCGGCAATGCGATTCTGCCCATGGTGGCGGCCGTGGCAGCGGTGGACCCACAAATGGCTGCAAACCCCGCGCATGCCATGACGGTCGCGATGGTCAATCCGCCACGCATTGCGCCCACCCAGACATGATTGGCTTTGTAAAGCCGCTCGCTGATGCCTGAGGCATAGGCGAATGATCCCATCAGAATAAACATGGGGATGACCGAAAGGGTGTACGAGCTGAACGTATCAAATATATCATATGCAAGAAGGGTAAGGGTGGATTCAACGCCGCTCAGCGTAAAAAACCCAAGGAGCCCGACCAGCATCATGGCAAAAGCAACGGGAATGCCTATTAAAAACAGAAAAACCATCAAACCGATACACAGAATTCCTACGGTCTCCGGGCTCATGACAATGTCCTTTGTGATGATAGGGGCAAGAAAATGACATATTTATTCAGCATGACAGTAAAGATACAACTCTAAACCCGGACCGTTTTATCGAAGAACAGCTTGAGAATGTTGACACAAAATTCGATACATAGCGGTATCATGGCCAGCGTAATGCCGAAAGCAAACGGATAAAGCGGGATATGCGCCGTCGGGCTGACTTCTCCTTCATGATATACCTGGTAGCCATATACAGCCAGACGCCAGCAAATGAGCAGAAAAAGAATCAGGCAGAGCATTTCAATGAAGAAGATGATCAGTTTTTTTATTGTTTTCGGCATTTTCATCAGAAAAAATTCCACACTGACATGACCGCAGGCGATGAGTGTTGACATCGCACCAAAAGATATGGCGACAATCTGCGCCATCATAACCATGTCAATCGATCCCGGAACCGGCATCAGAAACACTTTGGCGCCGATAACATCCGTGAAGGTGATGGCCATGGTCACGATAAGCGCCAGAACGCCGATTGCTTCCATTGCCGTACTCAGTCTATGATTGAATTTTTGTACGGAATTGATCGTTTTCATGAAAGAATGCATCATCAAGGGTATCCTCTGCCTGTTCCATGGTTATTGAGAATATCCCCCCTTGAAAAGCGATGGCAGGGGGGATTTCTAATTGCAGGGACGATTCACATTTTCTTCAGCGCAATTCAGAAGGGGCGCATCTCTTTGGGCCCGGTAGCGGAAGGAATTTTTAAATCGATTTGTTTTTTTGTCCAGTAGTCATTTCTCTCGGCTATGTATTTCAGCCATCCCTGGATTTCATCTTCTTTGAAGCCGGCGGATTTCATCTTGTTGACATAATCAACCGTAACGACATCGGCGGTTTTCTGCCATTTGTCGAATTCATCTTTTGACAGATCCGTAAATTCCACGTTCTTTTCCTTAGCAGTCAGCATGCCGTCAATATCGATTCCATTCCAGAGCAATGCCAGTCTTTCTGAGTATTCTCCGGCCAGTTCATCAAAAACAGCCTTGACATCCGGTGGCAGGCTGCTGTAGCTGCGTTTGTTCATGACAACATAAAAGGTATAGGTGGAGCCGACATGCCAGGCATTGGTCACATATTTGGCGACTTCCGCAAACCGAAAGGTTTTCAGTGATTCCATGGCCACATATGCGCCCTGTATCACGCCTTTGGACATGGCATCATAGGTTTCAACGATGGGTGTCGGTGCGGGTGAGCCGCCCAGTGCCTTAACCACTTCCCCGATGGGCCCGGGCGCGCGGATGGTCAATCCCTTCAGATCATCCATTGTTTTCACCGGTTTGGTCAGAACCAGAATGCTGGGGCCATTTGCGAAGAAAAAGAGGGGCTGGACTTTATCCCATTCTTTCGGGGTAAACTTAAAGTAAAAATCATTGACCACGTGGCTGGCCACCCACCCACTGGGAAAAGCATGGGGCAGATCGCAGGCTTCCGAGACCGGCATCCGTCCGGGGTTATACTGAATGTGCGCCAGACCGATATCTGTGATACCGCTTTCAACGCCTTTGAGCATGCCGGGGCCATTCAGCAGTGATCCGCCCGGAAAGTATTGAACCTTAATTTTGCCGCCGGTCCGCTCTTCCAGATCTTTGATGAATTCTTCACAAATTTTTGATTGCTGTGCGACAGGGGGAAAATAATTCGAGAATTTCAGATTGATGACCGCATCTTTGGCCTCGATTGGCTGGTTTGAAATCAGAAGGCCCAAGCACACAAACAATGACACGCCCAGATAACATAATACACGGCTTTTTCTCATGATCCAATCTCCTTTTCGTTGGGGTTTGTACTGATCACTCTCCGGTTGATTCAAATCTCCACACTTGCCAATTCACGATATGAATGCCTTGTATCTAAGGCATAGTTATATCTTACTGCGGTTTAACATGTTACGGTTTTCCATTTTTGATTCTCGTCAATCAGGCGACATTCATCGGACCAGTCGCATACATTGCCGATCTGGTCTGCTGTCTGGAAAATCGCGCATTTGATTTCACAGGATTTGCCCTCGACATCGACTTCAAGATCTGCGACATAAGTGGTTTCAAACTTCAGTTTTTCGATCAACTGATCCAGAACCATATTGATAATGGGACAATTATACGGTTTGATGCCGGCCCTGAGCAGCTTTGCCTCTTTGGGCACGTGAATGCATCCGGCGACTTTCATGTACAGCAGGATATTCATGCCGCCAATGGAGTACGATGCATCGTGGATCAGCCCGGCAGACATTATTTCCCGGATGCAGTTTTCGATGATCTCTTCCGGTGTTTTTCCACGGATATTCCGGGATTGAATGAAATCGATGCCGCTGAATTCGGTCTTCCAGGCAGCGCAGTCGGAGAGTTCATGATAGAAAAGCTCTTCGCTTCTAGCCAACAGATCATTAAAATATGCGATTTTATCCATTATGGCCTCTCCTTGTTCCCGAATTTTTCCCAGTAAACCAGTTCTTCCAGCAGATATTTTGGCCGGGGATGTTTCCGGTCTTCTTTTGGCCACCCGATCGCCACGTAGCAGATGACTTTATATTCACTCATACCAGTAGGAATATTTAAAATTTCCTTGAATTTAATAGCATCCCGGGTTGCGGCCACTGGTCCATGAACCCAACAGGCGCCCAGCCCCAGAGAATGGGCTTCGAGCAATATGTTTTCCGTTGCCGCGGACAGATCGTACGGCACATCGACCGAACCGACCTGAAGATCCCCGATAACCGCAATGATCAACGGCGCCTGTTTGCAGAATTCCGACACTTCGCCTGAATACATGAACCGCAGAACTTCGGCCCGCTTGACCGGGTCCTGAATTTTTTCAAACCGCTTCTGCATGGTACCCAGACAATACCAGGCGGTCATTCGTTTACCACTGCCGGCCTTGGACAGATCGCCGATTTTATTCTTGGTCTCCTGATCCCGAATCACGATAAAGCGCCAGGGCTGATAATTTTCTCCGGTAGGCGCCCATCTGGCCGCTTCCAGAATCTTATCGATCATTTCATCGGGGACAGGATCGGGTTTATACCTTCTGATACTTTTGCGGCTGCTGATGATATCCAGAATATCTCTCATGTCACTTCTCCTCAATCACATATGCCAGTTTCGGAATCAACATGCTTCCAACTTGAGTAATTTTTTGGCATTTCCCCCCATGATCATTTCTATCTCTTCGGCGGAAAAATGAAAATCCGTCTCTGGTTCCGTAAAGGCTTTTACCCAATCTTTTAAAGGACACATCAGATTCGGATACAAGGCATCGGTTGCAAACAAGACTTTGTCCACGCCGGCAATATCAATGACATCCCGAAGCCACTGATAAAAACGGGCTTTAGGCCATTTTTTGTAAGGTTTTTGCCACAAGGACAGATCCACATACACGTTTTTCAGCCACGCAGCCGCCTGCACAGCTTCCTGCCACCAGGCAAAATCACCGCAGTGGGCAAAAATAAAATCGACCTCCGGGTACCGCGCTGCCGCACTTGCAAAATAGGCAGGTCGCGAATTTTCCCATCGCAATGCGACGGACGGCGCCCCGCCGGTATGCACCATGATGGGAATGTTCCATTCGGCTGCTTTTTCGTAAACCCAGTAGCAGACGGGATCATCGGGCATGTATCCCACGCCGGCATGAAGCTTGAACCCTTTCATCCCCCATTCATGATAGGCCTGTTCGCAGTGTTTTAAAGCGCCTTTGCGTCTGGGATCGATGGCGATGAACGGGATAAACCGGCCCTCGTGCCTTCTGGCCGCATCCGCATACATCTTGTTGGCTTCAAAAATGTGAACCGGCGGTTCGCCGAACAGCAGTCCGTAATCCACGCCGAAAGTGACGGATACATCCACGCCTGCCGCATCCATTTCCTCAATAATATTATCTCCGGTCGGATCGACCCAGGGACGAACTACCTTGTCCGTAAAGTCTCGGTCAGATATTTCGATGCCGTGTGTTTTGCGGTACATCATTGCAAAGCTTTTTTGCGCGCCTTTGATATAGTCGCCCTGAACGGTCCCCTTGATTACCATGTGCCGATGAACATCAATAATCATTTTGAGCTGTCTCCTTGTTTTTGAGTGGTCTTTTTCAAATCGTTGATTGTGATTCGTGAATGGGGAACCGCGCCTCTCATCCCTCATCCATGATATGTTCAATATAGGTGATGATCTCTTTCAGCAGTGTTCCGGGCAAAAACACCTTCCGGACTCCCAGCTCCAGAAGCACCGGAATGTGAGGCTTCGGAATAATCCCGCCAACGATCACGGGCAGGTCCGGCCTGCCTGCGGAGGCCAGCTGCTGCATTACCTTGGGTACCAGTGCCAGATGATCTCCGGATAGAAAGCTGATGCCAAGGACATCCACATCTTCCTGGATGGCTGCATTTACGATCATGGAGATGCTTTGTCGGATTCCCGTGTAGATGACTTCCATCCCGGCATTTCTGAGTGCCCTGGCCACAACTTTGACGCCCCGGTCATGGCCATCCAGACCGATTTTGGCGACAAGAATGCGAATTTTCTGTTTATCCATTTATGATCTCTCCACTTTTCGGGACTAAATTGCGGTTTGGGAAGGGAATTCTCCATATTTTTGTCGCATGATGCGGCAGATTTCACCCAATGTGGCATAAGACTTCACGGCATCGATCAGAAATGGCATCAGATTTTCATCCCGGTCGATGGCAGTGGCCAGGCGGTCCAGGCTGCGGTCCACATCAGAGGCGTTCCGGCGGCGCTTCAAATCTGCAAGTTTGGATTTCTGAATGTTTTCGACTTCGGAGTTGATTTCAAAATAATCCTGTTCACCAGCGTCATCCTTTTCCGGCATCTGATACCGGTTGAGTCCAACGATGATGCGTTCCCCGGAGTCCACCCGATTCTGAAAAGCCACGCTCGATTCCTGAATTTCCCGGCAGGCGAATCCGTTTTCTATGGCGCCCAGCATGCCGCCCATGGCATCTATTTTTTTCAAGTACGCATTGGTGCGCTCTTCAATTTCAGAGGTCAGGGATTCAACATAATAGGAGCCTGCAAGCGGATCGATTGTGTTGCAAAGACCGCACTCATCTGCCAGGATCTGCTGTGTTCGCAGAGCGGTTCGAGCGGAATCTTCTGATGGCAGCGCGAAGCCCTCGTCCCAGCATGCGGTATGGATAGCCTGATGTCCGCCCAGAATACCCATCAGCGCATGCATGGTTACCCGAACGATATTGTTGATGGGCTGCTGCGACACCAGCGTTGATCCACAGGAGCCACTGAAGATTCGGAAAAGGTAGCTTTTTGGATTTTTGGCGTTAAATCGCTCTTTCATCATGCGGGCGAACAGTCGGCGGGCCGCCCGATATTTGGCGACTTCCTCGAACAGATCCATGTAGCAGCCCAGACTGTATGACAGTCGCGGGGCGAATGTATCCACATCCAGACCGCGGGCCCGGGCTGCTTCGATGTAGGTGATGGCATCTCCGATTGTAAATGCCAGTTCCTGGATGGCAGTGGCGCCTGCTTCTCTGAAATGGTAGCCGGCAATATTCAAGGTGTTCCACTGGGGAACATTTTTCATACAGTATTCGACAATATCCAGTGCCAGTTTCAGGCTGGGTTTCGGCGGAAAGATATAAGTGCCGCGGGCGATAAATTCCTTTAAAATATCGTTCTGTGTGGTTCCCTTGAGTTGATTCTGGGAGACGCCCTGTTTTTCGGCAACGGCAATATACAGGGCCAGCAGTATGGGAGCTGTGGCGTTGATGGTCATGGAAGTCGATACGGTGCTGAGGGGAATGTCTTTAAAGATGGTCTCCATATCCTCCAGCGAATCTACCGCAACGCCGACTTTCCCGACCGCGCCTTCACAGATGGGATCATCCGAGTCATAGCCAAGCTGAGTCGGCAGGTCAAAGGCCATGGATAGTCCCACCATGCCCTGGCCAAGAAGATACCGGTATCTCTTATTGGTATCTTCGGCCGTCCCGAAACCCGCATAGTTACGCATGGTCCAGTGTTGACCCCGATACATCGTGGGATACACGCCGCGGGTATAGGGAAATTCGCCTGGAAAACCGATATCCGCGCAGTAATCCTGATTTTGAAGGTCCAAAGGGGTATACAGTCGTTTTACGGGGATCCCGCTTTCAGTTGTAAATATCTCCTGTCTTTCGGGAGTTCGATCCAATACTTTTTTGAGCGTTGTCTCTTCCCAGGCGGTTTTCTGTTTATTGATATCTTCCATGGCAGGTGAGGCTCCTTACAAAAATGCGTCAGATCAAGTTTTTGGCAAAAACATGGATGGTCCTGCAGAATGTTGTCTCCGCAACCATTTTCTTATTTCATTTTATATTTAATTAAATGTAAAACTGATGTCAAGATAATATTTTGCTATCAGTTTAATAGTTACGATCTCTATAATCACTTTAAATAGCTTTGATTATATGAAATAATAAATTTATTAAAAACACTTGACAGCACCAAAATAATAAAATAATTTAAAATAAATTTTACTTAAAACGCATTATTTAATTAAATTGGCCATTCATACAGGGGATAAACATGATCAGGCGGATTCATCATATCGGAATTGCCGTAGCGGATCTGGAGGGGGCCAGAGAGTTTTTTAAAAACACATTCAGTTTGCCTTCAACTGATGCCGAGACCTTTGGAGAGCTTAATTTTTCTTTTGTTCCCCTGGAGGGAACCGATCTGGAACTGCTTCAGTCCACAACACCCCAGGGCGTCATCCAGAAATTCATTCAGAAAAAAGGTCAGGGCGTCCATCACCTGACGTTTGAAGTAGACGATATCCAAGCGGAACTCAACCGCCTCAAGGCCTCCGGTATCAGCCTGATCAATGAAACCCCCTACCGCAACGCCCATGATGAACTGGTTGCCTTTTTGCACCCCAAAAGCACGTATGGTATTCTGATCGAGCTGATTCAGGGGAAATCCGGCACTTCCTGACTACAAAAGCCGTTTATGATCATAACGAGGGGGAAATGATGACGCCGAAAACATGGGATATCGAACTGCTCAAGCTTAAAACCAGGGAAGAAGAGGCATTTCAGGGAGGCGGCGCGGATCGCCAGCAGCTGCTGCGCAATAAAGGCATGATGACGGTCCGTGAAAAAATTGATTATCTTCTGGACTCCGGCAGTTTTGTTGAATTGAACATGCTGGCGGAACATCAGTGCCATGATTTCGGCATGGAAAAAAAGAAATTCCCGGGTGATGGCGTGGTTACCGGCCATGGCAAGATCGATGGCCGAAATGTGTTTATTTTTTCTGAAGATACGACTGTTCTGGGCGGTTCGACCGGAAAAATTCACGGGGCCAAAATCCACTATATTCTCCGGCTGGCCAGGGAAACATTGACGCCGGTCATTTGCCTGTATGCGTCTGCCGGAGCACGGATTCAGGAAGGCATGGACAATGTGTACGGTATCACCGGCATGTTTTATCAGAACGCTTTGAATTCCGGCATCGTTCCACAGATTGCCGCCATCATGGGGGCCTGTACCGGCGGAGCAGCCTATTCCGCCGCGCTGTGCGATTTTATTTTTCAGGTCAAAAACACATCCCATGTTTTTATAACGGGGCCGGCGGTGATCCGGGAGGTGACCGGAGAAACCGTGAGTTTCGAAGACCTGGGCGGCGCCACTGTCCACAGTACCAAATCCGGCGTGGTCCATCGGACCGCAGAGACAGATCGCGACTGCCTGGATCAGATCAAACAACTTTTTTCTTATCTTCCCCAAAACAACATCGAAAAACCTGCCTGTCGCAAAAATAGTGATCCGCTTGACCGGGAAATTCTCCGAATGACGGAGATCGTCCCCATTGCCATGAATAAAACCTACAATATGAAACTGGTGATTCAGGCGATTGTGGATAAATCGGAATTTTTTGAAATTCAGCCGGATTTTGCCGCGAACATCGTTGTCGGTTTTGCCCGTCTGGGGGGCAGGGGAATCGGGATCGTGGCCAACAATCCCGGGGTGATGGGCGGGTGTCTGGATATCGATGCCTCTGACAAGGCCGCACGTTTTATCCGAACCTGTGACGCGTTTAATATCCCCATCATATCGCTGGTGGATGTTCCCGGATTCATGCCCGGCCTGGATCAGGAACATAATGGTATTATCCGGCATGGTGCAAAAATGCTGTATGCCTGGACCGAAGCCACGGTTCCCAAAATTTCGGTGATCCTGAGAAAAATGTACGGCGGATCCATCCCGGCGATGGGCGTTCATGAAATTGGTTTTGACCAGGTTTTTGCTTGGCCGTCCGCCGAGATGCAGATGGTGGGAGCGGTGCCATCAGTAAAGATATTGTATCGCCGTGAACTGGAAAAAGCGGAAAACCCCGATCAACTTTTTGAACAGAAAATTCGGGAATATCAGGAAACGTATCTGACGCCGTACCACTCGGCATCCCGATCTGTGATTGATGCGATTATTCATCCCAAGGATACGCGCGTCCGGCTGATCCGTGCACTCGAGTTTCTGGAAAGCAAGGTGACGCCTCCCCGACAGTTTCGAAAACATGGCAATATCCCGTTGTAACCGTTTTAGAAAGGCTCACGCCAAAATATAATCTAACTGTTTTTGGAGGGTCATATGTATCAGGACATCGTTATCGTCAGTGCGGTTCGAACTCCCTTTGGCCGTTACTGCGGGGCATTAAAAGAATATGACTATTTTGATCTGGGCGCCATTCCCATGAAAGCGGTTCTGGAACGGGTCAAGGTGCCGGCGGATGTGGTGGATGAAGTTTTTTGGGGTGTTGGAGATACATCGGTCTGCAAGGACGTTTACACGTCGGTTGCGGCCCGCCAAACCTTGCTGAAAGCCGGCCTGCCACCTGAAACCCCGTCAATATCCTTTGATAAAGCCTGTGTGTCTGCCATGTCCGCGGTGCATTACGGGTGCCGGGCCATGGTTGCTGGTGAAATCCAGTGCGCCATCGCCGGCGGGGCAACCTCATTCAGTCAGGAGCCGTTGATTGTCCGGGGGCTGCGCTGGAAGGGATTTCGAATGGGGGATGTCAAAATGGAAGATCCATTGTTCGCATTGGGATACAAAGATTTTAATCCTGTATCGGTCGATACGGATAATCTGGCGGCTGAATACGGTATTTCGCGTCAGGAAATGGATGAATGGGCGTTGCGGAGTCATCAGCTGTACGGGGATGCCTGGAATGCAAATAAGTTTGCGGATGAAATATTGACCCTGACGATTCCTCAAGGAAAAAAAGAACCGGTTGTTCTGAACATCGATGAACAGTATCGTCGCGATATCAGTCTGGAGTCGTTGAGTAAACTCTCCGGTATTTATGGCTGTAAAGGCGTGACTGCCGGCAATGCTCCCGGACTGAATGACGGCGCCACGGCGATTCTGTTCATGACGCGTCAGCGGGCAAAGGCTTTGGGCTTGGAGCCTCTGGCTGAAATCGTTGCAATGTCATCGATCGCCAGGCCGGCGGATCGAATGGGTGAGGCACCGGCGTTTGCAGCCGCAAGGGTTCTTCAACAGGCGGGTCTTTCTCTGGAAGATATGCACGTTCTGGAAATAAACGAAGCCTTTGCCGCTGTCCCCCTGATCAGTATGCTGAAGCTGGTGAATGGAGACCGCATGCAGGCCGCAAAACTGCATGAAAAAGCAAATGTCAACGGCAGTGCAATCGCCATCGGTCATCCCAATACCGCCAGTGGCGCCCGTGTCATCATGAACCTGATGTACGAACTTCGCCGGCGGGGTGGCGGTTATGCACTGGGCGGCATCTGCGGGGGGCTGGCCCAGGCCGATGCCTGTATTATAAAGGTTTGAAAGGAAATCTATGGTCATCAGACATATTGCTGTTATCGGCGCCGGCGTTATGGGCAGCGGCGTTGCACAGGTCAGTGCCTGCGCCGGATATACCGTCGTGGTGCAGGATGTCAGTGACCTGGCTCTGACCAAAGCCAAGGCTTCAATTATATTCAGTCTGGGGAAATTGACGGAAAAAGGCAGACTCACCCGGGAGCAGGCAGATACCGCCCTGGGGAACATTGCCTTTGTGACGGATTTAAAACCTGCGGTTGAACAGGCCGATCTCATTGTCGAAGCCGTGTTTGAAAGTCTGGCCATCAAGCATGAGATATTTAAAAAACTGGATCAGCTGGCCCGGCCGGAGACAATTTTCGCCTCAAACACGTCGGCGCTTCCCATCACCGAAATCGCATCCGTGACCCGCCGGGGCGAGCAGTGTCGTGGGAATTCATTTTATGAATCCGGTGCCACTGATGAAGGGGGTGGAAATCATTCCCGGCCAACTGACTTCTCCGGCCACGCTGGATGCCGCCAAGTCCTATGTGCGGCAGTTGGGCAAGGAGCCGATTGAAGCCGTGGATTATGCGGGTTTTATCGTCAGCCGCCTGCTGGATGTCCTGATGAACGAGGCCGTCAAACTGGTCGAGGAAGGAAACCTTCCGGAAGATATCGACAAGGCAATGGAGTTGTGCGCGGGGCATCCCATGGGACCATGCCGGCTGCTGGATCTGGTGGGCGCCGAGATTGCCATGCACGGGATGGAAACCATGACGCGGGACTTTGGAGACCGGTACAAACCCCATCCCCTGCTGAAAAAGCGGGTGCTGGCCGGATTGCTGGGTAAAAAAACCGGCCGGGGTTTCTACAATTACAAGGGGTGATGGTTCGACCTGTCATCAAACACGATTGCATACAGGAGAATGAATGGGAACGCTCAATCTTTTTGATTTAAGCGGCAAGGTTTCCATGGTTTCCGGAGGCGGGGACGGCATTGGCCGGGCCATGGCCCTGGCTCTGGCGGAAGCCGGTTCCAAAGTGGTTGTTTTTTCAAGGCGGAAAGAAAAATGCGAGGAAGTTGTTCGGGAAATCACGGCCATGGGCGGTCGCGCCATGGCCTTCGGGTGTGATATCTGCAAAAGCCAGGACATCGAACAAGTAATCCGGCAGACGCTGGCCGAGTTTCACCAGATTGATATCCTGGTCAACAACTCCGGCCGCACATGGGGAGCGTCTCCGGAAAACATCCGGTTCGAGGACTGGCGGAAAGTCATTGATCTGAATATCAACGGCACATTTCAATGCACCCAGGCCGTGGGCCAAGAGATGATCAAACGGCAGCAGGGGAAAATCATCAATATTTCCTCCTATTCCGGTTCAAGGGGGACGGATCCGGTCTATTTCGACGCGATCCCCTACAATACATCCAAAGGGGCGCTCAATACGTTCACCCAGGATCTTGCAGTCAAATGGGCCAGACATCATATTACGGTCAACGCGATTGCACCCGGCTGGTTTCCGACAAAAATGACCCTGGGGACTTTTGAACAGCATGGAGAAAAACTTTTATCCCGGATACCGATGAACCGATACGGCCAAATGGCTGATCTGATGGGGGTGGTGGTGTTTCTGGCCTCTGCGGCATCCAATTATATCACCGGCCAGATCATCGCTGTTGATGGCGGCTTGACTGCCTGGTAACATCAATCCTAAAACGGAGAAACAGATGGCGGATACACAAGCGGGTGGACAGTTTATGACAGGGTCGGCCGCGTGGGAAGACACGTTTATTCCCGAGGACTTTACCCGTGAACACAAAGCGATTGCCAAAACGGTCAGGGAATTTGTCGCAGGTGAAATCCAAAGCCGGGGGGATGACATTGAGCATGTCAACAATGAACTGAGTCGGGAACTGATGGAAAAAGCCGGTGAGCTGGGCCTTCTGTCCACCGATATTCCGGAAGAATACGATGGCATGGCCCTGGATAAAATCAGTTCGCTGATAATTTCAGACGGACTTGGGCAGGGCGCCGGGTCTTTTACCATTACGGAGTTGAATCACACTGGAATCGGTACGCTGCCCCTGGCCTTTTTTGGCACCCAGGGTCAGAAAGAAAAATATCTGTCAGGTCTTTCTACCGGCAAGCTGATCGGCGCCTTTGGGTTGACCGAACCTGATGCGGGTTCCGATGCCCTGAATGCACGAACGACAGCGGTACTCAGCCAAGACGGCCGATACTATATCCTGAACGGTACCAAGGCGTTTATTACCAATGCCGGCTTTGCCGATCTGATATTCACGTTCGCCAAAGTCGATGGAACGGCATTTACGGCATTTATCGTGGAATTTGCATCTGAAGGCCTTTCCGTGGATGCCGAAGAAGTAAAGATGGGAATGAAAGGCACATCGACCCGCAGCGTCATTTTCAATAACGTGAAAGTTCCCGTGGAAAATATTCTGGGCGAAGTGGGCAAAGGCCATGTGGTGGCATTGAACGCGTTGAACATGGGCCGATTCAAGGTCGGGGCGGTCTGCGTGGGAAATGCCCGGGGAACATTCATTGAGGCCGTAAAATATGCCATGAAGCGGGTTCAGTTTGGACGGCCGATCTGTGAATTCGGTCTGATTTCCGAAAAAATTGCAGCAATGGCCAGCCGGTTGTTTGCGGGTGAAAGCATGATGTATCGAACGGCCCATTGGATGGATCGGATGGTCAAGTCCGCAAATCCGACTCCGGATGCTATCGGCCGCGTTACTGCCGCCGCATTGGAGGAATACCTGATTGAATGCTCGATAATGAAGGTGTTCGGCTCAGAGATGCTGGGTTTTGTGGCGGACGAATCCGTTCAGATTTTTGGCGGATACGGGTATATTTACGAAAATCCGGCTGAACTGTCATTTCGTAATGCCCGTATCAACCGCATCTGGGAAGGGACAAACGAGATCAACCGGATAACGATCATCGGCACGTTTTTAAGAAGAATATCCAGTGGCCGCCTGAAATCGGGGATGAACGGCCAGCTACCGTTCCAGATACTGGTCGGATTGAAACCGGTATCCATGGATCATCCCGAGACGCTGGTTGCTCAGGAAACAATGCTGTCGATCGCCAGGACGATTGCCTGCTGTCTGATTTCGGCTGCCGGTAACCGGTATCAGGGGGACTTGCGGCCGCACCAGGAAGTTGCCGGGATCCTCAGCGACATGCTGATTGAAATCTATGCCTGTGAAAGTGCATATCTCCGCGCATGTAAAATGGCGGCGAACAAAAAAGAGTCCAATCAGACGCCGGCGCTGCTGATTGCAAAAGTGCTCTCCGTCAGGCTCTTTGACACGCTGCGGTCCCTGACGTCTCGGGTATTGCCGGCGGTCATCGATCCTGATGCGTTTGCCCCGCTTTTGACACAAGTTCAATCTCTTCTGGTGCCCCCGTCTATCGATACGATCGCCATGAACCGTCGCATTGCTGAATTCTGCGTCAAGAAAAAAGGATATCCGTTTAAAATCATATGAGGCGAGAACCGTGAAAGGAAAGAAATTATGAATACCCTGGACAGACTGTTTAAACCCAAATCATTTGCCGTTGTCGGGGCTTCGAATAACGAGGACAAGGTCGGCTATCATCTGGTTTATGCACTGCGAAATTTTCCCGGAAAACTGTATCCGATCAACCCCAAGGAAGCCGAAGTCCAGGGGCTGAAAGCCTATCCGAATCTGGCTGCAATCGGGCATCCGGTGGATATCGCGGCATTATGTATTCCGGCCAAAGCCTGTCTGGGTGCCATCAAGGAATGCGGAGAGGCGGGCGTTGGGGTTGTCTTTATCGCGGGAGGCGGTTTTGGCGAGGCGGATGAACAGGGAAAGAGCCTGCAGAATCAGGTCGTTGATGCCTGTCGTCAATACGGTGTCCGTCTTTTAGGCCCCAACACCTCCGGGTTCGTGAATCCGGCCATGGGACTTACGGCCAATTTTAATCCGCTGGTCAGCAATTTCAAGGCCGGCAATGTGGCCGTTGTATCTCAAAGCGGTGCGGTCAGCGTGGTGATCGGCACCGTGATCCAGTCCAACCGGCTGGGGGTCAGCATTGGCGTGGGACTTGGGAATGCGCCGGATCTGGCGGTTCCTGAAGTTCTGGAATATCTTGCGGATCACGAACCCACCAAAGCCATTGCGGTCTATTTAGAAGGCATCACGGACGGTCGCCGGCTGTATGAGGCCATTTATAAAACCACAAAGACAAAACCCGTGGTGGTTTTTACCGTCGGGCAGGCGGACATCGGTGATTTTGCAGCATCCCACACCGGAAAACTGATCGGATCTTTTGCACTGAAAAAAGCAGCCCTGATTCAGGCTGGTGCCGTTGTGGTCTCCTCCAGCAACGATCTGATCGATGCCGCCCATGCCCTTTCCAAGGTCAGACTGGCCCCTAAAGAAAATCCCGGAGTCGGGATTTTGACCGGTCAGGCCGGGCCCGCCATGATCATGACCGATTATCTGCGCCTTCGCTCGGTCAGTATTCCGGAGCTGAAGCCCGAGACCGTTGAACGGATTGCAAAGGTGCTGCCGATTAAAACCTACATTAAAAATCCGGTAGATACGGCCCGCCCCCTTCACCATATTTTTCTGGAAGCGCTTCAGATCATTGCGGAAGATCCGAATATCGATATTCTGGCCACCTATGCCATGCATGAACCCATGTGCGTGGAACCGGTTCCGCTGTATCGGACCATGAAGTCCCGTACCCATAAACCAATGCTTTTTGCGACTTCCGGGCTGCCTGAAGATCTGGCCCCCATCCTTCGGGATCTCGAGTCCATGGATATCCCGGCATTCGTTTCTCCGGACCGCACGGCAGTGGCCACCTGGGCGCTGGTAGAAGATGCCAAGGCCGCATACCGAAAAACCAGGCAGCCTGACACAACGGACGATGCACTCGTGATCGCGCCGCTGACGCAGTCGCCAAATGAAGCCGAAGCCAAGGCCCTATTGGATAAATTGAATATTCCGGTTCCGCGGAATGCCGTCTGCAGCTCGCACGCGGCGGTTCTGGATGCGTTCTCGAAACTGAACAAGCCCTGTGCATTAAAAATTCTATCTGCTGCAGTCACCCATAAAACCGAGGTGGGAGGCGTTCACCTGAATATTGAAACACCTGAAGCGCTGCAGGCTGCCTTGAAAAATATTGACGCTATCGACGCGCCCGGCGAAAAAGGGTACCTGCTGGAAGAAATGGCAGCCAAAGGATTGGAGATTATCATCGGAGCTAAAAATGACCCTTCTTTCGGCCCGACGGTTATGATCGGTCTGGGAGGAACTGCAGCAGAGGCGCTGGGCGACGTCAGCATGCGCCTGGCCCCGGTGAACACGGCGGATGCGCTGGATATGATCCGTGAATTGAAAACGAAGGCATTGTTCGATGCCTGGCGGGGAGGGCCGGTCTATGACAAGGATGCGGTGGCCCGGACACTGGTAAAAATCGGGAACCTGATGGTTCAGCATCCGGAAATTCGTGAAATGGACCTGAACCCGGTACGTGTGTATGAAACCGGGATTCTGGTGCTGGATGCGCTGATGGTCTGCGATTAGGGTGGGGGGCTGGATTTATGCTTCTGGAAGGCTTCACAGCCTATGATGCAAAGGATGTCGAACGCTACACCCGTCTGCGATGGTGGAGCGGGCTGACATTCGGCGATATCCTCGATAAGGCTGCGGATGTGTATCCGGGAAAAGAAGCCATCGTGGATGACAGCGGCCGGTATACCTATGCCCGAATTCGGGAAAAAACAGATCGCCTGGCAATCGGTTTGTATCATCTTGGCCTCCGGCCGCTGGATCGCGTCCTGCTGCAGCTCCCCAACTGGCACGAGTTTGTTGTGGCCTATTTTGCGCTTCAAAAAATCGGGGCAATTCCCGTGGTGTTGATTGCCCGGTACCGCCAGTATGAAATTGATCACCTGGCCCGCATATCCTGCGCAACCGCCTGGATTGTCGCGGAACGTTTCGGAAAAACGGATTATCTTCCGATCATCGAAGATGTATTGCGGGATCACCCGCAGATCACCTTGACCCTTCTGTGCCGGCGGGAACAACGCCAGCATTTTCCGGACCTGAATGACGTGATCGAACAGACAGTTCTCGATGAAGGTTCCCGGCGGCTTCTGGAGGATCTGAGGCCCGATCCTATGCAGGTTGCGCACATGGGGCCGACCGGCGGGACAACCGGGCTTCCCAAGCTGGCTCCCCATACCCATAACAATTATCTCTGCAAGGTGGAGTATTCGGCAAGGGCAAGCGAGTTCAACCAGAACACCGCCTGTCTGGTCGTTCTGCCTGCGGCACATGATTTGCCCTTTGCCAATGGCATTTGTGCCACACTGTTTGCCTGCGGCCGACTGGTTCTCCAAAACCGGACAGACCCGGACAGTATCTGCCAGGTTATTCAGGATGAGAAGATCAATACCGTCATCTGGGTTCCCACCCTGGCGTATCGGGTGTTGACCAGTTCGCGGCTGGATTGTTTCGACCTGAGCAGCCTGAAAACCATTTACTGCGGCGGCGGTGCCAGCTCACCGGAGTTGATTAAAACAGCGGTTGAAAAACTGAAATGTGCGTACATCTGCGGCTACGGGGGTACCGAAGGCATGCTGGTCACCACCCGTTGCCATGACGATCTGAATGTCTGCTGCCGGACAATCGGCAAACCGACCTGTCCGTATGACAGCTACCGGGTCATCGATGACGCGGGCCGCGATCTGCCACCCGGCATCAACGGGAATCTGGTTGTCAAAGGACCCTCCATTTTCACCGGGTATTTCAATCAGTCCCAGGAGAACTTGCAGGTCTTTACCCAGGATGGATATTTTCGAACCGGCGACCTGGCCACCATCGATTCATCCGGCTATATTGCCCTGTGTGGGCGTTCAAAAGATACCATCAAGCGGGGCGGTGAAAGCATATTCCCGGCTGAAATCGAGAAATTGATCGAAGGGCATCCGGATGTGGCGATTGCATCGGTGGTGGGTATGCCGGACCCGGAAATGGGAGAACGCATCTGTGCCTATATCCAGACTGAACCCGGAAAGGCGTTGACGGCGCCCCAGATCATTCAATATGTGAAAGACCAGAATGCATCCGTGCTTCAGCTTCCCGAACGAATTGAATTCATGGACAGTATTCCATTAACGGCAACCGGCAAAATCGACAAGCTGGCACTGAAAGAAGATATCATCAAGAAACTGGGCAACCGTCCGGATCAGGCCCAAAAACACGGCATCAACCTTGAAAACGAACAAACAAAGGAAAAGACATGTCCCTGACAGCAGCGGAACAGATGCGATATGACCGGCAGCTGATGATCCCTGAAATCGGGGAAACCGGTCAGCTGATGCTGAAAACAGCCCGGGTCTTCATTGCAGGTCTTGGCGGGTTGGGATCCGTGTCCGCAGGATATCTGGCTGCGGCAGGTGTTGGGTATCTGCGGATTATCGATTCGGATCGGGTGGAACTGGGAAATCTGAATCGACAGATTCTGCACCGCACCCCGGATATCGGAAAAATGAAAATCGACTCCGCAGCGGAAGGTCTTTCCGCGGTAAATCCGTCCTGCATCCTGGATCCGATAGCTGAAAGAATTACGTTCGATAATGTGGTGGATATGGTTAAGGGATGCACCCTGATTCTGGATGCAACCGACAATATCCAGGCCAGAAAAGCCCTGAACCGGGCATCCATCGCGTTGAATCTGCCATTTATCTATGCAGGGATTGACGGTTTTTCAGGCATGCTGACCACATTTGTGCCGAAAGAGACGCCTTGTTTTGAATGTCTTTTCCCGAATGAGGGTGGAAAAGCCGGTAAGATCGCTGCCATGGGTCCGGTCGCCGGTCTGGTTGCCTCCCTGCAATGTCTGGAAGCCATGAAGATGATATTGAATCTGGATGGACTTTTGACCAATCGATTGCTGATCATCAAGGGCAGGAATATGTCTTTCCGGGAAATATCCATCAGGAAAAACAGGGAATGTTCCGTCTGCAACTGAAAGGAGAACCAATGCCGGAAAAACTAACCGTTATCATCAATGGCTGCGAAGAGCGCATTCCAGAGAACTCCACCATTTTGTCACTGCTGGAGCTCTTTGGCGAGCATAATGATCATCTGATCGTTGAGCACAATGATTTTTTTGTTCCGCCGCATCGATATGATTCCATAAAAGTCTGCGAAGGGGATGTCGTCGAGTTCATCAATCCAAATCTTGGCGGGTGACGGAGTTCGATTGATGACCGGCGATGAACCTGAACAAAGTGTTTAAGAACAATCAACAATCGTCAATTAAATAACAAGGGGAACATATGATTTTACCACGGTTTGAGTACTGTGCAGCAACCAGTCCCGAGGAGGCGGTATCCATTCTGGCCCAAAATCCCGGCAAGGCAAGCATTATTGCCGGTGGCACGGATATCATGGTGAATATGAAACGAAGGATGGTGAAACCCGAACTTCTGGTGTCGCTCCACAAGCTGGACCAACTGAGAGGGTTTGCGCTCCAGGATAACGACAGATATCGTATCGGAGTGTTATCCACCATGCATGAGGTAGCGGCATCCAGTGAAATTGCCGGGTTTTTCCCTGCACTGGCCACTGCGGCAGGCGGCATGGGATCACCGCAGATTCGAAATCGCGCCACCATCGGCGGCAACCTGGTATCATCGCGGCCTGCTGCGGACACCATCGGTCCATTGATTGCCTACGATGCCTTGGTGCGGCTTCAGGGGGATTCCGATGACCGCCTCGTGCCCATGGATAGTTTCTGTACCGGCCCGGGAGAGTGTATTCTCTTCAATAATGAAATCATGACCGATATTTTTCTGAATAAACCCAAGCCGGGAACCCGGGGGGTTTATGTCAAGTTCGGAACCCGAAAAACTATGGAAATTTCTATCATCAGCGTGACTACCGTCATACAGTTTGATGCTGGTGAGGTCTGTCAGGATGCTCGGATTGTCCTGGGTGCGGTTGCCCCCACGTTTATTCGTGCTCCGGAAGCTGAAAATCTGCTGAAGGGGCAGAAAATAACGGTCGAACTGGCACAGAAAGCCGGTGAACAGGCTGCCCGGAACTGCAACCCGATAACGGATATCCGCGCCACAGCCGAGTATCGAAAAATGCTGGTCGAAGCAGTAACGAAAAAAAGTATTCTTCAACTTGGGAAGTTAACATAAATACTGCAGGAGACGAAATGAAAAATGTCATAACACTCAAGATAAACGGGACGATCCATGAGCTGCTGATCGATCCCAATGCAACACTGGCGCAGGTATTGCGCGGCAAGCAACTGAATTTAACCGGCACCAAACTGGCCTGCGAACTAGGCGACTGCGGGGCCTGTACCGTCATAATGGATGGGAAAGCCGTAAATTCCTGTCTGGTGCTGGCCATGCAGGCGGATGGCTCCGAAATCACCTCAATAGAGGGTCTTGCCGTTGACGGCAAACTGAGCCCGATTCAGGAATCCTTTATCGACGCTGGCGCGATTCAGTGCGGGTTCTGTTCATCCGGAATGATGATGAGCGCCAAAGCCCTGCTGGATCAAAATCCCTCACCTTCCCGTGAGCAGATCCGTCACGGCATTGCCGGTAACCTTTGCCGGTGCACCGGATACTACAAAATCGTCAATGCCATTGAAATATCGGCGAATAACTGCTGTAAAGAGGGGGGCCAATAATGGAAGAACACACCAACCAATCTTACTCGGTTATTGGAAAGCGGCACGTCCGAAAAGGCGTTCCGGAAAAAGCGACCGGCCAGGCCAAATACACCGCAGATATTTCCTTTCCCGATATGCTGGAAGGCGCAGTTCTGTGCAGCCCCCTGGCCCATGCCCGGATACGGAATATCGACACATCAAAAGCCCTGCAGCTGCCCGGAGTCAAGGCGGTCATCACAGCGGCGGATACCGGAAATGTTTTGTGGGGACATTCCCCTGCCCGGTTTGATGAACATACCCTTGCGGTTGATAAAGTCCGGCACGTCGGGGATCAGATTGCGGCCGTGGCTGCTGTTGACGAGCAAACCGCCAAGGAAGCCCTGGATCTGATCAGCGTCGATTATGAGGAACTGCCGTTCGTGCTGGATCCACTGGATGCTCTGGCAGAGGGCGCGCCGGTGATTCATGACAGGTATCCGGACAATATCACGGCCCAGGTTCACAATCATTTCGGCGATGTGGAAAAAGCCTTTGCCCAAGCCTATCATATCCGGACAGACCGGTTTGTAAACAGCAAAACCGATGGCGTCATGATGGAGCCGCAGGCATGTGTCGCCAAATTTGATCTTTCCGGCAGACTGACGCTTTGGACATCCACGCAGGTATCGCATTATGTTCAGCGCACCCTGGCCATTGCCCTGAAGATGCCGGTGGATCATATCCGCGTCATTGCGCCCTGTGTTGGCGGCGGATTCGGACCCAAGGCCTCGACCAACCCTTATGAACCCATTACCTGTTTTCTGGCCAAAGTCACCCGAAGGCCGGTTCGTCTGGTTCTGGATCGGGAACAGGTTTTCTGGCACAATCGTGCCAGGCACAAATACGTGCATGAAATGAAAACCGCTGTGGACAAGGATGGATACCTGCTGGGTCTGGAGCATCTGTCCGTGCTGGACGGCGGCGCTTACAGCAGTTTTGGCGTAATTACAGCCTATTACAATGGGTCCCTTTTGACCGGACCGTACCGGCTGCCTGCCATGAAATATGACGGTATCCGGATTTACACCAACAAACCGGCATCCGGCTCGCTTCGGGGACACGGCGGCATCAGCAACAGGGTTTGTTTTGAAGCCCAGCTGGATATGATTGCCCGGGATATCGGCATTGATCCCATTGAGCTGCGACTGAAAAACCGAATGCACCATAATGATACCACCTGCTGCGGTTACTATGCCGGAAATCTGAGTGTGGGTGAATGTCTGGAAGCAGCGCGGGATGACGCCAAATGGCCTGGAAAAAAAAGGGAAACTGCCGGCAAACAAGGGAATCGGCGTTGCGACCGGATTCTTTGTTTCCGGCGCCGGGGCCTGTGTATACCGTACCGACATCCCGCATTCCGCCGTTGTTCTGCGGGTAGCCGATGACGGCAGCCGGATATCGGCTTTTTCCGGATCCAATGAACTGGGGCAAGGATCGGATACCGTCATTGCCATGATCGCGGCAGAAGTTCTGGGGCTTTCGATCGAGGATATCGAAGTTACATCCGGTGATACGGGGCTTTGTCCCGTGGATCTGGGCGCCTATTCCAGCAGGCAGACCCTGATGACCGGAAATGCCACCAAGAAAGCGGCGGAAGCCATCAAGTCCCAGATTCTGGATACGGTTTCCGAACTTTTTGAAATGCCTGTCGCGGCTTTTGAAATGCGGAACGGCAGGATTCTGGGCACAGAGAAAAACCCGGACAAGATTCAACTGCTGCGGGACATCTATCGACGGGATCATCGCGGGTTTAACCCCATTGATGTTCCCAAGGAAGGTCCCTTGACTTTTAAGGAAATAAACCGCTACCTCTATGCCAAAAACGGTCCTGTCATGGGAAAAGGAACGTACGAACCCGGTGAGATCCAGGAGTTTAAGGACTGGAAAGGCTCGGCCGTCGGGTCCTCACCGGCATATTCGACCCAGACCTGCATTGCAGAGGTTTCGGTTGATCCGGATACCGGGAAACTCTCGGTTGATAAAGTCACCCTGGCCCATGACTGCGGATTCGCCCTGAATATCACTGCGGTAGAAGGTCAGATGGAAGGCTCCATGTGTCATGGCCTGAGCGAAGCCTTGTTTGAAGAGATGATATTTGACAGCAAGGGCAGGCTTGTCAACCGCACACTGGGGGATTACAAGATCGCCACGGCCCTGGATGTTCCCGAGCTGAGTGCGGTGGTAATCGAAAGCAACGAGCCCGGCGGACCGTTCGGCGCCAAAGAAGTCGGTGAAGGCTGTATCATACCGATCCTGCCGGCCATTATCAATGCGGTATATGATGCCTGCGGTGTCGTCATCATGGATTTGCCGATTACATCTGAAAAGATTCTGAAAGCGCTCAAGGCCAAGGATGCGGCCAAAACAGACCGTTATATTTTTGAACCCCCGGCTCCTGCCCTCCGGCTACTTGAAAAAGGTCGGGAAATTACCCGTAGCTGGGAAAAGCAAATGAAAGAAAAGAAATAACTTTGTTTACCACTGGTCCTCTCACCCGGTTTTCGGGGGATAGGATGGTTTGGCAACGCTAAAGAGACATATGAGAACGATTCCGGTTACACAGGCAATCGGCATGATTCTGGCCCATGACATCACCCGTATTATTCCGGGTGTGCACAAGGGGCCTGTATTTAAAAAAGGTCACTGTATCGAAGGTAATGACATTCAGATTCTTCTGGATATCGGCAAAGAGCATATCTTTGTTCTGGATCTGAAACCAGACTCGATTCATGAGAATGAGGCTGCCGAACGGATTGCACGGGCAGCGGCCGGTCCGGGTCTTAAGTTGACCGATCCATCCGAGGGGCGCATCAATCTGATAACGACCGTTTCCGGCCTTTTGAAAATTGATATCGCCGGACTCAACCGGCTCAATGCCATCCAGGACATGTCTTTTGCATCTCTTCATTCCAATCATGCAGTTCAGGCAGGTATTCCGGTCGCCGGTACACGGGTCATACCGCTGGTGGTTCAGGACGCGCTGGTGTCCGAGGCGGAAAATGTCTGCAGGGAATGCTATCCCCTGATTCAGGTAAAACCTTTTCAGCCCTTCCGGGTCGGGATGATCACTACCGGAAGCGAAGTATATCATGGAAGAATCCAGGATAAATTCGGTCCGGTTGTAAATGAAAAATTCAACCGGTTGGGCAGTTCCATTACCCGGCAGATTCTGGTTTCCGACGAAATTGATATGACCGTTGCCGCAATTCATGACTTGATAGGGGAAGGAGCCAAGATGGTGGTGCTGACCGGCGGAATGTCTGTAGATCCGGATGACCAGACACCGGCCGCTATTCGGGCCACCGGCGCCACTGTCGTCACTTATGGCGCTCCGGTTTTTCCCGGCGCCATGTTCATGCTGGCCTACCTGGACGACATCCCGATTCTAGGGTTGCCCGGATGCGTGATGTACTGCCAGACCAGTATTTTCGATTTGATAGTTCCCCGGATTCTGGCCGGTGAGAGAGTGACTCGGGATGATATTACCCGCCTGGGGTATGGGGGATTCTGTATGGCCTGTGCAGACTGCCGCTACCCGGCTTGCAGCTTCGGGAAGATATAGTATTGCGTTTTAAAGACCAGCCTGACATATTGCGATACAGACTTAAATCTGATAGTAAGCTCAAAGAAGAGTAGGGGGATATTTCCCATGTCATGGCCTGCATCGAGGTTGACGGTTATGGCACTATGCTGTAGTAAAAACACTGAACCCGCATACCTTCTCAATCTCGAAGCCCGCAACAAAGCCGTGGGCAAACGCATAGGACTGGGAATGAAAACTTTTGTTGATCTTCAGGTGACAATAGCCGGACTCAGCCTGAAAAATCCGGTCATGACCGCTTCCGGGACTTTCGGGTATGCCAGTGAGTTTGTCGATCTTGTGGATCTGAACCGCCTGGGAGCCATCGTGGTCAAGGGCCTTTCCCTTGAACCTTCCACCGGCAACCCGCCCCCCCGGATTGTGGAAACCCCTTGCGGGATGCTGAACGCCATTGGCCTTGAGAATGTGGGAATCAAGGCATTTATCAGCGAAAAACTGCCATTTTTACGGGCCCTGTCTCCGCCGCTGATCGTTAATATTTACGGAAAATGCATCGAAGAATATTGCGAACTTGCACGGCGCATTGAGGACGTTGAAGGTATTTCGGCAATCGAGGTCAATATTTCCTGCCCAAATGTTAAATCCGGCGGCATTGCCTTTGGCGTTGATGCCCAGGCTGCCTTTGATGTGATCAGTGCTGTTCGAAAGCATATTTCTAAAACCCTGATCGTAAAGCTTTCCCCGAATGTCACGGATATTACCCAGATCGCTCGAAGCGTTGTGGATGCCGGGGCAGACTGCCTGTCTCTGATCAATACTCTGACCGGTATGGTCATTGATATTGAAACCAGGCGTCCAAAGCTGGCCAATATCACCGGCGGCTTGTCCGGACCCGCCATTCGCCCGGTGGCGGTTCGAATGGTCTGGCAGGTCGCACAGGCCGTATCGGTCCCGATTATCGGTATCGGAGGCATCATGACGGCCTCCGATGCTCTCGAATTTCTCATTGCAGGCGCTTCGGCTGTTCAGGTTGGGACCGCCAATTTCGTCAATCCACGGGCTACCCTGGACATCATCGAAGGCATTGAGGCGTTTATGGTTCAGCATAATATCAAAAAACTATCCGATATCACCGGTACACTGAAAACCGGATAGGGGGGCTATGAGATAGAAGGCCAAGAAATCCAGCGGCAGGAGTCAGAAACAGGTGGAGCAATTATCACGCTTCATGCTGTGTTGTACCAGGAACGGGTGATTAACATGAAAGGAAATGATTATGGAATTCAAGAGCTATCAAGCCATTATCGAATTTGCCATTGCATCGGAAATCGAAGCTGCAGCTTTCTACGAGGAAGCAGCCGGGAATGAGGCCCGCGAGGAGACCCGGAAAATGTTTCTCGACTTTGCCAAGGAAGAACGAAAGCATCAATATCTTCTGGAAAATCTTGACTGTACGGGCGAATGCACCCTGGTCACTCAGGATTACAAATTTAAGTGGATCGGAGATCTCAAGCGCAGCGATCTTATGGTGGATATCGCCTGGAAGCAGGGAATGTCCTATCGGGATATTCTGCTCATTGCCATGAAACGGGAAGAAAAGGCACTGAAGCTTTATAATGAATTGCTACAGCAGTCTGAAACCGAAACCGCCAGGAATATTTTTAAAATTCTCTGCCAGGAAGAAGCCCGGCATAAGCTTGGGCTTGGAAAAGCTTTACGATGAGTATATGGCACAAATGGGGGATTGATGGCGGAACAGTTGGCAAAGCCATCGAAAAGCATTGGTTAACAACTTAACGAGAAAGGAGTTTCGGAATGAGTCGAAAGTTAATGATGGTCTTGAGTCTGGTGGGGGTTGTGCTGTTCTGGAGTTCCATGGGCAGCGCGGAAAGTCTTATGGCGGGGATGAAGGCGTCGGACTGGTCATTCAAGGATTCTGAAGGAAAAGACTTTTCAATGGCATCCTGGGCGGGTAAGGTGCTGTTTGTCAATTATGTGGATCCGGACGAGTCAGACCTGAACGAACATCTTTCCGATGCCATGAAAAAGGCCAAAGACCAGGGACTGTTAAAAGACGAAACCTACAAGGGAATCGGAATCGCAGATTGCAAGGCCACCTGGAAACCCGATGTCCTCATCCGGTCGATTGCCGGAAGTAAAGCGAAAAAATTCAACACCGTTATTCTGTTTGATTATGACGCTACGCTTAGAGCTGCCTGGGGTCTGGAAGTAGACACGTCCAATGTCATTCTTCTGGATAAAAACCGGATTGTGCGGGTGATCGTCCGCGGAAAAGTTCCGGAAAGCGAAGTGGCCTCCATCGTCCAGATAGCCATTGATCTGCAGAAGGAATAAGGGTAACGGGATGACGGATAGCAGGATGACGGATGATGGGTAATGGGTGATGTTTCGAAGCCGTGAGATTGTCCAATTCCTATCGCCCATCCGCCATCTGTCCTCTGCATTTACTCCATCGGCGTTACCGGATGCGTCTTTAAGTACTCCAGCCGATTCAGGCCGTTGATAAAGGCTTTGGCGCTGGCCGTGATCACATCCGGATCCGCGCCTCTTCCCATGGCTTCAAGGCCGTTTTCCCGAAGCCGGACCGTGACCTCGCCCTGGGCATCGGTGCCGCCGGTAAGGGCGTTAATCGAGAATCGCAGCAGTTCGGATCCGGTTCCGGTAAGGACGGCAAGCGTCTTATAGACGGCATCAATGGGACCGTTTCCATAATCCGCCCCCTGAACCGGTCTTCCGTTAATCATCATTCGGACACTGGCCATGGGAAGAACCGTTGTGCCGCTGGTGACATGAAGATAATCCAGGGAAAAGACATCATGACTTTGCAGGATTCCCTCGGTGACCAGCACTTCCAGATCCTCATCCACCACATGTTTTTTCTTGTCGGCCAGTTCCTTGAACTTGGTAAAAACCAGATGAAGTTCTTCATCCGACAGATCATATCCCATGTCCTTTAAGTGCGTCCGAAGGGCATGCCGTCCCGAATGCTTTCCCAGAACCAGTTTGTTGGTGTTCAGTCCGATGGATTCGGGCTTCATGATTTCGTAAGTCATGGGGTTTTTCAAAACCCCGTCCTGGTGAATTCCGGCTTCATGGGCAAAGGCGTTGGCCCCGACAATGGCCTTGTTGGGCTGAACCGGAATGCCGGTGATCATGCTGACCAGGCGACTGGTGGGATAGATGAATTCAGTCTTGATGCCGGATGTGAACGAAAGATAATTGGGACGGGTGTGAAGCGCCATGACCACTTCCTCAAGAGAGGTATTGCCGGCCCGCTCGCCGATGCCGTTTATGGTGACCTCCGCCTGCCTGGCCCCTGCGCTGATGGCAGCCAGTGTATTGGCAGTGGCCAGTCCCAGATCGTTGTGGCAGTGAACGCTTAATATGGCCTTATGGATGTTGGGCGTATGGGACATGACATACTGAACCAGTTCGGCATATTCCTGTGGAATGGCGTATCCGACGGTATCCGGCAGATTGACGGTGGTGGCGCCTGCTTCGATTGCGGCTTCAAAGACCCGGCATAAATAATCCCGGTCGCTTCGGGACCCGTCTTCGGCAGAAAACTCGACCCTTTCGGTCAAGGACCTGGCATACTTCACCGCTTCCACAGCGGCCGCAACGACTTCATCGCGATTCATCCGAAGCTTGTAGGTCAGGTGGATGTCGGATGTGGCGATAAAGGTATGGATCCGGGGAAAGGCGGCATGCTGAATGGCTCCCCAGGCCCGATCAATGTCATTTTTGGAGGTGCGGGCCAGGGCTGCAACCTCGGTGCGTTTCAACTGCCCGGAGATTCGGGACACTGCCTCGAAATCGCCATCCGAGGCTGCCGGAAATCCGGCTTCCAGAACATCCACACCCAGTTTTTCAAGCTGGGTGGCCAGTCGCAGCTTTTCGCCCGCATTCATGCTGGCGCCGGGGGACTGCTCGCCGTCTCTTAAAGTGGTGTCAAAAATGATTACACGTTCGGTCATGATATTGCTCCTATTGGAAAGATGTCAGTTTGATTGATCTGTCAGTTAAACCGGTAGGTCAGGGGGTTTCAACATCTATCCGAGCATGGGCCGCAGAACGTTTCTGATAAACCGTCCCGCGGCATTTGTTGTTTCCTTTTCTGTCAACATGAAAATGTCCTTTCAGATGTTCAGGCTTTTTACCGCGACAGCTTATACTGAAAACTGTCTGCAAGGGCATGCCAGCTGGCTTCAATGATATCTTCGGACACACCGATGGTGCTCCAGACATGGTCTTCATCTCTGGATTCGATAAACACGCGCACTTTGGCAGCAGTGCCGGCCCGGCCGTCAATGACGCGGACCTTGAAATCCACCAGCCGCATGTGATCCACATGGGGGAAAAAATTGTCCAGGGCTTTTCGAAGCGCGTTGTCCAGGGCGCTGACCGGGCCGCTTCCTTCGGCTGCGGTGATTGCCTGTTTGCCGTCAACCGATATTTTTATGGTAGCATGGGCAGAGCAGGGCCGGTTTTTGTCTTTTTCGATGGTGACCCGGAACGATTCCAGCTCAAACAGGGGTTTAAACTGTTCGGTCAGTTTTTCCAGCAGAATCTTGAAAGATCCGTCAGCCACATCAAACTGGTAGCCTTCCTGTTCCATACGCTTGATTTCAGAGACGACTTTCTGCCGATCCGAGCCATTCAGTTCAACCCCGAGTTCCCTTGCCTTGTATTCGACGTTGCTTTTGCCGGAGAGATCGGAAACCAGGACCTTGCGCCTGTTTCCGACCAGGCCCGGGTCAATGTGCTCATACGCCCTGGGAAGTTTCATGATTGCACTCACGTGAACCCCGCCCTTATGGGCAAAGGCGCTTTTTCCCACAAACGGCATGGTGTTCTGCGGAATCATGTTGGCGGTTTCGCTGACGAACCGTGACAGTTTCTTCAGCCGTGAAAGGCTCTCGGAAGATACGCAGGGCCGATTCATTTTCAGGCTTAAAATGGGAATGATGCTGGTCAGGTCCGCATTTCCGCATCGCTCCCCATATCCGTTGATAGTTCCCTGAACCATAACGGCACCGGCGTTTACTGCACAAATGCTGTTTGCAACGGCAAGGCCGGAGTCATTGTGCGTATGAATACCGATTCTAACGGCTGACTTCGATGGATGGTTTTTTTCTGCTATAACCTGATGCACTCTGGCCATAATCGGATCGATTTCATAGGTCAGCGTTCCACCGTTGGTATCACAGAGCACGATGCAGTCTGAGCCGCCAGCCACAGCTGCCACCAGGGTAGACAGGGCATAATCCGGGTTTGCCTTGTAGCCGTCAAAAAAATGCTCGGCGTCATAAATGACTTCACGGGAATTGTCTTTCAGATATGCCACCGTATCATGGATCATTGCCAGATTTTCTTCCAGGGTATTTCCCATGATTTTTCCGACATGAAGATCCCAGCTTTTTCCAAAAATGGTGACAACCGGGGTCCGGGCTGTCAGAAGCGCCTGAACATTGGGGTCATCACCCGGGGCAAAACCGGGTTTTCGGGTGGAACCGAAAGCCGCAAGCTTTGCATGTTTGAAATCAATCTGCTGGGCCAGTTCGAAAAACAGCATGTCCCTGGGGTTGGATCCTGGCCATCCGCCTTCAATATAATGAATGCCAAAGTCATCAAGACGCTGGGCGACCATGATTTTTTCTTCGGCCGAAAAATTGACATCTTCCCCTTGCGTTCCGTCTCTGAGGGTAGTGTCATATAGGAGTACCGGTTCCATTTAAAATATTCCTTGTTACGGCTCATAAATCATGTTGAAAGCAGAAGACTGAAGGCAAACAGGAGAAGGGTATTATGTTTGTAAAAAGAACATCCTTCAGTCTTCAACTAAACTACAAATATTAAGGTTTTCGGTTTTCCGGTCTCAACGAGCGGACGGCGGCGCCTGCCTGCCACATTTCAGACAATCGAATAACTTCAAGTTCTTCGTGAAGTTTTTCGCGGTAATCCGGGGCGCTGTTTCTCTCCAGTGTTCTTCGTGTTTCTTTTCCGGAAACGACGCTTTCATAGAGTTGATCAAAAACAGGCTTAACCGCATCCCTGAAGCGTGGTGACCAGTCCAGCGCGCCTCTTTGCGCGGTGGTGCTGCAATTGGCAAACATCCAGTCCATGCCGTTTTCAGCAACCAGGCGGATCAGGCTCTGGGTCAATTCTTCAACGGTTTCATTAAAGGCTTCACTGGGGCTGTGACCGTGTTTTCGAAGCAGGGTATACTGGGCTTCCATGACCCCTGCCAGACATCCCATGAGGACGCCGCGCTCTCCGGTCAAATCGCTGTGGACTTCTTTTTCAAATGTGGTGGGAAACAGATAGCCGGATCCAATGGCGATGCCAAGCGCAATGGCGCGTTCCCTGGCTTTTCCCGTATAGTCCTGATGAACGGCAAAGCTGGAGTTGATGCCGCTTCCTGCCAGGAAATTGGTTCTGACCGTTCTGCCGGATCCCTTTGGCGCCGCCAGAATCACATCCACAAAATCCGGGGGGGTAATCCCGGTCTGGTCACTGAAAACAATTCCGAACCCGTGAGAAAAATACAGGGCATCTCCGGGATTCAGGCAGGGTTTGATTTTTGGCCATGCCGCCATCTGACCGGCGTCGGAAAGCAGATACTGGACAATGGTTGCTTTTTTGGCTGCTGCTTCCAGTGCAAAGAGCGTCTTTCCGGGAACAAATCCGTCATCGACGGCACGATTCCAGGAATCAGTTCCTTCCCGTTGGCCCACAATGACCTGCAATCCGTTATCTTTCATGTTCAGAGCCTGGCCGGGACCCTGAACGCCATATCCCAGAATGGCTATGGTTTCATTCTTCAGAACAGCTTTTGCCTGCTCCAGTGTAAATTCCGAAGCGGTAATCACTTCTTCCGTGACGCCGCCAAAATTGATTTGTGCCATTTAATTTACATCTCCTTGTTAAAGTAATATTGAAAATATGTTGAATGGCAAAAGGTTACTGGCTGAAGCAAACACTCATGACTCACACGTGGCTTTCACCCAAGGATATGAAAATGATATTCGCCGCAGTTATTCAGCCAACAGTCTTCAGTCATTTTATCTTATTTCGGCTCCCTGAACAGAGCTACAATGCCGGTTCGGGCGATTTTCTTGATGCCGATGGGCTTCAGCAGATTGATAATTGCAGCCAGTTTGCCTTCATCTCCTGTGACCTCGAGGATATAATGCTCGATACCCGTATCCACGACCTTGCACCGGAAAATATCCACGATCCTTAAAACTTCAGCCCGGTGTTCGGGTTTTGCCTTGACGCAGATCAGCGCCATTTCCCGCTGCACAGCCTTGGATTTGTCCATGTCCCGAACCTTGATGACATTGATCAGTTTCCTGAGCTGTTTTTGAATCTGTTCCATCACCAGGGGTTCGGCGCGGGTGACCAGGGTAATTCGGGATATTTCCGGGTTGATGGTTTCAGCCACACACAGGCTTTCGATGTTAAAGCCTCTTCCACCAAAAAGCCCGACAACCCGGGCCAGAACGCCTGGCTGGTTATCCACCAGCATGGTTATGACATGTTTTGCTTCCGTCACTTTTTATATCCTCCATTCATACGCAAAGAGCAAAGGGGTGAATAATTATTCGCTATACGCTGTAAAGATCGACTCTTCGACTTCTCAGCCCTTCGGCGCTTTACGATGTTATACCAGCAGCATTTCTGTAAGAGGTGCTCCGGCCGGAACCATTGGATATACACATTCTTCCCGATCCACCCAGAAATCCATGATAGCTGCCTGAGGTGAGGCAAGACCCTGCATCAGCACGGATTCAACTTGATCAGGGGTGGTTGCCCTCAGGCCCAGGGCACCGTAAGCCTCGGCCAGTTTCACAAAATCCGGTGCATACTCCATGTTGGTGCATGCATAGCGCTTGTCGTAAAACAATTCCTGCCATTGCCGGACCATCCCCAGGTACCGGTTGTTCAGAATCACCACTTTAACCGGAAGGCCATACTGAATTGCGGTTGCCATTTCCTGAATATTCATCTGGATACTGCCATCTCCGGCAATATCCACCACCACTTTCCCCGGTTTTGCCACCTGTGCGCCGATAGCTGCCGGAAGGCCAAAGCCCATGACGCCCAGGCCGCCCGATGTGATGAAATGATCCGGGTGGTCAAAGTGATAATACTGGGCTGCCCACATCTGGTTCTGCCCCACTTCAGTGGTGATGATGGCCTGGCCCTGTGTCAAACGGTATAGCGTTTCAACCACATACTGAGGTTTAATCACGCTGCTCTGATCATAATCCAAGGCGCCGGCCTGCTTCCACTGATCGATTTGATCCAGCCAGCCGCGTCTTTGTTCCGTAAGATCGCCAAAATCAATGGCTTCGATCAACCGGTTTAACTCTGACAGCGTTATCCGGCAATCGCCGACCAGCGGAAGCGATACCAGGACATTCTTTCGGATTGATGTCGGATCGATATCGATGTGGACAATTTTTGCCTGGGCCGCAAAAGCATCGGTCCTGCCGGTAACTCTGTCATCAAAGCGGACACCGACCGCAATCAGAAGGTCGCAGGCGCCGGTGGCCATGTTGGCCCGGTAGGTTCCGTGCATGCCGATCATTCCCATGCAAAGGGGGTCTGTTCCCGGAAACGCGCCCATGCCCATGAGCGATGTGGTAACAGGCATCAGGGTTTTGCGGGCAAAAGCCGTAAGCTCTGATGATCCTTTTGACAGGATAACGCCGCCGCCGGCAAAAATCATCGGTCGCCGTGCTTCCTGAATCAGGCGGATCACTTTTTCCAGTTGCCACATATTCGGCTGATAGGTCGGGTTGTAGGATTTCAGTTGAACAGGTTCTACCGGCTTGTAATCAAACCGGTTTTTGGCCACGTCTTTGGGAATATCAACCAATACCGGGCCAGGCCTGCCGGATCGGGCGATATAGAAGGCCTCCTTTAGAATTTTTCCCAGATCCTCGATCCTTTTCACCAGGTAATTGTGCTTGGTGCAGGGCCGGGTGATGCCGACAATATCCACTTCCTGAAACGCGTCATTACCAATCAGATGCGTTGGAACCTGTCCGGTAATGATCACCAGAGGAATGGAATCCATATATGCGGAGGCGATGCCGGTTACGGTATTGGTGGCTCCGGGACCGGAAGTCACCAGGCAGACTCCCACTTTTCCGCTTGCCCGTGCATATCCGTCCGCGGCGTGAACCGCGCCTTGTTCGTGGCGAACAAGGATATGTTGAATGGATGTTCTGGCCAGTTCGTCATAGATATCGATGACAGCGCCTCCGGGAAAACCGAACAGGGTATCCACGCCTTCTTCTTGAAGGACTGTCATCAGAATCTGCGCTCCGGTCAAGGTGTTTTCGAGTTTCATATCTACTCCTATTTCACAATCGCGCCTGTGCTGGCGGACGATACATTTCGCGAATATCTTGCCAGATATCCGGAAGTGATTTTGGGCTCAGGCGGATTCCAGGCAGACAGCCTGTCCTGAATAACGGCATCTTTCACATTCAGGGTGATGGTTTTCTCGGGAATGTTTATGGAAATCATATCGCCTTCGTGAACGAGTGCAATGGGGCCTCCCGAGGCAGCTTCCGGCGAAATATGGCCGATGGCCGCCCCGCGGGTGCCACCCGAAAATCTGCCGTCCGTAATCAATGCAACATAAGCGTCCAGTCCCATGCCGACAATGGCGGATGTCGGGGATAGCATTTCCTGCATGCCGGGTCCGCCCTTGGGTCCTTCGTAACGGATGACGACAACATCGCCTTTCTGGATTTGGCCTGAGAGGATGGCTTGACAGGCGCTGTTTTCCGAATCGAATACGCGGGCCGGGCCCTGGTGCTTGAGCATTTCGTCTCGAACGGCCGATTGTTTGACCACGCAGCCATCCGGAGCCAGATTCCCAAAAAGAATTGCCAGTCCGCCTTGTTTGTGGTACGGGCGATCCATCGTGCGGATAACATCGGGGTTTAGAATCTCAGCCTGGCTGCAGGATTTCTCCCACGGTCTTGCCGGTTACAGTCAGGCAGTGCTCATTTATCAATCCGGCAGCCGAGAGTTCATGCATCACGGCCGGTATGCCGCCGGCCCGGTACAGGTCTTCCACGTGGTGTTTTCCGCCGGGGCTCAAAGAACATAAATGGGGCGTTGACTGGCTGATGCGGTTGATCAGATTCAGGTCAAAATCCACCCCGGCTTCCTGGGCAATGGCTGCCAGATGCAGCACGGTATTGGTGGAGCAGCCAAGCGCCATATCCACCGTGATGGCATTGTGGAAAGCTTCTTGAGTCAAAATTTTATCCGGGGTGATGCCTTTTTTCTGAAGTTCCACGATCTTCATTCCGGTTTCTTTGGCCAGACGGATTCGGGCGGACATGACCGAGGGAATGGTTCCGTTCCCCGGAAGCCCCATGCCGATTGCTTCTGTCAGGCAGTTCATGGAATTTGCCGTAAACATGCCGGCGCAGGAACCGCAAGTGGGACATGCCGCATCTTCGATCCGGGAAAGTTCATCTTCTGTTATTTTCCCGGATTTTACGGCACCGACCGATTCAAATACCGAAATGAGATCAATTTTTATTGGGGTGGATTGACTGTTCGGATGAATGCCCGCCAGCATCGGGCCGCCGCAGATGAAGATGGCTGGAATGTTCAGTCTGGCCGCTGCCATCAGCATCCCGGGAACGATCTTGTCGCAACTGCTGATCATCACCAGGGCGTCAAATGCGTGGGCGGTGGCCATGATTTCAACGGAATCGGCGATCAGCTCCCGGCTGGCCAGCGAATATTTCATACCGACATGGTTCATGGCAATGCCGTCGCAGACACCAATGACGCCGAATTCAACGGGCGTTCCTCCCGCCATGTATATGCCTGCTTTCACCGCTTCCATGATGGTGTTCAGCTGAATATGACCGGGGATGATATCGTTGGCAGCATTGGCAATGCCGATAAGCGGCCTGTGAATTTCGGTGTCTGTGTATCCCATGGCCTTGAAGAGCGACCGTTGGGGGGATCTTTCTAAACCATTTTTGACGACATTGCTTTTCATGGGCTTCCTGTTGTATTTGGTCATGGGCAAAAAAAAATCCGTTATCAGCTCTGAAGGGCTGATAACGGATTTTTAAAACTGAATGTATGAAAAAATCAGGCCATTATCAACCCTGAACCTCGTAGGGGAAGGATTATCCCTACGAGGACGAGAATAAGGCTAATAAGGATGATGATGGCGGCAGATATCATAATAATTTATATTGATAATAATTATCTGCTTGAATATCAGTAACAATATACTCTTGTCAAGAAATTATTTTCTCCGTAACAGTCACAAATCATAATTGGCGTCACCCTCAAATACAAATGGGACCGTCCGTCATTACGGCAAAAGTCGGAATGACGATGATGGACTTTTGCAATTGGCTCCCTGAAATATGTTTTTATGCACATTCCGCCGCAAACCTTTAATTGGATCCGGCCAGGAGATGACAAAAATCATATGGAAAATGACATCATATTGATATATAGTCCGGGGATACGGCCAAGGTGTATGTTGTTTTTTTCTGGAAAAGCCCGTTGTAATGGTTTGTTGTGGCCGGAAAAAGTCATATGGCTAATTACTTTTAAGGATGTGCGATTATGAAAACTTCCGTAATTGAGACCAATTTTGCCGAATTGTCATTGCGGCAACGGGGAAAGGTCAGGGATATTTACGACCTCGGAGATAGTCTGCTGATGATTGCCACAGACCGGATTTCGGCTTTTGATGTTGTCATGCCTGACCCGGTTCCGGATAAGGGAAAGGTTTTGACTCAGATATCCCTGTTCTGGTTTGATAATATGAAGGAGCTGGTTCCCAATCATGTCATTACCAGCAATGTGGATGCGTATCCAAAAATATGCAAACCTTATGCGGACATACTTCGGGGAAGGAGCATGCTGGTAAAAAAAGCGGCTCCGTTGCCAATCGAGTGTGTGGTCAGAGGCTATTTGTCCGGATCTGGGTGGAAATCCTATCAGAAAACCCGAACTGTTTGCGGGATACATCTGCCGGATGGGTTGATAGAATCCGACAGGCTTCCCGAGCCTCTTTTTACCCCGTCCACCAAGGCCGAAATCGGGCTGCATGATGAGAATATCGATTTTGATGCAGGCTGCAAAGTTGATCGGCAAGTCCCTGGCCGAGCGAGTGAAAGCCTTGAGCCTGGCCATTTATCAGAAAGGGGTTGAAATTGCCGGCAGTAAGGGAATTATCATCGCCGATACCAAATTTGAGTTTGGTCTATTGGGAGAGGAGCTGATCCTGATCGACGAGGTTCTAACCCCGGATTCCTCCCGCTTCTGGCCCAAGGCGTCTTATAAACCCGGGGGAGCTCAGGAAAGCTTTGATAAACAGTTTGTCCGGGATTATCTCCTGTCCATTCAGTGGAATCAGAAGCCGCCGGCCCCAAAGCTTCCGGATCACGTAATAGAAGGCACTCTGAAAAAATATTCTGAAGCCCTGCAGCTTCTGGCAGGTCCCGGCTATGCCGTCAACTGAGCAGACCGTTCTGCTGGAGCGGATTCACCTGGAGGATAAAACCTTCCAGGTGACCACTGTAACTGACATCGGAGCGCTGGCCGCCTCCATTGCCCGGTTGGGTGTAATGCATCCTCCTGTTCTTCTGGCGGTGGATTCTGGCTATGAGGTTGTATGCGGATTCAGAAGAATTTCCGCGTGTAAATCTCTGGGTCTTTCAAAAATATCAGCCATGTTGCTTACGCCGGATACGGATAAGCTGACCTGCGTCCACTTGGCAATTGCCGAAAATTCGCTGCAGCGTCCGCTGAATCTGATTGAAACATCCCGCGCGCTGGTTTTGCTGTCCGGGGTTTTTCCGGACCCCGATGATCTTCGCCGGGCAGCAGGGGTGCTTGGGCTGCCGGACAACTTCTCTGCAATTCAAAAGCTTCGGCAATTATCCAGCCTTGCCCCGGAAATTCAGGAAGGGGTGCTGTTGAATGTTCTTTCAATGGCAATGGCCCTTGATCTGGGTCAAATGGAAAAATCCAGTGGTGTCGACCTGTCTACGCTGTTTGGATGCTTGAAGCTGGGATTGAACAAGCAGCGTGAAATTCTGACGATGATTCAGGAGATAGCATTCCGGGAACATTTAACTGTTAAGGATGTTCTAAATGCCCCTGAACTTCAGCAGATTATGGGTCATGAAAAATGGGACAGATCCCAGAAAACCGTTCACCTCAGACAGTACTTGAGGCGCCGCCGATATCCTTCGATTACATCAGTTGAACGTGATTTTGAAGCACAGGTTCAATCCCTGGATCTTGAATCCGGTATTGCGCTGATACCTCCCCGGGATTTTGAAGGAACCGCATTCAGTTTCCACCTCAGTTTTAATAATATTGGCGAGTTGCAGCATCGTCTTTCCCGCCTCACGGAAGTGTCTGCCAGCCCCATTTTGAACAATATCCTGAATGGCTGTCGAATTTCAGACCAGTAAGCTTGATGGTTTCATATACACTCAAGAACCATCTGGAATTCGCCCCCGGATATGAAAAGGAATCTGTGAAAATTTCCGATCTATTTATCGATGAGCAGGTAAAGCATTTCCCTGTTGTGGCACAGGTTCAGTCCCGCCTTGGAATCGCCGGCAGGGTGATCATCGAGTCAGGACAAGTATTTCAACTGGTTTCCCAGGCAGACGATCCGATACAGAAGGGAAAGGAAATCTTATATTTAACTCGAAACAAGGGTGCATTTATCCGGGAGTGCCCGGGAACCCGTTCATATACCTGCTGCGGCTATAAAATCCTGCATATCGGAACGTTCTGCACCATGGATTGTTCATATTGTATCTTGCAGGCTTATTTTCATCCACCGCTGCTTCAGTTTTTTGTCAACCATGAGGACATGGTTCGTGAACTGGCACATGAGTTTTCAAAACCAGGCATCAGCCGAATCGGTACTGGTGAATTTACGGACAGCATGATTTGGGAATACGGTACAAATCTTTCGGCGCTTCTGGTCCCCCTTTTTGGCCGCCAGACCCGGGCCGTGCTTGAGTTGAAAACCAAAACAACCGACATTCAGCGCTTAAAACACCTTTCCCATAACCGAAAGACCATCTGCGCCTGGTCCTTGAATACCGAAAGGGTCATTCGGGAACAGGAGCGCAATACGGCATCGCTGAATGCAAGGCTTCGGGCAGCTGCGACCTGTGAATCCTGGGGATATCCCCTGGCATTTCATTTTGATCCGGTTGTTCTTTATAAAGGGTGCGAGGAAGAATACCGCCAGGTTATTCAAACCCTATTCGCTCAGGTATCTGCGGATAACATTGTCTGGATCAGCATTGGCTCATTTCGGTTTATTCCGGAATTAAAAAGCATCATTCAGAGCCGTTTCAGCAATTCCACCCTTGTTTACGGCGAGTTTATCACGGGCCTGGATGGCAAGATGAGATATTTTAAACCGCTTCGCCTCAATTTCTATCAAAAACTAGTTTCCTGGATCAGGGAACTGGCCCCGGATGTCCTGGTCTATTTTTGCATGGAAGATGACGAGATCTGGGAAAAAACCATGGGTTTCACGCCAGAAAAATACGGCGGTTTATCCAGAATGCTGGACATGAGTGCTGAAGAACATTGCGGACTGTTCGTGTAATCCGGCGACTCATTTTGTGTCATTGACCAATAGGCCTTTCAGGTTATTTTGTTCTGAAACAGAAAGGTGGTGTTTTTATGAGAACGGTCAAACAGATTTTATGGGTTATGCTGCTTATTTGGGTGGCCCTGACGTGTGTATCCGAGGCATCATCGGATGATTTTATATCAGTTCGAAGGGTCTATGATGGCGATACCATTGAATTGGAAAATGGAATGCATGTCCGTTACATTGGCATCAATGCACCGGAAATTGCGCATCAGGAAAAGCCCGGAGAACCTTTCAGCCTTGAATCACTGGCTTTTAATGAGAAAATCGTGTTATCCAAATCGGTTCGGATACAGACAGATCGGGAAATATCGGATCAGTATAACCGGCGGCTGGCGTATGTATTTCTTCAGGACGGAATGTTCGTGAATCAGGAAATTGTTCGAAACGGTCTGGCCCATGTTCTGTATAAAGCGCCTAACATCATTTATGATGCCTCATTATTGAAATCTCAGCAGGAGGCCATGGAAGCCGGAAAGGGGATGTGGGGAAACTGGAAGGAAAAGCCGTCCGATTACATTGGTAATAAAAATTCCCGGCGGTTTCATTTGAAAACATGTGCTTTTGGGCAACGAACATCGAAGCAAAACAGGATTCAGTTTGGGCGAAAATGGGATGCGTTCTGGTCTGGATATGCGCCCTGCAAAAAATGTATGGGCCAGGGGGCAACAGACCGGGATGATAAGAAACGCTAAAAATGAAGGGCTTGAGGGGATTTCCAATCGGTTGCATGAAACCCCCCCCAAGACGCTCTTTTTCAAAGTGGGGATATTATTTAAACCACTGAAATTGCCTTGAACCTGCTGCTGCCTTCAGACTTTTTTATTCCTTGTCTTTATTGAGCTCAACCAGCAGTTTTTCGGATATCAGGGCAGGTACTTCGTCATAATGTGAAAAAGCCATGCTGTAAACCCCTCTGCCGCCGGTCATGGAGGTTAGGTCAGGCGCATAAGTCAAAAACTCGGACATCGGCACGTTGGCTTTGATCACCTGGTATTTGCCTTCGGAATCCATGCCCAGCACTCTGCCGCGGCGGCTGTTCAAATCCCCCATGATGTCGCCCATGAATTCTTCAGGTGTTGTGATTTCAACGCTCAGAATCGGCTCCAGAAGAACGGGTTTGGCGTCGGCCACAGCCTTCTTGAAAGCCAGGGAGCCTGCGATCTTAAAAGCCATTTCAGATGAATCCACGGCATGATAGGATCCGTCATCCAGGGTTACCCTGAAATCCACACAGGGATATCCGGCCAAAACCCCTTTCTGGCAAGCCTCAACAATCCCTTTTTCAACTGCCGGAATGTAGGACCTGGGAACGGAGCCGCCGACAATGGCATCCACAAATTCAAATCCGGATCCCCTGGGCAGAGGCTCCATTTGAATCCAGCAATCTCCAAACTGACCGTGACCACCGGATTGTTTTTTATGTCTGCCCTGAACACGGACTTTTTTCTTAATGGTTTCCCGATAGGGGACCTTGGGGGTTTTCAGGTGAACTTCCACATTGTATTTGCGTTTGAGTTTCTCAACGGCGGCTTCAATATGGACCTGACCCCTTCCGGACAAGAGAATTTCCTTGGTCTCGGCGGTTCTTTCCAGTTTAAGCGCCGAGTCTTCTTCCAGCATCTTGGTCAGCGAGATGAAAATTTTGTCTTCATCCCCGGATCCCTTGGTGGTGATTGCAAACGTAATCAATGTGGGAAGGGGCTCCGGGAAAGGGAATCTGATTTTGTCGGCTTCGTCGCAAAGGGTATCGCCGGTAAAGGTTTCCTTGAGTTTGGCGACTGCAACAATAGACCCAGGGCCTGCGCTTTTGGCTGGTTTTTGCTCTTTTCCGGCAATTGTCAAAAGCTGATTAAAACGTTCTTTGGCTTCCTTGTTGACATTGTAAAAATTGCCGTCAGACCCGAGTGTGCCGGAAACCACCCGGAATATCGAGAGCCTGCCGGCATAAGGATCTGCAACGGTCTTGAAAACAAACGCTGAAAACGGCGCATCCGGATCCGGCGCCCTTTCAATTTCATTTCCCACCACCGGATCTATCCCGGCTTTGGGCATGAGGTCCAAAGGCGAAGGCATGCAGTTGACAATAAAATCCATCAACAAATCTATGCCAATGGCTTTGATGGCGGAGGCACATAGCACTGGGGAGAATATGCGCGACAGCGTTCCTTTCTTCAGGGCTTCTTTGAGTTCGTCGTCTGAAATCGTTTCTCCCTCAAGATACCGTTCAAGAAGCGTGTCGTCGGCTTCTGCGATATTTTCAACCAATTTTTCGCGTTCATCGTCAACAAGGGATTGCATATCCGATGGGATGTCAACGGCAGTTGCCTTGCCATTGGCATCGTAAGTGTAGGCTTTCATGGCAATCAAATCAACAATACCCTTGAAATTCGATTCAGCGCCAATGGGCAAATGCAGTATGATGGGCTTGGGTTCAAAAGATTTTACGGCATCCTGAAACGCTCTGGGAAAATCAGCCCGCTCTCTGTCCAGCTTGTTGATCAGAATCACACAGGGCAGTTTTAAGTCTTGAGCGAAGTTCCATGCTTGATCGGTCTGAACTTTGACGCCATCTACAGCATCAACCAGAACAACTGCGCCATCAACTGCCTGCATGCAAAATTTGGTGTCTGTAAAAAAATTCTGATCACCCGGTGTGTCAACCAAAGTAACGGAATGTTTTTTCCAATTAAATTGATGGAAGCCACTGCTAATGCTGATATTGCGTTTGAGTTCCTCGGGTTCGAAATCCATTACTGTATTGCCGTCTTCGACACGTCCAAGACGACTGGTTACACCATTTTGAAACAGTATAACTTCGGCTAAAGAAGTTTTTCCGGAATTTCCGTGGCCCACAAGTGCAATATTTCTAATTTTATCAACA
Source organism: uncultured delta proteobacterium (assembly GCA_963850225.1). Lineage (GTDB taxonomy): Bacteria > Desulfobacterota > Desulfobacteria > Desulfobacterales > Desulfatirhabdiaceae > RAAP-1. The sequence continues at coordinate 154,110 of CAWKLD010000021.1, forward strand.
GATTCAGTCATGTAAAAAAAGCTCCTCTCTATAGAATTGTCCATCATGCCAGTTCTTGCTTGAGCATTTCATTAAAATTTCTATATGGTTGACTGAAAAAAATCAAGTTAAAAACAAGCTCAGGGATTAAACTGATTCAGAATGAAAAATATTAAAAATTGCATTTACCTGTTTGCACAGCAGGGTAAACTGTTCGGGATAGAGCGACTGGGCCCCGTCGCTCATGGCTTTTTCAGGTTCGTGATGGACTTCGATCATCAGGCCGTGAGCCTCGGCAGCCACCGCAGCCCGGCTGAGGGGAATAACCTGGTCTCTGCGGCCGGCCGCATGACTGGGATCCACGATGATGGGCAGGTGGCTCAACTTTCGAACAACCGGTATGGCTGACAGGTCCAATGTATTACGGCTGTGGCTGGCAAAGGTACGGACCCCTCTTTCGCAAAAAATCACCTGTGAATTACCGCCTTCAAGAATGTATTCGGCGGCCATCAGCCATTCTTCGATGGTTGCCGACATTCCGCGTTTCAGCAGAATCGGCTTTGATGCACGTCCGGCCCGTTTGAGTAGGGTGAAATTCTGCATGTTGCGGGTGCCGATCTGAATGATGTCGGAATAGGATTCAACCAGGTCAAATGTGTCTTCATCCATGACTTCGGTAACCACTGGCATGCCGGTGGTCTCGCGAACCTTCGCCAGGATTTCCAGCCCTTCCTTGCCAAGTCCCTGAAACGAATAAGGGGATGTGCGTGGTTTAAAGGCGCCCCCCCGAAAAATGTGGGCGCCGGATGCCTTGACATGTCTGGCGATGGTCAGCGCTTGCAATTCGCTTTCAATGGCGCAGGGGCCGGCCATGATGACGATGTTTCCATTGCCGATGGCGACATCGCCAACGTGAATGATGGTATCCTCCGGCTTGCATTCCCTGCTGACGAGTTTATAAGGCTTGGTGACGGGAATGGCGTCCGAGACGCCGGGCATGCCCAAAAACGGGGCGGCATCCACAGGTCCCTTGTTATGCAGTATGCCGATGGTGACCCGTTCACCTCCGGGAATAGGGCGGGCCACATAGCCGCGATTTTCGATTGCAGCCACAACGGCTTCGGTCTGTTCCGGCGTTGCCTGTCTACTCATAACGATTAACATCCGATTCTCTCCTTTGGGTTGAACTGTTGTCAGGAATGGGTTGGAACGCGTTTTAAAACCCAATAAAAAAAGGGGCTATGGAAGTTTCCACAGCCCCTTTAAAATTGACAAGGACCGTGGGCATTCGGGGGGCCCGGGTCCTTTCTGATGGTTACGTTATCAATGAATTACATGAGCCTCAGGGAACACCCCTTCATATGGTTCTGAAACCACCAGCGCCAAAAAAAAACATTTAAGCATGAGAGTTTGTTCATCTGATTCATCCCTATCTCCATACCCGAAATCCGACAAAGCTGTCAAGAATTATGTGATTTATTGAGAATGTTAAATATCAACGATCCGTAAACTCTTTCGGATTATAGCGTGAAAGTATTCAAGCATCGATTTCCATCCACACGGGCGCTTTCAGGATCAGTTCGATGGCCTTTGATGCGGTTTCGGCGGCATCCGGAAAAGACTTTGACAGGTTCATGACATGCCGCAGATGATCGGCGGTTCGAAGCATCAGCATGACCAAATCGCCTTCAGCGCCTTCGGAAAGCTCAACGACCTCCTCCCATGGCATCCCCGCCGCCCAGGCATACACGGTCATGGCAGGCCTCAGATAGAGAGGTCTGACAATAAAATCATGGTCATACAGGTCCCGCATCAGGGGTTTCAGTGCGGTATTGACTGCGATGAAGGCATCAAAAAGAGGCGGCGGGACCGAGCGCCGGTCAACGCGATCATCCATTTCCCGGTCCGACACAAAGAGAGACAAAATGGCGGATATCAGGGCCGGATCTGATTGGGGGAAAATGCCTTTTCGGAATCCTTCGGCGATTAAAAGCGGCTGATCCACGCGAAGCTGTGAAGCCCATCGCCCATCCTGGGTCAGTTTGCCTTCGGGTGTAACAAATCCGGTCAGTTTCAAAAAGCTCAGGTGCCGGTTGAACTCGTGAATGAGCACCTTGTGCCGGGTGCCGGAAAGCGCTCTGGCTTCGGTTCTTTTGCCGCCGGCACGCATCAATAAAAATGTGGCAAACGATCGCGTCAGCAGATCTTCGATCTGATCCGGGCCGTGGGACAGGAGAAGGTTCAGTACCATTGAAAAATTGATTCGTATCTGGCTTTTGACATCCGAGGGAGTCGCGGTAACCAGCTGGGCGCAAAGCCGGGTATCCAGAAATTTTCCAGGAATGGCGATGGCAAAGCCGATGTGATCCATGCCCCGGCGCCCGGCCCGGCCGGTCATCTGGTGAAATTCGGTGGGAGTGAGCGGCATGAATTCCCGGCCGTTAAACCGGTCGGTGTTCAGGAACACGACGGTTCTGGCCGGAAAATTGACGCCTGCGGCAACCGTGGATGTGGCAAATACGGCCTGAAGCAGTCCTTCGGTCATCAGGGTTTCGATGACTTGTTTCCAGGCCGGAAGCTGACCGCTGTGATGCGCGCCCACGGCCTGATGCTCAAGATGCCGGATGTGACGGTGTTTTGCCAGGTGCGGATTCTGGGAAAGAATATCGTCGATTCGCTGGTGAAGGGTTTGCATCCGGTCAGGATCATCCACCCAGTGATCTTTGCACAGTTCCAGGGCATGGTCGCAGTCGGCCCGGGACTTCAGAAAAAATATGGCGGGAAGCAGATTGAACTTGTCCAGAATCTTGAGAATTTCACCCATCGGGGGCAAGAGGCTGTAATTGGATGTCAGCCGCTGCGGTTTTTCGTCAAACAGGTATTCCCGAACCTTTTTGGAAATGCGTCCCTTTCCCTTGACATCGGAGGCAAGAAGCGGCAGCAGTGTTCCGGAAGGGTGGAGGAAAATGGGATAGAGAGGCACCGGCCTTTTGGTTTCTTCAATGACCTTGCAGTCTTTAGATCGAATGGCCGTAAGCCACTCGGCGATTTTTCCGGCGTTGCCGATGGTCGCCGAAAGCAGCAGGAGAGGTATTCGGGCCGGCAGATAGATCATGGTTTCTTCCCAGACCACCCCGCGATCCTCATCCCCCAGAAAATGGGCTTCATCCAGGACGACAAAATCCGTATTCAGGGTTTCGCCACGGTGCATGGCGTCATACAGCTGATTGCGGAGAATTTCGGTTGTACCGACAATCACCGATGCGTCCGGCCGCTCTTTTCGATCCCCTGTCAAAATGCCGACCTGGTCCTGGCCGAAGATTTCTGAAAATTCGTGAAATTTGGCGTTTGAAAGCGCCTTTAAGGGTGTTGCATACCAGGAGCGACCTCCTGCTGCTCGAATTCTGGAAATGGCCTGAACCGCGATCCAGGTTTTACCGGAACCCGTGGGGGCCGTTACCAGGCAATCGGCTTTCTCGATGGCCTCAAGCGCTTCCAGCTGAAACGGGTCCGGAGAAAACGGGCGGTCTTCCGGAACGCCGATGGTTTTGAACACGGCTTTCAGGCTGGCGTCGGCGCCGGCTTTCAGCCGGATGGCAGGGGCCGATGTTCTCCTGCGCTTAGGCCCACCAGAATAATATTTGGCCTTGACCCTGCCTCTGGGTTTCATGTTAATAACTGCTGAATAATCGCATCCATCTGGGTTTTGGCAATGGCATTGGTGTCAAAAGGGGAGATGCCGTTTAAATCCGCCTCGATCAGGGTATTGTCATATGGCAGAAATCCCAGAAAATCAAACTGGGGCAGATTTTTCTTAGAAATGCAATGTCCCCCTCCCCGCGGATTTTATTGCCCACCACTGCGATGCGCTTCAAGCCGATCTCAGTGGCCAGATGCTGAATGTTCTCGGCGGTGTCGATGCTTCTTCTGCCGGGTTCCACCACCACGATGAGTTTGTCTACGGCCTTAGCCGTGGCTCTTCCCAGGTGCTCGATGCCGGCTTCCATATCCATGACCACCACCTCGTCTCTGGCAAGAACAATGTGGGTGATCAGGGCCCGCAAAAGCGTGCTCTCCGGGCAGATGCATCCGGAACCGCCTTTCTTGATGCCGCCAAGGCGCATCATCTTGATGTTACCCATCTTTGCAGACAAGGCATCCGGAAGATCATCCACGCGGGGATTGAGCTTGAAGAATCCGCCGATGCTGCCGGGCTGGGCCTCGGTGCGTTCATAGGCCAGATCTTTCATTTCAGAGATCGGAATGATTTTATCCGCGTTGGCGATTCCCAGCGCTCCAGCCAGATTCGCGTCCGGGTCCGCATCAATAGCCAGAACATGCTTTCCCTGTGCATCAAATGTTCGAATCAGCAAAGCGGAAAAAGTGGTTTTCCCCACCCCGCCTTTGCCGCTGACAGCAAGTTTCATGAGAGTGTCCTTGTTTTTTTGGGGAACGAAATGGATTCGTTGGCATGTAAAGAATTCGGTTAATCGTTACCAACCCTTTCCGCCGATGATGTGTTTGATTTTTTCCTCGGTCAGCTTTTCTACGATAATCATTTTCTTTGCCTGAGCTTTTTTGATTTTCTCAGTCAGTGCTTTCAGGTCCGCCGGCTTTTCCATCAAATCCATTGCTCCCAGTTTCATGGCTTGAATGCCTCTTTCAACCGTTGCATGGCCGGTCAGAAGAATAACCTGAAGTTCCGGTTTTTTGGCCTTGAGTGCTTTCAGCGCTTCCAGTCCATCCATTTCCGGCATCTGCAAATCCAGGATAATGGCGTCAAACGATTCTGTTTCTGCCATTTGAATCGCTTCTTTGGCGGAAGCTGCTGTGGATACTTCCATACCCCGGGTCCGCATCCGTTCGGACATGATGTTTAGAAAATCTTTCTCATCGTCAACCAGCAATACTTTTTCTGTCATAAGAGCCTCCTGAGGTGGTAAAATATTAAGAGTTGTGATTTTGGTTAATATCAGACAATTATTTAACAGGAAGTCAAGTCAACCGGCAGCGTGATAAGCAGCTCCCTGTTTTGCTGATCGGCGAACTGAGTGGCCTTCAGGTAGTCGAGCAGTAAAATGGTGCTATCATCTGTTGCGGGAGCGTCAACGGGTGAAAAAATAACGGCGGCGCCTCCCGGCTGCGGTCGAAGGGAAAGGGTAATCTCTTTTGCCACTCCGGGGTTTTCGAAAATTTCCTTGAGACACAACCAGATGAGATTTTCAAGGTAAAACATACGGGTTGTGACGTAAATCGGCGTGGTGACGGTATGAAATTCAGCGTGACGCTCTTCATGGCGGCAAGCCGGGAAGACAGCGAAACGGTCAGTGCCAGGGTTTCTCCCAGATCGATGCATTTAACCGCCTCGTCGGCGCTGTGGGCAAAACGGTTCATATTCCGGATAATCCCGTCAGCACGCTGAATCTGCTTGCCGATGCTGGCAGCTAAACTTTTCAGCCTCGACAGGGTCGAGGGGCAGCCCTTTTTCCGCCATGAAAGACAAATCTTCCAGAAGCCCGGCATTCTCATTGATGATGGCAAGGGCATTTTTCAGTTCATGCGAAATCGAAGCGGATATGGACCCAAAACACTGGAGTCCGCACTCTCCAATGGATTCCTGGTAATCGCTCATTTGCCTTCTCCTTGTCGCAGCATCGCCTCATTCATTTTCTCAAGCAGGGACTCAATTTGTACCGGTTTTACCAGGTAGAAATTCTCCCCGGCTTCTGCAGCGCCAAGTTTAAAATCATCTTCTGAGCCGTGTCCGGTCAGAAAGAGAAATTTCATTTCCGGTTGCAGCAGGTGGAGCCGTTTCTTCAGTTCCAAACCGTTGATTTTTGGAATCTTGACGTCGAGAATGGCGAGATCAAATGTTTCGGTTTTAACCAGTTCAAGTGCCGCCAAGCTGCTGGTGACCCATCTGGCCTGGAATCCGCGAAGAACCAGGCGTTCGGCGAGTGTTGAAACCAGTTGTTCTTCATCGTCAACCAACAATACGCGCATTACTCTCTCCTTTTTTTTGTGTATAGGTTAACGGCAGAAAGATTGTAAAGCGGGTTCCCTTGCCGATTGAGCTTTGAACCTGTATTTTCCCACCGATTTCCTGTACCAGCCCATACGTGATGGACAAGCCCAGTCCGGTACCGCCGGTTCGGCTTCTGGTTGTAAAAAACGGCTCAAAAACCTTTTTGATATCCGAATCTGAAATTCCGCATCCGTCATCCGCAACCTCTATGGAGATCGCGTCGTTGTCGAACTTTGAAACCTTGATTTCCAGTTTGCCGCCATCGGCCATGGCTGCAAAGGCATTGTTGATCAAATTCAGAAAAATCTGCTGCAGTTTTCCCCGATCGCTTTCAAAGTCGGGAATATCATCGGGAATATCAACTGAAATCGTGATGCTTTTGTATTCAGCCTCTTTGCCCATAAACCCCAGAACATCCTGAATAACGGATTTTACGCTGAGCATCTGAACGCTCACTTCAATATGACGGGCAAAGTTGAGCAGCCGCTTGGTAATGGTTCCGCACCGTTCCACCGATGAAATAATGGAATCGACAAGGCCGTTCAGCTTTGAATCATTAACATAATCCTTTCGAAAGGTGAAGATGTCTTTGATAAGGCCTGCTTTTTCATTGATAATGGCCAGGGGATTGTTGATCTCATGGGCGACGCCTGCGGCCAGGCGTCCGATGGAGGCCAGTTTGTTGGCATATTCGACCTGATGGAGGGTCATGACACGCTTCTGGTCCGCCAGAAAAATGTTATTGACCAGATACGTAGATACGCCGATAACCACGACTAAAATCGTGATGATGCTGACAGCCAGAAATCCGAGCAACTGAATGCGGGTTCTAAACCAGGGCTCCATCAGTTCGGCTTTAAACTTGGTCACGATCAGAAGAAAAGGGGTGTCCGTGATATAGGCATAACCGATAATCAGCATTTTTTTGTTCTTTGTCTTATTGTCTGATAAACGATCGTTTTGGAGGAGAATTCCGGAACCGAGAGCGGAATTTTTTCCAGCACCTTGGTCTGGTATCGGGAAGGCGTCTGAAGAATGCCGTCCTGGTTGACGATAAGCGCATCCCCCATGCCCCCAAGTTCCAGTTCCAATAAAAGCTCCCTGAAACGCTCCATATCCAGAGACGCCCGAAGAACAAAGGAAGAACCGTCCGGCAGACTGTGCTTAACGGCGATCACAAAATGGGGAACATTGCGGAGGCCAAGAAATACATCGCTGATGTAAATGCTGCGTTCCAGAACCTCCCGATACCAGGCCTGAGCGCTGTAGTCCACACCGATGAGTTCATAAGGGCCGACATAGTTTATTTGTACGCCGGAGTCGTCTATTACGCCCAGATCGCGAAAACCACCCAGGCTTTTTTTCAGATTATCCAGAATTTCGGACAAGCGGACCGAATTTTTCAGGCTTTCAAGCGTGTTGTCATGAATTACAAAGTCCAGAGCGAATTTTCGCTCATCCAGAAAAAATGAGATAGTCTGCCGGGTATTTGAAACCAGTCGGGAGGTCCTGAGCAGAATTTCGGATTCAATGGCATTCTGGGTGACGTTGTAGTCTATAATTGCCATGAAAATCAGCGGAACCAGGGAAACCCCCGCAGTCAGAAACGCAGCCTGTTTCCAGATTCTTCGAAAATTGAACAGGGATTTGAAATGACCTGCGGCAGCGTCCTGGTGATCCCAGAAATGGGGTTTGAAACGGGTTGTTATCATGGTTTCCTCACGGTATCAGTATGGTACGAATCAAATTCGTTCATAAGAATCCGTCATTTTTTCCTGGGCCTGAATTTTTTCGTTGGCTTTTTTCAAGGTGGCACTCAGGACATCAATGTCAACGGGTTTGTGCAGGTAGGCAAAGGCGCCAAGATTCATGCAGGTTTCCCGGTCTGCTTCCGATCCATGCCCGGTAAGGATAATGACTTCAATTCCGGGCTGAGTTTCCTTGACCCTTCGAAGGACTTCGATGCCGTCGATGCCCGGCATTTTCAGATCCAGAATCATCACTTCGGGTTCTTCCTCGTGAACCAGTTTAAGGGCGGATTCCCCGTCAAACGCCACGGCAGACCCCATATCCCGAAGGAGCAGGCGTTCGGACAGGGTTTGAACAAATTCCCTTTCGTCATCCACGAGCAGAACTTTAGAAGGAACTTCAAAATCAAATTTACGATAAATATCAGACTGATGAAACCCTTTTCCTACGCAGGTCTCTATGATATTTACACCCGGAACAATTCCGGCAATGGACTTCAATTCCTGTTCCAGGCGGCTTAGCATCAGCACATTCTTATTGATTGTCAGGGTAACCGTGCCGCTTGCAGCGCTGACGCCTACCTGATGGCCTTCGTTTGCCAGGGCGACTTCCACCTGAGCGGAAAGAAGGAAATCGTCGACGGTTTTTTTGGATTTATCCGTCTTTTGAAGCACATCCTTGTTCAAATTGCCCAGAATCAGTTGAATGGCCTCGGCTGTATTGGTCTTGTTCATGGGCAGGATCATGTCATAAAGCACAGGACTCCACGGATCAGTCAGATTGAATAAGGAATTTATCCAGGCTGCGCAGTCTTCATCCTGTCTGTGGATCCATTTTGCTGCATCTTTTTCAGAAATTCCCTTGGCTTTGGCAGCCAGAGAAATCCTGAAACTCATGTCTGCGATCAGGCAAATCCGCAGAATATGGCTGATCGCTTTGGGTATCAAATGACCGGAAAAACCCGATAGTAACAAGTTGTCGTCAGACAGTCTTTGGGCCAGAGCCAGCTTGAGATAGGCAATGGAACGTTCCTTTTCATGCGTAAACTTGTTGAATATTGATGTTCTAGATACAAAGGCACGGCTGATCTTGGACGCATCAATTCCCGAAAGTCTTGCTGCCTCGTCTGTCAGGTCGCTGTCTGTAACGGTTTATATCCGGTATGAGCGACAAGTTCCCGAAGGACGATATCTTCATTGCAAAACGTACCTGGAAAAATTGTAATTATTGGCATTTCAGACCCCTTATCATATGAATGTAATTTGTAAGCCGGGTTCTCTGACCGACAGAAATGTTTTTACTCTCTGGTTATTTTTGACCGAACATGTGAATCCAGTGTCCTGAATAATATAGATTAAATTGGGCGTGTTTGCGATCGTTTTCCATATGTTTTGTTTTACAGCGATAGCGGTAATCAATTCAGGTTGCAGGCTGTTAACGGGCATATCGGTTCATCGCCACCCGTGTGTGTGGGTTCATAAATGGTGCGAATGGCTTTTTCCATTGTCGGGTATAAGTGATCTGCGCCGATTTTTGCAGCCAGGTGGGTGCGGGCAAGCACTTTCATAACCGCTTCATTCACCCCGCTTAAGGAAATGTCCAATCCCGCGCTGCGGATTCTGTCTATCAGTAAAGATAGCGTTTCTTCTCCGGATGCGTCAATATCATTAATGCCGTTGGAGACAATTAAAATGTGTTTAAGCGCTTCCCGGTTCAGCATCAGTTCGGTAATCTGATCATCCAGATAGCTGGAATTGGCAAAAAACAAGGGCCCGTCAAACCGGACCAGGGAAATATATTTACATTCGTTCAAGCCGTGAGTGGTGACGCACCGGAGCGCATCATCTTCGTCTCTGGCAAGGGAGGCGATGTTCGGCCGCATGCTCTTGTAGAGAAAAACCATCAGAGACAGAGAGACACCCACCATAATCCCTTTATCCAGATGCGGTGCAAACCAAAGCGTGCAGATAAAGCATATAATGGAAATTACGCCGTCATATCTTTGCGCTCTCCAGGCATGGACAAAACCGGATATATTGATCAGGCCGATCACCGCCATCATGATGACGGCAGCCAGAACCGATTGCGGAAGATGATAGAGCAGGGGAGTAAAAAACAGCAGGGCAATCACCACCGCAATGCTGGTAAAGACACTGGAAAGTCCCGATACTGCGCCTGCCTGAAGGTTTACGGCAGACCTGGAAAATGAACCCGATGTCGGATAGCTTTTGCCAATTGCTCCCAGGATATTGGCCAGCCCCTGACCGATGAGCTCCTGATTGGGATCCAGTCTCTGACCGGTTTTCCCGGCCATGGCCTTGGCAATGGAAATTGCTTCCATAAATCCCAGAAGGGAAATGATGGCAGCATACGGCAGCAACTGCCCGACAACGCCGAGGCTGATTTTCGGGACGGTAAACGTTGGCAGGCCTTTTGGTACCACGCCGACCACCTCGCCGCCGCCGATCATGCGGATCTTGTCTGTTTTCAAGGGAGTGTTGCCCATGCGAATCCGCCAGATGCGCCCATCGGTTTTGGCGTCCGGCGGAACGTTGTCTTTAGAGAAGAAATTCAGGGAGCCGTCTGTCTGCACGACGCCGACAAAAAGAAAATTTCGGATTTCTTCCCGGTAAATCTGTGCGTCATATTTGATCAGATCGCTTTTGGTGGAAAGCATTTTATCCTGATGTTCGGCTTCAAGGGTGGCAAGCAGATCATGTCTGTGTTTGGCATCTTCAATTTGTTTGTTGATTACAGTCCGCTTTTCAGCAATGGGAGCCAGGGCATTTATGGCGGAATTGAATTTATCCACCATTTCAAGGGCTCTTTTGGAGTTGATGGCAGTGATATTCGCGGTAACGTCATGTTCGAAATTCAAGGTCCAGGAAAGAACTGTGGTAATAACGACGGCCACCAGAACATTGGGAATTTTGGGCGCTATCCGCTTCAGCCCGTACATGATGGCAAACGCCAGAACCCCCATGGCCAGGGTAGGCCAGTGCGTATAATGCATGGCTGCCTGTACGACTTTGATGATGGTTTCGTAATGATGGGGGGCAGTGTCGACGTTCACGCCGAACATTTTTGAAAGCTGTGAAGTTGCAATGATAATGGCGGCGGCATTGGTAAAACCGTTAACCACCGGATGGGAAAGAAAATTGACGACAAGGCCCAGCCTGAGAACTCCGAGGGTGAACTGAAAAACGCCCACCATCAGCGCCAGCAAAATCGCATAGACGATATAGCCTTCACTTCCGGCAGTGGCCAGCGGTGCAAGAGAGGCCGACGTCATCAGGGAGACCACGGCAACCGGACCGGTTGCCAGCTGGCGGCTGGAACCAAAAAGAGAGGCGATCATGGGCGGGAGAAATGAGGCGTACAGGCCGTAATAAGGCGGCAGACCGGCAAGCTGTGCATACGCCATGGATTGGGGGATCAACACGAGTGCCACTGTCAACCCGGAAAGTGCATCGACTCTGAGATCTGAAACATTGTAGTTTTTAAACCAGTTCAAAAACGGAAAAAATCGTTTAAACATGCATTCCACCTATCCTGTAACGGGTTTATTTTCCAGCATCCTCCTGCAGGATGCAATCAGTTCATTAAACAGCGCGCCGGCGTCATAAAGGTTATAGAGTTTAAACCGCACCAGCCCATCCACCATCGTAAAAACAATCAAGGCGGTTTTTCTGGCAGGCATGGGGCCGATGGATCCATCGGCCTGACCGGCCAGAATGGCATGCTCAAAAATATCCACAAAACAGTTGTAAATGGACTCCAAGTGCTCCCGGCAAACCGGATTGACTTCAGCCAGTTCATAGGGGTATCTGCGGTGAAGCAGCAAGAAAAAATCTTCTTTTAATCCGGCCAGATAGAGATAAAAGGATATTGCGCCTTCCATCATCTCAATGCCGGTTTCAAATTTTCTGTTCTCGGTATAACGGTTGAATTCAAACAAAATATCTTCTTTTGCGGTTTTTAATATTTCCAGAAAAATGCCCTGTTTGGTTTTGAAATGATAAAAAATCGTGCCTTCCGCAGCCCCGGTGATTTTGGACAATTCGGCCATCGAAGTGGCTTTAAACCCTTTTCTGGCAAAAAGCTGCATGGCAATTTTAAGAATAATCTCTTTTTTTTTCATCAATTAATTCCTGCAATAAACTATACTGAGTACTCAGTCGGTTTCTGAATAACGCAATGAAAGAGCAGTGTCAATAAAATTCTTTATAAAATTTGAGCCCTAATTTTATGATGAACTCTCAGTTTTCATGTATTGAAATAAAGTTTTTAAATTGACAACCAGCACTATTTGCATTATTTTCTTTAACTTGTAGAATCATACTCTCCTACATTTTGCCTTTTCCGAAAGATTTTGGAGGCTTGTTCTTGTCTTACTCCATCCCTGCTGAAAAGATATCCGAAATCAAACACATCGCCGACATCCTGGAGATCATTTCTGATGCGGTTACGTTGAAAAAAGCGGGCAGGAATTACCTTGGTCTTTGTCCCTTTCACTCTGAAAAGACGCCTTCGTTTACCGTAAGCCCGGACAAGCAGATGTTTTACTGTTTTGGCTGCGGGGAGGGGGGCAATGTTTTTACCTTTGTCATGAAGCAGGAAGGAATAGCGTTTCCGGAAGCCGTCAGATTTCTGGCCAGACGCTATGGCATCGTAATCGTTGATCAGACCATGAGTCCCGGCTTTAAAAAACAGGTGGATGAAAGGGAGCTTCTCTTTCAAATCAACCGCCAGGCCATGGAGTTTTTCCACCATACCCTTTTGAATCCGAAAACCGGGACTCCAGCGCTTTCCTATCTGACCCGCCGCGGCTTGCCATCCACTATCATCGCAGACTTTAAGCTGGGATATGTGCAGCCGGGTTGGAGCCACCTGACGGATTATTTTTCACAAAAAGGCGTGTCTTCGAGCCTTGTGGAAAAGGCGGGCCTTATCAGCCGTCGTCAAAGCGGGAGCGGCTATTATGACCGTTTCCGGGATCGCATCATCTTCCCAATTTTCAATATTCACCATCAGGTGGCGGGTTTTGGGGGAAGGGTTATGGATGATTCTCTTCCCAAATACCTGAACTCCCCGGAAACAGCGCTTTACAGCAAAAGCCGCTCGCTATATGGTCTTTTTCAGGCAAAACCTTTTTGCCGGCAAACCGGTGAAGTGTTTATCGCCGAAGGCTATATGGATCTGCTATCGCTTCATCTTCACGGCATTCAGAATTCAGTTGCTACACTGGGCACTGCCATGACCGAAGAACATATACGGCTCTTAAAGGGAGTTTCTCAGAAAATCACACTGGTCTACGATTCGGATCTGGCCGGAATCAAGGCTGCCCAGCGGTGTATCGAGCTTTTTAAAGCCCATCATCAGCTTGAGGATATTCGCATCCTGGTGCTGCCCGAAGGACATGATCCTGATTCCTATCTCCAGCAATTCGGACCGGAATCCTTTAGAAATGCCGCCCGTGACGCCACAGGAGTATTTTCCTTTCTGATGGATGTGGCCATAAAAAAACACGGACTGTCTCTGGAAGGCAAACTGCGGATCATCAAGGAAATGCAGGAGCCGCTATCGACATTGACAGATGGATTGACCCGGATTTCGGCTATCAAGGAAATCTCCGAAAGAACGGGGATTGATGAAAGTGCGATACAGGAAAAGATTCGGGAAATTTCTCCGCGTAGACTTTTCAAGTCAAAGCCTGCCGAAAAGCTGCTGGATGCTGGAAATAAATTTGAGAAGCGTTTGATTGCCATGATGCTTCAATTTCCGGATATCATTCCAGTCTTGATTGAAAAAAAACTTATAGAGTATATTTCAGATCCTTTGCTAAAATCCACAGGAAATGATATTATAAAAAGTTATCGTGATCTTGTTAATGCACCGGAGCAGATCAATGACCTGCCTTCAATCGTTATGATGGCTGCAGATAATGATGAAAAAAAGCGATTGATTGCAGCATTTTCCATTCAAACAGATGAGTGGGATCTTGAAGGCTGCCGTAAATTGATTGAACAAATTGAAAGAAATCAAAAGCGAGATAACCTCCGGTTGTTGCGGCAAAGAATGAAAGCTGCTGAAGAATGCGGCGAACATGAGTTGCTTCGACAATTAACGAAAGAATTTTTAGACGGTCAGGTGTCTGCAGGAGGCAGGTAATTATGGCAAAATCATCCGTTATCAAACGGAAACACGAAAAGAAAGTCACATCAAAGACCATAAAGGATCTTATTTTAAAGGGTAAGGAAAAAGGATCCCTCACCTATGATGACATTAACCGGGCGCTGCCCGAGGATATGATTAGCTCGGAACAATTAGATGAAACGCTGATGATTTTTGATGATCTTAGATATCGATATATTGGATGAAAAAGCCGCTAGCTCAAGCGAAAACGAGGCCAAGGAAGCGGTGAAGCGGGATAGAAAAGAAACAGCCATGACGGATTTTGGGGCTGTAACCGACCCGGTTAAGATGTATCTGCGAGAAATGGGACTTGTAACCCTTCTCAGCCGTGAAGGCGAGGTGGAGATTGCTAAAAAAATCGAGGCTGGTGAACAGGAAGTCTTGAAGGCGCTGATTGACACGACCACCGGCATCGAATGTTTGCTGAATTTAGGCGTTGATATTGAAAACGGTGCCTTGCGGCCCAAATATGTCCTTAAAGACATTGATGAAGGCGATGCTTATGTGGATGAAGTGGTTCAGACAGACAAGTTTTTAAACACCATTCGTCAGATCAAGGCCATTCATGAAGAGAACAAGGTGTCCCGCGAAAAACTTTTTGCTCCGGAACTGGATTCTGATGAAATCCGCAGAATTCGACGCGGCATCACAAGAAAAAACACCAAGATATTTGACCTGTTGAAAGACTGGCGGCTTGAGGGAAATATCGTTGATAAGATTGAGCAGATCATTCGCAGTCAGATAGACTGGTTCGATGCCATGAACAAGATGCTGGCAATGTCATCGGATGCCCTGGGTGCGCCTGTGGCAGAACTCAACAGTCACTTGCACACGGTTAAGGATTTTTCTGTTTGGATTAAACCGCGCTGCCGACTGAATCCAGATGAGGTTGTTGTGTTGTTTTCCGATTTGTCTGGGTTCAATCAGCAGATTACCGAAAAGGAACTGGCTGTAAAATCAAAATCTCAGGCATTGAAAAGAATTCTTTCGGATGTCGATGAAGGCCGTTATAAAGCTAAATTGGCCAAAAGCGAACTGACGCGGGCCAATTTGAGGCTTGTGGTCAGTATCGCCAAAAAATACACCAACCGCGGGCTTCAGTTTCTGGATCTTATCCAGGAAGGAAATATCGGTTTGATGAAGGCAGTGGATAAATTTGAGTATCGTAGAGGGTATAAATTCAGCACATACGCCACCTGGTGGATCCGTCAGGCCATTACCCGTGCCATTGCCGACCAGGCCAGGACTATCCGCATTCCAGTTCACATGATTGAAACCATCAATAAACTGATTCGCACCTCAAGGTATCTGGTTCAGGAACTGGGTCGTGAGCCCAGACCGGAAGAAATTGCCGAAAAAATGGAAATCCCCCTGGACAAGGTTCGAAAAGTATTAAAAATCGCCAGAGAACCGATTTCACTGGAAACCCCTATTGGGGAAGAGGAAGATAGCCATCTTGGGGATTTTATTGAAGACAAGAAATTCATGCTTCCTTCAGATGCTGCGGTCAGTTTGAATCTGGCGGAACAGACCCGAAAAGTTCTGGCCACATTGACCCCCCGGGAAGAAAAAGTACTGCGGATGCGTTTTGGAATCGGAGAAAAAGCTGATCATACCCTTGAAGAGGTCGGACAGGACTTTGCCGTTACCCGGGAGCGCATTCGTCAGATTGAGGCAAAAGCTCTCAGAAAGCTTCGGCATCCCACAAGGAGCAAGAAGCTAAAAAGTTTTATTGACATGTAAAGCTTGACAAAAATTGATACGGAAGTTAGAAAAGAAAGATTATTGGGCCCATAGCTCAGCTGGAAGAGCCACCGGCTCATAACCGGTCGGTCCCTGGTTCGAACCCAGGTGGGCCCATCAATACGATAGAAAAGGCGTGGATTCATTCCACGCCTTTTTTTCATTTACAGGAGTTGGCAACATGCCGAACGTTCAGGATATTATCAATTTAATGGAAGAATTGGCGCCATCCCGCCTTGGCTGAATCCTGGGACCCAGTCGGTCTGCAGGTGGGAAGAAAAGACTGGCCGGTTCGTACAATCTGGGTGGCACTGGATCCCCTTTCGGAAGTGGTTGCCGCAGCCTGCGATCAGGGTGTTGACCTGCTGATCACCCATCATCCGCTTCTGTTTCAACCCGTAAAAAATCTGGACTTTAACTCCCCCATCGGTTCAATCCTGCATCAATCCGCTGTCAGTCAACTTGCCATTTACTGCGCCCATACCAATTTGGATAAAGTATCCGGCGGCCTGAATGATATTCTGGCAAAGCGGATCGGACTTGATCAAGTGGATATTCTTGCACCAAGTGAAGATGCGGAATCATGCAAACTCATTTTATATGTTCCCGTCGATTATGAGCAGCAGGTGCTGAACGCTCTGTTTCAAACCTCAGCTGGAATCATTGGCAAGTATTCGTGCTGCGCATTCCGAAACGCTGGCAAAGGCTCCTTTCTTCCGGAAGGTCATGCCAGACCGTTTATCGGAAAACCCGGCGTTATTTCCCATGTAGATGAAATTCGGATTGAAACCCTTGTCAGAAAAAAGGATATTTCCGCTGTCCTTTCTCATCTCAGAAGCCATCATCCTTACCAAACCATGGCCTATGACGTATACCCCCTGTTGCCTGTTGAGAGTCGACACGGTTTTGGCCGTACAGGCACGATAACCGAGCGCATGAATCTGTTTCAATTCGCTCGAAACGTTAAGGAAAAACTTTGTTTAGCGAATGTAAAAATTTCCGGAAACCCGGATATGATGGTTCAGCGGGCAGCAGTTTGTTCCGGAAGCGGCTCCAGCCTTTTGAATGCATTTTTTGCTTCAACCGCCGATGTGTATATCAGCGGGGATCTCCGGTATCACGATGCCAGAGCTGCGGAATCAGCTGGAAAGGCATTGCTTGATATCGGGCATTTTTCTTCCGAGCATCTTATGATCGAACCGGTCCGCGATTTTCTTCGTCAGCGGATCTCAATTGCTTCCTGGCAAATTCGTGTGGAAGCCTATCAACTTGAAAAAGACCCATTTACCATGATATAAGAAATTCAGGACGATAGGCTCAGGATGATGGGCTATGGATTACAGGTAAGAGGTTTTTATCATTTCCCATAGCCCATAGTCTATCGCCTATCGCCACAATTTATTAACCCCAACATTGCGGGCATAGATATGAAAGATCAGATAGCTATTCTTGTTTCACTGCAGCAGATTGAAATTGAATCTTCGAGCGTAAAAGCGCACCTGTGTTCCATCTCGAAACGCCTGGATCTTCTGAGCAACAACCAGATCGAGTTGAAACAGCGCATCACGGATGAAAGTGCTAAAATTGAAGAATGGAAAATACAGTATCGCTCCCATGAATCCGACATCAAGCAGAATCAGGTCATGATTAAAAGGAGTCAGGAACGACTGAATTCCATCAAGAACAACCGGGAATATCAGGCCCTGTTAAAAGAAATTGAAGAGCTCAAGCGAACCAATGCCGCAACCGAAGATCTGATGATTGATTGTCTGAATCAGATTGATGATGCGGAGAAAACAACAGCGGCGATACATGAAGATCTTCAGTTGGTGCAAAATGACATCCTTCAGGAACAGCAGGTTGTTGGTGTCGCAACCGAGAATGCCGAAAAACGGCTGAAAGAACTGGATCATGAACGGCTGAAAATGTCTGGTAAAATTGAGGTGGATGTGCTCAAGCTGTTTCAAAAGGTCCAGTCTCAGCAAGTCAGGGGAAATGCAGTTGTGCCGGTTCAGGATGCCGTCTGCCATGGATGCTACGTCAATATTCCGCCACAGATGTATAACGAACTTCAGCGGTGTGATAAATTAAGAATGTGTCCGAACTGTCAGCGGATCATTTACTGGAAGCAGATTTAATAGAAAAACTTGGCCGAAGTAGAACAGGCGATCGCCGGATTCATCCGGATCCGGAGGAAAGTCCGAACACCACAGGGCAGGGTGCTCCATAACGTGGAGTCGTGGTAACGCGAAGGAAAGTGCAACAGAAAATATACCGCCCGGTTCTTTCGCTTTTCGCGAGTATCGCGCAAAGTGAAAACAGCCGGGTAAGGGTGAAATGGTGCGGTAAGAGCGCACCAGTTCTCCGGGTGACTGGAGAAGCTTGGTAAACCCCACCCGGTGCAAGACCAAATAGAGGAGCGATTGAAGGCTGCCCGCCTGAGCTCCCGGGTAGGTTGCAGGAGGTGTCTGGTAACAGGCGCCCACAGAGGAATGATCGTCAGCCGGAATCGGGTAACCGGTTCCGGATACAGGATTCGGCTTACGGTCTGCTTCGGCCATTTTTTTCAAGGGGTTTGGGACGAGAGGTTCGTTATGTTGTTAATCGAAGAGCTCAGAGTTGAAGTCGGCGGCAAGCCGATCCTGAAGAATGTGAACATGCATATCCCTGAAGGTGAGACCCATATTCTCTTTGGCCCCAACGGGTCTGGGAAAACCAGTTTGATGATGACATTGATGGGTTTTTCGGGCTATGTGGTGACTCACGGAAAGATCACCTTTAAAAACGAGGATATCACTTATCTGCCGATCCATGATCGGGCCCGTATGGGTATCGGCATTTCTTTTCAGCGGCCGCCGACAATCAATGGCCTGAAAACCCGCGCCATGGTTGAAATCTGTGCCGGAGAGCGATCTGTTGATATCGATGCGCTTTCCACACAGTTGAATTTTCAGGATTTTTTGGAAAGGGATGTGAACCATAATTTTTCCGGCGGAGAGATCAAACGTTCCGAACTCTTGCAGCTCATGGCCCAGCAGCCGGACCTGGTGCTCCTGGATGAGCCGGAATCCGGCGTGGATCTGGAAAGCATCGTCATGCTTGGAGACACCATTAACAGCCTGCTCGGAAGGGGCATTACGCTTCCGAATCATAAACCCCACAAGGAAGTCGTCAAAAATCGGTCCAAATCTGCGCTGGTGATCACCCATACTGGTCATATTCTGGATTACATCAACGCTGACAAGGGGCAGGTGCTTTATAATGGCGTTTTGTGCTGTTCACGAAACGCCAGGGAAATCCTGAAATGGATTCGTGAATATGGTTATGAGGAGTGTGTCCGATGTCAGATGTAGCAATAAAAGGGGTGGACCTGAACGTCTATCTGGACGATGCAGCCCCTCACGAATATCTTTCCGAATTAACCCGAATGGATGCCGGGGATGCGCAGCAGTTTTTAAATGTGGGAGTTGACCCTTCAGAAAGCGGTCGATCAGGGTCTTTTATTCAGAAAGATCAATCCGTGATTCACTGTAGATCCAGCCAGCCAGGTATCGAGATCATGGGAATATCTCAGGCCAGCAAACAGTATGAATGGCTGAAAAATTACATCTGGAAAAATGTTTCTCCGGAAAGCGATATATTTACCAGCAGGGTCAAGGAAAAGCCCCATGAAGGATATTTTATCCGCTCGCTTGCCGGCGCGAAATCCGCACAGCCGGTTCAAGCCTGCCTGTATATTGCCAGTGAAAAATTTTCCCAGCATGTTCATAACATCGTAATTGCCGAAGAAAATTCCGAGCTCCACATCATCACCGGCTGTGCTACTGCCCCACATCTGATTTCCGGACTTCATGTGGGCGTTTCGGAATTCTATGTAAAAAAAGGGGCAAAGCTCATCTTTACCATGATTCACGACTGGGGTGAACAGGTCAATGTCCGACCCAGAACCGTGACCCGTGTGGCGGAAGGCGGCACTATCATTTCAAATTATGTTTCCCTGAGACCTGTAGGTTCTCTTCAGATGTTTCCGACCACTTATTTAGAAGGAAAAGGGGCAGTGGCCCGGTTTAACAGTATTCTGGTCGCCAGCAGGGGAAGCCATCTGGACGTTGGGTCGCGGGTGATATTAAGCGCTCCGGAAACCCGCGCCGAGATCATCTCCCGCGGGATCACAACCGGCGGAACCATCATTGCCAGGGGGGATCTGATCGGAATGGTCGCCGGCGTAAAGGCCCATCTGGAATGTAAGGGCCTGATTCTAAACAATGGTCTCATGCAGGCCATTCCGGAACTTTCAGGCTACGTTCCCGGGGTTGAAATGTCCCATGAGGCGGCAGTGGGTAAAATTGACAAGCGGGAAATCGAGTACCTGATGGCAAGGGGGCTTGATGAAGAATCCGCTATTTCAACGATTGTTCGCGGGTTTTTGAATGTGGATATTGAAGGATTGCCACCGGCCTTGAAGCAGAAACTGGATCAGACCGTTTCTGAAACTCAAAAAGACATGATGTAGCGGCGGCCTGTCATTCTCCCATGCAAAACTGGTATCCACGGCCATTTCAATTTTACGTTGGAAGGAGATTTATACCGTGTCAGATCCCTCTTGTGACATTCCTTTTATTGAAAAATCTCGATATTTTACGCATGATCTTTTCAAATGCTGTCTGTATATTTCCACTTTTACAACAGAGCAGAATCTGTTCACAAAGATGCTGTATTCCAAATTGACGTCAACCACCAAATTGCTGGAAGATTTTCTGGATTCTCACGGCGCCAAGAACAATAAAAACTGGTATTATTTCAGAGAGCTTACAGCAACACTCATTCATCTGAGTATCGGCAGTTATTCCCAGAAACATATTTCCGGACGACTGGCTTTTTATGGGCTTCAAAATTCGGTTGAATTCGAAGCACAGGGCCTGGCTACACAGGCATTTCTCAATGCGTCGATGATGAAAATAGCGCCCGCAATCCTGCAGGAAGCCCAAAGACTGAACATTCCAATACCTGCTAAAGGTTATGAATTGTCTGATTTTCCGACTTCGACCCCCTGTGAATTACTGGAGTCCGATGTGGATGATACGGATACGGGCCAGCAAAAGCAGCACATTGTTAAAATTGCCAGTGAGTTTCTCAGTATTGCTGGAAATTTTGACCAGCTTGGTTTTTATGAACCTTACGATATTCAGGAAATTCGAGCGATTGTTCCCAAAAAAATCAATGAAGTCGAAATTCGCCGTTTTGAAATGCTGGTCCACAATCTTCAGTCTTCATTTGATACTTATGTGATTCACGGTGGCTATCGGCTAGGGAAGCGGAAGCTGACAGATCTGCGCGGACATTTTTCAGTCGTCTTTCACCTGCTTCAGATGACAGGGCGGCTCCTTCATCTTTATGAGCGTCATCTTCATGAAGCCGGATATAAAAATACCTATAAAATGGTTCAGGATAGGCTTTCAACACTGGTTGATCCGGATAATCTGCTGGACCGGACCATCAATTATAGCCTCTATTATGCCTGTCATTTCCTGAACACCGGGAAAAAGCTGGCGCGTGAGATACTGAACGAAAATATTGAACGTTCTTCCATTAAAGTCGGCATTCCGGTGGCCTTGGGGTTTCACAGCCGGCCGAGTCTTCTGGTGGCTAAAATTGTTCAATATTACGGTGGACAGGTTGAGCTTTGCATCGGACAGGATCGCTTTGATGCCAGCAGTGTCCTGGATATTCAATGGGCTGGCGGAAAAATTCACAAGGAAAACGTTACGGAAGTGATTTTTGAAGGCGACACCAGGGCCCTGGCTGATATTGAAATACTGGCTCGTGTTAATTACGGGGAAGACACCATGGGAAAAGGGGTTCCCTTACCAAAAGAGCTGAAATATCTGAGATAATCAAGACCGTTCAGAACCTGATTAGGAATGACTCATGTCCGTTTCAGCCATTATCGTTGCCGGAGGAAAGGGAATTCGGATGGGCACAGCCACCCGCAAGCAATACTTGCTGCTGGCGGGCAAACCCATCGTATGTCATACACTGGAAGTCTTTGATGTTTGTCCCTGCATTGAAGAGATATATCTGGTTGTTCCGTCCGTCGACCTGGCTACCTGCTTTGAAAAATGGATTTCTTCCCTGACTTTACATAAAAAAATTCATCTTGTGGCCGGAGGCATTGAACGGCAAGATTCGGTTTTCCTTGGAATTCATGCAATTCCGGGACAGCAATGTGATGTTGTCGTGATTCATGACGCGGTTCGCCCCTTTGTCAGTTCCCGTTTGATTGAGGCCTGTGCTGCCGAGGCCCGTGTTTCTGGCGCCTGCATCGTTGGAATGCCTGTGATGGACACGGCAAAATTGGTGAGTTCGGGTCATATCGAGCACACGCTGGATCGGAACTCCATCTGGATGGCTCAGACGCCGCAGGCTTTTGACTTGAACCTGATCCGAACTGCCCATGATAAAGCCAGGTCGGATCGTTTCATGGGAACTGATGATGCCATGCTCGTTGAGCGTTTGGGGCATAAGATCCGGATCATTCCGGGCTCTCGGCTGAACATGAAAATCACAACGGCCGAGGATCTGGCTCTGGCTGAGGGGATATTTAACCGGAAATCGTAAACTTGCCTTGTTCTATGGCTGAAAAGTTTATCCAAATTACATCTGAATAGTGGAGGTTTTTTTATGAATGATTCGAACCCTCAACCCAACACCCAACAACAGGCTGATTTTGTCAAACAGCTGAAAACGACTTTTGAAAAAATGCCCCATGACATCGACCTCTTATTGTTCACCCAAAAAGGCAAAGATGATGCTTTTGCCGAAGGTTCCCGGCAGATTGTTCGCGCTTTTCGCGAGCTGACGCCGAGAATACGGCTGCGCGAATATGGACTTGATCATGAAATGGCGACAAAATGGCAGATCGAACATTCGCCGACACTGCTGATCGCTCCCGACAGATACGGTATCCGCTGGCTGGGCGCGCCCCTGGGCGAGGAGGCCAGAACATTTCTGGAGACCATTTTAATGGTTGGCTCCGGAACGAACGGTTTAAGCGATCAGGCCAGAAAAGTGATTTCGAAAATCGATTCGGTTCGTCAGATTAAGGTGTTTGTCAGCCCGAGCTGCCCCTACTGCCCACAGCAGGCTGTAAATGCTGTAAAGGCTGTGATCGAAAAACCGGAATTGATATCGCTTGAAATCATCGACATCCAGTCCCAGCCGGAAATTGCGCATCAGTATTCGGCGCACAGCGTTCCGCAGGCCTTTGCCAATGACGTGCTGATAGGACTGGGCGCGCAGTCCGAGGAAGTCTTTGCCCTGTCTTTGAGTCGAATGGAGCCTCAGACAATTTTTATACCCGACAGCGATGCGGAGTTGGTTGAAACAGATTTGCTGATTGTGGGAGGAGGGCCTGCTGGACTCACGGCAGGGATATACGCGGTTCGAAGTGGTCTGAAAACAGCCATTGTCGAGCGAAATGTTCTGGGCGGGCAGGTTGCCACCACGCCCGTTGTTGAAAATTACCCTGGATTTACCCAGGTCGGTGGTAAAACCCTGGTAGATATTCTGGTTACCCACGCCCTTCAATATGTCCAGATTTACCCGGGAGAAGAAGTCATTGATGTGGTTCAAGGAAAACCATTTGAAGTCACCACCGGTCGGAGAAGATTCAAAGCCAAAACTATTCTTTTGGCAACGGGCGCCAATCACAAGCATTTAAATGTTCCCGGCGAAGCGCGGCTGTCCGGAAGAGGAGTCAGCTATTGCAGCACTTGTGACGGCCCCCTGTTCAAGGGCAGAAAAGTCGTTATTGTCGGCGGGGGGAACAGCGCGGTTACCGAGGCGCTTTATCTGCATCACATGGGCGTCGGGGTTACCCTGATTCACCGCAGGGACAGTCTGCGAGCCCAGGATTTTCTGGCCCGGCAACTGAATTCGAGTGAAATTCCGATTTTATGGAACACCGAAATCACTGAAATAGCTGGCAAGGAAAGGGTTGAATCCATTTCGCTTAAAAATACCCAGACCGGTGAAATATCCATTCTTGCCATAGATGGCGTCTTTCTTTCCATCGGATACGCGCCGGCTGTTGAACTGGCCCTGAAAACAGGGGTCGCCCTGACGCCGGACGGCTATATTCAGAAGGATACCAAACACCGCACCAGCATTGCCGGGATTTATTCGGCCGGGGATGTTGAAGGCGGATACAAGCAGATCGTAACAGCTGCGGGTCAGGGCGCCGAAGCTGCCATGGCCATTTTTGAGGATGTGATTAATCCTTACTGGCAGAAATCTTAAATGGAGGAAGTCCAAGGACCTGCATGAAGTATATTGTTCTTGATGTTTAGAATCGACTGATGAACGTGTGTTGTCTTTATTCTTAGCAAAAAAAATATTATTCTTATCATAAGGAGTTGTTGAATGAAAAAGCGAATCAGAAAAAAACTGAATTTTGGAGAATTTAAAGAAACAGGATTCGAGATCACCTGGAAACCTCAGGAACTCTCGGAAACGGATTTTGATAAATTTATTGAAGATTTTCTGGATGCAATCGAGTCCAGAGGCCTTGTTTTCGGGGGCGGCTGTTCCAATGAGGATTCCTGGGAAGGAATCATTGCCAGAAGCAAACGCTATTCCTGCCCAGATGCCGCGGACATGGAATTTGTTTCTAACTGGTTCAAAACCAGGTCCGAAATCAAGGAGTTTACAGTGGGTCACGAAGTTGATTTGTGGTATGCGTCCGAGTGCTGCTGTGATACTGAAGCATAGACTGTCTGAGGCATATCTGCCGGGAGAGCCACCAGGGGTCATTGAACGTCTATAGCCACCATCGCCACATCGTCGGCTTGGGAGGCGCCGTTCTGGAATTGGGTGATGACTTGAAACATCGCCCCGC
>CAWKLD010000022.1:0-98863 GCA_963850225.1 uncultured delta proteobacterium
TTCTGCCTCTTGGGTGTTATAGTGAACGACTAATGGGAGGTGAATTAAAAAAAAGTATTGATTATTTCTGGGTGACTGGATCGTAAATGGCTTAACAAATATCAATTTTGGAAAGCACGTCGCCTACGGAGAATGAACTGAAACGTTTGGAGATGTTTGATTTGATGGGAATTTATGGTTTTTGGATATTGAGTTTACGCATGCGGGCGCGCAAGGTGCTGCGGTCGAGTCCAAGGATTTCAGCCGCACTGTTTTTCCCGCTGACTTTCCACTGGGTCTGTTCAAGCGTCTGGACAATATAGTCGCGCTCAACCGCTTCCAGGGTCTTCGGGCTTATACTCATATCCTTTGATGGCTTCTTGAGTTCATCAACCAGGCGCAGCTTGGGACCGGACGAGTTGATCACGGCACGTTCAAGGACGTTTTCCAGCTCCCGGACATTTCCGGGCCAGTGATAATTTTGTAAAGCATTCATTACGTTCGCCGGAATGATTTCAATGGTCTTGCCCATCCGCTTGGAAATTTTTTTGACGTAAAAATCCACCAGAAGCGGGATGTCATCCATGCGGTCCCGGAGCGGCGGCATGGTAATCGGAAAAACATTTAACCGGTACCAGAGATCTTCACGGAAATGGCCCTTGCGGACTTCCTCTTCCAGATTGCGATTGGTGGCGGCAATAATCCGTGCATCGACTTTGATGGTGCGGGAACTGCCCAACCGTTCAAACTCGCCATCCTGGATCACCCTGAGCAGCTTTGGCTGTAGTTCCAGCGGCAATTCGCCGATTTCATCCAGAAAAAGGGTCGAGCCGTTGGCGACCTCAAATCGCCCAATTGTCTGGAATGAGAACCGGTGAAAGCACCTTTCTCATGACCGAACAATTCGCTTTCGATCAGGTTTGACGGGCAGTGTGGCGCAATTTACTTTTACCAGCGCCCGGTTTTTGCGCCAGCTCAAGCCGTGAATGGCCCGGGCGACCAACTCCTTGCCGGTTCCCGTCTCGCCAAGAACCAATACGATGGTATCGCTGGCGGCAATTTGTTCAACCTTATAGAGTACGTATTTGAGCCCGTCACTTTGACCGATAATGTTCTCATGGTTGTATTCCAGTTTAATTTCTTCCTGCAGATAGGCTCTTTCCGCTTCCAGTTGATCTTTTAACTTTTTTATTTCGACAAGGGCGGATTCAGCTATTTGTTTTCTTTTTTCCGCCTCTTCCCTTGCAAGGATAAGTTCGGCTGTTCGCTTTTTAACAAGTTCCTCAAGATTTCTTTTATAATTTTCCCGGTCCGTCACATCCTCAATGGCCAAAAGGATCAGTTGGGTTTGGTTCGACTTTGTGTAAATCCGCCTGGCGTTTAAATGCATTATCTTTCGGCCGATGGTCTCAAAGTTATGTTCCACTTCAAAGTCATTGAATACGGAATTTTCAGGAAGGATGTCTTCAAGCAACTCTCTTAGCTTCGGGATGTTCCATTGCCGGTTGCCAAGATCATAAATTAAGATCCCCTCTGTCTCATCCGGTTTGATGTTGAACGTCTGGTAAAAGGAGTGATTGGCTTTTACAACCTTCAAATCAGAATCAAGCACCACTAAAGGTTCACGAATCGAACCCATGATGTTGTCAAAAACTTCGACAAAGGGTTTTATCATTTGTTAATCATTCCCGGATTTAATGATTTTATATTCCATAATATCAGATGGATAATTGCTATTTAGCGGTAGAGTTTGCACTGAATTGATTTATTTTGAACTCATGCAAAAAAATATGCAAGTTATATCAGGTCTTTAAATTTTCATATACAAGATGGATTTAAAACGATCAATAAGGAATTTGGATAATTTTTAAAAGAAGCCGCGGAGAGCAAAAAGACTGGCGTCAAATTACAGGATCAGGCGATCCTTTCGCCATTTTAAGACGACCCTCAATCCTTCCTGTGCAACTCTTTTGCCTTGGAGTTCGTAGAAAATGGTAAAATTCAAAGCATTTATTACATCAATGCTGCGCTCTTTCACGTTCACAAAAGGTTCAATGTTAAAAAATTCCTGAAATATTGTCTTAAATTCCCGCAGACGATTTTTTGCAAATAATTGATTAAGCGTTTTGGCCTTCGTTTCCTCGAAATTCAATTCTCCAAGACGTTTTTCAATATAAATCAGCGTCCTCAGTGTAACCTTAACACCCAATATCTCTTCCAGCTTCGTCTCAATCTCTGACGCTGACAATTTTCGATAAGCCTCATCAGCCTCCATGCCGGCTGAATGAATCCTTTGCGCCACGTGGAATCGATGCATTCCCTTTAACTTCGACGGGTTGTATAAGACTATGAGCCTCTGCCAGACGACACAAATATTCAGCCTGATGTGCGGCCACCTGGAGATAGGCGCTTAAATTGTAAAAACCGGCATGGATATGCTCGGGAAGTTTTATGCCGCTTCGACTGCGCACGTATCTATATTTGTGGTCAATCTCGCTCCACGCCTCCTCGAGAATGGTCCTCAACTGCAACTCGGCGCAAAGATCCTTCAACACCGGCGGAGCATCTGAATTTTCGCCCAATTTTACCTTGTAATGGATGGAAGAATATCCGGTATATCTTGGATCTGCACTATCCGGGATCGATTCGCCGGGATCAACCGGCAGAAGGAAGGACTTCTTTGGATCAGGACCATCTACAAAATCCAGAATATTTTCTTCCGACAACAGTTTGAGATATGCCTCAATTTTTTCAATATCCGAAAGACGCAAACAGATGATCCGGACTCCCAACAGATCGCCGACGTATGCCTGATAATTTTTTTCCGTAATTGTCCGTGGTCCGGCATCTTTGCTTACATTCAGCATATCAATTTTTGCAATAAGCCTTAATTCGTCTTTGATGCGGTATATAACAGTATGCAGACTTTCTTTTGGCGACGACAGATCGTCCTGGATTAGATGAACAATATATTCCGCAAGTTTTTTGTATTTTTCTTTTTCCTTCAAAAACGAGATCAGAATCGCTTCTTTCTGCTGTTTCTTCAAATGCCAATTCTCCTGATAAGTTCGAGTACCGATGAGCTGAAGCTCCGGAGGCTGATAAAGAACCGCGGTTGCTTCGGTTCGGAGATGATTGACCGGAACATCATAGAACTTTTTTGGGCGTTCATTAAGACCGTGCCACTTCAGGATTGACAGGATTTTCAGACGATTTACTTTCCGATACGAATCCTTGAGATGTCACCAATGAGTCCGAAAACACTCAAAAGCCAGAGAATAACCCCAATAACCACGACAGCATTGAGGATTTTCTTAATACTGCTCTGCATCGGTATGTAATTGTTAATCACCCACAGGATCACCCCGACGACAACCAAAACAATGACCAATTGAATCAACGGCATGGTATTTCTCCTTTCATGCTGCGCATTGACGGAGAAGAGATCGGTTCTCTCGCCATGGAGCAGTGAGAAGTCAAAAAACTCGCGTTTGAAGGGGCACCCCAAAATTTTGGAGCAATGGGAAGTACTTTGATGGAATGCCCCTTATCCTTTCTTATTTCTTTTCGACCTTCAAGAGGCTCTTTACGGATTTCACACCCTTGATTTTCCTGATCTTTGATACAATCCGGTTATCGGTTACTGTGCTATTCACAAAACCCGTAAGCACAACCTCTCCTTTTGTAACCGTCACTTCGATCTTTAAATACTTAGCATCCGGATCTTGAACTACGATTGCTGAAGCTTGTGTATAAATCGATGAATCGTCGACATGTTCACCTGCTGTCTCGCCCGTCATCATCGCGCAGCCCGAAAACATGGACAATCCAAACACCATTAAAACTGTCATAAGAATCGCTTTTTTCATTTTCATTTCTCCTTTTTTTAGATGTGCAATCATACGATTGCACGGTTAATAAATAGCGATGGCAAATTAGTTCCTGATTATACAGTTGCACGCATTGTGCCAGTTTTCCAACACTCAACGTCATCTCACTCATCTATCTGATTTCATATAATAAATTATGATAATGCACTAATATGGCAGACATTTGCGGATAGAAAAAAGGGTCATATTTAACCGATGGTTATATATGACCCTTTGATTACAATTCAGTGCGGCGCCGGCGGGGAAAAATTGAAGAGTGAGAAATCAGGGTTTTCGGATGTCAAATCTATGTTATACGCGTGAATAGCTGACGCTGTCTTTTTCAAACTCGGCAATTACTTGATCGCTCAAAGACGGGGGTACTTTCGGCAGGATCTGGATGATTGTCTCCGTGGTTCAGGCCCGGTAGTCTTCTTTGCTGGCAAGCTCCTGCTCGAATGCAAAATGCGCAACCTGCTGAAAAAGATACTGGATATCCGAAGGCGTGAACCCGGATGTCATTTCGACGATGCGATCCAGATCGATTTGTCCGGTATTGAGCTTGGAAAGATAATGTTCAAGAATCGTTGTCCTGCCCCAGCCGGATTCAATTCCAGCCGGTATAAAGCGCAGGTGCCCCGCAAGAGACCTTGGATCGATCTTTGGATGTTTATCTGGTTGTACCTTGAAATGGCGGGATCAGGCTCCCTGTAGTACATCGATCATGGAAAAAACCTTGCCCAGAATGCCTTGAGTGATTTTTCCATGCAGATAGATGACAGCATCCAGAGTCCCCAGGGCATAGACATCCCGGCCATTGACATTGTGGGTAAATTCAAAGGTAACGGTCTGATCTGCGGATGTCAGGGTATAGGTATGCCACCCGTGGCCGCCAATACTGGCTTCGGGAATGCCCCATGTTTTTCGCTGAACATCCGGACTGCGCTCCATTTGAATATCTTTTTCCGTAAAAGGAATCCCCATCTGGTTAAAATAACCGATGATGGCCTTTGCCGTACCGCTGGTGTCCGCCTTGCCGCTTTGATGGCTTTCCCGAACCTTCAGGCTGTATCCTTTGTACAGATCCGGAAAATTGGCCGCACCATATTCCAGCATGGCCTGAAGACCGACAATCTGTTTGGCCATGTTGGGTGCGATGACAGCGGCAATCTTTGAATCCGTGACTGTTTTCGCGATGGCTTTTCGGTCACCGCCGGTCGTTCCCATGACAAAGGGCAGATGATTCTGGGCATAAAACACGGCATTGGCATTTACCGCGGAAGGATGGGTATAATCCACCGAAATGACACCGGGATATTTTTTGAGAATATCCCCTATTGCCGCAACGCGGCTGTCCGGATGAATCAACCGGATCTGCATGTTTTCTAATTGATATTCAGAAAAAGGAATATCGGCGCCGGTCAAGGAAAACGGAATCAAATCAAACCGGCTGTCCTTAACAACATGACCAGCGACCGTAGCCGCCATATTCCCGGGCAGACCATTGATCATCACTCGAATTGGATTCATTGAAGCACCTCCATATAAAGATACTTTGATTGGGCATTCCCAGATATGAAAGGATGCCCTCCCCCATTTGAAAAGGCGGTCTGAAGGGAGGGAATTATTTAGCTGATTGTTCTCAACCCGTCCAATACTTGCTGCATATCCTCCGGAATCGGAGACTCCAGATGGATTTTTTCGCCGGTTGCCGGATGGGTAAAAACAATTCGCCAGGCATGCAGCATCTGCCGGGATACGGTTTTCAGAATATCCGGGAGATGGGTGCCGGAACTCCGATATCCATAAACCGAATCGCCAACAACAGGGTGCTGCATCGAGGCGCAATGCACACGGATCTGGTGCGTTCTGCCGGTTTTGATTTCTACTTCAAGAAAGGAAGCTGTGTCAAATAGTTCTTTAACCCGCCAAAGGGTTCTGGCATCCCGGTTTCTTTTACTCAGAACAGACATTTTTTTCCGATCCACCGGATGCCTGCCGATTGGCAGATCAATAACGCCGTTTAACGATTTCATTCTTCCCAAAACAAGCGCAAGATAGGTTTTCTGAAGGGTTCTGTCCTTGAACTGTGCACCAAGATGCGCCTGAGCAGTCGCGGTTTTGGCGACCAAGAGAATGCCGGAGGTATCCTTATCCAGACGGTGAACAATTCCCGGGCGGATTTTACCGCCAATGCCCTCTAAATTTGGGCAATGATACAGAATCGCGTTCACAAGGGTTCCGGAAAAATGACCGGGCGCCGGATGGACCACCATCCCGGCCGGTTTGTTGATCACAACGATGTGGTCATCTTCATGAAGGATACTGAGGGTGATGGCTTCAGGTTCACAGGAAATAGGCTCTGGAGCGGGAATACGGCCGGAAACGATATCGCCGGCCTTAACCCGGTAGCCGGGTTTTTTAATTTCATTCTGGACCTGAATCTGTCCTTCCCGAATGAAATTGGCGGCCATGGAACGGGAACAGCCGGTAACCTGCAGTGCAATCACGTTATCCAGGCGCTCTCCGGCATGTTCATTCACAACGGAAAAAGAAAACGGACCATTCATGGATGGTTCATTAAGCTGCGGCCGTCTCCTGAACAAACAGGGATTCAATTTCCAGAAGAATCGTATCCTCGGTAGTCTGTTTGGATGTGGAAAGCTCTTTAATCAAAAGAGTCTGCGCCGTATCATACAGTTTTCGTTCTCCAAAAGACAAATCCTTGGTCAGCTTCAGCAGGTAAAGATCGCGGAACACTTCCGCAACGTCAAACAGCGAACCGGTCTTGATTTTTTCCATATAATCCCGGTATCTGCGATTCCAGGTCTGGGATTCTGCCGCGATATCTCTTTGATTTCTCATCAGATCATAGATTTTGGGGATTTCATGCTCCTGAATGAGATCCCTAAGGCCCACGGAATGCACGTTCCATGTGGGAATCATGATGACCATGCCGTTCTCGAGAATTTTCATGATATAAAAATCATGTTTTTCTCCATTCACCACTTTGCATTCAATGGCATCGATGCGACCGACACCATGAGCAGGATATACGGCCAGATCACCAACTCGAAATTTCTTGGCGCAGGTTGTGGAAGCTTGAACTTTGTCTTTGCTCTTCTTGTCATAAAGTTTCATAGTATACCATGTATAACCAGTATCAAGGCGTGAAATTCGGGACATCGGATGAGGTAACAGCACATGAAGCAAGATAACTAAAATCTTTCTACTTGAGATAGATTATTATCACACATCAACTGAACAAGCAATAAAAAAGGATTGGCGCCTTGCGGCGCCAATCCTTTTTAAACAACTCAGCAAGATTTAAAGCGTGTGACTACATCAGGAACGGAACCATCAGCAATGCCACAACGTTCAGAATCTTGATCATCGGGTTAACAGCAGGACCTGCGGTGTCTTTGTAGGGATCGCCGACAGTGTCACCGGTAACGGCGGCTTTATGGGCATCGCTGCCCTTTCCGCCAAGATGTCCGTCTTCAATGTATTTCTTGGCATTGTCCCATGCAGCACCACCGGTTGTCATGGAGATTGCCACAAAAAGACCGGTGACGATACTGCCGATCAAAAGACCGCCCAGAGCAACCTTGCCCAGAAGAAGGCCGACAACGATCGGTGCAACCACCGGCAGAATGGCGGGAACAATCATTTCCTTTAATGCAAACTTGGTAACGATATCCACACATGCACCGTAATCAGGTTTTGCAGTTCCTTCCATGATCCCGGGAATGGTGCGGAATTGTCTGCGAACTTCTTCAACAACCGCACCGCCGGCATTACCAACTGCTTTCATGGCAATGGAGGCAAACAGATACGGCAGAAGACCACCGATAAAAAGACCGATGATGACCCTTACGTCAGCAAGATCAAATTTAATGGCCGCAGCACCCTTTGCGCCCAGAAATGAAAATTCCTGAACATAGGCGGCAAAAAGAACCAGAGCAGCAAGACCGGCGGAACCAATGGCATAACCTTTGGTAACGGCCTTGGTGGTGTTTCCGACTGCATCCAGAGGATCGGTGACCGCACGGACACTTTCGTCCATTCCAGCCATTTCAGCAATTCCGCCGGCGTTGTCGGTAATGGGGCCGTATGCGTCAATAGCAATAACCATACCGGTCATGGAGAGCATGGACATGGCGGCCATGGCAATGCCATAAAGTCCTGCAAAATAATGAGCCGCAAAAATGGCGATACAGATGGCGATAACCGGAGCAGCAGTGGCCTGCATACTGACGGCAAGACCGGCAATGATATTGGTGCCGTGACCGGTGGCCGAAGCTTCTGCGATGGCCTTGACCGGTGCATATTTTCCTGTATAGTATTCAGTGATGATAACGATGACAACCGTCAGAATGAGACCGATCAGGGTTGAAAAATAAATCGCCTTGGCGGAAATGGTGCCCAGGTCTCCCATGTATTTCATGGTGACAGGATAAAAGGCGGCCGCCGCAATAATGGCTGCGCCGAACATGCCTTTATACAGTGCGCCCATGATGTATTCGCCTTTGCCAAGTCTGACAAAGAAAACAGCGATCATGGAAGCCACAATGGAAATGGCGCCAAGGATCAGCGGAAATTCCGTTGCCATCTGAATTTTGGGGAAAAGCAGGTGACCGATCAGCATTGCGGCAACAGCGGTAACCGCGTAGGTTTCGAACAAGTCGGCAGCCATACCCGCGCAGTCGCCGACATTGTCACCCACGTTATCCGCGATAACAGCCGGGTTTCTGGGATCATCTTCCGGAATTCCGGCTTCGACTTTACCCACCAGGTCAGCACCGACATCCGCACCTTTGGTGAAGATACCGCCGCCCAATCGGGCGAAAATGGAGATCAAGCTGCCGCCAAATCCGAGGGCAACCAGAGCCATAACGTCATGGGTCAGATAATAATAGCCGGCAACGGAAGTCAGCGCCAGGCCTGCAACCATCATACCGGTAACCGAACCGCCTTTGAAAGCAAGGGCAAGACCGGCAGCCAGGCCTTTTTTGGCAGCTTCAGCTGTTCTGACATTGGCAATGACCGACACTCTCATGCCGACATAACCGGCAATAAAAGAGGCCACTGCACCGATCAGAAAGCCGATGGCCGATTTCTGGCCCAGGGTAAAGAAAATGATTACAACAATGACTGCACCGACGATAGACATGCTTTTGAGCTGACGATTCAGGTACGCAATCGCACCTTCCTGAATAGCCGATGCAATTTCCTGCATCTTTTCATTACCCGCCGGAGCAGCTTTAACAGCTACAGCAAGCAGCATTGCAAAAATAACCCCGATTACACCAACCAGCGTACACAGCAATGGAATATTTTGCGCAACGTTGTCCATTATTTCCCTCCATCTGTTGTTTGACTTGAAATTGTGATTATCGACCGATTAAAACGATTCATCGCCTCCTTTGTACCATTACAAAGGACAATAACTGCCGCATCCCGGGCCCGGGAAATGATGTGTTCCAGCATTTTGCCTTCTTCCAAATTAAAGGATGATAAGACATGATCCGCAGCATTCATTCCTGCCTCGGGACGCCCGATGCCCATGCGAAGGCGGGCAAACTCTCCTCCGCCAAAAGCATCCACCAACGACTGAATACCCTTATGTCCCCCGCTTCCTCCTTTCTCTTTAATTTTAATTCTTCCAAATGCAAGGTCCATGTCGTCATGGACAATTAACATATCTTCACAGGACAGACCACAACTTTGAGCAAGTTGGCAAACCGGTTTTCCGCTGACATTCATATAGGCCATCGGCTGCACCAGGACAACTTCCCTGCCCTGTATCCTTCCCCTGCCGACCCGGGCATTCGCCGGATGCATTTTCAGTGAAATGATAAATTCACGAGAAATCGACTCAATGACTTCAAAACCTATGTTGTGACGTGTTTTTGAATACCTGGATCCCGGGTTTCCGAGTCCGATGATCATAAAGCATTTTTGGCCTCCACACTGTGTTTCGGTTGCTTCGGCTTTGTTTTCAGCCATCCACGATCATCCGGCTGTTACAGTGTGGTGTCGTCCGAATCATTTACCAGGAGCAACGTCTGCGTCGGATTCTTCGCCGGGAACTTTTTCATCGGACTTGGTGCTGAGAATGGTTAAAATCGTATAATTCGTATCAGCAGGGATTTCAATGTTTCCAGCAACCTTCAAATCCTTGACATGAATGGAATCTCCGATGTCCAGATCCGAAATATCAATCTGAATGGATTCCGGAACCTCAAAAGGCAGACACAGCACTTCAATATCCCGCCTGATTATCTGAAGCATACCGCCCGATTCAATCCCTTTTGCCTTGCCTTTGACAACAACGGGAACATCGACCGTGATTTTGCGATCTTTTGAAATTTCATAAAAATCCACATGAAGAAATTTTCTGGACATGGGGTGAATTTGCAGATCTTTAATCATGGCGGTGCGGCTGCCGGTTTGAGCGTTTTGAACCGACATATTGAAGATAATCTGGCTGGCGGATGCTTTTTTAAGGGCTCGCTCTAAATCCAGGGATGTAATCGAGAGCGGAACAGATTCGGTTCCAGGCCCGTAAAGTATTGCAGGAATATTTCCTTCCCGCCGCAGGGCTCTTGAAGGGCTGTTTCCAGCTGATGTTCTCATTTTTGCAGTTAGTTCAAGTATTTCCAAAATAATCTCCTTATCTATTCTTCAATTCGTAATGGATGATGGCTTCGTAGAAAGTCCAAATCTGCGTTGAGCTTCATCCTTCGTCATTGGATGTAGTCCCCACAGGCAGGTATCCCTCGCCTTGATCTTGAACTTTTTTCTTTACCATCCCAATTTTGACTATATTCGAGTTCATCATGGTTGATGCCTACGTGATTATACAAATAACGATGTTACTGAATCACCTCTGTGACTTCGAATGATGGCCTCCCCTACCAGGCGGGAAATGCTGAGAACCTTGAATTTCTCGCAGGCAGCCGCATCGCTTTTCAAGGGAATGGTGTCAGTGACAATAAAACTTTTTAATGAAGACGACATAATCCGCTCGACCGCAGGGCCGGAGAGGACAGGATGCGAGCAGCAGGCATGAACTTCTCTGGCGCCTTTATCCATAATCACGGCCGCAGCTTGTGTAACGGTTCCGGCAGTATCGACCATATCATCCAGAATGATGGCCACTTTACCGGAGACGTCTCCGATAAGAGCCATTGCCTTGGCCTTGTTGGGCGCCTCCCGGCGTTTATCCACAATGGCAAGACCTGCGTTCAGGCGTTTTGCAAAAGCCCTGGCTCTTTCAACCCCGCCGGCATCGGGAGAAACCACCACAAGATCACTCTCAAATGTATTTTTGAGGTAATCCAGTATCACCGGGGCCGCAAACAGGTTGTCCACGGGAATACTGAAAAAACCCTGAATCTGGCCAGCGTGAAGATCCATGGTAATCACCCGGTTGGCACCGGACACCGTAATGATATCGGCTACGAGCTTGGCACTTATCGGAACCCTGGGTGCAACTTTTTTATCCTGTCGGGCATAGCCGAAATAGGGTATGACAGCCGTAATTCTTCGGGCAGACGATCGTTTAAAGGCGTCGATCATTAACAGGAGTTCCACAAGGTGGTCATTTACCGGAGAACTCGTGGATTGAATCAAAAAAATATCCTTTGACCGGACATTTTCATCGATTTCAATCTGAAGCTCACCATCGCTGAAGGTTTTGACCTTGGCACCTCCCAGGGGCAAATCCAGATATTTACATATCTTCTGCGCCAGCTCAGGGTTCGAGTTTCCTGAAAAAATCCCCAGCCCGTTTGTCGCAAACCCGCTCATTTAGAATTTTCCCATACTGCCCAAAAATGGCAGTCCTTCAGTTGTAGTCTCAGCAACTGTTCACTGATAGTTTTTTTCAACCCCTGCCACTGACTCCTGTGAACAATTGCCGGCAATTATTTTCAATCGGGAATGACAAAATCCCCTCCTCCTGCCGGCACAAACAACTGGCTGGGGCGGGAGGATTCGAACCTCCGAATGCAGGAACCAAAATCCTGTGTCTTACCGCTTGACGACGCCCCAGCATGAAAACCAGACAGGCTAAACCAGCAGTTGCGTCACGAAACACGACCATCTCTGGTTTTTGGACAGGGTTTGATATGCCTTCTTTGCCCGATCTGAATCCGAAAAAAGCCCAAACACCGTGGGGCCGCTTCCCGACATCAGTGATCCCAGTGCCCCTTGATCCAACAGGGCTTTTTTAATATCCGATATCACCGGATACCAGGAAATGGTGACAGTTTCAAGATCGTTACACAGATGATGAAGCGGATTAAACCCCTTGTTCAAAGGAAAACTTTTATGCTTTTGTTCACAGTTTGTCAATCCCAAATTCAGGTTTTTATAGATATCGGCGGTGCTTACCTGGATATCAGGACGTATCAATACAATAGGATAGGGCTGAATTTCTTTAAAAAACTCAAGGTTCTCCCCTACCCCGGTTGCCAGGGCTGGCTTTTGATAAATAAAAAACGGCACATCCGTCCCAAGGGTCAGCGCCTGGGATGCCAGGTCCCGATTTGAAAAGGGATGACCATAATGGGTGTTGAGCCCCGAAAGGACACTGGCGGCATTGCTGCTGCCGCCACCCAGACCGGCTGCCACGGGAATGTGTTTTTCGATACAGATACCGACACCGCCCGAATGGCGCAGGGCATTAAAAAAACACTTGGCAGCGCGATGTGCAATATTGGTTTCATCTTCCGGAACCGCCGAATGCGTGCAGACAACAGTTATCTTTGAGGCTTGAAAGTCCAGCGTCAGGGTGTCGTACAGAGCCACCCCGCAAATCA
Source organism: uncultured delta proteobacterium (assembly GCA_963850225.1). GTDB lineage: Bacteria > Desulfobacterota > Desulfobacteria > Desulfobacterales > Desulfatirhabdiaceae > RAAP-1. The sequence goes on from CAWKLD010000022.1 coordinate 12,677, forward strand.
GTGAATAAATATCATGGTAGCCATTCGGCCGTTTTCCAATGATATTAAGAAAAAGATTGATTTTAGCAGGCGAGAAGATTTTCATGAAAAAGACATCCAAATAAATGTTGACAAAATATTGTGATTATAGATAAAGATATTTTAAAAATAAAGGAAGAAAACGGTAGCACAAATGAAACAGAATCAGTTTCCAATTTACATGGATAATTATAATGGATGGTGGCGCTGGCAGGCTAAATACCAGGGGTGCGCCAACGAAAGCTGATTAGCAATTTTATAATCTCAAAAAGGATCGTGGGCAGCCCAAAGCCCATGATCCTTTTTTTATTCCGAAGGGGGTCGTGGAAAATAAATCCACGACCCCCTTTTTTTTCAAAAGGAGTTTTTATGATTCTCCGGCAATTTCCATCAGAAGATGAATTCAACCGAATGGCCAAAGAATTTAATGTCATTCCCCTGTGCGTTGAAATTCTTGCAGATACGGAAACCCCGGTTTCCCTGCTGAACAAATGTCTTAATAATCAGGGACCCGCTATTTCTTTTTGAAAGCGTTGAAGGCGGAGAGCGATGGGGACGATACAGTTTTCTGGGATTTTCCGCCCGTTCTCACATTGAGGTTTTTCGTGACCGGGTGGATATTAATGATTCCGGACACTGCTTCAATTCCATTTCTCATCAAGGAGATCCGCTGAATGTCCTGAAACAGATTATGAGTTCATACCGCCCAGCAAATTATTCCGGGCTTCCCAGATTCTGGGGAGGAATGGTGGGATATTTCTCCTATGAATTGGTATCTTTTTTTGAAAAAATCCCCAACCGCCTGTCCGAGGATATCCCCATTGCACAGTTAATGATTCCGGACCAACTGATGGTATTTGACAACATCCGACATACCCTCCTGGCGATTGCGATTTCCTTTCTGGATTCTTCCGCGAAACCTGCTGAACATTACCGAAGCGCCGTTGAAACGCTTCAGGGCATTATCGGACTTGTCAAGTCCCGGACCCCGAAGCACCGGAACCGGTTGCCCGGTCCGCATCCCCGTTGAAGGCATCCTGCCCGGATGAGACCTATCGCTGGCAGGTTCAGCAGGTCAAGGATCATATTCAGGCCGGAGACATCATTCAGGCCGTGCTTTCGCAGAAATTTGTCTGCGACTCTCCCCCGGATCTCTGGATGCTGTATCGGGCTCAGCGCTTTATCAACCCTTCACCGTATCTATTTTTTCTTCGCATGAATCACCAGTCGCTGATCGGATCTTCTCCGGAAACCATGGTTCGCCTTGAAAGTGACATCGCCACCCTTCGACCCATTGCCGGGACCCGGCCCAGAGGGAAAACCGAGCAGGAAGACCGGGCTCTGGCCAATGAGCTTCTTGGAGATGAAAAAGAGCGGGCAGAGCACCTGATGCTGGTTGATCTGGGCCGCAATGATCTGGGACGGGTTGCGGAAACCGGGTCGGTTCAGGTGACGGATCTGATGGTGGTTGAACGCTATTCCCATGTCATGCACCTGGTCTCCAACATTACCTGCGATCTGAAGTCCGGACTGGATGCCTGGGATTTGCTCAGAGCCACGTTTCCGGCCGGAACACTCAGCGGCGCTCCCAAGGTCAGGGCCATGGAGATCATTGCCGATCTCGAACAGGAGCCCCGCGGACCTTACGGAGGCGCTGTCGGGTATATTTCCTTCAGCGGAAACATGGATCTGGCCATTACCATTCGAACCGCCTGCATTGAGAACGGCAGGCTCACGGTTCGCGCCGGCGCAGGCATTGTGGCGGATTCAGACCCCGAACGTGAACGCGTTGAAACCGTGAACAAGGCCAAGGCCATTGAAAAAGCGCTGCAGCTTATCAGTTGATGTTTCCCTTTGGACATTCGGTATTCCATTGTTCGTTATGCTATTGAAATGATTCATTTTGGAGAAATGCCATGATCGTGATGATCGACAATTATGATTCTTTTACTTATAATCTTGTCCAGTATCTGGAACAGATCGGCGGCGCAGTCCGGGTTATTCGAAACGACGCAGCAACCATTGCGAAGACATTGCTTCCTGGAGTCCGGCAGGCATCGTGATTTCTCCGGGGCCGGGCCGGCCGGATATCCGCCGGCATCTCCCTTGCCGCAATACACCGGTTTTCCGGCCAGATTCCGATTCTGGGCGTTTGCCTTGGCCATCAGGCCATCGGCATGGCTTTTGGCGGCAAGGTTGTCTCCGCCAAAAAGCTGATGCACGGAAAGACATCCGCCATTCATGCCGACGGGAAAACCCTGTATGAAGGCATCAAACAACCGTTTCAGGCCATGCGCTACCACTCGCTGGCTGTTTCCAGAGACGGACTTCCGGATTGTCTGGAAGTCAGCTCTGAATCCGAAGATGGCGAAATCATGGGGCTCCGGCATAAAGACACACGCCACGGAAGGCATTCAGTTTCATCCGGAATCCATTATGACGCCTGTCGGAAAACGGCTGCTGAAGAATTTTTTAAAAATCACCGGCTCGATTCATTAAACCCGAAAATCCAGAAGGAAAGCTCATTATGTTTAAAGAATATTTAAATAAGATAATCCATCGCATCAACCTGAGCGAATCCGAAATGGCAGAGATGATGACCGAGATTTTTTCAGGAGAACATCACCGATGCGCAGATCGGCGCATTTATGGCTGCCCTTGCCACCAAAGGCGAAACTTTTGAAGAGCTGGCCGGCGCTGCCAGAATCATGCGCCGAAAAGCCATACGTGTTCAGACATCGGCTGAGACCGTTGCGGATGTTGTCGGCACGGGCGGAGACGGCGCACATACATTCAACATCTCCACCACAACCGCCTTTGTTGTAGCAGGCTGCGACGTCACAGTCGCCAAACACGGGAACCGTTCGGTATCCAGCAAATGCGGCAGCGCGGATCTTTTAGAGGCTCTGGGCGTAAACCTGAATTGTGAACCGGAACTGGTTGAAGAAGCCATAAGGGAAATCGGCATCGGGTTCCTGTTCGCTCCCCTGTATCACAGCGCCATGCGGTATGCGGCCAAGGCCAGAAAAGAAGTCGGCCTTCGCAGCATTTTCAATATGCTGGGGCCGCTAACCAATCCGGCAGGGGCCAATTGCCAGCTCCTTGGAGTTTATGCGCCGGAACTGACCGAGATGTTTGCCCAAGCACTTCGACTTCTTGGCGCCAGATGCGCTTACGTGGTTCATGGTCATGACGGCCTGGATGAAATATCCATCTGCGCGCCGACCCGGATCTCCGAGCTTCGAGACGGAATGATCCGCACCTACGACATCAGCCCGGAGCAGTTTTTCGGACAGCCTGCCAGGCCCGAGGCGCTTACCGGCGGCGATCCCGCAGCCAATGCGGCCATCACCCGCAATATCCTGAACGGCGAGAAAGGCCCCTGTCGGAGATGTAGTCCTGATCAATGCCGCAGCTGCACTGGTGGTTGCCGGAAAAACCGGGCAGTTGCGTGATGGGATTCAACTGGCTGCCCAGGCCATTGACAGCGGTGCGGCAGCGGCAAAGTTGGACAGCCTGATCCGGTTTACATCTGCATAAAGGTCGGAGAAGCGAATCCATGACGAACCACATCTTAGATGCCATCGTTGAACAGAAACACCGGGAAATCGACGTCCTGCTTCGGAAATTTCCTGAAAATGAACTTCGGGAACAGGCGCTCCAGTCAAGAGAGCGAAGGCCGTTTCTGGAAAATCTCAGACAGCCGGGACAAACAGGCATCAATATCATTGCGGAAATCAAGCGGGCATCGCCTTCCAAGGGAATACTCTGCCAAAATCTGGACCCGGTTGCCCTTGCCATAAGTTATGAATCCGGAGGCGCGGCCTGTCTGTCGGTGCTTACCGATAGACAGTTTTTCCAGGGAAGCCCGGAAGACCTGCTGGCAGCCCGCGCAGCCACGCAGCTTCCCGTCCTTCGGAAGGATTTTATCATCTCTGCCTGTCAGATATATGAGTCCTGTATCCTTGGAGCAGATGCCGTGCTGCTGATCGCCCGAATCCTTTCCGGGAATCAGCTCAGTGAACTGCTGGATATCTGTCACACCCTTGGCATGGACGCACTGGTAGAAGTACATTCAGAAACGGATGTGACCTCCGCGACCCGGTCCGGAGCTAAGCTGATCGGCATCAACAACCGGAATTTGCAGACATTCCACACGGACATCGCAACATCCATGCAACTGGTTTCGCAGCTTGCACCCGATCAGATTCCGGTTGCCGCCAGCGGCATTCAGAACCGCCAGGATATTGATCGCCTTTTAAAAACAGGAATTTTTAATTTCCTGATCGGCGAAAGCCTGGTCAGATCCGAAGACCCGACTGCTTTTTTGCGGACACTAATGGAATAACTGTTGATGATTTATCGAAAAATCAAACTCAGCGCTTACGGATCACGTAGAAAGCATTTTTTTTCTGCGCATTCTGCAGTTCACAAATCAGGGCTTTCTTTCAAAACCCATGACGTATTATAGACCCGAAATCAAGATCTGCGGCCTGACACGGGCGAGTGAGGCCGTGGCCTGCGCCGAGGCCGGGGCTGACGCCATCGGGCTGGTGTTTTATCCGCCCAGCCCCCGGCATCTCACCCTCCAACAGGCCAGAGAAATCAGCCTGGCCCTGCCGGATCAAACCGCACGGGTGGGCGTGTTTGTCGACTGCCCGGTTTCAGATATTCAGAGAAAGATCGACGAATGCAGGCTGACGGCTGTTCAGCTTCACGGGCAGGAATCACTGGACGAAGTCAGAGCGCTTTACGGCAGGGGCGTTCTGGTCATCAAGGCCCTTTTTGTTAACAAACCCCCTTTGATCTCCGAAGCTCAACACTACCCGGACACGGCGTTTCTGGTGGAATGCGGAAGAGGCCGGCTTCCCGGTGGCAACGCCCTGAGCTGGAACTGGGGGGAGGTGAAAGCCTTTGGGCAGTCTCATCCCCTGATTCTGGCCGGAGGCCTCAGCCCGGACACCGTCTTCCAGGCTGTTTCCGAAGCCGGCCCCGATGCCATTGATGTCAGCTCCGGTGTCGAATTCTCACCGGGGCGCAAGGATATTCAATTGGTCAACGCATTGATTCAAGCGATTTCTCTCTGCCCCATTGAAAGGCTGCCCAGAAGGATCTGGAGCCCTGCCGAGTAACGCGAACCTTTGCCCAGGGCCATGACTTCTTGTTCAATGGCATTGGAAACGATGGTCTGATGGTATTTATCTTGCTTTCGGGTTTTTGATTATCGTATAGAGAAGAGGAGTTTACCGTCGAAATTAACCTTTTTTTTACACGGAGCGCTCTATTGGATACCATCTATGATTTGAGCAAAATCACCCGCTCGCTGAAGACCGATGAGAAGGTGATCGCCTTTACGGGATTCTCCATTGATCAAGGCAATCAGCCCGGCAAAGAAGGCGTGCTTAAAATATCCGCTTATTCCAGGCCGGACCGGAGTGGTTATTTGACCCTGACCTTTATCATGGACACCGAAGGAGACTGGCGGATTCAGGAGGATCTCACCCGCCATTTTGCCAATATCAACGAAAACACCCTGCAGCCGCATTTCAAGGAAGAATTTGAAACCGTCTTTCGATGCCCGATAGATGGGCTGTCCAAATCGCAGACATGGCATTTTGAAGAAATAAATATTTATTTCAAAGTGTTAAATGGCAGAGAGCGCCGAATTATTGAACAGCATCTCATCCCGTCGCTGGAAAAGATGCTGCCGTTTCGGTTTGATCCCGTGGAATGGTGGGATCAACAGATGCAGGTACCCAAACCCGTTCAACCCGCCACCGGTAGCCCCCAACCCGAATCAGGATCACTGAAAGCCGCATTGATCAAATGGTTACGATCCCTCTGATCCAGCCGCATGTAGTACAACGGAGCCTGTTATAAAAAAAGGATTTGCCGAAAACAGCATCGCCTCTCAGCAGGGTCAGGCCGGGCGTCACTGTTTCACTATAATCTCAGTTCTGACCGTTAAAGGGCGTGAAGCCGAACAATTTCAAGAACCAGTTCGGTTGTCAGCACCATATCGCTCAGACGAACCCACTCTCGCACCGTATGCATATCCCTCATGCCGGTTCCCAGAACGCCGGTCATGATTCCTTTTGAAAAAAAGACATTGGCGTCTGCACCGCCGCCGGTGATTTTGGGGATCAGCGTGCGTCCCAGATTTTGGGCGGCTTTCATGGCAAGGGTCACCACAGGGTGATCATCGGGAATGTGGGTGCGTGCAAAGTCCGGCACAATCTCGAGCTCCAGCCGGGGTCTGCCTGCCTCGGCGGACTGGGGAACATAATCCTGAACAGCGGTTTCAAAAGCAGTCACAATGGTTTGGGTCAAATCCGCCAGTTTCTGGGGATCATGGCTTCTGACCTCGCCGTTTACCGTCACCTGGCTGGGAATGATGTTGGTCGCCACGCCTCCCTGAATCACTCCGATATTACAGGTGGTTTCCAGATCGATGCGGCCAAGCGTCAGGCCGGAAATAGCCTTACTGGCAATGGCAATGGCATTGATGCCTTTTTCCGGAGCTGCGCCGGCATGGGCGTCTTTTCCATGCACCACAAATTTCAGGTGATTGGCACCTGGGGCGCGGGTTACAATCCCTTCTGTATCGGTTGCATCCAGCGCATAGCCGAATTTGGCGGTTAACCGGCCAAAATCCAAATTTTTAGCGCCTTGAAGCCCGACTTCCTCGCAGATCGTCAGGACCACCTCCAGCGGGCCATGCGGCAGACGGTCTTCCTGAAGCACCGCGAGCACCTCCAGTAAAATGGCAATAGCGCTTTTGTCATCAGATCCCAGAATGGTCGTGCCGTCACTGGTAAACACGCCGTCCTTATAGACGGGCTTAACACCGTTTCCAGGCTCTACCGTATCCATATGCGCATTCAGCATCAGGGCCGGAACATCCACGCTGCCCCTGAACCTTGCAATCAGGTTTCCCGTGTTGCTGCCAACTGCCTTTCCGGCATCATCCACAAAGGTCTCCGCGCCCATGGCCTCGAGGATAGTCTGAAGCTCGCTGCAAACTGCCGCTTCGTTTCTGGACACGCTGTCAATTTGAACCAGGCGGCTGAAAGTCTCCGCCAGTCTTTCCGGGTTGATCATTTAAATATCCTCATATTAAGGCTGAACGGAACGTCCGTTCAGACACCATCTAGTTATTCATGCTCTGCAGCGGTGCCGGAATCAACCCACCCAGGCGAATAAACCGGTTGTCGCCGCCACCATTATTGACAGCCATAATGACGGCCTGCCCCAGAAGGCCTCCAAAGAAAGCGCTATCTCCGGCTTTTTTTCCGGGAACTGGGATCAGCCGGGTTGCCGTTGTTTTTTTGTTGATCACGCCGATGGCCATTTCATCCGCAATGATGGCTGCAATGGTTTCTGCTGATGTGTCTCCGGGAATGGCAACCATATCGAGCCCCACGGAACAGACACTGGTCATGGCCTCAAGCTTTTCAATGGACAGAAATCCGCCCCTTGCTGCCTCATCGATATTCAGATCTTCGCTGACCGGAATAAAGGCGCCGCTCAGCCCCCCCACATGAGAACTGGCAAAAGCGCCGCCTTTTTTGACAGCGTCGTTTAACATGGCAAGGGCAGCGGTGGATCCCGGAACGCCGATACTTTTCAGCCCCAGGCTTTGAAAAATCTCACCGACGCTGTCTCCGACATTGGGTGTCGGGGCAAGACTGAGATCCACGACGCCAAAGCGAATGCCCAGAACCTGGGCCACTTCCCGGCCGATGAGTTCGCCAACACGGGTCACCTTGTAAGCAGTGCGCTTGATGATTTCCGAAATCTGTCCCAGATCGGGCTTGGCATCGGATTCCAAGGCACGGTCGATGGCTTTTTTGACCACTCCGGGACCACTGACCCCGACATTGATGACTGCATCGGACTCGCCGATGCCCAGGTAGGCGCCGGCCATGAACGGTATGTCTTCGGGGATATTGGCAAACACGCAAAGCTTGGCGCATGCAAGGCCGTCCTGACCGGCGGTTCGGCGGGCGGCTTCCTTGATAATTTTTCCCATCATCAGCACCGCATCCATGTTGATGCCGGCCCGGGTAGAGGCTACATTCACTGATGAACACACCCGGTCTGTCTCTGCAAGCGCCTGGGGAATGGCCTCAATCAGTGCGCGATCACCTCTGGCAACCCCTTTCTGAACCAGGGCCGTAAACCCGCCGATGAAATCGACATTTACCGAAACAGCGGCTTCATTCAGGGTTTTGGCAATCTCCACCATTTCCTCGGAAGAAAACATTGCGCCCAGAACTGCCACGGGGCTGACGGATATTCGCTTGTTCACCACCGGAATGCCGTATTTATCCCCGACCTGGTTGCAGACTTGAACCAGATTTTGAGCCAGCCCGGTAATTCTGGAAAAGATGTTATCCTTGAACCGGTTGATATCATGGCTTGCACATTCCAGAAGATTAATCCCCAGGGTAACGGCTCTGACATCGAGATGTTCGTTCTGAAGCATTTCCAGGGTTGATACAATTTCGCTCGTACTTAGCATTTTTTCCTCTCCTGACTTCTGGCTTCCGGCTCCAGAGTCCTGTCTTTTTCACACCCGGTTAATGGCCTCAAAAATCTTTCGATGCTGAATGCTGATGACAAGGCCCAGTTCTTCGGCCTTGTCCCGAAGATCCCGATGAAATGCGTGGGAGTCGATATCCACGGGAACATCCACCTCATAGATCATGATGTTGTCGTTGGGGTTTTCGCCGCCCTTGAATGCCGCCTGAAGGTTGGTGACATTGACCCCGTAACCGGCGATGATCCGGGTCACATTGGCCACTAGGCCCTTGCGGTCCGGTCCGCGGGTGGTTATCACAAACGGCTCGGCAGGCCTCCCGCCAAGCGCAGGCGGGCTGATCTCCAGATACTTGACATTGACCTGAAGCCGCATCGGGGTCAGCGCTTCGGACAAAAAGCAGCACAATGCATCGGAAGTCAGGTTCATCGGGATTTCGGCAATGAAGCTGCCTGAAAATTCAGACTGTAGAATGGTCTGGGTAACGTTTTCGACATTGCAGTCCTGCTCAAAAAGAATCCGGGACACCGCGGCCAGTATTCCGGGCCGGTCCGGACCGAAAACAGAAATGATGATTTTTTTCATGGCTTCATCCATAAAATAGAGGGTTCCACAGCGCAGACACTTTTGGTGCCCGTAAGAATCATGGCCTGGATCAGCTCCGAACGGATCTGATCAATGAAGCGCATGACCCCTTCTTTCAGCCCGCCCATGACCGCAACGGAAAATGGCCGGCCGATCATAACTGCGTCGGCGCCAAGGGCCAGCATCTTGAGCACATCCCCGCCGGTCCGCACGCCGCTGTCGGCCAGAACCAAGATCTGCCCCTTTACCGCCGAAGCAACTCCTGAAAGGACGCGGGCCACGCCCGGAGTGTGATCCAGGACCCTGCCGCCGTGATTGGTTACCACGATGGCGCTTGCCCCCACATCCACGGCAATTCTGGCCTGGTCCGCGGTCATGATGCCTTTTAATATAAACTTCATCGGGGTTCTGGATATGATTTCCTTGAGTTTTTCCGGCGTCTTGGGTGAAACAGGCCTTCCCATCAGCTTCAGGGTGATCAGGCCGGCAGCATCGATATCCATGCCTACCACGGCTGCGCCGGCGGCGGCTGCATCTTCCAGTTTACGGAACAGTTCCCTGTCTTCCCAGGGTTTGATAAAGGGGATGCCATGCCCCTGCAGAGACCGGATTGCCTGAAACCCTGCTTCATGAATGAAATCCGGTGCACCATCACCTGTACAGCCGATGATTCCTTTATCCCTGCACCCTTCCAGCTTTGCCACGATATAGGCCTCTTCAGAAAGCTTTCCACCCATATTAAAGGAAACTCCGCCGATGGGTGCAGCCAGAACAGGTATATCCAGGGAAATCCCCAGAATCTCGGTCCGGGTCTCTGGATCCACCACATCATGGATCACCCGCATCTGAAACCGGCACTCCGAAAGGGCCTGAACATTGTCCCGGAACGCAGAACCGGTTCCGATACCTCCCATGCCCGGCACCTCGCCGGCACAGGCCCTGCCATCACAGACCGGACAGACCTTGCAAAACCCCTCCATCAACTTTCTGGCCTGATTTCTGACTTCTTTCATAGTCATCTTTCCTTTACGGCTTGAACACTTTCCCAGGCATGTGATACATTGAAATCTTGATGGCTTCGTAAAAAGCATCAGGAAAACGGTATTGGATCGTTTTTTGCATATTAAACATAGCCCATTGTCAGCTTCTCCATCAATAGGACAGCACCATGACGACAAGCCATACTATGGCATCTTTGTTCAGAGAAAACAAGACCCTGTTCATTCTCATTGCCGTGGGTATTTTTTTAATCGAGCTCGAAATATTTGCCGTGGCCGCCATTAATTCCGGCAGAAAATCCTGGCTTGAAATCAAGGATCAGCGGGGAAACATCATTCATGTGTCAGAAGGCAATAACCTGAGCAGCTTCAATAAATATTATTTTGAAAAAACATTCGGACCGCTGGATCAGTATCAGGTGAACTGGATCTCCAAAGATGAGCCATTTCCCTTTCGGGCCTGGTTTGCGGCGGCCATCGGTATTCCGGTTGGCGCCATTCTGCTCTTTGGTTTTACCACCCGCGCATTTGCTGCTCTGATTTATGGTGACAGAATCGGCAGCAGTGCTCCTTCAGAAGCCCCTGATCCCATCGCAAAAAACCGACTGGAAACCCTGATGGCAGGCATCAGCCGTCTGAACATTTTTGCCATTGGATTTCTGGTGCTTCTGGCCATGTTTACCTACTGGGTCGTACCCAATCTCATCCTGTATATCGGCCAGGTGGGAATGGATACCATCATGCGCTACAAATGGTTTTTTCTGGCTGTTGCCCTTACCCTTCTGGGAATTATGGTGTGGATAATCTATTTGCGCTATCTTCTGGCCAAAAAAACAATAGACAGCCAGACTGAAGTTGAAAAATTCAGGCTTCAGTTGGCAGCGAGCAATGGCGAACCCCTGCGGCTGGGATACCCGGAACCCGCTTTGCTGACGAATGATACTGCAGTGACTTCGGCGCCATCTGAAATGTCTGCCAATGCAGCCGGGAAGATCGGCAAACCGGAAAAACCGCAGTCCTCTTGATTTGTGATCTTCCTGACTTTTTACTTTTCAAGGAAATGGACATGCAGATTGTAACCACCCATAAAAATACCGATTTTGATGCACTGGCCTCCATGATAGCAGCAACCCTCCTCTTTCCGGGATCCATTCCGGTTATTCCCAAAGCCGTCAACCCCAATGTCAAATCCTTTATTTCCATTCACAAAGATATTTTAAATCTTCGAGAACCCGATGATATCGTCATCGATGACGTGAAGAGCATCATCATCGTTGATGTCAATAACTGGAGCCGGATCGAGCGGTTCAACAAAATCAGCCAGAACGAAGGCCTTGAAATCATTCTTTGGGATCATCACACCATCGAAGGCGATATTTTGCCGACCTGGAAATGTCATGAAGAAATGGGCGCCAACATCACGCTGATGATCCGGGAATTACGGGAACAACACATCCCTTTGACCCCGATTCAGGCCACGCTTTTTTTAACAGGCATTTACGAGGATACCGGAAATCTCATGTTCCCCTCCAGCAAGGCTGAAGATGCGTTTGCTGCAGGATTTCTTCTGGAACAGAAAGCGGACTTGAACATTCTGGGATCGTTTCTGCGGCCGGCTTACGGGGAAAGGCAAAAGAACATTCTTTTTGAGATGCTTCAGAACGCGGAGAGGCTCCGGTTCAACGGCTACAGTATCAGTGTCAACAAGCTTGATATTCAGGGACACGTGGACAGCCTGGCGGTTGTGGTGCGGATGTACCGGGAAATTTTGAACGTGGATGCCGCCTTTGGCATATTTTCGGACAGAGAGCGGGAACGCTGCATTGTTATTGGTCGAAGCAACGTAGACGGTCTGAATATGGGCATGATCATGAACAGCATGGGCGGCGGCGGCCACCCCGGAGCAGGCTCTGCCATGCTGAAATCCGTTAATCCCGAAGCGGTTGAAGCCATGATTCTAGAGCTGATTCAGGGCAACCAGCAGGTTTCGGTCCAGATCAGCGATCTGATGTCCTTTCCGGTGGTGACCCTGTCATCCGACACCCCAATGGATCAGGCTGCGCAAATTCTTCGGGAAAAAGGCTGTACCGGCATTCCGATTGTGGATGACGGAAAACTGGTAGGCATGATTTCCCGAAGGGATTTTCGAAAAATAAAGGGAACAAAACGCCTGAAATCACCGGTTAAAGCCTTCATGAGCACAAATGTACTTACGATTGAGCCCGGCAAAAGCCCGATGCAGGCAGCCCGTCTCATGGTCAAGCACGATGTGGGAAGGCTTCCGGTTGTTGAAAACGGAACCATTATCGGAATCATCACCCGATCCGACACCATGCTCTATTTCTACGACATGCTGCCGGATTAATATAGACTTTCAGAAAAAGCTTTTGAGTGCGTTATCGCGCTTTCAGTTCCGCTGCCAGCCGGCGCAGTCCTTCTTCTGTGGACACTTCGGGAACATACTCCAGATCCCTTCGGGCAGCGTGGATATCAAACCAGTGGGAGGTTGAAAGCTCTCTTGCGACAAACCGGGTCATTTGCGGCTCTCCCTTTAATCCAAAAGCTTTGTAAAAAACTTCCAGCGCTGCCCCGATCCGAAAAGCCGACTTCGATGATATCGAGGCCTTTACCGGAGAAAGTCCGCCTGCCTGAAGAATATCATCAATCATTTCCCAGAGAAAAACCGGCTTTCCCTGACTGATGAAGTACACATTCCCCGATAGCTCCGGCTGCCGGATCAGGGCTTCTTCGGCCTGAAGATGGGCCTTGGCCGCATTATCAATGTAAATCACATCCACCCGGTTTTTGCCATCCCCGATCCGCCGGAGACGTTTTGCCCGCTTAAGGATTCGCGGAACCAGGTGATTGTCTCCCGGCCCCCAGATAAGATGAGGCCTTAAGACAATCGTTTTCAGGCCATCCCCTGCCCCTTGCCAGATCTTCTCTGTTCTCCGCCACCTGCCATCCGTCATCTGCAACAGTCCCCCTGCCTGCCGGACTGCCTGCTCAGCCAGGGCCTTGGTCTCCGGATAGGCGGCATGATAACTTGCGGGATACGGAACGGTTTCGTCAACACCTTCCATATCTCCGCCGTCAAAGACAACGCTGGGGGAACTGGTGTAAATCAGGCGGGAAACCCCGCAAAATTTGCAGGCTGCAATGACATTCCGGGTACCTTCGGTATTGATCCGGTAATAATCTTTGTAATCTCCCCAGACACCGGCTTTGGCCGCCACATGATAAACGGTGTCCACACCTTTGGCAGCATTTTCGACGGCAAGAGGGTTCGAAATATCACCCTGGATCTGTTTGACCCCCAGTGACTCAAGCTCCGAATAATAGCCCCTTGAAAGACTGATGACTCTGTCCCCCCGGAGAATCAACAGCCGGGTAATGGCCTTTCCCAGAAACCCGCCGCCACCGGTAACCAGAATGGTCCGATGAACGCCATTTTGATGTTTCATATACCGGATTCCTTTCTTATGCATCATGTGTTTTGCCGGAAAATACAAATTGACTGTGATTTAATGTAAAATTTCCTGCTTTGAAAATGGAAGACCAAGGAGGGTTTTTACAAAAAACATTAAACCGGATTCAATACTTTTTCCAGATTTTGCAGATCCTGTTCTTGACCCACGGCAATAACGGTGGCTCCGGGTTCAAGCCGGGTTTCAAAGGAGGGGTTGAACATCATGCTGCCATCAAACTGTTTTATAGCAATGATGATCAGGTTGTAATCCTGACGGATTCCGGAATTCTTAAGCATCGCATTGGCAAGCGTTGATGTAGGGCTTATCGGAATTTCTTCCATCTGAATATCTTTGCGTGCATGCGTCAGGGCCAGATCCAGAAAACTGGTAACCGTCGGCCGAATTATCCGGTGGGCCATGCTCACGGCGCCGACTTCGTAAGGCGATTCAACGGCTGTAGCGCCGGCAGCCAGCAGTTTGGATTTTGACTCTTTATAGATCGCCCTGGCCATGATAAACAATTTAGGATTGAGCTGCCTGGCAGTCAACACCAGATACACGTTCTCCACATCGGTCCCCAGGACTGCGATCAGGCCCTTGGCACGTTCAATCCCTGCGCTTAAGAGAATCGCCTCGTCCGCCGTATCGCCGGACATATACAAAATCCCATCTTCTTCCATGACCGGCACCAGGTCCGGGTTTTTTTCAATCACCACGATATCAATTGGCTTTTGACGAAGATTCATGCTCAAGACTCTTCCAATGCGGCCATATCCACAAACAATGTAATGATTTTTCAATCGTGTAATTTTTTTATCCAACCTTCGCCTCCCCAGAATGGCTCGAATCCGCCCTTCGATCATGTACCGCATCAATATCCCGCCCGCATACCCCAAAAAACCAACTCCCGCAATCACCAGAAATATGGTATATACTCGGCCGACCTTGCTGAGTTGATGGACTTCTCCAAATCCCACGGTTGTCAGGGTAATTACTGTCATGAAAAGGGAGTCCAGAAAATCCCAGCCCTCAATGGCCATGAATCCCGCGGATCCAAAAAAAATAATGGCAAAGGTGATCAGAACGGTTATGATCAATTGTCTGGTGTTGTCCATGTCTGAGGATATACGACACACTCGATAGTGAAAGCAAGAGGATTTGCCTTTGGACCCCATCTGGTTCTATCATGTTCTTCACAGCGGACTTGGGATTGCCGCCCTGCTGATTGCGCTGGCTACCATGACTGTGGTGTGGCGTCTTCGCGGGCTGCTTCAGTGGAAACGTTCATTAAAGCACGAATTCAAGGGAATAAAGGATGAGCTTTCTTCCGCAGGGCCTTGCCGGCAACAGGCTATTCAGACAGTGTTGGATCGGTGCCAGGGAATCTGGCAGGCGGGGTTTCCGGGAATCAATGAGCTTTCCGGACTTGCCGGGTATCTGCGGGATATTGCCGCCGCATTTCATCCGGATCAGGAAAAGCCGGAGCTTTGCGTAACCGCCGGAAGCCTTATCCGTGTCTCGCACAGCGCAGTCGATCGGCTTCAGGACATTCTGCGCAGACCGGGATTTTCACGGTTTCAAAATATTCGCATCCGGCATCTTCGAAAGGCATGGAACTGGTATGACAGAATCAGAAGGTATCGGGCGGTTCAGGCCTATATCCGCTACCGCCGATGGATCAACCGCACCAATGTTCTCAGGCTAATCCTGTTGCCGGATCCTTTTTCATGGCTGATCTATTTGTCCAATCAGTTGACGATCCTATCCCTGACCCGTTTCTTATTAATGGATATTTATCTGTTTGCCGGAAAACAGGCGATTTTGGCATATGATCATGAATCCAGTAAAGAAGCCATACCTCAGGGTACGGGGGAAATCGAACAGGATCTATCGGACTTGGCGGAGCTGATTGAGCCGGAATTCAGGCTCCAGGATCCTCGAATTCAGGAGATTCGAAATCGCCTTGTAGGCGTCAACACCTTGATTTTATCATCTCCCGGGTACACGGAATGGAAAACCGGTTTTGGAGATGCGCTGAGGGCGATCGCCGGAACGTATTTTCCGGAAAGTCCTGCGCCGGTTGAAGAAGCCAGACTTGGCCCGATTCTTATCAGATGCCAATTCTGGTTGAAATCAGTTTCCGCTACGGAGAAGCTGCCGATTTTCAGCCGTCTCCACCGCATTGAACTCAGGTACTTGTTCAGCGTCAAAACGGTCACAGAACACCCGCTATTGCGGCAGGCCGGAACTTTCGCAAAAAAATCCTTGATCATCTACAAATGGATGCAATGGCCCCTGTTGATTTACCGGCTGATCAAAAAGGCAACTCCGGCGGGCATGGCCGCCGGCATGGGTTGGATGCTTGTACGGAAAGGAACGGTCAATTATCTGAGCCGAAGGGCTTTCGATCTGACCCTGCAGGAAATGGAGACAATCTATCGACTTTCTCAGGAGGCTGAAGACAGAGGCCAGAGGAGATTGAAAACTGAAGAAAAAAGTCAGGAGTCAGAAGCTTCTGGCTTCTGACTCCTGACTTTTAACTTTTATCTTTTAACTTCTTATTTTTCAGACTTACACGCCGCCTGCGGATCAGCTATATGTTGCAGGATTTCAAACCGTTGAAGTGTTTCCTTCTCGATCTGAACGCGAAGTCTTTTCGACTCTTCCGGGAAGGTTTTTTCAAGCTGGGCGTAACGGTTCTCGCCGGAGAGGAATTCCTGAAGGGTTCCATCCGGGGCTTTGTCGTAATCCAGAGTAAACGGATTTTTTCCTTCATCCGCCAGAAGCGGGTTATAGCGGTAAAGCGGCCAGTAACCATTCTGGACTGCAAGCTGCTCTTGAAGCTGGGTTTTTCCCATGCCTTTTTTAATCCCCTGGTTGATACAGGGCGCATAGCAGATGACGATGGAAGGTCCGGGATATCGGTCGGCTTCCATAAACGCCTTTAATAGCTGCTGTTTGTTTGCACCCATCGCAACCGAAGCCACGTACACGTACCCATACGTCATGGCAATCCGGCCAAGATCTTTTTTCCCGATTTTCTTGCCGGAAGCTGCAAATTTGGCCACCGCACCGCTGGGCGTGGCCTTTGAGGCCTGGCCCCCGGTATTGGAATAGACTTCGGTATCCATGACAAGAATATTGACATCTTCCCCGGATGCAATTACGTGGTCCAGACCGCCGTAGCCAATGTCATAGGCCCAGCCGTCGCCGCCAAACGCCCATATGGATTTTTTAACGAACATGTCTTTCATTTTGTAGATCTGATCCATCAGGCTGTTTCGCTTCATTTCGGCAAGAAGCCCTTTTAGCTTATCACTGTAGGTCTTTGATGCCTCGGCGTCATTCATGGCGCCCAGCCACCCTGTCATGGCTTCTTTAACCGCATCCGATACCGGGGTGTCTATCGCCGCCTTCATCAGATCCGCCAGTTTATTTCTCCGCTGACCCACTGAAATGGCCATCCCGTATCCGAATTCCGCGGCATCCTCAAACAGGGAATTTCCCCATGCCGGGCCATGCCCATCCTGGTTCACCGTATAAGGGGTTGCAGGCGCCGATGCGCCCCAGATTGAGCTGCAACCGGTTGCATTGGCGATGATCATCCGTTCGCCCAAGAGCTGGGTCAGAACCTTGACATAAGGGGTTTCCCCGCAGCCTGCACAGGCTCCGGAAAACTCCATCAGCGGTTTCACAAACTGACTGCCTTTGACCGAATCCCGCTTTAAAAGATTGTCCTTGACTGGAATGGTTAAAGAGAACTGATGGTTGGGTACCTGAAGCAGCGTCTGGGTCTCAATCGCTTTCATGACCAGGGCTTTTTTCTTGGACGGGCAGATATCCGCGCAGTTGCCGCATCCCTGGCAATCCAAGGCATTGACCTGGATGCGGAACTGATACCCTTTCAGCTCCTTTCCCAAAGAAGGGCGAGTCTCAAATGTAGCAGGGGCTCCAGCAAGCTCGGCGTCCTTTGCCAAAACCGGGATGATGGCGGCATGGGGACAGACAAAAGCACACTGGTTGCACTGAATGCAGTTGTCAATAATCCATTCGGGAACATGAATGGCCACGCCGCGTTTTTCATATCGGGCCGTATCCACGGGGAAAACGCCATCCGGCTGGAACGCGCTGACCGGCAGCTTATCACCCTGCTGCGCAAGGATGGGGTTCATCACCTTTTCAATAAAAGCCGGCACTTCAGCGCCAAGGATATCGCTTCCGGAAGCATTTTTCCAGGATGCGGGATATTTGACTTCATCAAGATTGGCCAGGGTCTGATCCACGGCATCCATATTCATCTGGATGATTTTTTCGCCTTTGTTGCCGTAAACCTTTTTAATTTCGCCTTTTAAAAGTGCAATCGCCTCTTTAAACGGCAACACATTGGCCAGCTTGAAAAAAGCGGTCTGCATGATCATGTTGATCCTGCCGCCAAGGCCCACGGCATTGGCGATTTTTACGGCATCTATGTTGTAGAACTTCAGCTTGTTGGCTGCGATGAAGCGCCGCATTCTGGCAGGAAGTACGGTCTCCATTTCTTTCAAAGACCAGTTGGAGTTCAGCAGAAAGGTTCCGCCTGGCTTGATGCCTTCCAGCACATCATAAATCTGGACATAATTGGCTTTGTGGCAGGCCACGAAATCCGCGGTATTCACCAGGTATGTGGACTGAATGGGCTTGCTTCCAAACCGCAGATGCGAGACCGTAATGCCGCCGGATTTTTTGGAATCATAGGCAAAATAGCCCTGGGCAAACATCGGCGTGTTATCGCCGATGATCTTGATGGCGGATTTATTGGCGCCAACGGTTCCGTCCGATCCCAGGCCCCAAAACTTGCACTGAACCGTTCCCTTGGGGGTGGTGTCGATCAGTTCTTCCACATCCAGGGAGGTACGGGTAACATCATCGACAATCCCGACTGTGAAATGATTTTTCGGTCCTGCAGCATTCATGTTTTTAAAGACGGCCTTGACCATGGCAGGGGTGAATTCCTTGGAGCCCAGCCCATATCGTCCACCGGTTATCATCGGAATTTCGCCTCTTTCCATGAAGGCCGTGCAAACATCCATATAAAGCGGATCACCAATGGCGCCCGGTTCCTTGGTGCGGTCCAGAACCGTTATTCTGTCGCAGGACGCAGGCAGCGCTTCGAGAAAATCGGGAATGCAGAACGGCCTGTAAAGCCGGACCTTGACGAGTCCCACCCGTTCTCCACTGTCATTCAGATGGTTGACCACTTCTTCGATGACCTCACAGGACGAGCCCATGGATATGATCACCCGTTCGGCCAGCGGGTCTCCCACATAATCAAAATGCCGGTACCGCCGTCCGGTCAGATCCCCAACTTTTTTCATGTATTTGGCAATCACAGCCGGAATATTTTGATAAAATGTATTGGCAGCTTCCCTGCCCTGAAAATAGATGTCCGGATTCTGAGCTGTACCACGGATATGGGGATGTTCAGGATTCATTGCCCGACTTCGAAACGCATCAATGGCTTCAAAATTGGTTAAAGCGGCCATATCCGCATAATCAATCATTTCGATTTTTTGAATTTCATGGGAAGTTCTGAACCCGTCGAAAAAATGCAGAAACGGCACGCGGCCTTCAATGGCGGAAAGATGTGATACCAATGCCAGATCCATGACTTCCTGAACCGAGTTGGAACACATCATGGCAAAACCGGCCTGACGGACAGACATGACATCAGCGTGATCCCCGAAAATGGAAAGGGCGTGGGCGGCAAGCGCACGGGCAGAGACATGAAAGACGCCCGGAAGAAGCTCACCGGAAATTTTGTACATATTGGGAATCATCAGAAGCAGACCCTGTGAGGCCGTAAACGTGGTGGTCAGAGATCCTGCGGCCAGTGCGCCATGAACAGCGCCTGCTGCCCCTGCTTCGGACTGCATCTGCTTGACCAGAAGAGACTGGCCAAATATATTTTTTCGCCCCTGGGCAGACCATTCATCGGCAATCTCACCCATCGGGGTTGAAGGGGTTATCGGGTAAATAGCGGCAACATCGCTCATGGCATAAGCCACATGGGCTGCAGCAGTGTTGCCATCAATGGTTTTCATTTTATTGGACATGATAATTCTCCTTTATTCTGGTTTCTTCAAATAGCCTCTATTAGATGAAGCTGTTTTAGCGTATAAGCGGCATTTTGTAAACAAGATAGGTAAAACCGATATTAAAACAACTCCCGAATCAGTGTTTTCCGAGATTTCGGGGTGGAATGGCAAACTGAGTTCCGTCTTAATAACTTTGTTACTTCAAATATTGTCGCTGTCTTCAAAATCAAATACATACAACTATATCCTATTCATATTATTATATTAAATATATATAACATAGCGACAAAGCATCACAAACAAATATAATGCACTCAATACACATAACAATATTATCTACTGATATTATTATTGTTTTAATAATAATATAAACCAGTATTTACATTTATCGTAACGGTGTTTCATTTTTTTGATATATGAATGAATTTATTCTGTCAAGCAGAAAGCGATATTGCCAAGACCAACGCCGTTCTGCCAAAAAATGATGAGAACATAACAATTTTTGTCGTAGTTTCTCTTGTATATCCGATCACCGAGGCGAAATCGATTCAATCCATCAACGATTTACATGCTCAAGGAAATCGTTGCGCTCTTAGCCAGATCTGTGTAATCGGTTTTGTAATTACGAAGATCGAAGCCACGTACCGAATTGATTATGAATTTCGATTAATTACAAGCATAATGGCGTGCTAATTGCATATAGGATTTCAATCCAAAGTGAGCGATTTTTGGCATTGATTTCATATCCTGAACGAAAACAACTTGTGTTCAAATTCATATAAAACCATAAATTAATATGTTGCATGCCACATGAATTTGCCGCTAAGGATATAGAAGCTCTTTATAACTGCGAGAACTGTAAGAAAATTGATTCAGAATTCAGACTTTCAATGACACTGTATAAAACACTTTAGTCTCAAGATTTTTCTATCATTTCGTCTGATAAAGGCAAACCATCCGAAAGGATGGGACGCAAAACTTCTGGCCTAAGTTCCTTTCTGGAATAAGGTAGCAGGGATGCCGGGCGGCAATAGGCACCTTCTTTATGCCTTTCTGCCGGGATGCATTAAGGAGGTTTTTATGAGTAATCATAGTTCCATTTCACGTTTTCGCCCCGGCTTTATTCCTTTCTTATTTCTTCTCCTCTCCCTGATTTTTTTGATTTGTATCGGTCCTGGAAGTACACAGGGCTTTGCAGCTCAGGTGACACTGGCCTGGGACGCCAATACCGATCCCGGTGTGGCCGGTTACAAACTGTATTATGGAAAGACTTCCCGAACTTACGGTACGCCAGTGGATGTCGGTAAAGTCACTGTGTTCACCCTGACCGGCATTGAAGAAGGAAAAAACGGTTATTTCGCGGTAACGGCCTATGATGCGAACCGAAATGAGAGCGCATTTTCTACAGAACTGGAATGTTTTACGCTGGTGCCCTCCCAGAGCGCAAATGGCTCTATAAGTCCTTCAGGCCCGGTAGTGGTCAGTCGCGGCATGAATCAGACCTTTACCGTCACCCCGGCTGCCAATTACAAGGTGTCTGACGTAACGGTGGATGGGCATCTGTCGGAGCGGTCCCAACTACACTTTTTCCAATGTCGACCGAATCACAACATTGCAGCAAGCTTTGCAGCTGTCAGCAATCTCAAACAATCAGCGCATCTGCGGGAGCAAACGGATCGATCAGTCCCTCGGGAAGCGTTTCGGTGGCTAACGGCGGCAGCCAGGCTTTTACCATCACTGCAAACACCGGCTATCAGATACAGGATGTTAAGGTTGACGGGACATCGTCGGAGCGGTAACCTCATACACTTTTCCAACGTTACGGCGACTCGCAGCATTGCAGCCAGCTTTATTGCCAAAACCTACGCCATCGCGCATCTGCAGGAACTAACGGGACGATCAGCCCTTCGGGCAACGTTTCTGTATACACACGGAGGCAGCCAGGCATTTACGATCACGGCAAATACGGGCTATCAGGTACAGGATGTTAAGGTTGATGGCACATCCGTTGGAGCGGTCACCACCTACACATTTTCCAATGTAACTCCAATCGCAACATTGCAGCCAGCTTTTCTGCCGTCAGAACACCTACACTATCAGCGCATCGGCGGGAACTAACGGGACGATCAGCCCTTCCGGCAAGCGTTTCTGTGACGCACGGAGGCAGCCAGGCATTTACGATCACGGCAAATACGGGCTATCAGGTACAGGATGTTAAGGTTGATGGGACATCGGTCGGAGCAGTAGCAACTTACACCTTTTCTAATGTTACAGCCGGTCACAGCATCGCGGCCAGTTTTGCAAGCTTTAACGCTGCTGCTCTGATGGAGTTGAACTTTGATGAGGGAAGTGGAAGTAAGGCTTTAGATAGTTCCGGTTCAGGCAACCCCGGAACCATCAGCGGGGCTTTATATACCACTGACCGTGCGTCAGGGGCCTATGCGTTGACTTTTGATGGCAACGATAGTGTGACGGTTCCGGCAAAAGCAACCCTTAAGTTATCCGACCTGAGCGTTGCATTTTGGGTCAAGCATACGAGCGATACCAGTTCGAGTTACGGAGGAATCATCCAGGGAGCATATGGAAACGGGTATTCGCAAGGATTTATGGTACTCGATTATCAGAACAAGCCTCTTGGGCAAATAAATTTCGGTGATGCTGAACCGGTAAGGATATTAGGTAATTCCTTCGAGCAGGATGGGTGGACTCACATCGTATTGACTTATGATCATCAAAAGATAAGGTTGTATCAGAATGGCGGGTTTGTAAGTGAAGTTCCCGAAACCAGAAACATCAACTGGGATGTAAATGCCTCGAATCTCACCATTGGATTGGCTCAGTGGTATTTCAAGGGAATAATCGATAAGGTAAAAATGTATAATTATGCAGTAAGTTCCCAAGAGATCGGGCAACTTTATGCTGAGAAGAATGCGGCTCCAGTCGGAACATACACCATCACGGCAACTGCAGGATCAAATGGCACCATCTCACCCTCTGGTTCGGTTTCGGTGAACACTGGTGGCAAGCCAGTCCTTTACGATCACGCCCGCTGCCAATTACAAGGTGTCATCTGTAACCGTTGATGGTGCATCTGTTGGCGCGGTCACCAGCTATACATTTTCCAATGTAACAGCCAACCACAGCATCTGCTGCAAGCTTTGCAATAATCAGCAGCACATACACAATCAGCGCATCTGCCGGCTCCGGGGGCAGCATCTACGGATGCGCAGGTTCAACGGAAATGTTCAGGTTCAAAAAGGTGCCAGCCAGGTATTTACGATTAAGCCCAACAAAAATTATAAAGTTCGCCAGTGTTCTTATCGACGGAACTTCCGTCGGGGCTGTGACGTCTTACACATTTTCCAATGTTCAAGCCAATCACAGTATTTCCGCCACCTTTAAAAAAGAATAGAACACAGACCATGCTCATCCATCATTCTATGGAAGTTTCTTCCAGCAATCCTCCGGCAGGCAGCAGCCTCCTTCAGCAGCCGGATGCAGTTTCCAGCTATCTTCTTGCCGGCAGCGGGTGCCTTCCGGGCAGCGGCGGTTGGATCGAAGTCTTGACATCCCAGGCAGGGGAAGCCGCGCTTCCTGTTCATATTGACTGGCCGGAGTACAACAGGCTCAGCGGGGAAATGCGGGTTGCCACCGGAGACATTGACGGCGATGGCCGGAATGAAATCATTGTCGGACTGGGTCGGGTAAAAGAGGCTCCCGGCATTCCGGGCGGGTATTTTGCGGTGCTCGATGACACTTTTTCCGTCATCGCCTGGGGCCAGGTGGAATGGCCGGAGTATAATGAAACCAATGGCGAAACCCGGCCGGCCTGCGGCGATATCGACGGGGACGGCATCGATGAAATCATTATCGGGCTCGGCCCCGGCGGAGAGGGCCGCATGGCGGTTTTTAAATTCGTGGACCTCCAGTTGAAACATGTCAAGTGGCTGCAGACCGGATGGCAGGATTACAACAGGGGCAACGGTGAAACCCGGCCGGCCTGCGGTGATCTGGATGGGAATGGTACGGACGAAATAATCGTCGGACTGGGACCGGTCAAAGGCAATCCGGATATCCCCGGCGGCGCCTTTTTCATCTTTGATCAAACATCTGCCGGAAGTGCGGATCTTCAGGATTCCAGCCAAAGCGATGCCAGCGGCTGGGGGGTGACCAGTTGGCCGGACTATAACCGTATCAACGGAGAAATATGGCCGGCCTGCGGCGATGTCAATGGCGACGGCAGGGATGAAATCGTGCTTGGCCTGGGCAAACAAGGAGAAGGCCGGTTCGAGATACTGGGTTTTGACCTGGTGCAGAATCGCACGCAGCATATCGCCTGGCAGCAGAGCCTTCTTTCCATCGGTGCGGAAGTGCGCCCGGCCTGCGGCAGTCTGGAGCCGGATGCCGGAGATGAAATTGTCATCGGATTCAGCAAGGGGGGCGTTGGCATCATGGAAGTTTTTGGAAACGCCGCTCAGAATTTTCAGCCGCTCGGAGAAGTGCAAACGCAGTTCAAATCTATACAGAAACAGGAAAGCCCAATACTGGCCTGCCGTTTTTCGGCTGAGAGACCAATAATTAAAGGCGTGGGGTATTTGATATTCCACCTTCATGATATTAATTGCTTCTCTGCATTGACTCAGCGGCAAGGGACATGGTTTGGGCAGATATGTAGTCCAAAAAGAATATATTATTTTTTAACCTCTTGATATTTTACTGAAATATTCAATAGATCAACAATCTGATCGATATTATCCATCATCACGAAGCGCATCAGGGAAACCGGTTGAAGGGGAGAAATCGCCACCTCGATAATGCCTGGGTTCCGAATAAAATTTTGCATTGCCAGAAATCTATCCCTGGCGGCAGGTTGTTTTTGTTTCTGAATTTCCAGGTTCAGCCGATGGATGATATCAGAAACAAATTGTTCTTCGCTTTGGCCCGACTGACGGGCACCCAGCTGAATGAGTCTTCGGATAATGGAATAATCCTGATAATTCAAGGTAATTCCGGATATTGCCACAGACGGTAGCAAAGCGACAAGCGATAACGGATTGTCGGAAACCGATTTGACAACAGCCAGATCCAGGTTATTCAGCCGAGCTGTGACGTCAAGCTGCCCCATGTCTGAAGCACGGATGCGAACCTGCTGAATCTCCAGATCTTTTTTCATCGGATCATAGCGATATGCATACTCAACATTGGCCTCAATGTCTGCATACCCAAGCTGAATAAGCACTGGCGCGATTCCCTTGATAAATGGGTTGCTCCGGTTGATGTGAATTCCCTGAATTTCAACATGCATGAAAGAAGGAATTTCATTTTTGCTGTCAAATGAATGCAGCGCCAACCGATCAATGGCGATAGGGCTGACCGTATCCTTAATTTGAAGGGAAACCTGGCTGACCTGAACGGTTTTTGTAAAAAGCCCCACTTCCAGAGTTTGGTAGGAGAGAGATGAAATCCTGTCTGTCTGACTCGCCCACTGTTGAATGCGACTTCTGGCATCGTTTTCAATATAAAATTTAAGCCCCAGATAGGCACTGACACCTAAGATCAGCAGGGCTCCCACCATAATTCCGATGTATTTTCGGGTCATTTTACCTCCGTCATATCGTCGCATATTGAAATAACGCTCTTAACCTGCTACAGTTGCGCAGATTATGGAAATTCATATTGCGTACACCCTTGTAGCGGCTTTTGTCCTTGATTTGATACTGGGAGATCCCCTTTGGCTGTTTCATCCGGTTCGATGGATGGGCACGGCCATTTCAAAAATGGAACCGGCTTTCAGACGTCTGAAGATGCCTCTGGTCATTTCAGGCGCACTGTTTGCCGGATTTCTGGTTTTGGGTGCATGGGGGATTGCCAGCCTTCTGTTGGATCTGGCCGGTATCCTTCATCCTGTCTGCCGGCTCATCCTTGAATCTCTTTTGATTTATTATTGTATCAGTCCATCATCTCTCAGAAATGCAGCCATGGAAGTAGACCACGCGCTGATATCCAGCGGATTGCCAAAAGCGCGAAACAAGATTTCTTTTATTGTGGGGCGTGAAACCGAACAGCTCTCAGAACAGGGGGTGATTCGCGCCGCTGTTGAAACCGTTGCCGAAAATCTGGTGGACGGCATCATCTCTCCGCTGTTTTATGCCGCTATCGGCGGCGCGCCGCTGGCCATCGCCTATCGAATGGTGAACACCCTGGATTCGATGGTTGGCTACCGCAATGACGCTTATTTGTATTTTGGAAAGGTTTCAGCGCGGCTGGACGATATTGCAAATTTTATTCCTGCACGGCTTTCGGTTCCGGTTATCGCTTTCGCGGCACAACTCTTATCCGGAAGCGGAAAGCGCGCCTTCCACACTGCTGTTCGTGAGGGTGCGCATCATGCCAGTCCGAATTCCGGATATTCAGAGGCTGCTTTTGCCGGAGCGTTATCCGTTAAACTGAATGGCCCTAATACGTATCATGGCCGGCTGGTCAACAAACCCTATATCGGCATTGCCTTTGGGAATGTGACACGAAGCGATATCCGAAAAGCCTGCGATCTGATGCTTCTCTGTTCATTTTTGTGGACATTTCTCCTGGCAGTCATTTCCGCCTTTCGATAACCCATGATCCCTTCGCCTGTCGCTACTCCAGTCTGGCGCGCCTCCTTTCTGTCATCGGGCTTCTGTCATAAACCCTAAAAAGCTGTTGGCCATCATGTATCCTCAACTGACCAAATCCTATAAAAATGCCTATTCTTTTAAAATCAGCGCGCCTTCGTTCATATATCCAGACGACTACATCCCCAATGTTCAGATGCTGGGACCCTTTCTGGATGAGATCGAACTGCTATGCTTTGAAAGTCACCGGTCTTCCTTGCCGTCACCCGCAACGATCCGAGAACTGGAATCTCTGGCAAAGGAATTTCGGTTCACTTATAATGTTCATCTTCCATCAGATCTTAACCCGGGAAATCCGCAACGCAAGGAACAGGATCGGTTTGTGGAAAACATTCTTCATGTCATGGATATCACCCTCCCTCTAATGCCATCAACCTATATCCTGCATCTGCCTTATAATCAAGCTCCGATTGGAAGAATTTGCGACAAAGCCTGGCAGAGCCGGATTTCAGATTGCCTCCGCAGATTAAGGGATGCAGGGGTTCAGGGATCTGCCCTTTCCATAGAGTCGCTCGACTATCCAATGGAATGGATCGAGCAGATTCTTCGGGAATATGAACTTTGTGTATGCCTGGATATGGGACATCTGATCGTAAATCATGAAAATATCGAAACCACATATCATCGTTTTGCCGGACAAACATCGATGATTCATTTACATGGCGTTAACAACGGGAAGGATCACCTGGCTCTGGATGTCTTTGATCAGAACTGGCTTGACAAGATTTTTTCCTTACTCAGACAGTTTACCGGAACTGTATCCATTGAAGTTTTTTCATTCAATCACCTGCTGTCTTCCCTTTCGGTACTGGAAAACAATATGATGTAAAAGGCATTCATGTCCAATCATTCAAAAGGACTTATGATGATCAGCATAACGGCCGCCCTCTGGGGCATCCTGGCCATTGTGCTCAAATATGCACTTCAGCGGTTCAGCGGAAACACCATCATCTGGTTTCGGTTTACGTTTTCATTTGTATTTCTGGCAGGGTATTATCTCGTTCATCGTCCCCGGTTTTTTGAAATCCTGATCAAGCCTCCGATTCTGGGAGTCCTCGCAGGACTTGCCATGGCCGGTAACTATCTCGGTTTTACCAGCGGCGTGGCGCTGACCTCTCCCAGCAATGCCCAGATACTGATCCAGGTTTCTCCGCTTCTGGTGGCGGTTGTGGGAGTTGTCTATTTCAAGGAAAGCCTCTCCATCCTTCAAATATCCGGCTTTGGCATTGCAGCCGCTGGCTTTATGTTGTTTTACTGGGATCAGCTTCATCATTTGATGATCTCTTCTCAGCAATACACTCTCGGCAACATCTGGATCATTGTTGCGGCCATCACCTGGGCATTTTTTGCAGTATGCCAGAAGCTACTGGTGCAAATCTGGGCACCTCAGCAGACCAATTTGCTGATTTATCTGGTTGCCGCCATCGTATTTTCCCCGCTGGCCGTTTTTCATGAATTTCAGGGGCTTAGTCTTTCGGACTGGCTGACGCTGATATTCCTGGGTGCCAATACCCTAATTGCCTATGGCACTCTGGGCGAAGCCCTCAAACTGCTTCCTGCCAACCAGGTCAGCGCCATTATTGTCCTTAACCCGCTGATAACCATGATTGTTGTTGGTGTTCTTTCGGTTCAGAAGCTTCCCTGGCTTTCATCTGAAAGTACCAGCCTGATCGGTTATGCCGGAGCGCTGCTTCTACTGGCAGGCGTGGGACTTGTCGTTAAAAAAGAATAACCGATTTTTTCACTTGCTGACCTTGAGTTTTTGCCCGGAACGAAGCATATCTGCTGGGCCCATATTGTTTAAACGTCGCAATTCATCAACCGTCAACCCATATGTCCGGCCAATGCCAAACAAGGTTTCTTGGGGTTTGACTTCGTGATATTTCTCGGTAGTCGCCTTTTTCTCAGGTGTTTCAACCGGTTTGGCCGGGCTGACAGCCTCTGTTTTTGGAGTCGCCGGCTGTTTCGGTGCTGAATCTGTTTTTTGAAGAGCGGGCTGTTTGTGGTTGGTTTCGATTTCCCTTGTCAACTGGTCAAGACGCTGTGTGGTTGAAGCTCCGAGCTTATCAAGCCTAGCAGACACCTGCTCAAACTTGTCTTCCTGAAGGGCTAATTGAGCGACTTTCTGGTAATTCTGTTCCATCTCTGCCAGCTTAGCTTCCATTTTTTTCAGTTTTACTTCTATCTCTGTGATCGGCTTGGTATCGGCAGGACTCCGCAACATGGGAAGAAATACGAAAAAAGCAAGCAGCACAAATACACCGGCACCAAGAATGACTAACAGCAGCCCACTGCTTTTACTCAGATTGGACATGAAACTCTCCACATTCCCTTTTTTCCAGGGGGAATAGGCATCTTCCGGATAATAGTCTTCTTCCGGACCCTGTTCAGCTTCAGTGCCTCTCTTATCTCTGAATGTATCACGCGAAATTCTTTCTGGCATAATCTTCCTCCACTTCCGACCTTCGAACTGTTAATTGCTCATTTACTTAAAAAAAACTGAATTCTGTCCACGACAAATTCCTGCTGAACTGCTGTCAACTCAGGATACACGGGAAGGGCCAAGGTCTGATCGGCTGCCCGTTCGGCCTCTGGGAAATCCCTTTCTCGGTAATCTAAAAAAGAAAAACACTTCTGAAGATGCAGCGGTACCGGATAATACACCTCTGTTCCAATCTCCGACGCCAGCAAAAACGCCCGAAGTTCATCTCTTTTTTCAGCAACTCGGAGGATATATTGATTGAAAGTATGCCTGTTCTCTTTTACTTCCGGCAGCATCACCCGATCCCCCAAGCCGCATTGCAAAAAAAGACTGCGATAGGTCGCTGCATGATTCTGACGCATTTTTGTCCATTGATCCAAATATTTCAATTTGACGGATACGATGGCTGCCTGAAGCGCATCCAGTCTGAAATTGCCCCCGATAAGACTGTGATAATATTTGGGGTGAGAACCGTGATTCCTCAGCATGCCCATGGTGTGATAAAAAGTTTCAGACTGGGTGGTTACCATGCCGCCGTCTCCAAATGCGCCAAGGTTTTTGGATGGAAAAAAGGAAAAACACCCAAAATCACCCATTTCCCCTGCCCTTCTGCCCTTGTATTCGGCACCAATGGCCTGAGCAGCATCTTCGATAACCGTCAGATGTTTGCCTCTGGCGATTTCAAGGATCGGATCCATGTCCGCGCACTGTCCGTATAGATGCACCGGAAGGATGGCTTTCAGACGTTCCCTTTCTGCGGGGCTCATCCCCTCAATGGCGGCTGAAATGCCTTCAGGAGAAATGTTATAAGTTGCCGGATCAATATCCACAAAACAGGGACGAGCCCCCACACGGCAAATCGAACCTGCGGTTGCAAAAAACGTATAAGGCGTTGTAATGACGGTATCACCGGCTGTTATGCCGGATGCCATCAAGGCAATGATCAGTGCGTCGGTCCCCGAAGAAACCCCAAGGGCATGGGCAGCATGGCAGTATGCCGCCACTTGTTTTTCCAAAGCTTCAACATGCGGCCCCAGAATAAAATACTGGCTGTCATAAATTTCTTCCGTGACCTTTAGAATATCCTGCTTGATCAATTGATATTGACTTTTTAAATCCAGAAGAGGAACTTTCATTTGACCTCGGTTCAAAAAAAGGGACGGTTTGAAAACCTCCCGTAGACTCTCATGGCGCAACCGGAATTGCTATTTCATGGCCATTTCAGCAGCCGTCGTTATTTGAATCATGACCAGCGGATCAGTATCGTCATTTTCAATCAATGCTTGTTTTTCCGGAGCAAGATACAGAGATTCACCGGCCTGAAGAGACAAGGACTCCGGTCCAACCGAAGCGATGGCACGTCCGCCGACAATGACAAAGTTTTTGGATTCCGATGGCGCTGCCTGAACAATCACCGTTGATCCCGGATATACAATCATTCGGCCTACCCGGTAATTGTCTTTTGTTTCCAGAGTTGTCAAACTTCCCCAGGGCTTGGACGCTGTGGTATGCTGCTCACACTCCCATCTCCCCTTTTCCTTGAGGGTGGTCACAATGGATTTGACATCGCGGCTGTTTTCAATATCCGAGACAAATATTGAGTCCGGAGTTTCCACAATCACTACATTGTTCAGGTGATTGGCGGCAATCAGCCGCTCATGCCCCATGATAAAACAGTGATGCGAGTCATTGCTGATGACGTCACCATGAAATACATTCTGATTTTCGTCCTTTGGCAGAAAATCATACAGTGATTTCCAGGATCCGATATCGCTCCAGCCAAAATCCGAAGGCAGAACCGCGCCTTTTTGCGTTTTCTCCATAACCGCCACATCAATGGAGATATTGGAAAGCATTTGATAGTCTTCCAGAGACAGGGCAGCGGAAGCCGCAGCAAGGGTTTTTATTTGATGATAGAGATCCGGTTGAAATGTCATGAATTCTTCCGCCATAACAGATGCTTTGAAAGCGAACATGCCACTGTTCCAGAAATAATTACCTGCCTCAACATAATGTCTGGCTGTCTGAAGATCGGGTTTTTCCACAAACCGGTTGATGGAAAGCGCACCTTCGGAAATAGGGGTTTGTCCTTCGATATAACCATAACCGGTTTCCGGATATCCCGGTTGGATTCCGAATGTAACGATATAATCAGCTGATGCGAGACGAATGGCGGACTCCAGTTTGCCGTGGAAACTGTCCACGTCCAGTATCACGTGATCCGCGGGAAAAATACAAAGAATGGCATCGGGTTCGTTTCTAAGAATATCAAAGAGCGCCAGAAGAATGGCCGGAGCCGTATTGCGTCCGCAGGGCTCGCTGATCACGTTCCCGTTGCCGTTGATACCAATTGATTTCATATGCCTGGTTATCTCCAGGGAATGCTCCCTGCCGCAGACGATTCTCACTTTACTGCAGTCCAGAACCGGCGAAAGGCGTTTGATGGTGCTTTGAATCAGGGAATCGCTTCCGATAAAACGGACCAGCTGTTTGGGATACAATTCCCGCGACACCGGCCAGAGCCGGGTACCGGAACCGCCGGCAAGAAGCACCGGGTAGACCGGAAGATGGGAGTAGGTCATATCATGATTTCCCTTTTTTGTTAGGATAAGCGTCTTTGGATCGCACGGAGGATACCGCGGGGGTGCAATCCGTCTGAACAGCTGGGTATCCCATAAGCAAGTCTATGTCTCGTTTGAGCTTGCTTCCCGCCTTTACTTTCATCTGCTCGGGAAGGGATATAACAATTTGGGTATGGTCCGGGCTGTTCAGGCGCAGAAGCGCCGGACAGGCGCCCGGATGGCTGCCCATGACATCCCGGAGTCTGAGCAGGGTCTCCCGCTGAACTCGGGAAAGGTCAATATTTACATGAAGGGTCGCGGTCCAAATCTCCTCAGCCTTTTCCAGAGGAATCAGCGTTTCTGCCAGAATTTTGACCGAACTATCGTCTTTTTGAACTTCTCCCTGAACCATGATGGCGGCATCGCCCGATAGCAGATCGCTGACAGACGCATAAAGATTTGAAAAAACCGTGATCTCGACACTACCATTCATATCTTCCAGCGTTACAAAGGCCATCAGTTCATCACGCCGGGTTTTGATCACTTTAACGTTCCGGACAATGCCGCCGATGCGAATTGCTACGCCATCCGCTTTGTCCGAAATAGAAAGAGAGTCTGCTGACGCAAATTTGTCCAGAATGTCCTCAAATCCCTGCAAGGGATGGCCGGTAATATAAAACCCCAGTGTTTCTTTCTCCAGAAGGAGACGCTGCTTCTCATCCCATTCCGCAATATCGGGAAGCGGAGAATGGCCGATTTTCTGCTCTCCCTTAGCGCTTCCGCCAAAAAGACCCATTTGGGGATCCGACCGCGTTCGGTGAACCAGTTGCCCGTAATCAATGGCGTCCTCGATGGCGGTCATCAGTTGAGAACGACTGGCGCCAGTTGAATCAAAAGCCCCGCATTTGATCAGGCTTTCAATCACCCGCTTGTTGACTTTTTTCAGCTCCACCCGTTCACAAAAATCGTATAATGACAAATAATTGCCATTGTTGCGTTCCGCGATAATGCTTTCGATGGCAGCCTCGCCAACATTCTTGACGGCAACCAGGCCGAAACGGATTTTCGTACCCGCTACCGTAAAGCTTTTTTGGCTTTCGTTGATATCCGGGGGCAGTACTTCGATGGCATGGCTGCGGCATTCGGCAATGTATTTGACCACGCCGTCCGAGGAGTTCATTTCGCTGGTCAGCAGCGCGGCCAGAAGCTCAACCGGGTAATGGGCTTTTAAATAGGCAGTCTGATAGGCAATCAGGGCATAGGCGGCGCTGTGGGATTTATTGAATCCGTATCGCCCAAATTTTTCCATCAAGTCGAAAAGCTGGCTGGCTTTATCCTTGGCAATGCCTTTCTCCTGAGCCCCCTGAACAAAACGATCCCGGTGCTTGGCCATGATTTCGGCGATCTTTTTTCCCATGGCTTTTCGCAGGTCATCTGCTTCGGACATGGTATAATTGGCCAGCTCGGCAGCAATCTTCATCACCTGTTCCTGGTATACAATAACGCCGTAGGTTTCCTTTAATACCGGGGCCAGCTCAGGTACCAGATATTCCACGGTTTTCCGGCCATGTTTGCGGTTCACAAAATCATCCACCATCCCGCTTTCCAGAGGACCCGGGCGATAAAGCGCCACCAAAGCCGTGACATCGTCAAAGCATTCGGGTTTCAGGCGAACGAGCAGGTCCTTCATGCCAGAGCTTTCCAGCTGAAAGACGCCGGTGGTATCCCCGGAAGCCAGCAGGCGATAGGTATCGGGATCGAATAAATCCAGATCCAGAAGATCCGGAGGTATTTTGCCCTGATCCTTGATCATTTGAAGGGCACCGGCTATGACTGTAAGGTTTCGAAGCCCCAGAAAATCAAACTTGACCAGGCCGATTTGTTCCACGCATTTCATATCAAACTGGGTGACAACTTCCCCCTTTTTCCCCCGGTACATGGGCAGGTAATCCACCAGGGGTCGATCTCCGATGACCACTCCTGCGGCGTGGGTCGATGCGTGACGGGGAAGCCCTTCAAGAACCCTGCAGATGTTGATGAGATCTGCGACTTCCGGCCTGCTTTCAACCAGTTCCATGAGTTTCGGCTCCCGTTTAAGCGCCTCATCCAGGCTGATGTTGAGCACATCCGGAACCAGTTTTGCAATGGCGTCCACTTCACGCAGGGGAATGTCGAGTGCCCTTCCCACATCCCGAATCACGGCGCGGGTTTTAAGCTTTCCAAAGGTAATGATCTGGCTGACATAATCGCCCCCACCATAACGGTCCACCACATATTTATATACCTGCTCGCGACCGTTGATACAGAAATCCACATCAATATCCGGCATGCTTTTCCGGCCGGGATTCAAGAACCGCTCAAATATCAACCCGTGTTCCAGAGGGTCCAGATCGGTGATTCCCAAAGAAAAGGCCACCAGGCTTCCGGCTGCGGACCCGCGGCCAGGACCCACAGGAACCTGATGATCCTTGGCGTACTGGATAAAATCCGCGACAATCAGAAAATAGCTGGGAAACCCCATCTCCTTGATGGCGGACATTTCATATTCAAGGCGTGCCAGGTAAGGCTTTTCATCCTGGTCCGGATGTTTTTTTAGAATCCGATTCCATACCCGGCCATACCCTTTTCGGGTTTTTTCATCAAAAATATCATCTGCGGAGCGCTCATCCGTGGATTCATATTTGGGGAAATGAAATGTCTTGAAATCAAATTCCAGGTTGCACCGCCTGGCAATGTCCACAGTATTCGCAAGAGCCCCGGGATAGGATTTAAAATCCGCGACCATTTCATCCCGTGATTTGAAATAAAGCTGGTCCGTCCGGAATTTGAAGCGCTCTGAGTCATGAATGGTTTTTCCGGTCTGAATACAGAGAAGCACATCATGAGCCCGGACATCGTTCTGATCCAGATAATGACAGTCATTGGTCGCGACCATGGGAATGGAAAGCCGCCGGCTCATATCAAGCAGGGTCTGATTGACGTGATCCTGGATGTCAATGCCGTTGTTTTGAACCTCCAGGAAAAAATTTCCCTCCCCAAAGAGGCTGAGATAAAACCTGGCGGCCTCATCCGCCGCGTCCTGCCGGCCGTCATTGATGAGCCTGGGAATCTCGCCATGAAGACAGGCGGAAAGAGCGATGAGACCCTTTGCGTGATCCTTGAGTATATCCTTATCAATCCTGGGTTTGTAGTAAAACCCCTCAAGCTGCGCAATGGTGGCCAGCTTACAGAGATTCCGGTAGCCTTCTTCATTTTCAGCCAGCAAAATGATATGAGAAAGACCTTTATTGTCCTGCGCGGTTTTTTCAGCAATTGTACGCGGCGCAATATAGCATTCACACCCGATGACCGGTTTGATGCCGGCCTTATGGGCTTTATCATAAAACTCGACGGTCCCGAACATGGTCCCATGATCTGTAATGGCAACGCTGTCCATGCCATAAGTTTTCACCCGCTGCAGGAGCGGCTCTATTCGAATGGCGCCATCCAGAAGACTGTACTGGGTGTGAACGTGAAGATGTACAAAATCAGTCATTGTATCCTCAAAAAGCAGGTTATGGGTTATGGGCTGAAAGCGGATAGCCCATAACCCATAACCTATAATTTATAACCTATAGCCGATAATTAGTCCAACCGATAATTCGGAGCTTCCTTGGTAATGATCACGTCATGGACATGGCTTTCCCTGAGTCCGGCGGCGCTGATTCGGATAAACATCGCCTTTTCCCTCAACTCTGCAATGGACTTGCATCCGGCATACCCCATGCCTGCCTTGAGTCCGCCGATCAGCTGAAAAATGTTGGCTGAAAGCGTTCCCGAGTACGGCACGCGTCCCACAATGCCTTCGGGAACCAGTTTGTCGTCTGTTTCCTGCTCAGTCTGGTAATACCGGTCCTTGCTGCCTTTTTTCATGGCTTCCAGCGACCCCATGCCCCGATACACTTTATAGCTTCTGCCCTGGAAAAAAATGGACTCTCCCGGGCTTTCCTCGGTTCCGGCAAAAAGACCGCCGATCATCACCACATGGGCGCCTGCACCAATAGCTTTGGTAACATCACCGGAAAATTTAATGCCGCCGTCCGCAATCAGCGGAACGCCTTTTCGATTACAAACGTCCTTGCAGTTCATGATCGCAGTCATCTGAGGAACACCAGCGCCTGCAACGATACGGGTGGTGCAGATGGAACCGGGACCGATGCCGATCTTCACCCCGTCAACGCCGGCCTGAATCAGATCCTCGGCTCCTTTTTCGGTTGCCACGTTCCCGGCAATGAGCTCGATATTGCTGAAGGTCTGCTTCAACGTAATCACAGCATCTATGACATTTTTGGAATGGCCGTGAGAGGTATCAATCAAAATTACATCCGCGCCTGCCTTAAGCAGCATTTCGGCGCGTTCCAGCATATCCGGTCCAACGCCGATGGCGCCACCCACCCGAAGCCTCCCCTTGCCATCCTTGCAGGCATTGGGGTATTTTTTTATTTTCTCAATGTCTTTTATCGTGATCATGCCGGTCAGCCGGCCGTTTTTATCCACGACAAGAAGTTTTTCAATCCGGTGCTCGTGAAGCAATTTTTTCGACTCATCAAGATTAATGCCTTCGGTGACCGTAACCAGATTCTTATGGGTCATCACTGCGGACACGGGTCTGGCAAGGTCGGTCTCAAACCGAAGATCCCGGTTCGTCACGATTCCGACCAGCCGATCGCCGTCCGTTACCGGTACTCCGGATATCCGGTATGCTTCCATGAGATTGAGTACGTCCTGGACAGTCTGGTCCGGTCTGATGGTCACCGGATCAATAATCATTCCACTTTCCGACTTTTTGACTTTTCCCACTTCCAGAACCTGATTCTCAATGCTCATGTTGCGATGGATAAATCCCAATCCGCCATCTCTGGCCATGCTGATGGCGGTTCTCGATTCGGTAACCGTATCCATTGCTGCGCTCACAATCGGGATATTGAGCGCCAGGTTTCGCGTCAGCCACGTAGTGATCGTAACGTCTTTGGGGAGAACATCCGAATAGCGGGGCACAAGCAGGACATCATCAAATGAAAAAGCTTCCTGGATGGTTGTTTCTTTCATGGGTTTCCTCCATTGGGTTTTTACATGGCATCTGTTTTAACCGATTAAAATACAAGAAGACAAAGGCTTTGGCAAATACTAATTTGGGCTTCCGGCAAAACATTCAAATTCAGACGAACACCGGCCGATTCCTTCTCTTTTTTATTGACGAACAGAATTTTGCCTGTATTTTATTCGATAAATACCATTCATCAATCAAAGGAGGTTTACATGAAAAGATCGTTCGGGATGATTGTCTGTGGAATGCTGTTCATCGCCTTAACGGCTGCTCCCCTTATTGCGGCTGATCCCATCAAGGTCGGAATCGTGGATTGTTATACTGGCCCTCCCAGCACCTATACCAATGATGTTCGGGATGCGTTTAAACTGGCCACTGATAAAATCAATGCCAAAGGCGGGGTCCTGGGCAGAAAAATCGAATTTACGACACGGGACAGCAAGTTCAAAGTGGATCTTGGACTGAGCGCAGCCAAAGAGCTGATCATGCGGGAAAAAGTAAATCTGCTGATGGGAACCATCAACAGCGCCGAAGCCTTGGCCATCTCGGATTTATGCAAGACCGAAAAAGTTCCCCTTCTGGTGACCTTTTCCAAAAGCGACGCCATTACGGGCGAAAAAGGACACCGGTATGTGTTTTCCATGAATGAAAACACTTCAATGGCCGGAAAAGCCGCTGCCGTGGCTCTTTCCAAAAAACCCTACGTCAAATACTGGATCGGCGGAGACGACTATGAATATGGTCATGCCATTGCAGACGGGGTATGGCAGAATCTCAAAAAAATGAAACCTGAGGTCGAGCTTCTTGGCCAGACCTGGTGGAAGGTGGGCGAGTCTGATTTTACCCCGTATATTACGGCCATGCTTTCGGCAAAACCCGATGCCGTCATCATTGCAACCGGCGGCAAGAACTGCGTCCCGTTTTTGAAAGCCGCCGAAACCACGGGATTCAACAAACGCGTTCCGTTTTACATGCACACGGCAACCGAGTTGTCCACCCTTCAGCCCCTGGGGCTCGATGCTCCCGAAGGAGTTCTGGGCACTTCCAATTATTTTTTCTATTATCCGGAAACCCCGGAAAACAAGGAGTTTGTCAAGGAATTTCAACAGGCATTTGGCAGGCCCCCCAAGGTCGGCGCTTTATATGGCTACATTACAGCAGCCTTTATTGCCAAAGCCTACGAAAAAGCCGGATCCATAGACACGGAAAAATTCATCGACGCCCTGGAAGGCATGAGTGTCGATAGCCCGGTCGGAAAACTCACCATCAGGCCTTATGATCACCAGGTCATGCTTCCCATGTACATGGGAGTGACAAAAAAGGCGGCCG
Source organism: uncultured delta proteobacterium (assembly GCA_963850225.1). Taxonomy (GTDB): domain Bacteria; phylum Desulfobacterota; class Desulfobacteria; order Desulfobacterales; family Desulfatirhabdiaceae; genus RAAP-1. Next base: position 50,490 of record CAWKLD010000022.1, read on the forward strand.
GATATGATTTTCTGACTGCATCGGACATTGTCACCATTTCCGGAGAAGACGTCATGCCGGCAATTGAAGACATCAAGAAAGCTCGTGGTCAGTGACGGGTTGATTTGATGATAGAATTTATCTCCCATATCACCCTCTCGTCCCTTCTGCAGCAGATTCTTGTTGGGCTCAGCCGGACAACGATTCTGTTTATCGTGGCATCCGGCCTAAGCCTGGTCCTGGGGGTGCTTCGCATACCGAACCTGGCGCATGGTTCATTTTATATGATCGGCGCGTTTTTAACCTATTCCGTTGCCGCGGTTGTGGGGGGAAAAGCCGGTTTCTGGGTAGCGCTGGTGGCTGCCCCCATGGGCGTTGCCCTGATCAGCCTTGTCATGGAGCGCGGGTTGTTCTGTCACCTCTATGACAGGGAGCATCTCATGCTTCTGCTGTTTACTTTTTCGTTTACCCTGGTCTTCGGGGATATTGTCAAGATCATCTGGGGGTCTGATTTCCGTTCCATTTCAACGCCGGCTGTTTTTCAGGGATCTTTATCGATTTTCGGACTTCCCCTTCCACGATATAATGTTTTTCTGCTGATTATCGGGCCCCTGGTGGCCTTCGGGCTTTGGGTGTTGACCCAGAAAACCAAAATCGGAAAAATCGCCCGGGCCGCGGCCGTTGACCGAGAAATGGTCGGGGCGGTCGGAATCAATGTCAGCCTGGTGTTCTCGGCCGTATTTGTGATCGGGTGTTTTCTGGCCGGACTTGGCGGCGCCCTGGTCGCCCCTACCCAGAACATTACCCAGGGCATGGACCATTCCATCATTATGGAGGCATTTCTGATCGTCATTGTCGGAGGCCTTGGCAATATCTGGGGAGCGCTTCTGGGCGCACTCATTTTTGGCCTGACAGATGCCGTCGGCATCTTGTTATGGCCCCAGTTCGCCATCGTATTTCCCTACGCCGTGGTGGTAACCATCCTGATCTTTCGCCCAAAAGGCCTTCTTAAATCAACCTGGTAATAGGTCTGGCTTGATCATAAGAGCGTGAGAGTTCGAGAGTATAAGGGCGCGAGGACGTAACCATTTCACGATTTCATGCTCTCACGAAGTGTTTTTATGTTACAAGGAAAGCGGATTGCAGGATAAAAAAATAAATGTCTGCATGGTATTATGGGTGGTCGGGATCGGGATCCTGTTTCTTTTTCTGCCCCGGTTTTTGCCACGGTTCTATGTCTATCTGACGGCGCTAATCCTGCTGACAGGACTGCTGGCAACCAGCCTGAACCTGGTGTTGGGGTTCGGCGGCATGTACCAGTTTCACCACGCGGTGTTTTACGGCATCGGGGCCTATGCCCTTGCCCTGATGCTGACCAAATCAGGCCTTCCGGCCTGGACCGGATTTATTGTCGCCCCCCTGGTCTCCGCGGGGTTGGGATATGTCATCGGCTTGATCTGCGTCAGGCTGTCCAAACTTTATTTTGGAATGCTTCAAATCTCCCTGGGCTCTCTGGTCTGGGCCATCGTGTTCCGCTGGTATTCCTTTACCGGCGGCGATGACGGCATTCACGGCATACCGCTGCCAAAAATGCTGTCTGCTTCTCATGGCGCCTATTATTTTACCTTTATCATCACCGCGATCTCCCTGTTTTTGATGTATCGCATCGTGCATTCCCCGTTTGGCCGAATTTTTCAGGCCATTCGCGACAACCCCGAAAGATGCGAGGCCATCGGCGTCAATGTCCGTCGACACCAACTCGTCGGAGAAGTGATTGCCGGTTTTTTTGCCGGGGTTGCCGGAACGCTTTTTGTGACGGTTGAAGCCTCTGTGTTCCCGGACCTGATGTTCTGGACCCTTTCCCTTGAAATTCTGATCATGTGCCTGCTGGGCGGGTGGTTCACCTTTTTTGGCCCCATGCTGGGCGCCGCCATCATGATCACGCTCAGAACCTTTGTGGGAATCTATACGGAGTACTGGACCCTGATCCTGGGCATCGTACTGATGCTGCTGATATTTTTTCATGCCCGATGGCGTGCTGGGGATGATTCTGAAATCACGGATCAGGAGCCAGAAAGACACTTCAGTCTTCAGCCCAAAGGCCTGAGTTGCTTCAGGTAAACAAAATGACTTTTCGTTATTGATCGGACAAGTTTTTGCATGCTTAAAGTTGAAAATCTCCAAAAATCCTTTGACGGCTTCGTGGCGGTCTCCGATGCCAATCTTGAGGTCAATAAAGGGGAGGTGGTCGCTGTAATCGGCCCGAATGGCGCCGGCAAAACCACGCTCTTTCATCTGATTACCGGGCAGATATCCCCGGAAAAGGGCCGCATCCTCTTCAACGGCCAGGACATTGCCGGTCTGGCTCCTTATCATATCTGCAGGAAAGGCATCTGCCGCTCCTATCAGGTGGTCAACATTTTCAACCGGATGACGGTGTTTGAAAATGTTCAGGTTGCACTGATGTCTTTCTGTAAAATGACTTTTAATCTGCTCTTGCCGGCCAGAAAACTTCTGATAAATGAAACTTTTGAAATTTTGGAAAGCGTCGGACTGGCGGAGAAAGCCGATCAGGTCAGCGGCTCCTTGTCTCATGGCGATCAAAAAGTCCTTGAAATCGCCATTGCTCTCGGGAACCGACCCGAACTTCTGATTCTGGATGAACCCACAGCCGGCATGTCCCCGGAAGAGACTGCAATGGCCCTTAGCCTGATGAACCGGCTTTCTCGGGATATGGGACTGACCATTCTGTTCTGTGAACACGACATGGAACTGGTGTTTTCCATTGCCCAGAGAATAATGGTCATGCAGCAGGGAAAGACCTTGATTCAGACAACGCCGGAGCAGGTCAAATCCTGCCGTCAGGTACAGGAAGCCTATCTTGGGGGTACCGATGCTTGAGGTCAGTGATATCCATACATATTATGGCCTGAGTCATGTACTTTTCGGCGTATCCCTTACGATAAACCAAGGAGAAATCGTCTGTCTTCTGGGTCGAAACGGCGCGGGAAAGAGCACCACCATGCGGAGCATCATGGGGCTGATTCCGCCGAAAAACGGCACCATCCGGTTCAAAGGCATCACCTGTACCGGGCAGAAACCTTATCTGCTGGCCCGCATGGGCATGGGATACGTTCCGGATGACCGCAGGGTTTTTGCCGATCTGACAGTTGGGGAAAACCTTGAAATCGTCCAGCGAAAGCATCAAAAAACCGGGATATGGAATAAGGATGCGGTTTACGATTTTTTTCCGCCTTTGAGAAGCATCGACACCCGGCGGGCCGGCTTTTTAAGTGGAGGTGAGCAGCAGATGCTGACCATTGGCCGGGCCCTGATGACCAACCCGGATCTTCTCCTTCTGGATGAACCCACCGAAGGGCTTGCCCCTTTAGTGGTGAAACTGCTGGAACAGCAGATTCGAAAACTTAAGGACACTGGGTTGACTGTTCTTCTGGCCGAGCAGAATCAAAGCATTGCGCTCGGACTGAGCGACCGCGGCTATATCATCGACAACGGCATGATCCGTTTTGGCGGAACCATCCAGGAACTGATAGGAAACGAGCCCATACGCCAAAAATATCTTTGCATTTAACCCAGTCTTGATCTGACAATCATGGCTTCTTTCACCCAACTCTCAAATTTCAGGATATGATCGATGTTTATCGAAAAAGATCTCTTTGCCCGGCATGTTGGAATTGAACTCATCGAAATGTCGCAAGGAAGCGCCAAGGCCAGGCTCAAAATACAAAAACACCACCTGAACGGCGCCGGACTGACACAAGGCGGCGTTGTTTTCACCTTGGCGGATCTGGTCTTTGCCGCAGCGTCCAATGCCTATGGACCGGTTGCCGTGGCCATTAACGCCAGCATCTCCTTTGTCAAGTCAAGCACCGAAGGCGCGGTGCTGACGGCCGAAGCCAAAGAGGTTTCCCGCAATCGCAAACTTGCCACCTATACCATCATTATCACTGATGAAAATGAAGACACGGTCGCCATCTTTCAGGGAATGGTTTACATCAAACCCACGAAAAAACAAACACCACTGACGGTCGCAAATTACACATAGCAGGAGATAATCTGAAAAGAGGTTCTTCTGATTTCCGCCAACACAGAACGGCTCATCTCTGTATGCGTTTTTCTTTCTTAAGATTCTCCTTCATCTTTGGCAGGTGTTCCATTCCGTGTCTTGAATATTCTTTAAGGACTGCGTTCATAAGGGTTTGATATCCCTTTCCTCTGGCCTTGAACCATTGCAGGACATCTGCATCCACTCTCAGGGTCACGACAGATTTTGGTTTGGGAAGAACCAGCGTGGCCTCTTTGAAAAAGCTGTCGTCCAGTTCGGGAATATCGGAAAGGTCAATGTCCTCATCCTTCATGGAATCAATCCTTTGCCAGTCGGTCATCGATTGCATCTTTAATTTTTTTTTGCTCACGTTCGTTTGCCTTTCTCATCGAAATAATTCGGATAGCACCTTTTCTCTTTGTAAACGCTAACACCATAAGCCGTTTTTCAACACGGCCAAAAGCAACGAATCTTTGTTCGCCGTAATCCTGAAGGGCATCTTCCAGGGTCAAAAACAGACCAGTGAAAAGTTCAGGCGCATCGTTGAAATCGACGACGTGCTTTTCAACATTGGCAATTCGTTTTTCATCGTCCCATTCAAATCTCATGAACAATGTGTATTGACAAATTGTAAATATTTCAAGAAAAATAAGCTTGAAAGTCCCGAAAAAATCTTGACGAACAATTTTCGCATCAAAAATACATTGACACACCTGCCTGAATCATGAAGATAGTATCAGATACATTGACGAAGGTAAAAGCAAGGACAACATCCATGACGGTTACTTATTCCGTTATCATTCCCGCTTACGATGAACAGGAGTGGTTGCCTGCCACGCTGGATGCGCTGTTTACAGCCATGAAAGCGATTGACATGGCCGGAGAGGTGATTGTTGCAGACAACAATTCGCAGGACAGAACGGCTGAGATTGCAAGGGAACACGGCGCCATTGTCGTGTTTGAGTTGATCAATCAGATTTCAAGGGCTCGCAATGCGGGCGCGAAAGTTGCCAAGGGCCGGTATCTGATTTTTCTGGATGCGGACACAATTATTTCCGCCGCGCTGCTGCAAAAAGCATTGGACAATCTTTCAAGCGGCACCTGCTGCGGTGGTGGCGCTAAAGTGGTTTATGAAGGCGAGCTTCCCGGCATTGTCAGAACCGTCACTGAACTATGGAACCGGTTTTCCGTTAAATACGGGATGGCAGCGGGCTGTTTTATCTATTGCCTAAAAGAAGCCTTCGATGCTTTTGGCGGATTCAGCCAAAACGTCTATGCCAGCGAAGAAATCCGGTTTTCCCGGAAATTGCGGGCATGGGGAAAACAGCGACATATGGATTTCCGGATTATCACCAGCCCGTCGCTGATAACATCCAGCCGGAAATTGAAGTGGTTCTCATTGCTTCAGATGTTCGGGATGTCCATGGTATTGTGTTTCTTCCCTTTTGCAGTCCGCTTCCGTCCATTATGCCGCTTGTGGTATGAAAGGCCCGCAGATGAAAAGAGAGAATCATCCGTTAGGACAATCCTCGACATAAGCCCTATGAAGGACCAATGTGTACCCTACATCAGCGAAAAAAAGGAAATCATGATTCAACTGGAACCGATAATTGTCTTGTTGCTCTGCCTGATGTCATTTATCGCCGGATTCATCGACAGCATTGCCGGAGGCGGGGGACTCATCCTGCTACCGTCACTTCTGATTGCCGGAATTCCGCCCCAGTCAGCCCTTGGGACCAATAAATTCGCAGCAATTTTTGGAACCTCCGCAGCTTTGGCAAACTTCGTGAAAAACAAAAAAGTGATATGGAGAATTGCGGTTTTTGGCCTTGGCTTCTCATTTCTGGGTTCGGTGATCGGAACAAAGGCCATATTGCTTTTTGATCCGCAGACAACAGCAAAAATCATCATCATGCTGCTCCCGGTCACGGCAATTGTTACGTTTCTTCCCAAAAAGCAATTAAAGACTTCCTCATCAGAGTTCTCCAGCAGGGAATTATATGTCTACATCCCGCTTCTATGTCTGGTCATCGGCTTCTATGATGGATTCTACGGACCTGGAACCGGAACCTTTCTCATTTTCGGGTTTTATATCTTCCTTGGCATGCACATGATAAACGCATCCGCCATATCCAAGGTTTTCAACCTGGCATCCAATATCGGATCTTTTTTCACTTTTTTAATGGCCGGTAAAGTTCTATACAGCATCGGAATTCCGATCGCAGCAGCCAATGTCGTCGGCGGATATTTGGGGAGCGTTGTTGCCATCAGACAAGGGCAAAAGCTCATAAAGGGTTTTGTCCTTGCCGTATTCATGATTCTTCTGTTAACACTGATTTTCAGAATGTGGAAAGGATAACGCCACTTCTGAAGTTGCCAAATGGTTGAAATGTGCTAAAAAGAGCAAATCACCTGTTTGAATCCGCGCAAATCAAAATAACACCTTCATTTTTTTGAGACAGGACCCATTACCGATGAATACAGAGACATATAAAGACAAGTTTGAACCCTGCTGCCTGTCAACCACCATCGGCAGCCTGCCCCATATGGATGCGGCCCGGGCCACCCGGTTGATGCTTAAGAGCACACCTGAAATTCCTTCCTGGGTTCAGTTTCCCAAGCGCACTTTCCACGAGAACATGATGATGCAGTTCACTGAAGGGCTGCCGGCCCTTGTTCAGGATGGAGACCGCATCTCATTTTCCACCCACGCCGAGAACTTTCCCGAACAACTGACAGATTTTTACGAACGCTATATGGCCGCAACTGAAGAAAGCCAAAATATAAAAATCAGGCTTGAAGCCCTCGACAGTTTTGGCCTTTCATCGCAGTACGCAATCGGCTTTTCCGAATTCATGTCCCGGCTTGCTGAACCGTCGGGGTCGGGCGCTGCCGTGATGCTAAAAGGCCAGGTCACGGGCCCTTTTACCCTGGGGACGAACCTGGTGGATCAAAACGGGCGCTGCGCCTATTACGATGAACAGCTTCGCGACGTCATCGTCAAAACCGTTGCGATGAAAGCCATGTGGCAGATGGCGCGTTTAGGCACGTTCGGCCTGCCTGTCATGATCTTTATCGATGAGCCATCTCTGCTCGGCTTTGGGAAAATGACGTTTCTTTCAGTCAGCCGCGAAGATGTCATCGGCGACATCAATGAAGTCGTCGCAGTCATTCACGCAAAAGGCGGGCTTGCCGGCGTCCACTGCGAAGAGAATACCGACTGGTCCCTTCTGATGGAAACCGATCTGGATGTTCTCGACTTTGACGCCTATGACCACTTACAAGGCATTACCCTCTATCCCGTGGAGCTTGCCAGGTTTTTCGAACGCGGCGGATGTCTGGGCTGGGGCATCGTTCCCACCCTTGATAAAGAAGCCGCTGCAACAGAGACGGTCGAATCCCTTCTGGCCCGCTTTGAAGAAGGGATAGAGCAGTTCGTTGTCAGGGGCTTTGACAGGGATCTCTTGAGGCGGCGGGCGCTGATTACCCCAAGCTGCGGCGCTGGCGGCGTGCTGACCGAGCCGCTGGCGGAACGCGTACTCGATCTGCTGCACAATCTGTCCAAGACGCTCCGCATTCGATATGGATTTGTGAAGGAATAACGGGAAAGAAAAAAACCAGGAGCGCTGGATAATTGAAGATATACAGGCAATGTTCCGGATCAATATCAAGAATCAGGGCAAGGGATTGTTTGACAATACCAGGATCGTGCCCGGAAATATCGCCTATTTTTTTCAGAAATCGCTGATGGCTGACGGACCTGATCTGGAAACAGTCAACCACCGACTTTTTTTCCAGGCAATTCTGCTCATCAGGCGCCAACGACACAAAAAAAGGATTGTCTTCCCAATAGACCTGCCAGTTCGTTATGGGCGCAACGATGGCCAGTTTCAAGTTCTTTTCATGCCCGGCGTTTAATATCAAAACCGGTCGTCTTTTATGAATTTCATCGCCAATCGCAGGTGTTTGCCCCCCCCCACATCTTTATGGTTTATGTTCTAATGAATAACACCACAATCAAGGGGATAATTTCTGGGGCAAGTATGGTTTTCTTGCAACTGCTGTACGTTAGGGTCGACATTCCAGGAGCATCCCAGCCAACGTGGTCTTGTAATCCATCAAGAGGTGTTTTATAAGTGAAAAATGATTCAGCAGGCAAAGACAATACTTAAAAATACTTTTGGATACGAGGAGTTCCGGCCGCTTCAGCAGGAGATCATCGAAAACATTCTCAGGCGGAAAGATACCCTGGTCATCATGCCGACCGGGGGCGGAAAGTCCCTGTGTTACCAGATTCCGGCCCTGATGTTCGAAGACCTGACGATTGTCGTCTCTCCGCTCATATCCTTGATGAAAGATCAGGTGGAACAACTGACGGCCCTGGGTGTCGGGGCTGTGGTCTTAAACAGCACACTGTCCTTTGAAGAATACGGGCAAAACATCTCCCGCATTCTGAGAAAGGACGTTAGGCTCCTCTACCTTGCCCCTGAAACCCTCCTGATGCCAAAAACCCTTGCCATGCTGTCCTCAAGGCGCGTGGACTGCATCGCCATCGATGAAGCGCACTGCATATCCGAATGGGGCCATGATTTCCGGCCGGAATACCGCCAGATGATTGCGGTGAGAAATCAGTTCCCCAAGGCCGTGTGCGTGGCGCTGACCGCAACCGCAACCCCAAGGGTTCAGAAGGACATCCGGCATAGCCTCAATTTTGAAACCAGCAATGCCTTTATCGCAAGCTTCAACCGGAAGAATCTCTTTCTTCAGATGGTTCAAAAGACAAATCCTGTCCAGCAAACCATTGAATTTATCAAAAAGTTTCCGAATCAGCCGGGAATCATTTACTGCCTGGCCCGCAAACAGGTGGATGATCTGACAAAAACGTTAACCAAAGCAGGCTTTTCCGTAAGACCCTATCATGCCGGACTGCCGGATAGCGAACGCCGGCAGAACCAGGAGCGCTTTATCCGCGACGATGTTCAGATCATGACCGCAACCATCGCCTTTGGCATGGGAATCAACAAGCCCAATATCCGATTTGTCCTGCATTACGACCTGCCCCAGAATATTGAAAGTTATTACCAGCAGATCGGACGCGCCGGAAGGGACGGTTTACGGGCCCATTGCCTTTTATTGTTCGGTTACAGTGATATTCATAAAATCAAATACTTCATCAATCAGAAAGCGGACAAAGAAAAACGTACCGCCATTATGCACCTGAGCGCCCTGATCGGACTGGCTGAAACCGGAGACTGCCGCCGCATCCCCCTGCTGAGCTATTTTGGAGAAAAATACGCCAAACCCGAATGCAGCATGTGCGACAACTGTACATCCGGAGAGCAAATGCTAAGTGATCTTTCGATTCCCGCCCAGAAATTTCTGTCCTGCGTGAAGCGCTGCGAGGAAATGTTTGGCGCAGAGCACATCATCGACGTGTTAAGGGGCGGCAAAACGCAAAAAGTCATGAAATTCAGCCACCAGGATCTGTCCACTTATGGCATCGGAAAAGAATTTTCCAAACAGGAATGGTTCTATCTCAGCCGGCAACTGCTGCAAAAAGGCGTTTTACTACAGGACATGGAGCATGGCGCGCTTAAGCTGACGTCAAAAGCTTGGGAAGTGCTGCGGGGAAAAGAACTGTTTTTGGGAAAAATGGATTCTAAACCAGAAGTCTTTTCCCCGGTCAAAGACAGCGAAAACGGCTACGATCAGTCTCTGTTCGAGTTGCTTCGGGAAAAACGAAAGGAACTGGCCGATATAACCAATGTTCCGCCCTATGTGATCTTTCCGGATAAGACCCTTGTCGAGATGGCGATGTATTTTCCGCAATCGCCGGAGAACCTGAGGCAGCTCCATGGCGTGGGCGCCATAAAATCTGAAAGATACGGTCAATATTTTCTCGAGATCATTTCCCGGTATTGCAGAACTACAAACATTACGGAAAAACCAAAGCACATCGTGAACCCTGAAGCCGTCATCCTTGAAAAGGTCGCAAAACGCAGACACATCGTTATCGGCGAAGCCTACAACTCGGGAAAGACTATCACGGAACTTGTCGCGGATTACAACGTCAAACAGGGCACCATTATAAGTCATCTGTACAACTACATTTCTGAGGGCTGCGCCCTTCGACCCGGTGATGAGTTTCTGACCCTTTCAGCTCTGACTTCAGACCAGCAGGATGCGGTGTTGAAAACTTACGACAGGCTGGGTACGGAACAATTAAAACCTGTTTTCGATGCCCTGAATGAAAAAGTGTGTTATGATGAACTGCATTTGCTTCGTTTGTATTATCTTGCCAGGAGCCGGGGGCCAGGAAATTGATATTACTATCTCATGATATTGCCGTCATTCCGGCAAAAGTCGGAATCCAGAAAAACTTCAGTCTGATGGGACGCCTGGATGCCGGATCAAGTCCGGCAAGACGGGAGAACTTTGGACTGTTCAGTAAATAATATGAACGCATTCAGTCCGGAACAGATCCTTATCGTCAATCAGGCGGCGGCCATGGCCGAAGAGCTGGTCAGTAACCATTATAAAATGTCCCTGACCGAATGGAAACGACCCCGCTATGACATTAAAACCCTGGCTGATCTTGATCCCGACGAAATTGTTGACGGACCGCTGGCCCAGATCATCCGGTACGAGGGAAAACCCAAACACGCGTTCCTGAACTCTTCAACCTTTGATTTCTATAAAATATGCTTTCAAGATCATGCTATCGTGAAACTTCTTGCCCAAAACCCATCCATTATGCTATTCTCACTTGTTTTGTATATTGCCACACATGAGCTGATTCATATTGTCCGGTTTAGCAAATTTCTTCAAAATTTCCATGCCTCACCGGATGAAAGACAAGCTGAAGAAAAACGGGTACACGATAAAACACATGAAATTCTCAGTGACATCAAATTATGTGGAATATCGGAAGTGTTTGATTTTTCAAAGAGTTGGCAAATACCTCTCGATAGTTTGACAGACTCGCCTGAAAAATATTCTGGCTGATTCTTGACAAGGACAATTCTTATATTATGTTTAGTGCGATTCGGGCACAGGGATTTTACAGATAATTTGCTCCCAAAATCATTTCAGGAGGATAGCAACATGCCGATTTATGAATACGAGTGCACCCAGTGCGGCGCGGTGGAAGAAGCCATTCAGAATTTTTCTGACAAACCGCTTAGTGTTTGCAAAAATTGTTCCGGTCATCTTCATAAATTGATTTCTCAGAGCAGCTTTCACCTGAAAGGAACTGGCTGGTATGTAACGGACTATGCCGGAAAAAATCATAATGCCGCATCCGCTCCAAAAAAATCCGAGGACAATACCGCGACGTCAACTGCAGAAACTCCCGCTGCACCATCAAAAACATCTGATAGCTCCGATTCATAACACGAGCAATACCCCAGGTATATTTCGAAATTTATCATGAAGGGAGGTGGCCTTATCCTGCTGATACGCTTCTGAAATATATAATATATTGTTTTCAGTTTTTTCAATGAAATTTTTATTCTAATGGAAATAAAAGGAGAATTAAACGATGAAACTCAGACCATTACAGGATCGCATTGTTGTTAAACGCGTTGCAGAAGAAACCACAACCAAAGGCGGCATTATCATTCCCGATACAGCCAAGGAAAAACCTGCGGAAGGCAAAGTTGTTGCAGTTGGAAATGGCAAAGTTGCCGATGACGGCAAACGGATTGCCGTTGAACTCAAAGCCGGAGACCGCATTCTCTTTGGCAAATATTCCGGAACGGAAGTCAAAATTGAAGGCGAAGAATTTTTGATCATGCGGGAAGATGACGTTCTTGGCGTAATTGAATAATAACGGACTTATGTTTATTAGATATGGAGGAATGAATAATGGCGAAGATTATTAAATACGATATGAAAGCCCGTGAGGCCATGCTGAACGGCGTCAGAGCTCTTGCAGATGCAGTTGTGGTAACCCTTGGCCCCAAAGGCCGCAATGTGGTTATCGACAAGTCCTGGGGATCCCCCACCGTAACCAAAGATGGCGTTACGGTTGCCAAAGAAATCGAACTGGCTGACAAATTCGAAAACATGGGCGCTCAGATGGTTAAGGAAGTGGCCAGCAAGACCAGCGACATGGCCGGCGACGGCACCACGACCGCAACCGTTCTTGCCCGCTCCATTTACGAAGAAGGCCAGAAGCTGGTTGCAGCCGGAAACAATCCGATGGCCATCAAACGCGGTATCGACAAGGCCATTGAAGTTGCGGTCAAAGAACTTCACAAAATGAGCAAGCCCACCAAAGACAAACGCGAAATCGCTCAGGTCGGCACTATCTCCGCCAATAACGACGAAACCATCGGCAACATCATTTCCGAAGCCATGGAAAAAGTCGGTAAAGAAGGCGTTATCACCGTTGAAGAAGCCAAGGGAATGGAAACCACACTGGAAGTCGTCGAGGGTATGCAGTTTGACCGCGGCTATCTTTCTCCCTATTTTGTGACAGACCCTGAAAAAATGGTCGCCTCTCTGGATGATCCGTTTATTCTGATCAACGAGAAAAAAGTCAGCAGCATGAAAGACCTTCTGCCCATCCTGGAGCAGGTCGCCAAAATGGGAAAACCCCTTGTAATTATCGCAGAGGATGTTGACGGCGAAGCCCTGGCCACTCTTGTGGTCAATAAGCTCAGGGGCACCCTGCAGGTTGCGGCCGTGAAAGCACCCGGCTTTGGCGACAGAAGAAAAGCCATGCTTGAAGACATTGCCATTTTGACCGGCGGCCAGGTTGTCTCCGAAGATCTGGGAATCAAGCTTGAGAACCTGACCCTTTCGGATTTGGGCAAAGCAAAACGCATCAGCATCGACAAAGACAACTCCACCATCGTGGACGGCGCCGGCTCCCGTTCTGCTCTTGAGGGCCGCGTCAAACAGATTCGCGCTCAGATAGATGAAACCACTTCCGATTATGACCGTGAAAAACTTCAGGAACGCCTTGCCAAGCTGATCGGCGGCGTTGCGGTTATCAATGTCGGTGCAGCCACCGAAACCGAAATGAAAGAGAAAAAAGCCAGAGTCGAAGATGCGCTGAATGCTACCCGCGCAGCAGTCGAGGAAGGCATTGTTCCTGGCGGCGGCGTTGCCCTGGTTCGCTGCCTAGAGGCCCTGGAGAAAATGAAACTGAAAGGCGAGCAGAAACTTGGTGTCAAGGTGGTGATGCGCGCCATGGAAGAACCCCTGCGCCAGATTGCCAACAACGCCGGATACGAAGGCTCTGTGGTCATCGACAAAGTCAAGGCCGGTACAGGTGCTTTCGGCTTTAACGCAGAATCCAACATCTACGAAGATATGATTGAAGCAGGCGTGATCGATCCGACCAAGGTAACGCGTTTTGCGCTTCAGAACGCTGGCAGCGTCGCCTCCCTGATGCTGACCACCGAGGCCATGATTGCCGACAAACCCGAAGAAAAGGCCGATCCGATGCACGGCGGCGGCGGCGGCGGAGGCATGGGCGGCATGGGTGGAATGGGCGGAATGGGTGGAATGGGCGGCATGATGTAATCAGCAGCTCCTAGTCGTTTTTTATAGAATGCCTCCATGGATCATTCATGGAGGCATTTTTTTATCAATTTCATGCTTGACTTTGATTGCCATTAAAAATATATTTTGAGTTTATGTCTTGAATCCGCAAGGTCCTTTCCCCAATGGGTGATCCCGGCCTTTCGATCAGAAGCAATACATGAGCATATCAGCTACGGATTTTCCACGAATGGATATTCTTTTAGAGGGCATTGTCATTATTTCCGGGAATTATGGCAGCGGAAAAACAGAAGTTGCCATTAACCTTGCAGTCAGTCGGAAAAAACAGGGGATCGATGTTCGCATGGCGGATCTGGACATTGTTAATCCCTATTTCCGGACCCGGGAAGCCCGAAAGCAACTGGCAGCGCTTGGAATCGAAGTGGTCCTGCCTCCGGAACAATACATGCAGGCGGATCTGCCCATTTTAAGCCGTTCGGTCAGCGGTTTGATCCGGAATCCGTCTGCGCTGACGATACTGGATGTCGGCGGAAACAATGTCGGCGCGATGGTTCTGGCAGCCCTGGCAGATTCATTTCAGTCCGCGCCCTACACCATGCTTCAGGTGGTCAACCCGTTTCGCCCCCTCACCCAGACGATAGAAGGGGTTCTGAAGATGAAACAGGAAATCGAAAAAGCATCCAGACTGACCATAAGCGGATGGATTGGAAACGCCAACCTGATCGATGAAAGCACCGCGGAATCCATTCTTTCCGGATATGCATTCATGCAGAAACTTTCCAAAACCACCGGCATGCCGCTGGCGTTCATAACGGCTCCGGCCTATTTACTGCCTGAATTGAAGACCGCAAAGGTTTCTTGTCCAATACTGCCCATCAAGCGGCAACTGGTTCCCCCCTGGAAACAGGCTGTCCGGCTGAGGGAATAAAATCAGTCTGAAAGAAGGCTCAAAATGGTGTCAATTTTTCTTAACCTTCGGCCTTCAGTTTGATTACAATAGTCGTTACGAATCATAAAAGAGGAATTCATTGGCTATGGCCTACCAACATCAAATTGACGTGGATCGGTGTAAGGGATGCGGTTTATGTGTGGCCGTATGCCCTAAAAATGTACTCGAGATAGCCGGCGAAGTGAATGCCAAAGGCTACTTCCCAGCCTATCAGGCCAGACCTGATGACTGTGTGTATTGTACAACCTGCTGCATTATGTGTCCGGATGTGGCCATGTCCATAACGGAAACACCTTAACCCTGCAGCCATGCGGATATTACGGAGGATTCCATGAGCAAAGTTCTCATGAAAGGAAATGAAGCGATCGGGGAAGCTGCCATTCGGGCAGGTTGCCTCAATTATTTTGCCTATCCCATCACCCCCCAGTCCGAGGTAGCTGAATATCTGGTTCGTCGGATGCCGGAAGTCGGCGGCGTTTTCTTGCAGGGTGAAAGCGAAGTAGCTGTCGGCTATATGATTTTTGGAGCCTCTGCATGCGGGGCCCGGGTGATGACCACATCATCCAGTCCCGGTGTCAGCCTGATGAGCGAGGCCATCAGTTATATCGCCAGCGCACAGTGCCCGGCGGTCTTTGTCAACATCATGCGCGGGGGGCCGGGTCTTGGCGGCATTCTGCCCTCACAGGGTGATTATTTTCAGTCCACCAAAGGCGGCGGGCACGGGGATTACCGGCTTCTGGTCTTTGCGCCTGCAAGCGTTCAGGAAGCGGTCGACATGGTGATGATGGCCTTTCCCCTGGCGGAAAAATACCGCAATCCGGTCATGATCATGGGCGATGGCCTGATCGGCCAGATGATGGAGCCGGTTGTTTTTCCGGATCATCTCAAGACCCAGCAGATAAACACGGACAGTTGGGCATCCAGCGGCATGGACACCCGAAATAGCAGCACCCGGAATCTTGTAAAAACCCTTTATCTGGATCCGGTCCAGCTTAACGCCCATAATCTCTTGTTAAAAGCCAAATATGACCGGATGAAAAAAGAAGAAGTCCGCTTTGAGCCCTATAACATCGAATCGGATTACAAGGTGCTGATTGTCAGCTATGGCACGATGAGTCGGGTGTGCCGGACCGCCATTGACAATTTGAAAGCCAAAGGCCTTGAAGTCGCCATGATCCGGCCGCAAACCCTTTTTCCTTTTCCCGAGATGGCCGTTCGCCAGGCTGCTGCCAAGGAAAGCTGCAAGACGGTTATCAGCATTGAAATGAGCATGGGTCAGATGGTTGAGGATGTCGAGCGCAGCGTTCAGGGGCAAAAACCGGTTGAATGGTTTGGAAAATGCGGCGGAGAAGTCCCGACGCCAGAGGAAGTCATGGAAGCGGTTCAATCTTATATAACGCCCCAACGAAAGGAGCAGAACTAATGGGAAAGACCTTTCACAAACCCGAAGCCCTTTCAAGTCAGCCGACCCATTACTGTCCGGGATGCACTCACGGGGTGATTCACCGGCTGGTAGCGGAAGTGATTGACGAGCTTGGAATCCGCGGGCGCACCGTCGGCATCGCCCCCGTGGGATGCGCGGTTCTGGCCTATAATTATTTTACCTTTGATTTTCAGGAAGCGGCTCACGGCAGGGCCCCTGCCATGGCAACCGGCATCAAGCGGGTCCGGCCCGATTTGATGGTGTTTACCTATCAGGGAGACGGAGACCTGGCCAGCATCGGCATGGGAGAAATCATTCACGCCGCCAACCGGGGTGAAAAATTCACCACCATTTTTGTCAACAACGCGGTTTACGGCATGACCGGCGGCCAGATGGCCCCGACCACCATGCCCAATCAGCGCACCACCACATCACCTTTTGGCAGGGATGTCGCGGATGTCGGCATGCCGATCAAGGTCGCAGAGCTATTGGGTGCCTTACAGACCCCGGCTTACATCACCCGGCAAACCGTCATCCGGCCCAAATATATCGTAAAAGCCAAAAAAGCCATTCGAAAGGCTTTCGAATATCAAATGGAAGGAAAATGCTTCAGCCTGGTCGAAGTGGTCAGCACTTGCCCCACCAACTGGGGGATGACGCCCATGGAAGCCATAAACTGGTCGGAGAATACCCTGCTTCCCTATTATCCACTGGGTGATATCAAAACCCCCGAACCCATGAGTGGAGGAACAGATGCAAAGTGAAGTCATGTTTGCTGGTTTTGGCGGCCAGGGTATTTTATTAAGCGCCAAGATTTTAGCTCATGCCGCCATGGAACAGGGATTTGAAGTCGTATGGATCCCTTCCTACGGTCCTGAAATGCGGGGGGGAACCGCCTATTGCATGGTTGTCATCAGCGATCGGCCCATCGGATCTCCTATCATCCGGAACCCCATGCACCTGGTGGCCATGAACCGGCCGTCACTGGAGAAATTTGCTCCCATGGTAAAGCCGGGAGGCGTCATTTTAATCAACAGCTCCCTGATAACCGTTGGCTGCGGCAGAGCCGATGTGGACGAATTCATCATTCCGGTCAATGATATCGCCATTGGCCTGGGGAGCATCCGATCGGCAAATATTGTCGCCTTGTCCGCTTTTGCGGCCCGCAGCAAAATGGTGGACGATGATATCCTGCGTGCATGCGTCAAGGAAGAGTTTTCCAGCAAAGCAAAACTCATTCCCTTGAACATGAAGGCGGTTGACGAAGGACAAAAGGCTGCTAAAATATCGAGTCCATGATGCTTGTCAAGATCCCTGAATACATTCAGTCCATCGAGCCCTACAAGCCTGGAAAGCCCATTGAGGAACTGGCCAGGGAGCACGGCATTGAACACGCCATCAAGCTGGCTTCAAACGAAAACCCGCTGGGACCCTCTCCCATGGCTGTTCAAGCTATTGCACTTGCCTTGTCCAGACTTCACAGGTATCCGGACGGCAGGGGTTATGAGCTGACGGTTAAGCTTTCCAGCCGTCTGGGTTTTTCTCCGGATCATTTTGTACTGGGGAATGGCTCGGACGATCTGATCGGCATGCTGACCCGGGCATTGCTTCAGCCCGGCGATGAGGTCATCATTCCCACGCCTTCGTTTTTAATGTACGAAATCAATGTAAAAAGCGCAGGCGCCATTCCCATTCATGTTCCGCTGCGCTCCCTGGCGATTAACGGCAGTGATCTTCTGGAAAGGGTGACTTCCCGAACCCGAATGATTTTTATCTGCAATCCCAACAACCCGACCGGCACGGTAATGTCCCGAAGTAATTTCGAAACATTTATCGAAGCGCTTCCGCCTGGTATTGTTGTGGTTGTGGATGAAGCGTACATGGAATTTGTCAGGGATCCGACCTGTGTCAACAGCATGGAATTTATTCATGGAGACCGGCCGGTTGTGGCCTTAAGAACTTTTTCAAAAGCCTATGGCCTGGCCGGACTTCGGATCGGTTATGGCGTCATGGCGCCCGAGCTTGCCGGAATTCTCCACCGGATTCGCCAACCCTTTAATGCCAGCCTGCTGGCCCAGGCCGGTGCTGTTGCCGCCCTGGAAGATGAGGCGTTTTTAAATAAGACCGTTCAAACCGTGCATGAAGGTCTCGATTACCTGTATACGGAACTGGAAAGGATAGGGGTCCGGTATTTTCCCACTCAGGCCAATTTTTTTCTGATCGATGCAGGGCAGGACGCTGACATGGTTTTTGAAAACATGCTGAAAAAAGGCGTTATTATCCGCTCCATGTCTTCCTATGGTTATCCGGAATACATCCGGGTCAATACGGGGCTTGCGGCAGAAAACAAACAACTGGTTGCTGCTCTTGAGCAGGTACTGTGAATGGAATCTGCTTCTGCTAACGACTCTTTTTCGATGACAAAACCCCTGCTGATAACCTTAGACGGGCCTGCGGGAGCTGGAAAGACAACAGTCAGCCGGCTTCTTGCCGAACAACTCGGATACCGGTACCTCGATACTGGCGCGCTATATCGATCGGTTGCTTACGGCATCCTGACAAACAGCATTGATTATGAGGATGATGCTGCACTGGCAGGGCACCTGAAAAAATTCGTTTTGACCACGCGGCCGGATAAAAACGGTTTTCGCCTGTTCTGGAATGATAAGGATATTACGGATCAAATCAGAACCCCCGAAATCTCCATGATAGCTTCTGCTGTTTCCGCCAAACCCGCTGTACGAAATTTTCTTCTGGATATGCAGCGAGAAATGGGAAAAGACAAAGCCATGGTATGTGAAGGCCGCGACATGGGAACGGTGATATTTCCAAAAGCGGACATCAAATTTTATCTGGACGCTGACCCTCACGTGAGGGCCTGCCGGCGCTACAAGGAAATGCCGCCCGAGACAACAGCCACCCTGGAAGATATTTCCAGGGATATGCTCCGAAGGGATCAAAATGACAGCCAGCGGGCACTTTCCCCGCTAAAACCCGCGGACGATGCCATTCGGATTGACTGCACCGATATCGACCCTCAGGCTGTGGTCATGAAGATGTTGGCCTGCATTGTGCCAATGCTTAAGGACTGACTCCTCTCACAAAATATAAATATTGTATTTTCAAAGACAGTCTGATATATAAGTGAAGATATACTGGCAACAGTATATGGTTTAGCAGGTAAAATAAGGCTAAGGGGGATAGTAAACTTTCATGGAAAACGAAACAGAAATCAATTCAGAACCAACAATTCAAACTCCGGAAGTTGTTCCAATGAACCAGGTGGACGCGTTTGATGATGCCCAAGAAGCATCTGAAGGCATGGACAGCCTGATGGAAATGTACGAGGAGAGTTTCAAGCGCTTTGCCGAAGGCGAAGTGGTTACGGGTCGTATCATTTCGGTAGACAAAGATCACGTGCTGGTGGATATCGGATACAAATCCGAGGGCCAGATTCGGATTCACGAATTCCGGGATGAAAATGGGATAATCAATGCCAAGACAGGCGATTCGGTTGAGGTCATGGTGGAATGGTGGGATGATGAAAACGAAGTCGTCATTCTTTCCAAAGAAAAAGCCGCCAAGGTCAAGGTGTGGGATGATATCAAAAAAGCCCATGATAATGATGAGGTAATTCAGGGTATTATTCTCGCGCGCGTTAAAGGTGGTTTTTCCGTGGATGTCGGAGTCCAGGCATTTTTGCCCGGATCTCAGGCAGACCTACGACCGATCCGCAATCTGGATGAAATGGTCGGAAAAACCTTCAATTTCAAGGTGTTGAAATACAACCGGAAACGAAGCAATATCGTTCTGTCCAGACGCGCCCTGCTCGAACAGGAAAGAGAAACCAAACGGTCTGCAACATTAACCACCATCCATGAAGGCAAAGTACTGGACGGAATCGTAAAAAACCTTACCGAATATGGCGTTTTTGTTGATCTAGGCGGCGTTGACGGCCTGCTTCACATTACGGATATATCGTGGGGAAGGGTCAAACATCCATCCGAACTCTTTAAAGTTGGAGATGAAATTACTGTCAAGGTATTAAATCTGGACGTTGAAAAAGAACGCGTCTCCCTTGGCATGAAACAATTGACACAAGATCCGTGGATTTCCGCGGTTGAAAAATATCCGATCGGAGCGCGCATTAACGGAAAAGTGGTTAGCCTTACCGATTATGGCGCATTCGTCGAACTTGAAGAAGGCATTGAAGGCCTGATTCATGTTTCTGAGATGTCCTGGACCCGGAAAGTTCGCCATCCCTCCAAGATCGTCTCTATCAGCGACATGGTTGAAGCGATCGTGCTGGACATCAAACCGGAAAATCGCCGGATTTCTCTGGGAATGAAACAGATCGCACCCAATCCCTGGGATGTGATCAGTGAAAAGTACCCGGTCGGCACAACCATCGAAGGCAAGATCAAGAATATCACGGATTTTGGCATCTTTATCGGGATTGATGAAGGCATTGACGGCCTGGTTCATATTTCCGATATTTCCTGGACAAAACGCATTAAACACCCTTCGGAAATCTATAAAAAAGGGGATGTTATTCAAGCCATTGTTCTGGATATCGAAAAAGACAACGAGCGGTTTTCTCTGGGCATCAAGCAGCTTCAGCCAGACCCCTGGAAAACTGTGGCACAACGGTACGAGGTGGGGAAAATCATTACCGGTACCGTCACCAATTTGACGGATTTTGGCATCTTTGTCGAACTTGAAGAAGGCATCGAAGGACTGGTACACGTTTCTGAAATCAGCAAGGAAAAAATCAAGACGCCCGTGGGCAAGTTCAATATCAACGATGTCATTACGGCGCGTGTAATGAACATCAACAGCGATGAAAGACGAATCGGGCTTTCCATCAAGCGTCTTGAAGTGGAAGACGAACAGGCAATCTTGTCCGAATACGTCAACAGTATGAAACCCGGACCTTCGACTTTTGGGGAGCTTCTCAAGGAAAATCTCCAGGAAAAGTTGAGCAACGACTCCAATCAATAATGCTTTGCCTTGAAAATGATCTCCCTCTTTAAAAAAGGGGGAGATCAGCAGTTTAAATCACCACTCGTTCTCACTTTTTCTGGGGAGCGGAGATCCTTCACAGGCTCTTGCGACTCTTCCATAATTTTGTCCCGCCGTTTTATAGAATATTACCAGCGTATCTCGTTCATAATCTATTAATTGGAATCATATCATGTTTTCCCGAAGACACCCCTATCTGCATTTTCTGCTTATCTTTTCATCCATTGCTGCGGTTTCGGCTATCGCAATCTCGTTGATTGTAATGATGGGAATCAAATACTCGACCCAGAACGATGATATTTCAGGTGTTGAAGAAAAAGTAGGCGTCGTCGAAGTGAAAGGTTTTATTGCCGACCCCCATGACGTCATTCAGGACATCCGCCGGTATCGAGAAGACAATTCGATCAAGGCCATTGTACTTCGGATAGACTCACCCGGAGGAGGGGTCGGCCCTTCACAGGAAATTTTCAGGGAAGTCCAAAAAACGCTTCAGGAAAAAATAATTATTGCATCCCTTGGCGCCGTAGCGGCTTCAGGCGGATATTATATTGCGGCGGCAGCCAGTGGTATTGTCGCCAATCCGGGAACCTTGACCGGAAGCATCGGCGTCATCATGGGATTTACCGATTTTCAAGTACTTCTTCAGAAAATTGGCATAACGCCGGTTGTCATCAAAAGCGGTCAGTACAAGGATATCGGCTCTCCGGTCCGTTCCATGACGGATTCTGAAAAAACCATTCTTCAGACGTTTTCGGATCAGGTTCATCGGCAGTTCATCGGCGCAATTGCAGAAGGCCGGCAGCTTGAATTCGAAAAAGTGGCATCCGTGGCCGATGGTCGGATAATGTCAGGTGAAAATGCGCTTGAACTGAGGCTGGTTGACCGGCTTGGAAACCTGGAAGATGCCATTGAATGGGCAGGGCAACTGGGAGGCATCACCGGCAAAGTATCGGCAGTTTACACAAGGGATAAAAAATATTCATTTATCAGACGGCTGGCAGAGTCATCACTTCATGAAATCATGAGTCAACTGTCCGCTTACCATCTTTTCGCCGGGTATGTCCATTGATCTCTGTGCCTTTTTGAATAAAACCGATTTTCATCCTTCGTTGTGCCTGCTTCGGGGATAGCTGTTAGTTGAAAATTCTTGAAAAAAAACCGCGCTTGGGCACATGTTCCGGCGAAAGAAGATCCACTTTCCCCACCACTTCGTTGTTGAAGCGAATCACCATCTCCCCCATTCGCTGGCCTATCTGAATCTCCCCCTTAACCTGTTCGGGGAGTTCGAAATGCTTGGTGAGCAGTTTTTTCTTGTCACGAGCAAGCGGGTAGGAAAAACCAGAGGCCGCAACCGGTTTTAATGTTTTCTGCTTCCCGTCCGGCAACGCGATTTCCTTTTCGATAATATCTCCCTGCTTTACCACGGTTACCATTTCAAATTGACCAAAGGCTTTTTTCAGTTTCTCGTCAACAATACCATCGCGGGTTTTGGCGGCAGGACTGCCCATGACCACGGTGATCAGGCGCAGATCGTTGCGCTTGGCAGTCGCCACGATACTATAGCCGGCTTCGCGGTAAAAACCGGTCTTAAGCCCATCCATGCCGGAAAAACGGTTCATCAGATTGTTGTGGTTCCGCATAATCAGGGTGCCGTCTCGGAAAGGCTCGGTTTTCAGGGAAGTCCATACCAATAACTGGGGATACCGAACCAGGTCTCTTGCCAGAATGGCCAGGTCAGACGGAGAGGACATATCCGCTTCCTGGTTCTGGGATGGCGGCAGACCGTGCATGGAGTGAAACTGAGAATCAACCATGTTGAGCTTCCCGGCCTTTTCGTTCATCATGTCGACAAAAGCGTTTCGGCTGCCCGCGACAAATTCCGCCACGGCATAAGCGGCATCATTGGCCGAGGCTACCATGACTGCCCGCATCATTTCATCAAGAGAAAAAATCTCCCCGGCTTTAAGATAAACCTGGCTGCCGCCCATGGCTGAAGCCTCCGGTGAAACAGTCACTTTATCGTCGAGTTTTATTTGCCCGCTTTTCAGTTTATCCAGAACCACGGAGGCAAGCATCAGTTTGGTGATGCTTGCAGGCTGACATTTCAGATGCACGTTTTCACCCTCAATTACTGTGCCGGTTTCAGCCTCGACAACAATAAAAGCCTTGTAGGGCTCGACTTTCTCCGGAGGCAATGTTTGTTTGGCGCTCTGCGGCTTTGCAGAAGACTTTACCGGCAAAACCGATTTAGATGGGGAAGTTTTGGCAGCTTTTTTACGCGGGGTTTCCTTGGCCCAGGCAGGGCAGGCCAGAAAAGATACAACAAGCAATGCGGTAAATAATTTTCTCATGACAGTGACCTCCTGGTAAAATGATCTGTATCATAAGATAGGTATATATTGCGTGTCAAGCAGATTCAAACACTAAATATGGTAGTGATCCCAGGGGAAAAGAACCCATTGCTTTCATGAATTTCACAGCTGAATATTGACCCTTTTGAGGGTAGAACGATAACGCAACTTTACCCCCTTCTGAAGCAAATCTCTGGTAAAAAGGATTGTCGAAATATAATTCTAAGCGTAGAGGTAGAAAGGAGATACTCGCGGATCCGGCCAGAGCGGTGTGGTCCTGGTAAAACAATTTACCAATCTTTCTGAACATCTATTCGGAAATGTTTGGTAAGTATTCGATATTATGTGGTCGGGACGACTGGATTTGAACCAGCGACCCCAGCGTCCCGAACGCTGTGCTCTACCAGGCTGAGCCACGTCCCGACTCATCCTCTCTTTTTATGACAGCAGCGTCCAATTGTCAATGAAAAACACATGAAATCATAAGCCTCAAAACGATTTTCACTAGGACGAATCCTTCTTTATTGGCTTCCCTCCTTGGAAAAAGAAGAAGGGGGGGGCAGCTCACATCCAATTTACAAAAAAGGATGCTTAACCACAATCGTTTCATCCCGACCCGGCCCGACCGAGATTATGCCAATGGGAACGTGGCTGAGTGCCTCAATCCGGTTCAGGTAGTTCCGGGTGTTCCGTGGAAGCTCTTCTTTTCTGCGGATGCCTGATATATCCTCAGACCATCCGGGAAGTGTTTCATAAACCGGCTTGCATTCGGACAACACCTTTAGGCTGGAGGGGAATTCTGTCAGAACCCTGCCCTGGTATTCGTATCCAGTGCAGATGTTTAATGCATCAAAGCCACCCAGCACGTCCAGCTTGGTGATGGTCAGGCTGGTCAGCCCGTTCAGTCGCACTGCATTGTTCAGCACAACCATATCAAGCCAGCCACAACGCCGTTTTCTGCCGGTTGTTGCGCCGAATTCAGCGCCTTTCTGCTGAATCCTGTCTCCTGTTTCATCAAAGAGTTCCGAAGGGAATGGACCCTGCCCCACGCGCGTGGTATACGCCTTGACAATGCCGATAACGCCTGTGATCCGTCCGGGGCCAATGCCAGACCCGCAACAGGCATTTCCGGAAACCGTATTGGATGAGGTAACAAAGGGATAGGTTCCGTGATCAATATCCAGATGGGTTCCCTGAGCGCCCTCAAAAAGAAGCTGTTTGCCTGAAGATATTGCCTGATCCAGTGCCACTGAAACATTTGTCACGTAAGGTAAAAGTCGCTCTGCATACCGGCTGAAAGTTTCAATAATGGGCTGGGGGTCCAGAGGCGCTGTTGAAAGATAGTTTTTAAGATAATAATTTTTTTCATCCAGAAAAGACAGAAGCCTTTCCTTAAACAGCTCAGGATCGATCAATTCAACAAAACGAATGCCCCGCCGGGAAATCTTGTCTTCATAACAGGGACCGATACCGCGGCCGGTCGTGCCAATTTTCTGATTCCCCATAAGCTGCTCACGGGCAACATCAATCAACTTGTGATAGGGCATGATCAAATGGGCCAGTTCGCTGACCTTCAGTTTCTCCGGTCCCACATCAATTCCCCTGCCGGTGAGATAGTCCATTTCATCAATCAGCACCAGTGGATCCACAACCACCCCATTGCCGATATAACAGATTTTTTTCTGAAGAATGCCGGAAGGAACCAGATGACTGATGAACTGCTCTCCTTTAACCACCATGGTATGGCCGGCATTGTTGCCCCCCTGAAACCGGACCACGACATCAGCAAGATCCGCGAGAAGATCAACAATTTTCCCCTTGCCCTCATCCCCCCATTGGGTTCCAACGATTACAATGTTTGCCACGCATCACTCCTTTGGTTAACGGCTTCTTGTAGAAAGTAATCAAAAATATATCCGGCAATACCTTTCGGGCTGGCAATTTTCTCAAAGCGCCCCAGGCAATGCACCAGTCTAACCGATCGGGATAGATCTCCTGTTCCGGAAAAAGTGTTGGAGGATCTCTCTGCATTCGATTTCACAAACCCCGGAAATGACATCCAGGCTGTGATTCAGACGTTTGTCAGCCGATAAATCATACAAAGATCCGGCAGCGCCCCATCTGGAATCTCTGGCGCCATAGACAAGTCGGCTGACCCGGGCGTGAATGATAGCTCCCATACACATCATACAGGGCTCTACCGTAACATACAGCGTGGTGTTTAACAATCGGTAATTCTGAGTCTGTTTGGCCGCATGACGAAGCGCAAGAATTTCCGCATGCGCCGTAGGATCGGACAATGAAATGGTCTGATTATGTGTCGCGGCCAGTATCACTCCCGATTCTGAAATCAATACAGCACCAACTGGCACTTCTTCTTCCTGAAATGCCGCTGCTGCCTGGCAAAGCGCAAGTTTCATCACAGAGCCGTGAGCGCCTGCCGGATCAATATCCGCTTGCTGGATTTGCATCTTGGTGTAAAACCTCAGTCAGGTTATCATTGACATTATTGGCTGTTTGGCCTATATTTAAAACATACTATGCGCCCGTAGCTCAGCTGGATAGAGTACCGGACTACGAATCCGTCGGTCGAACGTTCGAATCGTTTCGGGCGCGCCATAAAATCAGGGGGTTATCCAAGCGGGTAACCCCTTTTGATTTTGGGTGTGCCCAAAAACCTCATTTTGTACAACCCCTGTACAACTTTATTAATGAAGGAATCTTTTCCACGTTACACCGTTATCTTTATCAACCCCATCATTTACAGTCAATCCCCGAAATAAAGCCTTCCATCCAGGCCACAGCGACAGAAGACGTATTCTTGCTGGTAGTGTCTGCGCTCCAGATGTCCAGGTCATGCGCTTCCCTTGTGGTGAATCATCGGTCAGGCCAAAAGAAAACCAGAGCGGTTTTCCTGATGCAGGGTATTTGGTTATGCCTGCGGTTTCGGAGACCTGTTGGACCTCAGTCTGGGCTCGAGCCCCTCTACACACAAGGATGTTGGCCAAGCTTCATCTTGAGAGATCTTCCCTACCCTGACGAGCGTCTTGAGCACGCCAGGGAGGAAGTCTTGATATTGAGTAAGAATTGGCAGGAGGGGCGCCGCTTGGGCGGCGACCATTCCCGGGGCCGCAGGTGCTACTTGGCCGGTGGCTGTTCTTGGGACGGCTCCTTCTCCTCCCCGCCGTGCAGAAGCTGGTAATGCTCCTCCGGAGACATTGGTTGGAATATTTGTATTCGTTGCCCCGCCTTGAGGTTGTCCGGTTTGGCTTCCCGAAGCAGGTAATCCTTGGACGATTCCCCCGGCAGCTCCTCCGGCCACAGGTGCAGCGAAGCGTCCCCGACCTGGTTTGGATCCATCTGTCCCCTTCTTTGAAGGCTGTGTCATAAAGCTTTCCTCCCTTTTCTTCTCCGAATTTTTTGATAATGTATTTGCGATAATCCTCATGGACTTTGCCAGAGGCGAGCCACAGGCTACGCCAGTCCATAGTTCCAGAAACAAAAATGGCACCGCCTGCATACTTTCAACCTGACCCGGGGATGTAAGAGTCAGCCCTATCTCTGCCTGGCTTCCTGAGATGCTCGTGGAGAAGCGTTCGGATCAAGGTCCTTGCCGAGTATGCCTCGAAAGTCAAAGGACCCCCCAATCGTCAGGGTGCCAAGACGGTTTTTACATGAAATAGCAATTTCAGCCCGACCCAGAAAGGGCGAAGGCCAAAGTTTATGGCTGGAACAAGTTGAAATCGAATGGTGTGTCTTTCTGAGAAGGATCCGGGGCAGTGGCTACTGGTGGCATGGCCGCCCTTCCAGGGGTTCAAAATTCCCGCGCCATTGGGATTTGTTTGATGTGATCAATATTATGGCACATGGCCCCTTCTGTATATCGGTATTTTTCGGGGTGTTTCCGAAATGGGTTATTCCCTATACCAGTTCCGGATATGCCAAGTGCACCGACTGTGCTTTCCACAGAAGCCCATGATATTCCTCGACGTTCATTCCATGAAAATGGATCCCTGGTTCTCAGGAATGACGGCAGTGTTATATTTATGCCAGGCTCCGCAGAATGCTCCAGGACGGCCGATCATGAGCAGTCCAATTGGGGAGGAGGCCCCCTCTCACCAACAGAAGAATATCATTGACATATAGCACGGATATTTATACGACCATAATATAAGCAAGTTCATACTTAGAAGTTAAGAAACCTAGAACTTCGCATCTTATGCTCTAATCAGTGCAAATATTGCTACCCAGAGATAAGACCACAGGTAATCACAATGATAACGGATGATCTCATTGAGCTCGATCGTCGAGCAGCATACGGGCTTTGGAACGTCGCATCTCCTACGAAGGCTCCGACCGGACTTTCGCCACGAATGATCTTTCCTGACCTTCGGACAGGAGCAACACGTGTAAGCGAACAGGAAGCGCGACATGTCTTCTGCACCCTGCTGCAAGACACTAGCTACTACTATGCCCTGGAAGCACCAACAGTCGAAACTTATATCCAAACTGGTTCTACGCCATTGAGCGCGAGAACTGATCTTGCTCTTTATGAATTACACCCTGATGGTCTTAAACGTATTGCGAATATTGAATTCAAAGCTCATAACGCAAGTAAAGACCAAATCAAGAAGGACATCGAAAAGCTTGTTCGGGAGAACCTGGTTGGAAACTGGTTTCACCTACTGTCATCGTCGAATTCCAAGACCCTGCCTAGCCTGTTCAAGAAATTCATGAATGCCTTTGCCGAATGCATCAAATATGCGACACATGACATAGACATCGTATTTTGTTTTTGTGTCCTGGGCGACAGGAAACTTTTCTTAAAACGATTCGTTTACAAACTCAGCGATGATGAATTTATTGATTATGCACAAAGATTTTTTGCCGAACTCTCAGACTGGATCGGAGTATAGGGCTATCACTTTTCCTATGTCACAGAAGCCCGATTAAACCATGTTGCCTTTCAGTATGACATGCAAGACCGGATTATATTAAACTGGCGATTAAATAGACGAACACTATAAAATAGTCATTATGCCAGATTCAATGTTTGCTATGTTTTATAAGTCAATTCCCTTTCTAATATCAATGTATTTAGTTGTCGGATTAATACCTTCGGTTGCGAACCATTCATCAAATTCTTGGATGGTTTTGGACAGTCAATGCCACAGACTGGATGTGATCTCTGTTCGTCCACACAGAGGATGATACATCAACTTGAGTTAAATGGATACTCCCTACAGATGATACACAACTACTGCCTAAGCACTAGTTGGGCGTCAATTCTGCCCACAGCACATAAGACTGCGTAGTCTAGAATGAGAAAGTGAAAAGGAGCCGTGAGCATGGCGGAGATAGACAAAACCCAGGTTGCAAGTTCAATACGAGAAGCCATTAACGATTCGCCAAAGAAATCGAAACGAGTGCTTCTCAAAACCCTTCTGAAAATGTTTGGTCACAAGACTCGGCAGTGTCATTGGATTGAGGCAATGGATAAGTGCATCACCGAAGCGGGGATTTTGATTTCTCCTTCCCTGGTCGAAGTTGAACGCGATGGATGGGTAGTGCTCTCTGTGACAGATCCACACCTTCCTGTTGGAGACTTCTCTCTAAAAGACCAAGAGGACACTGAGGGAAACAATCAAGACTTAGCCCCGGATGCTTGGCTTGCCACTATCGCCTTGAAATTTTTCAACAGTGAAAAGGAAGTAGAAATTCGTTTTGTTCTGCCCCTTTTGGAGCGCCTTGGCTATTCCGAGGAAGACCGTGCAGACGGTTATCCTGTTGAGCAGATTGTGGGCGTCAAAAAGACGAAGACTGAGGCCGATTTTGTTCTGTTCAACGGGCTGAACCGAAGCAAAGACAGTGCCCTTATGGTGGTTGAAGCAAAGAATATTGGTAAAAAACTTACAGACCACATTGGCCAGGCCAGAAGCTATGCGATGTTCTTGGGTACCCCATATTTCCTTGTCACAAACGGGGACGATATCAGGGTGTTCCTCTACAGGAGCCCCATCGAATCTGACATTGAAGTATTTAAGTCAACACGCCGGGATATCTCATCGACATTTTCTGTCCTCTTCAATTTAGTGAGTAAAAAAGCCATCATCGAATACAAGCGACAAAAGGCAACAGTATACTAAGGCCATGCATAAAGATTGATAACCTGCTGAAGATATAAATAAATAATGATGATTTTGGATATCCCCCTGATTATTACAAATATGATAAATTCGTCCAACTGCCGGTTTTACTCGGACCCCGCAATCTACGCCTGTCCGGTGATCTGGAACGTTCGAGAATAACCTAAGGAACGACCGCAGGTTTTCCTGAGTAAGGTTTTCCGCCTCTGTAGAAGGATAAAAATGAGTGTCACAGACGGTTGTTTTGTATCCCCCAGCACTCAACGGATTCGAGTGATGCGCGATGGACGAAGCATTACACGGAGCGCACGCGTTCCCAAACCAGTCGTCTTGGTGGACACGCGGGAACGGGCGCCATTTCCTCTCTATGCAAACCATTCGAACTGGTTTGGCGGGGAGCGACGAGCCACCTTAAAGACGGGCGACTACACGCTGGAAGGGATGGAGAGACTCCTCTCGTTGGAGCGCAAGACCCTCTCGGATGTGGCAGCGTGCACTGTGGCCTACCGACAGCGGTTCCTTGCTGCCTGTGCTCGGCTCGCCAGGTTTCGTTGGAAGGCCATTCTGGTCGAAGCGACCTTGGAGGACATAAAGGGGGGATTCGAGCAATTCGACATTCCCACCGAGGTCCATCCTAATGCCGTCTGTGGTACTTTGGACGCAATCGAAGCGAAGTTCGGCATTCCAGTCATCTACACTTCAACGTTGCAGGAACTTGCGACAGAGCGTGCAGCCAGTTGGCTCTCAAAACACTTCATCTACTGGTGGTTGGAAGAGCGGGGTCACGGCCGGGTTTTGATCGACTCGGATGGGCTGTGACCGCATGGGGAAACTTCCAGTATGGACAAGGCAGAGCGTAGGTAAATTGTTGGGGAGGCCGAAAAAGGCAATTCAGCAGACTCGATACACTCGCTGTTGATTTTTGTGTTGGGACTCACAATGATTCTTCATATTCCGCACTCATCTAACATAATTCCTGAGAACTTGAGGGACCAAATCGTGCTCTCAGACGACGAACTTTCTGCAGAGCTGAACTTGATCACTGATGCTTTCACCGACGAGCTTTTTTCTTGGCCGGAGGCAACGGTACTGAGGTTTCCCATCTCCAGGCTTCTCGTGGATGTGGAGCGTTTTCCAAACGACGCGGAGGAACCCATGAGCAAAGTGGGAATGGGGATGATATACACCCGCACTGCCTCTGGAAGGAATCTTAAGCGGACACTCCAACCGCAGGAGACGAGAGGTCTCGTATCCCTCTATTACGAGACGCACCATCAAGCACTCTTGACGGAAGTGAAACTCGAATTGGCAGACTGTGGAAATGCTCTAATTGTCGACTGTCACAGCTTCCCAAGCCACCCGTTGCAGTGCGATATGGACCAATCAGTTCCAAGGCCGGACTTTTGCATCGGCACGGATTCATTTCACACGCCCAAGGCGCTTGCTCAGACGATCATGCTGAACCTCAAGAAAACGGGCTACAGCGTTGGAATGAACAGACCATATAAAGGTACGTTGGTCCCACTTGCATTTTACAAAAAGGAGCGCCGAGTAGCGTCAATAATGATTGAAATCAATCGTCGCCTCTATATGGACGAGACGACTGGGATGAAAAGCCGTGCATATGATTCTACAAGAGCGCAGATACAAAGTATCTTGTGCTCAATCAAGGAGTTCCAACCAAACGGATAAGATTGTAGGTCCGCACCAGGCAGTCAGGACGATGAAGACGATGGAAATGGGGGGTGGGGCTATAAGGATTTCCAGCGACAAAAGCCTCCATCATCATAGATGGGTACCAATGCCAATAAATCTGGCTGGAAAAATCAAGCCGACCACGATGGTATGAAAGCCAATAACTGGTATGTGTCAATTCGTTTGACAGAAATGGCTACATTATCATAGGGTGATTATGGAAATTTGTTGAATTTCGGACTGATGGGTTCGTCAATGGAGTGAATGATACCTTTCGTATTCGCAATGATTGCCGAACTCAAGGATATATGCAAGTAAGCATGAGTTTTCAAATCTGGTTTTAGATATTCGGGTAAATCACCCATACAAATTCTGCGCGGTGAAAGGTCGGATTTTATCACTTGACAACTTAAATGGAACAAATTATAGTTCAAAAATCTAAAGGGGAGTAGTTATCGGCCAGATAAAAGGCCGACCCGGATTCCGTCAATACGGTCGAAAGACCCGGAACCGGGACAGATATCCTGTCAACAAGACCTTTATCCAGGTAACCATGCCGAGGGTAAGGGTCTTTTTTATTTATCCCCGGCGAAAACAGCTACCTTAGGGAACTGATCAAGATCGTCGGAGGTAAATACGATGAACAGTATCAAAGTCAGCATCATTCTTTCCTGCCTACCTGCCCTTCCGCCATCAAGGCAAAATACTGGTTCGCGAATAATCTGCTGGGACGGCAGGACCTTCAATTCAATTTCGCATCCAGTGGGACTGTCCGGCCAAAATCTTTCTACCGGAGGAAAGGGTGGAGGTCACCTCCCAGATCACAGTTTTGTCAAACCGACCCGTGGGAGGGTGGTGCTCGTCCAAAAGTCACCTGTTTGAAGAATTTTGCCAAAAGATCACCAACTCCCGTGTAAGGAGAAAAATATGAAATGCCCAACATGTAAAGATGTAAATCTATTAATGTCGGATTGGCAAGGCATTGAAATAGAATGCTGTTTAGATTGCCGAGGTGTTTGGCTGGACCGCAGCAAAATAAATAAAATAATCAAATACTCCGCGCATCAACAGCCTCCGACAATTGGTCGAGATGATTTTTCATGTCAAAAGAAGGCTAACGACAAGGACAACTACCTTAATAAGCAGAAAAATCATAAAACCGTTCTGAGTGATTTTCATTTCTGAATTTTATAGAAAGCGGCCGGGAGACAAAGGTGCGTAGTTTCTTTAAGAGACTTTTTCAGTATCAACACAAATGGCGTCATGACCCATGAACCGCAACGGCCATTTACTGCCGTTTAGTTCACATGTGGCTTTACGGACATTGCACCCAAGAGAGCTTTTATTTTAAGGGATTTTTTAAGAATATGTATAAACGGATTATTGTTTCAATACTCTTCCTTTTTGTTTTTACAGGATGTGAAGACACTGATGTCAGGCTGGCAATGGAGGCTGGTGTTGATGCCGTCAAAGCCGCAACGCTGGATGACGAAAAGGTCCGGCGTTTGGCGATTGAAGTCTCCAGACAGTCGGACTTGAAACACGATATCGCATCCCCGGACATTGAATATGCAACAAGACTTCGAAATCTGGTGGGCAACTATTACCAAACGGAAGGCTATGAATTTAATTACAAGGTATATCTTTCTCCAAAAGTAAACGCATTCGCCATGGCGGACGGTACCATCAGGATTTATAGCGGATTGATGGATATGATGAATGACGGAGAAATGCTTTTTGTTATCGGGCACGAGATGGGCCATGTGGTTAAAAAGCACATCAAGAAAAAAATCATGTTTGCCTATGCCGGAAGCGCCGTCCGCAAAGGCATCGCCTCTCAGCGAAACCAGATCGGAGAAATTGCCAATTCCAATTTGGGAGGATTTATTGAAAACCTTTTAAATGCTCAGTATTCCCAGCAGGAGGAACGGGAGGCGGATGACTACGGCATTTGGTTTTTGAAAAATGGCGGGCATGATGTCGAATTTGCAGTTTCCGCCCTAAAAAAGCTTTCGACGCTCGGCAATAACCACTCTTTCCTGTCAAGTCATCCGGCACCTGAAGCAAGGGCAAAACGATTGCTTGAAATCGTACAGTCACCTCAAAAGATGGATGAACCATCGACAGTAAGACGAATAATAGATTGGGTAAAAGGCTACTTGCCCTTCGGTGTTTCCGGCATTACGCATTTGAGGCAACCATAGGCAGCCTCCGCGGACAACCCGCCAATTTTGTTGACGGCGTGCCGGTTTCGGGCACAAGGTCTGGCATCCAATTATAATCCGATTTTGAACACAACCATTTGAGAGATAAGAGTTGATTCTATGTTTGGTATTGATTATCTGAGAACAATTTACCTAAATCGCCTTCCAAGGTATCGGAGTAAGCTTTTTTGGGGAAAGTTGCGGCGCCAGTATTTGATAACATTCCGCCCGGGGTATGTTCGCACCATGCAGCATTTCCGTTACGGCGCCTGCCGGGGTTGCGGCGCTTGTTGCCACCTGGCTTGGGGTTGCCCGTTGTTTTCATGTAAATGTGAAGGCCGCAATAACGGTATCGGTTGTTCAATTTACGTGAAACGACCAGATAGTTGCCGCCTGTTTCCCATGGAAGAGAAGGATCTAAGAGATCGCGATCTTCTTTTGCCTTATGTGCCGTGCGGGTACCGATTTACACGCACAGAGCACTTCTCTTAGATCAAATCGAAATCGCCATGAAACCTATATCTATATCTATATTCATATTGAAATCATTCAAACAAGTTGGATAAGCGGGCTTGACGGTCTCATTAAAGCTGCAAGACCCTTGCTGGAACTTCTATGGAGCGTTACAGGGAAATAAAATGATCGCAACAATTACATGGATGCACTGGACTGCGTTTACTCTTGCCGTTGTTTTCTTTTTGGCGCTCGATCTGGGCGTATTTCACCGTAAAGCTCATTCCGTCAAATTCAAAGAAGCCCTGTTATGGACGGGAATATGCTTTACAATGGCCATGTTGTTTGCCTGGGGGCTTTCATTTTTGCGCGGACAGCAGGAAGCTCTCGAGTTTGTAACGGGCTACATTGTTGAGCTGTCCCTGTCGATGGACAACGTTTTTGTTATTGCTCTGATCTTCGGGTATTTCCGAGTGCCATTACCCTATCAGCACCGGATCTTGTTCTGGGGAATTCTGGGTGCTCTGATCATGCGCGGGATAATGATCGGCGCCGGGGCTGCGCTTGTACAACAATTCGAATGGACGCTGATGATCTTTGGCGCTTTTTTGGTTTTCACCGGCATCAAAATGTTTTTTTCAAAAGAAGAGGGGGTAAATCCGGAAAAAAACATGGCAATACGGCTGGTCCGAAAATTTCTGCCGATATCCCCCCATTTCGATAAACAGCATTTTATTACCCGTGTAAACGGTCGCAGAATGTTTACCCCCCTGGTGCTGGTTCTTGTGATGGTGGAAGCCACAGACCTGATATTCGCCCTGGATTCCATTCCCGCCATCTTTGGAATCACGACAAATGAATTCATCGTTTTTACTTCAAATGTGTTTGCCATTCTGGGACTGCGATCCCTATATTTTGTCCTGGCCGGCGCCATCGAGTACTTTCGCTTCCTGAAATTCGGCTTGTCTTTGGTTCTGGTGTTTATCGGCGCCAAAATGCTCCTGCCCAAGTCCATTCATATCTCCACGAGGCTATCTCTATGCATTGTGGGTGGAATTATTCTGATCTCCGTTCTGGCTTCTCTTTTGACCAGTTGGGTTGAACATCGTCGTCTGATGAAGAACCGAAAAACAAGCCTGGTGCTGTGAAGCGTTTTGCGCCAAGGAATTCCATAAAGAGTTGCATGCTGCTCCATGCTGATAAAGTTGATTTTTTTATCATCTGTAATTTACACTGAAAAATACCTGACCAGTTTCTTTGTGATTTTAAGATATAGTTTGATTTGATCAATTTTAAACCAGCGTTTCCTGCCGATTTTGATTGTCTCCGGATACAGCACTTTAGCGAGGAATGCTGCAAACAGATTGACAAACTATCTGATATCAGTTATCTTTACAGAAAGATCATCAATAAGATCAAAATCAAATTGCCATGAAACCAATATCCATATTCCTCATACTCGTTTACATTCTCCTTCCGGTCGTGTGCTTTGCGCATCCGACCGAGTTGCATGTTATAGCTTCTTCTGACGTTTTTGATATCTTCACTTCTGAACACCCCGACAAGCAAAGTATGGATAATTGCAAATCCGCTTGCTGTTGTGCGGAATATTCCCCGTCTGACTACAATGCCATTAATACTTTCACAGCAATGAGACTGCCCGGACAAACACCCTACGTTGAACCCCCGCTGGTTTTCATCTCAATTTTCGTTCCTCCTCAAAATTTATCCTGATTCGAATTCCTTTGTATTGTTTTAGAATGTGATTCACTGCGTTCAAGAGACGCATCATCACAAATACATATCTGGCAGCATGACAAACACTAAGTTTTAGAGGTTTATTGTGGTCATCGGCTTTACGGTGCTTGCAATATGAATTTGTCATGATTGCCCTTCCCGGTTTTGCCAAAATTGTTATTCCCGTTGGCCTCAGAAATTCTTGCCGACGGGATTTTCCGGGCCATTTGTAGCCGATACACGACAAATGAGTGTATTGAACGCTATCGAAATAACTGGAATATTTCCATGAACTACACGACAAATAAAACTCAAGGAGAAAATTTACCATGAAATGCCCAATCTGCAATGCTATTGATCTTATTATCGCGGAACGACAAGGTGTTGAAATCGACTATTGCCCACAATGCCGCGGTATCTGGCTTGACCGGGGTGAAATAGACAAGATCATCGAGAGGTCTTATGCTCAAACATCCACGAGGAGTCAACCAGAGCAGAATAATTTTTATGCCGGCCATCGGTCTCCGTCGCACGAAACCCGTCACCATGATGGTCACGATAAAAACCATAATGGTCAACACAAAAGAAAATCATGGGTATCCGAACTGTTTGACTAACCCCCATGCCCGTGACGGGCACAACGAACAATGAAAATGGCTACCACAACCATTTGAATTAAATAGTAAATTATCCATTTTCATATAAAACTAAACCATAAACTCAACCGGCAATCAAAATGAACGAATAAGAAGGAAAGCATAAAAAAATTAACATACGCTCATTAACAGCAAAGATATTTTACCCCAAAAGAGGGGTCAAAAAGCTATATTTACAGCTTAACTATACAGTGAAAATACCCTGGGAGCTCAGACATTTTTCTGCCCAATGCGGCCGGAAGTTTGCGCTCCTAGGGGTATTCTCAAACTTGGGGACGGCCAGAATGTCATGGCCATGAACGTTTATCAACAATCTGTTTTACGTAGAGGGGAACCATAATTTGGGCTTTGATGTTTCATTCAAACACAGAAGACCTGATCATCGTAACGATCACAATTATTACGGCGGACAACGAGATGCCCATCATGACCATCAAGGGGGCCTTGAACAATACATTAATTTCTTCGAAAAACTGAAAAACAACAAAAAGCTGATGATGGCACTTTCTGTAGCAGCCATTGTTCTTGCCATTCTTGTCATTGTTGTCGTTGCAGTGACAATTATGTTCATCCCTCCAATTATCAAATGGCTTGAAACCATTCAAATAGGCGGGATAAGTGGGCTCGTTAAAACGGCAAGACCCTGGCTGGAACTTCTATTGAGCGGTACAGGAAAATAAATTGATCGAAAGCCAGATACTCACTGACTAATGGGGCTGACCTCCCGTGAAGCGGAAAGGATTCTTGGAGAAAAAGGTCCTCAACGTACTCCGTCATTCAAACAGCGGGGGGGGAACCTGTACAATAGCACTCGACGTCATGCGCGAACCGATGTTCTTGCTGCTGGTGGCCTGCGGCGCTATCTATTTGGTGGTTGGAGACACGATGTATCCATTAATGAAAACATTTGTTTCAATAAAGAAGGCGAATCTTTTAGGCTTGATGCTCGCATGCGCCCTGCTGGCGGTAGTCGTTACTGTCGGAACAGTCGGAAGTGTTACCTGGATAACAGACAGATTTGTAACGATTGAACGCGGGTGGCTTGATACGCTGCTTAACTGGGCTGTCGGCGTTCTTACCGGCATCGGCGGCTGGTTCATGCTGCCGGTGCTTACCGTGCTGATTTCCAGCCTGTTTCAGGAAACTGCGATTCAACGCGTAGAACGTGTGTTTTATCCGGATGCTTCCGATCGCCAGGTTCTGAAGTTTTGGCCTGAATTCCTGCACGATCTGAAGTTCACCGGATGGGCCGTGTGCCTCAATATCCTTGTCCTGCCGCTCTATGTGTTTGGCATTGGCTTTGCGGTGTCCATTCTGCTGAATAGTTATCTCCTCGGGCGGGAGTTTTTTGAGAGTGCGGCAGGATATCACCTTGGAAAAACGAATGCCCGAGCACTGGGCCTCCGGCACAGAAAAGCCATGTACGGCGGCGGATTCGTAATCACGGTAATGGCGATTGTCCCCTTTTTGAATCTTTTTGTTCCGATTCTTGCCATTGTGTGGATGGTTCATGTGTATCATCGCATCCGCATTCAAGATCTTCAACGGTCACAGAACAACGAAAGGAGAAATCCACATGAAAGTCTCCGTGCTCAAAATATATGAGAAAGCACTATATACGTTCGTGGTGCAGAAAAGCATGGCAATTTTCAAGCGGCCATTTAAGGTGCCCGATATGCCAAATTTTATGAATATGGCGGCCGACAAAGAGCATACCATCATGGAGCCACCATTGGTTCATGAGGAATGCCCCATTCCCGAAGAACGTGAGACGGAAAAGTCATCAAGCCATGTATTTCGGAGTATTCTTTCTTGGCCCAAGATATCTCTGTCACCTAAACCATACAACGACAGAGAAATTTCATTCGCAAATAAAGGAACCCACAAAAAAGCCTTTATATACAAAATGGGCGAGTATAAAATAACAGAAAACAATTCTGACGATTTGCTGTGGGAAATGCACTTTGGGATGGGTGCGCTTAAAGAAGGAAAATGTTTCAGGAAGGGGCAGATCCTGTTTCTCGGTCCTGCGCGGGATGAACGACCCGGCTTTTTAAAGGGAGAATTTTTAGACCACATTAAACATTTCCCCTGCTGGCAGAAAACCCGATATTACTTCTCCGGTTTCCATATCCGTCGCTGTGATACCAGGGAAAAGGTGTCAGAGCATGAAATGCGTCTGTGGGCAAATATCCCGGAATGTTACCTTCCCCACAGAGAAGATCATCAAAAACATGATCCAACTTTGAAAGCCAACGGCCCGGATGGAAACAATATCGATGTTTCGTATGCGCTGAAAAATTATGAAATTGTGATAAAGGGAAACGGCATGGTGCTGTGGAAAAGATGTGGAACACACAACAGGGTGAACAGTGGCAGATGTTTAATCATGGAAGACATCCTGTTTATCGGGCCGTCAGAAATTGAACAACCGGATACACTTAAAAGGCAATTTTTTGAACGGCTGAAGCTGTTACCCAAATGGGATTACACCGAATATTATTCATGTTACGCTGCCATTCTTGATTGTAATCCGGCAAGATAGCGGAAAAGGAGAAAAGATGACGACGCATATTCGTTTTTTATTGAAATTATTCATGACCGTCTGTTTGATATCAGGCGCCTTGTTTTTCTTGTGCTGCGCGCCCGATGCATTTGCCGACGATGACGATCACCGTTACAAAAAACGAAACAAAGACATCAGCACGGCTTTCAATCATGTTAAAAATGAAGATAAAAATGAAGCCACCGGTCAGGCTGCAGCCTGGATGTTGGCCGCTGCCAATTTAAACGTTCTGATAAGTCTGCTCATCAGAGGAACCCGCTTTGCTGCACTTCCGGCACAAATAAATGACAGACTCAAACGCTTCAATCAAATTCAGAAAAAGTTTCTGTTGCCGGTTCACTTTTTTTTAAATCCACTGGCCCTTGGCGTGGCATTTATCCATTTCATGTCCGCTACATCTCAATGCAGAGCCAGCGGCCTGCCGGAATGGGGGCTTACAATAATGGCTTTAATTACGGGAGTGGGGATCATGGTTAAGTTCAAGGTGTTTCCCAAAAGCTTACGAAAAAACACCTATCGAATCCATACAAACCCAATACCGATTACGTTACTTTTAGCCATTCTTCTCATCGGCCATGCTGTTGTGGATTGATCTTTGGGTCAGACATCGGATTTGATCCCGGATCTACAGTGCTCATCCAGGCTAAAAACGACAGCCAGCATCAGAAAATGCCGGAAAATACTGAAGGGCTGCGACAGACGACTCTTGCAGAAGTACGTTGGTGCAGACATATCTCTGAAAATCCAACCCATTATCTGATGAATTTATTAAACCGACAAATTATTAAGAAAACAGGGCTCCATTGAAAAGGTGGAAAAATGAGTGGAATATCGTTTGAGAAATTAGTGGGTCTGTCGCAGGATGAAGTTGTCGAGCGGCAAGAACGGGATGGTTTTAACGAATTGCCGACCCAGGAAAAACGGACCGCTCTGGTTATCCTGATCGAAGTCCTTAGAGAGCCGATGTTCTTACTCCTGATAGCCTGTGGTGCACTGTATCTGCTGTCAGGCGAATTTCAGGAAGCGTTGATGCTTCTTGGTTTTGTTTTCGTCATTATCGGCATAACCTTCTATCAGGAACGAAAAACCGAGAGGGCGCTTGAAGCGCTGAAAGATCTGTCAAGCCCCCGTGCATACGTCATCCGCAATGGAGAGAAAACGCGCATCTCTGGGCGGGAAGTGGTTTGTGATGATGTCATACTGCTCTCGGAAGGCGACCGTGTTCCCGCAGATTGTATACTGCTTCATGCCACCAACGTTTCCGTCGATGAATCGCTTCTTACCGGCGAATCGGTACCGGTGCGCAAATCTTCGACCGAAGACGCATCAACCGTCATTGGAAAACCGGGTGGCGATGACCTTCCTTTTGCATTTTCAGGGACATTGGTTGTATCCGGTCAGGCAGCAGGAATTGTCAAAGCGATTGGAACCGGAACCGAATTAGGGAAAATCGGCAAGGCACTTCAGTCGATCGAAGAAGACCGTACTCCCCTTCAGATCCAGACCGGCAAAGTAGTACGCACTTTTGCTCTCTTCGGCGGCGTTCTTTGCGCACTGGTGGTTGTCGTATACTGGCTGACTCGCGGCAACCTGCTTGAAGGATTCCTTGCCGGGCTATCGCTTGCGATGGCAATGCTTCCTGAAGAGTTTCCGGTTGTTCTTACGGTTTTTCTCGCTCTCGGAGCCTGGCGAATTTCAAAATATCGGGTGCTTACCCGGCGAGTTCCCGCAATCGAAACGCTTGGCTCTGCAACAGTGCTTTGCGTTGACAAGACAGGTACGCTGACACTTAATAAGATGACTGTTACCGATATCGTGGCAGGAGATCAGGTATTTACATTTCGGACAAAAAACGATGCACTTCCCGATGAATTCCACGAAGTGGTCGAATACAGCATTCTCGCCAGCCCGGTCGATCCCTTTGATCCCATGGAAAAAGCCATGAAAGAACTTTGGGAACGCACTCTTGCAAAAACTGAACATCTTCACTCATCATGGACTCTTCAGCGTGAATATCCTCTCAGTCAAGAGCTTCTTGCCATGTCACGTGTGTGGACTAGCGCTTCGGGTGATGGCTTGGTCATAGCCGCCAAAGGAGCTCCCGAAGCGATTGCCGATCTTTGCCACTTCGATGCCCCAAGATTAAAATGGCTTGAGGAAAAAATCGATATGCTCAGTAATCAAGGCAAGCGCGTTATCGGAGTGGCGCGTACTCACTATAAGAAAAAAGACCTGCCTGAGCAACAACACGATTTTCAGTTTGAATTCGTTGGATTATTTGGTCTTGAGGACCCTGTTCGCCCGAATGTTAGAGGGGCTATTGATGAGTGCAACACAGCAGGCATCCGAACGATTATGATCACCGGAGACTATCCCGGTACTGCCATGAGCATTGCGCGACAAATTGGTCTTCAGAATCCGAACCAGCACATTACGGGTACTGAATTGGAAACATTGAACGATGAACAACTTGCGCAGCGAATAAAAGACGTGAACATCTTTGCCAGAATGGTGCCTGAACAAAAGTTGCGCATTGTCCAGGCTCTTAAAATAAACAAAGAAATCGTCGCCATGACAGGCGACGGCGTGAATGATGCTCCCGCCCTTAAAGCCTCACATATCGGCATTGCGATGGGAGGTCGGGGCACCGATGTCGCACGTGAGGCCGCCTCCCTAGTGCTCCTTGATGATGATTTTAACTCCATCGTAACGGCAGTGCGTATGGGGCGACGAATATACGATAACCTCAAAAAAGCGATGATGTTCATCCTGTCGGTTCATATACCGATTGCAGGACTTTCGTTGATACCGGTACTGCTGAATTGGCCGTTGATTTTATTCCCAGTGCATATTGTTTTTCTTGAGCTGATTATAGATCCTGCATGCACACTGATCTTCGAAGCGGACGAAGATGACAGCGGCGTGATGAAACGAAAGCCACGCAGTATAAATGCAAAGTTATTTGACCGGTCGACCGTTTTTAAATGTTTTTTTCAAGGCGGCATTACCCTGGCTGTTACCATTGCGGTTTACTTATTCATACGCCATGACCATTCTGCAGATGCGGCTCGGACACTGGCATTTATGACGCTTGTGGTTAGTAACCTTGGAATGATTCTATCAAATCGTTCCTTGACAAGATCGAGCATAAGTATGCTGAGAGAGAAAAATACTGCATTCAAATGGGTCATGACTGGAACCGCTGCTGTGATGTGCCTTGTTCTTACGATACCATATCTCAAAAGCCTGTTTCGCTTCGGCGCTTTCTCCCTGAACGATTTTTTCCTGGCTCTTGCGGGCGGGGTAGTAGCAGCCGCTCTCATGGAACTCTTGAAAGTGGCTTTATTTTTGATGAACGACGAAGCATTCCATCAAGAATGAGAGAGCGAAAAATTGAATATTTTGCAAGAGGCTCAAAGGATTAATTGAAAATAAATTAAACTCAATCTATTTTAGGAGTTAACCATGAAGACACATCACCCAAGCACTGAATCTGAACCGATCCATGACAAAGTAAAATCCATTCAACGCGATGGAAACCCCAAGGGAGATCTCTTCGGAGAAGTCATCGTATTTACTGGAGAACTTGGAATTCACCGAAATGAAGCAGCGGATCTTGCAGCAAATATCGGCTGTCATGTCGATCAAGGTGTTACAATTAAAACGACGATTCTTGTTGTCGGAGACCAAGACGTGACGAAACTCGCCGGACACGAAAAGAGTTCAAAGCATCGCAAAGCCGAGGAACTTGCAGCTGAAGGTCATTCAATCCGGATAATTCGGGAAACCGAATTCAAGGCTCTCGTGCGAAGCGCAAAGACTTAATGGTTTAAGTCTTCAGATATTATTAAACCTCTCAGGCTTGAGTTCCGGCAACGTAAACATACGATACCGTGCGAAGCTGCTCCACGCGTATCTCTATCGATCTCCAAAAACAGGCGTGTGTCTAAAGACTTGAATGACTTTCAGGCATGGGCTGAAGGGGTTCCAAGCGTTTTAAGCTCGTCGCAACAGGGGGTCTTGCTGAAATGGTCAGAAAAGTACTGGGTGAGTCAAAAAGCTCCGCTCAAGGATATGTTATCGTTTGAACCTGGCTCTGGTTCAACGTTGCGAGGGAAAAGCGAAAGCATAGTCCCTCCCGGGTAAGGTTTAGTCAACCGCCCGGTAGTGTATTGCCCTTTATTTGGGGTGATACGCAAGTTAAGCGAGGTGAAGGGTGTATGCCCTGAATCTGACACATAGCCCCGAGAATATGAATTATTGGGAAAGTGCCGATCCCTTGATAATAGGCGCAGGCAAAACGGAAGGTGCGATAGAGACGAGTGCCGACCGACACCCCGGGGTCGCAGACAGCATCGAGCATGACAACGACGATGGAGTAACCAGGCGAGCATCGGAAAACAACCCAAAGGCCCTTGGCGAATCATCCCTGATCGTAGGGATAGCAACCGAGTATGGCCGACCAACGTAAAAGGAGGCGGCCAAAAGGCGCCGATGCGAGGGATGGAGACCAGTACGACCGCAATGGTTTAGCGATGAAGCGGCTAATTCCCGCTGAGCGAAGGTCTCCACGGTCAATTGCCCGTGAAAGGGGAAACATCGACACTATGCAAAGAGTGAGAATCGGTGAGCACTGACCTGACACGGATAAGAGATTGTTATCTTTAATGCGAGGTGGAGGCCCTGAGTCCGCATCGTAGTTTAGAGGCTATCTGAATAATTGGCCGAAGAGCCGGATGTATGGGAAATCCGCTTGTCCGGATCTGCAGAGGGGCCGGGGAACAACTGAAGGTATGGCTGTGATCTTGTGGCACCGCCGGGAAACCAGGCGGCAAAC
Source organism: uncultured delta proteobacterium (assembly GCA_963850225.1). GTDB lineage: Bacteria > Desulfobacterota > Desulfobacteria > Desulfobacterales > Desulfatirhabdiaceae > RAAP-1. Next base: position 94,087 of record CAWKLD010000022.1, read on the forward strand.
GGAGAATACAAACTTCAGCCTATAGCCACGGGAGGCCCCGGTCTACTCGACCTATTCTTGAGTTTTGAGTGGTCCGGAAATGTCAACAATACCGAAAGAATTCGAAAGGTGGCGGTCCTCAAAATCTGGACAATATGATATGCTCTACCAAGGATGAGATCAACTCGCAAGATTTCTCCCATCTCTACGCCAAAGTTTTTCAATCCGAGCAGTGCTGGTACGGATATCCTCCAAAATTCTAAATAATCCATTTCCTATATAGGGTTCTCAGATGGAAAAGCCCACCCTATCTCTTCCCGATGAGCTGTAGTGACCATGGTGAAGCGATTGGCGATCGGTCATTGACCAATATTCCCCCAGAAATCATAAAGCCATCAGGCATCGGGGTCGAAATGATAACCGATATCTGACCATCCCGGATGATGTGAATAATAATCCGGCCATCTGTAATTGCGCAGGACGAACAATAACGTCCCGGTGCATGAACTGGCATGGGTCAGAAATAAATAACCCTGCCTTGGTGATCTGTAGCCTGGTTCTTTTTGGCAAAGCCGATCCGGCCCATCACCGTTTTCGGAAGATCGTTCGGATAAGATCGCCATCTATGATTCGGTGAGGATCGATGAGGTTTCCGCTGACGTTGAATATATCGACCGTATATTTGTCCGTTTCGGGATCATAGCCCAGAATCAGAATTTCAGAATCAATTCCTGACTATTTGTCGTTGACCTTGATGCTCACATCCCCTGATTCGGGTTTGTTCATGTTAGCCTCCAATAAGGGATGCGCCTTAGCCCTTTACCATGTTAAGCAAGTTCTCGCCGGTCTTTCGATTCCGGTCAGGCATAGCGCCTTCTCAAATATCCGGTATGAATCATCAAGTCAATATTATCTATGTGCCCCAGATGCCCATGGTTAAGCGTTTCCTGGATGTGAATGAATAACTCCAGAACAAAAAAGAAATCCCCGCATCATGATCTGAGAACGTGTTCATCCTGTCATGTTTTCGGAGGCATCAATCCGTAAAATCCGACAACAGCCATTTCGATCACCCGACCAACATCACCCTGTTCTTTCATCCAGTCAGCAATCCATGCCGGAACTCGGTACCCCGGTCTGATCTGGACCCGCCGCATATGTTCATGGACAGGTGGCCGGCCCTTTTTTCTGGTGGCCAGGTTCCCGGCATCATGAATATTTTTTTGGAGTAATGGGGACTTGCCTTTTCTGGGTGGTCCCTGAGCCAGCTGTGGTGCAATTAGTGCCGCGACTGCAACGTCACTGGGATTGATGGCATAATAATATCCGCCTTCACCATCTGAAACCATCAGCGATAATCCCGCTGTTATTGAGCTTTCCGAGCGAACATGTTTTGAAAGGAAATACCGGCCAGACTTCGCCAGCTCGATAATTGCCTTGTCGAAAATGACCCTTCGCATCCATGGGAGGCGCTTCCGCAGATCCGCCAAAAGGACAGGTGCACCTGGATGCTCCTGGGTTTCGAGCTTTATTTCCTGGATCAGTTTTGCATTCATAGCAGATCCGTTATTTAACCATTTTTTGCGTAACATAAATCAGGGGGTTTATGCAGAAATGACAAAACCCGGTTTCCATGTAAGTATAAGCAGGGTTCTGATACTCCAATAAGCGGTAGTCGCTCAGAACGATCAATCACGCCCTGGCCTTATGGTAAAAAACTCGATTCGTTTTGGCCTTTCAATCTCCGATACTCTGCATTAATTTTATCACGTGCCACAAACCACTGTTCAATGGTGTCGGTTGGACCAAATCTGTCGAAACCACCAGTCATCGGAATTACATCTTCATTGGTTTCCTGATGGCTTTCAAGCCGATCAATTCTTACCTTCAAATTCATGCCGACTCCTTTCAAAATCGTATCGACTCATTTATGTGCCAGAATGATAAACCGCTCATCCTGCAACCCAAATTTTCCAAGTGCATCGCTGAACGCAGGTCAATCCGGGTAGATGGTGCCGTTCCAGTCAACTGATGGGCCATCCGAAAACCTCCCGCCAGCCATGCAGATGCGCGGTTGGCGTTTCTCAAGCCGTTTGATTCGTGATTCAAATGTGCTCATGGTGTCTCCCCTCCATTTTGGCCTCAAGAGCCTTGACACGCGCCTCAAGGTCGCTGTTTTCAGTAATCTTTGACAAAATCCCGACTGAATAGGACCTGACCCTGACCCCATTGCTTTCAATCTCTCCGGCTTCCAACCGGTTCAGGCAGTCGGCCAGATATCGTCTGCAATCCGCAAGGCAGTTAAATCTGCGCTTCATTGTGTATATCCCCCCCATACCATGCGTTCAACATATTTAAATATATCAGAATCATAGCAATTTATTATACAGAAGTATTGGTTTAATCGAGTTGTGATCTGGCAGAAAACTATGTTGCTTCGCTATAATCAAGTTGCTTTCAAAATCTCGGTAAATGTGGTTGTTTTCGCAATTGCCAGTACATTTCGATATTCCAAGTAAGACCCCCACGATGTTTCGCTATCTCCCATGTGGCTTTGGTTCGGTCCTCTTCCTTGCGGGTGTAAGGGTGTGGCCGGTGTCCAAGAAGCACAATATCAGAATCCTCTTCCAGGCTCCCTGTGGACTTCAGGTCGGACAGCATTGGTTTCTTCGTTTCGCGAGCATCGGCGTTCCGGTTGATTTGCGCCAACAGGACAATAGGTAACTTCAGCTCTTTCTTGAGAGCCATGAGCTCATTCACTACATAACTTCGCTGCTGATACTGGCTCTTCCCCTTCCCTCCTCTATTTTTGATAACTGGTCAATAAAAATGATTTCAACTCCTAATTTCACCATGGTTCGTGCCCTGCGTTTCAGGTCGTGGATACTCAGCCCCCCGGTATCATCAATGTCGAGTCTGTATTCAGATATTTTCCCAGCTGCAATGTTGATTTTTTCCCATTCTTCTGGAGTTCGACATATCTCCGGTGGCCAGTCTAATTGAGTTGATTCCTGTCAAAGAAGAAATTGCTCTGTCAATCAATTCTTCTGCATCCATTTCTAATTCGAAAATCCCTACCCGGTGATGGTTCCGAGCCATAGTAATCGCCATATTCATCATCATAGCTGTTTTCCCAATCGAGGGCCGTGCCGCAAGGATAACCAGTTTTTATCCCCAGAGCCCCCCAGTCAATCTGTCAAGGGTAGGAAAGCCCGTTCTTAAACCCTGCCGCTTTCCATGACTCATCTGCTCGTAATCATCTAAGCGTTTGTTACAGAGGTCGTCAAAAGATATACATGCCTTTTCCGTCGCATCAAACTTAACCCCGATGATCGCGGATTGCGCGGAGTCCAGGACTTCCATAATATTCAAATCCGTTATAGTGTAGGAATCTGAGGCAATCCCTTGCGCTATGGTGCAGAGCTGACGCGCTATTGATGCGGCTTTTATAATCTTGGCATATTGAACAGGATTTACGGATAGGGATATCGCTTAGGAGACGCATAAGTTCTTGCTTTCCCCCAACCGCCTCGGCCTCGCCACGGGCAACACAGTTCGCGTGCACAATAATTAAGTCAATTGGCTGTTTTAGATTAAACAAATTCTTGATGCCGTTAAAAATATGCTTGTTAGCAGTTCGGTAAAAATTGTCGCCAGTAAGGATGTCAAAGATTTCTGGGGGAAGTATCCATTAAGACATGCCGACAGTAGACCCTCTTCAGCCTGAGTGTTGTGTGGCGGGATGTGCATTTTTTGTGTACTCATCGCATTGCCTCTTCGAGTTTTTCTGGAGAATAATCGGTAGGATCGTATCCCAATGATTGTTTTGGGCTCCACCCTTTTTGGCTTCAAGCTGGTCCCACTGTTTTCGGAGCTTCTGCGGAGATAGGATATTCGGCCACCAAAACGAATCTTTCTGAGACCAGTCAATCAGCTCGGCAATTTCTCGCGGTGATTTTCCATCGACAGTCATCATCAAAGAAAAGGCCTTCCCCCAGGTCTGGAAGTTCGGTTTCTTGAAATTGGGTTTGTTCTTGATGATTCTTTCAGAAAAAAGAATTCACCAAGTCGAATCTCGTCAGAGTTCGACAAGAAGGTTTTCTTTTGAATAGTTTCTTTTGTAGTTTCTTTTGAGGGTATCTTTTTCGATAATGATTCATTATCTTTTTCGATAACAGCCGTTATCTTTTTCGATAACGTTATCTTTTTCGACAATGGGCGCCATGAATCGTAAAACTCCTTGTTAATTCGGTATGTTGATATGCCTGTTATCTTTTTCGATAACGATTCGTTATCTTTTTCGATAATGACAATGTTCATTGCCTCAAGAATTTTAATCCCTCTTATGATATTTGGCTTTTTAATCCGGGTAGCATCTGCAAACTGGCTTAACGGAATCCGGTCAACGCTCTTCCCCAACCATAGGTTTTGCGGATAATAAAGTCCAAAATCTGTCGGGCCTCACCCGGTATTCTTATTCGGCAGAGGGCGTCAAGAATTTCATTGGCAATTCTGGTGTAGCCTGCTTCGATTTGCGGTGATGCCATTATTCACCTGCCTCGTGAAGTCGCTCAATCTCTCGCCGCAACTCAGCAATCACAGCAACCCTTGACTCATCATAGTCTCCTGCGGCGGGGTATAAGTTTTTGCTGATATGGCGGAGTTCTTCTGGCAAGCCTCGCCACTTGGGCTTGTCTGGTTGGTTTTACTCGTCATCTCATCACCTTGCTACTTACTAAAAAGGACAGCAGGCCGGTTATGCTAACGGACTACAATCATGACAGCTTGTTTTTGGCCC
>CAWKLD010000023.1:0-81308 GCA_963850225.1 uncultured delta proteobacterium
TTGGGTGATATCAGTGATCCGGACCTGTAGGCGAATTTTTTTTGTCGCAAAATAACTATAGACATTCAGGTGGCCTTTTGGTAGTGTGGCATGGGCGTGTGTGAACACACAGCCCAATAAAACGCTACGCTTGAAAAGGGGAGGTCACCGTGATAGTCCAGTGTGGTCGGGAAATTAACACTGAGGAACTCAAGCAAATTCGTGAGACGGTTGAGACATTTTGGCGACTGAGCCGAAAAGAGCTGGCCCAAACGGTGTGTGAGCATCTGGGCTGGCATACTGCTTCGGGCAGCAACAAGGTGGATGCCTGCCTGAAGTTGCTCAACCGGTTGGAAGCTCAAGGGCTTATACAACTACCCGATAAGCGTGGCAACTTGCACAAGGAGCTGCAAGCAGCCGGTGGCAACCGGCGCAACTCAGGTCCGAGAGCCCATAATGGGCAAGCTTTCGGACATAGGTCCGGTAAGACTCAGAGTTATAACAGAGAAAGAAGAGACATCGCTTTTCAATGAATATCTTAGCCGTTATCACTATCTGGGCTATAAGCAGCCATTTGGATATCATCTTCGCTATTTTGTGGAGAGCCCAGAGTCCATACTGGGCTGCATGCTGTTTTCAGGAGCCGCCAAGGCAATACGAGCCAGGGATCAGTGGATCGGCTGGGGTGCAAATGAGCGGTTGAGAAATCTGAGCTATGTTGTAAACAACGGGAGGTTTTTGATTTTTCCGTGGGTCAAGGTCCGGTACCTGGCAAGTCACGCATTGGGCAAGGTTGTCAGGGAGCTTGGGCACCACTGGCAGCAGCGCTGGGGCTATCGTCCGGTTTTACTGGAGAGCTTTGTCGATCCGCAATATTTTGATGGGACGAGTTACCGGGCGGCCAATTTCCAGCATCTTGGGATGAGCAGTGGAATAGGTCTTGTACGACAGGACAAGCATTACACAACGAGTCCGAAAAAGATTTTCGTTTATCCGCTTGTGGATAATTTTCGAGAAGTTTTATGTTCACAGGATTCGGTTGGGAGGGCAGTCGGATGAGCAAAGCCCAGCCGCAGACCCAATCGTGAGCAGATCAAAGCAAAAAGAAAGGAATACAAAGAGGCGCAAAGAAAATTGCGTCAAGATCGAGAAAGCCAAGGGCTTGAAGGCGCCCTCTCATGCTACGATTTCAAATCACAAATGTGCATACAGCAGCGTAGAAGAGGAGCGTTTGTGCCCGCAATGAGGCGGTAGCCGAGCAGGTGAGGATTTTTCGCGCCAAGTTGCCCGTGCTGCTCAAGCGGCTGTCCAAGATCCAGGATCCGAGAAACCCTAAAAAGATAAAGCACAAGCTCTCGGCACTTATGATCTATGGGATACTGACTTTTGTTTTTCAGATGAGTTCTTGTCGAGAGGCCAACAGGGAGATGAGCCGGCCGATGTTTTGGCAGAATCTGAAGTTTTTCTTCCCGGAGATAGAAGATCTGCCGCATCATGACACGCTAAAGCGTCTGTTGTCGGATATTGATGTCAGTCAAATCGAGGACATCCAGCTTGAGTTGGTTCGACAGATGATTCGCAAAAAGAAATTTCGCCGATACTTGATCAATGAGTGTTATCCGATTGCCATAGACGGCACCGGCAAATTAAAGCGCGACTGGCTCTGGGATGAAGAATGCCTGGAACGTAACATCAAAAAAGGGGATGGAGCACAGCTGCAATATCATGTTTATGTTTTGGAAGCCAATCTGGCGTTTCACGGCGGCATGAGCATTCCATTGATGAGCGAGTTTTTGAGCTATACCCAAGGCGACACCGGCAATGATAAACAGGACTGTGAGCTGAAGGCATTTTATCGGCTGGCCGCACGCCTGAAGTCGGCTTTTCCTGCATTAAAAATGATGATTGTTGCTCGACGGACTTTATGCCAAAGGTCCCGTGGTAGAGATTTGCCGTAAAAACAATTGGCAGTTCATGATCGTTTTAAAGGATGATGCTTTGCCCACGGTAATCAGAGAATTCGAGGCGCTTGCGGGACTTGAGGTAACAAATCGTTACAATTGTACATGGGGCAACAGAAGGCAGTTTTTCAAGTGGGCAAACCATATCGAGTACAGCTTCGGACCGAATGAAAAGAAAAGACAGATTCTGCACGTGGTTGAATGCAAAGAGAGCTGGCAAGAGGTCGACAAAATAAACGCAGAGCTTGTTGAAAAAAGCAGTCGGCACGTTTGGCTGTCCAGCGAACCTTTGACCCGGTGGAATCTTCATGAGCGATGCAATTTGGGTGCACGCTCGCGCTGGGACATCGAAACAGGCATTCTGGTAGAAAAGCACCACGGGTACCAGTACGAGCACTGCTTTTCCTACAACTGGAATGCCATGAAGGGATACCACTACCTGATGCGGATAGGCCACATGTTAAATGTTGTGGCACGGTACTCGCAACGGTTTGCAAAGATAATCAAGGATACGGGGATACGGGGTTTGATTCGCTTTATTCGCGATACCATAGCCAACCCATGGCTGGACGATGAGTGGCTCATGGAGCGCTTGGCTGCCCCATTTCAGCTCCGGCTTGTGTAAGTGATCACACGAAAAATCGGGACAACCTCCTCCTACTGTCTCGGGAAATGGGGATCTATGGACGAACAGCCGGAAAGACTGCGGTTGAGAGCATGACAATTGCCGGAGCTCTTTCCTTAATCAGATAAAAAGGAGGCCGGAAACCGAAAAAGGGCCACGAACCCATGCCACTCCTTTGAATTTTTAATTCGTGCGTCAGAGCTGGTTTCCCAAATCTGTTATTGACAGAATGCCCTGTCATCGCATATCATCAACCATCTATCAGTCGCAACCCCGCGCCGTATATCGATTTTTTCTTCGTTTTTTAAACGATACCGACACATTAACCACTCCCTGCCCAAAGGAGCCCTAGTGATGGATGATTTCCTTCATAATTTAAGGACCGGAAAAAACAAACCCTTTGATCGAAACCGGAAGCAATTCGATGGCAACGGCTATAAAAACCTGGACAGACAAGGTCCGAATGACAACCGCCGAAAAGACGCGTTTCAAAGATCGCCCCCGGTAGACCATTTCCCTGCCATCAAAAAACTGCTTGGAGATATCACGGATGGCCAGCGGCGCCAGGCAGAAATTGATGAGCGCCGGGCAACGGCGGAAGAGCGCATTGCATCTGCAATGGAGAGAATCGCTTCAAGCTTTTTTCAGAGGGCCCTGGCAACACCTGCTGCCGGCACGGAAAAGAGTACAGCTCCTGATGCGGAAACCTTGAAACCGGTGCGCGTTTCTCAACCTGCAACACCGGAGGCCATTTCCGGGGCCGGGAAAACAGGCGGCCGTGCAGATGACGTTACCCCCGGGATGGACCGCAAGAGCGTTCTCGAGATGATCGGCGCCATGCGCAAAGAACAGTTGAGTTACGAAAAGATCTGCCCGTACGCTGGAAGCGCAGGGGATTCCCACGTTTTCAGGAAAGGGCGCCTGGCACAGCCAGACCGTCTCCAAACTCTGTCATCAGTTCCATCCATCCCTGTCCCAGTAGACCTGAACCGTAGAACGACGATGGGGCTTTTCCGTCCCCCCGGATTTCACCTTGTTCAGAGGGGGAAATGCCGAACCAGGTCCGGCTCACGCAATTGGAGGAAAGGAGCCAACATGAACACAGAACCCCCGCGCTTCAGCCGAAGACAGTTCATCCGGCTTGCCGGCGGCGCGGTCCTTTACAGTATCGCTCCGACGCTTATTTCAGGAATTGCCGCGGAAACGGGAAAGGGGTTTATCGCAGAGGCGTCGTCCAGCAAAGACAGCTGTGATGTCAGGGCATTGACCCGAAAGCTCTTTGAATCTGCCGGCGGCATGTCCCGGTTTGTCTCCAAAGGCGATGTGGTGGTGATCAAGCCCAATGTCTCCTGGGCAAGGGCCCCGCAACTGGGGGCAACCACGCATCCGGACGTTCTTGAGACCGTCATTTTTCTCTGCCAGGAAGCCGGGGCCAAAAAAGTCCGGATCGCCGACAACACCATCCATGAAGCCAGAAACTGTTTTGCGGTTACCGGCGCCGATCAGGTGGCCAAGAAAACCGGCGCCGATCTGGTCTATCCCCTGTCCAACCTCATGCGGGACATGAATGTTCAGGGACATCGCCTGAATGTCTGGCCTGTATTCACGCCGTTCAAGGAAGCCGATAAAATCATCAACCTGCCGGTTGCCAAGGTCCACAGCCTCAGCGGGCTGACCCTGGGGATGAAAAACTGGATCGGCGCGGTCGGCGGCAGGCGAAATGCGCTGCATCAGGACATCCATCAGACCATCGTGGATCTGGCCCAGTTTTTCAGGCCCACAATCACCCTGATCGACGCTGTGCGGATCATGACGGCAAACGGGCCTTCCGGCGGAAGCGCATCCGATGTCGCGGTTACCAACCGCCTGATCTTAAGCGATGATCCGGTTGCAGCCGATGCCCTGGCCTGCGGCCTGTTTCAGGTTCAGCCGTCCGCGATCGCCCATATCCAGCTTGCGCAGAAATGGGGACTGGGAACAGCGGATTTCAGCCGTCTGACCCGCTACCAGATTGTGCTGTGAAAATAAAGCATCTCATTTACCTCAGAAGGCTATCGCAGGTTCTGTTTCTGCTGCTGTTTTTATTTCTGCTGATGGAAACCCGGCTTCCTGCCAATGTCTTTCTGGACTATTCCCAGGAAATCGCCGGCCCCGGGGACATCCGCCTGAAATATCCTGTCATGTTTTTCTTTGACATGGACCCGCTGATATGGCTGTCCACAACGATGGCCACGCACAAGTGGCTGGCCGGCGCCGGGTGGGCACTGGCCATTGTCGGCCTGACTCTTTTTCTGGGCCGGTTTTTCTGCGGCTTTCTTTGTCCCTTCGGTACCCTTCACCACGCAATCGGCGCCATCCATCCTTCTGTCAGGGGACGGCAGGCCGTTTCGCAAAACGAAAAAACATCCGGCCAGCGACTGAAATACGGGCTTCTTGCGATGATGTCTGGTGTCCGCCCTGTTTGGTTTGAACCTGGCCGGATTTCTGGACCCGATCGCGCTGCTGTTCCGGTCCCTTGCGGTTTCCATTCTGCCGGCCGCAAACATCGGCATCAAGGAAGTGTTTGATGCCATGGCGGCCAGCGATATCAAAATCCTGAATCTGATCAGTTATAGCCGCGGAACTCATGGTCTCCCCGGTGCTCGGCTTTGGATATCCGGCCTATCAGACCGGCTTTGCGATCGGGATGATCGTTCTGGTACTCTTCTTTTCTGAACCGGATTCGTCCCCGGTTCTGGTGCCGCGTGCTGTGCCCCCTGGGCGCGATGCTGGGACTTTTGTCTTTTAAAAGCCCGCTGAATCTTGAAAAGGATGAAACCCGGTGCACAGATTGCAATAAGTGCATGACGGCCTGCCAGGGCGCGGCCTCTCCACGGCCCGGGTTAAAATGGGAATCCGCCGAGTGCGTCCGCTGTTTCAATTGCCAGAATGCCTGCCCGGAGGATGCCCTTTCGTTCCGGTTCATACGGCGGGAACCGCGCAGCCATGCCCCGGATATGGGACGGCGGGCGGTGCTGACCGGACTTACGGCCGGCATTGCTTTTCCGCTTTTCAGCCGGCTGGACGGCCAGATTCACCAGACATCCGATCCCCGGCTGATCCGGCCGCCGGGATCCTTGACGGAAATCCGGTTTCTGGAACGCTGCCAGCGTTGCGGCCTGTGCATGAAGGCCTGCCCGACAAACGTCATTCAGCCGGCCCTCGGGGAAGCCGGCATTGCCGGCATCTGGACTCCGGTGCTGAATATGGCCACGGGATACTGCGAATATTCCTGCACCCTCTGCGGCAGCGTCTGCCCGACGGGCGCCATTCAGCTCATTACCGGCAAAGAAAAGATCGCAGGCCCCATCCGGATCGGCTCGGCATTCGTGGATCGGGGCAGATGCCTGCCCTGGACGGAGAACGGCGCGTGCATTGTCTGCGAGGAAGTCTGTCCGACCTCGCCCAAAGCCGTTGTCTTTCGCGAAGCCGATGTTGCCGGTTTCGGCACGGACCGGCTCCGTCTCAAGCAGCCCTATGTGAACCTGCGGCAGTGCGTGGGATGCGGCATCTGCGAAAACAAATGCCCGGTCAAGGGAACGCCCGCCATCCGGGTGATTGCCTCTGGCGAAACCCGCTCCCCCAAAAGCCAGATCCTGCTGATCTCATAAGCTGTCCCCTGGTGGCTTGGACCCTGCCGGGCTGCCTCACCGGATCCACATGACGGCTTTTTCGACCTGTTCGTTAAGGACCTGTTTGAGTTCGCCGAGGATATCTTCGGCCAGCTTCTTCTTCCAACCGGAGTCGGCCGCCATCTGCTCCGCGATGGCTTTGCGGAGCTTTGATTGCTGGGCCGACAGGACTTGCTCCAGTTTGCTGTCCGGAAGCACCCATTTGCGGGAAAATCCAGGCAAATCCCGGTCCTTGATTTTTTCCGTTACGGCATCAACGCCGAAGCCAGTTATGATTGCGCCAATGACGGCCGCAATCACCTGGCCCGCTATCGGAAGGTGAAGCAGGGCCAGGCCCGTGCCTCCGGAGGCCATTCCGACGATGATTCCCGCCAGCATGCTCGTCAGGACGATGATTTCATCGCTTCGAATGAGCTGTTTCACGTTAAACGGGGGATGTGAGATGGAACTGACGCCGGCCGCGATATTCCGGTTTCTGAGATCCAGCACGCTGCGCGGAATATCGAATTGCCTGCAGACGGGATCCGTAAAATCCGCAAGGGACGGAAGCAGCGTGTCGTTCAGCCAGGCGTCCAGTTTTTTTCTGGCGTCTTCACCCCGGATCCGGCCCAGCAGATTTATTTTGCGGGTCTCAATGTCCGGCCGGATGTCGTTCAGGGTCCTCAGGCGGCCTTCTCGCCAGGCATGCAGTGAGGGGCCGACGGCATAGGAAATCAGCTCGTCGGCAAGGGGCTCCGCCAAGGTGTCGATCAAGCCGGGAAGGTGCTGTTCCACAAGCGTGATGATTTCGGCCGAATCGCCGATGGTTTCTATGGCATTCTTCAATCCGTTCGATAAAATATCCGTGCGGCCGATCCTGGCCAAGCCCCGGGCTATCGTGAATTCCGGCTCCAGGCCCCGGATGATCTTCTGCGCCGAAGAAAACACCTGGCTGCAAAGCTGAAGGACCACATCCATTCTGGAAGCGCCGCCGGTTAAAACGACCAGGTCGGGTCCGGCCGCATCCATCTGGTTTCCGGCATGGTCCAGGGCTGCGCGAAACGCGTCTTTCCAGCTTTGGCCATTTAAGGCCGCAATGGGCAGGGCCAGTATCTTCTCCATTTCGCCCTGATGGATACAGGGCTCAAATTCAATCGGGGGTTTGAGGGTCCTGAATTTGAGACTGCAATCCACAGGCTGGTCTTTCGCCATGTAGAGTTCGGGAATGGAAAAGTATTTTTCCTTGCCTTCGCGGCAGGCAATGAGGCACTGGCGCTTAAAATGTGGAAATTTTTGAAAAACAGCCTCAAGTCGCTCCAGTTCATCGGGATTTTCCGTTTTCATGCGAAGCAGGGTTCTTTCAAATATCATTTCTTCTATCAGACCTGCGCCCAGATTCAGGCCGAAATCCGCGATGGGTCGGGCCTGCATGCGGCTTACGATTGTGAAATCCGTTGTCGAGGAACCGATATCGATGATCAGCACGTTTTGCATCAGGCGCTCGGCATCCACTTCGGATATCCTGGACTCCTTAAGGTGTAGAAAAGCGGCCCTGGATTCTTTTTCAACGCTGACGCGCCGCATGCCGGCCTGCTTCAGAATATCCGCGTATGCGGCGCGTTCGGCGTTTGACCAGCCGGAGGGTGACCCCACAACAAAAAGGGTGGTCTCCGGTCCGCCGATCTGACCATTTTCTTCAAGAATGTCCAGATATTTTCTGACAAAGCGTTTTACAATACGCTGATGTTCCGGGGAATTCAGGTTGTGGCGCATGGGTTTAAAGCCGATGTGAAGCTCGGTGATCCCCGTGGTCTTCAGGGCCTGGTCACCGACCAGGTCGCCTCTGCCGGGCTTGAACGCCAGCGCCGTCACCTGGCTTTTTCTGGCGAAGATTTCAAGCATCTCGGGTTCCGCATCATTGGCCAGAGAGGACACGCTGGCCAGTGCGGTTTCTCCATGTCCGAAATCAAACCCCACGATGTCAATGTTCTCGATGTCAGTGTTATGCATATCAACTCCGGATTCTAAAAAGGCGCGGCAACGCGGCCGCGAAGCAGAACGCGTTTTCCTTTGATGAATGCCGGCCGGATGGTTACATGGCAGCTAATCGAGGAATCGGCGCCGGGTTCAACATCAAATAACTGGAGATCCGCAGCATCCATCGGATCAAATTCTTTTGCGACAATTCCCTGCTCCCATAATATCGCCTGAATATGCGGAATTTTTTTTAAGGCCCATTCGCCGTCATGAAAGGTCTTGGCCTCGAACAGGTCCTGAAACAGCTTCAGAATCTGCGTTTGCTTTTCAAGGAAACCGCCCGCTTTCTCCGATGCCGGTTCATTCAAGGCTTTGTCGACATAAGACAGGGCATCGGCGATGCAATTCAAAAAAGCATGAACATGGGTGATTTTAAGCTGAATATCGATGTAAGGCCTTTCATCCGGCATTTTAACAGCAGAAGTTTTCCTTGAAACAAACCCTCTCCATTCAAAGACATGCAGATAGATTTCGGTTCCCAGGAGAATGACTACCAGCAGAATCGAAATCCAGGGGGCCGGATTGATGGACAGCAGCGTCATCAGCAGGGCAAGGATCAGGGCCGACTGCACGGCTTTGCCGAAGACGAAGAAACGCTTTGAGACCGGTTCGGCCCCGATTGTTGAAGGCCGGGATTCGGCCTGGTTGACTTGCTTGTCAACCGCATTCAGGGCACCGACCGCATATCGAATGACCTCGATCAGATAGCCCGCGTACCTGGCTTTTTGAAGCGAGTGCACACCGGAGATTTCCCGGTGCAGCTGGCTCAGATATCCGTCCGTTAATTTCACCGCCGCTTCAATGGACGATGCCGCCGCGATACGGTTGCCCAGATCGATTTTGTCGTTGTCAAACTGTGTGAGAAACGTTGTCATGGTACTTCCCCGCTGAATGCCGTATGGCTTGTAACAGACCACTGGTTGGATGTGTGTCACACCTGAAATGTCACCCATGCATCACTTCCATTTTAAATGGTTTTTCCCAAATCATCAAGAACAAGCGCAACTGGATGCAAATGCGCTATTGACAGAAGCGGTACATTTTTCTAAGAATAGATACAAGCTTTTCTTCACCTTTTCCCTTACCCCTCGGTGCGGAGTTCAAAAAGCTGCAAACGTTTCCGGGCAAAGGCTTTTTTTAAAGGAGCCGGCGATGATTTTCAAATCCGTCAAAAGCATATCGATTGCCATGTTCCGGTTTCTTTCGCCGATCGTTCTTGCCGGTTGCCTCTTAATAAACACGATTGATGCCCAGACATCCCCAAAGAGTCAGCCCGTCATAGAATCCCAAAAAAAGCCTTCCTCGCAGAACAGGCGGTTGAATCATGACCCTCCGTTATGGGAGGATCAAAAATGGTGCATCACCGGTATCCTTTCCCTGGTTGCAATATTGCTGCTTTTGATTGTCGGGCTTCTGGTTCAGAAACGCCGGGGGCGAAAGGCGGAAAACATGCTGCGGGAAATCTCCCGAACCTTGGAACAAGAGCGTTCCGAGAAAGAAAGGCTTGTAATAGAAACGCAACTTCAACAGGCAAGCCAACAGGAGACAATCGCTGCTTTTTCAAGCGGAATGATTCATGATATCAACAATATGTTGTCGTCTGTTCTGGGCTTTGCCGAGCTTGCCAAAATCGGTCTGGGCAGCGGCGCAACCGTGGAAAAAGATCTTGATGAAGCGCTGAAAGCCGCAAAAAAAGCAAGAGATTTAATCGGCCAGATAGAACCGTTCATGCGTCAGGCCGGCATCCGGACAATCCCGATCGCAGCTCGTCCCGTTCATCAAAGGCGCCAGGAAGCTCATCCGGGCGTTGCTGCCCGCTTCGATCGAAATCCGTTTCCATTCCGGCAGTTTTAAGGGTGAAATATCGGCCGATCCGGTTCAATTTCATCGAATCCTGCTTATATTATGTGTCAATGCCTCGCATGCCATGAAGAAAAAGACCGGCCTGCTTGAGATCCGCCTGCAGGATGTGGGGCGTGATGAAAAGGTCCTGCAAGCGGATCTGAAACCAGGCCGATACCTTCTGTTGAGCATCGGCGGCGCGGGAGAGGGTATGCCGAAGGAGACCATCGCGCGAATATTTGACCCGTTGCACAGGTCTGCGTGCACAGCAGGGTCTTTTCCGGGGCTTTCTCTTGTTCAGGATATTGCGGGGCAAATGGGCGGCGCCATCTCGGTGTGCGATGAATCTGAAACGGGAATCATTTTCCATGTTCTATTCCCAAAATATGAGAAGGAATCGGATGAGGAATCCAATGGCTCAATTATTAATTATTGATGACGATGTCAAAATCTGCATGGTCCTCTCCAGGCTGATCCAGAGGATGGGACATGAGGTCTGCGCCTCCCATACGCTGGATGAAGGTCTCAACCGGGCATCCATAACCCCCTATGATGTGATTCTGCTGGATCTGGAGTTCCCCGAAGGAAACGGACTGCAGATCCTGCCGGATCTTTTAAAAGTCCCTTCATTGCCCGAGGTGATTATTATTACGGGGACCGGAGACACCCGAGGCGCAGAGTTGTCGTTCAAATACGGGGTATGGGATTTTATCCAAAAGCCTTTTACCCTTGATGAGGCATCCCTTCCCATTGCCCGGGCCCTGCAGTATCGCAGTGAAAAGGGGGCGGCAAAACAGCCTGTATTTCTCGACCGGGCGGATATCGTCGGGGATTCGGATGCGATTCGCATCTGCCTTGGAGAAATCGCCAGAACCGCAGTTACGGACTCCAGCGTGCTGATTACCGGTGAGACGGGTACGGGCAAGGAGTTGTTTGCAAAGGCCATACATCGAAACAGTTCAAGATCGAACGGGCCTTTTATTACGGTCGATTGTGGCGCCCTGCCCGAAACGCTTGCAGAGAGCACGTTGTTCGGCCATGAAAAAGGCGCCTTTACCGGCGCCGATAAACGGCAGGACGGACTGATCCTGCAGGCGCAAGGGGGAACGCTTTTCCTCGATGAAATCGGCGATCTTCCCCTGAATATTCAGGCATCCCTTCTTAGAACCCTCCAGGAACATCGAATCCGCCCTCTGGGCGGCAAACGGGAACTACCGGTCGATTTCAGGCTGGTTTCCGCAACAAATCGTGATCTTGACCCAATGGTGAAAGAAAAAAACTTCAGAGAGGACCTGCTTTTTCGAATTCGAGCCATGGGGATCGTCCTGCCGCCGCTTCGAGACCGCAAACAAGACCTGCAGGAAATCACGGTTCATAAAATCCACGAAATGGGTCAGCGTTACGGTCTTGGATTGAAAGGCGTATCATCGGACTTTTTAATGCATCTGAATGCGCATCATTGGCCCGGAAATGTCCGGGAACTGATCAATGTCCTGGAATATGCGCTGGCGGCAGCCGGACAGGATCCCACGCTGGTGCCAAAACACCTTCCTCCCGCATACCGGATCACCCGCCTGGATTTCGACTCCGGCCGTACGAAAAACACTTGGGAGCCAAAAGCTGAAACGCCGGATGTCCATGCAGCATTTCCATCCTGGTCCGAATATCGACAACAGACCGAAGAAAATTATCTTCGAATGCTGCTGTCTAAAGCCGGTGACAGCCGCGAGAAAGCCTGCAATCTCTCCGGGATTTCCCAGTCCAGGTTGTATGATCTGTTAAAAAAGCACCGCCTCTCCGGTTTTCGTTCTTCATAATCGCCTTTCTTCACACATCGACGTCTTTCCTTTTTCCAGTAAATCGGAATCCTGTCTTCAGCTAAATCATGGAATTTCTCGCCTGATGTCGCGCCAAACAATAGGTTATCAACTTGTTATAACAGACTATTTTTAAGATGATTGTTTTTGGCATGTTTATTGAAATACATAATTTTAAATCAATAGTCTTCGTTACGTTATCGTCTGATAAAGGCAAACCATCCGAAAGGGTGGGACGCAAAACTCCTGACCTAAATTCCTTTAGGAATAGGGTAGCAGGGTTGCCGGGCGGGAAAAGGCACTTTCTTTAATGCCTTTCTTCGCGGAAAGCATTAAATGGAGGTGTTTTATGCGTAATCAAAGTCATATTTCACGTTTTCGCCCCGGTTCCATCTTTTCATTATCGCTTTTTGTCTGTCTGTTTTTTTTGATCTGCATCGGTCCTGGAAGTACACAGGGCTTTGCAGCTCAGGTGACACTGGCCTGGGACGCCAATACCGATCCCGGTGTGGCCGGTTACAAACTGTATTATGGAAAGACTTCCAGAACTTACGGTACGCCAGTGGATGTCGGTAAAGTCACTGTGTTCACCCTGACCGGCATTGAAGAA
Organism: uncultured delta proteobacterium; assembly: GCA_963850225.1. Lineage (GTDB taxonomy): Bacteria > Desulfobacterota > Desulfobacteria > Desulfobacterales > Desulfatirhabdiaceae > RAAP-1. The sequence continues at coordinate 12,522 of CAWKLD010000023.1, forward strand.
GGAAAAAACGGTTATTTCGCGGTAACGGCCTATGATGCGAACCGAAATGAGAGCGCATTTTCTACAGAACTGGAATGTTTTACGCTGGTGCCCTCCCAGAGCGCAAATGGCTCTATAAGTCCTTCAGGCCCTGTTGTGGTCAGTCGCGGCATGAATCAGACCTTTACCTTCACCCCCGCTGCCAATTACAAGGTGTCTGCCGTAACCGTTGACGGGGTATCCGTGGGAGCGATCACCAGCTATACATTTTCCAATATAACAGCCAACCACAGCATCTCTGCAAGCTTTGCAATAATCAGCAGCACATACACAATCAGCGCATCTGCCGGCTCCGGGGGCAGCATCTACGGAAATGTGCAGGTTCAAAGCGGAAATGTGCAGGTTCAAAAAGGTGCCAGCCAGGTATTTACGATTATGGCCAATAAAAATTATAAAGTTTACAGGGTACTTATCGACGGAAAATCCATCGGAGCAGTGACGTCTTACACATTTTCCAATGTTCAAGCCAATCACAGTATTTCCGCCATCTTTAAAAAAGATAGAACACAGACCATGCTCATCCATCATTCTATGGAAGTTTCTTCCAGCAATCCTCCGGCAGGCAGCAGCCTCCTTCAGCAGCCGGATGCTGTTTCCAGCTATCTTCTTGCCGGCAGCGGCGTGCTTCCGGGCAGCGGTGGTTGGATCGAAGTCTTGACATCCCAGGCAGGGGAAGCCGCGCTTCCCGTTCATATTGGCTGGCCGGAATACAACAGGCTCAGCGGGGAAATGCGGGTTGCCACCGGAGACATTGACGGCGATGGCCGGAATGAAATCATTGTAGGACTGGGTCGGGTAAAAGAGGCTCCCGGCATTCCGGGCGGGTATTTTGCGGTGCTCGATGACACTTTTTCCGTCATCGCCTGGGGCCAGGTGGAATGGCCGGAGTATAATGAAACCAATGGCGAAACCCGGCCGGCCTGCGGTGATCTGGATGGGGACGGCATCGATGAAATCATTATCGGGCTCGGCCCCGGCGGAGAGGGCCGCATGGCGGTTTTTAAATTGGTGGACCTCCAGTTGAAACATGTCAAGTGGCTACAGACCGGATGGCTGGATTACAACAGGGGCAACGGTGAAACCCGGCCGGCCTGCGGTGATCTGGATGGGAATGGTACGGACGAAATAATCGTCGGACTGGGACCGGTCAAAGGCAATCCGGATATCCCCGGCGGCGCCTTTTTCATCTTTGATCAAACATCTGCCGGAAGTGCGGATCTTCAGGATTCCAGCCAAAGCGATGCCAGCGGCTGGGGGGTGACCAGTTGGCCGGACTATAACCGTATCAACGGAGAAATATGGCCTGCCTGCGGCGATGTCAATGGCGACGGCAGGGATGAAATCGTGCTTGGCCTGGGCAAACAAGGAGAAGGCCGGTTCGAGATACTGGGTTTTGACCTGGAGCAGAATCGCACGCAGCAAATCGCCTGGCAGCAGAGCCTTCTTTCCATCGGTGCGGAAGTGCACCCGGCCTGCGGCAGTCTGGAGCCGGATGCCGGAGATGAAATTGTCATCGGATTCAGCAAGGGGGGCGTTGGCATCATGGAAGTTTTTGGAAACGCCGCTCAGAATTTTCAGTCGCTCGGACAGGTGCAAACGCAGTTTAAGGCTTTCCATAAACAGGAAAGCCCAATATGGCCTGCCGTTTTTCAACTGGGAAACGAATAGCAAAAAAGCAAATAAGACCGGGCCCCCCTTTTTTTTCAAAGGGGGCGTCATATGTGGCAGATCAACTGGATTGCAATCAAAAGGCCAAAAGAATGAAAGTCATTCTCTATGCAAATGAATCAAACGCGCTGGCGAGCAAACACCTTCAAAACGTTGTCGAAACTTGCATTCCCTCCAACTGTCTGGAGGTATTCGGAAGCAGCCGTGATTTTGCGCAAAGGTTATATCAGATTCCGAGAAAAATTGATGTGGCAGTGCTTTTCGCCCAGAACAATGACCAACTGTTTGAATTGATCACCTTAAAGGATTTCCTGATGGATATCAGCATTATTCTCATTCTGCCGGACAGAGAGCATGTGACCGTCAAAAGAGGGCATACCCTGTTTCCAAAATTTACGAGTTATATAGACAGCAACGCCACAGATGTCGCTTCTGTACTAAACAAAATGAGTTCAAGCCTGAACGCCAATAAGAATGATGACGGATGCCCATGATTTAATAATCCGCAACAAATCCGCCTCATTCTCCAATTTCCAGTAAATCGGAATCCTGTCTTCAGCAAAAGCTTTGATGTTCTCGCGTGATGTCGATTCGAATAATAAATTAACAATTTGATATAACAATATATTCTTATAATATTTATCATTGGCATGTTTCTTGAATAGGCTTTAATCAATATTCGTCGTTATGTTATCGTCTGATAAAGGCAAACCATCCGAAAGGGTGGGACGCAAAAATCCTGACCTAAATTCCTTTAGGAATAGGTCGAAGGGTTGCCGGGCGGGAAAAGAAACTTTCATTAATGTTTTTCTTCGCGGAAAGCATTAAGAGGAGATGTTTTTTGCACGGTCAAAGCCTTATTTCACGTTTTCGCCCTGGTTCTATCTTTGCATTATCACTTTTTGCATGTCTGTTTTTATTGAACGGTTTCGGTCCCGGCAGTACCCAGGGCTTTGCAGCCCAGGTGACGCTGGCCTGGGATGCCAATACAGATCCTTCTGTGACCGGCTATAAACTGTATTATGGATATGCCACCCGAAGCTATGGGGCGCCGGTGAATATCGGCAAAGTCACCCAGTACACACTGACCGGCATTCAAGAAGGAATAAATTGCTATTTTGCGGTCACGGCCTATGATGCGAACGGGAACGAAAGCGCGTTTTCCACAGAGCTGGAATGTTTTACGCTTGTGCCTGCCTCGGTTGTCAATGGCACCATCAGCCCTTCAAGTGCGGTAGTGGCCAGCCGCGGCATGAATCTGACCTTTACCATCACGCCGTCAGCCAATTACGAGGTATCCACTGTAACGGTTGACGGGGCATCCGTGGGAGCGGTCAGCAGCTATACATTTTCCAATGTAACGGCCAGTCACAGCATCTCGGCAAGTTTTGCAGCTGTCAGCAGCACCTATACGATTAGTGCATCTGCTGGAGCAAATGGGGCTGTCAGCCCTTCCGGCAACGTTTCGGTATCACAAGGCGGCAGCCAATTCATAATTATTATACCGAACGCGGGCTTTCAGGTTCAGGATGTTTTAGTGGATGGTGTTTCCGTTGGCGCAGTGACATCCTATACTTTCTCCAATGTCACCGCTTCTCATACCATCTCGGCCACATTTGCCCCTTTCCACTCTCAGTCCGGGCCACTGACGAGTTTTAACGGCGACGACAAGCCCGACATTCTCTGGAGGAACACTTCGACCGGGCAGAACGCCGTGTTGTATATGAACGGTGTGAGGGCAACGGGAGCGGATTTCTTGCCAGCTGTGGCCGACCCGAACTGGACAATTGCCGGAGTCGACGACTTCAACGGTGACGGCGATCCCGACATTCTCTGGAGGAATGCATCAAGCGGTCAGAACGCCGTGTGGTACATGAACGGTGTGACGGTAACGGGTGTGGATTTCTTGCCGGACGTAGCCGACCCGAACTGGACAATTGCCGGTGTCGGCGACTTCAACGGCGACGGCGATCCCGACATTCTCTGGAGGAATGCATCAAGCGGTCAGAACGCCGTGTGGTACATGAACGGTGTGACGGTAACGGGTGAGGATTTATTGCCGGACGTAGCCGACCCGAACTGGACAATTGCCGGTGTCGGCGACTTCAACGGTGACGGCGATTCCGACATCCTCTGGAGGAATGCATCAAGCGGTCAGAACGCCGTGTTGTATATGAACGGGGCGAGGGCAACGGGAGCGGATTTCTTGCCAGCTGTGGCCGACCCGAATTGGACAATTGCCGGTGTCGGTGACTACAACGGTGATGGCGATCCCGATATTCTCTGGAGGAACACTTCAACCGGTCAGAACGCCGTGTTGTATATGAACGGGGCGACGGTAACGGGTGTGGATTTCTTGCTAACTGTAGCCGATCCGAACTGGCGTATTTATTAAAAAACGTTGTAGCTGCTCAGGGATTCGGGAGCCAAAATTCAGAATGTCCCGCTTGTAAGCTTCTCGAACAATTTACCGACTTCTTCAATCAAGCGGGTTGGCTCAGAAACATCACCATAAGCAAGATCATGGACAAGTATCAAATGATTTGATGGTGGACGCACTTTGCATTCTATTTGTGAACCCGGCCCCAACTTGCTTTTGCCGAAGCATGCCTCGATCGCTCCCCAAAACACATCACATTTTCTCTTGATTCCCATGAAAAAGGCTGTTACGAAAATGCCAGTACGAGTCACCTTAAGGAGGAAAAATGGCTCACCTTGGCAATCGTTCCGGTTATTCCGAACTTGTGGAACGTCTGAACCGCTTTCCGCAGGGCGCCCCGCCATCTGATCTGCTGTTTAAAATCCTGAAACTGCTCTTCAGCGAAAAAGAAGCGGTTCTGGTTTCCAGGATTCCCATCCTTCCGTTTACGGCGGAAAAAGCCGGCCGCATCTGGAAAATGGATGTTTCCAGCGCCCGGAAAATTCTGAATGAATTGGCGTCAAGAGCCATGCTGGTGGATATCGAGCAGAATGGCGAGTCTGTTTACTGCCTGCCGCCGCCCATGGCCGGTTTTTTCGAGTTTTCCCTCATGCGGGTGCGCGACGACATCGATCAAAAGACGCTGAGCGAGCTTTTTTACCAGTACTTGAATGTGGAAGACGATTTTATCCGGGATCTTTTTACCCGGGGGGAAACCCAGCTCGGCCGTACCTTTGTCCATGAACCGGCATTGCCGCCGGAACTCACGGTGCAGGTTCTGGATTATGAGCGGGCAACCGAGGTGATTGCCACAGCCACGCACATGGGGGTCGGCGTCTGTTACTGCCGGCACAAGATGAAACATGTGAACAGGTCATGCAATGCGCCGATGAACATCTGTATGACGTTCAATACGGTTGCGGCATCGCTGATCCGGCATGGACACGCCCGCAGCGTGGATAAAAAAGAAGGGCTGGATCTGCTGCAACTGGCCTATGAAAACCATCTTGTCCAGTTCGGCGACAATGTCAAAAGAAATGTGTGTTTTATCTGTAACTGCTGCGGGTGCTGCTGCGAAGCCATGATCGCCGCCAGGCGCTTTGGCGCGCTTCACCCGGTTCACACCACAAATTTTATTCCCGAAGTCCGAACCCAAACGTGCGTGGGCTGCGGAAAATGCGTCGGCATCTGTCCCGTGGAAGCCATGACCCTGGTTTCGGCCAATGACCCCCACAAGCCGAATAAAAAAACGGCAAAGCTTCAGGAGAACATCTGCTTGGGATGCGGGCTGTGTGTAAGGGCCTGTTCCCGGGGAAATGTCGTTTTAAATCCAAGGGCGCAGCGTGTGATCACGCCCCTGGACAGTACGCATCGGATCATCGTGATGGCCATTGAACGCGGTACGCTTCAGCACCTGATCTTTGACAACAAGGTGCTGTGGAGTCACCGGGCGCTTGCCGCCGTTCTGGGAGTGATTCTAAAAATTCCGCCGATTCACCAGACCCTGGCCAGCGAGCAGGTAAAATCGCGGTATCTGGAATCCCTGTTGACAAGGGTGCAGTATTACAGATAATAGTTATGGGTAATGGGTAATGGGCTATGGGTGATGAAAGTATAACCTATCCCATCACCTATAACCCATTACCCATAGCCTATTACCTGAAGCCCGAAGGGCGTTTATATGTCACAAAAAAAGAAATTGGCGGAAGCCGGAGGAATGGATCGGATTATTGCCGAGGCCAGGGCAGGCCGGGAGCTTCGGGAAAAGACCTACAGGGAACGGGCGCTTAAGCTGTTCCCCTGGGTTTGTGCCAGATGCGCGCGTGAATTTGAAGGAAAAAAGCTTCGGGAACTGACGGTCCATCATAAAGATCACAACCACGACAATAACCCGCCGGACGGCAGCAACTGGGAGCTGCTTTGTCTCTACTGTCATGAAAATGAGCACTCCCGGTATCTGGATGCGGAATGGTATGGCAGTGAAACCCCTGGCGCAGAGACGGATACGGGTTCCGGGTACAGACCGTTTGCGGCCCTTGAAGCGCTGCTTAATAGTAAAAACAAAGGTTGATGCCATGCTTATGGCGTTTTAAGTCAGAATCGGGAGGCAGTATGGTCATTGAAATCAAAATCCCAGGAGTGGGGGAATCGGTCAGGGAAGCGGTTCTTGCCCAGTGGCTGAAAAATGACGGGGACACGGTCATAAAAGACGAGCCCATACTGGTGATCGAAACCGACAAGGTGTCTCTGGAAGTGGTGGCGGAAGCCGACGGGGTGCTTCACATCCAGGTTCAGGCCGGAACGACCGTGCCCATCGGCACGGTCGTCGGCACCCTGGAGGTGGCCGAAGGCGCAGCAGACGTCCCGGCGCCGCCGATGCCTGCTTCTTCATCCCTTCACCCGTCCGCCGCTGCCCAGCCGTCGGCTGCGCCGACGGAGGCTGCTTCTGTACTATCGCAGCCACCCGTTCAGGAGTTGACGCAGTTGCCTCCCTCTGTCCGACGCCTCATTCACGAAAACCGGATCAAACATCCTGTCGATATCGCCGACGTCTTCGGAACCGGACCTGGCGGCAGAATCACCAAGGGGGATGTGCTGTTGCATCTTGAATCAACACCGGCCATGTCTGCCGGGTCCGCAGCCGATTCCGGACCTGCTTTGCAGCCAGCTGCGGATGCGCACCTTCATGAGGCCGGTCATGATGCAGGGGACGAGCTCTCGACCCGCAAAACCCTGACCCCGATCCGTCAGCGGATTGCCGAAAGGCTGGTTCAGGTCAGGCAGCAGACAGCCATGCTCACCACGTTCAATGAAATCGACATGAGCCGGGTGATGGCGGTTCGAGCCCGGTACAAGGAAGAGTTCCGGAAAATACACGGAGTGTCCCTGGGTTTCATGAGTTTTTTCATCAAGGCCAGCATTGCCGCGCTCAAGGACTTTGCAGAGATCAATGCGTTTATCGACGCAAAGGACATCGTCTATCACCAGTACTATCATATCGGAATAGCGGTCGGCAGCGAGCGGGGACTGGTGGTGCCGGTCCTTCGCCATGCGGATCGCATGGGGTTTGCGGCGCTGGAAAAAGCCATTGCTGAGGCAGTGGATAAAATCGCTTCCGGAAAGCTGGGCCTGAGCGATCTGGAAGGCGGCACGTTTACCATCAGTAACGGCGGCGTCTATGGCTCTCTTCTGAGCACCCCTATTTTAAATCCACCGCAAAGCGGTATTCTGGGCATGCACAAAATCGAAAAGCGTCCGGTGGTCATTGATGACACCATCGTTATTCGGCCCATGATGTATGTGGCCCTCAGTTACGATCACCGCATTGTGGATGGCAAGGGGGCCGTCTCCTTCCTGAAACGGATCAAGGCGTGCATCGAAGAACCCGAACGACTCATGATGGAGATTTGATCATGACAGCTGAAAATACTTATGATCTCGTGGTCATCGGCAGCGGACCCGGCGGCTATACGGCCGCGGTTAAGGCTTCGGGGCTTGGAATGACGGTGGCCTGCGTGGAAAAAGAGCCGCGGCCGGGCGGCGTGTGTCTGAATGTGGGATGCATTCCCAGCAAGGCGCTTCTGGATTCCAGTGAAATTTACGCAATGACCCGAAACGGGCTGTCGGATCACGGCATTCGGGTGACGGATCTGACGCTGGATCTGGCCGCCATGATGGCCCGAAAAGACCAGGTGGTGGAAGCCCTGACCGGACAGGTGAGAAAGCTTCTGGAAACCGGCCGTGTTACGCTCATGAAGGGGACGGCCAGGGTCATGGACCCGCATCGTGTTGAAGTTGACGGAGGTGACGACGCTAAGCGCACTCTGGGTGCAAAATTCATTCTGCTGGCAACCGGCAGCATTCCGGTCACGGTTCCCGGGCTTGAATTTGACGAAGACCGGATTGTCACCTCCACCGGCGCGCTGAATTTTTCCGAGGTTCCCAGGACACTGGGAATTGTCGGGGGAGGCTATATCGGTCTGGAGCTGGGCTCTGTCTGGCAGCGCCTGGGCGCAAAGGTCACGGTCATTGAAATGTTGCCTCAGATTGCCGCAAGCCTGGACGGTCAGATCAGCAGGACTTTAAAGCGCATACTCGACAAACAGGGGATAAGGTTTCGGCTTAAAACCACCGTGACCCATGCCGAACTATTTGAAGGCGGGGTGAAGCTGACCCTTGAATCCAACGGCAAGAAGGAGGTGACGGAATTTGACCGCGTTCTGGTTGCTGTGGGTCGAAAGCCCCTGACCGCGGATCTGGGTCTTGAAGCCGCGGGCGTTGAAATGTATCCGAAAACCGGCCATGTCAGCGTTGATGCCCGCTTTCAGACCAGCGTTCCGTCGATTTTTGCGGTCGGAGATCTCGTTCCCGGCCCCATGCTGGCGCATAAGGCGTCTGCAGAGGGGATTGCCGCGGTCGAGGCCATGGCCGGACTTTTTTCAGAGGTCAACTACGATACCCTGCCCGCCGTCATTTATACCTGGCCGGAAGTGGCCGGCGTGGGGCTGACCGAAGAGCAGGTTAAGGCGCGGAAAATTCCCTATGTTGCCGGCGCCTATCCGTTTTCCGGAAATGGCCGGGCACGGTGCTTGGGCCATACCGAGGGACTCGTCAAAATCCTTTCCCATTCACGGACCGACCGGATTCTTGGCGTGCACATGATCGGCCCTCGGGCTTCTGAAATGATTGCGGAAGCGGTGATGGCCATGGAAATGGGGGCCAGTTCCGAAGATATTGCCAGAACGGTTCACAGCCATCCCACATTTTCAGAAGCCCTGATGGAGGCGGCGGGGGCGGTTCAGCGGCAAATGAAAAAATGAACCGGATCGGCGTTTACATCTGTGAATGCGGACCCAATATCCGGGATGCCGTGGACATGGACGCCCTGGTGGCGTTCTCCGGGGCCCTGCCGGAGGCGGTCTTTTCCAGGCGCCATGAATTGCTGTGTTCGGCGGAAGGTCAGGCCCGGATCGCCAGGGAAATAGTTGCGGACTCCCTGACCCATATCGTAGTTGCCGGATGTAGTCCCAAGGAGCATGAGCGGACATTTCAACGCGTTCTGCAAAGCGCGGGACTCAATCCGTTTCTGCTTCAGATGGCCGCCATCCGGGAACAATGCGCCTGGGTGACCCCGGATCGGATTGCTGCAACCGAAAAGGCAAAAACCCTGATTCGGGCAGCCGTTCGGCGGGTGGCCTTCAGCGCAGCTCTGGTTGAAGGCGAGATTCCCTGCTGTGCCGATCTTCTGGTTGTGGGGGCCGGCATTTCCGGAATGAGCGCAGCGCTTGCCGCTGCCCGGGAAGATCGCAGGGTCTATCTGGTTGAAATGCTTCCCTGTATCGGCGGAAAAGCGGCCCGGTTTGAGACGGTATTCCCTAGCGGGGAATGCGCCACTTGTCTGCTGGACCCCCTGATGGATGCGGTGCTGCATCATGATCACATCACTGTGATGACCTTAAGTGAGATCCAGGACGTCCGGGGTTTTCTGGGAAACTTTCAGGTCCGGGTCCGCCGCAGGGCCAGATTCGTTTCTCCCACCGCCTGCCTGGGTTGCGGAGCCTGTGTCGACGGCTGTCCGGTGGAAGTTCCCAATGCCTTCAATGAAGGACTGAATACCCGAAAAGCAATTTACATACCCTATCCCGGGGCATTGCCCCATATTGCCTGCGTGGATTCAACCGTCTGTTCCCGATTTTCCGGCGGGGCCTGCAGCGCCTGCAGGGATGCCTGCCCTTTTGAGGCCATCGACTTTAAAGAAACCGATTTTTTTGAAGAAATCCATGTGGGCGGCATTCTGCTGGCAACCGGGTTTGACCTTTCGGACATCAGCCCCCTGCTGCGTTACGGATACGGAGTCATTCCAAATGTCTATACCAGTATGGAATTCGAGCGGCTGGGAAGCACTACCGGCCCCACCGAAGGAAATCTGGCTCTGAAAAACGGCGTCCTCCCCCGGCACATTGCCCTGATACACTGTGCGGGATCCAGGACAGCGGGGTTCAAACCCTACTGTTCGGCAGTGTGCTGCCGGTATATGCTGAAATTTGCGGAACTGGCGCGACAGAAACTGCCCGATGTTTCCATCCAGGTTTATTTTTCAGACTGGTGTCTGCCTGGAAAAGATGCCGGCGGCCAGTTTGCCGCGGCTCAGGGACGGATTCAGTTCTGCAGGATGACTGCACCCGACAGCATCGGCATCTTTCAAAAAGGCGATGCCATCGGAATCCGCTGGAAGGATTCCCTTCACAGGATGCAGGAGGGAATCTGCGACATGGTTGTTCTGGCGCCGGCCCTTATCGGAGCTGAAAGCGCGGCGCATCTGTCCGAATGCCTGGATATTCCAATGGATTCGGATGGTTTTTTTGAGGTCGATCATCCGGTTAAAGCGCCGGTGTCAACCCTGCGGGAAGGGATCTGGGTTTGCGGCTGCGCCCGGGGTCCGTGCGGCATGGCAGATGCTGTCAGCCAGGGACAGGCTGCCGCAGGCCTGATGCTGTCCCGGCTGATTCCGGGAAAGCCCATCCGTCTTCCAGCCTGCGTTTCTGAAGTCAAGCCCGAGCAGTGTTCGGGTTGCCGGATCTGCCTGGGCGCATGTCCTTACGGGGCCATTTCCTTTTTAAAGTCAAATGCCGTGATTCAGGAAGTCCTGTGCCGGGGATGCGGGACCTGTGCGGCCTCCTGTCCCAGCAACGCCATTGTTGCAAAACAGTTTACGGATAAAGAGCTGACCGAAGAAATTCTTGGACTTCTGAACAATAAAGACCTTACATGAAACGGATATAATATCCGGAAATCACAGCCCACAACAGCACGCCGGCTGTCGCCAGCACCAGAGCGCCGGCAGCCAGATGATGCAGCAAATGCGGCGCAGACCGTTCCCTGTAACCCAGAATCGCCCCGCAGACCGCCCCGGAAATCATGCCCCCGCCGTGCCCCCAGTTGTTGATTCCGGGAACCAGAAGCCCGAACAGGATCAGACCTACGGCCCAGTTTCCGATCTGCCGGAAAACAGCCCGGCCAAAGGTACCGCCACGGCTTTTGCCGTAGTAGAGGGCCGCTCCCATCAGGCCGCACAGGGCGGCGGATGCGCCGATGGTCAGCGGAACGCCGGCAAGATAGGATGTCCAGAAACCGGCCATTCCGCTCAGCGTATAGATGATGATCATCCGCGAGCCCCCAAACTGAATCAGGATGAGCGGGGCGATCTGGCGGAATGCCATCATGTTGAAAAATATGTGCAGAATGCTGCCATGAAGGTAATTGGCCGAGATCAGAGTCCACCAGCGACCGAAACGATGGATCGGAATCGTGCCGGTGGCACCCAGAAGCATCAGGCTGCCATTGTCCGGAGACAGAAATGTCAGCGGGTTCAGAGAAAAGCCCGTTTTAAAGGGATTGATGAGAAAAGACAGAACAAACATCCCCACGTTTGCATAAAGAATGGCGGGGATGATCCAGTTCTCGCGGCTAAGGTTCCTGGCTATCGACTTCAGCAGCATGATCCGCCCCCGCAGGTGGCGGCCTCTTTGCCCCTGATCCAAGTCTGAATGATATAGGTCGCGCAGCCCACTCCCGGAGAGACCGAGATGGCCTGAACCGGGCAGTTGGTGGCGCAGGCCCCGCATTCCATGCATCCGTTGCCGTCAACCACGGCAGCTTTTCTATTGCCGACTTTCAGTACGCCGTGAGGGCAGACCGTTTCACACATGCCGCAGCCCACGCATATTTCGGCATTGAGAGAAAGGGTCGAAACACCCGGCAGATATCGAAATGATTTCATGAAAAACCCTTTATATCAATGGTGTCAGTACCCACAGCACTGCCGCTCCCAGCATGGCGATCGCCTGAAGGGGAATGGCGATGCGCATCTCTTTTTCCACGCCGGACGGCGAAGTAAAGGGCGTGGATCCTGTAAAATTCATGGCAAGGTATGAGCTGACAGTTATAACGACCAGCGCCAGTGCGGAAAAATCAATTATGGAAAGCCCTTTGGGCAGAAGGGCCGCAAAGATCAGGCCGATAATACCGCCTTTCAGGGAAAAAGACAGGCCCGGTATCCATGGCAAAAGAAGCGGCATGACAACAGCTCCGGAAAAAATGCCCAGAACAAAAGCATGGGCTGCGTAAAGCCCCCGGAACCAGGCGGCATGAAAGGAAAAAAAGCCGGGTCCGAAGCCGGAAATCAGAAACACGGCAGCCAGAACCCCGATCAGGGGCTTTGCAAGCAGAGACAGTTCAACCGGTATCAGAACCAGCCGTTCAATCAGCGAGAACGTAACCCGGCGCATGTTCCCATCCGCCTTCATCCCTTGTTTCAGGAACCGAGGAATGTCACCTGAGCGCACCGGCCCCCATACCACTTCAAATCCGGAAAGCCGCCTCACTTTCTGAGCCGATACGCCGGTAGCCGCCAGCTGCGGCAGGATTATCCGGCGGTGATTAACAAGTTGTTTCAGGTTGCAGCGGGCCACGCGATCAGCCACTTCCTGGCTGGAGAATGTTCCTTTGCCGGCCGCACACCACACGTTGATTCCCCGGGTGTCGCAGACCATGATCCAGGCGTCCACAGAACCCAGATGCCGGCGCAGAACGTCGAAACTGAGCTTGTAATTGGCTGAGACCAGAACCGGCGAATCCGATCCCGGGCGACCGGCGCTGTAGATACCCGGTGCCACCTGGTAGGCATTACGGTAAATTCCCAGTCTGGCTCTTAGGGTTCCCAGCCAGTCCAGTCCGGTCAGGCGGATGTGAATGGCCGGAACCTGTCCTGCCGGCGTTTCCATAAAATCCTTAACAAAATGGCAAATGCGATATCCTGGTGTCTCATAATGACTGGCGGCTTGTGCCACTGGAGGGCCGCAGCAGGGGGCGTCTTTTTGCGCTGCCGCCGGCAGGGGAATAAACGGGCTGATTTTTTCACAGGCAGCCGGCTGCGCCGGCGTGCAGCAGTCCGGGCCGCAGGTGCCGGGATCGGTCTTCTTCATTCTCTCCCTCAAAACAAAAAAATACAAAAGAATTACAGGTTCAGCCTGTCGATCATCTGCCGGAATTGTTCCAGAACGTCCTTGTTCAGGCAGTAGCAGGTTCGGGGGCCTTCAACATTGCCCTGTATCAATCCGGCATTCTTCAGGCATTTCAGGTGCTGGCTGACCGTTGACTGCGCCAGCGGCAGAATATCCACGATTTTTCCGCAGATACACCGGTCCATGGATCGGAGATGCTCGATAATCCGGATCCGCGCAGGATGGCCCAGCGCCTTGCAAATTCGTGCAAAAGCAACTATATTCATTTCGTTGGACCCGGGGAGCGCATCCCCGGGATTTGGGAAAACCTGTATCATGCCGGTTCCTTATTTATCGTTGTTTTACGATATACGATAAATTGGCAGACGTCAAGGGAGAAAATGTCATCCGACCAGACCCGGATCGAGGCCATCAGAGCGTTTATTCCCGAGGCCATGACCTGTTACCGGCCAAAAACATTCCGACCGGACAACCATCGTAACCCGGGATCGAAATTGACACCTGATTCCAGTTGGCCTACTATGGTGTCTGAGCGGAAAAACGGTTATCGTTCATAAATTCGAAATACGAAGCACGAAATTCGAAACAATGGCCAAAAACGAAAAAATCACAATTTTCAAAACGCGGTTATTAACAGGAGATTAGGATTCCTTTGGAATATGCAGCTAAAATTACCGGGACAGGCTCGGCCTTTCCCCGAAACCGTGTCACAAACGCGGATATTTCTCAGAAACTGGCGCAATCCGGAATCGAAACCAACGATTCCTGGATACGGGAGCGGACCGGCATTGCCGAACGACGCATGTCCATGCCGGGTGATTCAGAAGAACACAACTCGTCCCTTGGCCTTGCAGCAGCGTTAAACGCCTTGAACATGGCCGGAAAAACCCCGCTTGACATTGATCAGATCATCTATGCCACCTGTTCACCGGATACCATCATTCCATCGACTGCCTGCTGGCTTCAGCATAAGCTGGGGGCCGTCAAAGCCTGGGGAATGGATATCAATGCCGCCTGTTCGGGATTCATTTACGGACTGAGCATTGCCGATCAATTCATCCGTACCGGACAGGTCAGGACTGCTCTGGTGATCGGGGCCGAAGTTCTGAGCACCCTGATCAACTGGGAAGATCGCGCCTCCTGCATTCTGTTTGGGGACGGTGCAGGGGCCGCCATTGTCGAGCGAACGCAGGAGACATCGGCCCATCGCATCCTTTCCACCCACCTGTTGTCCGACGGCAAACTCTGGGAGATGCTCCATGTTCCTGCCGGCGGCTCGGCGCTGCCGGTGACACCGGAGATGATTTCTCAAAACTTGAATAAAATCCATATGAATGGTCGGGAAATTTTTAAAGTTGCCGTCAGAACCCTGAGCAGCTTTGCGATGAAGGCATTGAAAAAAAACCAGATGACGGTTGACATGCTGGACTGGTTTCTTCCCCATCAGGCCAATTTCCGCATTATCGAGGCTGTGGCAAACCGGCTGAATCTGCCCATGGAAAAAGTTCTGGTCAATGTGGACCGATACGGAAACACGTCGGCTGCGACCGTGCCTACCATGCTGGATGAGGCGGTCCGCGACGGCCGCATTCAAAAAGGCCAGACCGTGCTTCTGGATGCCTTTGGCGCCGGACTGACTTACGGGGCCGTGCTGCTGAGATGGTAAGCGTCGCGTTGAAGCGGGAGATTCCTCCATGCTGAGTATTCGAAAAATAGGCGTTCTTGGCAGAACCTACCGGCACCTGAACCGGTATCGCCAGATTCTGGGTATCCTGTTCAGCTACGGGTTCGGCGAAATTATCGAGCTTCTGAAGATCGATCAGTATCTGGATATCGGCCTGCAGATGATTTCGAAAAACCGGGGAGACCGTATCGAAAAACTCTCCCGTGCCGAAAGAATTCGAATGGCCATTGAAGAACTGGGGCCAACCTATATCAAGCTGGGTCAGGTGCTTTCCACACGTCCCGATCTGATTCCGGCGGAATTCATCACGGAGCTCACCCGGCTTCAGGATGATGTGCCGCCGTTCAGCTTCAGTGAAACCGAAAAAATCATCCTCTCCGAATTCGGTGTTCCCTTTGATGCGCTTTTTGAATTTCTGGAAAAAACCCCGGTGGCCTCCGCATCCATTGCTCAGGTTTACCGGGCCGGGTCCAGGGATGGCGAAATCCTGGCGGTCAAGGTTCAGCGCCCGGGCATCAAACGGATCATCGAGGTCGATCTGGAAATCATGCTTCACCTGGCCACGCTCATGGAGCGCCATATCGAAGAATTTGCGCTGCATCGGCCTGTTCGCATTGTGGAAGAGTTCACAAAGGTGCTGGAAAATGAAATCGATTTTACGATCGAAGCGGCCAGCATGGAGCGAATCGCCGCCATGTTTCTGAATGATCCGGCAGTGTATGTTCCCAAAGTGTTTCGCGATAAATCCAGCACTGCGGTGCTGACCATGGAGATGGTTGAAGGCATCAAGATCACCCATGTCGAGGCCATCGAAAAGGCGGGCCTGGATCGCAGGCTATTGACCGTAAGGGGGGCGGATGTCTGCCTGAAACAGATTTTTCAATACGGTTTTTTTCATGCCGATCCCCATCCCGGCAACATCTATGCGCTACCGGGGAATGTGGTCTGTCTTCTGGATTTTGGGATGGTCGGGACCGTGGACCTGAGAACCCGTGAAGATTTTGTGGAACTTGTGGACAGTATTGTTCACCATCATTCGTCCCGGGCTGTTCAGGTGCTCCTGAGGATTACCGAATGGGAGAAGGAGCCAGATCTGAGAGAGTTTGAAAAAGATGTTTCAGAATTCATGGGACAGCATCTCTACAAGCCCCTCAGGGATATCAAAATCGGAAAGCTGCTTCAGCACCTGCTGGAGATTTCCGCGGTTCATGGCCTGAGGATTCCGGCGGACATCTTTCTCATGTTAAAAGCCCTGGGAACGGTGGAAGGGATTGCGCTGGTGCTGGATCCGGAATTTGACATGGTTTCCCACGCAGCGCCCTATATCCGAAAAATCAAACTCGCCCGGCTGCATCCGGACCGTATTGCCGGGGATGTGCTGCAACTGGCTTCTCAGCTCATGAATTTTCTGGGCCAGTTCCCCCAGGACATTCTGGAGATCAGCCGGTTGATCCGCCAGCAGAAGCTGACAGTTAAAATTGAACAGACAGGCCTGAATACCCTGCTTGCCACCCAGGATCAGATCAGCAACCGGATTGCCTTTTCCATCGTTATTGCGGCGCTGATTATCGGCTCTGCCCTTATCGTCATTTCCGAAACCCCGCCGCTGGTTTACGGCATATCCTTTATCGGCTTCATCGGTTTTATTGCGGCTGCCCTGATGGGAATATGGCTTCTGGTTGCCATCATCCGCAAAGGCAAACTGTGACGTTTATTCCGCCTCAACAACAAACGCCCGGTTCAGCAGCCGGTTGATTCGGACGAGGAGCCGTTTGGGGTTGACCGGTTTGGTCAGATAGTCATCTGCGCCGGCATTGATGACTTCCACTTCGGCATCCACTTCATCCTTTGAGGTCAGCATGATGATGGGAATAAAACGGGTGGACAGCTGGGACTTGAGTTTGGTGATCAGCGTCATGCCATCCATTTCCGGCATCATGTAATCGGTAATGATGAGATCCGGTTTTTCCTGATAGACAATCTTCAGGGCTTCAATGCCGTTAGATGCCGAAACGGTCAGAAAATTCTGAGAGTCCAGAATGTTTTTAAGAATTTTCAAAACAACGCGGTTGTCATCCACGATCAGTATTTTTTCCGGTCGAAAGCTGGCAATCGATGAAGGCGGCTCCGGCCTGTGAGTCTCGCTTTGCTGTGAGGCTGAAAAAGACCCTCCGCGACTTTGAGCGGCCTTGTCCAAAGATTCCTGTGCCGCATCATCCTGATCCGGAGGCGCCACGCGAAGCACTTCTTCAATCGTGGTCAGTCCCATGAAGGCTTTGGCAATGCCATCCATTTTCAGCGTCGTAAAGCCGTCCGTGTCCGCTGTTTTCCGAAGGGCTGCTGCAAAAGCGTCTCCGTCAGCACCCCCAGGAACATCTTTGGACAGGATTTCTTGAATGGCCGGCGTGATCATCAAGATCTCGAATATTCCCAGCCGTCCCATGTATCCGGAATACTGACAGGCTTCACAGCCGGCGCCCTTCCAGAATTTCTTGGCGCGATCCGGCTGGATAACGGAATCCAGTTGCTCAAAAATCTGAGGGGTCAAGGGGTCTGGAATTTTGCATTGATTGCAAATCCGCCGGACCAGGCGCTGCCCGACCACGGCAACCAGGCAGTCTGCAATGACAGAGGCATCTACGCCCATTTCCAGAAGCCGGGCAACCGCAGCAGTCGCATCATGGGCCGCAAGGGTGGAAAGCACGAGATGCCCGTTTTGAGCTGCCTGAAAAGCCAGATTTGCAGTTTCGATGTCCGGAATTTCGCCGAGCATGACGATTTTCGGGTTCAATTTCAGAATGGATGCAAGGCCGTCCGCAAACGTGACGCCGGCATGGGAAAGGTCTTCCTGATGAATTCCTGAAATGTCAAACTCTACGGGGTCTTCAACCGTGGCGATACCGGCATTGGCAAGACTTCAGATGTTTGAGGGCCGCGTATAATGTGGCGGATTTGCCGCTGCCTGCCGGACCGGTTACCAGAATCATTCCCTGGGGTCTGGAAAGGGATTCCATGAACCCTTGCAGATCTGTTTCGGAAAACCCCAGATCTGCAAGTCCCAGCCCTTCGGCACTGGGATTTAACAGGTGAATCGTCACTTTTTCGCCGTAGGATTCCGGAATTGTGGAAACCCGGAGATCGAAGCGGGAATCTCCGAGCTTGACCTGTGCCCTGCCATTCTGGGGTTTGCGGCGAATGGAAATATCCATGTTGGCGATAATCTTGATTTGAGATACCAGAGACAGATGATTTTGCTTGTCGATCTGCATGATTTCCCGCAGGATGCCGTCAACCCGGTAACGAATGACCACGTTGTCTTTCTGAGGTTCGATATGAATGTCGCTGGCATTCATTTTTATGGCATCCGCAAGGATGGTATGGGTAAAGCGCACCACCGGCGGCAGCTCCGCTAAATTCAGCAGATCCTGAACCTTCTGTTCTTTCGGTTGCCAAAGCGCCTGTGCCCGGACTTGTCCCACAATTTCGATGTTTTCGGAAATTCCCATATCCGGCCCCAGGTCCTTGTCAAGGCCTCTGCTGGGGTAGTATTTGTGAATGGCGGACAGGATATCGCCCTGGGGGGCAACGGTCACGAAAATGCTCATCTGGGTGACAAACCGCAGATCATCCAGCGCATAGAATTCCAGAGGATTGGCCATTGCAATGACCAGTTGTTTTTTGACCTCCTTGACCGGAATCAGCAGATAGTTTTCCGCCATGTCCTGAGGCACAAGATCAATCACTTCCTGGGGAATCTGTGTATCGTTCAGGCGGATAAATGGTATTTTAAGCTGGCTGGCCAGTGCCTTGGCAATCTGCTCGTCATCGGTGACCCCCATATCCACCAGAATCTGGCCGATTTTCTTCTGCTGGGTTTTCTGAATTTCAAGGGCATTTTCCAATGTTTTCGAATCAATCAGATTTGCCTGAAGCAGCAGCTCTCCCAGTTTTTTACGTTTTGAGGGGGGTCTGGATGAATTTTCCGTCGATGTGCTCATGGGTGGCCTCGTTAACTGTCGCGTTACAAAGGGAAATTCCTGTTGTCAAGGAGTTGCTGGAGTTCCAGAAGCAAGTCCTTCATCCGGCCGAGAAAAGGCGGAACCGACCGTGAAAGATCTTCCAATTTTTTATCGCGGGACTGCGCCATGATCTGTTGGGCCTGAGCGGAAATGTCCATGAATCCCAGCGTGCCGGTGGACCCTTTCAGGGAGTGGGCTGCCTCTCCTGTCCGGACCGTATCCTGGCTGTTGTAAGCGGCGCTTAGCTTTGCAAGGTCAAAAGGCGCTGTCTGAATAAAGAGCTCCAGCACATCATAAATATCGTCTTCTTCCAGGCCGAGTCGTGATGCAAGCTGTTTAACGTCCATGATTTCCTCATTATTGCCAAGTCAACTCGTAATCAGGCACCGGAACTTTTGGCGACAAATGGGCACAGGTGCAGGAGCGGGCATGACGGGCATCCGGGCTTTCTGGCCTTGCAGATTTCTCTGCCAAAATAAATCAGGCGCAGACAAAACACATTCCATGATTTTTTGGGAATGAGCGCCATAAGATCCATCTCGATTTTTTCCGGGTTCTGGTTTTGGGTAAGACCCAAGCGTCCGGATATGCGGGCCACATGGGTGTCCACCACAATTCCCGGTTTTCCAAAAGCAGCGCCCAGAACCACATTGGCTGTTTTTCGTCCCACGCCGGCCAGTTGAATGAGCTCCTCCATTGTATCGGGTACCCTGCCGTGAAACCGGTTGACCAGCATTTCGGAACAGAGCCGGATATTTCTGGCCTTGTTGTGATAGAAACCGGTCGGACGAATCAGTTTTTCGATGGTTTCGATGTCGGCTTCAGCAAAATCCTGCGGATTGGACAGCTGGAGAAAAAGAACCGGCGTCACCTGGTTAACCTGTTTGTCCGTGCACTGGGCCGATAAAATGGTGGCTACCAGCAGCTGAAACGGGGTCTTGAAATCCAGTTGCGTCTTGACATCGGGATAGGCGGTACTTAGTATCTGACGTATTTTACCGGCATTTTCTTTCAGTGTCATGATCGATGAACCCGTAACGACAGGAGCCAGAATCAGGAGCCAGAATGCGGGACATTCCGAATTCTGACTCCTGAATTCTGTATTCCTGAATTTATTGAGACCATACCATGAATAACCATGAAAATAAAGTCCGGGCGTTGGGGCTGTGTTCCGGCGGACTTGACAGCATTCTTTCGGCAATGGTTCTCAGAAATCAGGGAATTGCCGTTGAGTGGATCAGTTTTGAAACCCCGTTTTTCTCATCAGAGAAAGCCCGCCGGGCCTCTGCCCGGCTCCGGATTCCGCTGATCGTTCGAAACATTACCCGGCCGTATCTGGAAATGCTCCGCGATCCCCCTTGCGGTTACGGGCAGCACATGAATCCCTGCATGGACTGTCATGCCCTCATGTTTCATATGGCAGGCGAAGTAATGAAAGACAGGAAAATGGATTTTCTTTTCAGCGGTGAAGTGCTGGGACAGCGTCCCATGTCGCAGACCCGCTCATCGCTTCGCTATGTTGAAAAGCATTCCGGATGCCGGGATGTGATTGTCCGGCCGCTGAGCGCAAAGCTTCTTGAAGAAACCCTTCCTGAAAAAAAAGGGCTTGTGGACCGCCGGCTTCTGCTTGGGCTTTCCGGCAGATCCCGGAAACCGCAGATCCAACTTGCCCGAACGTGGGGGATTGCCGATTATCCAGCGCCTGCAGGCGGATGTCTTCTGACGGAAACTGTTTATAGCAGCCGCCTGAAAGATCTTTTTGACCACGGCGCGGACTGCTCGGAAAACGCGCTTCACCTGCTTAAATATGGCCGGCATATCCGTCTGAACGGCCAGGTGAAAATCATTGTGGGCCGGACCCTTCAGGACAATACCGCCATTCTTGACCGCCATGATCCGTCGCGGGACATGATTATAAAAACAACGCAGATCCCCGGCCCTGTCGTGCTGATTCCCTTGGGGGCAGGAAACGACGAGATCCTGCAGGCGGCATCCATCTGCGCCGGCTACAGCAAGGCACCGGAAAATACGCAGGTGGCTGTAGAGGTGATATCGCCCGGAAATGTAACGACCCTTTGGATTGCCCGCATGCGGCCTGAATCCATACAATCCATGATGATTTGCTGATTTTTCAACCAGTCAGATATGCTTTTTCCGAAGCCATCCTTTAAGATTTCTGTTTGATTCCCCTGAATGATCATGATAATGAGAGAACGTTTAAGTGATCTGCTGAATATCAACAATTTTTAGGGGGGCACAATGCAGAAATCGAGGGTTGCGGCATATTGTCTGGCAGTGGTGTTGGGATATGGAAGCGTCGTGGGAGTTCCGGGATTGACAGGCGCAGAAACCAAGGAGCCGATGTGCGTCCCCATGGGCAACATTCTGCTTGAAGCGCCGAAATCGGTTGAATCGAAACGTCCGGCAGTGAATTTCCCTCATGTTGCGCATTTTGACTATGCCTGTAAAAAATGCCATCACACCTGGTCTGGAACAGAAACCGTCGTTGGATGTAAAACTTCGGGATGCCACGATCTGGAAGCAGCCCCCAAGCCCGGCAATAAAGCAGCGCCCGGTTCTGAAATGAAATATTACAAGAGTGCTTACCACGGCCAGTGCATCGGATGCCACAAAAGCATCAAACAGAAGAATAAGAACATCGAGCTTTCCGGCGCGGTCCTGAAAGCCAAACTCATGAAAACCGGCCCCACGGGTTGCGTGGAGTGCCATTCGAAATAATGTCCGTGCCTTCCGGGATCGGTAAACCGATTCAAGGGACAAACCCGTTTGTCTATGCTTTTTGATATCATCATATTGGGTTTTCTGCTGTGTTTTTCTGCCTTTTTTTCAGCTGCCGAAACCGCCTTTTTTTCTATCAGCCGTACCAAGGCAAGGCATCTGGCCAAAGATAACCAGAAGCGCTATGTGCTGATTTATCAGCTGAAGGAAAACCCTCACCGGCTATTGACCACAATTCTTATTGGAAACAATGTGGTCAATATCGGTGCATCCGCCCTTGCCACGGCGGTCGCCCTGAAGATCTTTCCCGATTATGCCCTGGGCCTTGCGACCGGAATCATGACCTTGCTTATTCTGGTCTTCGGCGAGGTGTTCCCCAAGTCCCTGGCCACCCGAAACAATGTGGCCATCGCCAGATTGACGGTTTATCCGATTTACTGGTGTTCCATCTTGTTCTTTCCCATTTCAAAATTTTTGAACTTCATTCTGCTGCTGACCGGAAAAATTCAAAAAACATCCATCGTCACCGAAGAAGAGCTGATGACCATTGTCGAGGTTGTCGAGGAAGAAGGGGAAATCAAGGAGGAAGAACGGGAGCTGATCCATAATATTTTTGAATTCGACGATACCAATGCATCCGAGATCATGACCCCCAGGGCAGACATGTTTGTCGTGGACGCCGGGCAGCCCCTGGACCTTCAGGCGGTTGCCAGCTCGGGATTTACCCGGATTCCGGTCATTGAAGCCGACATCGATCACGTCATCGGCATCGTCAACATCAAGGATATTTTCGTTCAGCAATCCATGCTGAATCAGGCCATCGACATTCGAAGCATCATGCGTCCGCCGTATTTTGTTCCGGAAAACAAAAAGCTGGATGCACTGCTGCGGCGATTCAAAAAGCGAAAAAATCACATCGCCATTGTTGTGGATGAACATGGCGGGGTTTCCGGCCTGATCACCCTTGAAGATGTCCTGGAGGAACTCGTGGGCGAAATCAGCGACGAAACCGATATGGAAGAGCCGCAAATTATCAATGTTCAGAACAACGAATGGATTGTGCCGGGAAAATCCGATATTGATGAGGTGAATGAGCTCATTCCCATGAACATTCCGGATTCCAAGGAATTTGACACATTTTCCGGGTATGTTCTGAATCAAACCGGCAGAATTCCCAGGGTGAACGAAGAAATCCCCATCGGCAATTTTCTGGTGATCGTTCAGGAAATGGACGGGAATCGCGTGAAGCAATACCGGGTCAAACTCCTTCAGGAATAAGATGAGCCAATCCCTGTCCGGGTTACTTCCCCTTTTCGCCCACGCTCACCCACTCCCACATCCCTATACTGACGCGCGACTATGACTGCGGCATATGTCAAAATTGCCGTTGCGCTTCCTGTTGCCGCAACGTTTACATACAGAATTCCAGAGCACCTGTCCTTTCTGGCAGAGCCGGGGATGCGCGTTCTGGTGCCTTTCGGCCAGCGCAGGGTTACCGGATATATTCTCGGGGAAAGCGCGGAAGTAAAAATGGATGTGGATTCGGTTAAATTCATCCTGGATATCCTGGATGAATCCCCGCTGTTTCCGGCTTCCATGATTCCGTTTTTTGAATGGATTTCCGATTATTACCTCTACCCTCTGGGTCTGGTGATTCAGTCCGCCCTTCCCTCCGGTTTGACCCGAAAGGATGTGACCTGCTACGCCCTGACGCCGACCGGCAAACGCCCGGCGGTTGCTTCCCTGCCCGCGCTGCAACAGGTGGTGCTCCGCCTCCTTGAAGACAAGCCCAGAACCTGCAAAGATATATCCGGAGCTGCCGGAACCCGCATTCCCCCATCGCTGCTGCTGTCCATGGAAAAAAACGGATGGATTGAAAAAGTCCGGCAAGTGAAGGTCGAGACGACCCGGCGCCGCCAGGAACTGTATGTATTTCCCTCTGATGAAATCGAAACAACGTCCCTCTCGCGTTCACAGAAACGCATTCTGGAGACCATCCGGTCTTATGGCGGCATGCCGGTCCGGGAACTGAACCGGAAAATCCCGTCAGCATCCCGCAAACTCCCTGCAATGAAAGAGGCCGGATGGATTCATGTCCGCACCCAAGCCCTGTATCGGGATCCTTTTGGTGAAACCGTTCAGCCGGATCATCCGCCGGAATTGACGCCGGATCAGCTGGACGTTGTTTCCGCTGTAGAACTTGCAATGGGCAGAGGATACAAGCCGTTTTTACTGAAAGGGGTCACGGGCAGCGGAAAAACGGAAGTGTATCTGCAGCTTTCGGACCGGATGATTCAGAAAGGCTGTTCGGTTCTGGTTCTGGTTCCGGAAATTGCGCTGATTTCCCAGATTGAACGCTGTTTTCGGGCCCGTTTCGGGGAATGTGTGGCAGTTCTTCACAGCGGGCTTTCCGCCGGCGAGCGATTTGACCAGTGGGAGCGCATACTGCGCCATCTCACCCCATTGTCATCGGAACCCGTTCGGCGGTTTTTGCGCCGCTTGAACGGCTGGGGCTCATCGTGGTGGATGAGGAACATGATACCTCGTACAAACAGGACAGCGGCCTTCACTACCATGCACGGGATATCGCGCTGGTCCGGGCAAAAATGGACGGCGCCGTTGCCCTTCTGGGTTCTGCAACCCCTTCCATTCAGTCTTATCATCATGTGCTGACCCAAAAATTCCATGGCCTGATCCTGTCGCGACGCATTGAGAATCGACCGCTTCCCGAAACCCTGGTCGTGGATCTGCGACAGCTCCGGGATCAGCGGGGCGTCTGGAAGCTGATCACGCCGCAGCTTCATGAGGCGATGAAGCAGACGCTGGCAAGAGGAGAGCAGGTCCTGCTGTTTCTCAACCGCAGGGGATTTGCCAGTTTTCCGGTATGCGCGTCCTGCGGCGAGGTGATCCGATGTAAAAACTGCTCCATTTCCCTGACCCTTCATCAGAAGGATCAGGCATACAAATGCCATTACTGCGGTTTTTCCAGAACATCGGTAACAAGCTGTGCAGCCTGCGGTTCATCCCGCATCAAGCTTCTGGGAATGGGAACGGAAAAAATCGAGGCTGCCGTCAGATCGCTGTTTCCGGGAGCTACAGTGGCCCGAATGGACCGGGATACCGTTGCTCCCAAAGGATCGCTGCTGAAAATGCTGAAGGATCTCAGGAACCGGACAACGGATATTCTGATCGGCACGCAGATGGTGGCAAAAGGCCATGATTTCCCCTACATCACCCTTGTGGGAATTATCTGCGCCGATATTTCCTTCAATTTTCCGGACTTCAGATCCAGCGAGCGCATGTTTCAGCTCCTGCTTCAGGTCTCCGGCCGGGCCGGCAGGGGAGAGTCGCCCGGCCAGGTCATTCTCCAGACCTACAACCCGGAGCATTTTATCATTGCCGCGGCAACCCGTCAGGATTATGCATCTTTTTATGAAAAAGAGATCCAGTTTCGTGAAAAACTGAAATATCCCCCGTTTTCCCGGCTGATCCAGATCAAGCTGTCTGGTAAAGATGAGGAAAAGACCCGCAGTCATGCCCTGAAACTCGGCGAGCTCTGCCGCAGCCTGAAAAAAAACCAGGCATGGCACCCTGTCGAGATTCTCGGGCCCATCGAATCCTATCTGCCCAGAATCGCCCGATATTACCGATGGCAGATCCTGCTCAAAAGCCCGCGAACCGCTCCGCTTCGCCGAATGGCCCGCGAATTGATCACCACGCATCGAAAAGATATTCACCATCCGCAGGTAACGGTGGCCTTTGATGTGGATCCCGTTTTCATGCTGTGATGACTTTGTATTGACAGTATCCATCAAACATTTTACCATAAAAATGCATCAGACCGTCATTCCGGGCTTGACCCGGAATGACGGCAAAGAACCATTTTAATGTTCGGGGCAGATCAACCCTTTGATCATGAATGTTTATGAAGCCATCAAGAATTGGATGATTGTGGAAATGACATGAAAACGATGATATGGATTGCGGTGCTGGCGGCTCTGGTACTGCTCGTGGTTGGGATGATTAAACGACAAAAAAGCGGTAAAGCGTCTGTCTATGTCTGCAGTCACTGCGGTGAAAAAGACTGCGATTGCACAAAACAGGCGAAAGGGCGCGGAGGCCCTGAACATGACTGATTTTATGACGATCCTTAAAGAAAGAAGAAGCGTTCGCAAATATGAGGAAAAAGAGGTGCCACAGGAGATTCTGGACCAGATTCTCGAAGCGGTTCGCTGGTCGCCTTCCTGGGCCAACACCCAGTGCTGGGAAGTGGTGATCATCAAAGATCCGGTGGTAAGGGCAAAGCTTCAGGAAACCCTGGCGCCAAAAAACCCCGCGACCAAGGCGATTGTGAATGCGCCGGTTCTATTGGCCCTTTGCGGCAAACAAAACAGTTCCGGGTGCTATGACGGCAAGGTCACCACAAAATTCGGCGACTGGTTCATGTTCGATCTGGGAATCGCCACACAGAGCCTGTGCCTGGCGGCCCACCAGTTCGGACTGGGTACCGTGGTTGTCGGCCTCTTTGATCATGACCGGGCCAAAGCCGTTTTGAAAGTTCCGGCCGGATACGAACTGGTGACCCTGATGCCTCTCGGATATCCGGCAAAGAGTTCATCACCGCCTGCCCGAAGGGAAATTCAGGAGTTTACCCACCTGAATACGTTTTAATGAAAGAAGCGGCAAGACCAGGAACTGCGATTCGCTGTGTGGAGAATGAATGACAGATCCTTCATCAACGCCTTTCGAGAAACGGCAGGTAAGGACGCGGATTGCGGCTGTCACCCTGTCGTTGGTGGTGGGCGCCCTGCTCATGGCCGCCAAATTCTATATTTACCGGATCACGCTGTCCACAGCCATCCTTTCCGATGCGCTGGAGTCCATCATCAACGTGGTGGCCAGCGCATTCGCCCTGGGAAGCATTCTGCTGGCGGCCATTCCTCCGGACAAGAACCATCCTTACGGTCATGGTAAAATCGAGTATTTCTCGGCGGGCTTTGAAGGCGCGCTCATCATGCTGGCTGCTGCCGGGATATTTAAAACCGGGTGGCCCCGGATTTTTGAACCCGCGCCCCTGCCCAATCTTCAAGAAGGCCTCTGGCTGCTGCTGGGCGCAAGCCTGATCAACCTGGCGCTGGGCCTGGGGCTGATTCGAACCGGCCAGAAAACCCGGTCCCTGACCCTTGTGGCAGACGGCAAGCATGTGCTGACGGATGTCTATACATCTGTCGGGGTCATCCTGGGGCTGTTTATGGTCAATGTAACCGGATGGTTCTGGATGGACGGGGCAGTTGCCTGCCTGGTGGGGGTCAATATTCTTTATACCGGCGGTGTGCTGCTGCATCAATCCTTTTCAGGACTGATGAACGCCTCGGATCCCGGACTCCTTCAGGAAATATGCAGCCTCCTGGATGAAAACCGGAAAGAAGCCTGGATTGACATCCACCAGTTGCGCGCCTGGGCTTCGGGCAATCTCATCCATATCGATTTTCATCTGATTCTGCCGCGCAGTTTTTCCCTTGAAGACGCCCATCTGGAAGCCAAGGAAGTTGAAAATATTCTGAGCCGTCATTTCGAGGGGAATGCAAGCGTTCTGATCCATATGGACCCCTGCATTGAATCAAATTGTCCGGTATGTTCCAGATATCTGTGCGGGGAGCGTTCCTTGCCCCTGAAAGAACGGATCACCTGGACCGTGGAGACCACAACGATGAATGGCTGGGGGGAAGTGGCTGTGCACCCGCCTTTGAACAAGTCCTTAAAACCGGAGCCAAAAAGCAAAACCGGGATCGATCCATGACACAGACGCCATCATTTATCGCTGCTTCCTTCCGGACCTGACGAGGTTCACGAGTGTCTGTTGCATGGCGGCCGGTCAGCCCGAAGGCCGCGGATTCCAGGAGTTTATCCTTTGAGCGGGAATTCAGCCCCGCATGAATCGGAGCCTAGCACAACCGTCCAAAGTATATCCCAAATCCAGCCATTAGCAAGAAAAAAATGGGTTTTGTCCCTTTAATGCTTGCATGCAGAGTCCTTGACATTTTTCGATTCCCTCAGTATGAACTCATAAGACAGGACTGTTTATAAGGCCGAATGAATTGATTTGATACAAAGGAGAACAATGGACTTACATGCATATTGCCCGCATAAGGTCATGCGGGCGGAGGAAGCGATTTCCCATATTCGAAAAGGCAGCAGGGTGTTTATCGGCACCGGGTGCGGAGAGCCCCAGCATCTGATCCGGGCCATGGTCATGGATCTTTCCATGCAGGACATCATGGTCTACCAGATGCTTTCCTACACCCTGGCGGATTATATTGATGACCCGTCATTTACCCGGCGGTTTTCGCTCAAGCTTTTTTTTATCAGCAGAACCATGCGAAAAGCCGCCTTTGAAGGAAAAATCGATTATATCCCCGCTTACCTGTCTCAGATTCCCCGGCTTTTTGCCAGCCATCGCATCGGCCTGGACGTGGCGCTTATTCAGGTGAGCCCTCCGGACAAGTTCGGGTACTGCAGTCTGGGCGTTTCGGTGGACATCACCCGTTCCGGCATGGAAAACGCATCCATGGTCATTGCCCAGATCAATCCCCTGATGCCTAGAACCTGGGGAGACAGTTTCGTTCATCTGGATGATATCGACTTTCTGGTGGTTCATGAGGAGCCGATCGTTGTAACCCCGCTCAGACGCCCCAATACGGAAGTGATTCAGCGGATCGGTCATTACATTTCCCAGCTTGTCGATGACGGGGCAACGCTTCAGATCGGGTTCGGCAACCTTCCCGATGCCATTCTGCCCTATCTGGACAACAAAAACGATCTGGGAATCCATACCCAGCTCATCACGGACGGCATGCTGCCCCTGCTGGAAAAAAAGGTGATCACGAACAAGAAAAAAACCCTTCTTCCCGGAAGGGTCGTGGCTTCCCTGTGCATGGGCACCGAGGCCATTTACCGGTACGTGGACAACAACCCGTTTTTTTATTTCCGGTCGTCGGAGTTTGTCAACGATCCCACGGTCATTGCCCGAAATGACAACCTGATTTCCATCAGCTCCGCCCTGGAGGTGGATCTGACCGGTCAGGTCTGTTCGGATTCCATGGGATATCTGTTTTACAGCGGCATCGGCGATCAGGTTGATTTCCTGCGGGGCAGCGCCATGTCAAAAGGCGGCTTTTCCATTGTCGCGCTGCCGTCCACGGCCCAGAATGGCAAAGTCTCCCGGATTGTTTCCCATCTCAGCGAAGGCGCGGGCATTGCCACCACGCGCGGAGATGTCAATTTCATCGTCACCGAATACGGCATTGCCGAGCTGAAAGGAAAGGGCATTTACCAGCGGGTCATGGAACTTGCACAAGTGGCCCACCCCAAATTCCGCGAGGAGCTGATCGATATCGCAAAGACACGCCATTATATTTTTGCCGACCAGCTTCCGCCCTCACAGGACGATCTGCTCTTTCTGGAAGGCTATAAGTCCACCCTGACGCTGAAGAACGGCAAAACCATCGAATTCCGGCCGCTGCTGCCTTCAGATGAATTTTCCTACCGCAATTTTTTCTATTCGCTTCAGGAAGAGACCATTTACCGCCGGTTTTTTTACAAAATGAAGGTTTTTTCCCATGAAGTGGTTCAGAAGCAGTGGGCCAGTGTGGATTACCGCAAGAACATGTCGCTCATCGGTCTTTCCCAGAAAGGCGGCAGCCGCGAAATCATGGCCATCGCCTCTTATGCCGAAGAAGAAGGGCGCCGGGCAGAGGTGGCGTTTGTGGTCAGAGAAGATTTCCAGGGGATGGGCATTTCCACGTATCTGTTGAAGGAACTTGAAAAAATCGCCAAGGGAAATGATTATAACAGCTTTTCGGCAACGGTGCTTCGGGAGAACGCCGGCATGATCCGTGTCTTTAAAAAACGCTATCCCAATGCAATCGTCAATATGAGCGGGGGAGATCTGACCATTCAGATGGATTTCACCGACGCAACCGAGCCGCAGAAAATTAAAGGCGCCGGCTGAAATGGAGATCGGTGATCCGCAATGGAACCAGCTGATCGTGAATGGCGCCGAAAGCCTGGGGGTTCAGGTTTCCGCATTCCAGGTGGCGCAGCTTGGTGTCCATGCGCGGGAAATGCTGCTCTGGAACAAGAAGGCCAATGTGACTGCCATCACCCTTCCGCAGGAGGTGGCCATCAAGCATGTTGTGGATTCACTGGCCATCGCCAGATGGATTCACCCGGAAGCATCCGTGCTGGATATCGGCTCCGGCGGAGGTTTCCCCGGGATTCCGCTTAAAATTCTGATGCCTTCCCTGTCGGTCACGCTGATTGATTCATCCCGCAAGAAAAACAGTTTTCAGCGTCATGTCATCCGCAGGCTGGGCCTGGTGGGCATCGCCGCCTGGCAAACCCGTATCGAGGCGCTTTCCGTCAGCCCGGATTTTTTTCAAGGCGGCAACCCCGTTTTTTCGGTCATTGTCTGCCGGGCATTTACGGATTTGGCCCATTTTGTTGAGATGGCGGCCCCGTTTCTGGCGCCATCCGGCACGATGCTGGCAATGAAAGGCAGGATCAACAGCGAGGAGCTGGCAGCGGCCTCGGATGTTGTTTCCAGGCTGTCCGGCGGCTTTCACGCCCAGACCCTTTCCTACACGCTTCCTTTTATCCATGCCCAGCGCTATGTTTATATGCTGACATCGGCACCCCCAACGCAACCCGGGTGAAGGGCATGTTCTCCTCCCGCTTGAGCTGGAATGCGTCCACCAATCGCATTACCCGCAGCATCAATACCCTGAAGCAATCCGGCGTTGAACTGGTGGATCTCACCGAGACAAACCCGACCGCTGCCGGTTTTGATTATGATGCGGCCGCTTTGTGCAGCGCCATTTCAGCTCCCGCCATTCTGGAATATCATCCGAATCCCCGGGGACTGATACCCGCCAGACAGGCAGTCGTGGACTATTACCGGCATCACGGAAAGGCCATTGACCGGGAAACGGTATTTCTGACTGCCAGCACCAGCGAGTCATACGCCTGCCTCTTCAAGCTGCTATGTAATCCCGGAGATACGGTTCTGGCCCCCAGGCCCAGTTATCCGCTGTTTGATTTTCTGGCCGGCCTGGAGTCCATCAATCTGGAAGCCTACCGGTTGCGCTATCAGCCGGATTTTGGCTGGCAGATCGATCTGGAGCAGATAAAATCGCTGACCACATCCCGAACCCGGGCCATTATTCTGGTGAATCCCAACAACCCGACGGGATCATATGTCCGGCCCCACGAGCGTGATCCGCTCACCCGGTGGTGTCGGGACCATGATCTTGCCATGATTGTGGACGAGGTTTTTCTGGATTATGTTTCGGCTCAAAGCCCCCTTGCATCGTTATCCGCAGCCGGAAATTCCGGTGCCTTGACGTTTACGCTGTCCGGAATTTCCAAGGTTCTGGGGCTTCCCCAGTTCAAGCTGGGATGGATACAGGTGAGCGGACCGGACTGTCTTTGCGAGGCAGCATGTAATCATCTGGAAACGATCTCAGATACGTATCTGTCGGCATCCACCCCCGTTCAGGTGGCGCTTCCGGCCTTGATGGCGCAGCGACATTTTTTTCAGCATCAGGTCATGACCCGCATGGATGCCAATGACACATACCTGAGGGCTGCCTGCGATCGGCTTACAACCGGCCGGATGCTTTGCCGGCAAGGCGGATGGACTGCCGTTATTGCCATGCAGAACGGCGTTTGCGATGAAGACATGGTCTGCCGTCTTCTGGAGTTTGACCATGTACTGGTGCATCCCGGGTATTTCTATGATTT
Source organism: uncultured delta proteobacterium (assembly GCA_963850225.1). Taxonomy (GTDB): domain Bacteria; phylum Desulfobacterota; class Desulfobacteria; order Desulfobacterales; family Desulfatirhabdiaceae; genus RAAP-1. The sequence continues at coordinate 43,914 of CAWKLD010000023.1, forward strand.
TGATGCGGAGGGCTGCCTGATCATCAGTCTGTTGACCCGCCCGGATCGGCTCATGACGGGTATTGATCGCCTGGTTTCCCGTTTCCGGTAGGGGCCAGGGTCCAGGGATCCGGAAAAGGCAGTTTTGCTTCAGCCGGTCTTGTTTCAGCCTGGTTTTCAAAATTCACCGAAACCACCTTGGACACGCCTTTTTGTTCCATGGTAATACCCAGAAGCGTATCCGCAAATGACATGCTGTGCTTGTTGTGGGTGATCATCACGATCTGGGAGTTCTGGCCGATCAGCTTCAGGAGATGGTTGAATCTGATAACATTCGATTCGTCCAGGGGCGCGTCGATTTCATCCATCAGGCAGAATGCGGCGGGTTTGATTAAAAATATGGAAAAAATAAAGGCGATGGCCGAAAGCGCTTTCTCGCCTCCGGAAAGCAGGCTGATTCGCGTCAATTTTTTTCCAGGCGGCTGAATCATGAATTCGACGCCGGTCTCCAGGGGTTTGCCTGAATCCGTCAGAACCAGCCGGGCGGTTCCGCCTTCAAAGAGGCGGGGAAAGATTTCCTGGATTTTTTCATTGATTGCATGAAAGGTTTCCATGAACCGCTCCTGAGAGACCCGGTTGATTTTTTGAATCAGTTTGTGAAGGTCATCGATGGCCTTGTTCAGGTCCTGGCGCTGGGTTTCCAGAAAATCAAACCGTGTTTTCAGTGCCTCATATTCGGAAATGGCCTCAAGATTGACATCCCCGATTCCGGCGATTTTGGACCGGAGCCGGACCAGCCCGCTTTCCATGTCCGGCAAAGACATCTGTTCGTCCGTGTCCGCAACGGCTGCCGATTCTCCGGCGGATTTCGGAAAAAGTCAGATGATAGGCTCCGGTCAGCCGGTCTTGAATACTGTCCTGCTTCAGGGTCATCCGGGAAATTTCAAGCTCCAGCAGACGGATTTCCTGAAGCGTTTTTTCCCGCTCCTGGTGAATGCTGCCGAGCCTGGCGCCGCTGTCTGCAAGCTCCTGCTCCAGGGCATCATACTCATTCTGGCGGGTCTGCAGCTCCGCTTCAATCGCCTGAATCTGCTCATAATCCTGCCTGAGACAGGCTTGGTCGGCAGCGATCTTCAGCGTGCCGTCCGAGATTTTACGGCGGTTTTCGGCAATGTCGCGGCAAAGCTGTGTGATTCGCTGCAGCCCGTCCTCGCGAAAACTTAACAGCCGCCTCAGGGTGTTTTGAATGTTTTCCGCCTGGGCATTCAAGGTGGTCCGTTGAAGCTGGCATTCCATCCACCGCTGATTGGCGGCTTCGGTTTCCCGGGAAAGCGCCTGAATGGCCTCGGCTTTCCGGCCAATCTCGGCCTGATCAGCCGCAATTTCCTGCCGGATCTGCAAAAGAGACGAATGGTTTCTTGCGATTTCCGCTTCCATATCCATGTCTTCGCCGCCGAGCTGCTCCTGTTCGAGCTGCGCCAGCTCCAGCCGCCGCCTGGCCTGTTTGAGCATTTCCGCAGCTTTATAGGCGTTTTTTTCCGCCTGAACTTCTTCCTGAACCGCGTTGTTTTTTTGCTCGATGGATTTTTGAAGAAGGGTTTCCTGCTGCCTGACATCCGCTTCCATTGATGTCTGCGTTTTGCGGGCCGCATCATGGTCCTGCGTGATCCGGCGGATTTCAAGCTCCAGGGCCGCCAGTTCCTTTTTCTTGGCCAGAATCCCCGCGGATGGGTCGCTGCTGCCGCCGATCAGGATTTTCTGCGGAGAAAGCACCTGGCCATCCAGGGTTACGGCTATCTGGCAGGACTTTGAATCGCTCTGAATTTGAATCGCTTCCTCAAGGGACGCTGCAAGAACCACATGACCTATCAGGGCATCTGCAACGGCTTCGAACTCCGGTTGGACCTGAACATGGCGTCTCAGCCGGTCCGGGCGCATATCAGCCGGTTTCGGCGGTTTTCGGATCTCATCTATCGGAATGAATCCGCAGCGGCCGGCCTGCTTGTCTTTTAAAAAAGAAATGGCCCGAAGACCGGCTTCCGAATTCACTGCCAGAAGGTATTGAAGAGAGTCTCCCAATGCAGCCTCCAGGGCTGCTTCATATGATGGGGCCGGATTCAGCACGCCGGCAACCGGACCGATGATTCCGGATAATTCCGGCGAATCGGATCCGGATTTCTGGTTGACCTGCTTCATGATGGCCCGGACCCCGCCGTGGTACCATTCGAAATTGTCCGCCATTTTTTTGAGCGCGCCATATTTTGAAGCTGCCCGGGTTTTTCCCAGATCCAGGCTCTGGGTCATTTTAACCTGTTGCCCCAGGGCTTGATTCGATATCTGTAGTTGTTGTTTCTGTTGATCCACACGCACTGCCAGCCTGACGACCTCGTCTTTATGATATTTCTGAGCGGTTGTGGCCGTGGTTTCCGCTTTTTCGGATTCGAGCAAGGCCTTTGCGGCCGTGTGCGCTTCTTCATCGGCGCGTTTCAACCGTCTTTTAAGGGTTTCCCGGCTCGCGGAGGCGTGCTGAAAGACGTGCTGATGCCGCGCTTCCCGGCCGGTCAAATCCATCAGGCGGACATTGATGGCATCGCGCGCTTTCTTGAGGTCTGTCAACCTGGCCTGTGCGTTTTGAAAAGCCGATTTTTCCGCATCCAGGGTCACGGAAAAGGCTTCGATGTCTTTTTGAACGCGATCGGCCTGATTCTGTAAATCGGAAATTTCCTGTGTGATCTCAGACGATTTTTTCTCTAGATCTCGGTGGGAGGTTTCCATCGCTTCGGTTTCCGAGGTCAGTCGCAGCCTGTCTTTTTTCAAATGGCCAAGATCATTTTCAAGCCGGTCGATCTGCCGCCGGCACTCGAATTTCCGGGATCGGGAGCCGGACAGGGTTTCATGAAGCTCGACATGACGGAATTTGATGGCTTCGATTGCCGCTTCCAGCTGACTTGAGCGGGACTGGCAGGAAACGTCCTGATCGCTGGCCTCGGCAAGAAGCGCCTGATGCTGCCGAATCTGAAGCGACAGGGCATCATGGGAATGAAGCCCGAGCCGGATATCCAGGCGCCTGATTTTTTTCTGATATCTTCGGTAACGCTCGGCTTTTTGAACCTGGCGCTCAAGGGTCTTCATCTGGCGGCTGACTTCAGACAGAATATCGGTCAGCCGAAGCAGGTTCTGCTGGGTGGATTCCAGCTTTCGAAGGGCTTCTGTTTTGCTGGCTTTATAGCGGGTTGTTCCGGCCGCCTCTTCGATATACCCGCGTCTTTCATCCGGACTGGCTTCGGTAATGGCGCCGATATTTCCCTGCTGGATCAGGGCATAGGACTTGGCGCCCATGCCGCTTCCCATGAAAACATGGTGAATATCCTTAAGCCGGCAGGGCTGTCTGTTGATCAGATAGGTACTTTCGCCGGAGCGGTAGATCCGCCGGGTCAGCATGATTTCCGAGAATTCCCGAAGCGCTTCCGGAGCCGAACCGTTGTCGTTGGTGAGCGTCAGGGACACTTCCGCCATGTTCAGCGAATGCATGCCGGAAGTTCCTGAAAAAATGACATCTTCCATTGCCTTGCCGCGAAGCTGCCGGACGCTCTGCTCTCCCATGACCCATCTGAGAGCGTCCATGACATTGCTTTTGCCGCATCCGTTCGGTCCGACAACTGCCGATATGCCCGGCGGAAAATGGAGGCAGGTTTTTTCGTGAAATGATTTGAATCCCGTCAGTTCCAGCTTCTTGAGCTTCATTTGTTATCCCGATTTCGGCGATTCGCTCTGGATTCCGGGTCAAGCCCGGAATGGCGGGAAGAGCCGATTTCTGGCTTTTCACAAAGCCAACATGCTTGAGGGCGAATACCAGATTCACTCATGATAAATAGTTTATCAGCAACTTTTCGAATTGTAAAGTCAAAACACAATAGAAAGGGGTCGAACCTGCTTTATTCTACAAGATATGGTATATTTTTCAAAATCAAAATAAATCGAAACAGCCGGCGCATCACCGGACCCTCACCCGCATGGCCGGCGTGGGTGGTTTCATCTTGACATCCGGGTTCACGGACAGTTATTGTTAAAAAAGTAACTACTCGGGTATTCAGAAGTCAGAATTCAGGAGTGAGAATAAGAGACCCAACACCAGAGCCGAACCCCGACCGATGAGGAGGAACCGCATGTCAGTACCGAATGGAATCGAAGCCATACTCAGCAATCCGGATGTTCAGAAAATCACCAGCAAGATCAATCCGGAACTTGTCAGTCACAGAAAGATGGCGCCCGCCCTGTGCGGGGTGTTTGCTTCGCCCGTAACCCGGCTGCGGGAAAAAGACGGGTTTGTATTTGAAATCGACAATGAAGCCAAAAAGCAGCTTCCCAATATTATCCGCAATAAAGTTCAGGTAATTGAAGGGGCTGACGCTGCGGACCAAAAACTTTCAGAGAGTTACCGGAAAAGGCGACGAATCGGCATCGTCTTTTCCGGCGGCCCTGCGCCCGGCGGCCATAATGTTATTGCCGGAATCTTTGATGCAGCCAAAAAAGCCAATCCCGATACACAGGTTTTGGGGTTTTTAATGGGCCCGGACGGCGTCATTGAAAACAGGGCCGTGGAGCTGACTGCGGAAAGGATCCAGCAGTATCTGAATCTAGGCGGGTTTGGCATGATCAAAACCGGCCGTGCCAAGATCGACACGCCCAAAAAAATGGCTCTTTCCAGGGAAACCTGCAAAAGCCTTGACTTGAATGCCCTGATCATTGTCGGCGGAGACGATTCCAACACCAATGCAGCCTTTATGGCTCAGGAATTCTATGATGACGGTATTCAGGTCATCGGGGTCCCCAAGACCATCGATGGGGATGTTCAGGTTCGGGATGCAACCGGCAAAGTCCTTTGCGCCGTGTCGTTCGGCTTCCATTCAGCTGCCAGGGCCTTTGCCCAGGAAGTCAGTAATTTATGCACGGATTCCAGTTCGGACATGAAATACTGGCACATCTGCAAGGTCATGGGAAGGTCAGCCAGTCATCTGGCTCTGGAAGTGGCGCTTCAGACCCATGCCAACATCACGCTGATCGGAGAAGATGTGGCGGACTATGTCGATCATAAACGGATCCAAGCCGCCGAAAAGACCGGCACCATCGATTATACGGCATATGGCATCACCCTTCGCCACCTGTCCCGGGTGGTCTGCGATGCCATTGTCCGTCGGGCCGCGGTGGGAAAAAATTGCGGGGTTATGGTCATTCCTGAGGGCGTTCTGGAATTTATCAATGAAATTCAATTATTTATTATCAAACTGAACACCATTATCGGAGAATACAACCGCACCCATGATACCGATTTCCATTCGGATTTTCCCGTTCTCGAGGATAAAAGAGACTATTTGCGGCGGCTGGCCAAGGCGCATCGGGAGAACAGCGATTTTTCGGTGTGGAACACCCGTGATGACGATCTGTTCAACGACATTCCGGATTTTTTTCAGGAAGGGTTGCTTCTTGAGCGGGACAGTCACGGCAATTTCCAGTTTTCCCTGGTTGAAACCGACAAGGTTGTCATGGGGCTGGTAAAGGACTATCTCAACATCCTCAAGGAAAAAGGCATCTACAAAATGGGGATCGAGCGCCAGTATTACCAAAGAACGCTTGTCGCCGAGGGCATGGATCCCGATATTTTCGGTCCGGTACTGTTCAAGAATTATGACGATTCCCAGTACCTTCTGGTCAAAGAGAGCATCATGTCCGTTAAAACCCTGAAGCAGGCCCTGATCAAAGCCGATCTTATGTCGGAAGATCAGAAGATCCCGCCGGGAGTCGAAAAAATTTATAACAAATCCGTTCCCCAGTTCAAGACCCAGACCCATTTTTACGGATATGACGGCAGGGGAAGCATCCCCACGGAATTTGATTGCGTGTATACCTACAACCTCGGATGGACGGTATTCAGCCTGATTGCCAATGGCGCTACCGGGCAGATGGCCGCCATCCGGAACCTGGAGAAAAAATTTTCCGACTGGGAGCCGGTCGGTCTTCCCATTGCGCCGCTGATGCACCTTGAAGAAAGAAACGGCAGGCTGGCGCTGGTCCTGGAAAAATGCCTGGTGGATGTCCGTTCGCCTGCGTTTCTCGTGGCCAAGGCCCTTCGGGAAAAATGGCTTGCCGCCACTGCCGGAGATGACGACTACCGGATCCCCGAGCCGGTTCATTTTACCGGAAATGTGGATGACGACCGCCCGATTACCCTGCTGCTGAACGAGATCGGCAGTAAATGAAAAAGGGAGACTGGGGGGTTTTCAAAAGGGGATTCTGCTGAAAAATCCGCCCAACGAAAATGCCTGGTGGGTTACCGGATAAAGGATGCAAGTGGAACTTCAATTGGAAAGAGCAGAGACTTCATTGAAAGGGCAGTTTTTGATTGCCATGCCGAACATGACGGACCCGAATTTTTTCCAGACAGTTGTCTGCATCTGCGAACATACGCCGCAGGGAGCTGTCGGCGTCGTTGTCAATCGCCCCCATCCCTTTCTGAAAGAAAAGGATATTTTTGATGAGCTTCGAATTGAAGCCGCTCCGGATAAGGCGCCCATTCCCATTCACATCGGAGGTCCGGTGCTTTCCGGTGAAATATTTGTTCTGCACGGAAAGCCGTTTGGCTGGAAAGGCTGTTTGATGGTCACGCCATCCCTGGCCATGAGCAATACGATGGATATCCTGCTGGAGATAGCTCAGGGAAAGGGGCCGAAATCGTATGTGATTTCGCTGGGCTGTGCAGGCTGGGGGCCGGGTCAGCTGGATGCTGAAATCAGGGAAAATGTCTGGTTGACCAGTGCGGTGTGGGATGCGGTCGTTTTTGATATCAATAACGAAGATCGGTGGGGCGCTGCCTTAAAGAAAATGGGAATTGACCCGCTGCTGTTGTCTGCGGCGGCCGGCCATGCATAGTGTCATGGCTGTTCGTCTGATTCTTCCATGGAGTCTTCTCCCGAATCCTCCTTGTTTTTGGTCTTGGGCTTTTTTTTCTTCAGGCAGATCCGGTCTTTTCTGACAAAAGCACAGAGCTTGGGATTGTAGTATTCTTTACAGTTCAAGGGATTGTACAGCGGACATTCAGGATTTTTTTCTGACATCGTTCAAATTCCCCTTCAAGATCATATTCCGAGTTATATATCATAAACGCACGGATTTAACAAGATATTATGTCTGATTCTCTTTCTTGCCGGCATTCCGTCAAAAAAGAAATTCAATATTCAAATCGTTTTGACAATGAATCAGATAACATGTAGTTTAATCAGCTTATGCAGTTTCAGGATCGGCCGCAGCAAGCCGGCCGGGGATGGCTATCTCATTCTTGCCAGTCACGGGCAAGGACAGGGGCTTCGGAAAAGGCGGCCAATTCAATTCGGATAACATCGATCGATGCGTTCATTTCATATGCTTAAAGAAGATCTGTTGGGTGCTGCCGGAAACATGGCGGACTTGTTAACCACGGCCCGTGGAATTCCGGGGCTTTCCGGCGCTATTCGAAATGATTGGGAAAAAACATGCCATCATATCTCCCGCTCGATTTCGGAGGACAGGGTGCGTGTGGCGGTGGTCGGATCCATCAAATCCGGGAAAAGCACATTCATCAATGCGTTTTTGAAAGGGGATTATCTCAAGCGGGGCGCAGGCGTTGTCACTTCCATTGTCACGCGGGTCCGTAAAGGCCAGGGACTGAAGGCAACGCTTTATTTCAAATCCTGGGAAGAGATCCACTCGGATCTGGAACATGCCATGGTGCTGCTGCCGTCGATGCCGGTCGAATCCGAAGCCGCATCCTTTGATTTCCGGAAGGCCGCAAGCCGATCGGCGCTCCAGGCGGCCCTGGCGGCTCTGGGCCCGGACCAACTGATCAGCAACGGCACGCGAAACGCAAACAGTGTCTTGATGGCTTCCTATCTCAAAGGATTTGAAAGCGTCAAGGATATCATTTCAACCGAGACCGTGGTCCGGCATTACGAAGACAAGGAATTTGCCCTTCACCGCGATTTTGTCGGCAACGATTCCCTGGCGGTTTATTTAAAGGATATCGAGATTGAAATCAATGCCGACATTCTGGACAGCAATCTGGAGATGGCCGACTGTCAGGGCAGCGATTCTCCAAATCCCCTTCACCTGGCCATGATCCAGGACTATCTGCTCCGGACCCATTTGATCATTTACGTGATCAGCAGTCGAACCGGCCTTCGGCGGGCGGATATTCGCTTTCTGTCCATGATCCAGAAAATGGGCCTGGCGGAGCATATCCTCTTTGTTGTTAACTGCGATTTCAGCGAGCATGACGCCATTGACGGCCTTATGCCTCTCATCGAACGCATTCGGGAAGAAATATCGCTGATAAAACCATCCCCCGGCATCTATACCCTGTCCTCCCTGTACAATCTCTTTGAGAATACAGTGTCCAGCCTGAGCGAAAAAGACCATATGCGGTTTCTCCAGTGGCAGGAAGAACGCGATTTTGCGGCGTTTTCTGACAGGGAAACCCGGCGGTTCATGACCGATTTTGACGGAATGCTTCTCCACGAACGCTACGGGCTGCTGCTTCGAAATCCGGTGGAGCGCCTCACGGTGATTTCGGCCGGCATGGATCACTGGATCGATATCAATCTGGATATGCTGAACCGGGATTCTGACAGTGCCGTCGAAATGCTGGAAAAAATAAAACGCCATGAAGACAGAATCCTTCAGCTTAAAACCATGATGAAAAGCACGCTTGACGGGGCGCTGCAAAAAATCAGGCAGGAACTTAAAACGGACGTGGACCGGTTTTTTGATATCCGCTACGGAGAGGTTTTCTCCGGCCTTCTCCGGTTCATCCGTCAATATGCGGCAGTTATCGATCCATTTCAGGATAAAACCCCGAAAGCCGGCTTCACCCAGGCCCTTTTTTTGGAGTTTCAGGAATTCAAGCACAGACTGGATACATTTGTAACGGAATCCACGATGCCGGAGGTGATCCGTTTCGTCCTGGATGAAGAAGCAAAGATCGCGGCCTATCTGCTGACGATTGCCGAACCCTACGACGGTCTGCTGCAGGATGCCCTTTCAGACTACCGCGCCTCCATGAGCACCCTGGGGTTTACGCCCGTTCAGGACAGAATGGACCCCATCCGCATTCCTGAACTGGATGCCGTAAAATCCCGATCCAGACTTCGACTGCCGTCTGCCGGCGTAACGCTGCAATATTCTGCCCGGATCAAAACCGAAGCAGTTGTGAAACTGGGGTGCTATACGCTGGTCACGCTGGTGAAGCGGCTATTGAAGCAGTCGATTCAAAACAGGCGGGAGGATGAACTTCATGCCCTGAAAGACGGGGTGGATCGCATGAAACGGGAAACCGAGCGCTCCATTGTTTCGCATTTCAAGGATTATCGGGAAAATCTGAAATTTCAGTATATTTTAAAACTTGCGGATGCGGCCTTTCAGTCTCTGCTTGAATGTCTGATGGAGCGGTTTGATGCCTATTCCACGGATATTTCCCAAATTACACAGTGGGCGGATGGTCACCAAACCGACAAGGACCGGGTATCCCAGACCCTGAATGAAATGCGGCTGAAATCTAGCGAAATTGCCGGACAGCTAAAAAGCATCCGGGAGCAGATGGACCGCGAATCCTCCTTGTCCCCCCGGACCGCTGAAAACGGATAAACACCCTGCTGTTGCCAGTTTATCCGTGATTGCGATGTTTTTTCAAGATAAAAAGGCGGCCTGAAAAAATTCAGTCGCCGCCTGTCTTTACCGAATGGCAAATTAAACACTATGCCATGGGTTTTTTATCGTCTTCGATTTTGCCCGGTTCTTTTTGATTCGGATCCTTTGTTGCCTCCTTGAAATTCTTTATGGCCTTTCCGATGCCGCCGCCGATTTCCGGAAGCTTTCCGGCACCGAAAATAATCAGTATGATAACCAGGATTACAAGAAGTTCAGACATTCCCAGACCAAACATATAAGCCTCCTATTCGTCAAGACGGTTCTGCTTTAACTCCTGTATGAGCTGAAAGAATTCGGGGGTTTTCAGATATCGATCCGTTGCCGCCTGGTAGTCGATCCACCTTCTCCAGCTTTCGAACCAGGCATCGTTATGCCAGTAGCAGGCCGGATCCCCTCCGCCTTTCAGCCGATTGACGAAATCCCTGTATTCATCCTGGCAGCTATCGCAGAACCGGTAGGGAATTCCGATGGAATGATCGTGATCCATGCGGGTTTCGGGGCTGAGTTCGGTGTGCACGCCGCATTTTTCGCACTTCTGGGCACAGCGGGTGCACTGAAAGACTTTTTGAACCGCCAGTATCTTTCGTTTCCGGATGAGCGCATCCCGTTTATCCTGAGATAGCTGAAGTTTGGCATTCAGAGAGATGATTTCTGCCATTGGTGTTCCGTTATCCCTGTCTTCTAAAAAAGATTCGTATGATACTGCAATTTATATCATCCGGTCAGCCCCCTGTCAATGAGAACCCTTCACGGAAACCCGCGGGAAGCAGGGTCACTTAAGTATTGATTTTGAATCATGAAATGCGTATAAATCAATATATCTGCGCTTTGATGGCGTCGACACGGAAGAGACTTCATCCTCAAGGATTACAGCATGGTTTATCAAAATCAAATCCAGGAAGCTGTTGAAGCTATTGTCAGTTCGATTCATCCGATATCTATCGTGTTGTTTGGTTCGGTGGCCAGGAAAGGGGAAGGCAATGACCTGGACCTGATGATCGTGATCGATGAAAAGCAAGCCTCTGTTCCAGAAACCCAGATGGTGGTTCATAGATGCCTGGCAGGCTGTTACAGTCGATTTGCCGTTGATCCATTTGTGGTGGCCTTGGATGCACTGCATCGGGTATCTTCACGAAAAAGCCCGTTTTTGCGGATGATTGCCAGAGAAGGAAGGGTCGTTTATATGAAAGATGCAGATCGTGAGTGGATGCGCCAGGCGCAGGAAGAACTGAGTATAGCAGACTATCTTTTTCAGGGAAAGTACTATAAAGGATGCTGCTATCATGCACAGCAAGCTTTGGAAAAAGGCATCAAGTCCAGGTTGTTGGCAAAGGGATGGGAGTTGGAAAAAACGCACAGTATCGCACGCCTGGTTGCGATATGCCGGGAATTCAAGCTTCGGCTCGGCTTGAGTGATGAAGATGTTGTTTTTATGGACAGCATTTACAGGGGGCGCTACCCGGCAGAAGAAGGATTGCTGCCGTTCCGAGAGCCGTCTGCATCAGATGCTGAAACGGCAATTCATATTGTCAGAAGAATTGTCAAATCCAAAAGGGGCAAGCCCTGAGGCCTCTTTTTTTTCAAACAAAACCTGACGCTCAACCCTGTATCCTGTAGTTTACTTATATTTTGATGTACGTCCCCAATATGGATTCCCTGATCAAAAGCGCAGCACGTGATCTGGCCGCGGCCAGCCGGGTGGTGGCACTTACCGGTGCCGGCATTTCGGTGGAAAGCGGTATTCCGCCTTTTCGGGGAAAAGGCGGGCTGTGGGAAAGAATTGATCCCATGGAGTATGCCCATATCGACGCGTTCATGAAAGATCCGGCCAAGGTCTGGCAGGTCCTGATCCGGGAAATGAAAGACGTGGTGGACAAGGCCAGGCCCAACAGTGCGCATCAGGGACTTGCCCGGCTGGAGGCACTGGGTATTTTAAAAACCATCATTACCCAGAATGTCGACGGGCTGCACCAGATGGCCGGAAACACGGATGTTATCGAGTTTCACGGAAATTTCGCGTGGCAGCGGTGCATGCAGTGTGATCATCGCCTGGAAACCCGTTGCATTGACCTGGCCCAGATGCCGCCGCGATGCCGGTGCGGCGGCATCTTCAGGCCGGAATGCGTTTTTTTCGGAGAGATGATTGACCCTGATCTCCTGAACCGGTCCCGGCAGGCTGCATCAAATTGTGATGTCATGCTGGTTGTCGGAACTTCTGCCCTGGTTCAGCCGGCTGCCTACATGCCTGTTGTTGCCAAGCGTTCCGGAGCAAGGATCATCGAAATCAATTCGGAAAAAACGCCCCTGACCCGGGATGTCAGCGATCTTCTCATCATGGGAAAAGCAGGGGAGGTCTTCAATCGCCTGCTGCCGGAAATCGAGAAACTGCGCTGAATCAGAAGGAAATATTATTCAATTGCTTTTACGGAGAATGAATATGTCCAAGTTTTCGGAAAAAAAACCATCAATTACGCCGGAGTCCCCGGACCGCATCCAGGCAGATGTCCTGGATCCTATCGACTATCAGTACCGGGACAGAAGGGATATCGACATCACCATTTCCCAGCCTGAATATACGTCGCTCTGCCCCATGACCGGCCTTCCGGATGTCGGCTGCATTACCATCCGGTACCGCCCAAACGTCCGGATCATCGAGCTGAAATCGCTGAAATACTACCTGCTGCAGTACCGCAATGTCGGTATTTTTTATGAACACATCGTCAACCGGATAATGGATGACCTGGTGCAGGTTCTGGACCCCAAGCGCATGGAAGTTTCCGGGGACTTTACAGCCAGAGGCGGGATCACCACGTGTGTCACCGCAGTTTACGAGAGGACGACATGAGCCTGTTATATGGAAAAATACCGGCCAGAAAAATACCGGTTCTCATCCTGCTGCTGGCAACGGCTTTATTCTGCGGATGCGGCGCCTATTCGAATTTGAAAAAAACCACGGAAAATGTCGTTCGGGATTTCAGGGCACCGGACGACGACCTGAAGAAAACGGTTTTCAGGGCCGGGCTGAACAACCTGGTTGCGGCGGCACAGCAGGATATGGGTGCGACCATTGACAGCCGCTATCTTGAGGCCCTTCCACAGTCCTGCCCCAATCTTCTTTTCACCGGGACAGAGAATTCGACAGATTCACAGGCCATGAAACTGCTTTTTCAAAAATCCGCCGGCCCATTGGACAATCTGGCACTGATCCGGATCGGAAAGCAGTCCGGCATATCGGCTGTGGTGAGCAGCCGTTTCGACGCCATCGCTGTTCGGCAGCAGGACACGGGATTTCTGTGGTTCCGAAAAAAACATCCGTTTGCGTGGGTCAGCGCCACCACTGAAGTTTATGATACGGAAACCGGCGCCAAATATCTGGATAAAACCTTTACCCGCGAGCTGAAACTGACCGACGAAGCGGCCGAGAGTATTCGAAAGGGGAGCATCGGTTCGGTTCCGGCGGTTGAAAAGGCGGTTTTCGAAATCATCCAGGAGATGGCGGATGCCATATGCGATTCCCTCATTCGAAAGCCCTGGAAAGGATATGTCACCAATGTGTCCGGAGAAACCCTGACCCTTTCATCCGGCAGCCGATCGGGCCTTTCCGCCGGGCGTGTGCTCATGGTTTACGAACCGGGCCCGAGGATTCAGGGCGCTGAAGGACAGACATTTCTGCTTCCCGGGAAAAAGATCGGAGAAATTAGAATCACGACGGTTTCTTCAGACAGCGCCGAGGCCGAGGCCACTTCCGGCGGCGGGTTTCAGGCCGATAATGTCGTCAAAACAAAATAATAACGCATGAACCGGAATTCATCCATAGACAAGAAAATAACGCCTTCCGCTCTCCCATAAACACATGTAAAGCAGTAGCGATGAACGAAAAAGAAATATTGGACATCTTGCAGAAGGAAAAGAGATATCTTCAGGAGAATTTCGGACTGCTGTCGATCGGACTGTTTGGGTCCTATTCCAGAGGCAAGCAAGGACCTGATAGTGATATCGACCTGCTTGTAGAATTGTCTGAACCTCGTTTTGATTTTCTTGCAGGGATACAGCTATACCTTGAAGATAGAATAGGCAAACGTGTCGAGGTTATACGAAAGAGAAAAGGTATAAGCGAGCGATTTTTAAGTCGTATTGAGAAAAGCATTCATTATGTCTGAAGATGAAATAACTGATAACCTGGATATGATGATTGAGTCCATACATCTGATTCAGGACCGTTTTTCAAAAATTTTGGAAGCCGCTGATTTTGTTGGATCAACGGAAGGAGTTACTCTGCTTGATGCAATTTCAATGAGGCTACAAGTTATTGGTGAGTTGGTTAAAAAAATTCAAAAGACTGCCCCCTTTTATTTAGCGGGTTACGCTGAAATCGAATGGAATAAGATTGCAAAATTCCGTGATCTCGTTTCTCATCACTACGAGCATGTTGATCATGAAATCGTTTATGACATTTGTAAAATGCATATCCCAAAGCTGAACACGGTGGTTCAGAAAATGCGTATGCACGTTCAGAAATCTCAAGTTTAAACCGCTGGATGCAGCGGATTTTTTTCAAGGGAGTTTGACCCGGTAGAGGGTTATCGTGCCCTCTATACCCTTCACAGCCACCGGGGGAAGGGGCTCGGTCCTGAAATCCGCGGACACCTTGTCCCGGGTGCTGCCGCAGATCAGTATTTCGCCGGCCCTTGCCAGGCGCTGAAGCCTTGATGCCATGTTGACGGCCATGCCGATTGACGTGAACTCCCTTTTGCGAATCGACCCCAGAATTCCCGAAAACACCTTTCCTGTGGAAATGCCGATGCCGATGTTCAGCTGAAAAACGCTTTCGGGATCGAGTGTCATGTTGATCTCGACGGCTTTTTTCTGCATGTCCACGGCCGCCAGTATGGCCTGGACAGCGTCATCTGCATGCTGGACCGGGGTACCGAAAACCGCCATGATGCTGTCGCCGATATGCTTGTCCATGGTTCCGTTGTGCTGATGAATGATCTCGGCCATGGGCGTGAAATAATGATGGTTTAAAAACGCGGCGATGTCATGGGCTTCGGCACCGCAGGACATTTTCGTGAAATTGCGAATGTCCGAAAACAAAATGGTGACTTCGTGAAAGCGGGGCCTGAGCGCTTGTTCAGAATCGGTGATTTCCCGGTAGACCGCATCGGATACAAATTGTCTCAGGCGTTTTCGAATGTTGATTTCATGGATTTTTGCCCGCAGTTCGCGGTTGTCGAAGGGCTTGGTCAGAAATCCGTCGACGCCTTCGTTTGTGGCCTGAATGGCGGTTTCCACGGTGGCATAGCCGGTCAGAATGATGCGGGTAATGTCCGGATTCAGTTTTCCGATGAAAGCCAGGGCCTGCAGCCCGTCCATGCCGGGCATTTTAAGATCGGAAATAACGGTTCCGATATTTGAAACATGATCTTGAACAAATTGAACGCCGGATTCCCCGTTTTCAGCGGTAAATATCGGGTAAGACTCCCGCTGCAGCGCCCGGACGACCGAGCGCCGCATGCCTTCCTCATCGTCGATAAACAGCAGCCCGTTCATGGCAGTCACCCCCTGGGATGGTATTTTTCGTGCATGCGCTTCAGATGATCCCGCGCCACATGGGTATAGATCTGGGTGGTTGAAATATCCACGTGTCCCAGCATGATCTGAACCGACCGCAGGTCTGCGCCGCCTTCCAGAAGATGGCTGGCAAAGGAATGGCGCAGGCTGTGGGGCGTGATGGATCTCTGGATTCCCGCAGCCTGCGCATACTGCTTGAGTATTTTCCAGAAACCCTGCCGGGTCATGGGCTTTCCGGCCCTTGCGACAAACAGAAACGGGCTGATAGCGGCGCGAAGGAGAATCGGCCTGACCGTTGTCACATAAAAATCGATTTTCTGCCGGGCCGGCTGTCCAAACGGCACCATGCGTTCCTTGGCGCCTTTTCCGAAAACACGGACGCAGCAGCCGTTCAGGTTGACATCCTGAAGTTTCACGGTCACCAGCTCGGACACCCGAAGTCCTGCGGCGTACATCAGCTCGATCATGGCCGCGTTTCGAATGCCCGCGGGTTTATTCGCATCCGGCAGGTTTAAAATGCGATCGATTTCCTGAACCGAGAGCACATCCGGCAGTTTCAGCCCGCTTTTTGGCAGATCGATCCGGCTGGCCGGATTTTTATCCAGAATTTTCTCCTGAACCAGAAACTTGAAAAATCCCCTCAGGGTCACCAGGTGCCGGGCCCGGGAGCGGGGACCCATTCCCGAATCCCTTAAAAAGATCAGGTGTTTCAGAATCACGGGCGAATCCGCCTCGCGAAGGCTCCGGATGCCGCCGGCGTGCAGAAAGTCCGCAAACCGGTTTAAATCCGTTCTGTAGGCGTCCAGGGTATTGGCGGCAAGCCCTTTTTCGATGAGCAGATAATTCAGATACTGGTCCATGAGGGGTCCGGGCAGAAGCTGCGGCCCGGCTTCAGCATTCACGCCCGATTTCCCGTTTGCATCGAATGACCGATAACTGCTCTGCTTTCCAGATGTCGCGGTTATACTCCATGACCGTGCGGTCCGAAGAAAATTTTCCCGCTCTTGCCACATTGAGGATGGAGGTGGCGATCCAGGCATCCCGGTCCCGGTACAGGGTATCCACTTGCATCTGGCACTGCTGATAGGCTTCGAAATCCGCCAGCACCAGATAACGGTCTTCATTCAAGAGGCCATCCATCAGGGGTTTGAACAGATCCGGAGCCTCGGGGCAGAAAAATCCTTCCCGAATCAGGTCAACCGCCTGCTTCAGGATCGGATCCTTCATATAGTAATCGGCCGGGTTGTAGGCCGGACGGATGCTGGAAACCTCATCGGCGTTCAGCCCGAAAATGAAGATGTTCTCCGGCCCCACCTCTTCCTGAATCTCCACGTTGGCGCCGTCCAGGGTGCCGACGGTCAGGGCGCCGTTCAGTGCGAATTTCATGTTGGAGGTTCCGGAAGCTTCATAGCCGGCGGTGGAGATCTGCTCGGACACATCGGCTGCCGGAAAAATCTTTTCGGCCAGCGACACCCGGTAATTGGGCAGAAAAACGACTTTGATCCGCTTTTCGGTCAAAGCGTCCCGGTTGATCATTTCCCCGATATGGCAGATCAGCCGGATGATGGTCTTGGCAGTGGTGTAACTGGGAGCTGCCTTGCCGCCGAAGAAAAAAGTCCTGGGGTGAAAAGCCTGATCCGGTTGCTGCCGGATTTTCAGCCAGCAGTAAACCACATGCAGAATGTTCATCAGCTGGCGCTTGTATTCATGGATCCGTTTGACCTGAATATCGAAGATGGACGTCGGAATCCACGGAAACGCCGGTCAGGTTCAGGGCGATCTGGGCCAGCCGGTCCTTGTTTTTCTGTTTGACCGCCTGCCAGGCCTGAATGAAGTCCGGGTTTTCGATCAGCGGCTCCAGGCTTCGGAGCTGGTTCAGATCGGTGATCCAGGCATCTCCGATATGGCCGGATATCAGGGCCGCGAGGTCCGGATTTGCAGCCAGGAGCCATCTGCGCGGCGTGACGCCGTTGGTTTTGTTGTTGAATTTTCCCGGATACAGTGCATCGAAATCCTTCAGCTCTTTTTCCCGAAGCAGCCGGCTGTGAAGCTGCGCAACCCCGTTCACCGAATGGGAGCCGACAATGGCCAGATGGGCCATGCGGATCTGTTTTTCCGCGCCTTCCTCGATCAGGGACATGCGCCTCATGATGTCTTCATCTCCCAGATACCGCACGGACACATCCCGCAGAAACCGGCGGTTGATCTCGTAAATGATCAGAAGGTGCCGGGGAAGCAGGGTTTCGAACAGGCAGACCGGCCATTTTTCCAGGGCTTCTGCCAGAAGGGTGTGATTGGTGTAGGCGCAGGTCCGGCTGGTGATGTCCCATGCCTTTTCCCAGGCAAGTCCGTGGTCATCCATCAGGATCCGCATCAGCTCGGCAATGGCCAGCGACGGATGGGTGTCGTTCATCTGAATGGCGACCTTGTCGGCGAATTCGTCAAATGTGGTGTGGGTCACCAGATACCGGCGCACGATGTCCTGAATGGAGCAGGAAACGAAAAAATACTGCTGTTTCAGGCGAAGCTCCCGGCCTTCGAAGATCTGGTCATTCGGATAGAGGACCTTGGAGATGTTTTCGGAAATGTTTTTTTCCTCGACGGCCTTTAAATAATCTCCGCCCTGAAAATACTTCAGGTCGAATTCCTTGGATGCGCGGGCCGACCACAGCCTGAGGGTGTTCACCGTTTCATTGCCGTATCCGTCGATGGGCGTGTCGTAGGCAATGCCGATCACATCGCTGGTATCCGTCCATTCGGTTTTCAGGGTCCCGTCCGGAAGCGTGATCTGCTTGACCTTGCCGTAGAAATGCACCGTCAGGGTGTATTCGGGACGGGGAATCTCCCAGGGGTTTCCGTATTTCAGCCAGATTTCCGGCAGCTCCACCTGCCCCAGATCCCGAATGGCCTGGTCGAAGATGCCGAATTCATAGCGGATGCCGTATCCGTAAGCCGGTATTTCAAGGGTTGCCATGGATTCCATGAAGCAGGCGGCAAGGCGCCCCAGTCCCCCGTTTCCCAGGCCCATGTCCGGCTCGTTTTCCGAAAGCTCTTCCAGATCGAGGTTAAGCGCCTCCATGGCTTTTTGGGCCTCCGGATAAATGCCCAGGTTGATCAGGTTGTTGATCAGAAGCCTGCCCATCAGAAACTCGGCCGACAGATAATAGACCCGCTTGGCATCGTGCTGGTAATAGCATTGCTGGGTGTGAATCCACCTTTCCACCAGGCGGTCCCGGGTGGTAAGGGCCAGCGAATAGTAAAGATCCCGGCTGGTTGCCGTGTACTGGTCCTTGGAAAGCGAGTATTCCAGATGGTTGGCGAAAGACAGCTGAATGCTGTCCGCATTCATGCCCTTGTGAAACGTGCCCCATTTTTCAAACAGGCTGCATTCTTGCATGGTCGTGTCCCCCCGAATATCTCTATCAGAAGATGACGGCAGATGCACGCACTTTTTCCGGCCAGGCTTAAGGAAGTGTTGAGATGAATTACAAAATGCGTTATCCTATTAACAAAAATTGTCACTATGAAAAGATGGCTGCGTAATATTCAAGAATGAACCGGCATCCACCCTGCGAGCATGAAAAAGATATGAAAACATCCATTCAAATCAAGCTGTTCGCATCCCTTGGCCGCTTCATGCCGGAGAACAGCGACGCTTTTTCGATCGATCCGGGCCTATCTGTCCGCGACCTGGCGCTTGGCCTGGGGATTCCCCTGGAATCCGCCAAACTGATATTTGTCAACGGACAAAAACGCGATCTGGCCGCAACGCTTTCCGGCGGAGAGCGCGTGGCCATTTTTCCGCCGGTCGGCGGCGGATAAAAGGAGCAATCGATGCCAGACAATGGCCGATCAACGGAAATCGCTGCCGTTGATCCCCACGAAATTCCAGAGCGCTATGCCCGGAACATGGGAACTTTCTCCGGCCGGGACCAGAGCGTTCTGCTCGGCTCCCGGGTCTGTATCGTGGGCCTGGGCGGGCTGGGCGGCGCGGTCACCGAAATCCTGGCCCGCCTGGGGATCGGGGCGTTGACCCTGGTTGACGGGGATGTTTTTGAAGAAAGCAATTTCAACCGCCAGCTTCTCAGCACGCTGGAAACCCTGGGCGCCTCCAAGGCGACGGCTGCCCAAAGCCGGGTCCGGCAAATCAATCCATCGGTTCAGACCCGCATTCATGACGTGTTTCTGGATGCCCAAAATGCCGCCCGGCTCATCGAAGGCGCGGATGTGGTCGTGGACTGCCTGGATAACCTGAAAACCCGGTTTGTCCTGGAAAAGGCCGCCAAAGCCGCCAAAATCCCCCTGGTATCCGCCGCCATTGCCGGCACTTACGGACAGATCACCACGATTTTCCCGGAAGATCCGGGACTTGCCCTGATCTACGGCCCGGAAGACCAGGTCCCGGCCAAAGGCGCCGAAGCCGTCCTCGGCACCCTTCCCTATACCGCCATGACCATGGCGTCCCTGGAATGCTCGGAAATCACCAAAATCCTGCTCAAGCGCGGAAGCCTGCTGCGAAACAGACTCCTTGTCATGGATCTGATGGACAATGTGATGGAAGTGCTTGCCCTGGCTTGATGAACGATTTTTTGCGAACAAAATTATCAACTCGGATTGTGAATCGGAGTTTTTTAAAAATGTACTCAAGCTTTCCACCATACAGCCGATAACCCAAATGAATCACCTTGATAAATAGCACAAAAACCGAGACATTTATCGCGCAGATAAACAATGATCTCCTGATAGCATAAAAGCGCATTTTTGTGGTTTACACGTCGGATAGCTCAATATCGTTATCGCGCAATGAAAATTTGACAGAATTGTGCCAGAGAGGAATGTTTCAATGAAAAAAATATTTATTACAGCAGGTTGGGTATGCTTGGCTTTCATGATCGTTGCAGCTTACGCTTTTGCCGGGCCGGTTCCGGACACCGGGCAGACGAAATGCTATGATGTTGCCGGCAACGTGATCACCTGTCCTTCGCCGGGTCAGGCCCTTTACGGCCAGGATGCCAATTATTGCATCAACCCGCCTTCCTTCACCAAGCTGGACGGCAGCGGCAATGGACTTCCGGATTCCGCCACATCCTGGGCCATGTTAAAGGACAACGTCACCGGTCTGATCTGGGAGATGAAAACGAACAAGGATGGGATCAAGAACTACAATGACCCTCACGATGCGGACAATACCTATACCTGGTACGACAGCAACCCGGCCACCAATGGCGGATATGCGGGAACACCCGGCGATGGCACAGATACCGAAGATTTTATCAAAGCATTGAACAATGCAAATTTTGGCGGTTATTCTGACTGGCGCTTGCCGACGATCAATGAACTGGCCAATATCGTCGACTATAGCATTTCTATATCCCGGGCCAACGATCGATACCCGGTATTTTCCCAATACCCAGCAGTCCTGGTATTGGTCGTCTACTACCATCGCCTTCGATGCTAGCCACGCGTGGAACATGGACTTCGACTATTGCTACAACTATGACGATGATAAGAGCTTCCGTGGTTATGCTGCGGGCCGTCCGGGGTGGACAGGGCGGGTCATCGGCCAATTCGATCCCTGGGTTCTGACTTGGCGGGCAAAGGATTGCCAGCAGCAGGCTTCAACTGCTGCTGTCGTATATACGGATAATGGTGATGGCACGGTAACGGATACTTCCACAGGGCTGATATGGCAACAGATAACAGCCGGGGATACCATGACCTGGGAACAGGCACTGTCATATTGTGAAAATCTGAATCTTGGCGGTCATACGGACTGGCGGCTTCCTACAATCAAGGAATTGTGGTCCTTGTGGATTACAGCGCAGGCGTTTACGACCCATCCATCGATCGAACGTATTTTCCCCGATACACCGTCAAGCTGGTTATTGGTCTTCTACTACCAGCGACTTCTGATACCAGCTACGCGTGGAACATGGACTTCCAATTCGGCTACGACTATGATGACGATAAGGGTAGCTCCGTGGTTATGTCCGTGCCGTGCGGGGTGGATATACGCAGATCGGTGCGGCTTCCGGACTTGTCCAGGCATCCCTGGCCGCGAATCAGCTTGTGGATCTCCAGATCAACTCCACGAATGCCCATGGGGATACTCCGGCTTATGAATGGTTTCTCTTCACGGCCGCCATCGCCGGCAACGCAATCCCGGTGTATGTGATATCAGATAAAGGCGTTTTCGATTTGAATCAGGTGTTATCCAATCTTTTCGATTATACTTTTCCCTTTGACAAGGACGGAGTGACCTATATCGGTACCATGTCCATGTCCGATCTGGGGCTTCAAACCGGAGATACCTTCGTTTACGGTTATGCATATATGAACCTTTCCGGCGTTGTCGTCATTGACAACGTCGTCATTATTTCAGTCAACTAAGCCCGTGCGAAAAGTATCCCCAGCCGGAAAAACAGCACGAGGGACAGTGAGCTTGACAATCGGGACCACATCTTTATTTGATGCGCGGCGTCACCACTTCGCATGAGAGCAAAGGAAACCTGATGCGACTGAATTCTTCTTCATGAGTCTCGGGAAGATCTGTCCCCCGACTTCCTGGGATTCATGAAAATTGGCATAATTATGGCTACTTCGCAAATAAATGGGTATACGTATACCCACTTATTTGTAAAAAAATACCCCTTACATTTCCCCTTGATTGATGGCATAAAAAAATCAAAGTCACTTCGCCCCAATGGTCGCTTCAGCTTATTCATCGGGGAAGTGCCTGTATTATTCGAAAGACAATTGGCAATTCCGGTTCATTATACATCACTCCGGCGATAACGGTCTGTTTTTGAGAGGACAATATGGCGGCAAGTAAGAGTGGTGCAGAACGGCGGCAGCATGAACGCTTGGCATTCAAAGATCGTGTTTTTATAACGTTCAGGCCCCTTTTTGATCGGATTGGCTGGATAATGGATATCAGCAAGGGGGGAGTCTCGCTTGAGTATCCGACCATTCAGGAGTATCCCGCGTTGACGGAGATGCTCACAGTGGACATTTTCAGTTCTCCGCGAAAAATTGAGCTGTCCAACCTGCCCTGCCGGTTGGTCTACGATGGCCGGGTCGACAAAGAAACAGGATTCCTCGAAACCATCGAAACCCGGCGCTGCGGGCTGGTTTTTGATGAGTTGTTAGAGCACCAGGCCGCCCAACTAGAATCTATTTTGAGTCAGTGCGGCCCGACTGAAAAAAATGCTTGACAAATTGTTTTGCATTGTATAACAAGCAAAACAATTCGCATGCTGCGATTAAGAAATCCAAAATAAGGGCAGGATACAGGTGGCTTGCTCAAAATTGGATTTCTACCGGATGTACAGGGAGGATGATATTATGAAAAAGAGTAAAGAATTCAGAATCAAAGCGTGTGTCATTGTATTTTCGTTGTTGGCAATATTTGCGCTGCCATGTGTTTCTTTTGCAACATCCTTCTCCGACATTCAACTTGGAAATGTGGATAATTCTCTAAAAGTGAGTCCCGATAACCTTGTTTCAGTTGGTTCTGATATGAATGTCAATCATCGACCGCGCCACGAGAAGGTGGGGGGGCAGCAGCCCCAAGCAACTCCCATTCCTTCTCCCGTCTGGCTGCTTGGGACCGGCATTGTTGGATTTTTCGGGATCCGGCGGAGATTGATGAGAAAAAAGTAATCGATGACCAAATTTCAAATGAGGTGGACAGAAGTTCCGAGAGAGTCCAGTACCGGATGTTTGAGCGATCAGAAAAAAGGCGGAGCCCTTATGCGGGTCCTGCCTTTTTTTGTGGAAAAAGGGACTTAAGGAGAGAGTTTCAGATCATAAATTTTTGCAGGCTCTGGTAGCCGCTAAAGTCTGCATCTACAATGGCAGCGCCGATCTGGATATCGTCGGCGGCATCAAGTAAGTTCTGGGGTCGGCACTTGACACGAACCGGCTGGCTTTGGCCGGGCAGGGTGAAGATAACGTTGTACTCGGCCGCACGATCTTCCGACCGAATTTTAGAAGCCGCTTTTTTTGGAACGGAGAAACGGATTCCTCCGAGGGAGATGTCAAGCAAGGATCCGGTTTCGAACCCTATCGCCGGTGTCGGAACATGGGCGATGAAGGCCGGAAGCGAGACTTTCTTTCTTTTGTATTGACGGCGGTCCAAATCGGCAGTTTTTGATTCCGATTGGCCCTCTTGGTGGCGATAGATGAGCGATTCAATAACATAGGACAGGCTCTGCCGCTGCAGCCTGGCAATGTCTTCGAGATATTTTCTGATATTCGAGCTGGTGCGAAAGCAGATGGTGACGTCTTTTTTCATCTTATCGCATATGTAATGAAAAAAAATATCGATGTCAATAATTAATGGGACGAAGATAGCACAATTGATGAAAATAAAGGAGTGGATATAAATATATGGGTAAATATGGGGTGATTTTGAAAAAAAAATTGGTATAAGTCACATGAAAAATGCTATAGAAGTTCCGAGATAATGTGAAATCATCTACACTGAGAGCAACTGAGAGCAAAGGAGATTTTATGAAAAGGCATCTATCTATTCGTAATCTGACGGGCATCCGTGCTGTACTCGGACTATGCTTGTTGGTGTTTACGGTGCTTTTGGCATTGAACGCGAGCGGTCAGGCGGCAAATCTGGTTCCAGATCCGTCATTTGAGAACGGTACTGCGAATTGGGTTCTCGGAGATTACTGCTTCTTCCATCGACAGCACCGTCGCGCTTACCGGTTCCAAGTCATTAAAATTGCTCAATGATGCGTCTACAGCGAACCACAATGCCGGTCAATACGGCATCGGTGGGGTACAGGCGGGTACGGAATATACCTACTCCGTATGGGTGAAAGGAAACAATGTCCAGGGAATCGGCGGCGGCGGAAAGCCCTTGGCTGTTTTGCGGTGGAAGGACAGCAGCAATACAAGAATTGAAAAAGAGATGTACATGTGGGCGCCGTATGGAACCTACAACTGGACGCAGATGAAAATCAATCTCCAGGCTCCACCCAATGCGGCCAAAGTTGATGTGTCCTTCAGGAGTTGGTGGGACTGTACAACGGGAACAAGCAATTGGGACGATATTGTGTTGGAACCACGCGATTTGTCCTATCGGGGGGATCCGGCAGGAACGTATCAGGCGGAAAATGCGAGCTAGCATCTTCGGGGGAGCAATAGAGTCGAGTCGAAACCAACTATACCGGAACAGGGTATTTTGAAACGACGGCTTCCAATCCCTATATCGAATGGAACAATGTGGACGGTGGGGCGAATGGCGGCACCCGGCTGCTTTCGTTCAGATATACGCAAGAGGGTATTGAAAAGTTCTGGGATGTTTATGTCAATGGCGTAAAACAGCGGTCTGCAAAACCCTTTGCGACAGGCAGGATCAGCAGTTGGGCATCAACATGACTTTGAGGTGACTCTCAGCCCTGGAAACAATACGGTTCGCGTTAATTTGCTGAACGTGGCTTTTCCATTTCTGATCGACAAGATGGACGTATTCCTGAAAGGTACTTCGACGCCGACGGCAGCCACACCGATGATCACGCCCAACGGCGGATCGTTTCACCGGCTCGGTGGATGTGAGTTTGTCGACCACGACCTCGGGGGCCACGATTTATTATACCACCAACGGCGACAACGCCGACAACCGGTTCAACCCAGTACACGGCGCCGTTCACACTTACCGGGAGCGCCACGGTGAAGGCCATTGCAGTGGCTTCAGGTTACAATAACAGTGCGGTGGCCAGTGCCACGTTCACGGAATCCAGTGTGCCAACGGCGGCCACCCCGACGATATCACCCAACGGCGGAACATTCAGCGACTCGGTGCAGGTGAGCTTGTCGACCACAACTTCCGGGGCGACGATCTACTACACCACGAACGGTTCGACGCCGAGCACGGGCTCGACGCAGTACACGGCGCCGTTCACACTTACCGGGAGTGCCACGGTGAAAGCCATTGCAGTGGCTGCGGGCTACAACAACAGTGCGGTGGCCAGTGCGGCTTTCACAGTGACGTCAGCCAGCCAGCAACCTTATGGCGGTGTGCCATGGCCGATTCCCGGAACGATTGAAGCCGAGAACTATGATCTTGGCGGTGAGGGAGTGGCTTATCACGATGCCACGGCAGGCAACAGTGGCGGACTGTATCGCACGGATGACGTGGACATCTGGTTTGACTCCTGCAGAAGGGTATTACGCCGGAGATTGCCGTACCGGTGAATGGCTGGAGTATACGGTGAATGTGGCTGCCACCGCTCAGTACTAGTCGACTTTCGTGTGACCACGGTCAATAGCGGGCGGACGATGCATGCGGAGCTTGATGGGGTCAACGTCACCGGCACGATCAACGTGCCCAACACGGGTTCCTGGGCAGTATGGCAGACGGTAAGCGCCACTGCCAACCTGAGCGCGGGACAGCACGTACTGCGGGTGGCGTTTGATTTGGGAGGCTTGAACTTCAACAGGATTGGTATCTGAAATGCTGTCAGCGATGCGGCGGCAACACCGACGATATCCCCAACGGCGGATCATTCAGCGGCTCGGTGGCAGTGAGTTTATCGACCACGACTCCGGGGCCACGATTTACTATACCACCAACGGTGCAACGCCGACTACCGGTTCGACCCTGTACACAGCGCCGTTCACGCTTACCGCGAGCGCCACGGTGAAAGCGTTTGCAGTGGCTGCTGGCTACAACAACAGTGCGGTGGCCAGTGCTGCGTTTACGGCAACTCAAACAACTAGCAGCCTTACGGCGGCACACTGTGGTCGATACCCGGCACTATAGAGGCTGAAAACTATGACTTGGGCGGCGAGGGAGTGGCTTATCACGATACCACGGCGGGCAACAGCGGCGGAAAGTATCGTACGGATGACGTGGATATCTGGTTTTCGGGCGCGCTGCGGTGGGATATTACGTCGGAGCGCCGCACCGGTGAATGGCTCGAGTATTCGGTGAATGTGGCTGACAGCCGGCCAGTACAACCTTGATTTTCGTGTGTGCTACACCGAACACCGGGAGGACGATGCATGTGGAGCTGGATGGGGTCAATGTCACCGGAACGATCAACGTGCCCAGCACGGGCTCCTGGAGCGTGTAGCAGACGGTGAGCGCCACTGCAACCTGAGCGCAGGCCAGCACATACTGCGGGTGATGTTTGATCTGGGAGGCTTGAACCTCAACAGGATCGATATTGGAATTTCCGAGCGGTGGCAACACCCACGATATCCCCCAACGGCGGCTCTTTCAGCGGCTCGGTGGAGGTGAGTTTATCGACCACAACGCCCGGGGCCACGATTTACTATACCACCAACGGTGCAACGCCGACTACCAGTTCAACCCTGTACACGGCACCGTTTACGCTTACCGCGGATGCCACGGTGAAAGCCTTTGCAGTCGCTTCCGGCTACAACAACAGCGCGGTGGCCAGTGCTGTGTTTACGGTGACACCACCGCCTGTTACCATCACCGCCAGTGCTGGATCTGGCGGAAGCATCAGCCCCAGCGGCGCTGTATCGGTAGACTACGATGCCAATCAGTCATTTACCATAACACCTAACACCGGATACAGCGTTTCGGGGGTTTCCGTCGATGGGGCTCCGGCTTCTCCTGCCATACCGCCGAGTGGCGGCACTTTCACCTTTACTAATGTTACGGCAGCCCATACCATCACAGCCAGCTTTACGCTGAAAACATTTAATATCATAGCCAGTGCTGGATCTGGCGGAAGCATCAGTCCCAGCGGCTCTGTATCGGTAAACTACGATGCCAACCAGTCATTTACCATAACACCTAACACCGGATACAGCGTTTCGGGGGTTTCCGTCGATGGGGCTCCGGCTTCTCCTGCCATACCGCCGAGTGGCGGCACTTTCACCTTTACTAATGTTACGGCAGCCCATACCATCACAGCCAGCTTTACGCTGAAAACATTTAATATCATAGCCAGTGCTGGATCTGGCGGAAGCATCAGTCCCAGCGGCTCTGTATCGGTAAACTACGATGCCAACCAGTCATTTACCATAACACCTAACACCGGATACAGCGTTTCGGGGGTTTCCGTCGATGGGGCTCCGGCTTCTCCCGCCATACCGCCGAGTGGCGGCACTTTCACCTTTACTAATGTTACGGCAGCCCATACCATCACAGCCAGCTTTACGCTGAAAACATTTAATATCATAGCCAGTGCTGGATCTGGCGGAAGCATCAGTCCCAGCGGCTCTGTATCGGTAAACTACGATGCCAACCAGTCATTTACCATAACACCTAACACCGGATACAGCGTTTCGGGGGTTTCCGTCGATGGGGCTCCGGCTTCTCCTGCCATACCGCCGACTGGCGGCACTTTCACCTTTACCAATGTTATGGCAGCCCATACCATCACAGCCAGCTTTACGCTGAAAACATTTAATATCATAGCCAGTGCTGGATCTGGCGGAAGCATCAGTCCCAGCGGCTCTGTATCGGTAAACTACGATGCCAACCAGTCATTTACCATAACACCTAACACCGGATACAGCGTTTCGGGGGTTTCCGTCGATGGGGCTCCGGCTTCTCCTGCCATACCGCCGACTGGCGGCACTTTCACCTTTACCAATGTTACGGCAGCCCATACCATCACAGCCAGCTTTACGGCCTTACAGGGCTCCTTGCAGACAACCATTTCTCCTCAGGGTGCAATCACTGCCGGTGCACAGTGGCGCGTGGACGGTGGCGCGTGGCAAGCAAGTGGCGCTATTTTGCCGGGCCTTGTTGTCGGGCAGCACACTGTTGAGTTCAAGGCGGTAAGCGGCTGGAAGACACCGAGCAGCCAAACTGTAAGTATTTTGAGCAATCAGATAACAACCGCTACGGGTATTTATGTCCAGCTGCAACCCATTCTTTCTGTGATCCCGACCAGCCAAGAATTTGGATAGAGATTCTGGGACAACCACATTCAGCGTATCCAATACGGGAACGGGAACCATGCCTTGGACAGCAGCGGTAACATCCGGCGGCAGTTGGCTTTCGATCACACTGGACCAGCGGAACCAATTCGGGAACAATCACCTGCACTTTCTCCGCCAATACCACAACCTCAAGCCGATCGGCAACCATTCAAGTTACGGCCACCGGCGCAACAGGCAGTCCAGTGACGGTGACGGTGACGCAATCGGGTGTCGAAAGCCAATTTTTAGGCGTCTGGTCCGATGGTGTCTGGTCCTGGAATCAGTCCACAAAGCAGTGGACAAAGATACCATCCACTGCAAACGCACTGATGATTGCCGCTGGAAAAGTGGATACCGACGCTGTCGATGATCTGATCGGTGTGTGGTCATCCGGTTTGTGGGTTCGGAATTCATCCAATGGGCAATGGATAAAACTGAGCTACAAGCCTGCCGACCTGGATTACAGCCGGCGATTTGAACAATGACGGGCGGGATGATGTCATCGGAAGCTGGAAAAATGACGGGGTGTATTACCGGGATTCTGCAACCGGCAAATGGGTTAAAATCACAACACCTGCCAGGCAACTGGCTGCTGGAAATATCGGCGGCTAGCCGGGATGATCTTGTGGGCGTATGGGATAGTTCGGCCTGTGGGCGCGTTACAGCGCAACCGGTCAGCATGGCAGAAAATCGATCCAACGATTCCAATCTGGATCACAACCGGAGATATGACCGGTGACAAGCCGGTCAGATATCATCGGCAGTTACGACCAGTGGCACCTGGTACCGGAATTCTGCAACCGGAGCATGGACAAAAATCACCACGCCTGCTGAGCAACTGGCCGCAGGTGACATCGATGGTGATGGCCGGGATGATCTGATCGGCGTCTGGTCAAATGGCGTTGTGGGTTCGATACGGCGCAACAGGCCAGTGGCAGCAGATCACTGCATCCAAGCCAAAGTGGATCACGACCGGCAGGATCGCAGATGCAGTGCAGGCTGCAGGATCTCTGGATGATCCGCTGGAATCCGTTGATGGATATTGTTGATCTGTCGCAGGAAGGACCGGGTGGCATGTCGGCCGATATATTGGAGAATGACGGTCCGGATATGCATAGTGTGAATGTCAGGGCGTCCCTATTTGTTGCAGGGACTCCCTGACATACTGATCATTCTATATGCTTTTGTCTTTAAAAACGTGAGAAAAATTTACGTTTTTTGATGTTTATGAAATCACTGCAAGCTCCTGAGTTAATTTGTATAATCCTTCCGGAATGAGTTCATACGCCTTTTCGATTTGAGAGGGTTGCTCTGCGATTTTCAGAGCCTGATTTTTCATGACCCTTGAAATCATTGGATTTTTCAGATGGTTCACCGAGCAGATTTCAAGCCAGAGACACTTCCAGCCGGTTTCCGTAACCCTATAAATAGTTAAAATCATCATCCCTCCGCTTAGCCCCTTGCTTTTGGCGTTAAATGAACTTCAGTTCGCAAACACGAGCTCAAAGCTTATTTGCGTTCTTTCGCATCCTTTCAAGTTGTATTTAATTATTCGCTCAAGTTCTCTGAAAAGATCCCGATATACGAAATATAGTTATTACCCTCAATAGACAGCGAGGAGCCTATTTTGTTAGGCAAAAAAATGGTTGATAACAAATAGAGGCATAATATCACAACTCGCTGATAAAGCGAGATAATTCTAATAGTTGAGTCATTAGTCAATGATGGTGTTTCAATGAAAAAGTATCGATGTCAAACGATAAACTATTGAGTTCCTGAGAATAACGCAGTACACTTATGCTTTATGATTAAAGGGGGTACTGGTATACCCATTTTCGGGTTGGAAAAATCATTCTTTACTGTACTGTGTGTTTCTGGAATAGTACTTGCATTCAATTATCCTAGTAACCCAGTGGTTTTTTTCACCCTTTTAATTAACAAATTCCTAATTGTATTGTATCCAGTTGATTATATGTGAATTTGTTATTTTTTAATCTTGGTCTGACAACTTGCCGTGGGATTGACTTCTAACCAGTTATGACTGCTTCTCGCGATGTTCAAGAAATCGAGAAGCACGAACCATTTTTTAAGGGCATTTGTAATCGAGAGAGCGGAGCTATATCCAAGGCTGCTCTTTTGTGGCAATGAGCACCGGCAGAAAAACATCTGAGCGCTTTACTCCCTTCAGCCCTTTCAAGGGTATGCTTTTTCTTGTCGGTTGAGTATCTTTCTGGCTTGAACGCTTTACCAAAGATATTAGCTCGTTAGCTTTTATTAAAATTATTCATGGAGGGACTCGCCAATGAAAGCAGTAATTCTGGCTGGAGGCTTCGGTACAAGACTTTCGGAAGAAACCGGAGTCAAACCGAAACCGATGGTGGAGATCGGGGATAAACCGATCCTGTGGCATATCATGAAAATCTATTCCGCGCATGGGATAAACGATTTTATTATCTGCCTTGGGTACAAAGGACATATGATCAAAGAATATTTTGCATCATATTCATTGCATAAGTCCGACATCACATTCGATCTTCGGAATGGCAATATGCAGGTTCACCAAAACGAGACGGAGCCTTGGAAGGTCACTTTAGTTGACACGGGTGACAAATCCATGACAGGCGGTCGCTTAAAACGGGTAAAAAAGTACATCGGGAATGAGACCTTTTGCCTGACCTACGGAGACGGCGTAACGGATTTAAATATCAAAAAATTGATAGACTTTCATAAACAGCAAAAAACACTGGCGACATTAACCGCCGTGCAATCTCCCGGACGATTCGGTGCGTTTACGCTGGACCGGGATCAAGAAAAAATCTCCACGTTCAAGGAAAAGCCGAAAGGTGATGGTGCCTGGATCAATGGCGGATTTTTTGTTTTGGAGCCAGGTGTTATGGATTATATCGAAGGTGATTTGACGATTTGGGAGCGGGAACCAATGGAAAAACTGGCGCAGGAGGGAATGCTTTCAGCTTACAAACATCATGGATTCTGGCAGAATATGGACACGTTGCGGGATAAAATGTATTTGGAGGAAATCTGGGCATCTTCCAATCCTTCCTGGAAAATATGGTGATCAACAACATGTATAAGCCGGAATAAAACAAAGGGGTTCGGATGAAAATCTTAATTACGGGGAATATGGGTTATATTGGGCCTGTTCTGGTTCAACACTTGAGAGGTTCTTGTCCTGATGCCGTGCTTGTGGGCCTTGACATGGGATATTTTGCAAATTGCCTGACCAACGAGGATATCCTTCCGGAATGCAAGGTTGATGTCCAGTTTTTTGCCGACATCAGAAAGTTGCCACTGGATTCTCTGGAAAAAGTAGATGCCGTGGTGCATCTTGCTGCGATATCAAACGATCCGATGGGCAACAAATTTGAAGCGGTTACATTTGATATCAATTACAACGCAAGTATTGAATTGGCAAAAAAGGCCAAAATGGCGGGCGCAACAGGCATTTGTTTACGCATCAAGCTGCAGCATGTACGGTTCGGCCGAAGATAGTGCAAGAAGTGAAAATTCCTCCTTAAACCCGTTAACCGCCTATGCCAAATCCAAGGTGTCCACGGAAAAGGGGCTGAAAGAACTGGCCGATGCATCATTCAAGGTCACAAGCCTCAGGTTTTCAACCGCTTGCGGAATGAGCGATCGGTTAAGGTTGGATCTGGTTTTGAACGATTTTGTAGCCGCAGCCGTTGCCTCAAAAAAAATCAATATTTTAAGCGATGGAACACCCTGGCGGCCATTGATAAACATAAAAGATATGGCAAGGGCGATGGATTGGGCCATCTGGAGAGAGGTTTCCTGCGGCGGCGCGTTTTTGGCGGTAAATATCGGATCCGACGAATGGAATTACCAGGTGAAAGACTTGGCCGAAGCCGTGGCGAAGGTAATCCCTGAAGTAGAGATATCGGTCAACAAGGAAGCTCAACCGGACAAACGGTCGTATAGAGTGAACTTTGATCTTTTCAGGAAACTGGCGCCTGAATACCAACCCAAAATTGATATCATAACCACCATCAAAGAGCTCAAAAGCGGTCTTGAGGCAATGGGGTTTAGCAATCCGGATTTTCGCAATTCACGATTCATGAGGCTTCGCGTGTTGACGGATTTGCAGGAGAGAGGCCTGTTGAACGACCGTCTCGAATGGTCAAATACAATCAAAATGATAAGATGAGGGGTTCGTAAATGGCGACCACAAAGAATAACTGCCGATTTTGCGGTAAAGAATTGATGCACACCTTCGCTGATTTGGGCGTTTCGCCGCTGGCCAACTCGTATCTGAAGGCGGAACAGCTGCAGGAGATGGAACCGTTTTATCCCTTGCATGCCTATGTTTGCGATGAATGTCATCTGGTGCAATTACAGGAATTCCAGAGCCCGGAAAACATTTTCGGTGATTATGCATACTTTTCCTCGTATTCCGAATCGTGGCTTAAACATGCCAAGGATTACACCGAATTGATGATTGGGCGGTTCGGTTTTGATTCAAAAAGCCATGTTGTTGAAATTGCCAGCAACGATGGCTATCTGCTTCAGTATTTTAAGGAGAAGAATATTCCCGTATTGGGAATAGAGCCTGCCGAAAATGTGGCCAAGGCCGCTCTGAAGGAAGGAATCCCCACGATCGTTAAATTCTTTGGCGTCCGGACGGCTCAGGAGCTTGCCGCTGAGGGAAAATATGCGGACCTCTTGATAGGCAACAATGTTCTGGCGCATGTTCCGGATCTCAACGATTTTGTAAAAGGCATGAAGATTCTCTTGAAACCCGATGGGGTGATTACCATGGAGTTCCCGCATTTGATGCGTCTGATGGCGGAGAATCAGTTTGATACCATCTATCACGAGCATTTTTCATACTTTTCGTTTATGACGGTTATCAAGGTTTTTGCAGCTCATGGGCTCAGAATTTTTGATGTGGAAGAACTTTCGACACATGGCGGCTCGCTGAGGATTTTCGCTTGTCATGCCGAGGATGGATCTAAATCAACCGGGCCAAGAGTTAAAAAACTGGTTGATGAAGAAACGGCCGCAGGATTCGGCACGCTCGCGCACCACTTGTCGTTCAATGAAAAAATAAAAAAAATAAAGCAGGACATTCTGCAATTTTATGATCAACGCCAAAAAAGAGGGAAAGACCATTGCCGGATATGGCGCGCCGGCCAAGGGGAATACCCTTTTGAATTACTGCGGTATTCGAACCGATTTTATCGATTATACCGTTGATCGAAGCCCTCACAAGCAGGGACAGTTTTTGCCGGGAACTCATATTCCGATTTACCATCCGGACAGAATCAAGGAAACAAAACCGGATTATCTGGTCATTCTCCCCTGGAACCTTAAAGATGAAATCATGGAACAAATGGCCCACATACGCAACTGGGGCGGAAAATTCGTGGTCTTGATACCGGAGGCGACAATTTATCCATGAATTTCCTGGAAACACGACTGAAAGGGTCTGTTCATCATCGAACCGGAACGGATGGCGGATGAACGTGGATTTTTCGCCAGAACCTGGTGCAGGCGGGAATTTGACGACTTATGGGTTAAATTCCAATTTGGTTCAATGCAATGTGTCCTTTAATAAGAAAAGAGGCACCGTACGCGGCATGCACCACCAGGTGGCGCCTCGGGAAGAAGCAAAGCTGGTGCGGTGCACCATGGGAGCCATTTATGACGTGTTTATCGATTTAAGGCCGGGTTCTCCAACCTTTACAGAGTGGATTTCAGTTGAATTGACAGCCGAAAACAGAAAGATGGTCTATATTCCGGAAGGTTTCAGCCATGGTTTCATGACGTTGGCCGATGATACGGAAGTCTTTTATCAGATGACCGAAGTTTTACACTCCCGATTGTGCAAGGGGCATTCGGTGGAATGATCCGGTTTTTGGCATTTTTTGGCCAAAAAATGTCACCGTAATTTCGGAAAGGGATCAGCACTATCCCGACTTTATCGCTTAAGCGTGGCGGAAGTATGATCATGATGAGAGCAGATTTCCCGCGACAAATGACATGTCCTCTCAGCCCGAAAACCAGTCCGGGGATAAGATGCATGAACTGATGCATGAACTCTATCCGCTTTGTCGAAGCATCACCGGAAATGGGGTTCGGCAGACACTGCGTATTCTGCAAAAAGAAATTCCCTTAACGATACGAGAGGTTGCGTCGGGAACTGAAGTATTTGACTGGACCGTTCCAAAGGAGTGGAATTTCAAGGATGCATACGTCAAGAATTCAAAGGGTGACAGAATAATCGATGCGCGGACATCCAATCTGCACGTGCTTAATTACAGCATGCCCGTCCATAAACAGGTTTCATTGGAAGAACTGAAAAACCACCTTTTTACCGCACCGGAACACCCGGAATGGATTCCCTACCGAACTTCCTATTACAATGAAAATTGGGGCTTTTGTATCAGCCACAATCAGTTTCAAAACCTAAAGGAAGATACTTACGAAGTCTTTATCGACACCTCATTGGAAGATGGATATTTAACATACGGCGAATATTTTATTGAAGGCGAAACTTCGGACGAAGTATTGATCTCAACCCATATTTGCCACCCGTCCCTGTGTAATGACAATCTGTCCGGGATTGTTCTGGCGGTTTTTCTGGCAAAGCACCTCTCCCAGGCATCCTTGAAATACTCTTATCGATTCCTGTTTATTCCGGGGACGATAGGTTCCATCACCTGGCTTTGCCTGAACGAGCCGAACGTCTCAAGAATCAAACATGGCCTGGTAGCTGCCTGTGTCGGGGATTCGGGGAAATTCACATACAAAAAATCGCGGCAGCAGAATGCGGATATTGATAGAATTGTACCCCATGTGCTGAAGTCGTCCGGCAAGGATTTTGAGGTGATCGATTTTTTTCCTTATGGATATGACGAACGTCAGTATTGCTCTCCCGGATTCGATCTTCCCGTGGGGTGCCTGATGAGAACGCCGCATGGGCAATTTCCAGAATATCATACATCGGCCGACAACCTGTCCTTTGTGAAACCGGAGGCACTTGTCCGC
Organism: uncultured delta proteobacterium; assembly: GCA_963850225.1. Lineage (GTDB taxonomy): Bacteria > Desulfobacterota > Desulfobacteria > Desulfobacterales > Desulfatirhabdiaceae > RAAP-1. Next base: position 79,146 of record CAWKLD010000023.1, read on the forward strand.
ATCTCTTTCGATGTATATCGAAGTGTTAGGCATGATAGAAGACAACCGGAAATATATCAATCAAAACCCCAAGTGCGAACCGCGACTGGGAACCAGAGGGCTTTATAAGCTCATCGGGGGTCACGAGAACAGTGAAACTTTTCAGCTTGCCATGCTCTGGGTTCTGAATCAATCAGACGGCAACAACTCGTTATTGGATATTTCCGAGCGTGCCGGCATAAAGTTTTCATATATAAAAGATGCGGCGCATGCATTGGCAAAGTGTGGCTTATTGCAAGAAGTGGTGGGATGATCCGGAACAATGATGTCTTTACGGGACAAAAGTGGCAGTAGTCACCGGTGCCGGCAGCGGCATCGGTAAACAGATTGCACTATGCCTTGCCGAAAAGGGGATGAGGATTTTCCTTTTGGGGCGAAATGTGAGCGCATTGGAGGCAGTCGCAGCTGCGGCTCGAAAAACCGCCTCCCAGGCAACTTGCTGTAGCGTCGATCTCACTTTGGAATCGGACGTCCGAAGGGTTTGCGATAGCCTGCGCCGAGAAGTCAGCCAAGTCGATGTGCTGGTTCATAGTGCCGGCATTATTTCCTTTGGCCCTTTGGAGTCTGCTCCTGTAGCGGATTTCGACAAGCAGTATCAAATCAATGTGCGCGCTCCCTTTGTTCTGACTCAGGCATTGCTGCCGATGCTTAAGGCGTGCCAGGGGCAGGTAGTCTTCATAAACTCGAGCGCCGGCTTGAACGCCAGCTGCGAACGCCGGGCAGTATGCTGCGACGAAATTCGCCCTTAAAGCCATTGCCGACAGTTTCCGGCAGGAAGTAAATGCCGAGGGCGTACGCGTTCTCAGCGTTTATCCGGGACGTACTGCAAGCCCGATGCAAGCCGCCATTTTTAAAATGGAGGGCAGAGCGTATCGTCCGGAACTTTTAATGCAGCCTGCGGATGTGGCGTCTGTTGTGTTGACCGCCCTCACCCTGCCGTCGCAGTGCGGAGAGTCACCGATATTCATGTCAGACCGCTTATCAAATCGTCATAGCCAGTTAGCAAGCCTCTCAACGAACTCTGGTCGGACTTGTACCGGCAGCTGGAAAAGCGACACGGCTTCATCCATTGCCTTTCAGCAAAGAGCTTTATCCGGTCGGGTTTCACTGGCTGGGCAAACCCCACAGCATGCATCCGAAGCCCGTTTGCGTCTCTCTGCTCGAAAAAATGCGGGCGGCCGGCGCTACAGAAGCCTATATTGTGCTGCGGAACGGCAAATGGGATATTCCCGCCTATTTGGCCGACGGCGAGATGCTGAACATGCACCTGGCTTACCTGATGATGGGCCTGCCTTACGGGGTGCCTTTCACTCTGGACCAGGCCTATCCTTTTGTGCGGCATGCAACCGTTGTGTTCGGTTTTCCGGATATTCTCTTTCATCCGGAGGATGCCTTCCTGAAGTTGCTTTCCAGGCAGGATGAATCCGGTGCGGATATCGTACTCGGCCTCTTTCCGGTATCGACGCCGGGCCAGATGGACGTGGTGGACCTGGATGGTGATGGTCGGATTTGCCGGATTCACATCAAACCCGCTGAAATCACCTCTTCTTACACTTGGATCATAGCATCCTGGGCACCCTCTTTTACTGCTTTTCTACATAAGTATGTATCAGCGGTTCTTAAGGAAAATGGTTCAGACTTGGAAAATCGGGAAGTATGCTTCAGCGATGTTATGAATGCCGCGATACAAAACGATATGCTGGTGGATAACGTCATCTTTCATGAAGGCGTTTGTCTGGATATCGGAATTCCTGAAAATTTAGTCAGGGTGATGCGGCCGGCTTCCGGAGCGCTCTGGAACAGGCCTGACGTTCCGGGAAATTATCAACCGGAATAGACGAACAGCTTTTCAACTCAACCCGGATCGGCACGGATGCGCATTAAGGGTGTTAATGAATACGGACACAGTATCGGCTATCGGAATGCACACATTATCAAGAATGGCGAAAAGGATTGTCTGCTTTTTGTTGATGGTTCCATGTACGGTTATTGCGGCGATCAGTTTCGAAGATGTTTCCCATCCATCCGGTATTTATCGCGTGATTGAAACCGCGGGATCCGCTTGGGGTGACGTGAACGGTGATGGTTGGCCCGACATCTAGCAATACGATGAGTAGGCATACA
>CAWKLD010000024.1:0-78034 GCA_963850225.1 uncultured delta proteobacterium
AATTTATGGGACAAAAATATCCCAGAGAGCGACATACCATTGAATTATAAAAAAGTGCCGGCCATTGAAAAATGTTTTTCCATTTTGGCATTGATGGCCGAAACGAATCGTCCTTTTGGATTCAATGAAATCGTCCGGAATCTGGAGCTGAATAAAAGCACGGTATTCAACATACTCCATACGATGAATGATCTTGATATACTTGAGAAAGGTCCGGACGGAACTTTTAGACTGGGGTCTCGACTGTTTATCCTGGGCAGAGCCGCAGCCGAGGGGTCTGAGCTGATCCAGACAGTACATCCCTATCTCGAATCCATTAACAATGAATTTAAGCTCTCAACTTTTTTAGGGATTCTTTCAGACCAGGAGGTCATTGTCGTCGACAAGGCGGATCGGGCGCACAGGATCAGGGTATCCTCAAGAATCGGCATGAGAATACCGGTTTTTGCCGGAGTTGCCGGAAAAGCCCTTCTTTCGCAACTGCCCGAAGCAGAAATCGATAAAATCCTGTCGAAAAATACACCAAAGCGATATACGCCCATGACCATCATTGACAAGGCCGCCTATAAAAAAGAGATTCTGAGTGTCAGGAAAACCGGCATTGCCTATGACAGGGAAGAATACATCGAAGGGCTTATCGCCCTGGCCGTTCCACTTAAAACGTGCCGGGAGGATTTGCAGGCAGCCATATGGGCTGTGGGACTCAAACAAGAGTTTCGGGAAGAAGTTACAATGCGAATTGCCAATTTCCTTTTAAGCATTGCAGAGGAGATCAATCAGCGCTTTTCGATGATTGAAGGGCCGTTCAACCAAAATATTGGGTTTACAAATATAGAAGGGGCTAAAAAATGAGGTACGGAGTGACAGGGGTAAATTTAGAAATTGATCTATCCCGAGGAAGCATTGAGAAGGTCGAAACTGACCCGGGATTAACCGAACTTTATCTGGGAGGCCAGGGTACTGCCGCAAAGATACTATGGGATCGGGTTCCACCCGAGGTTGAACCTTTTTCTCCCGATAACCTGCTGATATTCAGCGCCGGTCCTTTAATCGCCACACCCGTTCCCGGCGCCAATCGTGTCGCTGTTAACACCTTTTCTCCCCAGACAAACCTGATGTCCCATTCATTAATGGGAGGTTTTTTCGGGCCGGAAATGAAACATGCCGGTTATGACCAAATCGTCATTCGCGGCAAGGCCTCCGAGTTGGTTTATTTGTATATAAACAATGACAAAGTGGAAATACGGGATGCCGCGCATCTGCAGGGCAAAGGCTGTACTGAAACCGGGGACCTGCTGAAAAAAGAGTTGAAGGACGACAAAGTCCAGGTGGCTGCCATCGGCCTTGCCGGTGAAAACAGGGTCTATACGGCTTCCATCGATCACGGTCACTCCAGCGCGGCCCGAGGGGTAGGCGTGATCATGGGAGACAAGCGGTTAAAGGCGATTGCTGTTCGCGGAACAAAGGACATCTATATTGCCCGGCCGGATGCGCTCTTTGAGTCATGCTTCAACTTGCACAGGCAGATTGCTGAAAGTGACGGATGCGGGGACTGGATGGCCTATGATGAAGATGACAGTTTCCACCACAATCATTTTGCCTGGGGCAACGCGCGTACGCGGAGAAAAAATTTCTGGAGCAAAGAACTCGAAGAAAGATGGCGGAATTTAAAATATGACCATATGGACCGACAAACGAGCTGTTATAACTGCCCGAAGAATTGCCGTAATGTGATTAACTGGCCGGGAAAGAAAAGGTTCGGGTATAAATGTTACGGAAAAGACACCTATCATATGGCGGCCTTTAAGGAACTGGACTTTTCGTATGACATTCTGGGTGTTGCCCAGGAATATGGACTGGACTCATACTCAACGCCGCAGGTTATGGCCTTTGCTTTAGAGCTTTACGAAGCCGGAATCTTGACGGATAAAGACATGCCGGGACTGCCGGCCGACAGCGGGGACAGATTTTTCTACCTGATGGAAAAAATTGTCCGCCGGGAGGGGATTGGGGATATTTTAGCCGATGGTGTTTACTGGGCAGCCCGCCGGATTGGGAATGGCGCGGAAAAATACGACCATAATACCACCAAGAAATTTGAGCAACTGCCTATCAAGCTGGGAAAGGTTAACCTGGCCTATTTTCTGATGATCGCTACGGGCGAGAAGATGAGTATCACCCAGATCGAAGGCTCTTTCCCCCAGGACCCCCTTCCCACCAAGGAGGAAAGAGAAGCGTTTGTAAAAAATTGGACCTCGCCGCCTGATGATAAATTCAAGGAATATTTTCTGAACTGGGAAAAACGCGATGTCATGTCCAATCAGGCATTCTGCGACATTGTCGATTGGAATGAGGCCATGCACTATATTGATGACGCCACCGGACTGTGCGGATTCGTATCCTCATTCAGGGGGCAGTTCGGCGGAGATGTTGCCTATAACATCCATAATATCCCAGAGCTCATTGCATTTGCCACCGGAATCGAGATGGACAAGGATAAACTGTGGAAAGTTTTTCAAAGAAACCGGACCCTGGTCAGGGCCATTAATGCGAGAAGAGGATTGAGAAGAAAAGATGAGCGGCCCCCCGAGGACCACTGGGCGGTGAGAAACGAAGAAATGGAGCAAAAGATGCTCGACGACTATTATGCATTCAAGGGATGGAATATGGAAGGTATCCCCACCAAAGAGACGTTGGACAAACTTGGCCTGGATTTTGTCAGCGAAGACTTCCTGAAGCGGAGGATTCTGACGGAAAATGAAAGCATTTCCGACAAGGAGACTTCGGCGGCAAAAGATAAGAAATAAAGCAAAGGGGGGTAACCGTGAAGGGTGGGTTAAAAAAGAAAATCGTAAAAGAGATAAAAGTCGATATCGATAAATGCACGGGTTGCCGGTCATGCGAGATGGCCTGCTCCGCATTTCACGCGGTGCCGAAATACAGCAGCCTTAATCCGGCCAGGGCCCGGATCAGGGTGTTTATGGATGAAATCAGAGATGTGTATGTTCCGATCCGTGCCGGCGACTATACGCAAGCCGAATGTAACGGGAGAAACCTTTATGTTATAAACGGAAAGCAATACTCCGAATGTGCTTTCTGCCCTGCCTCCTGCCCATCCAGGGATTATTTCAAGGAACCCGACTCCGGTCTTCCGCTAAAATGCGATATGTGTGAAGATGTGCCCCCGCTATCCGCGCCAATGTGTGTTCAGGCATGCAAATTTGATGCGCTGACTTATGAAGAGCGGGTAGAGGAAGCGCAAGAAGAAGACACCACAGAAGAAGAGAAGCGGGTGGCGTTGAAGATGGCATACGAATCATTGGTAAAAAATCATGGATTGAAAAAGGTGATGGATACTTTTTCCCGATTATCAAAGCGCTAAAACAGGCGGGAAAAAACCTGAAAAGGACGAATAAAATTGGAAAAAGAACCAGTTGAAGGGCTGGCGGTTGTCAGTGCCGAGGAAAATAACCTTATAGACGTCATGGTTGTCGGAGGCGGGATCAGCGGTATTCAGGCCGCGCTTGATCTTGCCAATACGGGCTTCAGGGTTTACCTGGTGGATAAGTCGCCGGCAATTGGCGGCAAGATGTCCCAGCTTGACAAGACGTTTCCCACCAATGACTGCTCCATGTGCATCGAATCTCCCAAGTTTATTGAATGCAGCAGACATCCCAATATTGAGATTCTGACATACACTGAAGTTGAGAGCATCAAGGGGAAAGCGGGAGATTTTAAAGTAACGCTGATAAAAAAGCCACGATACATTATTGAAGACAGGTGCACGGGCTGTACCACCTGTGTGGAATTCTGCCCGGTCAAGGTTCCGGATGCTTACAATCAAGGCTTATCGTTGAATAAAGCCATCCATATATACTTTTCTCAGGCGGTTCCGCTGATCACTTATGTGGACCCTGAAACCTGTCTTTACCTTAAAAATGAAACATGTAACATTTGCGTAGGCGTCTGTAAAAATGAAGCCATTGACCTTAACCAGCAGGAAGAGATGCTGCAAGTTGAAGTCGGGGCGATCATCATGGCTCCGGGCTATGACGTGTTTGACCCTAAGTTGAGGAACGATTATGGTTATGGCGTCATGGAGAATGTTGTAACCGGTCTGGATTTTGAGCGGCTGTTATGTTCCACCGGACCCTTTGAAGGTGAGATACTCAGACCATCCGACAAGAAACATCCGCACAAGATCGCCTGGATCCAGTGCGTCGGTTCCAGACAGGTAATCGATGGCGGGAACAGCTATTGTTCGGCCGTATGCTGCGCGTATACACAAAAACAGGTGATTTTGGCAAAAGACCATGACGCTGAGCTTGAGGCGACGATATTTCATAACGATATTCGGGCTTTTGGAAAGGATTTCGAGCGATTTTACCAAAGGACGGAGAAGCTTTCCGGAGTTCGATTTATCAGAAGCTACGTATCGATCGGAAAAGAAATTCCGGAAAGCAAGAACATCACGATACGATACGCCACCCCGGCGGATGGAGTAAAAGAGGAGGAATTCGATCTGGTGGTATTATCCGTTGGATTGACCCCTGCCGCTGATGTGAAGGGCCTGGCGAACAAGTTCGGCATTGAGCTAAATTCTCACGGATTCTGTAAAACCAGTCCCGTCAATCCCGCTGAGACCACGCGTCCGGGAATATTTGTAAGCGGCGCCTTCCAGGGGCCGATTGACATCCCCGAATCGGTCATGGGTGCCAGCGCCGCGGATGCGCTTTGCAGCCAACTCCTTAGCTACCGGCGAGGGGAACTGTCCAGAGACAGAATCTATCCGGTGGAAAGGGATGTCTCAAAAGAAGCGCCCAAGGTGGGGGTTTTTGTGTGCCATTGCGGCGCAAATATCGGAAGGGTGGTGGACGTTCCTTCCGTGGTTGAATATGCGTCTACCCTGGACAATGTTGTTTACGCTCAGGAAAGCCTCTTTGCCTGTTCCACGGATAATGCCCAGCAAATAGCCGATATGATCAGGGAAAAGGGGCTCAATCGCGTGGTCGTTGCCGCCTGTACCCCCCGGACACATGAGCCGTTATTCAGAGACACCTGCCGTGAGGGGGGAATCAATCAATATTTCTACGAAATGGCCAATATCAGAGAGCATTGCTCCTGGGTCCACGCCAAAGAAAAGGGAAATGCCACCCTTAAGGCAAAGGAAATTGTTCGGATGTCGGTTGCCCGGGCCGCCCTTTTGGAACCGTTACAGGAATTCAAGCTGCCGGTCAATAAAGCGGCACTGGTTGTCGGCGGGGGTCTGGCCGGCATGACCAGTTCGCTGAGCTTGGCCCGTCAGGGATTTGAGGTGTACCTGCTGGAAAAGAATAAGGACCTGGGCGGCATGGCCAGAAGCATTCATTTCACCCTGGAAGGGATGGATGTTCAACCTTATTTAAATGACCTTATTCGAAACGTATACCAGCACCCCTTGATTCATGTATCTCATGACGCCGCCATCACGGAAGTTTGCGGGTATGTGGGGAATTTCATCACAACGGTGAAATCTGAAGGAAGAACCAAAACGATAAAACACGGCGTAGCGATTCTGGCTACGGGCGCCGTGGAATATAAACCCACCGAATACCTTTACGGCAAAGATGATCGTGTGCTGACCCAGCTGGAGCTGGAAGCGCAGATCGCCGGGAAAGACAGTCGCGTGATGAACTGCCGGAGCCTGGTGATGATCCAGTGTGTCGGGTGCAGACAGGAAGACAGAAATTATTGCGCCCGGATATGTTGCAGCCATGCCATAAAAAACGCTTTGAAACTGAAAGAGATAAATCCCCGGATGGACATCTACATTCTCTTTCGGGATATGAGAACCTACGGGTTTAGAGAGGATTATTACCGGGAGGCGGCGGACAAAGGGGTCAGGTTCATCCGCTGGGAGCCAGAAGATAAACCCCGGTTGGAAGCGACAAAAGAGGAGGGCCGGCCGGTTTTACGGGTAACCGTTGCAGATCCAATTTTAGGCCAGAGGCTTGCAATCGATGGCGATTTGCTGGCCCTGTCCGCTGCCGTTATCCCTTCCGCGGACAGTCTGGAAATTGCCCGGTTATTCAAGGTCGCGATGAATCCGGATGGTTTTTTCCAGGAAGCCCATGTAAAATTAAGGCCTGTTGACTTTGCCGCGGAAGGCATTTTCCTTTGCGGGATTGCCCATTATCCAAAGCATATCACCGAAACGATCAGCCAGGCTTTCGGAGCCGCCGGCAGGGCGGCAACCATTCTTACACAGGACTTCGTCATCGCCTCCGGTGCTGTTTGCGAGGTAAACGAGAGTGCGTGTGAATCCTGCGGAGCATGCATATCCGTTTGTAACTATGGCGCAATAGCATTTTATGATACCCCAAAAGGAAAAAAGGCAACGGTTAACCCCATCCTCTGCAAAGGAGATGGCCTCTGTAACACGCGGTGTCCGGCAGGGGCTATTTATTTAAAGCATTTTACCGATAAAGAGATCAATTGCCAGATTGACGCGGCTTAAAGAGAACTTTTTCCTGATTGACGCGGTGATTCCGGCACTTGAGACGGTTGCCGGGCCATGTGAAATTCCATTAATGAACAACGCAGTGATTACTGCCGTGGGAGTAAGATAAGAATGGTTACAGGACTTGAGTTTAAACCCAGGATTTTGGGGTTTTTGTGCAATTGGTGAGGATATTCCGCAGCGGACCTGGCTGGAGTTTCCAGACAACAATATGCACCTGATGTTAAGATTGTTCGTGTCATGTGCACGGGCAGGGTTGACCTATCCTTTATACTCCGGGCCTTATTAAGTGGAAAAGACGGGGTGATAATCGGCGGTTGCTGGCCCGGCGAATGTCATTATATTACCGAAGGAAATTTTCTGGCTTTAAGCACAACCCTTCTTTGCAGGAAAATACTGGAACTGATAGGGGTGAGCCCTGAAAGGGTAAGGCTTGAATGGTTATCGGCATCCGAAGGGAACCGCTACGCCGAAGTCATGAATGATTTTTCAAAAGAGGTTAAAGGGTTAGGACCGCTTGGCGTCGGCAAAGGCGTGGATCAAAACGCATTAAAACGCAAACTTGAAGCAGTCCAGAATTTAATCCCCTACATCAAGCTGGTGGAACGGGAGAGATTGAGAATACCGGTCAAATCCGTGGAAGCGTATAATGAATATTTTATCAGTTCAGAGTTCAACCGGCTATTCAAGGAATTAATCGCGGACAAATTGGAAATAAGCCTGATGATGATGCTTCTTCGCGAAAAGCCCTGCTCAGCCGGAGAACTCTCCAAGACTTTAGGGATAAGCCCCTCTGAAGTGTCGAGGCACCTCAATGATTCAGCCAGACAGGGCTTGGGCAGGTTTGATGAAAGTCAAAACCTCATTGCCGCCGCCTATTATGATGAAAGTGCAGGCTCCGGAGAAGGGCCGGAGAACAAGACGCTTCGGACAGCGGCCCTGGATAACGAAAAAATCGATCAGATCATAAACGAACATCAGGGCAAACCCGGTTCGCTGATTCATGTATTGATGGAGATTCAAAGCGAAAATCATTGGCTTCCCAAAGAAATATTGAACAAGGTCAGCGAGAAACTGAAGGTGCCGTTAAGCCGGGTAATGCAAATAGTCAGCTTTTATAAAACCTTTAGCTTGACTCCCAAAGGACGGCATGAAGTCCATGTCTGTACGGGCACTTCATGTCATGTTCGCGGTGCCTCGCATCTTCTTGCAACCCTTCAGGACCTTATCGGAATCAGGGCCGGTGAAACGGACGCGAGTGCAACCTTCAGCCTGGGAGGCGGCAATTGCCTCGGCTGCTGTACCCTGGGCCCTGAGATAATTATCGATGGGAAACATCACGGCAGGTTAACACCCGCCAATGTGGCAGAAGTATTGAAAAGCCATGTTTGAAGGAAAAATTATGCCAAGGATAAATTCAGCTGCTGAATTGAAAGAACTCAGGACGGATATCTTGTCAAAAAGAGATCCCGATAGAGCTTGTATAGCGATATGTGCGGGAACCGGATGTCTCGGCCTGGGTAACGATAGGGTTATCAGCGCCTTTGAAAAAGAGATCAAAAAACTATCCCTGGAGACCAAAGTTGATGTCAGAGCAACCGGCTGCCATGGTTTTTGTGAAAAAGGACCCAACGTCGTTATCTACCCCGAAGAGATCTACTATTCCGAGGTGACACCCAAAGATGTCCCGGAAATCGTATCCCGGACCGTGCTCGGGAAAGAAGTGATCGAACGGCTGAGTTATACCGACCCCAATACCGGTGAAAAGGCCGCTCATCTGTCTGAAATACCTTTTTACAAGAAACAGATGCGACAGCTTATCGGCGATAACACGAAAATAGACCCGAGGCGAATTGATGACTATCTGGCAAGGGGGGGATATTCGGCTCTGTCCAAAGCCCTTTTTGAGTTGACCCCGGGGCAGGTCCTTGAAGAAATAAAGAAAGCCAACCTGCGCGGCCGGGGCGGCGGTGGTTTTCCCGCCGGCTTGAAGTGGGAGACGACCCGGAATGCGCCGGAGAAAGAAAAATATGTGATCGTCAATGGTCATGAGGGAGAGCCGGGCGCATATATGGATCGGGCCATCTTTACGGGAAATCCGCATATCGTGCTGGAAGGCTTGATCATCGGCGCCTATGCGATCGGCGCGCATCAAGGATTTATCTACACCCGCCATGACTCTGCTCGATTAAAAGACAACATTTATCATGCCCTCGAGAAGGCCAGGGAATATGGACTTTTAGGTGAAAACATTCTCGGCTCCGGCTTCAACTTTAATGTTGAAGTGCATTTTGATGTGGGAATATTCGTTTCAGGCGAATCCAGCGCATTAATGCGGTCAATAGAAGGAAAGAACCCGGAGCCAAGACCCAAATACATCCGCACTTCGGTAAGTGGTGTCTGGGACAGGCCGAGCAACCTGAACAATGTGGAAACCTGGGCGAACGTGCCGCAGATCATCAATAATGGTGCTGAATGGTATACCCGCATCGGAACGGAGCGCAGCAAGGGTACAAAAATGATATCCTTGTCCGGCAATATCGTGAATGCAGGGGTCGTGGAAGTTCCTTTCGGGACCACGCTCAGAGAGATTGTCTTTGATATCGGGGGCGGCATTCCTAATGGAAAGAAACTCAAAGCGCTGCACTTTGGCGGCGCCATGGGAGGTTCCATCCCCGAGAGCCTCATCGACACCCCCCTGGATTTTGATGCGCTTAAAAAAGCGGGGGCTCCCATGGGAGCGGGCGCCCTTCTGGTAATGGATGAAGATACCAATATGGTCCATGCCATTCGGTTTTTCCTGGACTTTCTCACCAATGAGTCATGCGGCAAATGCGTCCCTTGCAGAGAAGGCATCCGCCAGATGATCCATATCCTGAATAGAATCAGTGATGGAAAGGGAAGAACCGGCGATATCGAGCAATTGGAAGAGATATCCGAGGTAATGGGCGCCGCTTCTTTGTGTTCCTTGGGGAAAACCGCGCCTGACCCGCTTAAAAGTGCATTGCGCTACTTTAAAGACGAGTTTGAGGTAAACATCACCTAACGGAAACGGGCGAACAGGCAAAAACCAAAGCCAAAGAGAGTTTAACTAAATGAGAGAAATCATTTTGCAAATAGATGGAAAAGAAGTGAAAGCAAGGGAAGGGACAACCGTATTGGCGGCAGCCCGCTGTGCGGATATTTTTATACCCACACTGTGTCACCACGAAAAATTAAACCCTTATGGTGGGTGCCGACTTTGCACGGTGGAAGTTGGAACTCGCGGCAGGTCAAAACTCGTTGCAAGCTGCCTTTATCCGGTAGCGCAGGATTTGGTGGTAAACACCAGGTCCGAGATGGTCGATAAGATTCGAAAACTGATTCTGGAGTTTTTGCTGGCGCATGCTCCGGATTCCGTTGAATTGAATGAACTGGCCAGGCAATACGGGGCCGACAAAGCCCGTTTTGAAAAAGAATCCATGTTTTGTGTTCTCTGCGGGTTGTGTGTAAGATACTGCGCTGAAGTAAAGAAAAAAAATGTTGTCGGGTTTGTTGACAGCGGCGGCAGAAGGCAGATTCGTTTCATTCCGGAACTGGCTGCCAAAGAATGCTGGGACTGTAAGGAGTGCTATCCGCTCTGCCCGACATCCTATCTGCAGGCAGCTTACCATTTAACCGAGGCGATCGCGTTTCCCTGGCTTTTGACCCAACGCGCATCAAATGAATAAAAACAGTTTTTGATTTTTTTCTGTCTGCTGCAGACCCAGTTGGCCTGAGGGGCTCTCTTCTGATTTTGTATTGTTAGTCAGTTATCCGTTGCTGTAAATCTGCAAGCTTGCGGATATGACTTTTTTCCTGTTCAATCAATTCCTCAACGACCTTCCGATCGGACTCAGATAAAAAAGGCAAAAATTCTCTGAAGTATAGAATCGCATCTTTTTCAAAGCCGATGGCCAAACGGAAGACCTCCTTGGCATTCAAGGCTTTTTGTACAAATTCCTTTGAATCGATATGGGAATAGAGGCGATCGTCAATGACAGAGTCCATGTAAGCCTCCATGTCCTCATTGTACTCTTCGGAATGAATTTCAACAGGCAGATTATCCCGGAGCCGCTCAAAGGCTGCGACATGCTTGTCTTCCTCTTCTGTCAGAAATTGAAAAAGGTCTTTCATGTCTTTATTTGTGCTTAATTCGCAAACGGCTGCATAAAATTCTTTTCTTTGTTTTTCCTTTTCAACCGCGGCTTCGGCAATTTCACGCGCAGCAAAAATGATGGCCATTTGGATTCCTCCATTTGTGTGATTAGAAGTCGTTTCTTTTCAAGAAAAGCTTCCGGGGAAAAACAGTGCTTTCCCCGGAAAAGGACAATGCCGTTTAACGGATATTACCGGCAACCCTCAGAGAGCGCCTGCGTCAGGTTCTGCTGATATTGCACAGGAGTGATTTTTGATCCGGATACCCCATGATACATTCCCGGCAGGTCACATCGGTAAGAAGGTTGGCATTCGCATCATCCGGCCAGCCGTGAGGCACAAAGACCACGCCTTCTGCGATACGGTCATCAACCCTTACTTTCATTTTTACTTGTCCCCGGTTGCTTTTGATGATGCTCATGTCCCCTGTTTTTAAATCGTATTTTTTTGCCGTTTCCACACCGATTTCCATTTCCGGTTCAGGGGCCTGATCTCTGAGTGCTTTGACATTCCGATGCTGACTATGGGTATAGTAATAGTTTCGATGGCCGGTGCTGAGGATTAACGGAAATTCTTCTAAAAATGCCAATTCTGCGCTCATGGGACTTCTTAACGGTTCCTGGTAGGTCGGCAGGGGGTCAAATCCGACATGTTCCAATGCGTCACTATAAATTTCAATTTTTCTGGATGGCGTCGGGAATAAATTGTTCGTCATCTCGTAAACCTTGTTCTGATAAAAACCGCCCTCGGGTTTTTCGTTCAGAAGATATTCAAACGGCAATCCGGAAGGCTCCAGTTCGAAGCGTACCAGGTCCTCCTCGGATTTCCAGGGGAATAACGCTTCCAGTCCCAGCCTTTTGGCCAGTTCCGTATAAACCCACCATTCGGATCTGCTTTCGTGAAGCGGTTCAATGCATTTTTTGCGAAGCATCAGGTAAGGCAGGCAATGGCAGACATTATAGGTATATGCGACCCCCCATTTTTCAAGATGCGAGCATGCCGGCAAAACATAGTGGGCTATCTGGGCGGTTTCGGTCATAACCATGTCGTGAACGACCAAAAGCTCGAGCTTTTTAAATGCCTCCGTGAAAGCATTGCTGTCCGGCATGGACATTAAGGGGTTGCCTCCGACAACATAAAACGCTTTTAATTTATCTGGAATGCTTTCCGGCACAACCGTAACGACGCCATAAGGGCTTTTCCGGCCCCAGACCTCAAAAAACAAGGGAAATTGATCCGCGCCCAGCGGCTCGCCCTCGACCTTAAGGCCCACGTTTCCGAAAGCAAGACGGGGGCTGATGACCCAGCCTCCGGGAACATTAATATTGCCGGTGATAGTCTGCAAAACGGAAAAGGCCCGACTGCTCTGGGTTCCGTTGGCGGTCTGGTCTTGTGTGCAGGTTCCCTGATAAATGCTGGCGCCTTTAGTATTTGCAAACAGGCGGGCGAGGGCTCGGATTTGTTCCGCTGTCACCCACGTTATCTTTTCGGCCCACTCAGGCGTGTATTTTTGAATGTGATCGACCAATTTATCAAACCCGAGGGTATATGCTTCCACAAATTCTTTGTCATACAGATTTTCGTTGATGATGACATGAATCATGGCCAGCGCCATCGCACCGTCTGTTCCGGGCCGGATGCGAAGATACATTTCCGCTTTATCAGCCATAGGAATGCGGCGTGGATCGACGACCACGAGTTTTGAACCCTGTGCCAGATTTCTTTCCATGGCCAGCTTCAAGGGAAAATCGGAGGCATCCGGATTGTGACCCCAGAGGATGTAAAGCTTAGAATCCAATTCTTCAGTCGGGTATTTTCCGAAAGTGATTTGGCGGGTTCGAATGCGCATCCGGTAGCATACGCTTTCAACCGAGAAGAAATTGGGAGATCCAAAGGCTGCCTTGAAGCGCTGCGTCAATCCGGCCATTTCCAGATTTTCAACGCCGATCGACCCGCTGAAAACGCCGAGAACCTGGGGTCCATACGCCGCCTTAAGCTGTAACAATTTATCGGCGATCTCATTCAATGCCTGATTCCAACTGATTTGTTCGAATCGGCCATTGACCCGCTTCAAAGGGTGTTTCAATCGCTCGGGACTGTAAATGTGAGACAGGGCAGCTTCGCCCTTGGGGCAGAGCTCTCCCTTGTTCAGAGGGTGGGATTTAAGTCCTTCCACTTTTACCGCTCGACCCTCCTCGATCGTGACTACGGTGCCACAGCTGTGATAGCATAGTGTGCAATCCGTATAAACCTCTTGTGCATTTTTCATATCATTGTCCTTTGTGCGCAGTTAATTTATTGAAAACGAATATTTATCTTCTCGCCAATACCTTTCAAATACTGGGCATGCCGCAGCATCAGATTTTCCGGCATTTGTCGTTTTAGGCCAACGATCCATACGGCGGATTGTATATTATTGCCGTAAGTGTGAACAGGAATGGCAAGGGCGATGAGCCCTTCAATGTATTCTTCCCTGTCAAAAGCGATGCCCGCCTGTCCAGCCTCGATAATTTCATTCTTATAAGCTGCTTTATTAACAATGGACTTAGGCGTGAACCGGGTGAGTTCGCTTTGGGATAATATCTCGTCGATTTCCTGATCGGAAAGCTGAGAAAGCATGGCCTTTATCCCGGCTCCGGCAAGTGGCGGCATCTGCATGCCGATCTCCGAAGACACCTTGATTTCAAGCGCAGAATCAACTTTATCGATAAGAATGGTGTTGAGGTTGGAACGAATTCCCAAAAAAGCGGAAAGCTTTGTGTGTTCGTTGATAGCTGTTAAATACGGGCGGACAATTTGAAGGAGTTCGGAGCGCTGACCGGCCATGTTACCCAAGACGTAAAAGCGCGGGCCGAAAACAAATTTGCCGTCCGGCCGAATTTCGAGCACGCCCAGATCGGCAAGGGAATGAATCGTGTTGCAGACCGTGCTCTTGTTCAGATCGAGTTGTCTGGCGATTTCGCTGATACCGGGAGAAGTCTTGGACTTGGCCAATAACTCCAGGATGTCGAAGCATTTATATATGGCCGGGACTTTTGTGAATGTTGACATTCGAGGCGCCTTATCGTTCTGCATAAAAAACAATTGTATTTTATGCTAAACGACGGCACCCGGAATGTCAACAAAAATAAGCGGATCTTTCAGCCGGCCAAAATACGTGGAAGCCACAGAATCAACTCGGGGAAAACAATTGCCAGAACCAGGAGCGCGACCATGGCCCACAAGAACGGAAACGTGCCCTGAAAGATTTTGGTGATGGGAAGATCCGGTGCGATCCCCTTTAGAACATAGACGTTAACGCCCACCGGCGGGGTGACGACCGCGATTTGGCTGAGCAAAACGATTATGACGCCAAACCAGACCGGATCATAATTGAGATGCAGGATAACCGGATAAAGGATCGGCATGGTCAGCATCACAAGCGCCATGGCATCGATAAAACACCCGCCAATAAAAAGCATGACGCAGATGAGAAAAATGATTACCATGGGAGGAAACGGCAGCACAGAGACCCAGGTCGATAGTTTGGCCGGTATGGTCGTGACCGCCATGAATTTTCCAAAAACCGAGGCTCCCGCTATGAGGAACATGATCATGCAGGCCGTTCGAAGTCCCTCGCGGGTGGCTACCGTGAATTTCTGCCAGCTCAGTTCACGGTGAAACAGGCCGATGACCAAAGCACCGGCAGCGCCGACACCCGCTGCCTGATTCGGGCTGAACCAGCCGAGAAACAATCCGCCGATGGAGACGGCAAAGAGTAAAAAAATATCCATGATTTTCCAAAGCGAAGTCAGTTTTTCAGAAAACGTGCTGCTTTGCCCGGCAGGCGCGGCATTTTTATTCTTAAGGGCAGTGTAGAACACGATAAGAATGAAAAATAAGGTCAACAGAAGCCCGGGAAAAATTCCAGCCGCAAACAGCGTGCCGATGGACTGCTCGGTCAGAATCCCATAGACGATAAAGATCGTGGATGGCGGTATCATGATGCCGATCGTGCCGGAGGAGGCAATGCAACCTGCGGCCAGTTTCGGGTCATAGCCGAATCGCTTCATCTCCGGCAAAGCCACCCTTCCGATGGTCGCAGCAGTTGCGGCGGTTGAACCACAGATAGCCGCAAAGCCGCTGCAGGCCAGGATGGTTGCCACTGCCAGGCCCCCAGGCATTTTCCCGGTAAGCTTGTGCGCGGAATTGTACAGCCGGCTGCTCATTCCGGAGGCAAAGGCAAAGGAGCCCATCAAAACGAAAAGAACGATTACATTGAGCGAGTAATTTGACAGCATGGAAAAAATATCGCGGGTCAGCAGCGAAACAGCGGCGTTCCAATTGATAATATAGGCGAAGCCAAAAAAACCGACAATAGCCATGGCAAACGAAATCGGCATATTGAGTGTGAATAAAAAAAGCATTAAAAAAATGCCCACGATTCCTGTGGTGACGGGATCCATCAGACAATCACCTCCTTGATCGCTTCTGAAACATCAAACAGCATCATCATAGCGCAGGGAATCATCGCAATGGAAAACGCATAGGCAAACGGATAAAGCGGCATTTGAACGGTTGCGGTCGCTTCGCCGGAGGAAAGATAGAAATTGCCCAACAGGAATCCTTCGTAAACAAGGAGCAGAAACAGGAGCAGCCCCAGCAGTGAAACCAAAGCCTTGGTGGCCGAGCGCATCCGGGGGTGCATTTTCCCAACAAACATGTCCACGCTGATATGCCCCCGGTACCGCTGGGTCGCTGCCACTGCAAAGACAAGTGTGGCCAGCTGCACCAGGCTGACGATTTCGGTGGAGCCGGCCACGGGAAGATTAAACAGTTTTGCACCCAGGATATCAGCGCAGGTGATGATGACCATGACCATGATTCCGAAGACTCCGATCCATTCTCCCCATATACTCAACTTCAGAGCCCACTGATTGATGAAACGCATAATGAATTCCTTGCATGCCGAAGAAATGAACAATGATAGCGGCGTTCGATGCTCTACCGAACGCCGACGCGCTTTTTGGGGTTACTCCTTATAGGGCATCGGGATCCCCTTGGCTTGCTGCTCTTTCATTTTTGCATCTCTGGTCTGGTGAATAAAAGTCATTCGGGCTTTTAGCTCTTCCTGGGAAAGTCCTTTTGCTGTCATTTCCTTGAAATATGTTTCAATGACCGGTTCAACAGCTTTTGACCACAGAGCGGCTTCATCGTCCGACAGCTGGATAATTTGCCCTCCCTTGCTTTTGAAATACTCGGCGCCGCTACGATCGATATCGTTCCAGCCCTGGGCCATTTTCTCGATCCACTCGCTGTTAACTTCTTCAAAGACTTTCTTTATATTTTCCGGCAGCGCATTCCACTTGCCCTTGTTCATGGTCGCATAAAACGTATACACATTGCCAACCTGCCAGTCCGCTGTACAGTATTTCAGAAGTTCACCCAACCGGAAGCCCTTCATCGTTTCCAGCGGGAGCATGACACCGGAGATGACACTGCGATTGACCGCCTCGTAGGTTTCACCGATCTCTATGGGACGCGAGGTTCCGCCCAGGGCCGTGGCTGTGTCGGCAATCCTTCCGGTGGCCCGAAGCGTTTGTCCCTTAAGGTCCTCTAAATTATGAACCGGCTTGTCTTTTGTAGAAATCAGATTCGGTCCGCATGCGGAAAAATACAGAACTTTTACTTTGTCAAATTCCTTGGGCTGGTACTTCTTGTAATACGCATTGGCAACGTGTGTTGCTACCCAAGCTGATGGCATACCCAGGGGCAGGTCGCACATTTCCATTTCCGGAAAAAGACCGCGGGTGTAAGCCAAATTTGAAAAACCGATATCAGCAATACCCTGTACCACGCCATCAAACACCTGGGGCGCCTTCAACAGCTGTCCGCCCGCATAAAACTGGAACTGGACTTCGCCGTTCGTTCGTTTCTCAATTTCCTTGCACCAGGCTTCGGAAGACTGGGACGCCATGTGCGTGGGCGGGAAATACTGGTTATAGGTCAATGTGATTTTGGCTGAAGCTTGACCAACCAAAATCACGGTCAGCAATAAAAAAGGTAATACGATTTTGAACTTGATTCTCATTTCTTTCTCCTCCAGTTAGGGGTCATTAGGGTAGAAAAACACGAACAAAAGCCAAGTTTTCAAAAGCTAAAATAATATTGCACTTGCCATCAATTTAACTTCTAACTTCAATCCTGGAAATACTTGAATGTATTCCTCCGGTTGATATTGGATGAGAAAAAATTGGCAGGTAGGTAGCTGATCTGAGTTGCACGGTCTGAATTCAGACTTATCAAGTTCGCTAAACGAATATAATGTTCAGAAAATAAAATCAAGAAAAAAATGAACGGCAATCAATAATTTCTGGCTATAACAAATTCTGGAAAGGCATCTTATTTGCTGGTTCCGTCCATGCAGGCATTTATGCGACTATTTCCCGATCCGCCCACTGTAATAAAAAGATGTTATCCTCCGGCCAGCATAACGGTGATATAAATTTCATCACCGGCTTGCACCTTTTTTTTCAACTCATCCGGGTACGCGCTTTCCATATTTAAGTAAATCTCGATTTGGTTTTTCAATTTCCCCTTCCCGTCAAAAAGAGCCGCTTTCATTTCAGGGAAGCGCTCGATCAGTGCGTTAAGACAGTTTCCGATAGTATCTCCATCAACCCGGACGGTATCGAGTCCGGATGTGTACTGTCGATGCGTTTTATGTATGTTGAGGGTGACGCTCATGAGTCATTCCTTTTTTTGATAGCTGATTTTAGTTGGCCGCAATGATCGCATTTGGGGTTCTTCTTTACCTTGAATTCTTTCCAGGTTAGTTTCAAGCCATCATAGATGATCAGCCGGTCGGTCAGAAGCCTCCCGATTCCCGCCAGGATTTTAATTGCTTCCGTTGCCTGAATGGCGCCGATAACTGCCGGTGTGACCCCAATCACCGGAAATTTTGCCGCCTGTGTAACCGGTCCCCGGTAAAGACACCGCAAACAGGTGCTTTGGCCGGGGATGACCGTCAGAACCCGCCCTTCAAATCCGTTGACAGCCCCATGAACAAAGGCAATTCGTTGATTCAGTGCCGCCTGGTTAAGAATGTAGCGGGTTTCCAGATTATCGAGCGCATCGATGACGACATCATGACCGGTTATCAATTCCTCGGCGTTTTCAGCGGTCAGCGTAACGGTGCTTGCGTTAATGATGACATGGGAATTCATTTTGCCGAGCTTTTCTCTGGCGGAATCGACTTTTTGCCGCCCGATATCGGTGTCGCCATGAAGGATCTGCCGATTCAAATTGCTTAAGGCAACCCGATCATGGTCAATCAGGGTAAGGGTTCCGACGCCTGCCGCTGATAGATAAAGCGCTACCGGTGAGCCAAGGCCGCCAGCCCCGCAGATAAATACCTTCCCGTTCTTCAGCCGTTCCTGGCCGGCCGTTGCGATTTCATCGATCAGAATCTGGCGGTCATATCGATCAAGTTCTTCGGCAGAGAGTATGGAAGTCATGGCACGCTCCAATCAGATTTCTATCCTTGAGTTCATTTGAACGAATTAATTGGGGGATGTTTTTTCGTTAATGAAATACAATGTATTGTCCATGGGTACTATGTATTAGCATGAAAAAATGCAAGATATCTCTTCTTGACTTTTCCCGGAGTGGTCGATAAGTTGCCCACTATAATGAACCCCATATAAAAAATTACAATGAGAAAGAAAACCGTGAAATTGGACGATCCGCACCATACCAAAGACAATGATCAGCCCGCCGGTTATAAAGCACCTGCCGTGCATAAGGCATTTCAATTACTCAGAAGCGTGGCGCGATCACAAAAGAGCCTCGGAATCGTGGAGTTGGCGAAACACCTCGGGTATAGCAAGAGCACGACCCATGGTCTTGTCCATGCCTTGCTCAGAGAGGGCGCTCTTACCCAGGGCACCGGCGCTCATAAGCTCTACCTCGGGCCGGCCATTGCCGAGCTGTTATTTTCCGACTGGCACCAGGAAAAAGTAAACGAACTGGCGCAACCGATACTGAACGATATCCGGGACAGCATCAGCGAGACGGTGATTTTAGGCGTCCGTATCCGCAATCGGGTTTTGATCATCACAACCGCCGAAGCTTCGGAATCCCTGAAAATATCCGTGCCGGTCGGATCAACCATTCCCCTTTTAGGGGGCGCCGTCGGAAAAGTATTTCTTTCCGATGAAACTCCGGATCACGCCATACAATTGATTCAAAAACACGGACTTCGCCGCTATACCCCTCGATCCATCACCGACGCAACGGAATACCTGACGGAACTGGATCACGTTCGTGCTCAGGGGTATGCCGTCGACATTGAAGAATATCTCCAGGGAATCCGAGCGGTCGCCGTCGCACTGCATAACCGGCGGGGGCTTCCGGCGGCCCTGTGGGTGGTGGGGATATCGGCAAGCATGGATACGGAAAAAATGAAAAAAATAGCCGATATCGCCAGGGAGAAGGCGGAAAAACTCCGTTTCGAGCTGGATGAGGGCAGTTACGGCACCGCAAGAAACGTTTAATAAAAATCAGCCATCTATCTCGATGTCCTGTTTTGCATAGCGAGGCTGTTCATCCGGTAACAGCGGATCGAGAAAATGCCGTTTCCGGATGAGAGCCCATAATACCAGAAAATTCCGTAAATGTGGACTATGCGTGCTCGCTTATGTACGGATTTTGTCTTTGCGCCGCGGATTGGCGCGAGGCACTTTCTCTTTTCTTCTTTGCGCTGACGACATCAGCCGTGATGAAGTCCACTGCTTTTTCATCACAAAACCGCACGCACTGTGGGTTTCCGCCGCATAAATCGCATTTGAATACCTTGCGCGCCGTCATGTTGTAATTCATGGCTCCAAACGGGCAGATGTTGACGCATGAACGACAACCGATGCAGACATCATAATTCACATTCAGGAAACCGAAATCCTTGTCCCTGGAAATGGCGCCCACAGGGCAGACGTTCTTACAGGGTGCATCCTCGCACTGCTGGCAAATCATCGGGATATAAAGCCCCTCATCTTCCCACTTGACGATTTGGATTCTACTTTTCGCCGGGTTGGAAACGCCTTCATGCACGACGGAGCAAACCTGTTCGCAAAGACGGCAGCCGGTGCATTTATCGGAGTTAACAGTCAGAAATTTATCCATTATTTTCTCCTTCGATTGGTTCTAAAGCAAATGCGTCGGTTCATTTTCCAGGCCCAGGCGCTTTAAGGTTTCAGGCGTCGGAACACCGTCTTTATCCCAGCCATGATGTTCATAGAACGCATCCACCATGATCTTGAATTTTTCCCGGTCGATGCGTGCGCCGATGACGTCCGGGGCGCCCCTTCGGCAGGGTTCGTCAAAATAACGATGATTGAGCGTATCGCCTTTGACCGGGTCGTTTCGGGTCAGCCCTTCCCTTAAATTGAAGAGTCTTTCGAGGTTGTTGCATCGCTCGGCTACATCCCAAATCTCTTTGGGTGTAAACTCAAGCCCGGTATTGTAGTAAATTACCTTGGGCCAATCCTCGAAATTTGGCAGTGTTGCTCCCAAAAAAACCGTGTGATATTTGCATATTCCCAGACAATCGACGGCCATGTAGCAGTTCTCCTGCCAGAAAACCTGCCAGGGTTTGCCGATGTATTCGGTCGACTCCGAAGACAGGGGGCCGTCGTAGGGAACCGGGCTGCTGTAAATTTTTCTCAGCACGTTTTCAGGCAGATGATACAGGTCGATGGCCGGTCGGCTTCGTAAATGATCGGAGCCGCGGGAAGCGGTGGCGATATTCAACGCCAGGGCCGGTGTGGACCGTTCATCAGAGTGGAGGTTGTTCATTCCCTTGACCTGGATGAGGTAATCAAAGGAATTTTTTCCGATAGCCCGCGATGCCGGGATGCCGCCGTCCGCCAGTACATTGCCAAGCCAGCCCTTACGGTTGCAGATGCGATGGACCATCTCGATCAGCGCTTCGTCATTTCCGAAACGAAGCTCCAGGCCATCGGTTTCTTTATTGGTGAGGATCCCCAGCTCATAAAGCTCCATGGCCCAGGAGATCATGCTCCCGATTTCAAGATTGTCAACGCCATACTGATTCACCAGGTGGTTGGCGGTCAACAGCGTCTCGAGTTTTTTGCAGTCCGGTTCGCTGTTAAAGGCGCCCTGAGAGGTATATTCCGGCCCTTCATCGTATTTCCCGGCGTATAATCCGGTCTGAATTTTGTATTGAGCGCGGCAGTGCACCTGGCAGCCGAAACATCCCGCCATGTGATGAGGGCCCATGGTTTCGGTGGCGGCATCATCGATGGCTTCCGGTTCGATCTCATCGGCGTACTCCATCTGGTTGTACTGGAAGTTTCTGGTGCGAACGCCTCCCCAGCAGTTGGTCGCGCCCCAGATAAAGGGGGTTCCCAGGGTGCCTTGGGTTTTGTTGACCTTGGCGCTGGTGATCTGATCGATGAACTTCTTGTTATGTTCCAGGGCGTCGACAGGATGGGAGATTTTGATGTCCATCGTGCCTCTGGTGGCGATGGCCTTGAGGTTTTTCGATCCCATCACGCATCCCATTCCCGTGCGGCCGCCGGCGTTTTTAATGCCGGTCATGACACAGGCATAGGTCACTAAATTTTCGCCGGCCTGTCCGATAACAGCGCTTTTAATCTCCTGGTCTTCCAATTCATCGCGGATTGCCCATTGGGTTTCTGTGGCTGTTTTCCCCCACAGGTTTGCGGCATCGCGGATTTCAATCTGGCCATTATGAATCCACAGATAAACCGGTTTTTCCGCCTTGCCCTTGATCACCAGATGATGGAATCCGGCCCAGGCCAGTTCAGGGGCGAAAAACCCGCCCATATTGGTGCTGCCCAATAGGCCGGTAAGGGGGGATTTGGCCATGATGTGTGTTCTGGCCGTGGCGGATGCGCAGGTGGCTGTCAAAAGCCCGCCGCTGACGATTAACGCATTTTCAGGGCCCAGCGGATCACATCCTTTGGGCGTGTTGTTGTAAAGCAGGTAGGCGTCCAGGCCGCGGCCGCCCATGAATTTCTTTCTGATTTCCAGCGGAATTGGTTTTATTTCCGTGTTGCCGGTTGTAAGATCGATGTATGCAATTTTCCGATCCAATGCCATTTTGCGTTTCCTCCTTATCTATTTGGAAGCGTCCGTGGACGATCCTAATCTTGCAGCCAATGTTTCCTCGGCTATTTTTCGGTTCACTTCCCAGACCGGACCGCGAATTCTCGGCAGTTCCGGTGTCACCCAGAAAAGACGATAGGTCATGCCGCAGGTCGGGCATGAAATCTGCTGGCTGCCGGGACTGGGCTCTAATCGACCCATGCAGCTCGGGTTATGGCACCTGACCTTACCGAAAGTCCGGGTCTTGCGAAGCGATTCTGAGGCGGAAGACTTTTCATTTTCTGCGGCCATATTAAAACTCCTTGCGTTGGGGTTAATTTTGACAATAAATTCATCATAGTGAAATCCACTATACTATGGCTATTTTCGATGTCAAGTTATATTTTATTCAACAGCCCTATTATATAAGGATAAAAGCATTTTTTATTTGACATGAAGTTAAATTCATATTAAACAACAAGGGAAACTTGGTTCATTATAATGAATCAAGTTTGCGCGTTCTGGTCCGAAGCGGGTCAAAATGTGAATAACAAAACGATTGTATGTAATTCCACAAAGGCAGCACCATGGAAACAAGGCGTGAACAATTGCTGGTTGATCCAAACAAATGTACGGGGTGCCATCGGTGTACGATAGCCTGTTCGATGAAACACCACGGTAACATCAATCCACAGCTTGCCCGAATCAGGATCCTCAGGCTTGAAAACCAGGCGCTTAACGTTCCGGTCATCTGCATGGCGTGTGATGGTGCCCCCTGTATAAAGGTGTGCCCCATGAACGCACGGGTCCGGCAGACAAACGGAACCGTCGTAACGGACACCGAAGTGTGTATCGGATGCAGGGCGTGTGTTTATATCTGCCCGGTCGGCAGCCCGGCGGCAAACCCTTACACGGGTCAGACGATGACCTGCGATATGTGCAAAGACGAAGTGTCCGGACCCTGGTGTGTCACTGCCTGTAAACGCGAAGGGGCGCTCAAGGTCTGTAAGAGCGATGCACTGACAAAAGAAGTCGCAAGAGAGCGGGCGGGTCGATCAAGATCGATATTTCCGGCCAATTAAGTTGATGGGTCCCCGGCGGAAAGAAAGAACGCGGTTTAATATAAAACGTAAAACTTTACTATAAGAAGGCGCCATGAAAGTCGTAATTGTGGGAAATGGAATTGCTGGCAATCAAGTGGCCTTTTCGATTCGAGAAAGGGACAAGGAATCCGAGATTTGCATTCTTTCTGCCGAGGCCGTTCCGGAATATGATCCGTGCTCGCTTCCGTATTTTCTTGGGGGCGATGTTGAAAAAAAAGCTGTTTTCAGAAAAAAAATGGAAGATTACAAGCAGTACAACATCGATCTGAAATTCAATCAAAAGGTTGTTTCCATTACACCGGAGGCCAAATTCGTCACAACTGATACTGGCGTGGAAATCGGCTACGACAAGCTCGTGCTGGCCCATGGCGGTGATCTTTTTATCCCGCCGATTGCAGGCATTTGTAACGCGGGCGTTTTTAGCTGCAAGCAGCTGCATGAAACCGAAAAGCTTGAATCCCACAAAGGGAGAAGCGCGGTCGTCATCGGATCCGGCGCCATCGGGATTGAGGCTGCGGAAGCTTTAAAGAAAAAGGGATATGACGTTTATATCATCGAGCTACTCGGATGGATTCTGCCGGCGCTGTTTGATGAATCCACCGCCAAAAGACTGGAAGCGGCGATGGAAGGGTACGGGATTCATGTGCATACCGGAGAAAAAGTCCTTCGGATTACAGGGGATACCCAAGTTACCGGCGTTGTAACCGATAAACGGGAGATTGCATGCGATACGGTGGTGGTCGCCACGGGTGTGGTTCCGGGGACTGCGCTTGCCAGGACGGCGGGGATTGAAACAGGACGCGGTATCCAGGTCAACAGAAAGATGGAAACCTCTGTTTCTGATATCTACGCCTGCGGGGACTGCGTGGAAACCATTGATGCCTGCACCGGCGAGGTGGCCATGTTTCAGCTGAAACATAACGCAATCGAACAGGCCCAGATCGTGGCAAAAAATATTTTGGGAGATAATGTCAAATACCTGGGTGCCTATGCGTTTGCCAGAGCGCATTTTTTTAATACCCATGCCGCTACATTTGGAAAAACCATGCGCGCGACCGAGTGCCTTCTGGGCAAATCCGAACTCATTGAAAAGGAAAGCGGAAAAGATTACCTGCGGGTTGTTTTGCTGGACAGCAAGGTGATCGGCGGACAAGCCATCGGCAAATATGCCGACGACATCGGATTGTTGATAGGGGCCATGTGGCGCAAGGACGATGTCGACCGGTTGCGAAGCAAATGGAACAAGATTCCGAAATCCGGCGCCGCCCATTCGTGGCCGCATATCCGGCTGGGTCAGCTGATCGGACCCGAAGTCCACGGATGAGCCTCTTATTTTTCAAGGAGGATTTTAACCTCACCCTCTCTGCACCTTATCCCAAAAAGTTCGGCGGCATTCTTCCCCGCAATTTTTTCTTTGGCATCCTGGCTGAGAAAAGGAAGGTTCTGTAAATAATTCAACCCGGTGAACTGATCGGTAAACGGGCTGTCGGTCCCAAACAAAAACCGGTCAATAGGATGCAATTTGAAAAATCGCTGAAGTGTGTCTTGATTCATAAGTCTTAGAACAAAAGCGGTATCCAGATAAATATCCTCTCCCAAGAGACATGTTTCGGTTTGATCGTAGTTGTCCTCACCGCCCATATGCGCGGCGATCATGACTAATCCGGGAAATTGCCGATGGACTTTGAGCAAATGCACCGGCATGGCGTGAAAGGGAGGGGATAGTCCGCGATCGAGGCCCGCATGAAACAATATCGGCATTTTCAGATCCTGCAACGCCTCATAAAGAGGATACATTCGCTTATCGTCGGCGTAAAATCCCTGGTAATCCGGGTGAACCTTAATCCCGATGAACCCTTTGTCCTTTAATCGTTTTATGTAAGCCTGTCCGTCCGGCATATCCGGATGAATCGTGGCCATTGGCAGAATGTTTTCACGCCTGAGGCCATTAAGCCAACGGTTAATGGGGGTCACCTGTTCCGGGCGGGTCGTAATTCTGCTGATCAAAGACAGGTGGATACCCGCGGTTTTCATTGAATTCAAAAGACCTTGGAGGGTGCCGTCCGTAAAATGCGGGATTGCTGCCTGGCACGATAACTTGGATAGGATAATTGACGCCTTCTGTTGAGGGAAAATGTGCGTATGAGAATCTATTATCATTTGTCACCTTTTTACCTTTCGCTCATAAAATCATCATCTTCAAAATGGTCAATTATAACAATTTGGCCGTAAAAAATGAGCGAAATACTAAGGCTTATATTTTAACCTATGGATTTTAAGGCAGGAATACCGGTTTTGCCAGGAAAATCAGATTGCCTTTTCGCGAGTCAACTCGGAGGACGCGTTGCAGCATACGCTGCTGTATGATAAATAATCTTCTGGTTTACTGATACCGCCCAAGGAAACAGAAATCTTGGCGGCTGTTTGCAGAAGGCGGTTCAGGAGAAAATCCTGATCATTGTGAACTTTTGAAATTAGCGTTGCGATACCAATGGCCCCGGCAAGTTTTTTTCCGGATTTCCAAATCGGAGCGGCAATGCCCATGACCCCGAACCAAGCTTCTTCAAACTCAATTACGTAACCATTGGCGCGAATTGTTTCCAACCGTTTTTGGAACATTTCGGGATCTATGATGGTTTGAGAGGTATAGGGTTGAAGCGGATGAATTTCCAGTAAACGTTTAATTTCAGACGGTGGGGAAAAAGCCATCAATGTTTGGCCCAGCATTCCGAAATGGGGTGGGCGGCGAATGCCGATGCTGGAGGATATCCGGACGGGGTTTTTGCCTTCTTTATAGTCCAAATAAGTTAGAAACCCGTCCAGAAGATTGCCCAGAAGAACGGTGAGGCCTGTTTCATTGCTAAGTTCGGACAGGAGCGAGTCCGTGGCGGACCGAAGAGAAATTGATTTATAAACAAGCCCGCCAAACTCTAATAGCTTCATTCCAAGTTGGTATTTTCTTGTCGTCTCGTCCTGCCGAAGGTAATTTCGTTGGGTCAAGGTGAAAACAATTCGCTTGAGAGATGTATGATTGAGTCCCGTTAATTTCGTAAGTTCAGCCAGGCTGAGGTTACGATTATCATCGGAAAAACACTCCAAAACATCGAAAACGCGTTCCAGAGAGCTCAGCCGGTATTTATCGCCGGAATTTGATGGCGTTTTAGTATTCATTTGCACATGAGGCGTATTGTCCGTTTAAAAGACATCGAATTTTATTTCTGCTGAATGAACCACATTCTGAGATAAAAATCAACAATTGCATTCTGGTGAAAAGAAAACGATTTTCAGGATGACATCCTGAACAAACACGGTTACCCTGGTTTTTCAGAAAAGAATTTCTGCTTATAACGGATTCGTCGGTACTGGTTTTGAATCCGACTTATTTATCATTGCTGGGTTATAGCCCGGATAATCAGGCAGATCTCCAAAAATTGTTATTGCCAGAATTTATTGATTTCCATTCATTTTTTTCTTGATTTTATTTTCCGAACATAATATTCGTTCAGCGAACTGGATAAACAGGACAAAAGATAAATGATGCCGTCTTTAAAAGAAAATTAAGTTCGGACCCGTGTGTTGAAAGGTGGCTTTCAAACAAACTTACCGTGCAACGTCCTGGCAAAACAATAGGAGGGGAGGTAAATCCTTATGGCGTTTAAAGAAATTCCCGATCAATTTAATATCGCTTCTTTTATGTTGGATAGGCATATAGAAGAAGGCCGAGGGCATCGCGCGGCTATTTATTTTCAAGATCAAGTGGTTACTTGGGCGCAAGTCGGGGAGATGGCGAATCGGGCTGGAAACGCGATGCTGGACTTGGGCGTTGAACAGGAAAACCGCGTAATCATTTGTTTGCCCGATTGTCCGGAATTTATAGGCGCTTATTACGGTATCATAAAGATTGGGGCGGTCGCGGTGCCCGTGAGCACGTTGGCAACGCCGTCTGACTATATTTACTATTTGAATGACAGCAGGGCAAAGGTATTGATCACCAACTCCGAACTGGCCCTGATATTCAGCCGGATCAAAAATGAATTGCGGTGGTTAAAGCATATTGTGGTTGTCGGAAAGACACAAACCGGGCAGCACGATTTTTATGATATTGTCGGCAGGGCTTCCGCTGCGCTGGATGCGGCACCCACTTCAAAAGACGATATGGCCTTTTGGTTATACAGCTCCGGAACCACAGGAACCCCCAAGGGCGTCGTGCATCTGCATCATGATATTCTGTACAACATGCCTCCCCACGTCGAAGAGGTTATGTCCATCACTGAGGAAGACATTTCATTTTCAACCTCCAAGCTCTTTTTTTCATACGGGCGCAACAATTCACTGGACGCCCCTTCTATTCGGGGTTCGGCAGTTGTTCTCAACCCGGGGAAACCCGATCCCGAAACAGTGATGAACTACATCGAAAAATACCGTCCGACGCTTTATTACAGTGTGCCGACTTCCTACTGGGCGCTACTGAATTTCATGGAAAAAAGCGGGCGAAAATTGGACCTGTCTTCCGTGAGATTGTGTGTTTCCGCCGGTGAAGCTCTGCCAAAGGTCATATATGACAGATGGCGGGAACTTTTTAATGTTGAAATTTTAGATGGCGTCGGCTCAACCGATGTCGGAATGATTTATCTTTCGAATCGGCCCGGAAAGGTAAGGCATGGCAGTTGTGGAAAAATATTGTCCGGTTTCGAGGGAAAACTCCTGGATGCCGATGAAGGTGCGGTGGCCACGGGGGATATCGGCACGATGTGGGTAAAAAATGATGGAACAACGCCTTGTTATTGGAACAAGCATGAGAAGACAAAACAATGTATTCGCGGTGAATGGTTTTGTACGGGTGACCAGTTTTACCAGGATGAAGACGGCTTTTACTGGTATGCTGGCAGAGCCGATGATATGCTCAAGCCCGGTGGAATTTGGTTGTCTCCATTAGAGGTAGAAGATATTTTGCTGACGCATCCATTCGTAGATGAAGTGGCGGTGGTTGCAGTGGGAAATGAATCCGGCTTGGATAAGCCCGTGGCTTTTATCGTTCCCAGAGACGGCGATGGGACATCCGACGAAATGGAAAACGAATTAAGGGAATTTGTACGAAGTAAGACGGCTCACTATAAATGCCCTCGAAAATTTCATATTATTAAAGAATTGCCGCGCACCGCGACAGGCAAAATTCAGCGTTTTAGATTGCGGGAGATGCTTTCGGAATGACAAAAAAGTCGCAAAATCACACGATGCTGACATTGGCCGCGCAATTCTTCGGGTCGCCGCCCCGCAAGGGGTAAGGCTCCTTCTCAAGGGCGAAGTCTGGATGGTACGTTAATGTCGTGACACCCAGTTTTCATGATTTTATTTGAATATTAATTGACCCATAACAAGCGTCGTGATACCCAGTTTCCTTCACAAGGGGCAGGCAGTTACGCAATCAAATTCACAGTGAGCTACGCCTCTCAGGATTTATGGCTATCGAACCCCCTAAGGAGAAGTTGGTGATGAAGTCGTGTGTCGCGATTGTCCGCTATGAAAAACCCCTGGAATCCGTTCGAAAAGTTGTTGAACTTTCTCGTGGCACTGGATCACCTGCCTCGGGGCGTAAACGTATTGATCAAGCCTAATATCGCCTTCTGGGCTCGGGCCGCACGCATTCCCAAATGGGGCGTCATTACCACATCCCGCGTGGTGGAAGACATGGTGGTCCTGTTGAAGGAAAAAGGCATTGATCGCATCACCATCGGAGAAGGCATGGTGATCATGGACCCCAAGGACGACACAATGCCGGCCCACGCCTTTCGTACCCTTGGTTACGAAACCCTGAAACAGCGTTATGGCGTCAACACCGTGAACCTGTGGGACCGGCCGTTTCAAAAAAAAGATCTCGGGGATGGCATTTTCTTGAACTACAGTACCGAGATTCTGGACAGCGATTTTGTGGTGAATCTTCCGGTGATGAAAACCCACAATCAGACTGTCGTCAGTCTTGGCATCAAAAATCTGAAAGGGACCATCGATATGGCATCCCGGAAGAAATGCCACAGCATGGATCCCGCGGTTGATCTGAATGTCATGGTGGCCCGTCTGGCGGACCCCCTGCCGCCCATGATGACCGTCATTGACGGCATTTTCTCGAATGAACGCGGCCCCGGCTTTGATGGAAAAATTCGGCGAAGCAATATTCTGATCGCTTCATCCGACACGCTAGCCGCTGACATGTTGGGTGCATCCGCGCTGGGGTATTCGCCGTGCGATGTGCCGCATCTGGCGCAGGCGGCATCACGAAAAGGCGTGCCTGCGGATCTTTCGACGATTGCAATAAAGGGAGAGCCTCTGGAGGCAGTGACATCGCGCCATGAATATGATTTTCACTATTCGAACGCGCCCATGAATTCCTTGCCAGTGCCCTTGGCCAACATGGGCATCAAGGGAATTTCCTATCCAAAATACGATCTGTCCATGTGTACCTACTGCTCCGGGGTCAACGGCCTGATTCTTTCGGCCATTCGTTATGCCTGGAAAGGCCAACCCTGGGATGAAGTGGAAATCCTGACAGGCAAAGCCATGAAGCCCATCCCGGGAATGAAAAAAACCATCCTTCTCGGAAAATGCATGTACAAGGCCAACAAGAATCACCCGGGCATTCAGGAAATGATCCCTGTCAAGGGCTGCCCTCCCAAGCCAGCCGATATCGTCAAAGCCCTTCACCAGGCTGGCATTGAAGTGGATCCCGGTCTGTTTGAAAGCATGGACCTGATTCCCGGTTTTTTCATGAGCCGGTATGAAGGCAGGCCGGAATTTGACGAATCTTTATTCAGGGTTGTTTAGCGGTTTATCTGAAATTAAAGAGCCTGAATGGCTTTCCGTTCAGGCTCTTTATAAACAGGAATTGACTTTACTCGGCCTTTCGTCAACTCCGGGCTCACCCCTAGCAAGGTTCTTCCCCAACCAATTGTGTGTCTGATGCTCAGTATGTCATTGTTTATTCGCACTATCTCTGCCTGACTCACAGCCGGCTATCAATTATCACACAATATTGATCAAGCGCCGAAAATCTCTGATGCTCCCATTTTCTATCCACCATGGCACCACTACGGAGGCCGTCCTGCTTGTGTTTCGTGAATGATCCGTAAGTCAGACTTTCTAATATCTTGAGCATCGGAAGCCGATAGCCCGACGCGGCTCTTGACAAAATGTAGCTATTGTTACATTTTAAATGTAACAATTGATATGGAGATAACAATGACGTCCAATGATCCCATGAAATGGTTACTTTTAATCCACCAGATTCCGCCCAAACCCAACGCCCTTCGCGTGAAAATCTGGCGGCGGTTGCAGCAGGTAGGGGCTGTGGCAATCAAACCAACAGTCTACGCCATGCCAATTTCCGATCAGTCCCTGGAAGACCTGAGCTGGATACTCAAAGAGATTATCGCGGGCGGCGGGGACGGGTCTATTTTGGAGGCAAGATTTCTCGAGGGTCTCTCTGACAAACAGGTGATTGCGCTGTTTCAAGGCGCCCGCAAGTCAGATTACGAAAAGATCATCCAGGAGGCCAATCAAGTAATTGTCGAGTGGTCCACTGGAGAGAGTAAGCCGGTGGACACGGCGGGAAAGGGTTCGACCCAGGTGACAAAGTTGCGGCGTCGATTGGACGAGGTAAGAGGCATCGACTTCTATCATGCGCCTGGGCATGGGACTGCGGAAATGCTCCTGAACAACCTTGCGGCGCAAGTGGCTGGGGAAGCATCCGCCAAATCCACCCCCAAAGAGGGATTCGAAACACTCAAAGGAAAAACATGGGTGACAAGAAAAAACCTTTTTGTTGACCGTATTGCCTGTGGCTGGTTGGTCCGTCGCTTCGTGGATAAATCGGCCGTTTTCAAATTCGTCGGTGGTGGGTTGTATGCCCCGAATCCCGGAGAAATTCGATTCGATATGTTCGACGGAGAATACACACACGAGGGGGACCGGTGCACGTTTGAGGTAATGATTCAAAGCATGAGGCTTGAAGATCGCGCGCTTCTTCTCATGGCCGAGGTGATCCACGACATTGATCTCAAAGACGCCAAATATGCCCGTAGCGAAACAAACGGTTTTTACGCACTGTTAACCGGCCTTGTTGCCTCGCAGGCAGATGATGATCAGCGCATGCAGGAAGGCTTCCGGTTGTTTGAAAACCTGTATGCCTATTTCCAAGGACGAAAAGGGGCGTAACCACCCTGTTTGACAAATTATTAAGGAGAAAACTATGAAATGGATTACCCGATCCCATGTACACGTTGACCGGGTCGCCTGTCCCTGGTTGATTACCCGGTTTGTCGACTCGGACGCCGAATTTCTATTTGTGCCAAAAAGCAAAGTCGTGGAAATCGCTGAGAAGGAAGGCGCCATCCCCTTTGACACGCCGGGGGCCAAGCTGCATCACCGGGAAGATCTTTGCACCTTTGACGTGATTATTAAGGAATTCGATTTGACCGACAAAGCCCTTTTGCGGATGGCCAGGGTCATCAACGCAGCCGACACCAACAGGATGGAGGCAGATCCTTTGGCTGCCGGTTTCGAGGCCATTGCTGTGGGATATGGTCTTCGCTATCCGGATGACCTTCAAAACATCGCGGCGCAATTTGAGGTCTACGATGCCCTTTATGCCTGGTGTCGCCTGGATGTTGCCGCAAATAAATCATAGGGAAAACCATCATGCCAATCCGTGAAACCATAACAACTCACACAGCCGGCATCTCCGGCTTTCTCGGGCTTCGGCGCAGTACCGTCGGTGTTCTGTCCATGGTGGTGCTGGTGGGCATGGGCGAGCACATGGCAGAGCGTTTTCTGCCCATCTACATGATGGCCCTGGGAAGCGGCGTTATCGCCATCGGTCTTCTGCAGGCCATGGACAATCTGCTTTCGGCCCTCTACAGCTTTCCCGGCGGGTATCTCTCCGATCGCATCGGCACCAAAAAATCCCTCCTGGTGTTTAATCTGGTGGCGATGATCGGTTTTGCCCTGGTGATCCTGATCCCGGCTTGGCAGGCCGTGCTGGCCGGAGCAGTGCTCTTTATCTCCTGGTCTGCGATCTCGCTGCCGGCCACAATGAGTCTTATTTACAAGGTGCTGCCCCAAAACAAGCGGACAATGGGGGTAAGCATGCACTCCCTGGTTCGCCGAATTCCCATGGCGCTCGGACCCCTTCTGGGCGGCGTCTTTATCGCTGTGTGGGGAGAAAAAGATGGGGTGCGACTGGCTTTTGGAGCGGCGCTGGTATTGTCAGTGGCGGCACTGCTGCTGCAGCAGCGCATGATAGAAGACGACGCGCCGGATGTAAAACGTTCACCGGATGCGTGTGGTCTGACACCTGAGAAAAACCCGTTGAAGCTGCTGAGACTGATGAATCCGGCCATGAAAAATCTTCTGGTGAGCGACATCCTGATACGCTTTTGCGAGCAGATACCCTACGCGTTTGTAGTGGTCTGGTGCATGAAGACCATCGCTGATCCGGTCTCCGCCGTGCAGTTCGGCCTTCTGACCACCATCGAGATGGCCACTGCGGTACTTGTCTATATTCCGGTGGCCTATATGGCGGACAAAAGCACCAAAGAAGCCTTTTGTTCTTGTGACCTTTATTTTTTTCACCCTTTTCCCCCTGGTGCTTCTCTACAGCCGCTCTTTCGAGTGGCTGTTGGCGGCCTTTTTTCTTCGGGGACTTAAGGAGTTCGGAGAGCCCACCCGCAAATCCCTGATCATGGATTTATCTCCGGACAGCTGCAAGGCGGGTATGTTCGGACTCTACTATCTCATCCGGGATGTTTTTGTTGCCGTGGCCGCCCTGGGTGGCGCATTCTTATGGAAAATCAGCCCGCAGACGAACCTCGTGACGGCGTTCGTTTTCGGGATTATCGGTACCTTCGGATTCGCGGTTTTCGGCCGCGACATTCCCGTGCCCGCAAACAATAAGGAGGCCCAAAATGTCTGAGACAATTACACCAAAAGCGCTTAAATCGTTGAAGGAAAGCCGCCGGAACCTGACGATACTGGATGTGCGGCGAAAAACCGATTATGACGCTGATCCGAAAAAAATTCCGGGCGCATCCTGGCGAAATCCGGAAACGGTTGAACAGTGGCGGGATGAACTTGCTGGTCTGGATGTGATCCTCTACTGTGTTAGGGGCGGGTCCGTCAGCAAATTGGTTTCAGAGAGGCTGATGGAAAAAAACATCAACGCCCGGTATATCGAGGGCGGCATTGCCGCATGGATAGACAGCGGCAACCCGGTGGAGGAAAAATAATGCCGGTCTCCTTTAAAGAAGCAGTTAAATTCTGGGGCAAACTGGGATTCATCAATTTCGGCGGTCCAGCCGGACAGATTGCCGTCATGCACCGGGAGCTGGTCGATCGCAAAAAATGGGTCGATGAGTCGGTTTTCCTGAGGGGGCTGAATTTTTGTATGCTTCTGCCCGGTCCGGAGGCTCAGCAGCTGGCCACCTACATCGGCTGGCGGCTGCATGGATACCTTGGCGGTGTCGTTGCCGGAGCATTTTTTGTGATCCCGTCCGTATTCTTCATGCTGATGCTAAGCTGGATAGTGGCGGCCCATGGGGATGTGCCTGTTGTTGCGGGGCTGTTTTACGGCATTTCGCCGGTGGTTGTGGCCGTTGTTGTGGAAGCCGTAATGCGGATCGGGAAAAAAGCTTTAAAACATAAGGCGCTCTATGGGTTCGCCGCAGGGGCGTTTATTGCCGGGTATGTTTTGAATGTCCCGTTTCCGCTGATTGTGTTGACTGCGGCAATCGGAGGGATCGTTTTAGGCGCATACTATCCGGAAATTTTTTGCCTTCGCCTCAAGGGATCCAAAGAATGCTCGATGGAAAACATCGGCAAGCAGACTGCCATGCCGCCGATTTCGCAGGCCATAAAAGTTGCGCTGGTGTTCGGCATGTTATGGCTTGCGGTTGCAGCTCCCCTGGTCGCTGTTTTTGGAACGGATCATATCCTGACGCAGATAACCGTTTTCTTTACCAAGGCAGCGTTTGTTACCTTTGGCGGAGCCTATGCGGTCTTGAGTTATATTGCCGATTATGCCGTCAATATATCCGGATGGCTTACCGAAAAGCAGATGCTCTCCGGTCTGGGGCTGGCCGAATCCACCCCAGGGCCGCTGATCATGGTTACGCAGTATGTCGGCTTTTTAGGGGCCTGGACACTCAGCGCAGGTGACTCACAGCTCTGGACGGCAATTGCCGGAGGACTGCTGACCACGTATTGCACGTTTTTGCCCAGTTTTATGTTTATCTTTGCCGGTGCTCCCTATATTGATGCGCTTTCAGGGAACCGGCGGGTTGAGGCGGCGCTCACCGGCGTTACGGCTGCGGTGGTAGGTGTCATCCTAAAGCTTGCCGTCTTTTTCAGCGTAAATACGTTTTTCCCCGGACCCGGCGCCATCGATGGGTTCGCCATTGGATTGGCAGGAGTGACTTTTTTAGCCCTGCAACGCTTTCATGTTCCGATTCACCTGGTTATTTTGTTCGGCTCCCTGAGCGGGATGCTCTGGAAGCTGTATATTTAAAAAAGCAACAATACAATTATCAATAAGGAGGCGATTATGCCTAAAATTAATGAACATATACAGAAAAGCATTGAAACCACCGGAAAAGACTTCAAAAAGGTTCATGGGTTTTAGATAATCCCGCCACCAAATCCCACCGCGTGCATCTGAAAATCTGAAAGCGCAGTCCCTTAAACTTAAGATGAAGCATCACAATTGACTTGATCCAATTCACGGCTTGGGTAGCGTGATATCGGGACTCGAATCATACGCATTTACCTGCATAATCGTTATGTCATTATTGACATATAATAATTTTTCCGGTACATGGTTACAGTTTTTTTCGCGATATCACCATTATTGAATAAAATCAGGAAAGGGCATGAAGAATCAACAGGAATGGTTCAACAGCATACGCGATTTCAATGCTGATTTGAGTGAACAGGCTTTAACCCTGAATGAATCGATACTGGTTACGCTGTTTGAAAAACACACCAGGTTTTCTCCGTTTTTTAGATATCTACTGGCGGGCTTAAGTCTTCATCATCATCTACACAAGGGGACAGGACATGAAACGTTATTCCCTTGCCGTATGTTTTGCACTGATTGCTGTTTTTCTAGTTTTATCTCATACGCCGTCATATTCGCAAGATAACAAGTTGCTGCGGATGGCCACCACCACCAGCACGGACAACACAGGGCTGCTCGATTCCCTGAAGCCTTTTTTTAAACAGGAAACCGGCATCGAAGTCCAGTGGGTGTCTACCGGAACCGGCCAGGCCCTTAAACTGGGAGAAAACTGTGATGCGGACTTGCTGCTGGTGCATGCGCCGGAAACTGAAAAAAAATTGTCGCTGACGGGTTCGGGATCAACCGCCGGGAGGTGATGTTCAATGATTTTATTATCATTGGCCCGGCAACGGATCCGGCCGCCATTAAAGGTAAAAGTGTCAAGGAGGCCCTGACGGCCATTCAAACCAAACAGGGCCTGTTGGGGCGACAAGTCCGGAACGCATATCACGGAAATGGCATTATGGAAGGGAAGCGGACTGGCAGTTCCTGACAAGGACGCCTGGTACGTTCAGGCCGGTCAGGAAATGCTGGCAACCATTCAGATGGCGGCCGTACGCAGCGACTATACCATGACGGACCGGGGAACTTATGTCAAGAATGAAGACACCCAGAAAGGAAATCCGGCCCAAAAATTCAGGTTGAAGGGGATGCGCAGCTGAAGAACATTTACAGTGTCATCGAGGT
The DNA here is from genome assembly GCA_963850225.1 of uncultured delta proteobacterium. Taxonomy (GTDB): domain Bacteria; phylum Desulfobacterota; class Desulfobacteria; order Desulfobacterales; family Desulfatirhabdiaceae; genus RAAP-1. The sequence goes on from CAWKLD010000024.1 coordinate 35,675, forward strand.
AAATCCGGCAAAATGCAGCAACGTCAAATCCGATCTGGCCAAAGCCTTTTCAGAATGGATGGCGCTCTCGACAACGCAAAAGCGTATCACGGATTTCAAGCTCTCCGGAAAACAGCTTTTCTTTATTCAGGGCAAATGATAGAATCTTAACAATCACGCGAAAACATCATGATGCCATGTTAAAAAAACAGGGCTAAAGGGGAGAAGACAAACCCTATAGCCCTGTTTTTTGTTCTTGAGCAGACGCTGCAGCGCCTCCGCTTATTGAAAATAAAAAAATAAGTGAAAAAACAGTTTCAGACCCCGCGCCGCAGTGAAATCCCGTCAATCCGCGCCTGGGTGATTTTTTCATTATGCGAGTCTTTTTTGGCCTTCGCTTCCTGGACTTTCTTTAACAGCTGCTCGATGTCGCAGGGTTTCATGAGATAGTCGAATGCCCCCAGTTTCATGCCGTCAATGCCGGTTTCAACCGTGGCATGACCGGTCAGCATGATTACCTCGATCAGAGGATGGGCTTTCTTTATTTCTCTCAGGGTTTCAATGCCGTCTATGCCCGCGACATCTTGACGTCAAGGATCACCACATCCACCTGATCTTCCTTACCGAGTTTCAGCAGGGCTTCAGGTCCGCTGTGGGCCGAAACAATGGTCAGATCCCGCTTGGCCAGCCTTTTGGTCATGGTTTCAACAAAAGGAACTTCATCATCCACTAACATGATTACAGGTTTCATCAGAAACACTCCTGTTATAAATAGAATAAAAAAAGTTGCTGTATTATCGGATGCCGAGCCTCATTGATTATTTGAGGGTGACTGGCATTCCCATGAGCGGCCAGATAAACGCAACAAACAGGGCCATTACCGCCAGAAGCATAATGCTGGCCAGAATGCCATATTTAAAAAACTCCCCGGATGTAAACTGCTTGGAATCATAGGCAATGGCATTGGGAGCAGCTCCAACCAAAAGAACAAACGGCATGCCGGCAGCAACCAGTGCTGCAAAGAAAATGACCTCCGGTGCAACTTTCAGATAGGGTGCCACCACCAGGGCCACGGGAAGGGATATGGCAATGGCGGCCACGTTCATGATGAAATTGGTCATGACCAGCACAAAAAAGGCAATGCTCATGATAAAAATAAACCAGTTGGCTTTTTGAAACAGAAGCAGCCAGTTGACGGCCATCCATTTGGCAGCTCCCGTTTCCCACAGACAGAAGCCGATGCTCATGGCGCCGGAAAACAGCAGAATGATGTTCCAGGGCACATTTTCCAGATCCTCGATGTCCATGATGCCGGTGACAAAAAACATCAGGGTGGAAAGCAGAATAATGCCGGTTTTGTCAAGGGCGTTCAGGGCGGGAACAAACGATCTGAGAGATAATACCACAATACAGGTTAAGACGATGATTCCGGCCAGAATTTCATTTTTTGTCATGGACCCCAGTTGGGCATTGAGCTGGGTAGCCCGTTCCTTTAAGCCGGGAATCACATCTTTTTCCGGTTTAAAGAAAATCATGAAAAAGCCCCACAGCAAAAAAACCATGATCCAGCCAATCGGCGCCATATAATATGTAAGGGTGAAAAAACTGATTTCAGTCCCGATAATGTCCTTATAAAAGCCAACGGCAACCGCGCCTCTGGCAGCTCCCAAGCAGGGTGATGATACTGCCCGCGCCAGCCACATAGGCCATGCTCATGAAAAGACCTTTTCCAAACCGGGTCTTTTCGTCACCTTCGCCATACAGCGAGTAAATGGAAATCAGCAGCGGGTAGATGGTGGCAGCAACAGCGGTATGGGCCATGATATGGGTCAGGGCTGCTGTCACCACCATGCAGCCCAGATAAATCATGCTGGTTTTTTCACCCACGATCATCAGCATCCTGTACGAAAGACGCTTGGTCAGGCCGGTTTTCGTGAATACCAGGCCGATCATGATTGAGGCGAAGATAAACATGACGCTCGGGTCCATGAAGTCTTTGAATGCTTTTTCAGCAGGCCGGATAAGAAAAAGAGCCTGAAGTACGCCGATTGCGATACTGGTGACGCCGATCGGCAGTACTTCAAACACCCACCAGGTCCCGGCAAGCAGAAATACGGCAATGGCGCCTTTTCCCTCGCGGCTGAGAATAAATTTTTTCCCCAGCGGGTCGAAAACATCCGGCCAGGGGGGGGAATAATACACCAGGGTAAACAAAGCAACTCCCAGCAGCATGAACATGATGTTTTTCCAATCTGTAGTGTGTTCTAACACATCGGTATTGCTCATAAAAAACTCCTTGTGATTAATGACGAAAAATATGTTCCTGTTTATTGAAGATAACCGAAGGCGGTTGGCCGGCTGTCAATTAACCATCGAATATTGATTCCTTGATCCGTATCATGTCTGGCATTCCTTCATCGTCTGGAAAACTGCGGCAAACACGTCGTTCAGTCTCAATACGCCCACAATCTCTTCATCCCGGGTCACCAGCAGAGACTGGTGCAGTCCAAGCACCAGAAGATGAATGGCTTCATCCAGAGTCGAATCTTCCGAAACATATTCGCCTTCGGTTGGAGAGTACATGAAATCGCGAACGTTTTTCGTGCCGGCGGTTTTACAAATGACTTTCATGGGGCTTTCAAACAGTTGATACTGAACCATGAGCGATTTGGAAAATTGCTTGCTGATTCCATGCCGGGACAAACCATCAATGCCCTGCATCTCGGCGTATTTGGGTTCAAGCGCCCTTAAAACATCGAGTTGGCTGATTTTTCCGACGACTTTTTTTTCTTTATTCAGGATTAGAATTGCACGGTGCTGATAAGAGCTATTTTTATATTCCAACTGCGCTTTTTCAAGAGCCATAACCGCTTCAAACAAAGTGGCATCTTCATCCACGGTTGCATATTCGGGAAGCGGAACCATCAAGTCCTTGACATTGTATGTCTTCATTCATTTCCTCCTGTAAATTCAGTTGTTAAATTCCGATGTATCGGTTTTCATTTTTCAGAAAAGACAGGGTGATCCGAATATTGCGTCAACCTGTCAGTTTATTTTTATGTGTTCCCTATTATGTTTTTGCTGACGCGCTGCGGTGATCCGCTCGATCAATGTTTTCATGTCAAAGGGGATATGCAGTTCATCGAAAGCGCCCAGCTTCATGGCCTGGATGGAGGCAAAGAGCGATGAGGCTTCGGCAGGGGTCATGAGAATCACTTCGGTAAAAGGCTTCATCTCTTTTATGGACTTGAGCAGCGTCAATCCCCCTTGCTTGAATTCACGCATTCCCAGAAGCACCACATCGATGTTTTTGGGCTGAAGGATTCGTCTGGTCTCAGCTTCCTGGCAAGCCTCGTAAACCTTGAAATTTTCCATACGCAGGCGTTCGGCCAGGTGCCGGCGAAAGGCATCGTCGATTTCAATTACCAGCACTGTTGTCTTTGAATCCGGCAAAACCATCTGCTCCATGCAATAGGCGCATTTCAATACGCCGATGAACACCCCCTGAAAAGGATGTATGTATTAATGAAATAATTATGACGTTTCTAGCAAGGGTTGTGCCATATATAATAGTTGTTTTAATTCAAAATGTTGATTAAATATATTGAGAAGGAAACGGTTTACAAGGTCCATTATGAAACATTATAAAACATAATTGAATAAAACATAATGAAACATAATGAAACGATATAAAAATTGGATTCAGCGATGCTGGTCTTTTTGCAGGGTGATTTCCCATCATGAAATATCGGGAGGGGTTACTTGGAAAAAGTCAAAAAGCGGGGGGGTTGCCTATCTCGGATCATACAAAATGGTGCCAGACCGGAGCGAGTCCTTTGTAAAAGCTTCGAGTACACGGTCGCAGGCGCCGATAATGGAGTCTAATACATTGATTCGTTTCCATGTAAGATATTGATAGTATTCGTCCTCTATGCCACCACAGATGACCGTCTGAATATGTGTGGTAAGAATCATATGACAAAGTTCTTCAGCCGACGCCCGAGGTAGCACCATGGTATTTTCATCTTCGATCCTGTTCTCCGGACCGACGGATGCAATGAAAACTTCGGTGGTCAGATCAAACCGGGGCGCCACATTGTTGCCATGCAGGCAAATCAGAACTTTTTTATGCATATGTCAGAGCCTTTTGAAGTAACAGAAAAAAAAACAAGTTAAAGCCAGAAGTTAAAAAATCCGCTTAACCGGACTTTTGTTTTTGCCTTTTTCGGCGGTTATGCTAAGCGGGACAATCCATAACATTTCATTTTCCGCCACAATGTGCTTCTTCCCCAACCCAGGCTCTCCGCAGTCTTGCTTCGACTTCCCCTGGCCTTTAGCAGTGCATCCATGATCATGGCTTTCTCCGCAGAAGCCCAGTCCTTATCGGATTCTCTGATTTGGGGTTCCGAAGTCCAGTGGGATCGAGGCTCTTTTTTATCTTCCTCTCTTTCCCAATCCAAGGCATTGGGGTCGGTCAGATAGGCCGGCAGATGTTTAAGCAGAATCAGATCTTCATCGCAGATATTGACGGCATATTCTACGATGTTCCGCAGTTCCCTCACATTGCCTGGATAGGTGAAGCCCAGAAGCAGGCGAAGCGCTTTACTGGAAAATCCCTTGATGGGTTTTTTTAATCGCGTCAAATAGGAGCGCAGGAAATGATCAAGAAGAAGGCGGACATCGTCTCCCCGGTCCCGGACAGGCGGCAGGTGCAAGCGCACGACGTTCAGTCTGAACAAGAGATCTTCCCGAAATCGCCCTTCCCGAACCATCAAACCCAGATTCCGATGGGTAGCGGCGATCACACGGACATTGACCTGGAATTCCTTGGTGCCCCCCAGTGGGAAGACGACCATGTCATCCAGGAAGGTAAGAAGTTTTACCTGAAGAGAAAGCGGCAGATCTCCAATTTCGGTCAGATACAGGGTGCCATTGTGCGCCAGGCGAAATCTTCCGGGCTTGTTTTCAAACGCGCCGGTAAACGCCCCTTTTTGATGACCGAAAAGCTCGGATTCAAGCAAGGTTTCTGGCAATGCGCCGCAATTCACCTTGATAAACGGGTTTTTGCCCCGCAGTGATCCATGGTGGATGGCCTCGGCCACATAGTCTTTTCCGGTACCTGTTTCGCCCGTTATCAGCACAGAGGAATCCGATTGAGCAATCACAGGAAGAACATGAAAAATCCTTTCCATTTGAGGGCTGCGACCAATGACTTGACCAAACGCATAGGCTTGCTCCGTTTTTCCGTTGAGGGATTTTAAAATCCGGATGTCTTCAACGGCCTCCAGATATCCCATGGTGCGGCCATTCATGTCCCGGATTACAGAAAAAGTGATACGGACGGGAATTTTCTGGCGGTCCCGGTTGACGATATTGGCTTCCATGCAGACGGCATCGGCTGAATCGTTAATAGAAAAGGCCGGACAATTTTCAAGACAGGCATTGCTTCGAAGAATATAAGCGCAGGGAATCCCCTTGATTTCCTGCCTTGCATAACCGGTAAGTCCTTCGAGTGTCCGGTTAAGAAAGACAATCTGGCGGTCTTTGTTGAGTACGGCCAGTCCCAAAGGGATTTCATCCAAAAAAGAGGAAAAAGCCAGTGGATGATCGAAAAGCCCGGCAATTCTTGCCAGAAAATTATCAGGATTGTGATGGTTTTCCATGCCTACCTGCCGATGATCTGTCTGATTTTGAACTTGTTCTTCATTCTGAGAACATGCTATCGCAGAAATCCAAGAAAAGCAATTTTATATCATGTGAATGCAGCCGAGTATTCCAGCCCACCGTTTTCATCGGACAGATCACCGCCGTCATCCTGCCGATTCAAATGAGGAATCAGATGAAATTTCGCGTTGGCTTTTTGAGGCAATATGGTTATGGTAGCTCATGACAAAAACACGGATCTTACGTTAACTGATTTAAAGAAATCTGTTGCCAGAACAAATAGAGGATAAAAGGAAATGAAAGCGAAACATTCGGGCAAAAGCAACAAAAAAAAGTTTGTCGCCGCCGTTTTGATTGCATTTTTGGTGTTCGTCACTTGGTTTCTATACATAAAGCCGAAAATGGCGGATATTCTGTTTGAGCCGGTCTTTATCAATGATGTCAAGAAAGTCCGGCTGGTGTCCGAGATGCGGGTAAATTTAAACGCATCTGTCGAGGCGGAAAAAAGCGCTGTCCTGGCTGATACCGATGATGCCTCCCAGGCAAATGCCGACCACGCATTGCAGCTTTCCGATGCCGTGGAAGACGCCAGGCTTAAAATTGGTCTGCTGATTGAGGCTGAAAAAATGGGCCGTGAAGTGGAACTCTTCCGGGAGTTCAGCGCTTGCTGGGAGAGGTTCCGGCAAATAGACCAGGAATTGTTGCCGCTGTCCGTACTGAACACGAACCTGAAGGCATACGAGCTTTCCTTTGATTCAGCGCAGAAAGCCGTCAAACAACTGGAGGAGTCCCTTTGCGATCTGATGAACAGCGACGATTCATATGATAAATCCTGCGGAATCATAAGATTGTCCCAGCGGACGCTGTCCGCGGTGCTTAAAATTCATGCGCTTCAATCCCCGCACATCGCCGAGAGTCGGCAAGAGAAAATGGACGAGATCGAGACAACGATTCAAACGCAGGATGCGCTGGTCAATCGGTCTTTGGATGCCCTGTCGTTTTTGATGAATCCGAAAAGCAAGCCGCTGATAGAAGCTGCGAGCGCGGCCTATGCCGAGTTCTGGCGGATCAACACAGAAGTGATGAAGTTGTCACGCCAGAACAATAATGTCCGATCCCTTGCACTATCCCTGGGTCAAAAACGCAAAACCACGGTTCAATGCCAGGATATTCTGGCAGCGCTCGAGGAAACCATTCAGAGCAAGGTGTACAAGGCTACACGATAGTTAACCGTTAACGTGAAAATGCAGCAGTCAGAAGCTGGAATTCAGTTTTTTCGGCAGACTGGATTCCGGGTCAAGCCCGGAATGGCGGGCGGTCATTTTCATGGCTGGCGATTCATGATTGTTTGTTTTCAGTCAAAGCAATCAGCGGCGCATCGTAGGTGAGAACAAAATCCGGAAAGCGCTTGATCAGCAGGCGGGTTTTTGGGCCGGGTTTTCCGTTTCCAATAAAGGTGTCGTCAACTTTGACAACCGGGACGATGCCTTTGTTGGTGCCACAAATGAAAACCTCATCGGATGCTATCAGTTCCGATAGAAAAATATCCCGGATTTCAACTGAAAAGTCAGATCGTGCCAGATCCAGAATGACCTGCCGGGTAATTCCGGGAAGAATTCCCTTTCCCGGGGTGATCAGGCTGCTTGCTTTTATGGTAAAAATATTGGATGTGGTGCCTTCAAGCACCAACCCCTGGGGCGCCGTATAAATGGCTTCCTGGGCGCCTTGCTTGCGTGCGGTTTCAAGGGCAAGGGCTGCCTGAACATAGTTGATGCTTTTGGCTCCGGCCAGGGCTCTTTCGGCCATATGGGTAATGATGTGAATGCCATCGCTATACCACCCTGCCGGCATATCGGGAAGCTTCGACACCATGATGATCAATCGTGGATTTCCCTGGGGATTCATGAAATCCGGGCTGGACCCGCCAGTAATGATAACCCGGATATTGGATTCTTTGTGGGAATTTCGGCTGAGCGTATCCATTACGAGCTGAACCAGTGCATCCATTTTCCAGGGGAACTGGAGCCCGATTTTCCGGGTGGAGGCTTCAAGCCGCTCCAGATGAGCCCGAAGGCAAAACGGTTTGCCCGCATAGGTTCTCATGAAATCAAATGCGCCCAGGCCCCGAAGAATGGCCAGATCGTTTACAGGAATCACGGCTTCATCAGAGGGAACAAACTTGCCGTCAACATAATAAATATCCACCAGGGCTGGCTCCAGTTTCAGCTTTTTCTGCTTTTTAGCGGCAGCAGGGACTTGATTTTTTCAAACAGGGATTTTCGCAGTGTGATTTTAAGGAATAAATCTCCGGAAGGCATTCCGTTTTTTCCTTCTTCCCCCATTCCCGCCAGCCGGATTTTCTGCCCTTCACGCGTCCCCGGAGGAATTTTTACCACAAGCTTTCTGCCATAGGCCCGAAGATGGTAGGCGTAAGGGCCGCCGTTATCTGCCAGAGAAGGATCGATGCGAATGACATCGTGATAATCGGCACCTTTTTGAGTCTGACCGGTGGCTGCTTTCTGAAGCAATTGCTGAGAGATGTTTCCGATTTTTTCTTTGATGGATTGTTTATTTAGAAAAGGCATTTCACGGACTCCGCTGAAAAAAAAGCCCTGGATATTCAGCCCGGGCCTTTTGAGTTCAAATGTTTTATAGTTCTGGCCGTAGTATTCCTTGAAAATGGCATCAAATCCCCGAATCCCGAATCCCCTGGCCATTTCTTCAAATATCTGCTGGATGTCGGACCCCTTGAAAATATCCTGTTCCGAATAGGATTTGCGGAAATGTCCATAAGCTGCATCGCCATACTGCTGCTGCAGCAAATCGTATTCCTTCCGTTTCTGGGGATTGGACAGAACGGCATACGCTTCGTTGACGGCCTTCATCTGATCCGCGCCGGCCGGATCCTTGCAGCGGTCCGGATGATACAAAAAAGCCTTCTCCCGGTAAGCTGTCTTTATTTTCTGTGAGGGGGCATCTTTGGAAACCCCCAGGACCTGATAATAATCTTTCATGGGCATCATTATATGGGTTGATGGTGAAGCGGTCCCTTTCCGTTTCCTCAAGGCTATGAATGCAGACATCATACCCCAAGTGTTTCATTTTGTCTATAAAGGGCAAGGGCGTCTATCATTTATTTTGACACTGAAACTTCTTTGTTTTATGAGTAAAAAAGGTTTTCAGGCTGAAGGTCCAGGCAATTGCATATAACCTCTCCTTTAATAAAAGGGTGGAGGGACTCAGGGGTGAGTAGTGTTTTCATGCTTCGTTGTGCTGGCAAAGCATGACGTTCTTAAACGTTTTATAAATGAATACGCATAAAAGTAAAACATCACAGGCTTTGTATGATCATAGAGTTGGGTGAAAAAAAACCCCGTATCGGCAAAAATGTATTTATTGCACCCACTGCGGTGATTGTAGGGGATGTTGAAATTCAGGATGGGGCCAGCATCTGGTACGGTGCGGTGCTAAGAGGGGATATGGCCTCGATTTTTGTTGGGGAAAACTCCAATGTTCAGGACAACTGCACGGTGCATACGGATTACGGAAAGCCCGCGCATATCGGAAAGCATGTCACCATCGGCCATAATGTCGTGGTGCATGGCTGTTTCATTGAAGATTACTGCCTGATCGGCATGGGGTCTCTTCTGCTGAATGAATGCCGGGTTCTCAAGGGATCCATGGTCGCTGCCGGCTCCCTATTGAAAGAAGGCCAGATTATCGGGCCGTTTCACCTGGTTGCCGGTGCCCCGGCGACATTCAGAAAGGAATTTCCCCATGAGATCATTCCCCGTATTGCCGATCCCATTCAGAATTATCTGGATACGGCACACGAACACATGACCGTCAGCCGGGTGCTCAAAGGAGGTTAGCATGAATTATGTCATCATCGGAAACGGCATTGCCGGTGTCAGCGCCGCTGAGTCCATCCGTCAACTGGACGACTCCGGCAGTATTTTCATGGTCAGTGACGAATTGGTTGAACCGTATTGCCGCCCAATGATCAGTCTTGTCCTTGAAGGGGTCATTTCCCCCTCGAAACTTCCCATTCGCGATTCCGGTTTTTACAAGGCCCTAAATATCACTCCTGTTCTGGGAAGCCGGGTCGCTCGAATGGATGTGGACACGAAAACCCTGTTTCTTTCTGATGGAAAAACCCTGCCTTTCGATAAGCTTCTCATTGCTTCCGGCGCCGATCCCCGGCCTATAAAAGCATCCGCTGCCCTGGCCAACATTTTTTTCATGCGGAATCAGCATCAGGTGCTGAAGATGTTGGATGTGCTTCCCCGAACGCGTCATGCCCTGGTGCTGGGTGGCGGCCTGGTCGGATTCAAGGCTGCCGGCGGACTCCTGCATCGGGGAATTGACGTGACCATGCTGATTCGATCCGGTTATCCGCTCTCCCTTCAGGTGGATGAGATTGCCGGCGGCATGATTCTGGCTGAACTAACCCGCCGGGGATTGAACGTTCGGGTGGGTGTGGAGGTAACGGGCTTCAAGGGGGCCGATACAGTGACCGGCGCGTTTCTCTCTGACGGAACCGAAATATCCTGCGATCTTGTCATTGTCGGCAAAGGGGTTCTGCCGGCACTCTCATTTGTTCCCCGGGACCGGATACAGGTGGACCTGGGAATCGTGGTGGATGATCACCTGCAAACCACCTGTCCCGGCATTTATGCAGCCGGAGATGTGGCGGAATCCAGGGATATTGCCAGAAAAACCCGCTGGGTGAATGCGATCTGGCCGGAAGCAGTCGCTCAGGGGCGTATCGCCGGCATGAACATGGCCGGACGCGCCGTAGTCTATAAGGGAAGCCTGAGTCGGAACGTCATTCGCATCTTTGACCTGGATATTCTGGCTGCAGGATGGTTGAATGCGCCGGATGATCCGCGGTTTATGGTTCTTAGCGAACACAATCGGCGATTGAACACTTATCGCCGACTGGTATTTGAGGGGGACCGCCTTGTCGGCGCCACCCTCGTCAATCGGATTGAAACCGGCGGGATTCTGACGGCCATGATCCAGAACGAAAGTCCGGTCCGGGTTTCAAAGAAAAAGTTGCTGGAAACCCATCTTTCCCTCAAATCGTTGATGTTTTGAAAGGAGGCTATTATGAACCAGGTTATCGTTCATCCGGAACGGTGCGTGGGATGCATGCAGTGCATGGCGGCCTGCGCCACGGCCCATTCCCAGACCCATCAGCTTATTTCGGCGATCCTGGAAACACCTTTGCCAAAGCCCCGGATTCATGTGGGAGTGGGGCTTTACGACGAAGGATTTCCCAACCGCTGCAGGCATTGCAGCCCGGCGCCTTGCATGCTGGCCTGTCTGCCCGGTGCGATTTACAGGGATAGTCGTACAGAAACGGTTCTCATCGACCCGGACCGATGCATCAACTGTGCATCCTGCGCAATGGCCTGCCCGTTCGGTGTGATCCGGTACCATGAAGATGCGTCTGCACCGCCGAAAAAGGCCGTTGCCATCAAGTGCGACAACTGCATGGAGCGTCAGCAGCAGGGGCTGATACCTGCCTGTGTGGAAGTCTGCAAATCCGGCGCTCTGACCTTTGAAGATTCTTCGAAGGCATTGAAGCGAAAAACCGATCAGGTCAGCCAAAGCATTTCAGCAGGAATCGACATTCCCCAGGGTTCGCCGTGTTTTACTCTGCTGAATACCATCAAACGCGCGCAAATTGCCGTCAGACAGGCGGCTTAAGGAGGTGAGACCATGTCCTGCACGTATCATCAACAGACCATTACGGAAGACGGGCAGTTGCTGCTCAAGAAAGCCCAGACGGATCAGATCGAGACCGTCTGGGACCGCCATCAGGCCCAACTCCCCCAGTGCGGATACTGCGAACTGGGGCTGAGTTGCCGGAACTGCGTCATGGGCCCATGCCGGGTGGATCCATTCGGCGAAGGCCCGCAACAAGGCGTTTGCGGGGCCGACGCCGACATTATCGTGGCCCGGAATCTCTGCCGCATGATTGCCGCCGGCGCCGCCTCCCATTCGGATCACGGGCGGGACCTGGTCGAGGTTCTGGCCAACGTCGCCAAAGGAAAGGCTCCGGGTTACGTTATCCTGGACCCGGAAAAACTGAAAAGCGTTGCAGCGGAGTACGGCGTTGAAACTCAAGGCAAAGATATTCTTGTTATCGCCGGCGAACTGGCATATGCCATGCAGGAGGATTATGGCACCCGGATCACCGAGCTCACCCTGCTGAAGCGGGCCCCTGCAAAACGGCGTGAAATCTGGAAAAATGTGGGCATCACGCCCAGGGGGATTGATCGGGAAACATCGGAAATGATGCACCGGACGCACATGGGCGTGGACAACGGATGGCAGAGCTTGCTGCTTCAGGGGCTCCGCAATGCTCTCTCGGATGGATGGGGTGGCTCCATGATTGCCACGGAGGTTTCCGATATCCTCTTCGGAACACCGACTCCCAGGCCCACCAGCGTCAATGCCGGTGTGCTCAAAAATGACCAGGTCAATATCGTGGTGCATGGCCACAATCCCGTGGTTTCCGAGATGATCCTGACGGCCAGCCAGTCTGCGGAGCTGATGCAATTGGCAAAAAGCAAAGGCGCCACAGGCATCAATCTGGCCGGTGTCTGCTGCACCGGAAATGAGCTTTTAATGCGGCACGGTATTCCCATGGCCGGCAATCACCTCATGACCGAGCTGATTCTGTCAACGGGAGCTGTGGAAATGATGCTCGTGGATTATCAGTGCATCATGCCGTCTCTGGGAAAGACGGCTTCCTGCTATCACACCCGTATGATCAGCACCAGCGACAAGGCCCGTTTTCCTGGGATGGAACACCGGGAATTTCACCCCGAGAATGCCGAAGAACTGGCAAAGGTCTTGGTACGGGAGGCCATCGAAAATTATGGCAAACGGGGAAAGGTCTATCTGCCGGTTGAACCGGTGAAATCCATCGGCGGGTTTTCTGTTGAATCCATTGTCGGGGCGCTTGGCGGATCTGTCGCGCCTCTTCTGGAGGCCATCAAGACTGGAAAAATCCGCGGCGCAGCCGGCATCGTGGGATGCAACAACCCAAAAATACTGCATGACCACGGACATGTGACGCTGGCCAGGCGCCTGATTGAAAACGACATACTGGTAGTGGATACTGGTTGTGCGGCTATCGCCACCGCCAAGGCCGGTTTCAAGATGCCGGACGCCATTCAATTCGCCGGTCCGGGGCTGAAAGAGGTCTGCGGATCACTGGGCATTCCGCCCGTGCTGCATCTCGGCAGTTGCGTGGACAACGTGCGTATCCTGATGTTGGCCGGCGCGCTGGCCAATGCCCTGAATGCGGACATCAGCGATCTTCCCATCGCAGGTGCCGCGCCGGAATGGTATTCTGAAAAAGCCGTGTCCATCGGCGCTTATTTCGTGGCTTCCGGGGTTTACACGGTTCTGGGTCCCATGCCGCCCATTGCCGGCAGCCCGAATGTGGTCAAACTGCTCACGGAAGGACTGAGGGATGTTGTCGGAGCGGTATTTGCGGTGGAGCCGGATCCGGAGAAGTCGGCGATTCTCATTCGTCGTCATATCGAAGAGCGAAGAAAGGCCCTGGGGCTGGGATTCCATACGCTCTAAATAAACGGATGCCAATAACCCGATTCTTGACAATCCGAAAGGCTGCCTTAATGTTTGGTAAGAGCTTTAGGAATAATTATCATAAAATTTGAAAGCTCGTATCCACTATCAAACAAATTCTAACGAGGAGGCACCTTATGGAAAACTCCGTGCATGAATATTCTTATATCGAGTCAGAGGAAGAACGGGAAAGCGGACATGTCGACACCCGTCATTTCAATTTTGAATGTAAAAACCCTGATCCCCATCTGGGGTGTGATCTCGGCATCGATGTTGCCGGATGATTGTTGAGCAAGAGCTGATTTCCAGGCAGAAAGCGCTTTTCTTTCTTTCTGCCTGGCTTTTTTTCGAATTCAGTCCGCAGCCGTTTGTTTGCCGGCAGAGAAAGAAGCGGGGATAAAAAAGGGCAGGCTCATCTCTGTCAAGAGAGTCCTGCCCTTCTTTCAATCAAGAACCATCGGGTCAAACGATTACTTGGTTTTCGGATGGCATTTTACGCAAGTGGTCGGGGCGTTCTGGTTATTATTCTTTTTGTTCATTTCCTTGTGACATCCCTGACAATTCTTGTGCATGGCTTCGGCATGAAATTCCAAGAACTTCTTTCTCCGTCAGCTTGGGAGCGTCTTTTCCTTTCGGTTTTTCACCGGGTTTCTTGTGGCATTCGGCGCAGCTCTGAACATTGTCGCCGTCTTTCAGCGTTGCCAGCGGTTTCCCGTCCTTGTCATGATGGCAGTCCCCGCAGGCGCCCTTGTAATCCGACAACATGCTTCTTGTGCGTAAACTCGACAATGCCTTTTTCGTGTTTGGGATAGAGCTTGTTTTCCATTTTGATGACATCCGGAGCCTTGGTTCCCGCGTAGAGAGCAGCTGAGGCAAACATAACTGCAATACCGACCGCCACTACGACCCACAATGTTTTCTTCATACGAATTTTTCCTCCTTTCCCTTGTTAACTATTATACCAGCAAATGTTCTTCCGCCGCAATTCACTGCAGAAACTGCGACCAGGAACCCGTAACTGTTTTTCAGGGGGTTTCTTCCGGAGGTTCTTCCGGAATATCTTCCCGTGGCTTTTTGCGAACAAAGATTCTGGCACCGAGAATGCCGATTTCGTAGAGTGCCATCATGGGAATGGCCATGAGTGTCTGTGAAACCACATCCGGCGGCGTTAAAATGGCTGCGATGACAAAGATTACAAGGATGGCATATTTTCTGTTTTTGGTTAAAAAGTCAATGGAAATAATGCCCAGTTTCACCATAAATACCAGGATCAGCGGAAGCTCGAAAATCAGACCAAAGACCAGCAGAAACAGCGAGGCAAAGCTTAAGAATTCCCGCATGGTCAGCAGCGGCCGGATGGTGTCTGTGGCAAAGCTGAGGAAAAACTGAAATCCGATGGGAAAGACCACATAATAGCCAAAAAGCCCGCCACCTATAAAAAAGAACATGGACATCACCATGATGGGGGCAAGGTACCGTCTTTCTTCGCTGTAAAGTCCCGGAGCAACGAACATCCAGAATTGGTATATAATGACGGGAATGGCCAGAAGGATGCCGGACAAAAACGCCACTTTCAGATAAACAAAAAAAGCCTCCGGAAGGCTGGTAAAAATCAGTTTTTCTCCCGGCTGCATGATTGAAATCAGCGGGGCGGTCAGCAGGTGAAACAGCCATTCCTTAACGCTGAACGCCAGAACAAATCCAACGGCGATAGCGATAAAACAGGTAATCAGACGTTTTCGCAGCTCTTCCAGGTGGGAAGTGAAAGGGATTTTCTCTTCTTCGTTCATGTGAAAATCCTGTCAGCTGGATGCACGGGGAGGCTCAGGGGTCTCGGGGGCGGCTTCTTCAGGAGAAGTCGGGGAAGGTTTCACCTCTAAAGTCTCGGAAGCGGTGGTGTCTGCCGCAGGCTTGTTGTCGTTCAGGGTATCAAATGATTTTTTAACGGTGTTCAGGCTGTGATCCACTTCCAGGGACTCCTTGATGTCACTGGTGGCCCGCTTGAATTCATTCAACGCCTTTCCGAGGGACTTTGCCACATCCGGCAGCTTTTTCGGGCCGAGAATGATGAGCGCGACAACCAGAATCAGGACCAACTCCTGCATGCCGATGCCAAACATAGTTTCCTCCAGTTGAGGGTGTTATGCCCTCAGACAACCCACGGCTGATAATCGATTCCGGCAAGCCGTTGTTTCGGCCCCTAAAGGCATCTGTAAAACGGCGAATTAAACCAAAGCCATTAAATAGCATTCAAGGTAATTTATACTTTTTCTATCCCCAAGTGTCAAGGCTAACAAAGAAAATGGTCATAAAGCAACTTGAATTTCCCCCCAGATATGAAAATGACGGGTGATTTGCATTTTCACGATAAAGGACGTTTTTTCGGAATCCAAGGAGTTTTGTCTTGAAAAATTTGTTTAATGTAGCATCTTTGGCCAATGAAAATTCCAGCAATCGCCGTTCGCGGCGCAAGACAACACAATCTGAAAAACTTGGACCTGAATATCCCCCTGAACCGGATAACCGTGATCACCGGCGTCAGCGGTTCAGGCAAATCTTCCCTGGCCTTTGATACACTCTATGCCGAAGGTCAGCGGCGCTATGTGGAAACATTTTCGCCCTATGCCCGACAGTTCATGGATCGCATGGACCGGCCGCAAGTGGACGCCATTCTGGGAATTCCTCCGGCCATTGCCATTGACCGGAAGGACCCTGTCAGAACATCCCGGTCCACCGTGGGCACCATGACGGAGCTGACCGATTATGTCAAGCTCCTGTACGCCCGCATGGGACAGCTTCACTGCCGGGGGTGCGGCAAACCGGTGCTGCCGGAAACTCCGCTTCATGTCTGGAAGGCGCTTCAGGAGATCGCGGAGGAAACGGAAATACGCATCACATTTCCGGCATTCCTCGATCCGGAACCTGCGCAGGATGCCCTGCTGTCCTGGATTCGCATGGGCTTTGACCGCTATGTGGATGAAGGGCGGGTCGGGCAGTTATCGGAGCTCTCGCCGCAGGCAATCCCCCGGCCCCTGTATATTCTGGTCGACAGGCTTCGGTTTCGGGCCGTGGACCAGCCCCGGATCATGGATTCCCTGGAGCAGGCGTTTCAGTGGGGAGCCGGCCACATCGATCTGTGGGAAGGCCCAATGCATCGCCTGTCTTTCAGCCGCGGACTGGAGTGCGCTTCCTGCAAGATCACCTACTCCCCCCCGGTTCCCAATCTCTTTTCCTTCAACAGTCCGGTAGGAGCCTGCGATGTCTGCAGAGGGTTTGGCAGAACCATCGATATTGACTGGGACCTTGTGATTCCCGATCCGTCAAAGTCACTGGAACAAGGCGCCATCAAACCCTGGGGGACGGATTCCGAGCAGAAGGTCGAGTTTGAAGAGCTGATGGCCTTTTGCCAGAAACAGGCAATTTCCACCCGCATTCCCTTTGAAAAACTGCCGCCGGACCAGAGAACGGACATTCTTGAAGGAACACCGAAATATTACGGGGTGCGTGGGTTTTTCAAATGGCTGGAAACCAAAACCTACAAATTGCCGGTACGGGTTTTTCTGTCACGCTACCGCAGTTATGCGGTCTGCGGTACTTGCAACGGAACCCGGTTTAAACCCGAAACCCTGCTTTACAGGTTGGCCGGCCGGACGATCTCGGATGTCTATAGCCTGAATGTCACGGATGCTGCGTCGTTTTTTACAGCACTTGACGTGAATGCCACCGACAACGCCAGCCGGATGATCTATGACGAAGTCCTGTCCCGGCTGAAATTTCTTCAGGATGTGGGGCTGGGGTATCTGACCCTGGACCGTCAGTCCAGAACCCTTTCCGGAGGCGAAGTCCAGCGTGTGGCCCTGGCGTCCAGCCTGGGCTCTTCCATGGTCAATGCCCTCTATGTTCTGGATGAGCCCAGCATCGGGCTTCATCCCAGGGACTGCAACCGTCTGGTTGAAATTTTAAAGCGGCTTCGGGACCTTCCCAACACCATCGTTGTTGTGGAGCATGACCCCGATATCATCCGCCAGGCCGACCGGATTCTGGACATGGGTCCCAAAGCCGGCGAGAACGGCGGCGAAATCATGTACCATGGCCCTGCATCGCAGATTACCGGAACCCTTACCGGTGATTATCTGACAAAAAAACGGCGCATTCCCATCCCGCAACGTGGAAAAATCCGGAATGACCTTGAATGGATACGGATTGAAGGGGCATCGGAAAATAATTTGCAAGACGTAACTGTGGCCATTCCGCTGGGAGTGATGACCTGTATTACCGGCGTGTCCGGATCGGGAAAATCCACGCTGGCCGGTGATGTCCTTTTTAAGGCGATTCAACGGATCAAGGGCCAGGCGTCGGATCGTCCGGGGCAATACCAGGCTATTCATGGCCTGGAGAATATTTCCGCAGCGGTTCTGGTGGATCAACATGCCGTGGGTAGAACCCCCAGAGCCAATGCCCTGACCTATACGGGCGCCATGGACCCCCTTCGAAAGCGGTTGGCCAATACGCCGCAGGCCCGTGAAAAAAAATACGCCGCCGGATATTTTTCCTTCAATGTCCCGGGTGGAAGGTGTGAAGCCTGCAAAGGCGAAGGATTTGAAAAAATCGAGATGCAGTTTCTCTCGGACGTTTTTGTAACCTGTCCGACGTGCGGCGGAAAGCGCTTTGGGCCGGAGGCCCTGAACATCCGCTACCATGGCCTGAATATTTCGGACATTTTTAACCTGACCACGGATGAAGCCCTGGCAGTTTTCGCGGATATCCCCCAGATTACAGGACCGCTGACGTTGCTGTCTGATGTGGGGTTGGGATATCTGAGGCTCGGCCAGCCCCTGAACACGCTTTCGGGCGGGGAAGCCCAGCGCCTGAAGCTTTCCCGGTTTTTGCAGGAATCCGGGAGCAGCAGCCGGCTCTTTATCCTGGACGAACCCACCACGGGACTGCATTTTCAGGACATCGAACGGCTTCTTGAAGTGTTTCAGCGCCTCACGGCTAAAGGCCATACGGTCCTGGTGATCGAGCATAACCTGGATGTGATCAAGACCGCCGACTGGGTGATCGATCTGGGGCCGGAAGGCGGGGACGCCGGCGGAACCGTTGTGATCTCGGGAACGCCCGAAGCGGTATCGGCATGCAGCCAGTCGCATACCGGCAGATACTTGCGGGAATACCTCAGCCCTGGCAGCCCCGGAGAAATTCCGGAGATTCCTGCCGCAGTCTCGGCGCCGGTTGCTGCCTGGGGCGGCGCCATTGTGGTCAGCGGGGCCCGGGAGCATAATCTGAAAAATGTCACCCTATCCATTCCCCGCAATCAACTGGTCGTGATGACCGGAGTGTCCGGATCGGGAAAATCCTCCCTGGCTTTTGACGTCCTGTTTGCTGAAGGCCAGCGCAGGTATCTGGAGAGCCTGGCCCCGTATGTCCGCCAGTACATGACCATTCTGGAGCGGCCGGACGTGGACCGGATCACCGGACTTTCCCCGACCGTGGCCATCGAGCAGCGCATCAGCCATTCCAGCCGCAGATCCACGGTCGCGACTCTGACGGAGATCTATCATTTCCTGAGGCTTTTATACAGCAAAC
Organism: uncultured delta proteobacterium; assembly: GCA_963850225.1. Classification (GTDB taxonomy): domain Bacteria; phylum Desulfobacterota; class Desulfobacteria; order Desulfobacterales; family Desulfatirhabdiaceae; genus RAAP-1. Next base: position 54,512 of record CAWKLD010000024.1, read on the forward strand.
TCGGAGACCGGCACTGTCCGGGATGCGGCAAAAGGCTGGTGACGCAGACCCGGCAGGCCATTTTCGACGAGATCCTGGGGCGGTATTCCGGCGTATCCGCATCTATTCTGACGCCCAAGGTGAGCGGGAGAAAAGGGTTTCACAAGGATGTGCTCTCAAAAGCGCTGCGAAGCGGGATAAGTCGTGCCAAAATCGACGGCGTATGGACAGATCTAAAGCCCGGTATGGCGCTCAGCCGCTACCATGAACACACCGTCGAACTGGAAACCGGCCGGTGGGCTTCCGGCCGGTTGAATCCGGAGCTGCTGACGCCTTTGCTGGATACGGCGCTTTCGGAGGGGAACGGCAGTTTTACGGTGATTGGGGCCTTTGGAAAAGAAACGGTTTTCAGCCTGAAGGGGGTTTGTCCGACCTGTGGAACCGGACTGGTGCCTCTGGACCCCAGGCTTTTTTCCTTTAACAGCCCCCAGGGGGCGTGCGCAACCTGCGGGGGACTGGGGCAGATTGAAGCCCCCGAAGACGGCCAGCGCAGCACCTGTCCCCAGTGCCTGGGGAGCCGGCTGAAACCCCTGGCTCTTTCTGTAACCATTGGCGGTTTTTCGATATGGGAGTTGATGCAGACAACCGCCGGGCAGCTAAAGGGTATGATCAACGGTTTTTCGTTCAGCGATGCGGAAAAACCCGTCGCAGAACCGGTCATATCCGAAATTCTATCCCGCCTTGACCTTTTGAACCAGTTGGGGCTCTCTTACCTCTCCCTGGGAAGAAGCGGGGATACCCTTTCCGGCGGAGAAGCCCAGCGGGTCAGGCTTGCGGCCCAACTGGGGTCCAATCTCACCGGAATTCTTTATATCCTGGATGAGCCGACCATCGGGCTTCACCCCAGGGACAGCGGCATCCTGATCCATGCCCTGAAAACCCTGAGGGATCGGGGAAACACGGTCCTGGTCGTGGAGCATGACGAAGAAACCATCCGCCAGGCCGATACCCTCATCGATCTTGGGCCAGGCGCTGGCCGCGACGGGGGCTGGATCGTGGCTTCGGGAACCCCGGAGTTCATCAAAAACACCGAAAACTCCGTTACCGGAAAATATCTGAAGCAAAAGATCCGTACCCTGACCAGCCGCCTCAGGCGTTTTCGGGATCAGCCGCGGGTTGAGATTCAGGACGCCTGTCTGAACAACCTCAGGTCCATCGATGTGGAATTCCCGCTTAACTCCCTGATTGCCGTGACCGGGGTCTCTGGTTCCGGAAAATCCACGCTGGTGAAGGGAACGCTGTTTCCGGCCATCCGCTGCGGGCTTGAGGGCCAACCTGTCCCGGAAAAACTGTGCCGGAGCATTCGGGGCTGGGAGCCGGTGAAACGGATTCTTGAGGTCGATCACAGCCCTATCGGGAAAACGCCCCGCTCGGTTCCGGCATCCTACGTGGGGTTCTATGCCGATATCCGCCAGCTTTTTGCCATGACCCCAGCCGCCAGAACCCGGGGATATGCACCCGGAAGATTTTCATTCAACGTCGAGGAAGGCCGCTGTGCCGCCTGCAAGGGCCAGGGCCACAACAAAATCGAAATGAGTTTTCTTCCGGATGTCTATGTTCCCTGCGACGTCTGCCAGGGAAAACGGTTTAATCTGGAGACCCTGATGGTTATCTACAAGGGGAAAACCATTTCCGAAGTCCTGGACATGACTTTCCAGGAGGCCCTGTCGTTTTTTACACCGGTTCCTGCCATTCGCCGGGCCCTGTCCCTGGTATGCGACATCGGCCTGGGGTATCTGCGCCTGGGCCAGCCCAGCCCCACGCTTTCCGGTGGTGAGGCCCAGCGCATCAAGCTGGCTCACCAACTGGTCAAAGCCTCCAGCAATCATACGGTATATGTGCTGGACGAGCCATCCACGGGGCTTCATCCCTCGGATGTGGAGCGGCTGGTTCAGGTGTTGCAGTCCCTTGTGGATCACGGAAACACTGTGGTGGTTATCGAGCACAATCTGGATATCATTCTGGCATCCGATGTCATCATCGATCTGGGGCCGGAAGGCGGACAGGCCGGCGGGCAGGTGGTTGCAACGGGCTCCCCGGAGGAAATGCTGGCAATGTCCGATTTTTCGCATACGGCAAAATATCTGAAGCAGTATCTGGGATAACGGATACCGAACCACAGGCTCGGTTCACCAATTTGTTGATGGTGAGGGCAGAGGCTATCGCGGATACCAGTTCATGGTTTGGAGTTCTTTGGTCGATAGCCACTTCTCTTTGCGCAGGAAATGCGGTATTATTAAAATATCTTAAAAGAAATTGCGTCGCTAATTTCTCTTCTTGTTTTTATTGGAAGGTGTTGTGAAATCATGCTTCTGATGGTGTTTGCAGGGGCCTATGTGGCAGGTTCCGTCAATTTTCCGATTCTGCTTTTTAAGCTGCTGAAAAAAGAGGATCCTCGAAATGGTTTCAGCAAGAATCCCGGCACATTTAATGTTTATCGGCAGCATGGATTTTTCTGGGCCTTGGCTATCTTGATACTGGATGTCGGCCGGTCTCTGGGGGTGGCGTTTATTGCGGCAAGCCTTCTTCAGCCTGCACTAATTCCCTGGATAGGCCTGGGGCTGATACTCGGCAACCGCTTTCCCTGTTTTCATCAGTTCCGGGGAGGAAAAGGAGTCGCCAATTACCTTGGCTTTTCAGCGTTCATTGCACCGTTATGGGCCCTTGCGGCAATCCTGGCCTGGCTGATAAGCTACGCGTTTTTTCGCATTGCCTTTATCGGATCTTTGACCCTGGTGTTGATCCTGGCCGCAGGTACTTTGCTGGCTTGTCAGGTTTGATCTTATTGCCGGTTCCGGCGTTCTCTGTACCGTGGCAGTGATTTTCTACAGCCATAAAGCAAATTTCGCTGGATTTTTCAAATGAGGATGATCGCATAAAAAGTGAAAAATTGGGATGCCAAACTTGCTGAAGACAAACAACACAGAATACACCGTCAATGCTATGGCCCACAATAAATGATAAGGAAGACTCATGAGAGCAGTGGTTCAGCGGGTTAAGGAAAGTTCGGTAACCGTCAACAATCAGATTATCAGCCGGATCGGTCCGGGGCTTCTGGTGCTGCTGGGCGTGTCCGAAGCGGATGATTCAGGGGATGTGGGTTTTCTTTCGGAGAAGATTCCGCACTTGCGGATTTTTGAGGATGAAAACGGAAAAATGAATCGCTCTCTGATGGAAACTCAGGGCGAGATGCTTGTGGTATCACAGTTTACGCTGCTGGGGGACTGTCGCAAGGGCCGGCGGCCTTCTTATGTGCAGGCCGCCGGACCGGAAAAGGCCGAGCAGCTCTATGAAGTGTTTGTCGAAAAGGTCCGGGAAAAAGGCATTGCCGTGAAAACCGGCCAATTTCGCGCCATGATGGATGTTGCACTGATCAATGACGGGCCCGTTACCTTGATTTTGGATAGTAAACATCCATGAATCGCTTCCGGACTTCACGCCCGGCAATGAAAAATATACCTTCCCACTTTGGGAAAGGGGGATCGAGGGGGATTTTCCGTCGGAATATTCGTCTGCCAAGAGATCTTTTGACCCCCCTGGCCCCCCTTTTTCAAAGGTGGGAATTATCTTATGGTAAATGACATGAAGAAACCAAGTTTTTCAGGCTGTTTTATCTCTGGGGTTATACTGCTTTGTCTTTTGGGAAATATGGGCTCGTCTGCCCTGGCGGATGCCCAGACCGTATCGCGGATGCTGTCCCTGATTCAGGAAAAGGATTCGGTGTTGTTAACCGATCCACAGGGAAAGATTCTGGCATCCAGAAACGCCGAAAAACTGCTGGTGCCGGCATCGACCCTTAAAATCCTGACCGCCCTGGTAGCGATTTACTACCTTGGCGAAGATTTTCGATTTGTTACCGAATGCTATTCGGACAAGGACAATAATCTGAAGATCAAGGGGTTCGGCGACCCCTTGTTTGTGTCGGACATGATGCCGGATTTTTCCAGACAGATTCAAGCCCGTATGCATCATTACAAGGATCTGGTTCTGGATGATTCGGTTTTTCAGCAGCCCCTGCGGATTCCCGGAGTTACAGAAACCACGGAGCCTTACGATGCGCCCAATGGCGCATTCTGCGCCAATTTCAACACCATCAGCTTTCAGAAAACTTCCGCCGGCAAATACGTCAGCGCTGAGCCTCAAACCCCGCTGGTGCCTTTTGCCTTATCCCGTATCCGCGCTTCGGGAATGGACTCCGGAAGGATCGTGTTTTCTCATTCCCGGGGAGAAAGCGTGCTGTATGCCGGGCATCTGGTTGCCGGTTTTCTGTCGCGGCAGGGGATGACATCGTCCGGACAGGTTCGAATCGGCAAAGTTGAAGACGGGGACCGGCTCCTGATCCGCTATGTTTCCCCCTATGCGCTGACGGACGTGATATCCAGACTCATGGAATTTTCCAATAATTTTATTGCCAATCAGCTGTTCATTGCCTCCGGCATACGGGCGTATGGACTGCCCGGAACAATCGATAAAGGCATTCGGGCATCACAGGAATTCCTGCGAAAAGAAATGCAGATCGAAACCCTTCAACTTGCCGAAGGATCGGGAATTTCAAGGGAGAACAGACTTTCCGCAATCCACCTGGATCAGCTTCTGGTAAGGTTTTATCCGTATCGGCAGTTGATGCGGAGGCAGGGAAACGAGCTGTATAAAACCGGAACACTGAACGGGATTCGCTCCCGGGCGGGATATATCGAAGACGGCAAAGGGGGAAACTACCGGTTCGTGGTTATGATCAATACCCCCGGAAAAACCGCTGATCCCGTGATGGAAATCATTCGCGAGCTGGCCGGCTCCTGAGGATGCTGAAGAAGATCGAAAATCCGGGCGGATCCTGCCTCCGGGCTTTTTAGTCTTTCGGCTTTTTAGCCTCCAGGCAGGTTTCCGTGTGAATCTGTCCGCTGGTGATATGCGCATAGGCGCTGTGATTGTGAATGGATTCAAAATTTTCCGCACTGACGGAAAACCAGGTGATGTTATTGTCCGCATAAAGTTTTTTGGCGATGTCCCTGACGATGTCTTCGACAAATTTTGGATTGGTAAAGCCTTTTTCCGTGACGAATTTTTCATCCACACGCTTCAGGATGGAATAGACTTCGCAGGATGAGCAGGTTTCAACCAGCTCGATCATGTCCTCCATCCAGATGAATTTCTTGAACCGCGTGCTCAGCCGAACCTCACCCCGCTGATTGTGGGCGCCCACCTCGCTGATTTCCTTGGAACAGGGGCAGACCGATGAAATCGGAACGATCACCTCGGAAACCAGGTCGATTCTGCCGGAAGGATCGCTGGAACCCAGAATCCTGCAGGTGTAGTCCATCAGGCCGGGAGCGCCGCTGACCGGGGCCTTTTTCTCGATAAAATACGGAAAGGACACTTCAATGTGGGCGGATGCGGCATTGAGATGCTTTTTCATCCGATCCAGCACCTCGGAGATGCGCTTGAGGGAGATTTCCGGACGGAACAGGTGAAGCAGCTCGACAAAGCGGCTCATGTGGGTGCCCTTGTATTTATGCGGCAGATCCACATACATGTTGATGGAAGCAACGGTATGCTGCCTGCTGTTTCTGCGATCCAGAACCGTGATGGGGTAGCGGATATTCTTTATTCCCACCTTGTCGATGGGAATGTTGCGGTCGTCCCGCTGATTCTGAACGTCTTTCATGGATGTGCTACAGGGCAGAGGGGGCGTCATGTCCGGATTCCCGTGTCTGTGTTGATTCATGTCGGTTTCCTGGTCTCTTGCGGCGTTTCGAGTGATCTTTCAGCAGATAGTCCGTTCTCACATGACTCAATGCCCTGAAAATATTTCCCTTGACGTTGGCGTTGCCCTGATAAAGCCGATTGAGCATCTCCTTGATCTCTTTTCGTTTGGATGTTTTGGATGTCGGGCAAGGGTTGTCAAAAACAGGAAACCGGTTTTCTTTGGCGAATTTTCGTATGATCGTTTCATCCACAAAGGCCAGCGGGCGGATCACGGTAAACTTTTCCTGAAAAAACATCTGGGATGGCACCATGGTGCAGATCTGGCCGGCGTAACAGATATTTAAAAACAGGGTTTCAATGAGGTCATCCTTGTTGTGTCCCAGGGCCAGCTTTCGGCAACCCAGTTCATCCGCGATTTCAAACAGCCGCTTTCGCCTCAGGTGCGAACACAGAAAACAGGGATTCTCCCGATTTTCCGGGCTGTGCGCCAGTATGCCGTGCCGGGTTTCCTCCACCCGAAGCTCAAGTCCCCACTGGCGGCAATAATCCTTCAACTCGGCGCCGAATCCGTTTTCAAAACCCGGATCAATGTAAATGGGAACTATTTCATAATGAACGGGAATGCGCCGAAGCCGTTCCCGAAGCATCCACAGAAGGGTCAGGCTGTCATGTCCGCCGGAAAGCCCCACGGCAATCCGATCGCCATTCGAGATCATGTCATAGTCATGAATGGCCTTGCCGACCCCTCTGTTCAAAGACCTGAATAGCGCGGATTCCTTAATGGGAGCTAATCCCCGTCATTGGTTTCGGTCACCAGCTTGATTCTTCCGGCTGCAACTTCTCTTAATGAAATGACAATATCTTCATTCTTGGGGGAACTGACCAGATACTCGGAACCCTCGCGGATCTGACGGACCCGTCTGGAGACCATGTTGGCCAGAAGGAATCTGTTGGGTACCCGTTTCAGACAATCGTCGATTGTAATTCTTGCCACAAAAACACCTCCGGAAATTATTATAATAAAGGAGTCAGAAGTCAGGAGCCAGAAGTCAGAATGGAACGACCGACTGCCACGTGACCTGAAATGTTAACGCATTCGATCTTAAATTGTCATGCGCCGTTGAATGCGCATTTCTGCTTCTGGATCGATTTGTCTTTACAGTAAATTACAGGATATCAACCAGTTCATAACAGCGTTTGCCGCCCGGAGCGGTCAGGACCAGCTCATCAGAAGGTTTTTTGCCGATAATGGCCTGCCCCAGCGGGGATGTGATGGAAATACGGCCTTCTTCAATATTCGATTCTTCCGGGCCGACCAGCTGGTATTGAACGGTTTCTCCGGTGTCGACATTTTCCAGAAGCACCCGGCAGCCAAAGGCAGCCCGGTCTTTGGGGAGCTTGCTTGGATCGATGATGTCCGCATTTGACAGTTTGTATTCCAGTTCCCGAATTCGGCCTTCGAGAAAGCTCTGACGGTCCTTGGCAGATTCAAACTCTGCATTTTCCGACAAATCTCCGTGGGCCCGCGCCTCTTCGATGGCCTTGATGTTCAGGGGCCTCTCGACTTTTTTCAGATGTTCAAGTTCATTTTTCAGGGCGACGTGGCCCTCTTTTGTCATGGGTATTCGATCCAACTTATTACTCCTGAAAATAAAGATTTGTCGTAAATGCGATCGTGTAAATAGGGATATGATCGACTTTGTCGGCTATCATCACAAATAGGTTTCAGCCAGAATTTCGGCAATCTGAACAGCGTTGGTTGCCGCCCCTTTTCGAATGTTATCGGCAACAACCCACAGGTTAATGGCATTGGGAATGGATTCATCCTGTCGAATTCTGCCCACATAGGTCAAATCCTGGCCGGCGGCATCGATGGGCATGGGATAGGTATTGGTCTTGAGATCATCCACAACCTTGACTCCGGGCGCACTGGCCAGCAGGTCCCTGACCGCTTCAGCGGTGATGGGCAGGCGGGTTTCAATGTTGATGGACTCGGAATGGCTGTAAAATACCGGAACCCGAACCGTGGTCGCCGTTACCCCGATGGTGTCGTCTTCCATGATTTTCCGGGTTTCATGGACCATTTTCATCTCTTCCTTGGTATATCCGTTATCCAGAAACACATCGATATGGGGAAGGCAGTTGAATGCGATGCGATGCGGATAGACATTTTTTTCAACCGGCTTGGAATTCATGATCGCCCGGACCTGTGCATCCAGCTCGACGATGGCTTTCTGGCCGGTGCCGGAAACCGCCTGATAGGTAGATACGACAATGCGCTTGATGCCGTATTTCCGGTGAATGGGATTTAAGGCCACCACCATCTGAATCGTCGAGCAGTTGGGGTTGGCGATAATGCCTTTTTGGGTGTAGCCGGCAATGGCATGGCTGTTGACTTCCGGAACCACCAGCGGCACCCGGGGGTCCATTCGCCAGGCGCTGGAATTGTCAATGACGACGCACCCGGATCCTGGCTGCAACCGGCGCAAACTTCTCGCTGGTGCTTCCGCCGGCTGAAAACAGCGCGATATCCATGCCGTTGAAGGACGTTTCCGTCATTTCCTCAACCACCACCGGCTCGCCCCTGAAACTCAGTTTTTTCCCGGCCGAACGGAAAGACGCCAGAAATTTTATCGATTTGACCGGAAAATTCCGTTCTTCCAGGCAGGCAATCATTTGATTTCCAACAGCCCCGGTTGCTCCGGCCACTGCAACATGAAATTGTTTTTTCGACATGGTCATCACCTCTGTTTTCTTTTCCATAATTCTGAAACTAAAAAAACATGATCCTTGATGAAGCTGCCCGCTTCATCAAGGATCATGGATAACACGGAAAATTATCCGTGCCGGGTTAAACTGGGGTAAAAGGGGGCTCAGCAGCGGCAATCATAATGAAGAGCGCCGAAGCAAGGAATCTTCCGCCTGGAATGCAAATGTCGCATATAATCCGCTCGGAATATTCAGTTGAGATACCCAACGATCGATGTGCCGGCCTTGACCCTGTCTCCCACGGCCACATTGAGCGTGGCCTCGGGCGGAAGATAGACATCCAGCCGCGACCCAAAGCAGATCATGCCAAAACGGCGTCCCCGGTAAACGGTTTCTCCGGCCTGAATATGGCAGATGATCCGTCTGGCGATAAGCCCGGCAATCTGAACCACACAGAACCGCTGGCCCCGGTCCGTAATCATGAATACCGCGTTTCGTTCGTTACCTTCAGAAGCCTTGTCGAGGCTGGCATTCACAAACTTTGCCCGGGTGATACTCAATTTTTTCAACCTGGCCCTCATGGGGAATGCGATTGACATGGACATTAAACACCGACATGAAGATGCTGACCTTCTGGCAGGGGCCATCATAAAAAAGGGTGTGGTCCACTTTTCCGGCAATAATCACCCTGCCGTCCGCAGGAGAGATGACCGCCCCATCAGAAACCGGAACAACCCGGTCCGGATCCCTGAAAAAATAGGCAATAAAAAAAGTAACTGCAAGCCCCAGAAGCGCCGGTGCCCGTAATTGAAGCAGGGCCAGCACGCTTGTTGCGAATGCGGAAGCAAAAATCAGGGGATATCCAGCACTTGCAATAGGAAATGCAAAACGGCTGGGAGATTCCGGCAGAGAAAAATTATCCATCATGGCGCCCTGTGCGTGCCCCGGAAAACCTGCATTCCTGCCGAGGCATAATTAATATTAGGGCATTTGTACCAAAATTCCTGAAATATGTCAATAATTACCGAATTGTGACAGCATTTCTCGGTGAACGGAAAAAGGTGACTCTTCTGCACTTGCGGGTATGACGTTACTTGCCTATCTGCCAGGAAACCAGGTAGCTGCGGGCGCTGTTAAAAGCAGAGCCGGGAATATCCACCACGGAATACACGATTTCATCCACCCCGTCATTGTTCAGATCTCCGACGACCATATCGCTGATCTGGCCGGAGACTTCCGTGGTTCTTCCATTTTCAACCAAAAGCCAATTCCTCCCACTGCAGGCATTCAATATGCCCGCTTTTGAAAATCCGGAGATTGGGCAGTAAATTCCTTGCGTATAATCCTTATTATTAGCAAGGATGACTTCATTTTTTCCATCTTTGTCGATATCGGAAATAAATACGCGCTGCGGCAGATAATAGCGTTTGATCCGCCGTTCTCCGGAGCCCTGGCGTCATTCACGTCAGCAGGATACGGCATATAGCCCCCGCCGCCGGTAAACCGTTCCGAGCTGGTCCATTCCATATCCCCGGTTTTATCGAAAACGCGAAGGCGAAGATCGGATGTTAGGAAACCGTCATCTCCTTGCCGTCATTCAGGGCATTTCCGGAAGAAAATGCATACAATGACAAGTCCGCGGGGAACATCCGCCAAAGAAGATTCGAGCGTAAGTTCCGTTCATGCCAGGTCAACCGGTAAATGCCTTTATGAAAAAAGCTGCGTCATTCCCCGCTGCTGTCCCAGCAAAACAGGCGGTCTTTCCCGGGAACCGTCATGACTCTGAAATACCAGTTGGCGTCCTGAACAATTTTTACCAGTTTTGATCCATCCCATTCCAGGACATAGGATTTTAACTGGGTCTTGTCATGATAAAGACAGGTGACGAAGATCTCGGCCCGGCCATTCTGGTTGATATCGGCCACATCCACGCGAATGGGGGTATGGTCCGTCTCACCGATGACTTCGTCTATCAGTTCGAGTTTTCCGGCAACATAACGGTACAACGATACGGAATTGTCGTTAATGATGACCAGCTCGTTTTGCTTGTTCGCCGAGAACGTCGCCAATGGCCAGGCTTTTGATTTCAGCCTGGAATTTAGTGCTTCTCCAGACATCGGCCTCGGTTTTTCCGTCAGATGCCATCATCCGAATCGGCGTGCCGAGCCGGCGGAAAGCGCTCCGGTCCACAAGGTGTCGGGGTGACGGTGGCTCTCGTCCACAACCGCCTGATGCTGCTGAGGCTGTGACGCGGGCTGGGTCAAAACAGACGCCTTCGAGCCCAACGCCTTCAGGATTTCGGCTGCAAATAATTTGACATGCTGCAAGGCATCTCCCTGGTTTTTCCCGGTCTGGCTGAAGACCACCTGGGGGGTTCCATCCGCAGTCCGGACAAGTCAGGCATCCGTGCGAACGCTTTCATTTGTAACCGTGACGGTTCCGTAAGAAACGTAATCGGCTTTCAGTTTTGCGGCAGTGGATGTCGCGGCCGCTTCGCCGATGGGCTTGGAAAGATTTGCAGCAGACGGAGGATCGTCCATACGGATGACTTCAATGGATTCATCCGAAGCCAGGCGGGATGCCAGCATCTGGGAAATGCCTTTTTGAAGAAAAGACAGATCACTGTCGGACTGGATATCAAACGGCAATACCAGTATGCGGGATCGCGCCGAATGCGGTGCCGAAAGATGTCAGCGATAAAAAAAGAATCAGGGCAATACCCAAAATAAATTTAATAGGACGCAAGATAATTCAACTCTCCTTATAAATAGGGTTTCGTCATTGGCGCGCTACCCGGCCGCAGTCAAGAAGGGCATTTAAATAAAAAATCAATTTGAAATTTAATGAAATGTACTGTATAGAAAATTGAAAAATATATAAAGAATATTTGTTTGCGGATTTCGAATAATGGTATGGGAATTTCTGTCTTCAGATGCAAGCCATACGTTCTGTTGTAGTCATTTTTTCATACATACATCATGTTGTATTTACGGTAAGTGCGACAGTAATAATCCGACTGCCAAATAAAAAAATATTTATAATAATTTAAGAATTTACTTGATTTAACGCAAATTATCTGCAATAGAAAAAAGCGAAAAGGATAGGAAACTTGTGAAAGGAGGTGGTATTTTCAGTTATTGTCTTGATTTGATTGATTATTAGGTTGGTTATCTATTTAATTGAAATTATTTGAGGAGGGACTCAGAATGAAGAAATTATCCGTATTATTGGTCGCAGCCATTGTGGTGCTTGCCCTTACCATGCCGGCAGCAGCATTTGAAAATGAATTCGGTGGATACTGGAGAACCAGATTTATTACAGATATCGGTTTTTCTGGCTGAAAACAAGTGCTAACAACAGGATGTAAACATCACCGATACCCGTACCCGGCTTTACTACACCGCAAAATTCAGTGACAACCTGAAGTTCGTCAACAAGTTTGAATTCAATGCGGTTTGGGGTCAGAAACAAAACATATGGCCAGCTTGGCGCGGACTCAACTGGCGATAACAATTATTTCAGAATTAAAAACTTCATATGTGGATTTCAAACTGGGCCAACAGCGCTTTACGCGTCGGTGTTCAGGATTTCTTACTTGCCAGAGGCTATCTGATGAATGATGACGCTGCCGGTGTTAAAGCCATTTTCAAAGTCAATGACGCGGTTTATCTGCCGTTGATTTACATGAAAATGTATGAAGGCGGCTCCGGCAGATCAATCTGGTGCAGGCTCTGTCTCCAATTCCAATTACGACATGGCAGCCATATGTCTTTTATCCCACCATCTATCTGAACAAAGACAACACCTTGAAACCCCATGTCGCCTATTTGTTCCGAGAATGTATTCCAAGGCCACGGCAAAGAACACGCTCCTATTGTCTCTGATTATCCCACGGGCGCAACAAAAGTCGATGTGTGGACAGCTGGTTTGGAATATGACGGCAAGATCGGGATTTTCGATTTGGGCGCAACCGGTATTTTTCAGTTCGGCGATGTTACCGTTCCGGCAGCCATGTATGGCGGTCAGACAAACTGAATGTCAAGGGTTATTTGTTTGATATTTTTGGCGGTGTCAATCTGGGACCTACCAATATTCACGTCAAAGGGATTTATTCTTCCGGTAACGAGCAATGAAGATCCGGTAAAATCCGGCGATATTAAAGTTCTTCTACTCCCGGCGCCAAATGACAATGTCGGAGCATCCTACTACTGGGCGGAAATCATGGGCGATGGCATTATCGACAACCAGACCCCGACCGGCGCCCCTGGCGACAAAATTCAGAACGTGATGCATTGGCAATTTAGGCGCCAGCTACAAAGTCCTTCCGACGCTGAAATTCTCTGCTGATCTTTGGTATGCAAAACAGGCCGAGGATGTCTATCTGATCAAACGCACGCAAACATATACAGATGCGATCTGGGTACGGAACTTGACCTGGTTGTCACCTATACCATCGTGGACAACCTGAAGCTTGATCTGATCGGCGCCTATCTGTGGGCAGGCGATGTCATTACAAAGTCAATTGATAAAGACGGAAACACCAATCCGATGGAATTGGCAGCCATGCTGTCTCTTGCTTTCTAATTCAAGCTTAACCGCTTGATTTGAAGCTGTAAAAACCGGCCGGGAATTTTCCCGGCCGGTTTTTTTTGTGGCTAATAATCAGGGTAATTCTTTCAGGCAATGTAAAAGGATTCCCAGTGAAAGTCCGAGTTAGGCGTTACTGTTTTACGCCCAGTTGGACCTTCAAAATCTCATTGACCTGCTGGGGATTGGCCTTTCCTCTGGTTTCCCGCATGACCTGGCCGACGAAAAAGCCAAATACCTTTTCTTTGCCGTTTTGATAATCCGATACTTCCTTGGGGTTTTCGGCAAGGACTTTCTGAACGATCTGCTCAATTTCCGAGGAATCGGTGACCTGAACGAGACCTTTTTCCTGAACAATGGTTTCAGGCGGCTTGCCGGTCCTGGCCATTTCATCAAAAACAATCTTGGCGATTTTGCCGCTGATGACGTTGGCGTCGATCAGTTTCAGCAGCGCGGCAAGCGCCCGGGGAGAAACCGGGGACTGCTGAATGTCTTTGCCTTCGGCGTTTAAAAGCGCCAGCAGTGATCCCATGATCCAGTTGCTTACCTGCTTGGGATTCGAATAATTCTCAAGGCAGGATTCAAAATAATCCGCCAGTTCGCGGCTGGTGGTCAGGACTTCGGCATCGTAGGCGGGAAGGCCATAAGCGGTTGAAAACCTTTCCCGTTTGGCATCCGGAAGCTCCGGCAGGCTTTGCGTGATTTCCTGAATCCAGTCCGCATTCACCGTCAGCGGCAACAGGTCGGGATCGGGAAAATAGCGGTAGTCATGGGCCTCTTCCTTGCTGCGCATGGACGTGGTCTGGCCCTTGTCCGGATTCCAGAGCAGGGTTTCCTGAAAAATCTGTCCGCCGTCCATCACGACATCTTTCTGCCGGTTGATTTCGTAAGCAATGGCTTTTTCCACATGCTTGAAGGAATTGAGGTTTTTCAGCTCGGTTCGTGTGCCAAAAGGCTGCTGTCCCTGCGGGCCGGATCGAAACATTGGCGTCACAGCGAAAGCTGCCTTCCTCCATGTTGCCGTCGCAGATATCCAGATACCTCAGGATGGATCGCAGTTTTCGAAGATAGGCGCCGGCTTCTTCCGGAGACCGCATATCGGGTTCACTGACGATTTCAATCAGCGGAACGCCGGTGCGGTTCAAATCCACCCGGCTGAAGGATTGATCCGGGTCATGCAGGAGTTTTCCCGCGTCTTCTTCCATGTGTATCCGGGTGATGCCGATGCGCTTTATGCGTCCGCTTACTTCAATATCAATATGCCCGCCGAGGGCAATCGGAAGTTCGTACTGGGAAATCTGATAGCCTTTGGGAAGGTCCGGATAAAAATAGTTTTTTCGGGCAAAACGGCTTTCCGGCGAAATCCGGCAATGCGTCGCAATGGCCATTCGAAGCGCGTATTCAACCACTTTCTTGTTTAATACGGGCAACACGCCGGGCATTCCCAGGCAGATCGGACATACGTGGGTATTGGGCTGGCGCGCCGAATTCGGTTGAACATCCGCAGAATATTTTGGATTTGGTTTTCAGCTGGGCATGAACTTCAAGCCCGATAACCGGTTCAAATTCCATAACAGCAATCATCCTTTCAAAATGAGCAATCAGCCTTCATGTCTTGATACCTACGCCATTCATTCCCGCAAGGGCCTCAGCTGAAGAAGGATAAATCCGGAATATCCGGTCCATTCGGGTCAGTTTAAACAGGGACATCACCTGATCGCAAATACCGCACAGCGCAATATCCCCTTTTCCGGCCAGCAGCTTCAAAAGGGAGATAATGGCCCCCAGTCCGCTGCTGTCGATAAACTCAATAAAGGATAAATCCAGTAGAATACGGATATTGCCTTCTTGAATCCATGTTACGAGCTGGCTCTTGAAATCGGCAGCCGAGGATGCGTCAATAATATGGTCACACGGCGTCAACACCAGAATGTCGTCAATCTTTTCGGCTTCGATCTTCATTATATCCTCCAGAAACTGATTGCTTTGTCCGTTAATGTACCGGCGTCAAACCCCATATCTCCCGGGCATATTCGGAGATGGTCCTGTCGCTGGAAAATTTTCCCATTCGGGCGACATTGAGTATGGCTTTTCGATTCCATACCGGAATCTGCAAATAATCCGCATCAACGGTTTCGTGAATCCGCGCATAGGATAGAAAATCCGCCAGATGAAAATAATCGTCTCCTTTTTCAAGGATATGGTGGTAAAGCCAGCGGAAAAGTCCGGGTTCCTGCGGACAGAACCGGTTGTCCCAGAAGGCGTCCATCACCCGGCGAATGCTGTCGTGTTCATGGTAGTAATTCAGGGGGCGGTAGGTGCCGGTTTGCTTCATTTCCTGAACCTCGCGGGTTTTAAGACCGAAAATATAGATGTTGTCTTCCCCGACTTCTTCCAGCATTTCCACATTGGCCCCATCCAGGGTCCCGATGGTCAGAGCCCCGTTCAACGCAAATTTCATGTTACCCGTGCCTGAGGCTTCGGTGCCGGCAGTCGAAATCTGTTCGCTCACTTCTGCCGCAGGGATAATTTTTTCGGCAAGCGATACCCGGTAGTCCGGAATAAAGACCACCTTCAGCTTGTCTTTGATCCGTCTGTCCTTGTGGATGATGTCTCCGACATTATGAATCAACTTGATGATCTGTTTGGCCGCCCAATATCCGGGGGCCGCCTTTCCCGCAAAAATATAGGTCTTGGGCACGGCCGGCTCAATGCCGTCTTCGATAATTCGGAAATATTCATGAATGATGTGCATGACATTCAGAAGCTGGCGCTTGTATTCATGAATCCTTTTGGCGTGAATGTCGAAGAGGGAGTCGGGGTTGATTTTCAGGCGCGTGGTCTGATAAATGATTTTTCCCAGTTGTTCCTTGTTGGCCTGTTTGATTTTTCGAAACCGGTCCTGGAACGCAGGGTCGTTTGCAAAGGGCTCCAGGCGGCGAAGACGGGACAGGTCCGTGATCCACTGGCTGCCAACGGTCTCGTTCAGCAAATCGGCCAGAAGCGGATTGGCTTTCAGAAGCCACCTGCGCTGGGTGATGCCGTTGGTTTTGTTGTTGAATCGCTCCGGCCATCTGGCAAAAAAATCCGGAACCAGGGAGGTTTTGATCAGCTCGGTATGAAGGGCGGACACACCGTTGACGGAATGCGATCCGATAATGGCCAGATGCGCCATTCGCACCTGTTTTTCCGCGCCTTCTTCAATCAGGGACATTCGGCCCAACCGGTCCGAATCGCCCGGCCAGAGAACTGCAATTTCGTCCAGAAATCGGTGGTTGATTTCGTAAATGATCTGAAGATGCCTGGGCAGCACATATTCCAGAAGGCCGACGGACCATTTTTCAAGCGCTTCCGAGAGCAGGGTGTGATTGGTATAGGCCAGGGTTTTCTGGGTGATTTTCCAGGCAGATTCCCATTCCAGGGAATGTTCATCCACAAGGATCCGCATGAGTTCGGCAACCGCAAGCGCCGGATGGGTGTCGTTCATCTGGATATTGACTTTATCCGGAAATCCGTCGAAACCCTGATGGGTTGTGAGGTATCTGCGGATGATGTCCCGAAGCGAGCAGGCGACCAGAAAATACTCCTGCACCAGCCGCAGCTCTTTTCCCGTATCAACGGTGTCGCTGGGATAAAGAATTTTGGAAACGGTTTCGGATTTGATTTTCTGTTCGACGGCCCTGAAATAGTCGCCGGCGTTGAAAATCTGAATATCGAAATCAGAAGAGGGCTTTGCGGCGTACAGCCTTAAATAGTTAACGGTTTTTGCACCGTATCCCACAATCGGAATGTCATGCGGAACGCCGATAATCACCCGCCAGTCCATCCACATGGGGTTGTAATTCCCGTCCAGATCCAGGCCATGCTCAATGCGGCCATAAAGCGGAATAATGCAGGATTCCTCGGTCCGCTCGATTTGAAAAGGTCCGGCCTTGGAAAGCCAGTGATCGGGCTTTTCCTTTTGGTATCCGTTGTTGATTTCCTGCCGGAACAGGCCGTATTCATAATGAATGCCGTAGCCAAACCCCGGATAATCCAAAGTTGCCAGAGAATCCAGAAAGCAGGCGGCCAGCCGTCCCAGGCCGCCGTTTCCCAGAGCCGCATCGGTTTCCTGTTCCCGGACCTCTTCCAGGTCAATGCCCATATCCATCAAAGCCGTGCGGCAGGCATCGAATATGTCCAGGTTGGTTAAATTACTTCCCAGAGATCTGCCGATCAGAAATTCCATGGATAAATAATACAGCCGCTTGGCATCCGCCGCCTGATACCGGGCCTCGGTTTCCAGAAGCTTTTCCAGCAGCCGGTCGCGCAGAGACAGGGTAAGGGCGAGATAGATGTCGCGAATGGTTTTGTTGTCAAATTCCTTTCCCAGGGAATATTTCAGATGTCTGAGCAGGGATTCTCTCAGGCTGTTCGGATCGTTTCCCAGCGGTTCCAGGGCATTGGTATCCATGTTTGGCGTTCTCCACGTGCGACGGTTAGAGGGTAATAAAAAACAATTGGTTACAAAAATGCCGGGATGGTAACAATATATAATTCTTATCATTTCATAAAGCCAATTGTCAAAATAATTAGGTCCGGACGCATTGCGGAACGAGAGCAAATCGTGATTTCACGAATGCGCAAGGCTGGCATGTATTTCCTTGACACAACAAGGATTTGCGACTAAAATTTTTGAGTTAAATATCAATTATCTGATGTTGGAGGACTGAATGGATTACAAAAAAACCCTGAATCTGCCGGCAACCGACTTCCCGATGAAAGCCAGCCTGGCCCAGCGTGAACCCGAGCAGATCAAGCAATGGGACGAAGCCCGTCTCTATGATGCGATCCGCAAGGCATCCAAAGGCCGGGAGCAGTTTATTCTTCACGACGGCCCGCCGTACGCCAACGGCCATATTCATATCGGAACCGCGCTGAACAAAATCTTAAAGGACATTGTCGTCAGATCCCGTCAGATGGCGGGCTTTGATGCGGCGTATGTTCCGGGTTGGGACTGCCACGGACTTCCCATTGAGCATAATGTGGACAAGGAGCTTGGGAGACAGGAAAAAAGACATGTCCCAGGCCGATATCCGCAGGCAGTGCCGGGGTTATGCCGAAAAATTCATTGATATTCAAAGAGAAGAATTCAAGCGCCTGGGCGTCATGGGAGAATGGGACGACCCCTATCTGACCATGAACTACACCTACGAGGCGATCATTGCCACCGAATGCCTGAAATTCGCTCTGGCGGACAACCTGATCCGCAGCAAAAAGCCCATTCACTGGTGCTGTCAGTGCCAGACGGCCCTGGCAGAGGCTGAAATTGAATATCACGATGAATCCTCGCCTTCCGTCTTTGTCAAGTTTAAGCTTCAGGCGGACTTGAGCCGCGATGTTCCGGGTCTTTCCGGTGAAACCAGCTATATTGTGATCTGGACCACCACGCCCTGGACCCTTCCGGCGAACCTGGCCATTGCCCTGCATCCGGACTTTGTTTACGCAGCCGTCAAGGTTTCGGACAAGGAAGTGTTTATTCTGGCCCGGGACATGGTTGAATCCTGCATGAAAACCTTCGGCATTTCAAACTACACGATTCTGGCTGAAATTCCTTCCCGCAAACTGGAAAACCTGAAATGCCGTCATCCTTTCTATGAGAGGGATTCGCTGGTGATTCTGGGCAATCATGTAACCCTTGAGGCCGGAACCGGGTGCGTGCATACGGCGCCCGGGCATGGCCGCGAAGACTACGAGGTCGGCATGCAGTACGGACTGGAGACCTATTCTCCGGTCAACGACCACGGATGTTTTACTTCGGACGTGGCGTTTTTTTCCGGACAGTTCGTGTTTAAAGCCAATGCCCCGATCATTGAAAAACTGCGGGAAACGGGCAGTCTGGTGGCACAGGAAACGCTGCAGCATTCCTATCCCCACTGCTGGCGATGTAAAAAACCCGTTATCTTCAGAGCAACGCCCCAGTGGTTTATTTCCATGGACAAGACCGGGCTCAGAAAACAGGCCCTGGAGGAAATCGACCGGGTGAAATGGATACCCAGCTGGGGACGGGATCGCATTTACGGCATGATCGAAAACCGGCCGGACTGGTGCGTTTCCCGGCAGCGGGCATGGGGCGTTCCCATTGCCGTCTTCTGCTGTGAGAGCTGTGATCAGATTCTGATCAGCCCGGAAATCATGGATCATATTTTCGAGCTGTTCAAGACGCATGGGGCGGATGTCTGGTTTGAGAAAACCGTTGAAGAGCTGCTGCCGAAAGGCTCGCTATGCAAGGCCTGCGGAAATGCCACCTTCACCAAGGAAACCGACATTCTGGATGTCTGGTTTGATTCCGGGGTCAGCCATGCGGCGGTTCTGGAGCATCGTCCGTATCTGAGATGGCCGGCGGATTTGTATCTGGAAGGCAGCGACCAGCATCGCGGCTGGTTTCACAGCGCCCTGCTGACCGCAGTCGGGACCCGGGGACGGGCCCCTTACCAGGCGGTGCTGACCCACGGATTTGTTGTGGATGCCAGCGGCAAGAAAATGTCCAAATCCATCGGCAATGTCATTGCCCCCAAAAAAGTTGTGGATAAATACGGGGCCGAAATTCTCCGGCTCTGGGTGTCGGCATCCGATTACCGGGATGATATTCGAATTTCAGACAATATTCTGAATCAGCTGAGCGATGCCTACCGCCGGATCCGGAACACCTGCCGGTTCATGCTGGGAAACCTTCATGATTTTGATCCGGAAAGAGATGCGGCGCCTTTTGAGGCCATGACGCGAATGGATCGCTACATCCTGCACCGCCTTCAGAAGCTGGTGGACAAGACCCAGAAAGCCTATGCCACGTATGATTTTCATATTGTCCACCATGCCCTGTACAATTTCTGCACCCTGGATCTTTCCGCCTTTTATCTGGATGTCCTGAAGGACCGGCTCTACACGTCGCCTGCCGAATCTTTGGAGCGAAGATGCGCCCAGACCGTGATGTATGCGGTGCTGGATGCGCTGGTCCGCCTCATGGCGCCCATTCTGCCGTTTACCGCTGAAGAGATCTGGCGGCATATGCCGGCGGTGCACGAAAAAGAAGCCAGCATTCATCTGGCCCTCTATCCGGCTATCAAGCACCAGTGGATGGACCCGGCCCTTGCAGCGCAATGGCAGACCCTTCTTGCGGTCCGCAGCGAGGTCACCCGGGCGCTTGAGGAAGCCAGGGCTCAAAAACAGATCGGTCACCCCCTGGATGCGCGGGTCATGATTTCGGCGGGCGATGCGCTGTATCGCCTGCTCCTGTCCTATCAGGAAGACCTTCGGCCCCTGTTTATCGTATCCCAGGTTGTCCTGCTGGAGTCCCGGCCCCTTTCTCCGGCTTATGTCAGCCAGGAGATCGCCGGCCTCAGCATTCAGGTATCGCCTGCGGAAGGGGAAAAATGCGAGCGCTGCTGGGTCTATGATCCTGGTGTCGGGTCCCACCCCGAACATGCGACCCTGTGTCCCCGGTGTCTGACTGCAATTGAATCTGCGGTACCCGTATGAACCTGAACATTCTGCCGGGTTATTCCCGTTCCATGGCCATTGCCAAGGTGGTGAAACTGCTGATGGTGTCCGGAAGTCTCATCGTGCTGGATCAAATCAGCAAGATGGTCATTTTGCGATCGATGCCCCTGTATGAATCGATTCCGGTCATTCCCGGTTTTTTCAGTATTACCCACATTCATAATCCCGGTGGCGCGTTCGGGTTTATGGCCAGTCAGGGGCCGGAGGTCAGAAGCCTTCTGTTTCTGGCGATGTCCTCCCTGGCGGCTGTGGCCATTGTTTTTTTTTATCTCAGAACGCCGACCTCCTATTCATGGCTGTCCACAGCACTGCTGCTGATTTTTGGCGGCGCCATCGGCAACATGATCGACCGGGTTCGATTCGGGGAAGTGGTGGACTTTCTGGATTTTTACGCGGGCGGTTACCACTGGCCGGCGTTTAATGTGGCTGACAGCGGCATTACCGTGGGAATGGCGATTCTGGTGTATCACCTTCTTTTTGATAAAATGCCGGAATGATGGAGCGTATGCATCCAATACTTATCAAGTTTGGAAACTTGGCAATTTATACCTACGGCCTGATGATGGCCATTGCATTTTTTATCGGAATCACCCTTGCCCGGAAGGAAGCGGACAGGGTCGGACAGGATTCAGAGAAAATCATGGACCTGTCTTTTTACATTCTGATTGCCGCGGTTATCGGATCACGGCTTTTTTATGTGTTTACGGATCCGAGGACTTTCATTTCCGATCCCGTCGAGATTTTTCGTATCTGGAACGGCGGCCTCGTATTTTACGGGGGATTTATCATGGCAGTGATCGTGGCCATGATCTATATGAAGAAAACAGGAATGCCCCTCTGGCAGACCGCGGACATCATGTCTCCGGGGCTTGCGGTGGGGCAGGCCATCGGCCGGATCGGGTGTTTTTTTGCCGGATGCTGCTACGGCAAGGTCTGCGATCTGCCCTGGGCCATCACGTTCAATCATCCCGACAGTCTGGCGCCCCAGGGGCTCCCCCTGCATCCCACCCAGCTCTATTCGGTGTTCAGCGATTTTTCGATCTTTGTCGTTCTCTGGCTGTTTCGAAAAAAAATTCGGTTTCACGGCCAGCTCTTCTGGCTGTATGTCCTGCTTTACGGCGTCACCCGGCCCATTATTGAAATTTACCGGGGCGATTTTCGCGGGCAGACTTATTTTCATATTTTTTCAATCTCTCAGGTCATCGGAATCTCTCTGGCCGTGGTTGCGGCAGTCATGCTTGTCCGGTTAGGCAAAAAAGACATCGCAATAGCGTGAATCTAAAACGTCACGGCGTACATAATTTGCAGTTCGTAGTATGGTAGCGAGCCTTTGGTCATGCGTGTTTGAACCAGTAAGAATCCCTCTTTGAGAACAGGGGGTTATTAGCCATTGTGAATGTCGGGGCGCCCAGACTGGCAACTGCCATGACGGGAATGGCCATTAGCGATATTTGAACACATTTATTTGAAAGAAAGTAAGGAGGCGTTATGGATCAAACCGTCGGAACTATGGGGTTAAAACGCGGTCTGGCGCAGATGTTGAAGGGCGGCGTGATTATGGATGTGGTTACAGCCGATCAGGCCAAGATCGCCGAACAGGCCGGCGCGTGCGCCGTAATGGCTCTGGAACGGGTTCCCGCGGATATTCGCGTGCATGGCGGCGTGGCGCGCATGAGTGACCCGGATATCATTTATAAAATCATGGAGGCGGTGACCATTCCCGTGATGGCCAAATGCCGCATCGGGCATTTTGTCGAGGCCCAGATACTGGAGGCCATCGGGGTGGACTATATCGACGAGTCGGAAGTCCTGACGCCCGCGGACCAGCATCACCATGTTGACAAGCATGCCTTTAAAATCCCGTTTGTTTGCGGATGCCGCAATCTCGGCGAAGCACTGCGGCGCATCGGAGAGGGCGCTGCCATGATCCGCACCAAGGGTGAGGCGGGCACCGGCGATGTCGTGGAAGCCGTGTACCATGCACGCACCCTGTTCGGCGAAATCCGCCGTCTCATTGCCATGGGAAATGAGGAACTCATGGCCTTTGCCAAGGAAATCGGCGCGCCGTATGAATTGCTCAAAGAGACCCGGGAACTGGGTCATCTGCCGGTCGTCAATTTTGCGGCAGGCGGCATCGCCACACCCGCGGATGCGGCGCTCATGATGCAACTGGGGGTGGACGGCGTGTTTGTCGGCTCCGGAATCTTCAAGTCCGGAAACCCTGAAAGCCGTGCCAAGGCCATTGTCGAGGCCACAACCCATTTCCGTGATCCGAAAATTGTTGCCGAAGTCAGCCGCAATCTCGGCGAGCCCATGGTCGGCCGCTCTGTCAGCTCCATGCCGGAAAGTGAGCATCTGGCAGTCCGGGGATGGTAGCAATCCATGAAAATAGGTGTGCTTGCATTGCAGGGCGATTTTGCCGAACATGTTCGAATTCTTGAGCAGATCGGCGTAACAGCCGTTGAAGTCCGTCTGCCGCATGATCTGGCGGATATCGACGGCCTGATTATCCCCGGCGGCGAGTCAACGACCATCGGCAAGCTTGCCGTTCGTTTCGGCCTGATGGAGCCGATCCGCCGGCTGGCTTCAACCAGGCCGGTGTGGGGAACCTGCGCCGGCGCCATCTTCCTTGCCAGGGATCCCCGGCATTCCCAGCCCATGCTGGGGCTGATGGATATCCGCGTCCGGCGAAACGCTTTCGGCCGTCAGGCCGAGAGCTTTGAGACCGATCTTGAAGTTCCGGATATCGTTACGGCGGAAAACAACCGGAGGATCCATGCGGTCTTTATCCGCGCACCGCTCATCGAAAGCGTGGGCGCGGATGTAAAAGTGCTGGCCCGGCTTTCGGACGGCCGCATTGTCGCCGCCCGCCAGCGCAATCTGCTGGCAACTTCTTTTCATCCCGAGCTGACCGGAGACGACCGGTTCCATCGCTATTTTCTG
>CAWKLD010000025.1:0-99344 GCA_963850225.1 uncultured delta proteobacterium
TTAAATGGGAGCCGACAACGGTCCCAAACGGAGTCCTGCTCACCTCAGGCTCCACAAGGTCGTCGAAAATGAGCGACCGAGCGAAATCTCGTTAAACTATCGGGTCCAAACACCTCGGACCTGAATAGAAGCCGGAGTATCTCGCCGGCTTCACAAGGTCGCCATAGAGCGACTGGGCACGCCATGGGCGGCGTATACCGCCTTCTGGAACCAACCAGCACAGGGTCTGTCATAATAATTTGTTTGAGGTGTTAAATATATGAATGAGAAGAAAGGAAAAGGAAAGCTTATGGGATGTTGAACTATTGACGCAGAAAGAGGTTGCTGATTATTTTAGGGTCACACAAAACACGGTTATTAAATGGAGGAGGTCTGGTTTATTAAGCTTTTTCAGGCCCCCTGCATCGACAAGGGTTTTGTATTACCGGAATGATGTCGAGCAATTCAAATTAAACAACACAACAGAAAAGAAAGGCGGTGATAAGCGGAAAGTAAAATCAGAAATTGAAAGGAAAAAGCCTGATATATCAGCCACCCCAGATAATGAGTGGAGGGTATAACAATGGCAAAGAACAAAGACCACCATTTAGAGAAACGCGGTGATGTTTGGTATTTTGTAGCAATGGTCGGGGGTAAGCGTATCAAAAAAGCCCTCTCAACTTCGGTCACACAGGGAGGCTCAGGGATGAACATCAGCGGGATATTAATATCCATGGAGATATTCAACGTCCTGAGCCGGAGAAGGAAAAAATCCCTTTTGGAAAGAGTTGCAAGTCAATGGGTAAAAATTAAATCCAATAAGGTGAAAGCTTCAACGCTGCGTGATTATCGCGGGGCGATGAACTTTTATATTCTGCCACGCTTCGGCAAAGTTCCCATTGACGAAATTACCTATCTTGACATCGAGGAGTTCATCAGCGGCCTTAAATGCAGCCATAAACGGATCAACAACATTCTGGTACCGATGCGTTCCATGATGAAATTTGCACTGAAGGCTGAGATTATCGATAAAAACCCGATGAGCTTGGTCGAGAACCTCAAAGTGACCAAACCTGACATCCATCCATTATCAATGGATGAAGTTCAAAGATTTCTGGATGCTGTCAACCCATACTTTCGGTCATTCTTTGTAGTTCGCCTTTTTCACTGGGATGCGGTTCGGGGAGATGGCTGTGTTGAAATGGAAAAACGTGGACTTCAAGCATGGTGTTATCAAAGTTAGGGAAACCAGGGTGAGGGGTGAGGAGGGGCGCCCAAAGACTCCTGGCTCAACAAGGGATATCAGAATCCTCCCCCCTGTCGCTGAGGCCTTACGAGATCAAGAGAAAGTAACAATGGATAAGACCGAATACGTGTTCATAAACATGAAGGGTCGGCCATTGTTGCCGAATTCCATTAATTATCACATCTGGAAGCCCGGATTAAAAAAGGCGGGACTAAAGCCGCGATCCCTGTACCAGACCCGACATACGTTTGCCACCCTGATGCTGGATGCCGGAGAATTGCCCGGCTGGGTCCAGAACATGATGGGACATGAAACGCTGAAGATGATTCTTGAACGCTATTATTCCTACATACGGAATTACCAGCGAGATGATGGGTCAGCGTTTATGGCGAATGTATACGATCCGAGTATGAGTGAGGCGGAAGCCGAGATATGGGACAAGACTAAATGATTCGGAGATTTTACACCAAATTTACACCAAAACAAAAACGGGTAGTCGGATATTTCATCTAACTACCTGATATTACAGATAAAAACATAGAATAATAATGGTGGAGGCGGCGGGAGTTGAACCCGCGTCCGAAAACTTTCCGCTTTGACGTCTACATACATATCCTGAAGTTTGATTGTCACCACTTACGGCTCCTTCAGGCTGGATCCTTAAGCAGTTATCCCGATATGAGTTTCGCTGGCTTTGAATCAGGCGTACAGAAGCCAACTATCCCGCTGTTGACGCCCTTATCGGATCCGCAGGAGTAATCCGACAGGACGGTAGCCTAAGCGGCTACGGCGTAGTTATAATCGTCTGCGATTATATTTATTCCCGTCAGTTTAACGAGCGGGCAGGAGCTCGGTATGCAGCCAAAGTTTCAATATCCCCGTCGAAGCCGTTGCGCCCCCCACATGCGGAGATGATGTTAAAGAACTATGTTTGTTATAATACTATATCAACCCGGATGGCTTGTCAATAGCGTTCCAGGAGGCCCAATCTATCTTTGGCCCCTGTCGAAATCCCGCTGCGCGTCCCGTTTTTTGATGGCTTCCCTTTTGTCGTACAGGTGCTTGCCTTTTGCCAGCCCGATCTTGATTTTGACCTTGCCGTTGACAAAATAGACCTGAAGCGGAATCAGAGATAAGCCTTTTTCGTTGACTTTGCCGTAAAGCTTTTCGATTTCCTTCCGGTGAAGCAGCAGTTTGCGGACCCTCAGCGGGTCATGGTTTTCGTAATAGGCAAAGGCATAAACGCCGATATGCATTTGATAGAGAAAGACCTCACCGTTTTGAATCTTGGCATACGCATCCTTGATATTGACCTTTCCGTTTCGCATGGACTTGACTTCGGTGCCTTTCAGGACGATACCCGCCTCATACTCGTCTTCGATGAAGTAATTGAACCGGGCTTTTCGGTTGTCTGCAATAATTTTTTTATGTTGAGCGCTTGCTTGCATGGATATCGGTGTCTGGGTTCGGGCTGTTTATTCGGCAGCGGCGGATCGGTTATGTATGAAAGGAGTCAGGAGCCAGAATTCCGACTTGCTTTCATGTTTCGTTGTGACTAAAAGACCATGGCTGTAAGAAACAAAATAAATTTCATATACTCTATCGCATGTGGGTCCAGAATTCAATAGAAAGGAATTGGGGAAACCCCCTTTCATGCCACTTGGTAATTGAAAGGGTAAAGCGGATTCAAAGCCCCTTATTGAGGATAAGTGGCTTTGAATCCGCTTACCTTCATCAGGCTATCGGCCTTGAATACGGCCGCGCCTTCCTTGACATGGACCGGGAATGCAAATTGCGGGATACCCGTCCACCATTTTTCGAGCTGAGTCAGGGCGTCGGTTCCTTTTCCCTTCAGCTTTATAGCGCCAACCAGCATCAGGCTGAGTCTGGACTGCTCGCCGTCAAACATTGCGTGGACCCGGACCTGATTGGTTTTTCCCGCCGGAATCCATTGTATCTCTGTTGAGCTGAGCGAGTTCAGGTCGAATTCTTCAAAGGCAACGGTAAATTTCAGGCTTTCTAGCATGACTGGAAAGGGGTTGGGGTTTTCGATATTAAAAATAAATGCCAGATCGAGCGGCGCGCCGTAGTTTCCGGCCGTTCCCTTGGTTGGGGCGACGGCTTTGGCATAATACCACCATCCCCAGTAATGCGCCACTTCCATGGAGTCCAAAGTAACGGTTGGCGCCTTAAAGGTCTTATCTGTAAGTTTTGCCTCCATTGCAGCACAGCCGGCCAGAAATCCCAGGGCAACCAGGATCAAAACGTATTTGCAGGCAATTGCGTTTCGGTGTGTCATGAACCCCCCTTCGTGATTAGCAAGCCATCGTTTTCCATCTATCGCATTGCTACCAGCCTATCCATTCACTCTTCCATTTATCTGGCCACCGGTCTTTTAAATCCACTTCATCCAGAAGCGAGAATTTTCCGGTTTTTAATTCATAGACCCTGACCTTGCTCTGGGGTCTGTGGTCTGTGGCTGAAAAAGAAACCGGCGCAAGACCAAGTCCGATTTCATAATCCACCATGGTTTCAAATCCTTTTTTCAGAATGCCTTCGCCGGAAAGATCGCCTGCCTTATCCGCACGCTTTATTGCTTCGGCAAGGCCCAGTAAATTGGCCCATGCCTGAACCGTATGAATGGTCCGTTTTTCAGGGGGAATGCCGGGGGTGTATTTAGTGGCGTATTCCATGACTTTATCCATGAGCTTGACGTTCTGCCCGAAAAAAGCCCAGGGAGCGCATCCGATAGCACCTTCGGCAGACTTTCCCGCCAGCAAGGGAAGGCTTTCATCGAATCCCCAGTTCTTGATGATGTGATCAGCATCCAGCTCCAGAGCATGGGCATCCCGAAGGGTGGCGGCTACGGACATGACGGTATTGGTGTGAAGGACGACATCCGGCTTGAATTCCTTCAAGGCAAGAATCTGGCTTTTGGTGTCAATTGCTAAAAGGGAAATGTCCTGATCCGGTCCGATATCGAAGCCCAGAATCGTGGCCTGGTCCTTGGCAGCCTTGATGGATGCACTGCTGAATGGGGATGCTGCCATGTAAGCGCAGGCAATGCGCGGTTTGCGTTTTCCAAAATCCGGTTTGGTCGGCCATTTTTTATCAAACCAGGCGGTGATCAGGCCTCTGGCCTGGGTCGAATAATCCGTGGCGAAAAACAGGTTATAGGGGGTTTTCTTGGGGTCGCAGAGATGTCCGGAATTAAATGCCGAAACATAAGGCATTTTATCTTTGGCTACTGTCGTTGCCAGGGCTTCGGTGTCTCCAGTGCCCCAGCCCAGGACCGCCACGCATTTTTTCTGTTTAAACAGGTAATACTTGGTCAGCGCTTCGGGGATTCGGTAGCCGTAATCAAACTGAAACATTTTGATGGCCTTGCCGTTGATACCGCCGGCATCGTTGACATAATGAACGGCCTCTGCAAGGCCCAGCGCATAATCCTTGCCCACATCCGATGTCGCGCCGGTCGTGTCGCTTAGCGCACCAATGTTGATTACTTCAACTCCCGAAGCTCCACTGGCGAACAGGATCAGCGCCGTACAAATCCATATAAAATATCCGGATTTCATAGCAGTTCTTTCCTCCTTTTGACATTCTACCAGTGTACCAAATTTTATCGACAAAATCAGTAAAAATGCGATCGGCTTAAGGCATCAAGTTCCCCTTAAAACTCCATTTCCCTCATAGGGAAGGTATCCTTTACATCGATAGTGGGGTGAAGTCCAGCAACTATTCATGAATGTTTACGAGGTGATCAGTCTCTGTTCCCCACAAAAAACATACAGGCCGGTTTTCGGGGCCAGACAGGCCAGGGTCATGTTGAGACGGGTTGCCAGGTCCACCGCAAGCGAGGTCGGCCGGGATACGGCAAGGATGACGGGAATTCCGGCGCGGGCTGCTTTTTGAACCAGTTCGTAGCTGATCCTGGATGACAGTACCAGCCCTTTGGCCCGGGAAAGGGTATGATTCAGAAATAATTTGCCGATGGCCTTGTCCACGGCATTATGGCGGCCCACATCCTCGGCGGAAGACAGCACATCGGTGTCGGCGTCGATGATCAGGGCAGCGTGGGTGGCCCGTGTTTTCCGGCGAAGGGGCTGATGCCTGGAAAAGTCTTCAAGGCAGGCGACAGCGCTTTCTGACGCTGAACCGCGTGTCGTCGCTGATGGGTGCGATGGCCGTCATGATATCCTGTACCAGTTCTTTTCCGCAGATGCCGCAGCTGGTCTGGCTGATGAAACCGCGCCGATCCAGATATCCGGCGATTTTTTTCCGCTGCTCTTCGGTCAGCGTCACTGTGACCACGTTGCTGTCCGATCCGTCGCAGCAGGCAAGGGCTGTAATGTCCTCCGGAATGTCGGCGATGCCTTCGGTCAGGCAGAATCCGGCGGCATGGGCAGTTTCATCTCCCGGGGTTCGCATGACAACCGAATAGGGCTTGCCGTCGATCCGGATCGAAAGCGGCTCTTCGCCGATAAGACCAATGGAAACAGACTGGATTTTTTCGCCGTCTTTGTGTATGATGGTAATCTCTGAAAATGAGTTCATGACATGACTCCGCAATTTTATCGATTGTTCCGGATGGCTGGGGTGCTGACTCCTTCCGAATATATCATTTTTTCCATTTCCATCACAGAAAAATCTTGACATTATTCACAAATAAGTTAAAAATTAAGGATTTTAAAACGTCTATTATTTGTTGTTCAAGGAGGGTCAAGGATATGTACGCTGTAGTTGCAACGGGCGGAAAACAATACAGGGTTCAGACGGGCGAAACGCTGAGAATTGAGAAAATTCCAGGGGAAGTCGGATCGTCTGTGGCTTTTGATCAGGTACTTCTCTATTCGGATGGTGAAAATATTTCTGTGGGCAAACCGGTTCTTGAGAACGCCAAGGTCAATGCGCGTATTGTGGAACAGGACCGTGGGAATAAAATCATCGTATTTAAATTCAAACGCCGAAAAGGCTATCGCAAAAAACAAGGTCATCGTCAGGATTATACAGCCGTAAAAATTGACACCATCGAAGTCTAAGCCTGAATGTCGGGTTTGAGCTGGAATGGATCATGATTTTCAATTGCATTCGATTGAACGTGGGTGCAAGTAATTTTTGACAGGTGACGTGGAGATTTCAAGATATGGCACACAAAAAAGCAGGTGGCAGTTCACGAAACGGCCGCGACAGTAATGCCCAGCGCAGAGGGGTCAAACGTTTTGGCGGTGAAATCGTTCGGGCCGGCAACATTCTGGTTCGCCAGGTCGGCACCCAGATCCATCCGGGCAACAATGTGGGTTTGGGAAAGGATTATACGCTTTTTGCCACGATGGACGGCGTTGTCAAATACGAACGATATGGCCGTGCCCGCAAAAAAGTCAGCGTTTATGCCGAGTGAAATTTATAGACGAAGCGAATATTACGATTGAGTCTGGCAAAGGCGGCAGTGGTTGCGTCAGTTTCCGGCGAGAGAAGTTCATTCCCAAAGGCGGTCCGGATGGCGGCAGCGGCGGAAGGGGCGGGGACATTATCCTGGTCACTTCATCCCGGAAACGCACGCTTTATGATTTTAATTACAAAAAAAGTTTTAAAGCTCAAAACGGGTCCGGCGGCGGTGCAAACCAGAGAACCGGAAAAGACGGCGATGACCTGATTGTTGAAATTCCGCCCGGCACCCTGGTCGTCAATGCCGATACGGGCGAAACCATCAAAGACTTTGTCAACCCCGATGAAACCTTTGTTCTGGCAAAAGGTGGCAGGGGAGGGCAGGGCAATACCCACTTCAAAACCTCAACGCATCAAACCCCGCGGTTTGCGCAGCCAGGCGAGCCAGGCGAGACCTTTAACATTCGCCTTGAACTGAAACTGATCGCAGATGTCGGTCTGGTCGGATTACCCAATGCCGGAAAATCCACATTGATTTCCGCGATTTCCTCTGCCCGTCCCAAAATCGGGGCTTATCCGTTCACCACGCTGATCCCGAATCTTGGCGTCGTCAAGCCCCGATGGGGCGGAGAAGCGTTTGTTGTCGCCGATATTCCGGGTCTGATTGAAGGGGCTCATGAGGGTGCGGGGCTCGGGATTCAATTTTTAAGGCATGTCGAGCGCACCCGTTTCCTGGTTCATTTGGTTGATGTTTCCGCCATTGATCTCAAAGATCCGCTCAGGGATTATGAAACCATCAACCACGAATTGACCATGTACAGCGAATTGCTGAGCCATAAGCCACAGATCGTTGTGCTCAGCAAGATGGATCTTACCGGGGCAGAAGAGGCTGCGCACATATTTCAGAAGGCCATAGAATCGCATCCGGACAATAGATCTCTCAAAAGATCTCTGGGTCGAATATCCGCCGTGACCGGATCGGGTATAGACGATTTGATATCAACCATCGTTAGCTTTCTGGATGCAACCGATGAAAACCGACAGGAAGACGAGTTTTGACAATGCCAAACGGGTGATTGTCAAGGTAGGCAGCAATGTGCTTACCGAGGATAGCGGTCTGGCCCTGAACGTTGTCCGGTCCATCAGCCGTCAGATCTGCAGGCTGATTGACCGGGGCCTGGAAGTCATTCTGGTGACATCCGGAGCCATGTCAGCCGGACTCCGCAAGATCGGCCTTGCCAAAAGGCCCGATGAAATCCCCAAACGCCAGGCCGTCTCGGCAGTGGGCCAGGCCAGTCTTATCATGGAATATGAAAACGCTTTTGAGCGTTATGGAAACAAGGTCGCACAGATCCTGCTGACCAGCGATGACCTGAATAACCGCAAGCGTTATCTGAATGCCAGAAACACCCTCTATACGCTGCTTTCCTGGCAGGTGGTTCCCATCATCAATGAAAATGACACGGTTGCCATAGAATCCATCAAATTCGGCGACAATGACAATCTGGCGGCCATGATTGCGCTGCTGATGGATGCCGACATCCTGATCATCCTGTCCGACATCGACGGTCTGTATGCCACAGGATCCCCGGTCCAATCCCGATGCCGAACTGATTCCGATGGTAACGGCGTTCAATAAGAGCCTGGAGAAAATTGCCGGCGATATTCCGGGATCCCTGGGGACCGGCGGCATGCGCAGCAAGATCAAGGCTGCAAAAAAAGTAACGTCAGCCGGCGTTCCTATGGTGATCGCCAACGGCAATGTTCCGGATATCCTGGAAAAACTTTTTGATGGCGGAAACTTCGGCACATTTTTTGTCCCCCAGGCAGAACGGCTGCCCAGCCGAAAATGCTGGATCGGCTATTCCCTTAAACCCGAAGGGGCCATCGTGATCGATCAGGGCGCGGCAACAGCTGTCCTCAAACGCGGAAAGAGCCTGCTCTCCAGCGGCATCGTGGGTGTTGAAGGGAATTTTGGAATCGGCGCGCCCGTGGAGTTTAAAACTGCGGAAGGTGATATGCTGGGCACGGGACTTGTTAACTACAGTGCCGCAGACATTCGAAAAATCATGGGGCTTCAGTCCCGGCAGATTCAGGACCGGTTGGGAGAAAAACCCTATGACGAAGTAATCCACAGGGACAACCTGGTGATTACCACGGAAATCGGAGAAATACATGACTGTTGAATCCACTGTCAGCAATATGGCCAGAGCTGCAAAGGCAGCCTCCCGGGAAATGGCCAGGTGTCCGACCCCCCGTAAAAATGCCATGATACTGAAGCTGGCGGACCTGATTCGGGAAAATGCCAAGACCATCTGCCAGGAAAACGCCCAAGATGTTGTGGGGGCTCAAAAATCCGGCCTTTCCGCAGCCATGATAGACCGCCTGACTATAACAGAGGCCACGATTCAGTCCATGATGAACGGCCTCCGGGAAGTGGCTGCGCTGGAGGACCCGGTGGGAGCATCTATCCGGACCTTCCGCAGACCCAATGGGCTGGAAGTTTCCCGGGTGCGGATTCCGCTGGGGGTGATCGGCTTCATCTATGAGTCCAGACCCAATGTCACCATTGATGCGGCAGCGCTCTGTCTGAAATCGGGAAATGCCGTGATCCTTCGCGGCGGCTCTGAAGCCCATCACTCGAACCAGTTTCTGGCCGGACTCATTGGCCGGGCACTTCAGGAAGCCGGGCTGCCGAAGGAGTCGGCCCAGGTGATTCCGATCAGGGATCGAAGCGCCGTTACCACGCTGCTGCAACAGGAAGAATGGATTGATCTGATCATTCCCCGTGGCGGTGAAAGCCTGATCCGGTTTGTTGTCGAGAATTCCAAAATTCCGGTGTTGAAGCATTACAAAGGCGTGTGTCATGTGTATGTGGACAAGGGATCGGATTTTGATATGGCAGAGAGGATATGCTTTAATGCCAAGGTTCAGCGGCCCGGCGTCTGCAATGCCCTGGAAACCCTTCTTGTTCACGAAAACGCGGCGCCTGTTTTTTTGCCGAAAGTGGCGGAAAAGCTCACGGCTGCCGGCGTTGTGCTTCGCGGATGCGAAAAGACCTGCCGGATTCTTCCCCGTGCTGAAATGGCGACCGAGGCGGACTGGCCGGCTGAATATCTGAATCTGACGCTGGCCGTTAAAGTGGTCTCCGGCATGGATGAGGCTATGGCGCATATCGCCGCGTACGGCTCCAGCCATACCGATGCCATTGTGACACGGGATTATGAAAGGGCCAGGCGCTTTGTCCGGGAAGTGGACTCATCCGTGGTGCTGGTCAATGCATCCACCCGGTTTAATGACGGCGGACAGCTTGGCCTGGGGGCTGAAATCGGCATCAGCACCACCAAGCTTCATGCCTTTGGCCCCATGGGGCTCGAAGAGCTGACAACCACAAAATTCGTGGTGTTCGGAGATGGGCAGATCAGGGAATAGGGATGAAAAGGATGTCCATGCGGATCGGGCTGTTCGGGGGCACATTTAATCCGGTTCATTTCGGGCATTTGCGGACGGTTCTGGAGGTCAGGGAACAGTTCAACCTTGACCGCATCTATCTGATTCCATCTGCTCTTCCGCCGCATAAATCCGAAGCCGGCATTGTCAGCCCATCGGATCGCCTGGAAATGATTCGGCGGGCCGTGGGAAAAGATTCCGGTTTTGTGGTATCGGATGTGGAGCTGATGCGCTCCGGTCCATCCTATACCATTGACACCCTGTCGTTTTTTGAAGATACGCTGCCCAAAACAGACCCGCGTTTTTTGATTGTCGGCCTGGATGCTTTCCTGGAAATTCACACCTGGAAAGATTTCAGGGGAATCCTGTCCCGGATTTCCCTGATTGTCATGGGAAGGCCTGGAGCTTTTGTCCGCGGGCAGTCCGGGGACATGTCTCTTGCTGTGGCCGATTACCTTGACGGACTTGCACCCGGCTATCGATATGACCGGCAGCAATCGGTTTTCGTTCACCCACAGTTTCAGCCCGTTTACCTGATCGGCGTGACATCTCTGGATATCTCATCCTCTGCCATTCGATCTTTGGTGCGCAGTGGCCGATCTATCCGGTTTCTGGTTCCGGAGCCAGTATCAGAATATATTTTCAGTAAAGGACTTTATCAATGACCCAGCAGTTGCCTTCAGATCCTTCACTGGATCTTTTCATTCAAGCGGCCCAGGGGAAAAAAGCCCTGGACATTGTTGTCATGGACCTCAGAGGCATGACCGCGATCACCGATTATTTCATCATCTGCAGCGGCCGATCCAGTCGTCAGGTCATGGCCATTGCCGAGCATATTCAGAAAGAGATGCGAAACAACGGGATCAGGCCGCTTGGGGCCGAAGGCGCGGGCTCCGGACACTGGATTCTTCTGGATTACGACCATGTGGTGATCCATGTGTTTTATGACCCGATTCGCAGATTCTATAATCTGGAAGGCTTCTGGTCGGATGTTCCCAGAATTCAGGTTGCCAGTCCGCAAATCGAAATGAATGACATAGGGGGAGATGATACCGATGACGCATCGGATGTGCCTGCTCATGATTCTTGATGGCTGGGGAATTCGCGCTTCCCGCGATGCCAATGCGGTTGAACTGGCCGATTTGCCCAATCTGAAACGCTTGAAAAACAGCTACCCCCATACCCAGCTGCTGTGTTCGGGAGAGGCGGTGGGGCTTCCGGAAGGTGTGATGGGCAATTCCGAAGTCGGCCATATGAATATCGGGGCAGGCAGGGTCGTCTATCAGGATCTGGTTCGGATTAACAAGGCGATTCGTGAAGGGGATTTTTTCGAAAATCCGGCACTGAAAGCCATCATGTCGAAGGTATCCAGAAATCCTTTGACCGACCGTTCCGCGCTGCATCTTATCGGTCTGGTTTCAGACGGCGGGGTTCACAGTGATATCCATCATCTGCTGGCGCTTCTGGATATGGCCAGGAAAAACGGCTTGAAACACGTATTTGTTCACGCGATACTGGACGGCCGGGATACCCCGCCGGACAGCGGCGTTGCTTATGTCCGCAGGCTCAAGGAGCATATCTGCGAGCATAATTACGGGGATATTGCATCGATTTGCGGCCGTTTTTACGCCATGGACAGGGACAAGCGATGGGACAGGACGGAAATGGCCTATCGCCTGTATACCGAAGGCGTGGGTCTTCATGAAATAGATCCGGTGGAAGCCGTTCAAAAAGCCTACCAACGCGGGGAAATGGATGAATTCGTCAAACCCGTTGTGTTGACCGACAAAGGCGATAAGCCGCTGGGGATTTTTCAGGACGGCGATGGTGTGATCTGCTTTAATTTTCGCTCCGACCGGGTCAGACAGATCACCCACGCCTTTAATGATGCGGAATTTACTTATTTCAAGCGACAGATTCCTCCCAGCCTCTGTGGCTATATCTGTATGACGCAGTACGATGAGACGTTTTCACTGCCCATTGCCTTTGAACCGGTAACTCTGAAGGACATTCTGGGAGAAGTCGTCAGCCGAAACAAGCTTGGCCAGCTGCGGATTGCAGAAACGGAGAAATACGCGCATGTCACCTATTTTTTTAATGGTGGCGAGGAAAAACCGTTTCCGCTGGAAGATCGTTGCATGGTGCCGTCTCCAAGAGATGTTCCCACCTATGACCTGAAACCGGAAATGAGTGCCAGAACCGTAACCGAACAGCTCTTGACCCGTTTGGATGAGACCGCATACCCGCTGGTGGTGCTCAATTTTGCCAATATGGACATGGTCGGCCACACCGGTTTTCTGGATGCGGCCATTCGCGCCTGCGAAACCGTGGATGAATGCGTGGGCAAAATCGTGGAAAAAGTTCAGGCCATGGGCGGTGCGGTGCTGATTACGGCGGACCATGGAAACGCGGAAACCATGGCGGATGAAAACGGCCACCCCTATACCGCGCACACCCTGAATCCCGTACCGCTTATTTTAGTGGATGATATGCGAAGGCAGGTGGATCTCCGATCAGGCGAGCTGGGCGATATTGCCCCCACGATTCTGGAAATCATGGGTATTGAAAAGCCGGAGTTGATGACGGGCCGGTCGTTGATTTAGGCAGGTCAGGGTGTCGCGGTTTTTTGCGACTCCCTGAAAATAATCGGATTCCGGATCTAATTGCCGGCGACTTCCCTGTTGCAGTGCTTGCAGACCGTGGCTCTTTTTTTGATGATTTCCGCACAGAATGGACATTCCCGCGTGAAAAACCGCTCATGGATTTTTTGAACAGACGCATCCAGCTTTTCCTCAATGAGCCGATTTCCCACTTTAAGACTCTTCAGCGGTTCAACGGCTTCCAAATCTCCGATGTCACCGATCATCTCGGCTGCTTTTAATCGCACACGGGAAGGTTCCGTAGGATCTAAAATCATTCTGAGAACCGTGGGAGAATCCTTGGCAACAAAACAATCCGCCAGAATGGAAAATCCTTTTTTGGTGTTTTCTTTCAGCACTTCTTCCTGAGCCAGGACTTGGCTGTCAATGATCTGTCCGGTTCCGCCCATGGGACTGAAAACCGGCATCAGCTCGAACTGCTGGGTTCCCGGATAATTCATGCACCGGTAGGACGCATGATGGGAATAGTTTTCCATCAGGTTTTCCCAGCCCTGTTTATAAAGCTTGCATTCGTCGTTAAAACACAGAAACAGATAAGGCGTCCCCCACCCGAGCCCATCGCCAACCGGAATGGGTGGTACTTCCCAGATGTTCATTTCCGTGTCGCAGTGCGGACAGTGTGGTTTTTCCTGGGAAAGCACCTGCTCCAGGACTTGCTCTTTGGTTTCGTACATATGAAATTTCCTCCGTTATGCTCACCTAAAGCTTGCAGAACCGCATACCTTCATCGGCGAAATGCGGAAGACAGACACCGGTTCATGCAGCAATGGAAATATATTATTGTTCCGTTAAT
This sequence comes from uncultured delta proteobacterium, assembly GCA_963850225.1. GTDB lineage: Bacteria > Desulfobacterota > Desulfobacteria > Desulfobacterales > Desulfatirhabdiaceae > RAAP-1. The sequence continues at coordinate 13,517 of CAWKLD010000025.1, forward strand.
TACCATGGGCAATAATTTAAGCCCCTTTTCGGGATTGTCAATGAACAGTGGGCAAGGAGTAACTTCGTGAAAATTTTCATGGCAGTTGCCGCTCTGTATTGATTAGTTGCCAATAACGTAGTATGCAGTAATCCATGTAAGGATAAGCAGCACCCATTCACATTTTGTAAAAACCGTCAGCCGATTTTAGCTCAACAGGAGGAAAACGTCATGGTCCGAACTGAAATATCGTTATTCTTGCAAAACGTACCCGGAGAACTGGGCAAATTATCCCATTTGCTGTCGAATGCCGGAATCAACATCGATGCCCTGACCATACAGGATGCGTCCAGTTACGTAAAGGAGCTTTTTCAGGCAAGGGGAAAGTCGCTAAAGCGGATTGCCTCTGCTTCCAGCTATAACTCCATGCGGAAGGACTCAGCGGATCATGCATTGATTCGTCTTCTTGTAAATAACACGGACAAGGCAGTCGATCTGCTGTCAAGGAACGAATACGTGTTCGACGTGATGCCGGTGATCGCCATCGAACTGGAGAACAGACCCGGAGAACTGGCAAGAATCACCACCAAATTCGGAGAAGAGGGAATCAACATCAATTATGTTTACGGTTCGGTGTCCTCACCGGATGCCAAGTGCCTGTTCGTGTTCTGCCCGGAAGATGTCGATAAGGCAGCGTCAATTTTCAAGGAGTCATAGACGCCGGCTAAAAGATTGATCCCCAGCCGCGATGCTACGTCACGTCTCAGGGACGAGATGTCTCTGGCCCGTTTACAGGAATCCGGACGGTAAATGTCGCACCGATTCCTACTTCGCTCTGAACATTTATGCTGCCCTGATGTTTTTTGATGATGTTGTAAGCCACGTTCAGCCCCAGACCCGTTCCTTTGCCGACTTCCTTGGAGGTGAAAAACGGGTCGAATATTCTGGACAGATTTTCCTCTGGAATGCCCTGTCCGGTGTCGCTGATGACGATTTCAATAAAACCGGCTGATTCGCGGGTGGCTATCCGGATTTCCCCCTGTTTTTGAATGGCCTGCGCTGCGTTGACCAGAATATTCATGAATACCTGATTAAGCTGCTGCGGATAGCAATTGACCTGGGGAAGATCCGCCGCATACGCTTTGTGCAGGGTTGCCTTATATTTCAATTCGTTCCAGACGATATTCAGGGTGGAGTCCAGGTTCAGATTCAGATCCGACAGTTTCAGGACATCATCTCCTGGATGGGCAAAGTCTTTCAGGTCCTGAACGTTTTTTTTGATACGGTTCAGGCCTTCCCTGGATTCCTCCCCTCTATTTGCAGCAGCTCAAGAATCTGCCCAATCTGATAACGTGTCATAACTGTGGTTGAATGCGGTCGCAGAAGTCAAGGTTATCCAAGCGGGAAAAGAAAAATGAAATCCATACAACTTTCGGTTTCAGTCGTTACAGCACCCTTCAATCGTCAGGCGGTTTCGCCCTGCTGTTTTGCTTTTGTACAACAGGATGTCCGCTCTTTTGATGAGGCGTTCAATCGTGTCGTCATCGTTGACGATCGTGGCGCCGATTGAAATGGTGATATGCAGCTTCTTGTTTTGATGGAGAATGTAGGAATTTTCAACGAGCAGCCGCAACCGGTCGCCGATATTTTCGAGGTCCTGGCAGGTGACGTTGCGGATAATGCCGATAAACTCTTCCCCTCCCCAGCGGCCGTAACTGTCAAAAGGTCTGCAATTCGCAACAAACGTATTGGCGACAAACTTCAGCACTTCATCCCCGATGTCATGGCCATAGGTGTCATTGACTTTTTTAAAGTGGTCAATGTCCATAAAGAGAATGCCGAACGGAACATTGAAACGCTTTTTCTCCTCGAACCGGCTTTGGATCTCTTTTTCGATGTAATTGCGGTTTGCCAGTTGCGTCAGCCTGTCCAGAAGCGCCAGCGCCTCAAGCTCTTTCACCCGCAGTGCATTGGCATGCTGATTGGTGATATCCGTAAATAATTCAATGCCGCCGATCACGTTGTCTGCGGCATCGGTCAGGGCGCTGACACGCACGGAAACCGGTATTCTGTGTCCGTCCTTATGGTGCAGGTAAACCTCGGCTTCACGCGGCTGTCGATCCGCAATGCTTGCCGCAAGCGGACAACGTCCCAGGCAGAGCTTAATTCCTTCGGCATCGACATGCGTCAAAATATTGTCGGAACAGGACTTGCCGACTACCTCCTCGGCTGTAAAACCCGAGATTCTCACCGCGGCTTTGTTCCAGTAAAAGATTTTTCTGTCCCTATCGACGAAATACAAACCGTCGTGAAGGTTATCGACAATCCTTTCAAATGCGTCACTGACAAGATTCATGGCGCCTCCTGCTGTTTTTTCTTACGGGAATTATTTTTTCAAAATACACAATTATCCATATCAGCTATGCCAGACATTTGGCAACACATTGTCCTCTTCCTGACAAATGCGCCGGTAATTGCCTTTATTATCTGAATTGTGTTGATTTGATAAAGTAATTCCGCAAAATTGAATACGATACTTGTTGAAATCTGAAACAGGTCTCGGCGAAGTTAAATATCCACAGCCAACAGCACTGCTGATTCTGAACGCTGCGGGAGAAGGAAGCCGGCAAACTAACGGACTGGGATCGATTCTCACAGATAACATTTCCAAAAAACATCACGTCACCACAGATGTCAAAAGCGAGCCGGAAAAGGCGCCACTTTTTTCCGTCAGGGTGCCGGCAGCAGGCCCCCTTTGCTCACCGAACCAGAAAAACCCACTAATGGAGTCATGCCATGACGCTTCTGTCTGAACATTTCATTTTGCTGGTTGATGATAAGCAGTCCATTTCCATTATCAATACGATCGGATATTTCTGCTGGATGACAAAGGCGGGGAGCAGATCTTCAAACAGGACCGCGTTGTGGCAATTCTTGGCGTGGGCAACAAACCGCGGGATTACACCGAAAAAGATATTGAAATCGTAAAGTTTATGCCGTAGGTGGTCTGGGAAGCTGCTGAACGAAAGCAGGTCGAGGAGGCGCTGTAACAGAATGAACGGGATCTTCTGAAAAGAAATGATTGCAGAAGGCTGTGGTTGTGTTATTTATTAAATGGTGGCGTGAGCAGGGTCTATGGTGTTTGGCGTTGAGTGGCAATATTTTCGCGGGAAGGCGATTGGAAGATGAGTACTGCCCGTATCCCAAAAAATGTATTCAGTAACATCGTGTTGATATCTTATGCAATCCTCCTGTGTATTGTTACCGGTACCGGGTGGTTTGCAACCGGATATCTGGGGGATAAAGCCAGGCTGGAAATACGCCAGAACAGCGAGTCCACGATATCATTGCATAGCGCCCGTTTCACCGCCGAATTTGAAAATGCCGAAAGAGCGGTTCAAACGATGTCCGGATCGCCCTGGATTTTGCCTGCCCTTGTTTTTCGAAATGATTCGGACATCGCAAACGCCAACTCGGTTCTAGACCGGTACAATGACAGTTTGAACGCGGCCGCTGCCTATCTGATGGATGCCGATGGTTTAACCATCGCGTCTTCCAACCGTAATGATCCGGACAGCTTTGTCGCAAAGTCCTATCAATTCCGACCCTATTTCACACAGGCCATTGGCGGCGTCCCTGGAAGATATTTTGCGCTGGGGGCCACGTCTTTGAAGCGGGGGTTTTACGCGAGCCATCCTGTCCGGGACAGTGACGGCAAGGTTCTGGGTGTTGCCGTGATCAAACAGGATATCGCCGAAGAAGAGGCCAATATCGGACGATACCCTTACTTTTTTCTGCTGGATCCAAACGGCATCGTTTTTCTGTCCGGCAGCAAGGAGATGAATTTCAAGAGTCTGTGGCCACTAAACCGGGAAACCCGGCTTAACCTGCTGAAATCCAGGCAGTTCGGTGAAAAGGACTTTGATGCGATCCTGCCGCAGGAGGTTTCCGACGGGATGGAAATTCCCTTTAACGGAAAAAAATATCTGGTTTTCCGGAAGCCGATTAATGTTGCGGGATGGTCGATCGTGTTCATGGCCTCAACCGAGAGGATTCTGATATACAAGTCTGTCGGCGTGATCATCACCCTTTGGATGTGTCACGGTGATCGCCGTGCCGTTCATCATTAATTACCGGTTGTCCAGATCCGCGGAAATGGTCAGGATCAGCGAAGTCCGCTTTCGAGAGCTGTTCAATACCATGAAAAGCGGGGTCGCCATATACTGGCCGGCGGATACCGGCGAAGACTTCATTATTACCGATATCAACCCTTCCGGGGAGCGGATCAGCCAGGTAACAAAACAGGACATTGTCGGAAAAAACATCACAGAGGTTTTTCCCGGAATCCGGGAACTGGGCCTGCTGGATGTGATGCAGCAGGTGTGGCGGACCGGAGCGCATCAATATCACCCGGTCTCTCTTTACACCGACAACCGCCTGTCCCAATGGGTGGAAAACACCGTTTACAAGCTGGCTTCCGGCGAAATTGTCGCCATTTATGACGATGTATCGGACCGCAAAAAAATGGAGGCGGAAATCCTGGCCCTTTCGATCACCGATCCGCTCACGGGCCTGCATAACCGAAGGGGATTCTTATCCCTTGCCGAGCAGCAGTTAAAGCTGTCTGAAAGGAATAAACGTCGCATGCAGTTCTTTTTTGCGGATCTGGACGGGTTGAAATGGATTAACGATACCCTGGGACATAAAGAAGGGGATCGTGCGCTCATTGAAGCGGCAACCGTATTCAAGGCCACGTTCAGAACTTCCGACATCGTGGCGCGCCTGGGAGGGGATGAATTCGCCGCCCTTGCTATCGACACCAACCAAAGCCATTCGGAACTCTTTACCACCCGGCTGCAGGTTCTGATTGACGCACAAAACAATCTGGAAGACCGGGAATATAAGCTTTCAATCAGTGCGGGCTGTGCCGCTTATGATCCTGAAAAACCATGCTCTGTTGACGAACTCATGGCGCAGGCGGACAAATTGATGTATGCGCAGAAGCAGGGCAGGAAAGATATTAAGGAGAGCCGTACATGAGCAATTCATCCGTCCGGGTATCGAAGTGTTGTCATTGACTTTCGATGATCACTTCCAACAGGCTTGTTTCAATAGCAGCTGGGGTCTATCCTGTGGCGCCATCAGGGAAGCCGCTTGTCTTTTAAAATATGATCCGATATGACGATGCGCTGGATTTCGGATGTGCCTTCGTAAATCGTAAAGACCCGCGCATCCCGGAAAAAGCGCTCCACCGGATAATCTTTGATAAACCCGTATCCGCCATGCATCTGAAGCGCCTTGGCCGTGATCCGGTTGACCATTTCCGATGCAAAGAGCTTGGCCATGGAAGCCTGGGCCGTATATTTTTCCCCCCGGTCCTTCATGGACGCTGCCGAAAGCATGAGCTGCCGGGCGGCTTCGATTTCGGTGGCCATGTCGGCAATGATCCAGCGAAGCCCCTGGAATTTGCTGATTTTCTGGCCGAACTGATCCCTTTCCTTGGCGTACTTGACGGCCGCATCCAGGGCTGCCTGCGCAACGCCGACGGACTGTGCCGCAATGCCGATGCGCCCGCTGTCCAGCCCTTTCATGACGATTTTAAAGCCGTCCCCTTCCTGGCCCAGCAGGTTTTCCGCGGGTATCCGGCAGTCTTCAAAGATCAGATCCGTGGTGTCCGAAGCCCGAAGCCCCATTTTATCCTCGGTTCTGCCGACAACAAGGCCCGGGGTTTTCCTGGGAATGATGAAGGCGCTGATTCCCTTGTGACGCATGGTTTCATCGGTTTTGGCCGTGACAATCACCAGTCCCGCGTTTTTGCCCGTGGAAATAAACCGCTTGACGCCGTTGATGACGTAGCTGTCTCCGTCGCGGACCGCCGTGGTGGCTTGCGCCACGGGATCGGAGCCGGCATGGGGTTCGGTCAGGGCAAAGGCGCCGATGATTTTTCCGGCAGCCAGGGACTTTGAGGTATCGCTGTTTTAGGTCCTCTGAGCCGAAATGAAAAATGCTTTCGCAGACGATTGAGTTGTGCACCGACATGACAACGGCGGTCGAGGCGCAGGAATAAGCGATTTCGGAAAGCGCCAGCACATAGCTGATGGTGTCCGCGCCCTCGCCGCCGTATTCCGGGGGAATCATCATGCCCATGAACCCCAGCTCACCCATTTTCTTTAAAATCTGGGCGGGGAATTCCTTGCTCTGATCGCGTTCGGCTGCTTCCGGGGCCACAACCTTTCGGGAAAATTCCCGCACCATGGCCTGAATCATGAGTTGTTCATCGGTCAGTTTGTATGACATATCCTTCCTCTTCCAGAGATCAGGGGCTGTACACCACCACGATCAGCTCGGCAGTGGTTTCACCGCTGTTGCGCAGGTTATGCTGAATGCCGGAATTAAAATGCAGGGAATCCCCTGCCGCCAGCTTGTTGACATGTTCGCCGACCACGATTTCGACTTTACCGGACAGCACGTAGACGAATTCTTCACCCTCATGATGGTACCCAACGCCTACATGCTCCTGTAGCGCATCAATGGTCACCCGGAAAGCCTTCAAATGCTTGTTTTCAGCCCCAGGTGTCAGGGTCATGTAAGCATAGTTCTCGGTTCGCTTGGTATAGGCCTTGATCCTGTCCTTGAGGCTGGACGGCTCTTCCTTGAGAAGGATTCCGGAATCGATTTTCAATGCCCGGGAAATCTGAAGCAATGCGCCGACCGGGGGAGTGATTTTTCCGGACTCGATTTTCTTCAGATGATCGATGGAAAAACCGGTCTCATTGGCGATGTTATCAAGCGTAATTTTCTTGTCCATTCGCACTTTCTTGATTTTTTGTCCAATGACGCTGGCAGTGGAATTCTCTGCTTTTTTCGGCATAAGGCCTCCTTTTTAATACTCAAAAAATCCCCGTCCGGTTTTTCTGCCCAGCCATCCGGCCTCGACATATTTGCGGAGCAGGGGACAGGGTCGATACTTGGAATCCTTGAATCCGTTGTAGAGGGTTTCCATGATGGCCAGGCAGGTATCCAGGCCGATGAGATCCGCCAGTGCCAGCGGCCCCATCGGATGGTTCATGCCCAGTTTCATCACGGTATCGATGTCCTCGCGGGTGCCAACGCCGTGATAGAGACAGAAAACAGCCTCGTTGATCATGGGCAGCAGAATCCGGTTGGCGATAAAGCCCGGATAGTCGTTGGCAAGCGCCGGTGTCTTGCCGAATTTAAGCGAAAGATCCCAGGTCGTTTTGAAGGTTTCATCCGAAGTGGCGATACCGCGAATGACCTCAACCAGTTTCATGACCGGCACCGGGTTCATGAAGTGCATGCCGATGACTTTGTCTGCCCGCTTGGTCTGCGCGGCAATTCTGCCGATGGGGATGGAGGAGGTGTTGGTCGCCAGGATCGCATGGGTCGGGCAGATCTCATCGAGTTGCTTGAAGATCTGGAATTTCAATGCTTCATTCTCGGTTGCAGCCTCTACCACAAAGTCGGCGGATTTCATATCCTGAAGCGCCGTGCTGGCAGAAATCCGGGCAAGGACCACATCTTTTTCCCCGGCCGTCATTTTACCTTTTTCAACGCTTCGGGTCAGGTTTTTGGTGATCGTGTTCAGTCCGTTCTGAACGAATTCCGCTTTGATGTCGTTCATGATGACGTTCAGGCCACTCATGGCCGCCACCTGCGCAATGCCGTTTCCCATCTGACCGGCGCCGATGACGCCGTAAGTTTTGATATCCATGAAGAATTCCTCCAATGTTTTATATAAATTGCTATGATTTGCGTGTTGAATCAAAACAAACGATTCCCCATTACCGTTTCACGATCATGGCAACCGCTTCGCCGCCGCCAAGGCAAAGGGAAACCAGGCCGGTTTTCTTGTCCGTTTTGATCATCTCATGAAGCAGGGTTACCAGAAGCCGGCACCCGCTGGCGCCGATGGGATGGCCAAGGGCCACGCTGCCGCCGTTGACATTGACTTTTTGTGGATCCAGGCCGAGTTCCCGAAGTGCGGCCACGGTCGAGCCGCTGAAGGCTTCATTGACTTCATACAGATCGATGGCGTCTCCGGACAGACCTTCTTTGCTCAGACATTTGGGAATAGCCCAAATAGGTGCGACCAGCACATATTTCATGTCGATGCCATACGATGCCTGGGCACCGATGGTAGCCAGAACCGCGCAACCCAGCTCGTTTGCCTTTTCCCGGGACATGACCACAACGGCCGCGGCTCCGTCGCTGATGATCGATGCGTTTCCAGCGGTTCCCACGCCGTCCTTTTTAAAGGCCCCTTTCATTTTGGACAGGCTTTCCAGGCTGGTTTCCTGGGCGCATTCATCCTGGCTGAAAAGGATCGGGTCTCCTTTTCTCTGGGGTATCGGAACCGGGACGATTTCATCCTTGAACCGGCCGGATGCGATGGCAGCGTTGGCCCTTCTGTAGGACTCCGCGGCGTACTGGTCCTGATCCTGGCGGCGTGACATTGTATTTTTCGGAGCACAGCTCATTGGACATGCCCATATGAAAATCATTGACAATGTCCCATAGCCCGTCATGAATCATATGATCTTCCAGCTTTCCCGGTCCCATGCGGTAGCCGAACCTGGCTTTTTCCAGATAATAGGGCGCCATGCTCATGTTTTCCATGCCGCCGGCGACAACCACGTCGGCATCTCCGGTCTGAATGGCCTGGGCCGCCAGCATCACGGCCTTTAAGCGCCGAGCCGCAAACCTTGTTGACCGTGATGCATTCCGCTTCCCAGGGCATGCCGGCCCTGACCGCGGCCTGCTTGGCCGGATTCTGACCATATCCGCAGGGCAGTACCTGGCCCATAATGACCTCGTTGACCGCGGATTTGGAAATTTTAGCACGCGCAATGGCGGCCTCGATAACGATGGCTCCCAGCTGGGTGGCCCCGACAGTGCTCAGTGATCCGTTAAAACTGCCCAGCGGCGTTCTGACCGCGCTGACGATGACAGCTTCTTTCATTTAAATATCTCCTTTATTTTTGTAACTACTCAGGCATTCAGAATTCAGGAGTCGGAAGTCAGAATTCTGGTTCCTGAATTCTGACTCCTGAATACCTGAGTAATTACTAATTTTTTACATATTCCTTCGATACTTGCCGCCAACATTATACAGGGCCTGGGTGATCTGTCCCAGCGAGCAGACACGAACGGTCCGCATCAGCTCGTCAAATAGATTCTCACCTGAGAACGCCACTTCCTGGAGCCGCTTCAAGGCTGCCGAAGATTCGTGCTGGTGGCGGGCCTTGAAATCCGCCAGGCGACTGAGCTGAGACTCTTTTTCTTCTTCGGAGGCCCTGGCAAGCTCCACGGCATCGCTGAGCTCTTCACCCGTAACATGGGGATCCCGGAAGGTGTTCACGCCGACAATGGGATATTCACCGGTGTGTTTCAGGATTTCGTAGTGAATGGATTCTTCCTGGATCTTGCTGCGCTGGTAGCCGGTTTCCATGGCGCCCAGAACTCCGCCGCGCTCGGTGATCCGGTCAAATTCCTGTAGAATCGCTTCCTCAACAAGCTTGGTGAGTTCTTCGACGATAAAACTGCCCTGGTTCATGTTTTCATTTTTGGCCAGCCCCCATTCCCGGTTGATGATCAGCTGAATGGCCAGTGCCCTTCGAACGGATTCCGTGCTGGGCGTGGTGATGGCCTCATCAAATGCGTTGGTATGAAGGCTGTTGCAGTTGTCGTATATGGCGCAAAGGGCCTGGAGCGTGGTCCGGATGTCATTAAACTGAATATCCTGGCTGTGAAGCGACCGGCCGGAGGTCTGGATGTGGTATTTGAGCATCTGGGATCGCTCGGATGCCTTGTATTTTTCCTTCATGGCAATGGACCAGATCCGGCGCGCCACCCTTCCGATGACCGTGTATTCGGGATCCATGCCGTTTGAAAAGAAAAAGGACAGATTCGGTGCAAAGCTGTCGAGCGGCATTTTCCGGGAAAGATAATACTCCACGTAGGTAAAACCGTTGGACAGGGTCAGCGCCAGCTGGGTGAGGGGGTTGGCGCCGGCCTCGGCAATATGGTATCCGGATATGGACACGGAATAGAAATTGCGAACCTGGTTCTGAATGAAATATTCCTGAATATCACCCATCATTTTCAGGGCGAATTCAATGGAGAAAATGCAGGTGTTCTGTCCCTGGTCTTCTTTCAGAATGTCGGCCTGAACCGTTCCGCGGACCGTGGATAGGGCCTTGGCGCGAATCTGTGCGTGCTTCGTCGTCGGATGGTGCACGGCCGTTTATTTCCGTGAACTTGTCCACCTGCTGGTCGATGGCCGTGTTCATGAACATGGCCAGAATGATGGGCGCCGGGCCATTGATGGTCATGGATACGGAAGTGCTGGGCGCGCACAGGTCAAATCCGTCATAAAGGATTTTGACATCTTCCAGGGTGCAGATGCTGACCCCTGAGGTGCCGATTTTTCCATAAATATCCGGGCGCCTGTCCGGATCATACCCGTAGAGGGTGGCGGAATCAAAAGCCGTGGAAAGCCGCTTGGCCTCGTAGTCTCTCGAAAGCAGCTTGAAGCGGCGGTTGGTTCGGGCTGGATCGCCTTCTCCGGCAAACATTCGTGTGGGGTCCTCGCCGACCCGTTTTAGCGGAAAGACACCGGCGGTAAACGGGAATCTTCCCGGCACGTTTTCCTCGCGCATCCATCGATAGATTTCGCCGGGATCTTTGAATTTGGGAATGGAGATTTTCGGGATTTTTTTATGAGAAAGGGATTCGGTGTAAAGCGGAACCTTGATGTCGCAGCCCCGGACTTCGTAAGTGAGCATCTCCTGGGAATAGGCTGGCTTTGATTTCATCCCATTCCTTGAGCGTCTGACTTGTTTCCGTATCCACTGTTTTTTTGGCAGCTTGCGATCTCGTCTTTTAGCTGGCTGAGAAGCGCCGATCTTGTCTCCGGAAAGGTCTTCTCTCAATGGACTTAACGGCTTCTTCCAGATGCCAGGCTGTGCGGACGGCTTCGAGCCTGGACTTCTGTCTTCTGGTGATAATTTCGGATGGTGTCGGCGATTTCAGAAAGATACCGGGTTCGCTCTGGTGGAATAATGATGGTTTTGGAAGTGGATGTCTTGGTTTTGGGCCTTGGCAGACTGGGAACGGAATCGAACCTGGGTTTTATCGGCGATCGTATCCAGAAGCGCATGATAAAGGGCTGTTACCCCGTCATCATTGAATTTGGAGGCAATGGTTCCATATACCGGCATTTCATCGGCAGGCGTGTCCCAGGCGGTGCGGTTTCGCTGAACCTGTTTGCGCACATCTCGGACAGCGTCTTCTCCGCCGCGTTTTTCATATTTGTTTACGACCACGATATCGGCGTAATCCAGCATGTCGATTTTTTCAAGCTGGGAGGCTGCGCCGAACTCGCTGGTCATGACATACATGGATGTGTCCACAATATGGGTAATCAAGGAATCGCCCTGCCCGATGCCGGCGGTTTCGGCGATGATCAGATCAAAGCCCGCGGCTTTCAGGGCCAGGATGGTTTCACCCAGAGCATCGGGGATTTCGGTGTTGGACTGCCGGGTGGCCAGAGAGCGCATGTACACGCGGGGGTTGTCGATGGCGTTCATCCGGATTCTGTCGCCAAGAAGCGCGCCGCCGGTTTTTCTTCGGGACGGATCGCAGCTGATGATGGCGATATGAATCTCCGGGATGATCATGAAGGAGCCGCAGAATCAGTTCATCGGTCAGAGACGATTTTCCGGAGCCGCCGGTTCCGGTGATTCCCAGAACCGGGACGGTTTTGCCGGCTAGCTTTGTTCCGCAACTGATCAAGGAGATCCGGGAGCCGTCCTTGTCATTGGGCTTTGGCCTGTTCGACAGTGGTGATCAGGTTGGCGACGCGCAGGTTTGTTCAGGGGCGAGAGGTTTTCCAGATTAACGGCATGATCCATTAACTGTTGAGAAATCCATGGTTTCAACCATGTGATTGATGATGCCCTGAAGTCCCATGCGCGTGCCGTCTTCAGGAGAATAAATTTTGGCAACGCCGTAGGCTTCCAGTTCCCGGATTTCATCCGGAACGATCACGCCGCCGCCGCCGCCGAAAACCTTGATATGGGAAGCCCCGTTTTCTTTTAGCAGATCCACCATGTATTTGAAAAATTCCACATGCCCGCCCTGGTAACTGGATACGCCGATTCCCTGCGCATCTTCCTCGATGGCGGCATCTACAATTTCCTGGACAGACCGGTTGTGACCCAGGTGAATGACTTCAACACCGGTATCCTGCAATATCCGTCGCATGATGTTGATGGAAGCATCATGGCCATCAAAAAGAGAGGTGGCTGTAACCACCCGGACATTATGCTTGGGCTGATAGGCTTGAATCGCGATACTCACGCTTCCTCCTTTGGTTGGGTGGTGCCTGTAAAGGCATCAATCCCTAAGATCAATCGGGTTTGAATGTTGATATAGTCTTCGATATTGTAATGGCGGGCCAGAAACCACCTGCGAAACGTCCACATGTGACCCAGCACCGTGATATTGTGCGCAGCCAGCTCGATATGTTTTTCGTCCATGAACGGCAGATCCCCGGATGCGGATAGATTGGCCAGAACATTGACAAAGAGTCCGGTGATTTGAACCTCGTTTTCCAGCACGCGCTTTCGCCACTGTGATGGCAGGGACTGGGTTTCCTGATAAATAAGCAGAATATGATCGCTCATGCGATGGCAAACCAGAAAATATTCCCGAATGGCCTCTGCCAGCCCTTTGATGCCTGAATCGGTCTTGGAAAGGGCTTCGGTGACGTGTTGCGCCATTTCTTCATGAATGGCATCGCAGACCAGATAGAGAATATCTTCTTTGGATTTGATGTATTCATAGAGAGAGCCGATGGAAAAGCCCGCTGCACTGGCGATCTGCCGGGTCGTGGTTTTGTGAAATCCATTTTCGATGATCAGCTCAACAGCCGCGTCGACAATTTGCCGGCGCCTGCGTTCCACCAGATCCGGGTTTTTGATCAGCGTCTCGACATCTTTGGTTCTTCGGGGTGAATGCTGCATAGTGATCCGTGCTGCTTAGAGTGTTATATTTATGATATGAACGAGCGCTCAGTCGTGTAACATTATCATGTCATTTTTGACTTTGTCAAGTGTTTATCAGAAAGCACAGAGTCATGGGTTATAGGCTATTGGCAACGGGTCGGGAGGCAGAAGTTAAAGGGCCTGGCTTTTTGCTCCCCAGAAAATGAGTGTTTCCTGGTTCAAGGATATGACATTCCCTTCCTGAATTTCATTTACGGATTCTCCCCTGCAAAAAAGTTTTGACAAGATGTTTTTTTTGGATTAATAAGTTGCTCAATATTATGACTGAGCGCTCGTTCATATTATAAAGATCTTGTTAATTATTATTATATAAGAACGAGTGGTTGTCTGTTGAAGAATTAACTTAAAATAAAATAAATGAATTCAATTCATCAATAGAAACAAGCTTTATTATACTGAATTTAATAAATTGTATTTATTTTATATAATAAATAATTTTCAATATTTTTCAGAAATATAAGGAGGTGGGGACGGCGCAATATACCCGGAAATATCCAAGAGATGTCTTTTTCAGGCAAATCATATAAACCGGTCGGGATCGGAATGGATCCGGCCATAAAAAGGAAAAAACCATGACTCACAACATGACGGATTATGAAAAGACTTACGCTGAATTTAAATGGGACGTGCCGGAATATTTTAATTTTGCGGGCGATGTTATTGATAAATGGGCCGCTCAGGACCCGAACAAGCTGGCCATGCACTGGATAAATGATGACGGCCTTGAAGCCAAACGGACGTTTATGGATTTCAGCAAGGCATCCAAAAGACTGTGTAACGTTCTGTCCCAGCAGGGGGTGAAACGGGGCGATGTGGTGATGATCGTTCTGGGCCGTTCGATCGAATGGTGGGAAGTTTTTACCGCCTGTATCCGCATGGGCGTCGTCATTGCGCCTGGAACCACCCAGCTTACTTCCAAGGATCTGGAATACCGGGTCAATACGTCCAAGGCAGCCTGTTTTATTACCGATAACGCCAATGCGCCCAAGCTTGACGCAAGTGACAGACAAGTGCCCGACCCTGAAATGCAAGCTGGTTATCGGCGGCGACAGGAAGGGCTGGATGAATTATACGCAGGTTGTCAGCGCCGCTTCGGATGTCTTTGAAACCGCCAAGACCGCAAGCGATGAAGAAGCCATCGTGTATTTCACTTCTGGTACGGTCGGCTTTCCCAAAATGGCCCTGCATACCCATACTTCCTATCCGCTGGGCCATCAGGTCACCGGCAAGTACTGGCTGGATCTTTCGCCGGAAGACATGCACTGGAACATCAGCGATACGGGCTGGGCCAAGGCAGCCTGGAGCAGTTATTTCGGGCCCTGGTTCTGCGGTGCAGCCCAGTTTGTTCACTGTACGGATCGCTTTGATCCCAAGAAAACCCTGGAGCTTCTCTCCCAGTACCCGGTAACGACCATGTGCGGGGCGCCGACCATTTACCGCATGCTGGTGCTTCAGCCGCTTTCCAATTACAAATTTCCAACCCTTCGCCACTGTGTGGGCGCTGGCGAGCCGCTGAATCCGGAAATCATCGAAGTCTGGAAAAAGGCGACGGGCTGTACCATCCGGGATGGCTATGGCCAGACCGAGACCGTGCTTCTGTGCGGAAGCTTTCCCTGCATTGAACCCCGGTTCGGGTCCATGGGAAAACCGACCCCCGGCTTTGACCTTCAGGTCGTCGATAATGACGGTGCCATTGTTCCGGCCAATACCGAGGGTGACATCGCGGTTAGAGTCAAGCCGACCCGGCCCCTTGGTCTTTTTAAAGAATACTGGAAAGAGCCTGAAAGAACCGCAAATGCGTTTAAAGGCGACTGGTATCTGACCGGGGACCGGGCTTACCGGGACGAGGACGGGTATTTCTGGTTCGTGGGCCGAGCGGACGACGTGATTCTGACCTCTGGCTACCGCATCGGGCCTTTTGAAGTGGAAAGCGCCCTGATCGAGCATCCGGCGGTTGCCGAATCCGCGGTGGTTTCCAGCCCGGATGAAACCCGTGGTGAAGTCGTCAAGGCCTTTGTCATTCTGGCGCCGGGTTTTACCGGCAGCGAGGCGCTGGTTAAGGAATTACAGGAACATGTCAAAAAAGTCACGGCGCCGTATAAATACCCGAGAAAAATTGATTTTGTCACCGCGCTTCCCAAAACCGTCAGCGGAAAAATCCGCCGGGTTGAGCTGCGCAATGCGGAATGGGGTAAGAAATAAAGTCGCTTTTTATCCCGTAAAGCCTCTGAATGCACCCCTGTTTCTGGCCGCATTCTGCCAGGAACAGGGGTTGTGGGTTCAGACTCCATCTCACCTTTGACAACAAGGAATTCACATTCATGAAGGAAGAACTTTATAAGAAGGAAATATGGATTACCATAATTTTCAGCTTTCTGTTGATACTGAGCGGCCATTTCGCATCCGTTTTCGTGCTGTTTCCGGGTTTGAAAGGCGGCATGCTGTGGGGGTTTCCGGTCGAATACATTGTCCCGATCCTGATGGGCTGGTTCGGCATGATGATTGTCTGCATCGTCATGGCGCTTGTCTGCAATAAATTTGACGATGACATGGAAGCGTATGCCAAGACACAGGGCCAGGAAGTCATGTCCGACAAGACAGGAGGGAAATAACCATGAGCAGTGAATTTGCAATCACCAATGTCTGGATAGGTATTACCGTTGTAGGCGTTCTGTTTCTCATCTGTTACCTGATCGGCTGGTGGGCCAGCAGAATGACTACAAGCGAGGAAGATTTCTATGCAGCCGGATTCAAAATCGGCCCGGTGACAAATGGACTGGGCATGGCTGCTACCTGGGCCAGCCTGGCCACATTTCTGGGCGTCATTGCATTGATAGCCAAGATGCAGGTTCCATTCGTCTATCTGTGGATTCAGTGGGCCATCTCCATTCCGCTTTTGACCCTTCTTTACGGAACCAGCCTGCGAAGAATGAAAGCCTTTACCCCGGCTGTTTTTATCAAGGCCCGCTACGGCAAAGGCGCCACCCTGACCATCGTCTGCTGGATGATCCTGATCATGGTCATGTATGCCCTCGGCCAGATGATCGGTCTGGGCCAGGCCTTTGAAATGCTCTTCGGCATTCCTTACAACATCGGGCTGATTGTCGCAGGTGTTGCCACCATAGGCTACGTGACCCTGGGCGGCATGTACGGGGCCTCCTACAATGCGGCTTTTCAGATGATCATCATGACGATCGCCATGGTCGTTCCCATGGGCGCGATCATGAAAAGCATGGGCTCATCCGGATGGTGGTTTCCGCCTCTGGCATACGGCGACATGGTGCCGAGCATGTTGAAAGTGCTGCCGACGTTTTTTGACATGAAATATGATTTCCGTTGGTATTTTGCCCTGATTCCGGCCTTTACCCTGGGTCCCGTGGCACTGCCGCATCTTGCCATGCGCGTTTTTACCTCCTCAAGCGTCAAGAGCGCACGATGGGCCGTGGTATGGTTTGTGCTTTTTCTGGGGCTGCTGTTTGCCGGAACCTATACCAGCGGGTTTGCTGGCAATTATTTTGTGGCAACAACCGGAAAAACCATCGCCAAGGCAGACCAGACGCTTCTGATCCTCAATGTGTTTTACAATCCCATGTGGGTGGCGGCCTTTGTCATGGGCGGCGCACTGGCAGCCGGCCTTTCGACGGTCGGCGGAAATTTGATGGCCATCTCCGGGCTTGTGGGAAATGACCTTCTGAGCATTCTGGCTCCGAAAATGGATTCCAAGACCCGGATCAGATGGGGGTTTGTGGCCCTGGCAATGGGTGGCGTCATCGCGGTTCTGCTGGCCTTCAAACCGCCTAAATTTTTGGTTACCAGTATTCTTTGGGCTTTTGGCCTTCTGGCCTCAACGGCAACACCGGGAATTTTGCTGGGCGTGTGGTGGAAACAAGCCAACAAGCTGGCCCTGATCGTATCGGCCAACATCTGCGGGCTTATTTTTATCATCATCTCTCCCCATGTGTTCCCCGGCATTGTCGTGGGAAAAGGAGCGGTTGCAGCCCTTGGCATGTCCGGCGGACTAGTGACGGTGCCGCTTTCTTTCACACTTTTCATCTTTCTATCCATGATTTTTAATCGCATTCCCGCGCTTGCCGCCTGGGCACCGAGCCTGGATGATAAAAAAGTCATCGACCGGATTCATGGATGGGGCGATTATGACGAGAACCGCTACAATGGTATGATTTGGCCATTGGTTCTGGCGGTAGTCTGCGTTTTTATCTCCATCTGGGGTCTTCAGCCCTGGGCATAATCAAAACGCATGTTTGACACCGCAAGGGGGAGGTGGAGGATTCCAGCTCCCCTTTTTTATTGACGGTTTTTCTCTTGTTTAATCCATGTTTTCTGAATAAAATAAAACATTCTGCAAACCGGTTGCGGCTCCAATGATCGTATTGGTCAGGTGTTATCTGAAAGGTTTTTATGGGTTACATGCAGCATATGATCCGCATCCTGCGATTCGAAGAGGCAGTGTACCGCGAGGTCATCACCCAGAACAAGCTCTCGCTGGCTTACACGGCGATCAACGTTGGGATGTTTGGCCTGATCTATGGCTTCAGCGCCATTCATTTCAGCAGATATCTTCTGGAGCCGGGAGTTAGCGAGCCGCTCTCGCTTCATATCCGGTTAACCCTGGTTCTGATGGGCATTTCGGTTTCCTTTCTGATTCATGGGGGAATGGCCTTGTTCGCCTGGGTTTTCTGCAGGGGGTTTGGCGGGTCAACGATGTTTATGCCGATTTATCTGGCCCTTGGCATGGCCTGGATTTCTTTCTGGCCTCTGGCTCCGGCTCTGGCATCGTTTCAGGTCAACTTGACCGGCGGCGTGTTTTACACGTTTTCATGCGCGGCATCGGCATTTGCCTTGACGATTGTGTTTCACGCCCTTAAATCCGCCTCAGGTTTGACGCGTCTTAGAATGCTGGTGGTTCAGATCGTCATCTTTGTCTATATCGGGTGCTTCATGTATCTCTGGGTGGGATAGAGCGGACTGCGGTGCGGGGGGGGAAGTCCTTAAACAATTCATGAATGTTTCCGCCAAATCGATGCATCTATTGAGA
Organism: uncultured delta proteobacterium; assembly: GCA_963850225.1. Taxonomy (GTDB): domain Bacteria; phylum Desulfobacterota; class Desulfobacteria; order Desulfobacterales; family Desulfatirhabdiaceae; genus RAAP-1. The sequence continues at coordinate 31,640 of CAWKLD010000025.1, forward strand.
TCGGTCAATAAATTTGGTGCCGCTTTTTCAACGCTGGCGTTTCTGGTGGTTTTATTCGGTCTGGAATTCTTATTCCTGAAACAACTCAAGCCGGAAGACCAGTCGGCACTGCTCGGAATCGTCGCGGATAATTTCAGCGTTTATTTTATTATTACTATTCTGGTGCTCTGCGGATGGGGGGCAGTCCTTTTCGTTATATTTCAATTCTATGTGCTGCCGATCCGTAAAATTATCGGATGAAATACAGATCATTCATTCCGCAAACCCATCTTACCGTATCGACATCGACGCCTTAAAAGACTTTAAACGTCTGGCAAACTTGATTAATGAGGGAGCAGATCGTCATCAGTCACTGAAAAAAAGCATCGATGATAAAATCCGTCTTTCCGCAGAAGCGCTCGAGCAGGAAAAAAATATCCTGGCCTCCATCATTTCGTGCCTTTCCGAAGGCGTCATCGTCTGTAATCCGTCAGGGGTCATTCTGCTGTTCAACGAGAAGGCGGAAGAATTTCTGAGTTATCAGAAAAAATTAAAGACAGATGCGCAAAATGCGTTTTTAACCTCTCAGTTTATTGGACTGGGTCGAAATGTAACCAGTTTTATCAATCAAGCGCAGATTCAACATGCTTTTTCGGAAATTACGGAAAAACTGGCGCAGTCTCGGAATAATACCGGCACCTGTTTTGCCACTTTGGGGCCTTACGGCCATTTCCTTAAGGTCGAGATCGTTCCTATCCTCATTTACATGCATGAACTGGCCGGGTTTATTCTGAGAATCAACAATATCACGCAAACTCATTCCGATCCGGTCAGAGCCTTTACGCCCCATGGAATGGTATCGGGTTCCGATTGTTTACTGACAGAAACGCCAGGTTCTAGCCCATCCCATTTCAACCTTCTGCTGATTCCGACCAATATTCAAAACGTGCTTGAAATGATTCAAGGACTTGTCCGGGAACAAGGATTAATGCTTCAGATCAGCATGCCCGATGAACCTGCCTGGATATACGCAGATAACCATTATCTGACATCCGCAATGTCATTTCTTTTAAAACAGCTTGGAAAAATCACTGGCAATTCAACATTTGAATGCCTGGCGGCAATTGAGCGGGATTATATTCACGTCGATATCATCTGGACAGGCGAACCGCTTTCAGAAACGGTCCTTGATGAATGTAACGAGAGCATTGTAATGCATGAAAAAGGGGTGGGATATCTGAAACTGAACGATATCCTGTTGAAGCATGAAGCCGAATGGTGGTCGTCCTTAAAGCAGAAAACGCCGGAAAAGGCATGTCTTCGCGTGTTCATTCCTTCCGCAGAGCCTTCACGGGTCAGAAGCATTGCCCCCGTCACCCTTGCAACCAGTCGTCCGGAATTTTATGACTTTGATCTTTTGAACCGTCCGGACAGCAGTCCGGATCTTCAGGGACAACTGCTTTCCAACCTTACCTATACGGTCATTGATACGGAAACAACGGGGCTGGATCCTTTTTCGGACGAGATTATTTCCATCGGTGCGGTCCGCATCGTGAATGGGCGGTTGCTGAACAATGAGATTTTTAACGTTCTGGTGGATCCACGCAGAGAAGTGCCGGAGGAGTCCATAAAAATCCACGGCATTCGCCCGGAAATGCTTCAGGGCCAGCCAACCATTGATAAAGTGCTGCCGCTTCTTTATCAGTTTGCGGAAAACACGGTTTTGGTCGGGCATAACGTGGCCTTTGACATTCGGATGTTTCAGGTCAAGGAATATATTTCACCCGTTCGATTTACCCAGCCGGTTCTGGATACCATGTTTCTTTCGGCCGTGATTCACCCTTCACACCGGCGTCATGGCCTCGAGGCGATCGCTGAGCGGCTGGGCATCGGCATCACCGGAAGACATACGGCGCTTGGCGATGCGTTGGCTTCAGCCGAGATTCTGCTGAAATGCATACCGATTCTGGCAAGAAACGACATACTGACTTTGAACGATGCGATTAAGGCTTCCAGAAAAACCAGATATGCCAAACTTTCGTATTGATCATTGCCCCGATCTTTCGTCGTTTTTTAGAACTGTTTAACACAACGCGTAATAAGTCAAAATGGGATTTTCATGAACAACCAGGCTCTGAATTTCTTGTCTCAAATTCGAATTTTTGCATCGCTTCCTGAAAAAGAGCTTGAGCGTGTGGCGCAATCCGCAGACTTAAGGTCCTTTGCGAAAAACGCGATTCTGTTTTCGCAGGGTCGCTCGAAATTGGACGGAATCTACATCCTTCAAAGCGGTGAGATCGAGCTTTATTATGAGCAGGAAGATCATAGATCATATATCAGCAGGCTGGCTAAGGGAGAGATTTTCGGGGCAATTTCCGTTCTGATGAATTCAGGAATTAGCGTCAGAACTGCAAAGGTCACGCGAGAGGCAAAGTGTTTTACGATCCCGGTGGATGTCTTTCTCGAGTTATGCCGCAATTATCGCTTTTTTAATAAGTATTTTGTGGACGCCTTCGGCCAGCGCATGGTCGATGAATCCTATGTGTCCATCTTTGCTTCAAACCGTGCATTTCATTTTTTAACTGGCATTGCCCCGTTTTCCTTTCTTTCGGAGGAAGAAATCGAAAAAGTCGCCATGGAGTTGAGCCTGGTTTTTTATCCGAGAAATACGGTCATATTTACGCAAGGCCTCTCAAAGATCGAATCGCTGTATATCATCCAGAGTGGCGCTGCGGAGCGCTATTTCGAGGAAAGCGACCATAACGTCCAGTCTGCGCTGATGAGCGAGGGCGATCTTTTTGGCGGTATCTCCATGCTGATAAACAATTCCATTTCCATCCGGTCCCTTATAACTACCGAAGATACGTATTTTTATGTCTGGCCCAAAACATGTTTTCTGGAGGCATGCAACCGGAACAAGCAGTTTTTAGAGTATTTTACCGATACGTTCGGCAAACGCATGCTGGACCGCTCTTATGCATCCATTGTCGCCAAGACGATGCTGCCTGGAGAAGACGCGCTCCAGTTTCTCAATCAGCCGGTCAGCAGCATCACCCAGGAGAAGCTGATATCCTGCGCTTCCGCAACGACCATTCAGTCTGCTGCTGAATTGATGAGCCGGCTCAAATGCAGCAGCATTCTGGTCAAATCAGATCAAAATGAATTTGTCGGCATTGTCACGGACAATGATTTGCGGCAAAAAGTGATTGCCAGCGGCCTGGATATTCAAAACCCTGTTGAAAAAATCATGTCGTTTCCACTTCAGACGATTTCATCTCAGGCTTTGGTTTTTGAAGCGCTCATGCGCATGATGCAGGACAATTATAAACATCTTGGGGTGACGGGTCCAGAAGATGAGCTGATCGGCATTATAACCAACAAGGATATTCTGGCGGCCCAGGGCCAGTCCCCCATTTTTCTGATCCGCGAAATATCGACGGCAGACAGCGTTGGGGCCCTGAAACAGCAATATCAGCTTATGCCGGGCGTTATTCAGGGACTGATTTCAAACGGTGCCAAAGCCAGGAACCTCACCCGGTTGATAACAACGATTTCAGATGCCATATTGAATAAAATCATTGCCTTTGCTATTGAAAAAAACGGGCCCCCGCCTTGCGCATTTGCCTTCATGGTTATGGGCAGCGAAGGCCGCAAGGAACAGACCCTGAAGACTGATCAGGATAACGCCATTATTTTTGAAGATGTCGCAGGAGTCCATGCTGAGACCCATCAAACCTATTTTCTGGAATTGGGGCAGGTTATCTGCTCATGGCTGAATGATGTGGGTTACGATTTCTGCAAGGGGAACATCATGGCAAAAAACCCCAAATGGTGTCAGCCCCTGTCTGTGTGGAAGAATTATTTTCTTTCATGGATACGCGTTGCGGAATCTGAAGATTTATTGAACTCCGCCATTTTTTTTGATTTCAGATGCGCCCAAGGAAAGGCGGAACTCATTGGCGAACTGCGAGGCTTCCTGATGGATGCGCTTTCAGAGTGGCCGTTTTTTTTCCGGTTCATGGCGGAAAATGCTCAGCACTTCAAACCGCCCATTGGTTTTTTCAGAAATTTTATTGTTGAGTCCAAAGGAGAGCACCGGGATGCTTTTGACATTAAAAAAGTCATGGTGCCGATTGTTGATATTGCCAGAATTTATGCATTAAAGCACGGCTTGTCTGAAACCAATACCCAGGAAAGACTGCATCAGTTGTTCAGGGGAAAAATGCTTTCATGGGATATGTATAATGAAATGGAACACGCGTACAGTTTTTTGATGCAACTGCGATTTGCCAGGCAGATCAATGCCATGATGGTGGAAAAAGCGGCGCCGGATAATTACATCAATCCTAAAAAACTGTCCCGGATTGAACAGACCATGCTGAAAGAGATTTTTTCCAGAATCGACAATATGCAAAAAGAAATCGGCTTCGGGATTTCAGATTCATGACGGATAAACCTTCCTTTGCTGAATTAGAGCGCCAGGTTCGCACCCTGGCCGGAGAATTACGACGTTTAAAGGCGGCGGAAGAGGCATTTTATCGCCAAAGCGCCTATTTAAAGGCCCTGCACGAAACATCCCTGGGGTTAATCGATAAGCTCGATAAAGAAGAATTGCTGGAAAACATTCTTGAGCGGGCCGCCTCGCTTACCGGCACGGCGCACGGCTATATCTATTTTCTGGAACCCGGGGAAGAACAGCTTCAGATGCAGGTAGGGATGGGCTTTTTTAAAAGCCAGCTGGGGCGTCGGGTCGCAATCGGCCAGGGCATGGGCGGACGCGTATGGGAGATCGAGGCGCCGGTCGTGGTCGAGGATTATCAGCGCTGGCCGGGCCGTATTCCCGATAAGAACCTGGATGGCCTTCATTCCATTGTAGGGATTCCGTTAAAATACGGTTCCCGGGTGTTGGGGGTGATCGGCCTGGCGCATGTGGAAGAAGACAAAAAGTTTAGCGGCGAGGATATCACCATTCTGGAACGGTTTGCCGCTCTGGCGCTCATTGCCCTGGAAAAGGCACGGTTATATGCGGATGTCCGCCACGAACTGGCCGAACGCAAACGAACGGAAGCCATTTTGCGGGAAAGCGAGGGGCGTTACCGCACCTTTCTTGAATCTTCCCCGGATCCCATTGTGGTTTACGACATGCGGGGCGTTGCCTCCTACGTAAATCCGGCCTTTGAACAGACCTTCGGCTTGTCGCGAGATGAGCTTCTGGGCAAGCAGATCGACTTTGTACCCCCGGAAAACGTGCCGGAGACAAAGGCCGCCATTCAACGGATGCTAAGCGGCCAAAAAATAAGTCTATTCGAGACGCGGCGGTTGACACGCGAGGGGAAGGTTCTGGATGTTCAGCTCAGCTCCACCCTTTACCAGGGGCGTGATGGTCAGCCGCTTGGCAATATCGTCACCATGAGGGATATCAGCGCCCGAAAGCGGGCTGAAGAAGAACTGGATAAATATCACGGTCACCTCGAAGAGCTGGTAACAGAGCGGACAGCTGAACTGGCTCAGGCCAACCTGAAGCTGGAGCAGGAAATCGAAGACCGAAAACGGGCTGAAAAGGCACTCAGAAAGCGAGAAAAAGAGCTTCAGGCTCAGTCCCATCATCTGGAGGAAGTAAATACTGCCCTCAGGGTGCTGCTGAAACAACGGGAGGAAGACAAGAAAGAACTGGGTGAAATCGTGTTGCGAAATATTCAGGAGCTTGTCAACCCCTATTTGCAGAAAGTCATCAGCGGCCGCCTGGACACGCACCAGCGGACGTTGATGCGGATTCTGGAAACCAATTTGAACAATATCAGTTCGCCATTTATCAACAAACTGACATCGGGGTCTGCTAAATTAACCCCCGTCGAGATTCGAGTGGCCGGTCTGGTCAAAGAGGGAAAGACCAACAAGGAAATTGCGGAGGTGCTGCTGGTTTCCAAAAATACGGTTCTGTTTCATCGGTACAATATCCGGGATAAATTGGGTCTAAGAAACAATAAAATAAATCTGCGCTCCCATCTTCTGACCATGGAATAATAGTGGTTAATTACTACTATTAGCCCACTATTTTAAAAACTTGACATTATTGTTAATTTCGGTATGCTGATACTACGCTTTAACAGACGGCTTGATGCGAAGCGGTTCATGCGGATGCTGGTCATTTCTGTGTTAGCCGACGAAATCTGCTCACCAAACCTGAGCAACGGATTATAAATATCTTTTCTGCCTGTGTGACCTGTGTGTTGCAGTCGGAAGGCAAATCTGTTGCAATGGCGTTTCGTTCGCAAAGCAATGCATACTTGGGGGTGGGTAGGGGATGTTTTTTTCTTTGATAATGAACAATATTCATTATATAGTCTTACAACAATTTAATGGTTGCCGATTGGCTTATCGCTGCCGGCTGAATTGCCCGCTGCAAGTTGATCCGGACAAAGCCGGTTTTAACCGGCAACCCTAAACAGTCATTTCGAACAAGCGAATTTTGAGAAATCTATGGCGCATCTAATTGTTTCTGATGTTACGCTTACATTCGGTGGGTTACAAGCACTGTCCAAAGTCAATTTGAGCATCGAGCCGGGATTCATCACATCAATTATCGGACCCAACGGGGCCGGGAAAACGAGTCTTTTAAACTGTGTTTCCGGATTTTACCATCCCAACATGGGCGAAATTCAATATGGTCAGCGCAACCTGACCCATGCCTCTCCTCACCAGATTTCCAATATGGGGATTGCCAGGGCGTTTCAGAATCTGGAACTGTTCCGTGGCCTGTCCGTGCTCGACAACCTCCTTCTGGCCCGTCATCAAAATCTGCATTACTCTCTGTTGCACGCAATCATCTATTTCGGCAAGGCGTCACGGCTGGAAGCGGAAAATCGAAGCTTATGTGGAAAAGGTAATCGATTTTATGGAGCTTGAGCCCTACCGGAAAAAAATGGTGGGCAATCTGAGCTATGGGATTCAAAAAAGGGTTGAAGTCGCCCGTGCCCTTACCCTGGCGCCCCAATTGCTGCTTCTGGATGAACCCATGGCTGGAATGAATATCGAGGAAAAGGAAGATATCGTTCGCTTCATCCTCGATTTAAAGAAGGAATGGGGGATTACGGTGGTGCTGGTTGAGCATGATCTGGGTGTTGTCATGGATATTTCAGACCAGATTTACGTGCTCGATTTTGGGGAAGTGATTGGTTCGGGAACGCCGAAAGAAGTTGCGTCCAATCCCAAGGTGATTGAGGCCTATATTGGAGAAGAGTAATATTCGTATGGAAAACAAAGACCATTTGATACAGTACAGCATTCCGCAACTCCTGCGGTGGCGGGTGGAAGCTACCGGAGATAAGGTTGCCTTGCGGGAAAAAGATTTCGGTTGCTGGAACAGTTATACTTGGAATCAGTATTATGATCTTGTGCGTAAAACCGGTCTTGGGCTTAAAAAAATCGGTTTTAATAAAGAGGATAAAATCGCCATTATCAGCGATAATATTCCGGAAACGCTTTTTGTGGCCATTGGTGCTCAGGCCGTGGGCGGTATTTCAGCCGCCATTTATCAAACCAGCCTCCCGGATGAAATCGGCGACATTCTCGATTACTTAAATGTCAGTATTGTTTTCTGCAACGATCAGGAGCAGGTGGATAAAGTCGTTGAGGTTAGAGGCCGGCTCCCCCAGGTCAAGAAAGTCATCTATGAAGATCCCCGGGGAATGCGAGGCTACCAGACCGACGACTGGTTCATGTTTATTGGCGATCTTTATAAACTCGGAGAAGACGTCCACCAGAAAGATCCCAAGCTGTTTAATTTGCTGGTGGATGAGGGAAAGCCGGATGATGTCTGTCATTTATGTCTGACGTCCGGCACCACGGGACAGCCGAAAGGCGCCATGTTGACCCATCGCAACTATATCAATATGGGGCTTCAGATCACCAATGTCGATCCGCTGGAAGAAACCGATGAGTATGTTTCGTTTCTGCCTTTTGCCTGGATCGGGGAGCAGATGAACTCCTTCGGTGTTGCCATGGCCACCGGGATAGCCGTCAATTTCCCGGAGTCGGTTGAGACCGCTATGGAAGACATAAAGGAAATCGGGCCGCATTTCATGTTCGGCGCTCCCAGACTCTATGAAACCATACGCTCTCAGATCTGGCTTAAAATTGATGAATCCTACTGGCTGAACCGCGCCCTATATAATTTCTTCATGAAAGTAGGAGAAGCTGCGGCCCAATATCGCATGTCCGGCAAAAAAATGCCTGGCAAACTTGGCTTTCTGGCGTGGTTGGGCAAGCAGATTATTTTTCGGCCGCTTGTCAACCAGATCGGTCTGCTTCGGCTGCGAAGAGCTTACACCGGGGGTGCAGCCCTGGGGCCCGAGCTCTTTACGTTTTACCAGGCCATCGGTGTCAATTTAAAGCAGATTTACGGTCAGACGGAAATTGTCGGTATCGCCTATATGCACCGGGACGGGGATGTCCGGCCCGACACGGTGGGAAAACCGCTGCCGGGAACCGAGTGCAGAATTTCCGAAACAGGGGAAATCCTCTCGCGGTCCGCCTCGGTTACCCCCGGATATTACAAGCTGCCTGAAAAAACCGCCGAATTGCTCGAAGGCGGCTGGCTCCATTCCGGAGATGCCGGTTATATTGATGAAAACGGGCATCTGGTGGTAATCGACCGGGTTTCGGACGTGATGCACAATAAAGACGGTGATATGTTCAGCCCCATGTTCCTTGAAAACCGTCTGAAGTTCAGTCCCTATATCAAGGAGGCGGTTATTTTCGGGGATAAACGGGAGTATGTCGCCGCCCTGATAAATGTTGATCCCATTGTCGTGGGGAAATGGGCCGAGGACAGGGGAATTTCTTTCAGCACGTATATGGATCTTTCCGCCCAGCCCGAAGTTGCCGAGCTGATCAGGGGTGCGGTTTTGAAAATCAACCGGAATGCCGAGAAACCCCATTTTAAGATTCGGCGGTTTGCCATTCTCTACAAGCTGCTGGATATGGATGATGGAGAATTGACCAAAACCGGAAAAATCCGGCGTAAATTTGTTCGGGAAAAATACAATGATCTGTATGAGGCATTGTATGACGAAAACGTAACAGAGAAAAGGGTTGAGGCATTCTATCAGTATCAGGACGGCCAAACAACAACGGTTGATACAACCATCCATTTTTACACAATGGAAGAGGACAGATGAGCTATTTTTTTCAACTGGTGGTCAGTGGTATTGTCGTCGGATCGATTTACGCCCTCTCCGGGCTTGGATTTGTGCTGATCTACAAGTCAAGCCGGGTGCTCAATATCGCCCACGGGCAGATTATTGCCGCCGGGGCCTTTATCACGTATGCCTTAACGGTCTGGGTGGATATTCCGATCTACATTTCATTTCCCATGAGCATGGTGATTACTTTTTTTCTGGCCATGAGCGTGGAACGCGTGTTTCTGCGTCGCTTGATCGGAGAACCCATTATTTCCGTCATCATGGTAACCATCGGCTTAATGTCTATCCTGGATGGGCTGATTTATTTGACCCCCTTTGGCTCGGAAAATTTTTCATTTCCGCCGTTTCTTCCGACAACCCCGATTTCAGTTGCCGGTGTGTCCATGTCATGGACCCAGATGGTGGGTGTCGTCATCACGTTCACCTTGATCGGCGCCTTTTCCTGGTTCTTCAAAAAATCAACGGTGGGAATTTCCATGCGGGCGGTATCCGACGATCAGATGGCGTCCATGTCCATCGGTATTTCGGTGCCCCGGGTGTTTGGACTGGCATGGGCAACAGCCGGATTAAGCGCTGCCGCAGCTGGTGGGATTATCGGCAATATCACCGGGTTGAATTTTGAAACCCTGCACGCTTTTGGGATCGTTGTTTTTCCGGTGGTGATTCTCGGCGGGCTGGATTCGATTCTGGGCGCGGTTGTGGCCGGAATTATCATGGGATTGATACAGCAGTTCGCCAGCGGATATCTGGATGGTAACTGGGGACTCAACGGCACCGGTGAGGTCATGCCGTATATCATCCTGCTGGTGATCCTGCTTTTTAAACCCCATGGCTTATTTGGAATACACGAAATAGAGCGGGTATAACTATGTCATCAAATCGTTGGCTGGCCACCGGAAACTATTTTTCCTCTTATAAAGAAGAGCAGCGAATTTTTTTTACAAGCCTGGACAGGACGGCAATGTGTCTGCTCATTCTCTGTCTTTTTATCTGGCCGTTCTTTATCGAGGTGGACAATAAATACATGCTGGTGATCGATAATATCCTGGTGGCTGTCATTGCCGTCATGGGTTTGAATCTGGTCACCGGTTTTGCTGGCCTGATCTCCATCGGTCATGCGGCATTCGTCGGCATCGGGGCCTATACGATTGCCTCTGTTGCTCGGGTTCTGGGTGACAGTCACGTTCTGTTGACCCACGCCTGGCCATTGATGATCCTGATAGCAGGGTGTATGGGCGCGGTTTTCGGCGCCATTGTCGGGTTGCCCGCCCTCCGTCTCAAGCACCTGTATCTGGCCATTGCAACGCTTTCTTTCCAGATGATATTTCAGTGGACCATTAATTTCATGAATTTTTTTAATCAGGGACAGACAATCTCCATCGGAAGGGTTGTTTGGCTGACCGGTCAGGTGTCGCGCAGCGAGCACTATTTGTTCTGGTATTATGCAATCCTGGTTGTGATTGTTCTCTGTGGCTTTGCGGTGCGCAATCTGCTCCGTACCCGCTATGGCCGCTGTCTTGTCGCCGTGCGGGATAATGACCGGGCCGCCGATGCCATGGGCATGCATCCTGGATTTACGAAAGTGTATGCCTTCGCGCTGGCCGGTTTTCTGGCCGGTGTGGCCGGGGCCTTGAATGCGTATCTGTACCGCGGGGTCGGTATCGAGTCCTTTACATTGCATCACTCCATCAGCTTTCTGGCTATGGCGATTGTCGGCGGCCTCGGAACCCTGCACGGCTCTTTTTGGGGGCCGGTGGCGATAAAGGTGCTGGATCTTCAGGTAGAACAACTTTCTGAATGGGCGGGAACGCATCTGACGTTTGCCGCGAATCTGGCCACTGCCCTGAAGCCCTTGAGCTTTGGACTTGTTATCGTTCTGTTTCTGATGTTTGAACCCCGCGGGATTGCCAACTGGTGGCGTATCGTGCGCTCATACGTGAAGCTGTGGCCTTTCCGGTATTAGCTTCCCAGATAATTCTTTTCAACACCGTAACTGCTCAACACAACCTAACGCTAAGGAGGAAAAATGAAAAAGAATAACGTGACAAGGTGGATGTTCCTGTTTGTGGCTGTTTTCATGCTAACCCTTCCCGTCCAGGCGCTTGCCGGAAAAGTGTATAAACTCGGGTTGTCGCTTGCCATCACCGGCCCGACTTCCGATGCCGGCAACCCCTATGCCAAGGGCGTTGAAGATTACTTTAACTTTGTGAATGATACGAAGATCCTGGGGGATGATACAATCGAATGCACGATTCGGGACGATCAATACAATAACGATGTAACCAAACGAAATTTTGAAGATTTCATGTCTCAGGGGATTGTGTTTTATCTGAACTATTCCACGGGCAGCACGCTGGCGTTGAAAAAGGATTTTGAGGAAGAAAAAATGCCAGTTATTCCAGCCTCTTTTCATGCCGGCAATCTGATTGATTCAAACTACATCTTCCTGCCCATCGCTTCCTATTCCGCCCAGGCCATTGGTCTTGCCGAATATGTTGTGAAGAACAACAAAGGGGGCACGCCAAAAGTGGCCATGTTTATCCATCCTTCGGCATTCGGTCGGGGACCTGTTGAGGATCTGCAAAAGGCAGTCGCCGCCGGTCTCAAAATGGAAATCGTCGAAGTCGTTGAGCACGGCAAGGATCTTGACAACACCGCCATGCTGCAGCGCCTTCTCAGCAAGGGCGTTCAGTATGTTATCAGCCAGACCGTTCAGTCCCCGGTTGCGACCATGTTAAAGGATGCCAGCGGTCTTGGGCTTGTGGCAAAATCTTTTGGCGAAGCGGGAAAGATCACCTTTCTGGGCTGTCATTACACCGGTGGCAACGATCTGGTTGCCCTTGCCGGACCTTCAGCTGAAAATTTCTACTGGACCACCTCCTATATCGTCACGAATGAACCGAGTCCGGGTGCAACGGCACAGCTTGCACTGGCAAAAAAATACAATCGTGACGAAAAGGCCGCCAATTCCCATAACTATACAAACGGCATGATGGTGGCTCAGGTTGCAACGGAAGTCATCAAGCGGGCCAAGGCCAAAGGCAAGGAAATCAACAAGGTAACGCTTTATGAAGAACTTCTGTTAATGAACGGAGACAAGGCTTTTTCTCCGGGGACAACGGTTGGACCGGTTACCTATTCGAAAACGGATCATACAGGTGTTGACTCGCTGCAATTGTATGTCGTTAAAGATGGTGCTTTCCATTCCGTGGGCAAGCCTTTTATTCCCGAATATACGGGAAAGATTAAGTAGCAAAGATCGCCGGGTTCAGAATATGGACTGAGCGTTGCCTTTTGTGCCGTAAGCCGGTAAGCGGTTTACGGCACGGTATGCCAATTTTTTTGATAGTTATCGTCATTCCGGCTTTCGCATGCGTGACGATAACTTGGACTTTTTGTGTGTTCATCATTTGTGAGTTCATCAAATGTAAGGATTTTTAGAAAAGCCGCCTTATGGATAAGAAAAAAACCGAGAATCAACTGGAAGTCAATAACATCGAAGTCGTTTATAACGACATTGTTCAGGTGCTGCGCGGCGTCAGCCTGAATGTCCCGGATGGAAGCATCGTTGCCTTGCTTGGTACCAACGGGGCGGGGAAAACAACGACATTGCGGGCTATCAGCGGGTTGCTGAAGCCGGAAAACGGCTTTATCCGGGAAGGGTATATCAAATTCCGAGATGAAGACATCACCAATCTGCTGGGGACCCATGTGGTAAAGCTGGGTGCGGTGATGGTTCCGGAAGGACGCCGGGTATTCAAGCACCTTACGGTGGATGAAAATATCCGTGTCGGTTCCATTACCCGGCGGGACGGGGTACAGAAGATTCGGGCCGATCATGCGTTAATGTATGCGCATTTTCCGCGGCTTGGCCAACATCACACACCGGATGGCAGGCTATTGCTCCGGCGGAGAACAGCAGATGATCGCCATTGCCAGGGCGTTGATGGCATCCCCGAAAATGCTCATGCTCGATGAGCCGTCCCTGGGACTGGCGCCATTGCTTGTTAAGGAAATCTTTGAGAACATACAATTGATAAATAAAGAGATGAATACCACTATTTTAGTGGTGGAGCAAAATGCCAAGATCGCGTTGAGTGTTTCCGATTACGCCTATATCATGGAGTCCGGCAAGATTGTTTTGGAAGGACCCTCCAAGGAACTTCAGGAAAACCCGGATGTCAAGGAATTCTACATGGGAATAACCCAGGGAGGCGGAAGAAAGTCTTTTAAGGAAGTCAAATCCTATAAGCGGCGCAAACGCTGGATGTAATGTCAGAAAAAAATCCCTGGGAAAAGGAGGGGATGATGAAATTTTTAGTCGGATATAACGGCTCGGATGTGGCCAAGGCGGCTCTCTCTTTGGCAAGGACCTATGCTGAAGTTTTTGGTGCGAAAGTACTTGTTATGACTTCCATGGGGGGCGGCAAGGGTGAAAAACCCGAAGACATCAGTAAGGCTGAACAGGATCTGGTGTTTGCGGCACAATTTCTTAAAGAAAAAGGGATACCTTGTGAGACGCATCAACTGGCGCGCGGAATGTCACCCGGTGAAGATTTGGTAGACTTCGCAAAGGAAAATGGTATCGACCAGATATTTGTCGGGGTGGAGAAAAAATCGAAAACCCAAAAAATAATTGTCGGATCAACGGCGCAGTACATCATTCTCAAAGCACCCTGCCCGGTTGTCAGCGTAAACCGCCCATCAACGTAGCGCGTCTTATTTTCTGTATCCATGCTCTTTTAAGCCCCGGTTCCTTTAATGGACATCCTGATAATTCATTTTCATCAGGGATGGCTGACCAGAGCCATGCCCGGAACTTTCGGCTTGTGCCGGAATTCGGGCCAAACACAAACTTTTCTCTCAAATGGCTGAAAAATGAAAACGGGTGCATGCATAATGGGCCTGATTTTTTAGCTTGAAAGGATTTGCGGGAACTATTTCCATGGGACTTTATGATTTTTCCTTCTATGATCTGATTAATCGTAACGCGGTCGCTTTTGGCAGTCGTATCTGTTGGCTGGAGGTCGACGACGGCAGACAATTGACGTTCTCCGAATATAAAAACCAGGTGGATCTTTTGGCCTTGGGACTCATCTCGCGCCGGGATTCAAAAAGGGGATCGCATCGGTGTGATCGGGAAAAACAGCCTCGAATTTTTTCTGGTTTATGGTGCAGCGGCAGTCCTGGGCGCCATTGTTTTACCGATTAACTGGCGCCTTTCGGCCGATGAGGTTTGTTTCAACCTGAACGATTGCCGACCGAAGATCGCCTTTGCCGATGCGGAATTTCAGCCCATGCTGGAAGCCAGGCGGAACGATTTGCCTTCTATTGAAGCCCATTACAATTTGAAAGCCGATCTGGGTGATGCGTTGGGATTTAAGTCGCTGATGGAGGAGCCAGGCCAGATGACGCCGGCGGATGTGGCGAGCACGGACGGCTTTGTCATTATTCATACGGCTGCCGTGGCCGGACGACCCCGGGGTGCGCTTCTGAGTCATGGCAATATGCTGTGCGCAGACATGCATTTTAATTACTACTTCGGGCTCTCGTCCCGGGATGTGCATTTGAACCTGTTGCCGCTTTTTCATGTGGGCGGGCTCTTTATGGCCACCAGTACGTTCCATGCCGGAGCCTCAAATGTGAATATCAGTAAATTTGATGCCACAGACGGCCGCAAAACTGATCCAGGAAAAAAGCGTGAGCCTGTGTTTTGATTTCCCGCCGATTCTTTCTTCCATTTTAAAGGCTGCAACGGAAGAGCATCTCGATATCCGCTCCCTTAGAGCCGTTGCGGGTCTTGGAACCCCGGAAGTGATTGAGCAGTTATCAATCCGTAACTGGCGGCTTTTATTACTGCATGTACGGGCAGACCGAGACCTCTTGCCTGGCCACCATGGGGCGATATAGCGATCGGCCCGGATCGGCCGGGAAAATCATTTCACTTGCGGATGTGCGTCTGGTGGATGATCATGATCGCCCCGTTGCTGCCGGAGCAGTGGGCGAAATTACGGTCAAGGGCCCCATGGTCTTCAAAGGATATTGGGAGCTGCCGGAAGATAATGCCTATACTTTCCGTGATGGGTGGCATCATACCGGCGATCTTGGGACGTTTCGATTCCGATGGATTCCTGTTTTACGCCGGCCGAAAAGCTGAAAAGGAACTCATAAAGCCCGGCGGTGAAAATGTCTATCCGGCGGAGGTGGAAAAAGTTGTCCTTCAGCATCCTGCCGTGGCGCAAACGGTCGTCATCGGCGTACCGGACGCAAAATGGAAAGAGGGTATCAAGGCGGTTTGTCAACTGCATGCAGACAAGAGTTTAACGTCCGCAGAGCTGATTCGCTTTGTCGGAGAACGCATCGCCAGTTTCAAAAAACCTCAGTACGTCGAATTCGTTAGTGAATTTCCCTTGAAGACGGACGGTTCCCTGGACCGGGAAGCGGTCAAATCCTTATACGGAAAAGCCTGACCCTTCGAAAAACACTACTGAGAAACTATCTATATCGGATAGGAAGGCGGGGGTAATTCCGCTCATCTATCCGATCTCCTTTTCATCCCTGGCTTTCTCACTTAACCCTCGACCCGTACCCGCATGCTAAGATTTTTCTTCAAGGAAACCCATCCTTTTTCAGCTTCCATGGAGGGCGATTATCGATGAAACGCAAAACGCAATTTCTGTTTATTTGCTTCCTGATGCCTTTTTTTATCCTATCCGGCTGTGTTCAGAGCCATAAGCCGTTTGCCGCGCCAACCCTTCTTCCAGGCACCGACCGCAACATGCTGACTGCGGGCTACTGGATCAGCCGGCATCCGTCCCCAGATGCCCTGGTATTGACCGCGGCACAGATTGCCGAACTGAACAGTCATATTGAAAAAGACCTGAAAACCGTTACCGATATTGCCCGGATTCCGTTGCCATATTCAGGCATCGATCTTGCCGCCGCCATGAAAAAAGACATCGACCGTCTGAGGAATAGTCCCCGTTATCTTCCATCCGGCCGCCAGGCGTCCGGCAAATTTTATGAGAGCCTGACCGACTATATTGATATGGCCGCAATCAATCCTGCCATCACTCCGGGTTACGGGGTCGTGGTTCGATTCTCGGATCAGCGAATATTGCCGACATCAGAGCAGCTTTACGGCGATCCGTCTGAAGTGGATTTTGATATGCTTCAAAACAATACCCTGGAACTGGGAACACCGCTGCTGCTTCTGCATCGGACTTGGGACATGAAATGGATGTATGTCAGGTCTTCGGCAAGTTCCGGATGGGTGGAATCCCGCAATGTTGCAAGGTGTTCGCCGGAAGTGCTGGAAGAATTTATTCGCCCGGAGCGCTTTGTCGTGATCCTTCGTCCCAAAGCGGATATTTATCGGAACCCAGCCCTGACATACTCCGAGGGATATGTGCAGATGGGGGTCAGGCTTCCGCTCATCCAGGTTGTGGAAAATGCTTATCAGGTCATGATTCCGATCGGCGATTCAAAAGGTTATCTGATCAAGCAGCAAGGGTATGTTCAAAAAAATCAGGCCAGGGAAGGCTATCTTCCCTACACTGCCCGGAATGTCCTTCAGCAGGCATTTGAAATGCTCAATGCCCCGTATGGATGGGGAGGCATGTATGGTGAGCAGGACTGTTCCCGGTATATTCAGCAGGTTTTTGCAACGGTGGGAGTGAGTTTTCCCCGAAATTCAGCGGATCAGGCAATGGTCGGGAAGCGGGCTGCTGAATTTGATCCGGACACTCCGGAAATAATCAAAAGCCGCAGTCTGGATCAGGCCATCGGCGGTATTACCCTGCTGTACCTGAAAGGCCATGTCATGCTGTATCTGGGAAACGTGGGATTTTACCCCTATGCCGTTCATGAAACCTGGGCATACCGGGCGCCCGATGGCCATCAGGATTTGACCTATAAGATCAACCGGGTGGCGGTAACGGATCTGGATCTTGGAAAAGGAAGCCGAAGCGGCTCTTTGTTGGAACGGCTTAAGACTGTCAACATGATTCAATAACGTGTCGAGGTTCATGGGGCGGCTTCAATCAAAAGGCGTCAGGCTTTCGTATCCGTTTTCCGTGACAAGAAGGGTCTGCTCAAACTGGGCCGAGAGCCTGCCATCATCCGTCACAGCCGTCCATTTGTCCTCGAGAATGTGTAAAAACCGGGCACCAATATTGATCATGGGCTCTATGGTAAAGACCATGCCCGGAAGCAGCAGGAAACCATCGCCTTTCTGCCCGTAATGGAGAATCTGCGGCGGTTCGTGAAATTCAAACCCGATGCCATGCCCGACAAATTCCCGGACCACGGAACATCCCTGACTTTCCGCATACTGCTGGATGGCCCATCCAATGTGGCCGGTGGTGTTTCCGGGCTTTATCATGGACATTCCCTGTCGTAGACATTCCCGCGTCACGTTGACAATTTTTTGAGCGTCAGGTCCGGGGGTTCCCACAAAAAACGTCTTGTTGGCATCCGCATAATAGCCGTTTAAGATAGGCGTCACATCCACATTCACGATGTCTCCGTCCCGAAGAACGCGGCTGCCCGGGATGCCGTGGCAAATAACTTCGTTGACCGAAACGCAGACGCTTTTGGGATATCCCCGGTAATGCAGTGGCGCGGAAATGGCGTGATTCTTGATGGTAAATTCATGAACCAGGGTATTGATCTCTTCTGTGGTGATACCGGGTCGGATGATGGATTCGGCCAGATCCAGGGAGTCCAGGGCCAGTCGCCCGGCTTTTCGAATGCCTTCGATATCTTCAGGGGATTTGAACCGGATCTTGTATTTTCGGCTGTATTCACTTTGAAGAAACGGAATCGAGGGCGCTTCGGCTTCCTGGGCTTTGGACGCGCAGCATTTTTTGTATTTCCGGCCGCTGCCGCAGGGACAAAGGCTGTTGCGGCCCAATTTATCGGACTTGATTTTCAAGACAACTCCTTAAAACGGGTAATAGGCAAATAGGCAATAGGCAATGGGCGATAGGCGATAGGAAAATCATCATTCAGGTTTATACCCATAGCCTATTTGCCCGTTTATTATGGTTTGACGCCGATATGGATCACAGCAATGCCGTTGGTCAGCCTATTGAATGAGACCTCAGTAAAGCCGATTCCTTCCAGCAGTTCGGCAAGTTCGTCCGGCAGAGGGAAAAGGCGGATGGTTTCCGGCAGATGAATATAGGCAGAGCGGGATCCGGCGATCAATTGGCCGAGCCAGGGCATGATGTAAAAAGAGTACATGTCATACAGCCATCTGAAGACCGGTGAAACCGGTTTGGAAAATTCCAGGCACATCATTTTGCCGCCGGGCTTCAGAACCCGGTACAATTCTTTAAAGCCCTTGTCCATATGGGTGACATTTCGAATGCCAAAGCCAACCATCACGGCATCAACGCTGTTGTCGGGAAACGACATGGCTTCAATATCACCTTGAATATACTGGATTCGCTTTCGAATGGCAAGGTGGTTTTTCTGGGTTTTACCGGCCTGAATCATATCCCGGTTGATGTCATAGAGAATCACCTTACCGGTTTGTCCCACCTTTCCGGTCGCTAGGATGGACAGATCCCCTGTGCCGCCGCACACGTCCAGAACCCTGTCACCTTTCCTTAATTTCAGGGCGCGAATGGCGGCTCGCTTCCACAGATAATGGATGCCGAAGCTCAGGATCGTATTCATCAGGTCATAGCATTCGGCAACCGAATTAAAATGTCTGCGAACATATTGAACTTTTTCATTTTCCGGTACCTGGTAAAATCCGTATGTCGCCAGCTTTTCGCGGGTCAGCCGGGAAATCAGCCGGGCTCGTTCCATGCGGTCGTTCAGCCAGACGGTTTTGGGAAAAAACATGTCAGGGACTCCTCTGTCAGTCGAAATTTGAAGACCTCTTAAATGCTGATAAAATAGCCGGCGCCCGAAGAAACGTTTTACGCTTCACGATATACGCTTCAGTGCAAAACCGAAATACCGGCGTCCTGCATCAGCGGCAGCAGGCAGGCAAGGCTCTGGCGACCGGCCTCTTCCGGCATATCCACATAGGGATAAAGCTCCAGGCTGATATCACAGGTGTATCTTAACAGGGTCATGGATTCAAAAATTTTTTTAAAATTTATGGCGCCCTGGCCCGCGATCAGATGATTGTGAACCCGGCTGAGCGCGATATCCTCGATATGCACATGTCCGATCCATTCGAACAGATCCTCAAAAGTCGCATGCGGTTCTTCGCCTGCGCAGAAAAAATGGCCGATATCAAAATTAAGACCAACAGCATCAGATCGGATATCGCGGATAAATGCCTTGAACTGGGCGGAATTTTCCATCAAGAGGTCCGGTTCGGGCTCGATCAGCAGCTTAACACTCAGGGATTCGGCCAGCGGCATCACCTGGTCCAGCCCCTGGTGAAAAAGCCGGATGGCTTCATCCTCTGACATACCGTTCAACGGTCCTCCGGGTGGAATTGAAATATTGGCGCAGCCCAGTTCCTTTGCGATTCTGAGGCATGCCAGGGTATGCTCGATTCGGATACTGCGCTGATTCGGATCGGATTCGATCCAGGACGGCAGATATGTATCGCCGACGGCAAACAGGGTAAAGCTGTTCAGATTGGTAATTTTCAGGCCAAGTTGGTCAATCGTATTCTTGATATCCTGAAGATCCGAATTTCCGTAGTCCTGCGGATAAAGATGGGGCCTGTCGCACATGATTTCAACGCCTTTAAACCCCAGAGTGGCGATGCGTTTAAGGGAATCCTGCAGCGAGTATTTGACAAATGCGTTGGTGCTGTAACCCAGTATCAATGGTATCGTCTCCTGGCTATTCGTGTTTATGAGAAACTTAAAGAGTTTTTTCAAGCAATTGCAGGCAATTCAGCTGTTCCTGAAAGGTCAGCGGCGGGCAGTCTCCCATGGGTTTTTTAAAATAAAATCCCAACTCCGGAATCAGACCTTTTCGACCGGACATTGAAAGTGCGGCCATCCATCTGGCCAGATCCAGAACCAGCGGGACTGCCAGAATGGAATCCCTTCCCTGAAGGTTGATGCGAATGCTCATGGGAAGGTCAAACAGGCCGACAAGGTCGATGACATCCCAGGCTTCCTTGGCATCACCCCGGGGGGGGTAATAGTCGATATGCACCTTGTGTGAAGGCATTCCGTATTTTTCTCCGACCGGATATCCCAGAATATCATCCAGAAGATTGGTTTTGTTTGCCAGTTTACCGGCCGCCCTTTCCGGGTCCATTAAATTCTTACCATCGGCGTTACCCAGGATGTTGAGGCTGTACCACCCATCCACCTGAAGGTTTCTGGCTTTAAAGGCCGACGCCAGAACCACCTTGAAATAGGTCTGTCCGGTTTTCCCATCGCAGCCGGCCATGCAGACCCCATTTCTTTCAGCTTCCTGAATTACAGCCGGATATTCCAGGAAATTGGGTGTGAAGTTTACAACCGGAATTCCGGAAGAAATCGCAGCAAGTGCGTACGAGAGATCCGGAAATTCGGATAAACCGTCAAGTGCAGATAGCTGCAAGAGGGTTTCAGGCGCCTGCAATGGTTCCGCGGCGCAGGCCGGCAGCAGATTGATAAAAACAGGCATTGCATCCGGAAAAGCGGATTTCAGGGACTCCATATCGAGAACTATCTGCTGAACCTGTGCCGCTCGATCCATGCCTTCGCTTGGCGGAGAAAAAACCTTTATCCGATCGATTTCATCCCGGTAAGGCGCCCATACGGCATTTGGCAGCACGCCGTGCCGTTGGATGGCGGCCGTCATGGGAGGATCTCCGATATCCCATCCGGCGATATGAACAGCCTGCTGGGGAAAAAGCCGGGGAAACTTACCGGCTGTCGTAAGATAAGGCAGTACGCTTTCTGGGTGATGTCTCAGCATGGAAACGGCTGCCGCAAGGGTCGAGCCGATGGCGCCTTTTGAGCCGGCAACCAGCAACAAAAGCGATTTGGAACCATTGGGATTAAGGAACATGTATCAGCCTCAGCAATTTCAGATGGGCTTCTTCCGAAGTCGTTATGAGAAATTTTATTGAATTCAAAATATTATAGAAAATTGATCCGATGATCAAGTTGAATCGTGATTTTTTTGACGGAGGAAAGGAGTCAGGAGTCTGTGAACCATTTTTAGCCGAGAATTGTGGTAGGTGCTGGCAGGCAGTACCGGAAAAATTCCGATTCGGGTTCAGTGAATGCATCTTCAAGATCAATATTGATCCTAACAGCGCGAAGTCTCGGTGAAGCTGGAAAAAGCCGATAACTGCCAATCACCAGTAAAATAAATTGGCAACCATTCATGCATTATCATACAGAATTACCTGTAAAATAAATAAAATATTCAATTCAGAAAGGCACCGCGATAGGGCGCGCTGCCGATTTGGTAGGTTTTTTTGCCGGGTAAGATAGTTGGTGATGTCCACATATCATTGACAAAGTGCTGGGTAGGCCAGCACTTCAGAAAACGTCCATTGATGATCCGCCACACCTGCAGCAATAGCTGGAGTCTTGGGTCGGAAGATTCGATCTTCACCACGGCTGAGCGTTTCGTGAGGCCGGATCAAATTGAAGCAGGCCACGCATATGGCAAATTTGGCCTTCAGCCAGTGCATCGAACGGGCAACGGTAGGAGCCTTTCGCGCAAGATGCGCGTCCCATAGACAGCCAATCCAGATTGGAACATTCGTTACGCGGTGTTGATCGTCTGGCTGGGTGACTTCTCCAATCGTGCCTGAACCTGCTTCTCGCTTCCGTGAATCACCTTACGTTCGACCAATCACCTGCGCACCCTGGCGCGTTTTGTGAACCGTGACATAATCCAGATCAGCATCAATGATTCGCTCTGAATTCCGGGGCCGCCCAGGTTTGCCCGTCGGAGTTTGTGGTATCAGTTTGTGAAACAACTCGCCCAGGACTGTGCCGTAATGTGGAAGTTCATCCGAGACAAACAGGGGCTTGCCTTGACTGCGAACAGTCAAATCCTTCAGCATCTGCCGGGCATCGATCCAATCCACGCCCGCCAATCCAGAACGTAATCAACAGTCGCGTAAGGGCATCAATAGCCGTCCAGATCCACGTCCGCCCTACTGGCGTTCGAGGTCTTCGGCACTGCCAGAACTTTCCTTTTTTTATAAAGGTCCACGGCTCGTCGAGCTGCACCTCGGTCAGTTGCAATGACGCCAGCAGACCGGAGAGCACGTAGGCGCAATGCTCGCCCGCCCGCTCGATCACCCGATTAACCGTGTCCTTGTCCAGCTCCAGCAGTCGTACGGTGGCTCGCACGCCAAATCCTTGCAATGTTCATTGGGACAGAAAAATTGCGCAAGCTCGCTCATCGATTGCCTCCGGAATAAAATTGAATTCAACTGTCGGCAATCGTAGGCAAGCTGGAACTTTTTGTCAACTATTTAGGGACATCACCCGGTTCCGGTGATCCAGATATAATCGCCATATGAAAGGTCGACCGTGCTGCCGGCAGGGGCCAGATACAGGGTTTTAAACGGTGCCCGTGTACGGCTGAAGACCCGGTCCGGAATGCCGAATTTCCGGATGATGTGGCCGTTTCCTGCCAGAACAATCATTTTGCTCTGGCTAAGATGACTCGAAATAGCCTCGGCCATGGTATCTTCCCAGGTGCACTGGGCCGCATAAAAATATTCGAAATTCTCTCTTCCCTTAAATTTGTGCATGTTAAAAATGTTTTCAACATAAGCGCGGTGACCCGGATCGCTCAGGGTAATCGTTTGGGGCAGGTGCGCGGCATCTTCAGGCAACAGGTTGTCGATGCCGCCAACGGCGATTTTTGGGGGAATGTGAAACGGAAGATTCAGCCCGATGAGAGGAATGTGCTTTTCCTTTACCGTTTCGAAAATACTGCGGTAAAGATCGAAATTATAGCGCCAGTTTGCATACCAGTGGATTTTTTCCAAGAATTCCTGCTCGTTCAGTTCCCCTTGAGACCATTTATCCAGAACCGGTTGATAGGTCTGGTCGACCATTTCCACACCAACGGCTGTTTGATGCCGCGCAGTTAAATCCTGAATCACCAGTTGCTGAATGCGATGGTGGGCTGGGTCTGTGTGGTTTTCTCCGATATAAATGATCCGGCTGTCTTCCATATCCGTCAACATTTCCGCATAGGTAACCGGTGATCCGGTTTTTCCCGACAAAAGCGTATCAGCCCCGAATTCCATATTCAGACTAGTAACCATCGTTTTCTTTGCAGGTGCGGCGCATCCGGAAGACAGAATGGCGCTGACCAGCATCAACAGAGGCATCAAGTGGTATCGCATGTTTGTTTCTGCCTTTCATAAAATATCGATGCTTGATTTTTCCGGATAAAATCCCTATAAACACAACATGTTTTCCCGCTTCAATGACAAAGGCCGAGATTTGTTTCGTGTTTATCACCGTTTATGCCGCAGGCCAGAAATATAAGATGCTGCTGGACCCCAAACCCGTTTATCGAAGAGTGATTCTTCCCTGGTATGATTCCGATATTGTCTGTTTTGCAACGCTGTTGTTTGCAGGATTCGTCTTGTTTTTTGGATCTTGCGGAATTCATGCAGCTTATGAAACTCCGGCTTATCGGCAATATGTCTGGATTCCAGGGCTGCTGTTCGCAATGGGCCTGATGGTTTTTTTATCCATTGCCGTTCGATTGATCAATCGCTATTTGCAGCGGGCTGACAGGTGATGCCGGCCAGGTGCGGGTAGAGAACTTCGATAAAATGGTGAAGAATCTTGGCGGTAACCCCCCAGATGGTGACATCCTGGTAGGGGTAGAGCAGGGAGAATACATCCGGCAGCTGTCCATGATAGCCCTGGGCCATGTGGATGTTCACCAGTGTTTCCAGCGGGATTTTCAGCGTTCTGGAGATTTCGTCCGGATTGTGCCGGATGATTCCGTTTCCGTTCCATAAGCCCACAAAAACCTGAATGTCTTTATGGTTGATCGTTTGAAAATGTCCCAGGCTTCCCACATAATCCACCTGGTCCCGCGATATATTGAGTTCTTCCTTTAATTCCCGAAATCCGGCGTCCATTGCGCTGTCATCCTCCGGGTCAATATGTCCGCCCGGTAGTGCTACCTGATTGCGCCAGGGATATCCTTCGGTGTCTGCCTTCTGAATCGCAAGAATCTGGGGTTTGACCTTGTCGAAAACCAGCAGGAATACACTTGTGGACTGATACCGGCCGTCTTCAGGGGGACCCGGATGAGCCGCAGTGTCCACAATAGATTTTAAACACGAAGTATTAATGAACATTCCCCCTTGTACGCTCCGGGTATTTTAAGAAATCCATAAAACCATCTTTGATGAACTTGTAAAAAGCCATCTTACTTGATTTTCATGAAATCCTTGAATGCCATTTGTTTGTAGCTGTCGGTCTGAATAAATTTCAATATCGGCAGGAGATTATCCGCCGGAATATATCCCGGATAGTTTCCAATCTGGTCGCCGGATTCCGAAACAAACCAGTTGGACGGTAGCCCGCGGACCTTATACCGGGAGGCCAGCGCGCTTTCCTTGTCGGAATTCACTTTGATGGAAATGAAGTTTTTGTTCAGATAGGAAACGATCTCTGGATCCACGAAAGTTCCCTTGTCCATTTTCGTACAGTAGCCGCACCAATCGGCAAAAAAATTAATGAATATTTTCTTATGCTGGCTTTTACCCAAAGTCATTCCCTCTTCATGGGAATACCATTTAATGGTTTCGGCAGAAAGACTGCTCGAAGGAAATGTCGTTATGAATACAGTGAGACTCAACAGGAAAAAGACGAAAATGCGATTCATGGATAAAATCCTTGTTATTAAATATTGAGAAATTATCGGGGTAAATTAAACCAGTTTAAATACGAGCGACAGGCCTACCAAAATCAAGAGAATACCGGCGATTCGATTAAAATATTTCAAGGCCCGCGTTGCTTTTTTCAAGAAAGACAGCATGACATTGATAAAAAAGGACATGACCACAAACGGAATGGCCAGACCAAATGAATAGACGCTTAACAGTGCAATGCCTTCATAAACGGTTTCCTTGCTGCCGGCAATAATCAGAATGGAACCCAGAAGCGGGCCGATGCAGGGGCTCCAGCCAGCCCCGAATGCCATTCCCACCAAAAATATCCCCATAAAATGAACGGGTTTTTTATCCAGATGCACGCGCTTTTCAAATTCCAGTGCATTGAAACGCAGCCATCCGGTCAGGTGAAGGCCCAGAAAAATGATCAGGATCCCGCCGACGATGCGAATGGCATCGCTGTAAATATGGATAAAACTTCCCAGCAAAGACGCTGATGCGCCCATCAGGATGAAAACGCATGAAAATCCCAACACATAGGCGAGGGTCGAAAGAACAACTTTTTTTCGAATACCGCTATCGGATCCTGTCAGTTCATCCAGTGTAAAGCCGGTGATAAATGTAAAGTATGCGGGAATAAGCGGCAAAATACAAGGGGAAAAAAAGGAAAGGAGGCCAGCCAGAAGGGCAGCCGGATAACTGATGGTCTCTGCAAACATGGACGCTCTCTTTTAAGGGGTTAAGTAGTGCCTGAACGAAAATTCCGTTCAGATATAAAGAATTGTGAGCATATTTTAGCCGATTGGTTACACTACCTGCTGCCGATTTCCCGCGCTTTTTCGGTAGCAGCTGCGATGGCATCCACGATGGACTGTTTAAAATGCCGTGTTTCAAGCACTTTCAGGGCAGCTTCCGTTGTCCCGCCCGGTGTGGTGACAAGCCGGCGAAGATGCTCGGGGGAATCTCCGCGTTCCTCCAGAAGCTTAACCGCCCCCTTGATGGTGGCAAGTACCAGTTGGGATGCATCTGCAGATGAAAGGCCTGACTTGACGCCTGCTTCTATCATGGATTCGATATAATAAAATACATAAGCCGGGCCGGAGCCGGACACGGCGGTTACAGCATCCAGATCCGCTTCCTTGAATTCAATCACATTTCCCATCGCCTCCAGGATTCTTTCCGCGGTTACCAGATCATCAGCGGTTGCGTGACTGTTGGGGCTCATGCCGGACATGCCGGCCAGAACCAGGGACGGCGTATTTGGCATCACCCGGATGACGGGAAGATGGCTGCGGCTGGTGACATCCAGGGGGGGATAGAGACAGTTCTCGATTTTCGATATTGGAATCCCGGCGGCAATGGATATCACCAGCTTCCGGTTAATAACCCGGTAACCCTTCATAGCGGCAATCTCTGAGAGGATTGTCACGACATGATACGGTTTTACGGCCAGGATCACAATATCGCAGGCAGAAAAAAGGCTGAAATTGTCCTCTGTAACATGGATGCCATAAGAGCGCTTCAGACTCTCAAGGCGATCCCGGCTTACGTCGCTTGCGGTAATGGCGGAAGCCGCGATGACGCCGGCCTGAATAAGGGCGCTGATCATGGCCTCTCCCATGGTTCCTGCGCCGATAAAACCGATGGTTTTATGCAGATTTTTCATGAATATCCTTTCGTATACCGAAATATGAGCATTTGAGGGGCATTTGTCACTATATATCATAGTGAGAAAAAAAGTAAAACTCGTCCACGTCAGCAGGTAAGGGTTTGCCCCCTGTCGCAGTGACAGCGCGTCGGCATTGGTCATATCGTAACGAGGCTGATCACTTCAACTGACTTAGATTGCGAATTTGCCAATGTTTTTCTTGCCTTATCCAAAGGCGGATGGTACGAATTTATCAAAAAAACGGTTTCATAAAACAGCGAACCTCGCATAGAGATGCGCCTCTTTTAATATATAATTCCTACTTTAATTGCTGTAACTTCTACAGCATGTTTTGGCAGGTGCGATGATGTCAAGTTCTTGGGTTCAAACCCTTAAATTATCCCCTCCTTCGCTGAAAGACAATACCGCGGACGCGGACCGGCTGATTCAGGCGCTGAAATCCCGGCTGGCTGCGGAGGACATTGCCGTGGATCTGGAGTTGATGCGGGCGCTGCCGGATGTCCTGAGAAATGCCGATTACCATATCCGGTGCGTTCTCTACAAGGATCAGGGCGGATGGGGTATTTCCGGTGTTCTGCCTGCCGAAGATCCGGCACCGGTTCTGGGCATGGCCGTGGATCTGGGAACCACCCGCGTGGTGCTGCGTCTGGTGGATCTGGCTGACGGCATGTCACTGGCGGAATCTTCCTTTGACAATCCCCAGCTTGGTGTGGGTCCGGATATCCTGACACGGATTCATTACGCGGATACTCTGGAGGGGCAGTATCATCTTCAGCAGTCTGATTGTGGATGCCCTGAACCGCGAAATGGCGGCCCTTTGTGCGTCCCACGGGTTTGCGGCAACCGATGTTTTTCTGATGGCCATTGCCGGAAACACGGCCATGACCCATCTGTTCATGGGCCTGAACCCCCGCTGGATCATCCGGGAGCCGTATATTCCGGTGATCAACCGGCCCGGAACGCATCGGGCTTCAGAGCTTGGGCTTTGCATGAATCCTTGCGCAAGGGTGTTCGTGTTTCCAAATATCGGCAGTTATTTTGGCGGCGATTTGATTGCTGGGATTCTGTATTCCGGTCTCAATAAGCAGGAAGAAACCGCCATTCTGGTGGATGTCGGCACCAATGCGGAAGTGGTTCTGGGAAATAAAAACTGGATGATCGCCTGTGCCGGTGCTGCAGGGCCGGCTCTGGAAGGAGGCGCTGCCAGAATGGGCATGATGGCGGGTCCCGGTGTGATCGATCGGGTTACCATCAATCCGGATACCCTTCAAATGGATATCCATGCCATTGAAAACCTGCCGCCTGTGGGGATTTGCGGTTCCGGCCTGATTGATCTGGCTGCCCAGCTCTTTTTGTGCGGCATGCTCGATATCCGGGGAAAATTCGTGGCTTCCGTATACGGCAGCCGCCTGAAGGAAATTGACGGTCTGAAGCACTTTGTGGTGGTGAACCGGGAAGATTCGGCAACCGGCCGCGACCTTTCCATATCCCAGGCGGACATCGACAGCCTAATCCGGTCCAAGGCAGCCATGTACACCATTCTGGAAACCCTGACGGCTTCGGTGGGAATGGCGCCACGGGAGCTGACCCGGTTTTATGTGGCCGGAACATTCGGGTCTTTCATCAACCCGGTTTCAGCCATTTCCATCGGCATGATTCCGGATCTGCCGCTGAACTGCTACCAGACTCTTGGAAACAGCAGCCTCGGGGGAGCTGCCCGCATCCTTGAATCCAGGGAATTATTCGAAGAAGTTGACCGGATCCAGGGCAGCATCACCTATCTGGAGCTGAATGTGAATCAGGACTTCATGAACCGGTTCAGCGCGGCGAAATTTCTGCCGCATACGGATCCATCGCTGTTTCCGTCGGTAAAACAAAGGCTGAAGGCTGAAGGTTAAAGTCTGAAGGCTATGGATGGTTTGAAGATACCTTCGGTCGTCTGTCATCTGCCATCTGTCATCTGTCTTCACCCGATTTCCTGGATCGCCTGCTCCAGGTTTTTCAGGGTATTTGCTGTATAGACCTTGCAGGGGTAGTCTTTGGGCAGAATCTGCTTTAAGAGCCCTGCCAGAACCCTTCCCGGCCCCACCTCCACAACCACATCGATCTGTCGCTCCATCAGGCGTTTCATGGCCGGATACCAGCGAACCGGGCTGCAGAGCTGACGGGACATCACCGAGCGGATTTCGTCCGGATTCTGCTCGGCCGCAGCGGTAACATTCAAAAGCACATCACATTGCGGGATTTTAAAAGGGATGGTCTTTAAAAAATCCGAAAATTCCTGCTCCGCGCCCTGAATCAACTGGCTGTGCCAGGCCCCGCTCACCTTCAGGGGGACTGCTTTTGCGCCTTTCTGCACGGCCAGGCCGGAAACTTTTTCAACAGCCCCCGGAGCGCCGGTGATGACGATCTGCTTTTCGGTATTGTGATTGGCGACCGCAACGATGCCTTCGGCTTGAACTTCCTGAACCATCTGCTGGATGGTTTCAATCGGAAGCCCCACAATGGCATGCATGGCGCCGGTGTTTTGCGTGGCTTCCCGGTGCATGAGCAGTCCGCGTTTGTGGACGAGTTTTAACGTGTCTTCGGCAGACAGGACGCCGGCGGCGCAAAGGGCGCTGTATTCTCCCAGGCTGTGTCCGGCGGTCAGACTCGGGGACAATCCCATGCTTGTTCAACAGGGACAGGCAGGCCAGATTCATTGCCGTCACTGCCGGCTGCAGGTTGATGGTCTGGGTGAGGTGCTCCATGGGGCCTTTAAAACAGAGATCCCTGATGGCAATGCCGGTAATGGCCTCCGCCATGCTGAAAATATCTCGCGCTTCGGAAAATGCCTGATATAGATCTTCTCCCATGCCGACGCTCTGAGATCCCTGGCCCGGAAAAAGGAATGCAATTTTTTTCATAAAACCTCCTGAAAGCCATCAACTGTGTGTGTCATCATCCAGATTAAAGAGCTTGCGGGTCACGTCAATGTGAATCGATTTATCCCCGTAACAGCCGTTTCTTTTTAAATATACCGTTGGATCATGAAGAATTTTATTGACCATGGCCTGGGTCATTCGCTGAAGGGCGATGCGATCGTCTTCTGAAAGATGTTTGAGGGATTGCAGGGTTTTCTGAATTTCGAATTCGGCAATATGCTCCAGTTTGGCTCTCAGCGACACGATGGTGGGCACAACGCCCAGGCTTTCATACCACTTGCGGAATTGAATGACAGCCTCATCCACAATGCGTTCCCCTTTGACAGCCTCCCGATTCCGGTCCTCGATGTTTTCATCAATGACATTTTTCAGATCATCGATATCATATACATAAGCATTGCTCAGGCGGTTGATTTCAGGATCGATGTCGCGGGGAACGGCAATGTCGATGAAAAAAACCGGCCGGTTTTTGCGGATTCGCATGACCGATTTCACCTGATCGCGATTCAGAATGAATCCGGGTGCGCCGGTTGAGCTGATGACGATATCCACTTCTTCCAGACATTCAGATACTTCTTCAAGTCGGATGGCCCTGCCTTTGAATCGTTTCGCCAGCTCCAGGCCACGTTCAAACGTCCGGTTTGCCACAAAAACATCGCCGGACCGGTTTCGAATCAGGTGCTCGACCGCCAGTTCAGCCATTTCTCCTGCGCCGATCAGAAGCACTTTTTTATCTTCCAGCGAGCCGAATATCTTGCGGCCCAGCTCAATGGCTGCGTAACTGATGGATACGGCATGGTCGCCGATGCCGGTTTCGCTGCGGACCCTTTTGGCCACGAAAAAAGTCTTGTGAAGCAGGCGGTTCAGAATCACACCGGAGGTTTTTTTCTGCGTTGCGGTCAGATAGGCGTCCTTCATCTGTCCCAGAATCTGGGGCTCTCCGACGACCATGGAATCCAGACTGGAAGCCACCCGAAAAACATGGCGCACGGCATCTTCTCCGGTATGAATATAAAGGGCGTTTTCAAATTCGGAAACAGGTATCTGTTTGATTTCAGAGATATACTGTTTGGCGGTTTGAATCGCAAGCAGTCTGTCCGAAGTTGTCATCAGAATTTCCACCCGATTGCAGGTGGAAATCAGAATCATTTCGGAAAGATGCGGATAATTGCTGAAATCATCCAGAGCAGTTGCGATTTGCTCCCCGGAAAAGGCAAGGCATTCCCTCAGCTCAACCGGAGCGGTTTTGTGATTTAATCCCAGAAGTACAATATCAAGCATGATGAACTCGTAAAAAGTCAAAACCATCAAAGATGCTACCAGCGGGTAAATACGCCATGATGACCTTTTAAAAACAGATTAACGCCAAGAAACGTGAAGATTACCACGCAAAAACCAATGATGGCCATGATCGCTGCCTTTCTGCCGCGCCAGCCGACGGTCAGACGTTCGTGAATCAGGGCTGCATAAATCAGCCAGGTGATGGCAGACCAGATTTCCTTGGGATCCCAGCTGAGAAACCTTCCCCAGATCAGTTTGGCATAGACAAAGCCCGTGGCCAGTCCGATGGTCAGCAGGGTAAACCCCGCGACAATGCAGGTATAGCCGGAAGCATCCAGAAGTTCCAGAGAGGGCAGGCGCTTGTAAAAAAAACTGCGTTTTTTGGTTTTTATGGCATTTTCCTGAAACAGGTAAAGAATGCCGATGCCGCAGGCCAGTGCAAAGGCGGCTTCTCCGATAAAAATCGCCAGGATATGGAAAATCAGCCAGATGCTGCGAAAACTCGTCTGCGCCTCAACGGCGGATGCGCGCGGCAAAAGGGCGGAGGCAACCATCACCAGGCTGGCCAGAGGGACGACAAAAGCGCCAAGGACCTTTAAGGTTAAAGCGATATAGAGACAGAATATACACGCCGGACAGGGTCCAGGCTGCCATGGACAGGGTTTCGTGAAGGTCTCGGACCGGAATGTGGCCGGCTAAAAAAAAATTGTATCCAATGGCTGCCGTGTGAATTAGAAAGGCAGACACAAGAATGTAGCCGCTGATCTGCTGAAGGGCATTTTTCTGCAGAAAAAGATAGGACAGATATCCTGCCGAACTGAGTAAGTACAGGAAAGTGATGCCGATTATCACTGTTTCCATCTTGCACCGTATCGTCTGTTTGAAAGTTCAAGGTTGTTAAATATCATAGCCATGCTCAATCACCCAATCATACCCGTTTCCGGGACCCAGTACCGATATCAACATGTTGTCGATTCGAGCCCTGTCGCCGTCTTGAATGCATTTCAGCAGTCCCTGATCGATCAGGCTTTCAAAAACCCGTCGATGCGCCTCGGGATCACGGGTTCGTTCCAGCAGTATTTTGCGAACAGCACCCATGAGTTTTAAAAACTCGGCATATTCCGGACCGAACTGCGCCGAAAGCTGCTTTCTAAGCCGTCTGGCAAATGCCGGACTCTTTCCCGAAGTGGATATGGCAATAATCAGATCCCCCCGTTCAATGATGGAAGGAAGAATGAAATTGCACAGATCCGGCTGGTCCGCAATGTTGCACAGTTTTCCCTGCTTCCTGGCGTCGTTGTGAATTGTCCGGTTCAGATCCATGTTGTCGGTTGCGCCGATGACCAGAAAAACGCCGTCAAGATCAGATGCCTGGTAAGGCCGCTGCTTCAGCGAAATGCGATTTTCCTCGGCCAGGGCGCACAGCGGATTTGTCACTTCCGGGCTGACCACTGTAACTGCGGCGCCGCAGTCCAGCAGCGTCTTGACTTTGCGGGTTCCCACGGCGCCGCCGCCGACAACCAGGCAGGTCTGGCGCCGGATATCCAGATTTACGGGATAATATTTCATAGCCGCATGAGATCCTCTGCCAGGATAAGCTCTCCATTATATGTTTTCCGGCACTCTTTTTCAATATCAAACCCATCGCATTGGGGATAAAAATGGGTCAGTACCAGTTTTTGCACGCCGGCGTCCGCCGCGATTTTGCCTGCCAGGGAAGGAGAAAGATGGCCCTGAACTTTTTCTTCATCCGGATGCGAGCACTCGCAGATCAGGACC
Organism: uncultured delta proteobacterium; assembly: GCA_963850225.1. Taxonomy (GTDB): domain Bacteria; phylum Desulfobacterota; class Desulfobacteria; order Desulfobacterales; family Desulfatirhabdiaceae; genus RAAP-1. Next base: position 64,286 of record CAWKLD010000025.1, read on the forward strand.
TGCGCATTCGCGGCCAGTGAAATCAGATTTTCGCAATAGTCCGTATCGCCGGAATAGACCACCGAATAACCGGATGGCGATGCAATCCGGTAAGAAATGCTCTCCGGATTGTGGGCCGCCGGCCGGGTGCTGACCGAAAACAGATCGAAATCCAGATGGTCGGGCGCTCGGGTGTTCATCTCGACAACCGACAGGATGTCCGTGTCCAGTTCAATCCAGGCGCCATATGCCTGTTTAAGGGCCTGGTAGAAGGCTAAAAACCCTTTTCCCGCAATAAGGGTCAGCGGCGTTTTTCGGGGCATGCGCCCTGAATACTTGGTTGCAAACAGAAAAGGAACCAGCTCCGCAGTATGATCCGGGTGAAAGTGGCTGAAGAAAATACAGGAAATATCAAAAATGGAAACGCCGCATTCCAGCATCCTTCGAAGGGTTCCCGCGCCGGCGTCAAAAAGCAGTTTTTTCCCGCCGGTTTCCATCAAGACCGAGCAGGAGCTTCTGCGAAGCGATGGCACGCAGGTTCCGGATCCCAGAATGGTCACGGAAATGGGGGGCAGTGGTATCCGTCATGATTTTTTGCGCTCGATTCGGCCGATCACCCAGTTCAGCGTCCGCTTGTCGGTTTTAGTATCCAGTACGCCTTCAAGATTTCCAAGCGGAATTTCAGCCCTTGCCATGCCTTTATGTCCTCCGGCCGATCCAAGTGAGGCAAACGCCTTTTTGGCCAGTTTTCCGGCGTCTTTCCGAAGCCCGTCGTTTCTGAAAACGATCACCAGTTGCTGCGAACAAATGCCGGAGACAATGCTCCAGGTGATGGAGTGCACCCGCATGAAAAAGTCCGCAACCAGTACACATACATCCGGATTTTTGACCGATCCCAGGTGGGCGTAGATTCTGCCTGCATGAATCCGTTTGTTCTGAAGCGCCGTGGCAAAGTATTTCAGGTATTCGGGCCGGATTTCGGCATGTTCTATCTTTCTGGCCAGTTGAATGTTGGCATGACGATGCAGAAACTGAAATGCGCGGATGTCTTCCACGAGAGAGGGGCGCTCAAAATTGCTGGTATCATTCTTGATGGCATGGTACAGGCCTGTGGCCAGCTTGGACGATGGCTTGATGCCTGCGGCCCGGAGATATTCGGTCAGGATACTGGCGGTTGCCCCATAATCCGGCCGTATGTCTGTAAAGGCGGCCTTGACATCGGTTACGGGGTGATGGTCGATCACAACGTGAAGGGGGCTGAATCTGGCAAAAGACGGATGATGATCGGGCTGCGAGTCCACAATGACAAACCGGTTAAACTGGTCTTCTTTGATGGCATCCACATGGGTGAGGGTCACACCCAGCAGTTCGATCATGGCGATGTTGTCGGGCCGCTGAATGATATTGATGCTGGAGATGGTGACCCCTGCGGTTTTCCGCCAGAGCAGGCGTTTTACGGCCATGGCGCTTGCAATTGAATCCGGATCGGCATTGATGATGATCAGCACGCGATCCTCTCCGGAAAACTGGTCATAGAACCGGCGCAGTTTCTCAGCAATCGACAATTTCATCTGTCCCCCAAAGGTCCAAGTTTTTTTAACGTTTCAGTCATTTCGCAGGCAACCTGAACAAATTTATCCTTGTCTCCGGCGGATATCCACTCCAGCCTGAGCCTGTCCGTTCCGATACCCAGGGTTTGCAGTGTGGCGGTCAGCAGGACATGACGTTTAAGCGCCTGAATGTTGCCGGTTTTGTAGTGACACTCTCCCCTGCGGCAGGCCATTACGACCACTCCGTCCGCGCCCTGATGAAACGCTTCAAGAATCAGGCAGGGGTCAACCCTGCCGGAGCACATCACCCGGATGATTTTTAAATTGACCGGGTATGTTTTTGGGATCTTCCTGCGGAATCGGCTGCCTCGTAGGCGCACCAGTTGCAGAGAAATCCGATGATTTCAGGCTGACCCGAATATCTTATGGCCGTCATTTCGGTATTCCCCAATGATTATCTGAAATCTAAGCTTCATCGCATATTGTGTCAACATCAAATATCGGTTGGCATTCTTTACCTGCTGCCGATGGTTTTTCTTGACACCCAAGCAGGGTTTATCCTAATACCAAAATAACAGGACAGCATCGCATCCTTGTTTTTATACCGATCGGGAAGAAAAATTTCTTCTGACGTGATGGCATAATCGCTGCTGCTTATAATTACCTGCGTATTTTTTGCGTACTTCCCTCATATTCAAAAGGAGATAATCCGATGTATGTTGGCCGCGTCATGCACACTGATCTGGTTACCGTTTCCCCCGAAACCACCCTGGTGGAAGCGATGGAGATTCTGAATGAAAAACGGATCGCCCATCTTCTGGTTGTGGACAAAAAAAACAAGCTGCTGGGTCTGGTCTCTGACCGGGATCTGAAACAAAACTGGGCCTCACCGGCCACAACCCTGAGCACGCACGAACTGAATTATCTGCTGACAAAAGTCACGGTGAACATGATCATGATCAAGAAATATGTTTCCGTAACCCCGGCCACCACCATAGAACGGGCTGCCCTTGTCATGCAGGAACATCGTATTGGCGCGCTTCCGGTTATGGAAGGAGAAAAGCTTGTCGGCATCATTACCACAACAGATGTCATGGGCGTATTGCTCGAGGCGATCGGGATCGATAAGGAAAGCGCCCGGTTTACGGTTCTGGTATATGACCGTATCGGCTATGTCGCAGAGATCTCACAGGTTCTGAAAGATCTTCAAATCAATATCCGCAGTATTTTCGCCTGGCCGGACAAGAAATACCCGGGCATCTATCATCTTGTGATGCGGGTTCCGTCCAGAGACAGGGAAAAGGCCATTACAGCCCTGAAGCAAGGCGGATTTAATGTGCTTACCGAACATGTTCAGGATTTAACGCCTTATCTGCCTAAGGCGTAAGAGCGCTCACAAGGCGGACGATTTTGCAGGGGGCTTTTGCAGATAGGTGCTGGTTTATTGAAGAGCGCACCATGTCAATGAAAAAACAGATAAAGGAGGAAAGTATGAACAGATGGCTTAAGGGATTGACGTTAGCGGTATCTTTTGTATTTTTGTCCGGGATGGTCACCACCGTTTCAGCGGATGCGCTTCAGGAAATTCTAAAACGTGGAGAACTGCGAATTGCCGTTCAAACACAGGGCCCTCCTTTCAGTTTTGTGGATAAGGCAGGGGTCCGCACCGGAAGTTCTGTTGAATTCTGCAAGATGATGGCTCAGGAAATGGGCGTCAAGGCCGTATTTCTGGATTTTGACTGGGATGGTCTGATTCCGGCCCTGCTTTCCGGAAAAGCCGACATGCTGGCAGCCGACATGACGGCGAATCTGAAACGCGCCATGAAAATTCAGTTTTCCCAGCCGTTTTACTATACCGGGTCCATCATTTTTACCAAGGCCGGCGAAACCCGTAAAACCATTGAAGAGTTTAACAAGGAAGGCGTAAAGGTCGCGGTTCTTCTGGGCGCAACCGGTGAGGCCGTGGCGAAAAGATTTCTTCCAAAAGCCGAAATCAAATCCTATAAAGGCGGCGGCCCCCTTCTGATCGATGCGGTTTTAAAAGGTCATGCCGATATCGGCGTCAATGATGAATCCGCGGTAACCGGACAGGTGGCGGAATTTCCGCCCAACAGCGTGAAAGTTCTGCCGATCAAACTCTCCCGTGAGCCGCTGGCTTTTGCCGTCCGGCCCGAAGATACCCATCTGGCCCAGTGGATCAACCTGTTCTTCGAATGGGTCAAGGAAGACGGCCGATATGACCAGAACATTAATTACTGGGTAACGACGCTGGACTGGAAAAAAGATCATTGATGGGAAAGACGTCAGAGGACCAGAAGATAGAATTCAGCAGGTCGGGTTTCCCGGCCTGCTGAATTGCTTCATAGCGCAGAATTCATGGCGGTTCATATTTTCGCCGGTCAGCTGTGTTTTTCACGCGCTCATCAACAGTGAGCAGAAAGCGGAGCGTTCTCTTTATCCGTTTTCGGCTCACTGTTCTTTTTTTATCTCGATATGCCCCATTTTTCAATCGCAGGATGTCAAAGGATGCTGTAATTCCATGCTGGAAACTTTTAATTTCCGGGTTATTATCGAATATCTTCCCCAGTTTTTGCATGGCTTGATGGCAACGACGTGGATTTCCCTGATTTCTTTTCTGGGGGCTTTGTTCATTGGATCACTTGCCTGTATGGGCCGGCTTTCCCATCTTCGAATCCTGAATGTTCCCGCAGGAATTTTTATCGAGTCGATACGATCAACGCCGCTTCTGGCACAGATCTATTTTTTTTATTTCGGACTTCCCACGCTGGGGTTCCGGCTCAGCGAATACCAAACCGGCATTCTTGCCCTTTCTCTGAACAGCGGGGCCTATATGGCCGAAATCCTGCGGGCAGGCGTTCAATCCATTGATTACGGCCAGATTGAGGCAGGAATTGCTTCCGGGCTCAATTATTTTCAGCGCCTCCGGCATATCATTTTGCCTCAGGCCATCGGCGCAACCATTCCGCCGCTTTTGGGGCAGACCATCGTTCTTGTCAAGGACAGCGCCCTTCTTTCTCTGATTTCCGTTTTTGAACTGACCCGTGCCGGCCAGCTCATGAATTCGGAGATGTTCATGCCGGCCGAAGGGTTTTTTACCACGGCCCTGTTCTATCTGCTGATGTACTACATTTTAAAAACCCTTTCATCCTGGTGGCAGAAAAAACTCATTTTCCGCCCCGCAATGTGATCTTTCATGTGGCTCTATTATTTTAACAATCTTGTGGCGTCCTTTCCCTTTTTTCTTAAAGGTGTCTGGATGACCATCACCGTGTCCCTGCTCAGTCTGATCGGCGGTACGATTCTGGGCTTTGCCATCGGCATCGGCCGCAACAGCCGGATACGGGTTCTGCGTTACAGCTTATCCCTGTATGTGGATTTTATGAGAGGAACACCGTTTCTGGTCCAGATTTTCATCGTGTTTTTTATTTTTCCGGAGTGGGGGATACAGCTCGAGGCGTTTCAGGCAGCGGTATTGAGCCTGACGCTGTATGCCGGCGCGTATATCAGCGAAATTGTCGCAGGCGGCATCAGCACCATTTCTCCCGGACAGACAGAGGCTGCCATGGCCGGCGGTTTGAACTGGTTTCAACGGCTTCGCTTTGTCATCATGCCTCAGGCACTGAGGCCGATTCTGCCGCCGCTTGTGGGCCAGTATGTGCTGCTAATCAAGGACTCATCCGTCATATCGGTGATCGGCCTTACCGATGTTACCCGGGTGGGATGGCTGACGGTTCAGAGAATTCCGGAAGGGCTGATGGTGTTTGGACTCGTCGGGGTTCTGTATTTTTCCATATGCTATCCCCTGATACGTCTTTCCAACTGGTTTGAAAAGCGGCTGACCATTGAGAAGTGGACGGTGTGATTATTTATTGAAAGGAGACGTATTTTGGAAAAACTTCTTGAAAACCGGTTTCACCTGGCGCATCTGCCCACCCCGATTCAGTTTATGCCCCGGCTTTCCGATGCGCTGGGCGTCAAACTCTACATCAAGCGCGATGATCTGACGGAAAGCATCGGATCCGGCAACAAGATCCGAAAAATGGAATACCTGCTCCATGACGCCGTTCAAAAAAAGGCGGATACCCTGGTCAGTTGCGGCGGAATTCAGTCCAATCACTGCCGGGCGGTTGCCTGGGCATCGGCCAAAACAGGGCTTTCCTGTGTTCTGGCCCTGCGGGGTGAAAAACCGGCTGAAATCGAAGGCAATCTTTTGCTGGACAGGATACTGGGGGCGGATACGCGATTTTTTTCGCTTCAGGATTTCAGAGACATTTCGGCTGTTGAAAAAACGGTGACAGGCGAATTGATTCAAAAAGGCAAGCGCCCTTACTGGATTCCCATGGGCGGTTCAAACGCCACCGGAACCCTGGGATATGTGCAGATGATCCGCGAGGTGGCGGCCTCTTCTATTCCCTTTGATCACCTCTATCTGGCACTGGGGTCTGGCGGAACGTTTGCCGGCGTCTGGCTGGGTTGCCGGCATGCTAAAATGCAGACACAAATTCATGGCATTGCCGTATGTGACGATACCGCGTATTTTATGGCCGAAATTTCCCGAATCCAGCAGGAGTTTCGGGACTGGTACGGCATGAAGGTAGATTTTGAAGGCGCCGAGCAGTGCATCGATGATCACCATGTGGGTGTCGGCTATGCATTAAATACGGATCAGGAACTTAAGCAGCTTGTCCGTTTTGCATCTCTTGAAGGACTGGTTCTGGATCCGGTCTATACCCTGAAAGCGTTTCTGGGAATGGTGGATCATATACGATCCGGAAAGATCGAAAAAGGCCGGACCGTCTTATTCGTTCATACCGGAGGCCATTCCGGTCTTTTCCCCAAACATTCGGAATTCAGACAGATGTTTTTATAATTGATGAACTCATGAAAATTCACTTGCCACTTTCATACAATCTGTTGTCAGGAAAACGTATTAAATGATTCAGTTTACGCATGTTCACAAATGGTTTGGAAAACTTCATGTGCTCAATGACATCAACTTGACGGTATCCGCCGGAGAAGTTGCCGTGATCTGCGGGCCCAGCGGTTCCGGCAAAAGCACGCTGATCCGGTGCATCAATAAACTGGAGCCCATTGTCTCCGGAGAAATTCTTGTGGACGGGATCCAGGTTCATGACAAGCGCACCAGTCTTACCAAGCTTCGTGCAGAAATCGGGTTTGTGTTTCAGCAGTTTAATCTTTATCCGCATATGACGGCTCTGGGGAATGTGACGCTTGCGCCGATGAATGTCCGGAAAATTTCCCGAAAGGAAGCCGAAGCATCCGGAATGATGCTTCTGGAAAAAGTCGGCATTCAGGACAAAGCCCAGGCATACCCGGCTCAGCTTTCGGGCGGACAACAGCAGCGGGTGGCCATTGCACGGGGCCTTGCCATGAACCCCAAAATCATGCTGTTCGACGAACCGACGTCCGCGCTTGATCCGGAAATGATCAACGAGGTTCTGGACGTGATGCGAAAACTGGCCAGTGAGGGGATGACGATGGTGGTTGTCACGCATGAAATGGGATTTGCCCGTGAAGTGTCCAGCCATATTATTTTTATGGATCAGGGACAGATAGTCGAGGTCGGCACGCCGACAGAATTTTTTGAAAACCCGAAAAGCGATCGGACCCGGCTCTTTCTCAGCAAGATCCTGACGCATTGATGGATCGGGCTGCATGGTTATTTTTCTCCCATTCATCAATAATTGCCGGCAATGCTTGACAGTCTGCCTTTCATCATGTTAATAAGCCCAAAGAGTCGGGGCGTAGCGCAGACTGGTAGCGCACTTGAATGGGGTTCAAGGGGTCGAAGGTTCAAATCCTTTCGCCCCGACCAGATAATGTAATCAAAGCGGGGACAGCCAATGGCTACCCCGCTTTTTTATTGTTATTCGCTCTTGAATCCAGCGCCACTTTCTGCTATTTCTGCAACAGGATTTCGGATCATGATGCCGTGATCCGCTGTTTCAGCCGAAGTTGCCTGTCCGGATTGTTCCTGCCTTTTGCCCCCGTAGCTCAGTGGATAGAGCAATGGTTTCCTAAACCATTGGCCGGGTGTCCGATTCACCCCGGGGGCACCATAAAATCAAGTGGTTAGTAAATAGACTTCTGAATTGAGCCGTTCATCATTGAAATTGTCCAATAAAAACCAACTGGTTGAGCTTAAGCAGGCCAACATGTATTTATTATTGCGGTATCTTTCCAGTCAACTCAACCCGTTTCAGCCAATTGAAAAAAGGGGGCTCTGGCAAGTAAACTTGAAAAAACGACGCACTGTAATTAACCTTAATCACGTTCCGATACGGATATCGTTGACGGGAATGACTCCATAAAATACATAGGAAATACGCGCAATTTGTGAAAAACAAGGATTGATCGTTATGAAAATGCAAGAAATCGGATCCGAACTTGATAATGCATTTCGAGACAGGCTTTTTGAAAGGGTGTACAAAATTCCAATCATGGAAACCATGAAACTGGAAGTCATAGATCTTAAGGCCGGATACTGTGAAATCAGAGCACCTCGAAAGAAAATGTACGACGGAATATATGATTCTTTCCATGGCGGGCTGTTAATGACCGTTGCAGATTCCGCTGCCGCCTTTGCGCTCATGACGCTTACCGGACCTGATGTCAAAATGACTACCACAGATATGAATATAAGGTTCCTGGCCCCATGCCTGACAGATCTGATAGTCCGGGCCAGGGTGATCAAATTTGGCCGAACCCTCAGTCCCATGGCAGTAGATCTTTATGATGAAAGTGAAAAACATGTTGCCGTGGCCCAGGTTAATTACTTTGTACTTGGGAGTTGTCGGTGATCTGGCAATGAATCGATCTGTGAAGTTATTTATATCGCGATTGTTATGCGTGACGCTTTTTTCACTTGCAATGACATGCAATATGGCTGTCGCAACAACACGGCTTCCAACGCTGGAACTGATGGCTGGATCGTATCAGATTGAAGTGGAAATCGCAGCAACACCTGAGTTGCGTAGGCTGGGGTTGATGAACCGGTATGTTCTTCCCGGTAATCACGGCATGCTCTTTGTTTTTCCTGAAACTTACGCCCATTGCATGTGGATGAAGGACACCAAAATCCCCCTGAGCGCAGCGTTTATCGATGAGCACGGGATAATTGTCAACATCGCCGAGATGCATCCCGACACGCACGACATTCATTGCTCGGCGGCACCCGTTCGTTATGTGATAGAGATGCGATCGGGATGGTTTCGGGAAAGGGGGATAGCTGCCGGATCACGGATCAAAGGTCTGGATAGGGCACCAAATGGGCAATAAAACACTATCTTTGATAAATTCGAAAGAATCGTTTTTCATGTGCTTTGTAACAATGACCTCACGCTATTTTTCATCGCTTTCTTTAATTCCGTAAAAATTTAGGCGGCAGTTTGTCTGATCCGATATAATTGACGACGTCGGCAATTGATTGTTTGCGGGTTACCATCAATTTAGACGTTCCATGGGACAATAGTGTTCCGTTTGTGTCTGACATCTTCGCTTCGGTAAGATATAGGGTTTTTCCCGATTTGATCCGCTGTCCGTTGATAATGAGATTATTGCCGGAAACGGGCGCCAGGAAGTCCACTTTAACGTCAATGGTAATCAACCCGGTTTCCTCCGGAAGTTCACAGTAGGCGGACCAGTAGGCTGCGGTATCGATCGCCGCCGCATATACGCCACCATGAAGCCCGCCGAATGGATTCATATGTTCTGTTCCAACATCCAGAGTCACAACGGAATAGCCGACTCCGATTTCAGTAACGCTCATGGCCAGATGCTTAAAAAAGGGAGCATTGTTTATTGCGATGATTACAGCCTTTAAATGTTCCGGGTTTAGTTCCTGCAAAATTTTCCTCCATTAGTGCCGGTTGGTTATTGTCCCTGCCTGTAAATAACAGACTGCATCTTGTCCCATTCTTGCCGGGTAAAACGATTCATATATGTCCGGTTGGCTGTCACCGCACTGCCAAGTATATACCACAGTGAGTAAGCACGGGAAACATTCACGTTATATGCGAATATCGTCGCATTTCTGCTTGAATCAACTTTACTGTAGCTTTACTATTATGTATGTTCAATGTTTAATGCAAGTAGGAACCATAAAGTATGGTACTTGCTATGAAGTAAGTAATCTGAATCATAGGATAATAAGCGGTAAAAAAACGATTCGGAATGACTCTTGATTTGGTATGGAGCCCAGACCATGGAAACCCATCATAAGGGGATGATCATCCCACATAACAGGCTGAGCCAGGAAGCATTACAGGGACTCATAGAGGAGTTCGTGACCCGGGACGGCACCGATACAGGTTACGTGGATGGCACCTTGGAGAAAAGCGTCAATATGGTCTTGCGGCAGTTGATTCGGGGGGATGTTTTCATTGTCTATGATGAAGCCACCGAGACCGCCAATATTGTTCCAAAGGAAGACGTCAGATCAATTTAGGAAGAGGAAGGGCGGGCCGAGGATCAGTCGCGACAGCTGCGATTACTGTCCATTTCGGCCCGGCCTCCCATAGTAACGCTGCCTGTAAGGTTCCTGGACGATCGGCCGGCACGGGGTACTCTGCCAGATCATGGCTTCCTGACATTTAAGGATACGGTCAAGCCGGCCCTGTGCTTGCAGCCGAATGTAAATTTGATGCCAGGCGCAGGGGATCTCGTCGGCCATCGCTGATTTCACATAATCCGTCATGGGTGCCCCCGCAGGGACCGTTAAAGAGGCTTTTGGCGCATCGGGTGACGGGACAAATCCCGCCCGTATACCCCAGCACGCACTCGCCGCAGGCACGGCATCGTTCCTCATAAAGCCCCACATCCCTGTCGATGCCGATGGCAACTGTATTGACGGCCGGATATACCGGTTTATCCGGGTAACGTTCGGCCAGCAGCTGAGCACCGGCCCCGCAGGCCATGGAGAGGAACGCATCGAAATCAGCGGACAGATCATCGAGCTCCTCCAGGCAGAGAGGGGTGCACTGGCGCTCCACCGTATATCCTTCGATGCGCGCACCAACTTTTTCGAGCCTGAGGCTCAAATTCAGTTCAGTACAAAGGATTTGAACCTCCTTGTGCCCCCCGACCAGGCAGACGGACACACACCCGCCACATCCGACATTGAGGATTCGGCGATGGTGTCGAACGTTTTCCAGTATTTCATTCAGCGGTTTTCTTGTCGCTTTGACCATGAGATCGTTTTTTCCCATCCAGAGGTATTTTCAAAATCCGGAAGCACATTCTGAGATCGGCAGATGCGCCGCACCAGAGCGATCATCTCCGGGATGTTAATCCCCAAGGGGCAGTAGCACCGGGTGCACAGCACGCAGCGTTGCCAGGCGATGTGACACATGCTTTCAAGTTCCTTGCGCCGGACACGCCCTTTCTTTCGATATAAAATTCCGAGGGTATGGATAAATTTATGGGACGGCATGTATTCGGGCCTTCGGTCCCTGGCCACGTACAGAAAACAGCTCTCGGCGCATAGACCGCAATGGGCGCAAACCCTGAGCGCCATCCGCATTGCAAATTTGTGTTTTTCAAGAAGGGTCCATACGGCATTGCTGTTAATATCCGCTGAAATCGATTCCCTGGAGGTGGCAGCCGCCATAATCTCTTTTTCAGCCACGCTTACAGCCCTCCCTTAAATGCAAAAGGTTCCCTGGGGTGGCAGTCGATGCACAGGCGGGGGCCGCTCTTGCGCCCTGCTTTCTGGAGTTGCGTGTGGCATCCAAGGCACAGTTTGTGAAAAACGTCCTGCAATTGGCAATTGGACCCGGGATTGTGGCAGGCGGTGCATTGGGCCGCAGGCGATCCCTCCTCAAGCTCTGATTTATCCAATATATTTTTTTTGTCCTTGTACCGGTGGTGGCAGTCCAGGCAATCGAAGTCGTTCATATGCTTCTCATGGGAGAAACGAACCGGATTCAGGCGCGAGTGGCCGAATACCTTGCTGTGATTCAGCAGAATTTCATCCGGCTGAGCCCACAGGGGCTGAGGCAGAACCAAACCCGCGATGATCAGGCATGTCATGTATTTAAAGATTGGTGAAGCCACAGGTGTTCCTTTGGCAAGTCTTACGTCCAGGTTCTGCGTCCGGGTCCAAAACTCAACTCTCCGGCCAGAAAGATCCGGTTGATAAAAAACATGACCATATGGATGAATTTGGTAAAGGGAGCCACAACCAGCAGGACCTGTGCGGAAAGGATGTGGCACATCACCAGCGTCTTGTAGTCAAACACCGCATGGATTGCCAAAAATCCGGTCACAAAAGGACCGAGTGCAACCCCCCATATCAGGTAGTCATAGAGCGTTGTGATGGCGCGGACCCTTCTGATAAAAAGCCGGCGAATCAGAAAGACGGCGCCGCAGGAAAACACCACCGCGCATAAAAGGTCTGTATCACGGTCGGATAGGACATGGGGGCAAAGGGTCAGGCCCCAGAGCTGGCCCATGATCGTATTATGATGCAACAGAAAAACCGGGAGAATGAAAACGCATATGTGAAACAAGCCGGTGCAGATGGCCATCAGGGGATTGACGCCCCACAGGGTCACCCGCCATGCCGCCAGCCGGGCTATCCATCTTTCTCTGGGTGAGCGCAGGTCGGACCCTTTTGCATATCCGGCTGGCAGTGCCAGGCGAATGCGCGGGCGCCGTCGGCTATGGAAAAAGAAACGCGCAATCTGAAACGCCATTCCGGCAATGAACACCAAAAAGGCGCACCAGGCCATCGGGCCTCGGATGATCTCATACATGAGCGTAAATAAATATCAAATGGAGAATCCAGCGATTCTGCGTTGAGTGAGCCGTAACAATTTCGGGAGCCATTGGCATTTACCCGACATCGACGCCGGGTCGCAAGTCTATTATAAATAGGTAGCATATGTCATGGATGCGGTCAATGGTATTTCGGTGCCGATTTATAGACAACTGATGACAAATTTTTTTGGTGGATCATATTTAAAATCTGAATATACGTCATTAATGCTATTGACACGGAGCCTTTTTACATTATTCTATTTAAACAGAGCGATAACTCCACCGTATAGAAAAAACTGAAATATAACCTTAATCGCAGTTCCGGCTTGATAGTGTGTTTTCCGGATGAACACTTGCGGACCATCTGGACATCACCCCCCAGATATGAAAAAGATATATACAGCTGTAATTATGGCTCCTGACTTGATCTTCTTATCGGAAAAAGGGGATCAAGACCGGCCATGAAAGGGTGGATATGCACCTGATTGATTTTGAAAATATCGTTCGGTCGAAGTTTTTCGCCATTTCGGCCTTGGCCATTTTCGTGATTGTCGCATTCCCTGCTCAGGCTGCGGAGAAAGAACTGTCGGCACTTGAAGCCCGTATCGCCGGATCACCGTCCTTGAATGACTTCTTATCCTATGTCTATCAATCGAGCCCGGTGGTAAAAGCGGCAAAGGCATCATGGCGGGTCGCCATTGAAAAATACCGGGTGGAAACCGGGTATCCGGACCCCCTGCTCACAACAATGTATTATCCGTACGATCCTTCCAGAGACTGGGGCAACAAGCGGTTTGAAACAGTGCTCTCCCAGACAATTCCGTTTCCGGGCAAGCTTGCGGCTGCCGGAAGAGTGGCTGAAACGGAATCGCAGATGGCCAGGCTTGAGCTTGACAGGACTGTCCGGGACTTGGCGGTCAAGGTTCGAGAGTCTTACCATGAACTGAGGTACATCCGTGAGGCTGTCCGAATCGCCGATCATAACAGGTCGGCTCTTGAGCACCTCAGGAAAATCGGAGAAACAGCGTTTGCCGAAAATCGGACGGCGCTTTACGATGTGCTGAAGGCCCAGTCCCAGTCCGGACAGGTTCAGTATGACATGCTGCTTCTCGAGGAACTTGAAAGAACCGAGATCACCCGTCTGAACGCGCTTATGAACCGGCCGCCTGAAGCTGTAATCGGGCTTCTTCTGGATGAACCCCTGGCCCCTCTGGTCTATGGGCTGAATGATATTTACGCTCTTGCAGAGACAAATCGGGAGGAAATCCGGGTGGCCGCAGTCGGAGCGGACAAATCCCGGGCCGAGGCAGATGTGGCCCGTTACCAGAACCTGCCCGAGTTTATGGTGGGATTCAAGTACGAGTACAATGCGCCGGAGATACCCGATGCTTCTGCAAACAACATGTACGGGATACAGTTCGGCATGACCCTTCCGATCTGGTGGGATAAAAACGCCGGCAGGCGGGAAGCGGCCCGGGCCGGAACAGAAAAAGCCGCGGCACAGGTAAGCGCCCAGATCAACGAAGCGCATGCCATGGTCCGGGAAATGTTTTTCAGGCTTAAAAACGCCGAAAGACTCATTACGCTCTATCGCGATCAACTTCTTCCCCAGGCCACAAAGGCCATGGAAACCGCCGAAATATGGAACCGCGAGGGCCAGGGCAGTCTAACCGATTTCGTGGAAACGGAAGCCGTCTGGTACAATTTCCAGCTTGCGCTGGCAAGATCCAGAGCCGATTATGGCAAATACTTGGCAAAGCTGGAGGGAATCGTCGGAATCAGCCTCACCCGGAAGCCGGAAAATGCCCAGAATCCGACGCAGACGGAGGCAAGGCCATGAAAATGGGTCCGAAGCGCCGAAGAGCGGAAGCACCGGAGATTGCAAGCGTCGAAGCGCCGAAATTTATCAACTTTTGCGCTTGCCGACTTCCTGGCGTGCGCTTTATTGCTGGCAGTCGTCTTTTCCTGTACCGCCTGTTCCCGTTATCAGAAACTGTCCGCGGCCCATGACAACTACAGCCCGCCGGCCATCGTGTCTCCACCGGTATCCATGGCAATCAAACCTGCGGATGATTCGCAGGCGGACGATGATTTCAAGAATCAGAAAACGCGGATCGAGCAGATGGGCCATCGCTGGGAGGCTGCGCTGAATGCCTCGGGAACGGATACCCGGTTTTTTTCGCCTGCCCGGGATCAGTTATCCGGTCTGGAACCGGCAGGCCGCGATGCAGCGGCTGCTGCCCGGGCGTTAACTCCCGGTTTTACCCTGGAAACGCTTGAAATATTGGCGCTTCTCAGAAATCCGGGGGTGATTTCGGCGGAAAGGACATTTCGGGGCAAGCTTTCCGCCTACACCCAGGTTTCAAACCTGGATGAAATACTCAGGCAGTATGCTGCGTTTACCCAGGCGGTTATGACCGGTGTCGGAGACATGGGCGACAAAGAATCACCGGCCATGAAATTTCCCTTTCCCGGAGTCATGGCCCTGAAGGGAGAGATCGTCAATCAGGAAGTGAAAATCGCCCGTGAAGAACTCGAGACAGTCCGAAAATCCGTGGTTACGGATGGCCGCAGGGTTTTCTGGGCTCTGGCTTATAACCGCCGCGCACAGGAGATTACCGGTGCCACGCTGGAACTTTTCGATCAGCTCGAGCTTTCGGCCCGGAAACGATATGAGGTTGGCAAGGAATCGCTTCAGGATGTGATCCGGGTTCAGATTCAGCAGGAGAAGATGCAGGAAGAGCTGAAAACACTCAAAGAATCGCAGAAAAACCTTCAGACGAACGTTCGAAAGATTGTTGATCTTGCTCCGGGAGCTGATATCGGGTTTCCGGCAATCCGAGAGCCCCGCCGGCAACTTCCCGGCATTGACGCGGTGTCTGCCCTGGCTTTGGAAAAAAGCCAGGAATTAAGAACCATTCGGGCCATGATCGGCAGAATGGAGCGGATGATCGAGATGGCTGAAACGGAAATCTATCCCCGCTTTACCCAGAATCTCTCCTTGTTTGAAAACAAGGCCGTCGTTCAGGTGGGCACGATCCGAACCGAGGCGCCTTTTAGTGATGTCGCCGAGGCTTCCATGGGAGAGGGACTGCCGAAAAATCCGTGGTTTGGTCTGCAAGATGCCTATTTGCAGGAAACCCGTGAAAAACTCCAGGCCCTGCGAAAGGAGTTGAAAAATGCGGAAAACGGGATGCTGTTCAGGGTAAGGGAAGGGTGGTTCAAGCTGGATCTGGCCATCCGGGAAGAGCGGCTCTATACGAAAAAAATCATTGAGCTTTCCCGCCTCTCCGCGGAAGTTACGGGCCTGCGTTATGAAGCCGGTGTTGCCCAGATGCGGGATGTCATCGAGTTTTACATGACATGGTTTGAAGCCCGACTGACAAGCGAGCGGAAAAAAAGCGAAATCGAGGCTGCACGGGCCGATCTGGAAGAAGTCATCGGGACATCATTGTAAAAAGGTTGGAGATTGGAAATGCAAAAACTGCCCTTAAAAGTCATTCTGGCCGTGCTTGTTGTGTCGGCTCTTGTCATCGGTGTGTCCTGGCGTCTGGGCTATCAGCGGGGGGTGAACAACCAGTCTGCAGGGTCTTCAGGCTCCAATAAGCTGCTTTTTTACCGCAACCCCATGAATCCGGCCATCACCTCGCCGGTTCCCGCCAAGGATGAGATGGGCATGGATTATATTCCGGTTTATGAGGACGATGCCAAAACTCCGGCCAAATCCCTGCAGCAGCAGGCCGATGATTTTTTCAGTGAGGAAAAGGGAGTTTCCGGCCTCGGTGTGGTTACGATGACCGAGCAGGGAATCAGGCTGTCGGGTGTTCAGGTTGCGGCGGTCGTTCAGGAAAATATCCGGCGTGCCCTGCGTACCGTGGGATTGGTTGTGCCGGATGAGACCCGCATTCACCGAGTTCAGACCAAGGTCGGCGGCTGGGTGGAAGCCCTGCTTGTCAATTATATGGGACAGCTTGTCAAAAAAGGCAGTCCCATCCTTTCGGTGTATTCGCCGGAACTCTTGAGCAGTCAGGAGGAATTTATCAAAACCCGGCAATCGGCTTTAAGGTCTGCGGCGGACGCCGGAGACCGGACATCCGCTCAGAGATTGCGCCAGTCCGCGCAGCGCCGGCTGGAGCTCTTCGATGTCCCGCCGGATTTTATCAAGGAACTCGAGCGCACCGGAAAACCCCAGCGTACGGTAACCCTTCTTTCTCCGGTGGACGGTTTTGTTACCGCCAAGGACATATTTCTGGGCCAGGAAGTCAAGCCGGGAATGGAGCTTTACACGATCACGGACCTGTCGGTTGTCTGGGTGGATGCCGAGGTGTACGAGTACGAAACCCGCGACGTGCATGTCGGGCAGGAGGGATTTCTGACAACGTCCTATGATCCGTCGCTTCGGCTTGCCGGAAAAATCGCTTATATCTATCCGTACTTGAACCGTGAGAGTCGAACCCTGAAACTCCGGTTCGAATTCGACAACAAAGATTTTCGCCTGAAACCCGGAATGTTTGTGGATGTCAATCTTATGATCGATTACGGGGAGGGTATCGTCATTCCCGATTCCGCAATTATCGATTCGGGTATCCGCAAGGTGGTTTTTGTGGATAAAGGCGAAGGCCGGTTCGAACCCCGCGAGGTGAAGGCAGGCGTCAGAAGCGAAGGAAAAACCCAGGTGCTGTCGGGGTTGAACGTTCAAGACCGGGTGGTGGTAAAAGCCAATTTTCTGCTGGATTCCGAGTCCCGCTTAAGAGCCCTTATCGATGCTGCGATGGCTGCGAAAAAATAGGACAGGCCATGATAAAAAAGATCATCGAATTTTCCGCAAACAACCGCTTGCTGGTTGTCATGTTCACGATTGCCGTCATGGTCATGGCCGTTTACACGCTAAATTCCATCCGCCTGGATGCGCTTCCGGATCTGTCCGACACCCAGGTCATCATTTACTCCAAATGGGATCGCTCTCCGGACATCATCGAGGATCAGGTCACTTATCCCATTGTGTCAACCCTGCTCGGCGCTCCGGACGTCAAGGCGGTCCGCGGCTTATCGGATTTTGGTTTTTCTTATATTTATGTCATTTTTAAAGACGGTACCGATATCTACTGGGCAAGGTCGCGGGTTCTGGAATATCTTTCCAAAATCCAGTCCCGGCTTCCCGAAGGGGTGCGGACGGAGCTGGGCCCGGATGCCACCGGTGTGGGCTGGGTCTATCAGTATGTTCTGGTGGATCGCTCCGGCGAGCATTCTCTGGATCAGCTCCGGTCCTATCAGGACTGGACCCTGCGATACGCCATCCAGTCGGTTCCCGGAGTGGCGGAGGTGGCATCCATCGGCGGTTTTGTCAAACAATACCAGATCACCGTCGATCCCAACCGCCTGTCGGCTTACGGGATTTCCTTCAACATGCTCGCAACCCTCATTCGGGAATCCAACAATGAGGTGGGCGGCCGGCTCATTGAGTTTACAGGGACCGAATACATGGTCCGGGGCAGGGGATACAGCCGGAGCATCGCGGATTTTGAGAGCATTGTGGTCAAGGTCACTCCTGGCGGCACACCGGTGCTCCTAAAAGACATTGGCCGGGTGGAACTGGGGCCTGAAATCCGTCGCGGGGTCTCCGATCTGGACGGAAAAGGAGATGCCGTGGGAGGCATCGTGGTCATGCGCCACGGAGAAAACGCCCTTAACGTCATCAACCTGGTGAAGGCAAAGCTAAAGGAACTTGCGCCCTATCTTCCCAAAGGGGTGGAGATCCTTCCCACCTATGACCGCTCGAACCTCATCACCCGCGCTCTGGAAACGCTGCGCCACGAGCTGAAAATCGAGATGATCATCGTCTCTTTTGTCATTCTGATTTTTCTCTGGCACATCCCTTCCGCCATCATACCCATTGTCACCATCCCGGTGTCGGTCCTGATTTCATTCATTCCGCTCTATTTCATGGGGGTCACGGTCAATATCATGTCGCTTGCCGGCATCGCCATTTCCATCGGGGTCCTGGTGGACGGGGCCATCGTGGAAGTCGAGAACGCATACAACAAGCTCTATCACTGGCAGGCCGATGGACGAAAAGGGGATTTTCACAAGGTGCGGCTGGAAGCCCTCATGGAAGTGGGGCCATCGGTGTTTTTCTCGCTTCTGGTCATTGCCGTTGCGTTTCTTCCCATTTTTGCGCTGGTGGATCAGGAAGGACGGCTGTTCAGGCCCCTGGCGTATTCAAAGAATCTGGCCATGGCGATTGCCGCCATTCTGGCCATTACCCTGGATCCGGCCATGCGGATGCTTTTTACCCGGATGGACCCGTTTACCTTCAAGCCAAAGTGGCTTTCCTGGCTTTCCACGAAAGTCGCTGGTCGGAACCTATTATTCGGAAGATTTTCATCCCATCAGCCGGAACATTTTCAAAGTCTATGGGCCTGCCTGCCGTTTTGTTCTGGCCTGGCCCAAATCCGTTATCGCCGCCTCTGTTGCGATGGTTGCCCTGAGTATTCCGGTGTATCTGAATCTGGGTTCTGAATTCATGCCGCCTTTGAATGAAGGGACAATCCTTTACATGCCGACAACGCTTCCCGGGATTTCGGTGGCTCAGGCCCAGGAGCTTCTGACAACGCAGGATCAGGTGCTGCGTGCGTTTCCGGAAGTGGAGCGGGTTTTCGGCAAAGCCGGGCGGGCGGATACCTCCACGGATCCGGCCCCTTTCTCCATGATGGAAACAACGGTTGTTCTAAAGCCCGAAAATGAATGGAGAGGAAAAGACAGGTGGTATTCCGCATGGGTTCCGGATCGGCTGAAATTTCTGGTTCGGCCGATCTGGCCGGATCACATTTCCTGGGAAGAGCTGGTTGCCGAAATGGACAAGGCGCTTCAAATTCCCGGGGTTTCCAATGCCTGGACCATGCCCATCAAGGCCCGGATCGACATGCTCACAACCGGCATTCGCACGCCCGTCGGCATTAAGATATTCGGGTCGGATTTAAAGGAGATCGAGCGTATCGGTCTCGATCTGGAACAGGCCATTCGCGACATTCCGGGAACCCGGAGCGTGTTTGCCGAGCGGGTGGCCGGAGGCTATTTCGTGGATTTTGAACCGCGCCGGGATCAGCTTGCCAGATACGGTCTGACCATTGCTCAGCTTCAGATGGTAATTACCGGCGCCATCGGCGGTGAAAACATCACCACCACCGTGGAGGGCAGGGAGCGCTATCCGGTGAATCTGCGCTACCCCCGCGAACTTCGCGAGGATATGGATAAACTCCGGCGGGTTCTGGTTCCGACGCCGACAGGCGCCCAGATTCCGCTTTCGCAGCTGGCGGACATCAAGCTGGCACAGGGGCCGGCCATGCTGCGGGATGAAAACGGATTTCTGGCCGGTTATGTCTATGTGGACATTTCCGGCAGGGATGTGGGCGGTTATGTGGAAGAGGCCAAACAGAAGGTACACGACAACGTTTCTCTGAAGCCCGGTTATATTCTTCAGTGGAGCGGTCAGTACGAAAACATGATACGGGTGCGGGAACGGCTCAAGATCGTCATCCCCGTTACGATTCTTCTGATTTTTTTTCTGCTGTACATGAACACGCAATCGGCCTTTAAAACCACCGTGGTCATGCTGGCCGTTCCCTTTTCGGCCATCGGCGCCATCTGGCTGTTTTACTTTCTGGATTACAACGTATCCATTGCCGCATGGGTGGGAATGATCGCGCTGATGGGCCTTGACGCGGAAACCGGGGTTTTCATGCTCCTTTTTCTGGATCTGTCGATTGACGATGCCAAAAAACGGGGCAAACTGAATTCATCCGAAGAACTGGATGAAGCGATCATGCATGGGGCCGTCAAGCGCGCCCGGCCCAAGATGATGACCGTTGCCGCCGCCTTCATGGGCCTTCTGCCCATCATGTGGTCCACATCCGCCGGGGCGGATGTGATGAAACGGATCGCCGCCCCCATGATCGGCGGCCTGATCACCTCCTTTCTTCTGGAGCTTCTGGTCTATCCGGCAATCTATAAGCTCTGGAAAGAACATACGGAACTGAAAATAGACTTGAAACACCTGTAAAGTGTCATATTGTGTGGGTATGCCCTCACGGTGGATCAATCGATCTGCTGATAGGCGGATCAAGGACGTTTTCAATATCGAAGCCATTGAACATGGCCATTTAATAAAGGAGAAGACGATGAAAAAGACGATACTGATTGTGGTGATGTCGATGTTTTTTGGGATAGGACCGGTATTTGCGGCATCTGCCGGTCACGGTCACGCGATGGGACAGATGCTCCATCACAGCACGGTGGATGGGTATGGCTTCATGTACCATGTCCTTGATATGGCGCAGCGAAATGACATGATGAAGGGGATGGAAGGCATGGAAATGCCCGGTATGAGCAAAAGCCCGGATATTACCAATCATCTCATGGTTTACATTACCGATCCGGGGGGAAAGCCCGTTTCAGGAAAGATCGGATTTTTGATTACCGGCCCGGACGGCAAGGAGCAGAAAACCCTCACCATGGGAATGCATGACGGTTACGGTGCGGATGTCATCTTCAAGGAAAAGGGGATTTACAAGATCAAAACCAAGGCGGTGATTGGTGGAAAAACGTTGATGGATGAATTTTCTTACGAAAATAAATGAAAATCGGGTTGCTGAAAAATCTGTACATCTTTGGAATAATACAGTACGATATTGATACTACCCATAGGCTTATGAGTTGTTTTTTTGTTTTGCCGCATTTTCAACCCAGGATTAAGAATACAGGTTTTGCATCGTTCCAATACTACCGGCTTCAGTACGCTTTCATGGGAGGAACTACATGAGTATTATCAATCTGGCAGATGCTAAAGTATCTTACGAGGGCCAAACACTTCCAGCCATCAATTTGATCAGCAAATTGCAGGTTCAGCTTCAGGAGACTGCATCCCGAATGGCGGCAATAGCAGCCACACTGGGGCAGCTTCAAACCGCGTTGCTGAGCTCCCATACCGTTGAAGTGAAACTGACGCTCTCCAAGGAAGATTATAACAGATTCAGAGCACTGGGGGGCGTCGATGACAGCGACCGGATACGGAAGGCCGTCATGAATGTGATCCATTCTGAAGCTGCTGAAATTTCTCCCGTTTCCGTTCAATCCCGAACGGTTGTCGTTGAAGCGGTAGAACCGGTTTTGTCTCCGGACCCGGAGCCGCAGGTCGTTGGCAGAGTCTTGCAGGAACAGCCGGTTGGTTCCGAAGTCGGCGCAAAAAAGAAGCCGAGTACGAAATGCCCAAGATGCCAGTCACAAATTGATCTGCCGGAGTTTTCGGGGGACCAGTGGCCGGTCGAAGTCAAATGCAGCAACTGTGGGGCCAAGTGTTTGATCAAATCCAAAGCCGTGAGTGCTGCAAAAACCGACAAGGCCGGATTTGAACCCCTTGATGAAGCTGCCTACGGCAAGCTGTTTGATATGCTTTCAACTTAACCTTACCGTGAAAATGGATTCCCCGCTTTTCTATAAGCGGGAAGATATCCTGATGATCAGGAGCCCCTGATGAAAATTATGGTTGCTTTTGATGGAACAAATGTTTCCAATGAGGCTTTGAAAATCGGCAGAGAATATGCAACTGCCATGAACGCCAGGGTGTATCTGGTGATGTCGATGGTTGGCGGGCCGGAAGTGCCGCGCCAGGAATTTGTCAAGCACGAAACTCTCCTGGATTTCGCCCAGACTCAGTTCATGGAGGCCAAGATTCCCAGCGAAACCCATCTGTCTGTTCGCGGACTGGAGGCTGGGGAGGACCTGGTACAGTTTGCCAGGGAAAATGAAATCGACCTGATTATTATCGGGGTCAGGCGAAGATCCAAAGTCGGCAAGCTGGTTTTTGGTTCAACGGCCCAGTATGTTGTTCTGAAAGCCCAATGTCCGGTATTGTCGGTCAAATAGGAAATGTTTTTACCCACCACGCCGGAAGAAGTCGAATCACTGGGGTGGCATCAGCTTGACGTTGTTCTGATAACCGGCGACAGTTATGTGGACAGCCCCTTTATCGGCGCGGCGGTCATCGGCAAGCTCCTTTTGCAGCATGGGTATCGGGTAGGCGTCATTGCTCAGCCGGATATCCAGTCCCGAAACGATATCACCCGGCTGGGGGAGCCGCTGCTGTTCTGGGGCGTTACTTCCGGCAGCGTGGACTCGATGGTGGCCAATTATACGGCGACCGGAAAACGCCGGAAACAGGATGACTATACCCCCGGGGGCCTCAACGACCGCAGGCCGGACCGGGCGGTCATCGTTTATTCGAATCTTATCCGCAGATTTTTCAAGCCCACCGTCCCCATCGTTCTGGGCGGGATTGAAGCCAGTCTCAGGCGGATCCCCCATTATGACTGCTGGTCAAATTCCATCCGCAGATCCATCCTGTTTGATGCCAAGGCCGACATCCTGATCTATGGGATGGGGGAAAAAGCAGTCCTGTCTCTTGCAGACAAGTTAAAGCGTGGCGAATCCTTTGCCGAAACCCGGGGCATCTGTTATATCGCCGGCAGCGCCCGATCCGACTGCATCGAAATGGAGTCTTTCGAGGAGGTCTCGGCCGATCCCCGATCGTTTTCGCGGATGTTTCACCTCTTTTATCAGAACAATGATCCGGTGACGGCCAAAGGGTTGTGCCAGAAACACGGCGCCCGGTATCTCATCCACATGCCCCCCTGTCCGCCGCTTTCGCAGTCTGAAATGGATGCAGTCCATGAACTGGAGCTATGAGCGGGATCTGCATCCATATTACCGGAAACAGGGGGAAGTCCGGGCTCTTGAGACCATCCGGTTTTCGGTTTCCACGCACAGGGGGTGTTACGGCGAATGCAGTTTCTGCGCCATTGCCGTGCATCAGGGCAGAACCGTTCAGTGGCGAAGCCAGGCCTCTGTTCTGGCCGAGGTGAAAGAAATGGCCGCCCATCCGGCGTTTAAAGGAATCATTTCGGATGTCGGCGGGCCGACGGCGAACATGTATGGATTCGAATGCCGGAAAAAACAGCTCAAAGGCGCATGCAGCGATAAACGGTGCCTGCATCCCGGGATCTGTGATCAGCTTAAGGTGGATCACCGCCATCAGATCGATCTGCTTAAGGCAATCCGGGAAATAAAGGCTGTCCGGCATGTTTTTGTGGCATCCGGAATCCGCTATGACCTGATTCTTTCCGACCGGAAAAACGGGCAGAGGTATTTGACCGATGTGGTGCATCACCACACTTCCGGTCAGATGAAAATCGCTCCGGAGCATACGGAAAACGATGTGCTCGATCTCATGGGAAAACCCGGAATGGACAGTCTGATCGAATTTAAGCACTTGTTTGACGCGATCTGTAAAACATCCGGAAAGCAGCTCTATCTGACTTATTATTTCATGGCTGCGCACCCCGGCTGCACCGAGGCCCACATGAGCCGGCTAAAAACATTCGTGTCCCGTCATCTCCGCCTGATTCCGGAGCAGGTTCAAGTCTTTACCCCCACGCCATCGACGGTTTCAACGCTGGTTTACCATACCGGCGTTCATCCGGCCTCCGGTGCGCCCGTATTCTGTGAAAAACAAGCTCAAGAAGAAAGAAAAGCAAAAACAAATGCTGCTGAAACGATCATGAGCCTTCCCTTTGCCTTCTCCATTTCCGGTTTCCATGCGCAGCCCATTGAACTGAATGAAACATTCATGGAAACAGCCTCACGGTTTGCCGCCCTTCCCGGAACCGTGCTGCTGATGAGTGGAACCGGCCTGGACTGCGCCAGATATCATATTCTGGGTGTAAAGCCCTGGCTGGCGCTTACCGGAAGAGATCAGCGCCTTCAGGTCAGAATCCACGACACGGTGCATCACATTGCCGAAAATCCCTTTGAAGTGCTTCGGCAAATCCTTCGCCAGTTTCATTTTAACGCCGCTTCTTCAGATTTTGAGATGCCGATCGGCGCAGGACTCATGGGATATCTTGCGTATGATCTGAAAGACTGCCTGGAAAAACTGCCCAGAACCTCCGTGGATGATCTGGGGCTGCCGCATATCTGCCTGTATGCGCCATCGGTGATTCTTGTTCAGGATGCGGTCAGCCGGAAAAGCTGGATATGTGCCCCCATCTTTACCGGTGTCCGGAGAATCGACAGTTTTTGATAACCTGGACGGCTTTCGTGAGGATACCTTTCCCGGCCATTGCCGGATGATTCCGATTTTTCCGGGGACGCCGGCGGATTTACGTCCAGCTTTACGCAGCCGGGTTATCTCCGGGCTGTTGAAATCATCAGGGAATACATCCGGTCCGGGGATGTCTATCAGGTCAACATGTCCCAGCGGTTTTCAACCGGATTCCGGGGAGATCCTTTCAGGCTGTTTCAATCCCTTTATGCGCGAAATCCCGCCCCGTTTTTTGCCTATATTCAGGCAAAAGACCATCAGATCGTCTCCACATCGCCGGAGCGATTTGTTTATCGAAACCGCGAGAAGGTGGAAACCCGGCCGATCAAGGGAACCCGGCCCCGGGGAAATACGGCGGATGAGGATCTTCGGCTGAAAAATGAGCTTTTTGAAAGCCTCAAAGACGACGCGGAGCTGTCCATGATCGTGGATCTGCTGCGAAATGATATCGGAAAAGTCTGCCGGCCCGGATCGGTTCGCGTTTCCGTCCATAAGCGGGTTGAGGCCTATCAGAATGTCTATCACCTGGTTTCGGATGTGGAAGGCATCCTGGATTCAGATATGGATTCCGTGGATCTGCTGCAGGCGACCTTTCCCGGTGGTTCCATCACGGGTTGCCCCAAGATACGGGCCATGGAAATCATCGACGAGATGGAGCCGGTCCGCAGGCATATCTATACCGGGTCGATCGGATACATCAGCTTCCATGACACCCTGGATCTTTCCATCGCCATTCGGACGGCAACCGTTTTCAAGGGGAAAATGCTGTTTTCCGTTGGCGGCGGCATTGTCTTTGACTCGAACCCTTTGGATGAATACGCGGAAACCCTGCACAAGGGAAAGACCCTGATGGGGGTTTTACAGGATAAAAAAACGCATTCCGTTCCCTGTCCGACGGTCTGGATAAACGGCGCTCTGGCGCCGCGGGAAGAAGCTGTGCCTGCCTGTGGCGGGTTACGGGATGCAGTATGGCTACGGGCTTTTTGAAACGATTCGTGCGGTAAACGGCAGGCCCTGCTTTCTTCAGGATCATCTCAGGCGGTTTGAACATTCCTGGAAAGCGCTGTTTGATAAGGATCCGCCGGATATTACCTGGTCCGATGTGCTTTCACAGGTTCTTTGCGCCAATAGGCTTCAGGGCGCGGTTGCAGCAATTAAGCTCATGGCCGTAAAGGCGGAAGAACCATCCGGATTTATCGGCTGTCATCTTGTGGTCATGGCACGCGCCTACACCCATCGCCTGGAGATGCTCCAGTCGGACGGGCTCAGGCTGTTGAGCATATCCGGAGCCCCGGCAAACCCCGCTGGCCGCACATAAAACGATGAATTATCTATATTATTTTCTTGCCGGCAACTGGGCAAAGGAAAACAATGGCGACGAAGCCCTCATCCTGAATCCGGATGGCAGTGTTTCCGAAACCAACACCGCCGGTCTTCTGGTGATTTCCGGAAAAACCCTGATCCGGCCGGTATCGGCGCATGTCCTTCCCGGAATCATGTCCGCGAAAGTTAGTGAAATATTCAGCCGATGGGGATATGCGATCATGCGCCGGCCGCTTTCGATCGAAGATCTCCATGCCGCGGATCATGTTCTGGCAACCAATGCGCTGATGGGCGCGGTTCCGGTAAAAACCCTTGACGGCAAGGCTCTGATTTGCGCAACCGACATCTGCCAGCGGATCAACGCCCATGTGCTGTGGCCGCATCAGGAGTAGATCACATTCAAGGGCAGGGGCGGATACTTCCATATTCCGGGCCTGGGAAGAATGTGCTGGTTGGCAACGGACAGCCAGTAAAGATCCGGCTTCAGTTCCCGAAGTTTTCCATCATCCGGGGGACGGGCCTGGTTGGTGTAGGAATAGGCTACCTGAAAAACACAGATTCCGAATCCCCGCTTTCCGGGTGACGACATAATTCTTGTAAAACGTGTTGAGGGGAAGGTGATGGGTCGTGGCCACGGATTCCATTTCGGCGGTGGTGAGTTTTAAAAGGATGTATTTTGAAATACCCCGTTCCGAGATGCGTCTCAGGGACCGGGACTCACTGCTGCCCACATAGACGGTGGAAATGCAGGGAATGCGTTTCAAGTACTGAGCGGCAACGATAGCTGCGGTCCGTCTGCCGCCGGCCATCATCGGAAGGCCGTGATATTCAAAAAATTTCTTTTGAATGTCCTCGGCGTATTTATCTCCTTTTTCATAAAGATCTTTGGAAATATAGCGAAGGTTCAGGGCCAGGTTTTCAGCGGCATCGGCAATGGGCCAGTCGATCCGGACATGAAAATGAGAAACGCAGTACCGGTCCCGGTTGCGGGATGACGGATCTCTCTGGATCAGAAGGCTGTAGTCCACCGGCAGCATGGTTCTTAAAAAATCAACAAAATGAGCGGATTCGATGTATTTCTGATTCCGGTCAAAGGTGTCGGACAGCGCAAGGTTCTTGGATTGCAGCAGGTTGATTTTTGTGGTCTTGTTTTCGTCAAAAAACCGGATGTATTTCTTGCAGGATGCCGGAATGGTGTCCTCGACAAAAATGACCAGAAACGCATTCTGGCAATCGTATTCCACATCCGGAATCCGGGCGCGGGGCTTTAATTCCCGTTTTTCAACAAAGGGGAAAGCCATTTTTTTGCACTGAAAATTGTTGTAGGAATCAATCAGGCCATACTGGATCATCTGCTGATCAAGCCCATCTCTTAAGAGCTCGTAATAGGATCTTCTCAAGCGGTTTGCCTGGCTGAGTTCTTCGCGAATGCTCCAGAATGTCAATGGTATCTCCTGTATAAAAACCTAAAGGAAGGTCGGGGCCCCGTAACCGGCAAGCTTGCTGAGAATAACCCGTTTCGCGCATGTCATACCTGCTTTTGCTACCATCAATTGCCTCACGGGTCAAGCCCTTCATTTGCCGTTCAGTTTTTCCAGCCAGGTGTACAGATTTTCTCTGTAGCGGTAGGATAAATAAGCAGATACAATACAGAACACCGTGATGACCGTTGTCAGGACATACTCTTTTTCATAAAGGGAAGCGCCCTGAACGCTGAGCGCCAGGGTTCCCGGCATTCGGCCGAATGTTGCCATGACAATAAAAAGTTTAAAAGGAATATCGCTGATGCCCAGAAACAGGCACAGATAATCCTTTGGAAATCCGGGGAACAAAAAACAAATAAACAGGACAATGGCGCCTTGCCGGTGAACAAGTCTGTCGAGCTGTTGAATCTGGCTTGCCGGAATCAGTTTTCGAATAAACCGCTTTCCCAGAAACCGGCCAATGCCGAAATTGATCAGGGAGCCGACTGCCAGGCCGACACTGGAATATAAAAAACCGTTGAGCGCGCCAAACAGGAACCCGCCGATAAAGCCGGTGGCCTCGCCGGGAATGGGCGCTATGACCACCTGAAGGATCTGAATCCCTGTAAAGACAATCGGGGCGGCCATTCCCCAGGATAGGATATAGGTCTTTATGGCCTCCCGATCCGTCAGGACATCGTAGGTATGAATGACCATTTTCCAGATCGGGATTCTGAAATAATACCCCGCTAGTATCAGAAAACCAAACGCCATCAGCGTGATGATTTTTGCTTTCCGGGTCATTTGTCGCTTTTGGAAATGGATTCAAGGGCTGTGACACCCGGCAGTTTTTTTCCTTCCAGAAGCTCTAAAAATGCGCCGCCGCCGGTTGAAATATAGGTGATCCGGTCGGCCTTGCCCGAGCGATGAACGGCGGCATCGGTATCGCCGCCGCCGACAATGGTGATGGCCCCGGATGCAACCACATGGTTCACCATGTCAAATGTGCCCTTGCTGAAAGGCGCCATCTCAAAAACGCCCATGGGGCCGTTCCAGACGATGGTTTTGGCTCCCTGAAGCGCTTCGGCATACAAAAGGGAAGTGGCCGGACCGATATCCAGAATCATCTGGTCACTTGGAATTTCCTGAACCGGAAAAACTGCGGAGGCTGCAGTAGGCTCAACCTGGCCGGCGGTGATCCCGTCCACCGGAAGATAGATTTTTACGCCTTTTTCTGAAGCTTTTTTAAGTATGGTTCCGGCGGTTTCGATCAAGTCGGTTTCCACCAGGGATTTTCCGGTCGAATGCCCCATGGCCCGGAGAAAGGTGTTGGCCATGGCGCCGCCGATGACGATCTTATCGACTTTAAGGAGCATGTTTTCAAGGGCGGCAAGCTTGCTGGATACCTTTGCGCCGCCGATAACGGCAACCAGGGGACGCTCCGGAGTGGTCATGGCTTTATCAAAATAATCCATCTCGTTTTTCAGAAGGAATCCGGCAACCGACAGGGGCGCAAACCGGGTGATGGCCTCAACGGAGGCATTGGCCCGGTGGGACACGGCAAATGCGTCATTGACATAGACATCGCAAAGCCCGGCCAGGGATTTGGCAAATGCGTCCGCGTTTTTTTCCTCATCCGGATGAAACCGAAGATTCTCAAGAACCACAACATCTCCGGGCTTCATGGCCGCAACCATGGCTTCAACAGCGTCACCCACGCAATCCGGGGCCAGCTGGACCGGCTGATTCAGAAGCACACTCAGCCGCGCTGCCGCAGGTTTCAGGCTGAATTCCGGAGAAACCTTCCCCTTGGGCCTTCCCAGGTGGGAGGCAACGATGATTTTGGCCTTTTGATCCAGGGCGTACTTCAGCGTCGGCAGCACGGCCTGAATTCGGGAATCATCGGTGATTCTCTGCTGTTTATCGAGCGGTACATTGAAGTCAACCCGGACCAGGAGCCGTTTTCCGGCAATCGCAATATCTTTAATCGTTTTCATGACTCACCCCATTTTTTTCTGATATTCGTCTTTGAAGATCTTTTTTTCGGGACCATCTTCCCAGAAAGCCAAGCATGCCGGCCGCATAGGCTCTGTCCACATTTTTTTCCTGAAGCTTCAGTCCGCCGGCATCAGCCATTGCAGCGCGCAGGCATTCGGTTTTATGACAGCAGGGAACGCAGGACTCCGGCGTGTTTCGAAGTCCGTCTTCGCCTTCGGGAAAGACATTTTCAAGTTTGCCAAAACAATATGGCGGCGGAGATGATGATTTTTGCATGGTTCTTCGTCTGCTTTAACAATGTTATAGGCTTAGAGATTCCAGCTCACGGTATATTCTGGCGATATGCCCTTCATCCGCAAAGCTGAAATACCGGTTTTCTCCGATGACAATGTGTTCATGAACCGTTATTCCCATGATATCGCAGCAAAAAATCAGTTTTCGGGTAATCGCCATGTCATCGGAAGATGGCGCGGGGTCTCCGGATGGATGGTTATGGGCGAAAATCACTGCCGCGGCATGATGATTCAGGGCAGCCAGGATGACTTCCCGGGGATAGACCGCTGTTGTCGATAACGATCCTTCAAAAAGCGTTTCAATGCCCAGAACCTGGTTTTTGGCATCCAGATGAATCACTTTAAAACATTCACGGCTTTTATCCCGCAGATTGTAATAGAGATATTCGAAAAGAGCCTTGGAATGCGAGATGATGTCTTTTCGGGTGATTCGCTTTTCCAGATACCGATCTGCAACCGCCTGTATCAATTTAATGCCGAAAATATTCTGGGGGCCGATGCCGCTGAGATCCAGAAGCGATGCCGGCGGGGCCTCCAAAACGCCCTGAAGGGTTTTGAAACGCGAAAGCGCCGCCTTGGCAATTTCCTTGCAATCTCTACGGGGAGTTGCCAGCGTCAGCAGCATCTCGATCACTTCGTAATCGTGAAAACCGGAAAGACCGGATTCCAGAAACTTGTCCCGCAGCCGCCCGCGGTGTCCTTCAGCCTTGTGGCGGATTGACCGGGCTCCGGGCTGAACCGCTGTGGTTTCATCCGAAACTTCCGAAGAATATTCACTGACAGATGATTTCCGGGGCATATCGCTCCTTCCCCTGACTTGATAATCACAGCGCTATCCAGACGACGGATATCAGATGACAGACATCAGCCATCCGTCGTCTGTCGTCAGGCTCTATTACATAAAATCATCGATTTCATGCTTCAGATCCCGCGTCATCAGTTGGTATACGGCCTCTTTGGGGGACAACCCTTCATAAAGGATATAATATACCGCATGAGAGATGGGCATTTCAACCCCGAGCTGAGCGGAAAGATTGTATACCGATTCCGCTGTTTTAATCCCTTCGGCCACCGTGCGGGTTTCTGAAAGAATATCCGGCAAACTTCTTCCTTCTCCGATTTTTCTGCCCACCGTATGATTGCGACTCAGATCGCCGGTGCAGGTCAGGACCAGATCTCCGACTCCGGCAAGTCCGGCAAAGGTATGGGGATTGGCGCCAAGCTTGAGCCCCAGGCGGCGGATTTCGGCAAGTCCCCGGGTAATCAAAGCCGCGCGGGTATTCAGGCCGAGTCCGAGTCCATCGATGATTCCCGCGGCAATCGCAATGACATTTTTTACAGAGCCGCCCAGCTCCACGCCGATGACATCATCATGGGTATAGACCCTGAAAGCCGGCGTGGCAAAAACATGCTGGACCTGTGTCGCCGATGCGGGATCCTTTGAAGCTACCGTGACAACCGTCGGAGACTCCAGCGCCACTTCCTTGGCAAAGCTGGGGCCGGAAAGCACGGCAATCCGGGTTTCGGGAATGCGGGGAAGGGTCTGGGCCAGGACCCCGCTCATGGTCAGATGGGTCTTGTTTTCGATTCCTTTGGATGCCGATACGATAATGGCGTTGTCCGGCACATCAAGGGACATGCGCTGGGAAACCGCCCGCATCAAATGAGAAGGAACCACCATCAGAACCAGATCCTTGCCCATGACCGCCTGTTTGAGATCGCAGGTCGGGTTCAGCCGTTCGGACAGGGAAATGCCGGGAAGAAATATCCGGTTTTCCCGATAAGTCAAAATCTGGGATCGCACTTCTTCTTCAAAAACCCAGAAATCGATAAAATAGCCTTTGGTCCCCAGAAGATTGGCCAAAGCCGTACCCCAGCTTCCGCCGCCGACCACGCCGATTTTTAAATCAAACGGACTCAAGAGGGGCTCCCGAATCATCTGGTTCGTCTGATTCGTCTGATTCATAAACTTCTTCCTCTTTTTCAGCCAGTCTGGCCGCGCTGGTTACTTTTTCAGCCAGATCCATACCGATCAGTTTTACGCCCTGGGTGTTGCGGCTGATGACGGAAACGCCCCGGGTGGGGATTCGAATGAGTTTGCCATTTTCTGTCATGAGCATCAGATCGTCATCTTCTTCCACCAGAAGAATGGCCACGACATTTCCGTTTCGTTCCGTTGTTTTGATGGTGATGACCCCAAGGCCCCCGCGTTTCTGGACCGGATATTCATCGATCGAAGTTCTTTTTCCGAATCCGTTTTCGGTAATGGCGAAAAGGGTCTGGCCGTGACTTAGCACTTCCATGCCCACAATCGAATCTCCCTGGCTCAGCCGCATTCCCCGGACCCCTGCGGCATTTCTGCCCATGGAGCGGACATCCGATTCATGAAAGCGAATGGATTTGCCGAATGCGGAGCCAAGAAATACATTCAGGGTGCCGTCGGTAATCTTGGCGGAAATCAGCTCATCGCCTTCATCCAGGGAGATGGCGATAATGCCGGCCGCCCGGGGCCTGCTGAAATCCATCAGATTGGTTTTTTTCACCACGCCGCTGCGGGTGGCCATCATGATGTGATATCCGGGTTCGAATTTGGATACCGCAAGTACGGCCGTCAGACGCTCTTCATTCTGAAAATTCAAAAGGTTGATGATCGCTTTTCCGCGGCTGGCGCGGCCGGCCTGAGGAATTTCATAGACTTTGCACCAGTAGAGTCTTCCCTGATTGGTAAAAAAGAGAAAGGTGTGATGGGTGGATGCCACAAAAAGATGCTCCACAAAGTCTTCATCCTTTGTTTCCATCGCGGTCTTGCCTTTTCCGCCGCGTCGCTGGCTGTTATACAGCGTAATGGGGTTTCGCTTGATATAGCCGGTTTTTGAAATGGTGACCACCATGTCTTCTTCCACAATCATGTCTTCAAGCGTAATCTCGCGGGTTTCATCCACAATCTGCGTTCGCCGGGGATCGCCGAATTCCGTCTGAATTTCGGTCAGCTCTTCCTTGATCAGTCTTAGAATTATCAGCTCACTGCCCAGAATCTGCTTGAACCAGTCGATGTCTTTAAGCGTTTTCTGGTATTCTTCGATGATTTTTTCCTGCTCCAGGCCCGTAAGCCGCTGGAGCCGCATATCCAGTATGGCCTGGGCCTGAATCGCCGAAAGGGCAAATGTGGCAATGAGCCTTGCTTTGGCCTCTGCCGGAGACGGGGACTGGCGGATCAGGCTGACCACGGCATCCAGATTGTCGAGGGCGATTTTCAGCCCTTCCAGGATATGGGCCCGGTCTTCGGCTTTTTTCAGGTCGAACTGGGTTCTTCGGACAATAATCTGTTTGCGGTGCCGGATAAAATATTCCAGGATTTCTTTCAGGGTCAGCAGCTCCGGCCGGTTATTGACGACCGCCAGCAAAATGATGCCAAAACTGCTTTCCATCCGGGTGTGCTTGTAGAGCTGGTTGATGATGACTTCGGCGGCCTGGTCTTTTTTAAGGCCCATGGCGATCCGCATGCCGTCCCGGTCCGATTCATCCCGGACGAACCGGATGCCCTCGATCTGTTTATCCCGGATCAGATCGGCAATGGCTTCAATGAGCTTGGCTTTGTTGACCTGGTAGGGAAGCTCGGTGACCACGATGGTTTCGCTGCCGGTTTTCTTGTCCTTTTCAACAAGGGTTCTGGCCCGCATCCGAATGATGCCCCGGCCGGTCCGATAGGCATCATGGATTCCGGTTTTTCCGTAGATAAACCCGGCGGTCGGAAAATCCGGACCCGGAATGATGGAGATGAGTTCTTCAAAGCCAAGTCCCGGATTGTCGATAAGGGCTTTTATGGCCTCGATGGTTTCATTCAGATTATGCGGCGGAATATTGGTCGCCATGCCGACGGCAATGCCGGATGAGCCGTTGATGAGCAGATTGGGGATTTTGGCCGGCAGAACCGACGGCTCCGTGAGCGATTCATCATAGT
The DNA here is from genome assembly GCA_963850225.1 of uncultured delta proteobacterium. GTDB lineage: Bacteria > Desulfobacterota > Desulfobacteria > Desulfobacterales > Desulfatirhabdiaceae > RAAP-1. The sequence continues at coordinate 97,807 of CAWKLD010000025.1, forward strand.
TGGGAACATAATCGACCGTATCCTTTTCCAGATCGTCCAGCATATGATGGGCCAGGCGTTTCATGCGGATTTCCGTGTAACGCATGGCAGCCGGGGGGTCGCCGTCAATGGAGCCGAAATTTCCCTGGCCATCCACCAGCGGGTATCTCAGGGAAAAATCCTGCGCCATGCGGACGATGGTGTCATATACGGCCGTATCGCCGTGAGGATGGTATTTACCGATGACATCACCGACGATACGGGCGGATTTTTTATAGGGCTTGTTCCAGTCGTTGTTCAGCTCGTGCATGGCAAAGAGCACGCGACGGTGAACCGGTTTCAGGCCATCGCGGACATCCGGAAGGGCCCTGCCGATGATGACGCTCATGGCATAGTCGAGATAGGATTTTTTCATTTCGCTGTCAATTCGGATATTGGGGCGAATATCGGGAATATTTTCGATCTCTGTCATTTTAACTACCTTATTGTTTCAATACATTCATTATCTACCAGATATTGATAACTCGTGTGGTAAATATCGGTCAGGGTTAAAAAAGCGGTAACCACCAGCGGGCCATATATGATTCCCAGGATTCCAAAAAGCTTTACGCCTCCCATGATGGATAGAAATACCAGCATGGTGTGCATGTTGACCCGCTGGCCAACGAGTTTCGGCTTGAAAATGTACTCCATGATCACCGAAAGCACGATATAAAAAATCACGAAAAAAACTCCCGCGGCAAACCTGCCCGTTAGATACAGATAAATGGCAGCCGGAATAAACACCACGCCGGTGCCGATGATCGGCAGAAACGCGACCAAAGCCATGATCACGCCCCAGAGAACCGGAGATTTCAGTCCGAACAGCGAAAATAGAATCCCGCCGGCAACGCCCTGTATGAGTCCGCTCAGACCGTTGCCGATCAGAATCGCGCCGGCCATGTCCTTGAATTTCTGAATCAGCATTTGTCCTGATCATCCGGCAGGGGGGAAAAATCGATGACAAACGCAACCAGCCTGTGGCCGTCAACCAGAAAATAATAGATGAACATGAGCATGAAAAAGAAATAAAACAAAAAAATCAAGATGTTGGAAGCTATGGCACTTGCCTGCTGATAGAGAAAATACCCGACGACCTTCCCCAGCTCGGATACGGCCTTGTTCACTTCATCGCCGGTCAGAACATAATTGTATCGGGATAAATATTGGTTGGCCGTTTCAATGGACGGTTATTGGCCAGAAGCGCTTCCAATTGGTCGCTGATGACCGCGGTTTTGCCCATCTGGTAAAGTCCGTAGGCTTCCTGCGACAGGGCGCCGACTAAGTACACCATCGGGACAAAGAGAATTAGAAATATCAGCATACAGGTCAGCATCGATGACAGGGATGGCGATTTAAATATCTACGGAAATACTGGAAAACAACTCTAAAGACACTGGTTATGACTGCGGCAAGAACGATAACGGACATAAATGGCCACAGAAGCCATCCCAGCATCAGTGCAGAGAGCAGGAAGATCGCAAGGAAATACCACAGCTTCTATTTCTGTTGGCTGGATC
>CAWKLD010000026.1:0-94933 GCA_963850225.1 uncultured delta proteobacterium
GGGTTGATGGAGAGTCCTCTCAATGTTGGTGGCCGGCGGAGGGGTCAGACCAAGCCAACCTTATGCTTTTATAAAGAAAAGACATGATAAATTGGCCATATTTTGTCTTAACGATATCACTTTAAGGGTCAATAGAGTCTTTAAAAAAAATGACCCAACAATAACATTCTGCGGACAAAACCACAGATGTTTGCATTCAACAATAAGTTATCGTTTGAATCTGGCGCTGGTTCAACGTTGCGAGGGCAATGCGAAAGCTTAGGCCCTCCCGGGTAAGGTTTAGTCAACCGACCGGAAGTGTATGTGCCTATTTAAAGGGAGGTGCTCGAGTCAAGCGAGGAGAAGAGTGTTCCGGACCGGGATGCATATGTGGCAGCATGCCTGCGAAGATCATGGGGTTGATCAAATGTTTTGACGATTACCGGTCGGATCGGCTATTGGTAACGACACCAGAAATATGCTTGGATAATAATCTGGAAAATATACTTTCGAAAGTTGTAAGAATCCTTGAGTCCCAAAAATAGCAACGTTGTTGTAAATGGGTTGTACAGGAATGTTTGCCAGGGTCACCTGTCAGACGTTTATATAGCCTTAAATATGAAGGATAGTATTTGATGAAAGAATTTCTCATTCATCACTTCCAGAGAAGATTCACCGACGATCCGAGGATCAACAGACTCCTAAATCGCCTTGTCTCAGATGTCAAGAAATACACGGAAGATCAGCTTGAGCATCACCGCCGTTTGATGCAGATCGGCATGTCTCTATCCGCTGGAAAAAACCTGGACGGGCTTTTTGAGCTGATTGTGGATGCGGCAAGAAAATGCACCAATGCATCGGGCGGAACTGTCTATCTCATTTCCAACGATGGTCAGACGCTGTCCTTTGTCGTTGTCCAGAATGAACCCCTGAATATCCGGATGGGAGGTGCAGGAGAGAAGATCAGCTGGCCATCTGTTCCGCTCAAGAAACCCGATGGATCGCTCAATCACACCAACGTGTCAGCCTTTGTCGCCCTGTCTGGAAAGACCGTCAATCTAAGCGATGTCTATAATGCGGAAGGGTTCAACTTCGAGGGAACCCGGAAATTCGACGCCCAGACGGGATATCGTTCGAAATCCATGCTGGTTGTTCCCATGAAGGACCACGAAAAAGAAATCATCGGTGTCCTCCAATTGATAAATGCACAGGATACGGAAACCGGTGAGGTCATCAGCTTCTCAATAGATAGTCAGCAGATGGCGGAATCTCTGGCTTCACAGGCCGCAGTGGCGCTCACAAACAGCCGACTTATCTACGAACTGGAAAGACTCCTGGAATCCTTCATCAAGACCATCGCCACAGCCATTGATGAAAAATCCCCGTACACAGCCGGTCATATCCGGCGTGTAGCGGAACTGACTATGAGCATCGCCCAAAAGATCAATGATGTGTCGGAGGGGGCCTATGCAGATGTTCATTTCTCTGACAATGAGCTCAATGAGCTCAGGATCGCCGCATGGCTCCACGATATCGGAAAGATCACAACACCGGAACATGTCGTGGACAAGGCCACGAAACTGGAGACGATTTACGACCGCATCGAGCTTATAAAGCTCCGCTCTGAGCTGATCAAAAAGGACTATCAATTGGCTCGAATCAGGAGTGGAAAGGAAGCGCCGGTTTCCGGTGAAAGCCCCGATGCTTTTGAGGATGATTATATAGAAAAGTTGGAAGCGGATTATGCACTTCTCAGCAGTGTCAATTTCGGTGGCGAATTCATGGCCGATGAAATAATCGAACGGATTCAAAGCATTGCCAAACGTCAATATGTCGTCGATGGCAGGTCATTTCCATTGCTGACGGACGATGAGATTGGTAACCTCAGCGTCCGCCGGGGGACGCTGACGGATTCGGAACGGGAGATTATCAACAACCATGCATATATTACCTATAAGATGCTTTCCCAGATGCCCTTTCCCAAGAAACTAAGGCATGTGCCCCTATATGCCGCATCACACCACGAAAAGATGGACGGTACCGGATATCCCGCCAGACTGACAAAGGAGCAACTATCCTTGCAGGCGCGAATTATTGCCATGGCCGATATCTTTGAAGCGCTGACCGCCAAGGACAGGCCTTATCGGAAAGGAAAGACCCTTTCGGAGGTCTTGAAGATCATGAAAATTATGGTACGGAATAAACAAATTGATCCAGACTTGTTTGCGCTGTTTCTGAAGGAGAAAATCCATCTCGATTATGGTCGGCTGGAATTATCGACGCAGCAGATGGATATCCCTGAATCACATGAATAAGGCGATGGCCCCTAAAAACTGGACACTATGATACGACTCAAAGTCAGCTTAAGCCGGAAAGGAGTGGACAATGGAGATTCCTGACCAAACAGGTCATCCATTCCGATCATTCTCTGCGCAGGATTTAACGACGAAAATGAGCTATTGCCGACTGTCTTGGAGGAAATGATGCCAGATGGGCCTGACAACAGGTTGAAACTGATGATCCGGGCACAGTATTTTCTGTATTTCGGGGTCATGGGCATTTATCTGCCATATTTTAATCTCTACCTATACCATATCAAACTCAGCGCTTTTCAGATCGGCGTGCTTTCGGCCCTGCGCTCCGTGCTGCTGGTGCTGTTTCCCGTGTTCTGGGGCATGCTGGCCGATCGTCTTCAGGCCAGAAAGGCCATTTATGTTTCCTGTAACATTGCCGGCGCGATCATCTGGTCCCTATATCTGTATACGACCCGTTTTGAGTGGTTGGTGGTGATCACCCTTGGGTACGGAATTTTTTTCTCCCCCATCATCTCCTTTCTGGAAGCCATCACCATGGATGTGCTGGGCAAAGAAAAACTGCGATACGGCCAGACCCGGGCCTGGGGTTCCGTTGCCTTCATTGCTGTTGTCATAATCGTCGGCGCAATGATCGACGCCTATCCGGTCGGCATCATTCTGCCGCTTATTCTGGCAGGAGGTCTTGTTCAATCCGTGGTTTCTCTGGGAGTGCCTTCTGTTCGCAGCGCCAAACTCCAGGGGCTTTCCAGGGACACCGGACAGTTGATGAGCCGAAAGAGCATCGTCTTTTTGATCTGCGCCTTTTTGATGCTGCTCAGCCACGGTGCCTATTATGGTTTTTTCTCTATTCATCTGGAGAAACTGGGCTTTGGGAAATCCTTTATCGGCATCTCATGGGCCGTGGCATCGGCTGCCGAAATTATCGTGATGATCCATTCAGGGCGTTTATTTAAGCGCTTTTCCCTGGAGAGCGTCATGTTTTTTTCTTTTACCATTGCGGCGGTTCGCTGGTTCCTTCTGGCCTTTGTCGACAGCGGATACATGATCCTGATAACCCAGGTGCTGCACGCTTTTACATACGGGGCCTTTCATATGGCCAGTATCTTATATATGGATGCCCTGTCCTCCGAGGCGTCCAAAACACTTGGGCAGACCGTCAACAACGCGGTCAGCTATGGCATGGGGCTGATGGCGGGATTCTTTCTGAGCGGATATCTTTACGAAACCATCGGCTCTCATGCCCTTTTCATGACCAGCGGAGGGATTGCGCTATCCGGGGGGATAATCATGAAAGTGTATCAGACTTTCTTTCAAAACAGGCAAAAGGAGTCTTCATGACGCATGCGGAATGTGGGAACCAGATTGAGACTGCCATTGACGTGATTCGAAGGTATGTTTCGGAGATAACCGGCGAAGCGCCAAACGAGGCAGAGATTGCAAGGGCGCTTACGCGGTATTTTGTGCTCAAGGAAATCTGCGAGCACATTGAGATGCAGCGGGACAACCCGGAATGGTAGCGCATCGTGCTTGATAAAATTCAATTCTTGCGATAAGCTGTGTTAAACGAATATTTTGAAAAGATAGATAGCCATGGAATAGCGTGCTTGAACATAATCTTAAGGATCGGGCAGGAGAAAGCCTCTTGCGTGATTTTTTCGTCATCTAAAACCCATCTCCAGGGGAGAGAGATTATGAGCAACTATTACTTGTTTCAGGACAGAAAGAAATGTATTGGCTGCCACAGCTGCGAAGTCCAGTGTGAAAGCAATAAATCCCTTCCGCCCGGTCCTACGACTCTGCCAGATTGTTCCAGACGGCCCCAAAGTCGTCGATGGAATGCCCAGGGTATCCCATGTATTAATGTCCTGCTTCCACTGCGAAACGCCCTGGTGTGTGGCAGCCTGCCCGGCAGGCGCCATGAAAAAGCGCCCCAGGGACGGTATCGTTTATGTGGACCCTTTGCTTTGCATTGGATGTAAAACCTGTATTTCCGCATGTCCTTGGGGATCGGTGCAGTGGGATTCGGAAAAATGCCAGGCCATAAAATGTGATTTCTGCATGGAACGAGTCGATCAGGGACTAAAACCGGCCTGTGTGACGGTGTGCACCTCGCACTGTTTGGAATTTGCAACGATCGAAGAAAAAATGCCGGGATTGCGGAAAAAACCGCCTGCTCCCATCTTTCCTGCACGGGAAGCGGCGAAGGCTGAAATTCTTCCGAAAGGGTGCCCGGTGAATGCCGCAATTATTGAAATTGAGCGCATCCTGGGTGCCGGAAACCTTATTGATTCCAAAAGCAGGCGAAGGACTGAAAAAATCATTAAGCTGATTCAGGACGTGGCCTGGGGACAGGCTGGGCCAGACCATCTTCAGACGATAAGCTCCCTTGCGCAGAAAATTATTAATGAAGGCACGGACGATGCCAGCAGAAAGGCCGGGGCGTATGTGGACTTGATGCTGACCGAACACCATGAGGTGTTTGCCAGTCATGTCAAGACCAATAATTGCGCAACGGGCGACTGTGTCAGAATGGCGCCGGCGCCTTGTCAAATGGCATGCCCTGCAGGGATTGATGTTCCCACTTACGTCACCCTGATCGGTATGGGAAGGGATGTGGAAGCCATTGAAGTGATTCGAAAAGACAATCCGTTTCCATGGGTTTGCGGTCTGGTCTGTACCCGGCCCTGTGAATTCATGTGTGTGCGGGGCAGAATCGACAAGCCGATTTCCATTAAATATTTAAAGGCATTTGCCGCGGAAAAGGCGATGCTGGATAGGCGCTATGTCACTCCGGCCAAAGAACCGGACAAAGGCCAGAAAGTCTGTATCATCGGCGCCGGGCCTGCCGGCATGAGCGCTGCATATTACCTGAGTCTTAAGGGATACGGGGTCCGGGTTATCGAAGCGCTGCCGACGGCAGGCGGAATGATGCTGCTTGGCATCCCCAGGTACAGGCTTCCGTGTCGTGTCATTGATCTGGAAGTGAACATGCTTGAAGAACTGGGCGTGGATTTTAGATTTAATACAAAGTTTGGAAAAGATGTCACCCTGGATTCCTTAGAGGTCCGAAGGATTTGCTGCCTTTTTTATCGCAATTGGCGCGCATAAATCGTTCAGTCTTAAAATCCCCGGTGAAACGGATTATCCTCAGGTCACTCAGGCCATCGATCTGCTCCGGCGCGTGGCTATGGGGGACTGGGAAATTCCGGGAGATAGGGTTGTGATCATCGGTGGTGGAAATGTGGCCATCGATGCTGCCAGAACTTGTTTGCGGCTGGGCTGCAAGGAAGTGAGGATCGCATACCGCAGATCGCGCTCTGAAATGCCCGCCGATGTCGAGGAAGTTGAGCAGGCTGAGGAAGAAGGAGTTGATATTTCATTTTTGACCATTCCGGTTGCCGTAATTGGAACTGCCATAGGCCAGAATGGCCAGGTTACGGCCCTTCGCTGTATTCGCGCGGAAATGGTCGCACAGGAAGGCAGCAGCCGAAAAATTCCTGTTCCGGTTGAAGGCAGCGAATATTTGATCGAAACCGATGCGGTGATTTCCGCTATCGGACAGCAGGTGGATCAGGACTGCCTGTCATCGCTTCATAGGCTCAAATGGACCCGAAGAAACACTCTTTTTGTCAGCAGGGTCAATATGAAAACCTCGGTTCCCGGGGTTTTTGCAGCCGGAGATGCGGTTTTAGGTCCGGCAACCGTGATTGAAGCCATCGGCGGCGGCAAGCGCGCGGCAGATGCCATTGACCGATATCTGTCGGATACGCCGCAGCCCAGAATGCCGCCGGTGCCGGTTCGACGGGGAAGAGTCGACTGGATCGAGATGCCGGCCAGGGTTAAAATGGAATTGAAACGGCCCGAAATGTCACTGCTGCCCATTGAACGAAGGCGAAAAACTTTTCAGCAGGTCGAAATCGGTTATACGGAAAAGAGGACTCGGCAAGAGGCTGCCCGATGCCTTCGCTGTGATATTTGCTTTAGATGCGGACGCTGCGTTGAAATCTGCCGGGACAAGATAAAGGTCGAAGCCCTGAAGATGGGGTATCTTGATTTTGATCGTCCCGAGCCAACTGATTTTACCATTACTGAAACGCGATGCGTTCTATGCGGGGCCTGCGCCGCCAACTGCCCATCCGGAGCCATGAGGATGGAAGATTCGAATGGAGAACGGATTTTATCGTTGTGCGGGACGATTCTGAACCGGCAGAAATTAATCCATTGCGAAAGCTGCGGTGCAGTCATGGGAACTGCCGGATATCTTGCGTATATTCAAAACAAACATCAGCCCATCATACAGGTTGCCGATCCGCGGACACTGTGTTACACCTGTTCCCGGAAAAAGATGGCGGCATACATGGCATCCCGGTTGCGGCAGTATGAGCATTGAAGATAGAAGCTAAAAGTGATTCTCATCCCAATCTAAACAGGGAAAAACCTTGTTGTGTCAAGAAACCATGGGATTTAAAAGGAGGGAGTATTATGGGGTTTCGCAGAGGACAAAAAGTTGAAATTTTTAAAAAATCAACGGATGATGGATGGGATAGGTTTATGGATGCTTTTGTTGGAGCCCATGGCATTATTACCGATCCCGATACCGCCATCAACGATGACGATGCCCTGGTTGAGGTCAGTCTGGTGGGAAAGGGCACATTCCGATTTCCCCAGGACTGCCTGAGGTGTATTGACGAATAGAAAAGCGAATTGGGTGACAGGGCAGCATTGTTTGCCGGAATCGTAAACGGCAAAAGGGTTGAACGCCCTGAGTCTCACCTGGGTCGCTATGACAGAGCCGATGTTTTAAAGTCGATAGAACTGTTTTTTAGGTAATTGATCATGCACAAATTGTCCGGCATCATGTTTGACACGCGGGACCATGGTTTGTTGACCATTGTCAATGATGTGTTAAACCGGGATAAAAGCCAGGAATATCATAAACGCAGATTTTATCCCCATTTCCACCCTCACGGCATAAAGAAACTGGCCGAATCCAGGGGGCTGCGCATCGCTTATGCCGTCATCCATCTTCTGGAGTCTCTTGAAGCCGGCAAACAGGATGATCGCATCAGCGCCCTGCGGGCATTGCGGGACGAGGTGCTCAACGCTTCGGACGGTTCCATGCCCAAAAATACGGCCCGGGCACTGCTGCAGATCATGAAGGAACTGGTTCGATCCCAGGGTGACTACTATCGCCAGCTCCAACTGGCCCATGATTTCAGAATCACGGCAACAGGAAAGCCCCGTGTCGTGCGAAAGCAGTTGAAACGCTACCATCTTCTGGAACTGCCCGAAGAATGGAACCATCTGGCATTTGACGACCATGTTCACGATGTAAACACCAAGGGCCGCAAGTCCGCGACCCACCTGATCATGGATGCCTGGATCAAAGGGAATTCGTCGCCTGCGCGTGGTTTACTACAATTACATCCAGGCCCCGTTTGCCGCTGAGCTTCTGGAAGCAGCTGAAATCATGGGGATTACGATGCGTATCGGTATCGAATACGCCGCCTGCTTCCGAGGCCGTTATGTGCAATTGATCTGGGTTCCCAGAGGGTTTATCGATACCCAGGCATTTCTGTGTTTTTTGACGGAACCCCCAGTCCGGGCGCTGATGGAAGAAGGCCGTCAGATTTCCGAATACCGCCAGCAGCAGGTTTTGCAGGTTCTGGATGCCTTCAACCGTTGTCATCTTTCAGTGATCAATGAGACATACGGCATATCCCTGAAACCCATTGATCCATCCGCCTTCCTGACATTTGTCAAACCCGGCCAGACTTCCTTGCTTCATCTTGCGAAATTCATTCACATTCAGCTCCTTCCGGAACTGGATAAAAAAGTTGTCGAGCTACGCTTACAGTGTGATACGGCAAGTCCGCAAGAGCAATGTTTAAACGATACGCGGGTGGCGGAGATGAATCGCCTGGACTTTGAAACCATTCTGGAGCGTTTTCTGAGCCCGGCGCAGAATCCGGATCTTGTTGATCCGCAAGTGGTTCAGGACGAGCCGGATGTTCCTCCCCTGCTCAGACTGTCTCCAAGTGAACTCCTTTGCCGCCTGGTTCAATTGCGCACCGCGTATCGCATCACGCTGAACCTGACCGACCTGCGTCCCGAGGATGTGCTGGAGCTGATCTACGATTGCGATGGGTTGATCACGCGGCTGGAGACATTCAACCTCAAAGACTACACAGGCGGCAAAACCACCCTTGTTCCCGAGATCAGTCGTCTGCAGGTTGCGATCAACGAAGGCAATGTCATTACGCTGAAGCGTATCATCCTCAATATCATGGATCAGGCAGCGGTTTCTGCCAGACCTGACAAAGCCGACCGACTGGAGAAATTGGCTGCGATTCTGCACGATATTAATGCACTGCGGCTGTATGTACAAAGGCACGCCATTGAAATCCCGTATCGGCAGCGATTCAACGGGAATGTCGCCGCGCATGCACGGTATGGGGCTGGCGGTCATGGAAACCCTGCCCGGAAGAGCGGTCAGGGAAATTTTTCAGGCGGGTTCGGAACGCATGATCATTCCTTTCCGGATGACTGCTTATCGCCGGGTAACCTATGTTCCGCGAAAAGGACTCACCCCGCGGCTCAATCGTTTCTTCACTTGGGCAGTCTTTCCGGGCGTCAGTTGGCTGACCCACGAACAACTGTAAGGACTGGGTACCTCTGGAGCATAGCACCCGTATGGAGTCTCCGGGCAATATCGTTACACTGGGCGGAATTCATGAGGATGCCGGAAACGAGCTTTATCTTTGTCCGCCGCAGGTAAAAAAGGAAGTGCCGCGACTGTCCTGGCCCTATTTAAACACGCTGGCGAAAATTCTCATCAAGATGATGATCGGATTTATCCCCGCGTTTCTGGCCTTTTCCCTTCGCTATGACTGGTGGGTGTTAAAATTCGGTGGTGCGTTCATCTGGTTCGGTATTACGGGTGTGCGCAATATTGTTCAGTCTGTTCTAGGCGGAGGCGGACTGCGCAGTTCGCCGCTTCTGGGCTGGCAAGACTACATCAGCTGGGAGCGGATCAGCGATTCCCTGCTTTATACCGGCTTTTCCGTTCCGCTCCTCGACTGGGTGGTCAAAACACTGGTTCTGGACAACTCCCTGGGAATAACGACAGCCACCAACCCTACTGCCCTGTATGCAATCATGGCGATATCCAACGGAATTTACCTTTCCTGCCACAATGCTTTTCGTGGGTTTCCCAAGACCGTGATTGCGGGTAATTTTTTTCGCAGCGTGTTTTCCATTCCCATTGCCATTGTTTTTAATGCCGTTATAGGCGGCATTCTGTCGGCAGCCGGGATTTCCGGGATTGATGGCATTTTGCAGAAATGGGCGGCTGTTATCTCCAAGGCAGCCTCGGATTTTGTAGCCGGCGTCATTGAAGGTGCTGCCGACCGATATCGGAACATCCATCTTCGGCTGCGCGATTATCGGGACAAGCTGACCCAGCTTCTGGAGGCATATACCAGTCTCGAGATGCTCTTTCCGGACAAGAAAGTCATGGAAACGCTCAGCGCCATGGACAAAAGCATGTCGGGCGACGCCAAGGACCTGGAACTGACCATGATCATCCATGCCCTGGATCTTCTTTTTTTCTGGAATTACCAGCCGCGGGGCCGTACCGCGCTCATCATGCTGGCCAGATCTCTTTCCGATGAAGAGCGACAGATTCTCTTGGGCTCTTTGCAGATTCTTAAAAGACAACGCGAAATCAGCAGAATTTTTATCGACGGCATTATCGGCAAAAACTTTTCCGGCGGACTGGCCTTTTATCTGAATGCTTCCGGGCAGTATCTTGAAGATGTTCAGAAAATCCTGGGTAATCCGTTAAAACAAAAGGCGCTTTCTGTCCAGGGAGAATTGAAATGAACCTTACCGTATCCATTGCCCAGATGTGTGTTGCTGTTTCTGAGCCCGAAGTGAATCTTCAAAGAGCAGAAGCATGGATTGCCGAGGCATCGCGAAGGGGCAGTGATGTCATCTGTTTTCCGGAAATGTGGACCACGGGTTTTAACTGGGTGAACAATGAGCGTATGGCCGCCGCACAAGATCTAGTCATAGATCGTGTTGCCAAAATGGCAAAATCATATGGCATCTGGATCAATGGCTCCATGCTGGCTTTAAACGAAGCGGGGAAAGTTTCCAATACCTCAATTTTATTCAATGCAGCGGGCGAGCAGGCAGGGGTCTATCGCAAAACCCATTTGTTCAGTTTGCTTAACGAGGATGTGCACATGGCGCCTGGAGATCATTTTACGGTTGTGGACTCCCCATGGGGCCGGTTGGGGCTGGCGGTCTGCTATGATATCCGTTTTCCGGAGATGTTTCGCACCTATGCGCTGCAGGGCGTCGAAATCGTGTTTTGTCCCATGGCCTTTCCCTATCCGCGTCTCGATCACTGGAAGATTCTGGTGCGGGCCCGCGCGATTGAAAACCAGATGTTCATTGCCGGCATCAATCATGTCGGCAGCGAGGACTTCGGGGCAGACGGTGTTGTCACCTATTTTGGTGATTCCGTGATCATCGACCCCTGGGGCAGAACCGTGATCGAAGCCGGCGAAACCGATGAAATGCTCCTGACTGCAACCATTCATATGGATCAGGTCAAAGAGATCCGTGCGAAGATGACGGTTCTGAAAGACAGAAGGCCCGAACTCTACGAGTTGGGATGACCGATCTTATCGGTAACTGCCGCGGATGGCCTGCAGGGATTGAAGCCCGACAGACCACCTGCGGATTCATGATGATACCGGTCTCTGATGAAGGACTATGCGATACCCAGTTTGAATTTCAGGGATTTGAGGGTGTTTTTCATCAGCATGGTGATGGTCATGGGGCCGACGCCGCCGGGCACGGGCGTGATGGAACCCGCAATTTCCTTGGCAGCATCAAAATCCACGTCTCCTTTGAGAATGGCAATTTTTTTGCCGGTCTTTTCACTGACTTTCTCACCTACCCGATTGACGCCCACATCGATCACGCAGGCACCGGGTTTGATCCATTCGGGTTTGACCAGGCCGGGAACGCCGGCAGCAACGATCAGAATATCCGCCCGTTTGCAGTGGGCATCCATATTTTTGGTGCCGGTATGAACAATCGTTACCGTTGAATTGGCGCCGGCGCCTTTCTGGAGCATCATATTGGCAATGGGTTTACCGACGATGTTGGAACGGCCGACCACCACGACTTCGGCGCCCTTGGTTTCCACACCGGCCCGAACGATCATTTCCTGGATTCCGGCCGGGGTGCAGGGCGGAAATTTGACTTCAGAACCGCCGATCATCAGGCGTCCCACATTCACCGGATGGAATCCGTCGACATCCTTGTCCGGATCAATGGCGTTCAGAACTTTCTTTTCATTGATATGCTTGGGAAGCGGCAATTGAACCAGTATCCCGTTAATAGAGTCGTCCTTGTTGTATTTGTCAATGAGCGCCAGAAGATCGGCTTCCGAAATATCCACCGGCTGGGAATCCTGAACCTCGTTAAAACCGACCCGGTGCGCGGTTTGAATCTTCAAGGTGACGTAAGACATCGAAGCCGGATTTGCGCCGATCAGGATGGTCACCAGTCCCGGTACCACGCCATGTTTTTCCTTGATGGCCTTGACTTCGGCCGTAATTTCCTCCAGGATTTCCTCGCGAATTTCAGTGCCCAGGATTAACTTTGCTGTCATGTTTGATCTCCTTTTTTAAGTAAATGTGGGTGCTTCCTGTATCAATTGATTTTACTCAACCTTGTCAACTTCACCGTGGTGTCAAAGACCGATTCATGATCGGCCGCCATAATTAAACCGGATAAGGTATTTGCCGGAGCCCCGTTGTTTCATCTATTCCCAGCATGAGATTCATGTTTTGAACGGCCTGCCCGGCAGCACCCTTGACCAGATTGTCGATCGCTGAAATCAGGATCAGGCGGTTTCGGGGAACATCCAGCTTAAATCCGATATCACAAAAATTGGTGCCGCGGACATTGCGGGTGTCCGGCTGCTTATTGTCCGGACACAACCGGACAAAATGACGTCCGCGGTAAAAAGATGTCAGACAGTTGCGGATATCAACCGGGCTGACGGTTTTTTCCGGTGTGGCGTAAAGGGTTGTCAGCATTCCCCGGCTTAAGGGAACAAGATGTGGAACAAAGGTGATCGTAACCGGTGTCCTGGCCTCGATGCTCAAAACCTCGTCCATTTCCGGGTTGTGACGGTGCTGGCCGACTTTATAGGCTTTAAAGGATTCCTGGACTTCACAGTAGTGAGCGGTCAGAGAAAGGGAACGGCCTGCGCCGCTGACACCGGATTTGGAATCGGCGATAATGCCGTTCGGCGTGATGAGCCCATTTTTCAATAGCGGAATCAGGGGAAGCAGAACGCTGGTCGGATAGCAGCCGGGATTTCCGATGAGACGTGCGCTTTTGATTCTCTCTCCGTAGATTTCGCTCAGGCCGTAAACCGATTCGTCAATAAGATGTCGCGGCCTGGTGCGGCTGATAATACTGCTCATAAACGGCGACATTGCGAAACCGGAAGTCAGCCGAAAGGTCGATGACCCGTTTGCCGTTCTCCAGAAGCAGCGGAATGAACGACATGGGAAGCTGATGCGGAAGTGCCATAAAAACGATGTCGGTCTGATCGCAGGCCGCATCAAGGGAATAGTCCCGGCATACAAGATCGACAGCGCCGGCCATTGACGGAAAAACCGCATCAAACCGCGTTCCCGCATACTGGCGGGAAGTCAACAGCGTTAATTCGACGGCCGGATGGCCTGCCAGCAGCCGGACCAGTTCTGGCGCCCGCATACCCGGTTGCTCCAACAATACCCACGCGGATCATATTTTTCTCCTCCAGACTTATTTCATACAATCTCTATCTTTAGCAAAGATGATCAACAAGTTCAAGGAGTTTTGGACGGTATTTTCCAACCATCTTCCGCAAACCGGATAAAACGTATTCAGTCCCCTTATTCCAGGTACAATTCTCCGGTGTCGTCATCATAGGCAAAAAGCTCTGCATGACGCCCCCAGCTGATGGCAATATCGAGCTGATCTTCCGCCCTGTTCCCAAAATCCGCCCGAAGTTTGTTCAGAAAATACTCCCAGTCCAGCCTGTGGTGTTCATCCCGTCGCAGGGATTCATAAATCCAGGCAATTACGGGCATCCTTAGCACCCGGCCCGCCAGCATTTCCTTTCTGGCAAGAATACTGGCCTCGGCATAAGTCTGTCCCAGCAGCGCCAGAAGCAAATCCCCTTCCTTAACCGTAAGGAATCCCAGTAGATCTCCAGCTTCGACAATGGGCAATAAGTCATCCAGTTCCAGAGAGAGTCCGCCGCCGATCTTGTATAGATCAGCTCTGCCGCCTTCATCAGAGAGTTTTTCAACGAGGCCTGCCAACTGATTCAGCAGCGCGCGAGGAAGTCGCCGGGTTGCTCCCGGCTGACCCGGTGCCGTACCCAGTGACTCGATTTCCGGACGGGTCTGACCGGCAACCGCGGCATATACACTGTCCACGATGTTCTGAAACAACACATCCTTGCGGTGCCTCGGGTGGCGAAGAGACACCTGAATCTCGGATACAATACGGCCCGGATCTTTTCCCATGACCACGATCCGGTCGGCCATGAGAACCGCCTCTTCAATATTGTGGGTGACCATCAGAATCGCCTGGGTGGGCAGGGATTTGTTCAGCCACAATTCCATCAACTCCCCACGAAGGGATTCTGCCGACAGAATATCCAATGCTGAAAAAGGCTCGTCCAGGCACAACAGTTCCGGCTCAACCGCCAATGCTCTGGCAAAGCCAACCTTTTGACGCATTCCGCTGGAAAGCTCCCGAGGGTACGCAGATTCAAATCCATCAAGACCAATGGTATCAATCAGTTTCCGGGCTTTGTCCTGTCGTACCGACGCGGGAACGCCCCTGGCCTTTAGCGCGATTTCAACGTTTTCTTCAACCGTCAACCAGGGATAGAGTGCAAATGTCTGAAATACAATGGTTGCATACGGATTAATGCCTTTAAGCGACTGGCCCCGGTATTGGACGGTTCCGGTCGTGGCGGTGTTTAAACCGGTCACGATTCGAAGCAGCGTTGATTTTCCGCAACCGGATGGCCCCAGAAGCGATAAAAATTCACCGGCTTTCAGGCTGAGACAAATATCTTTAACCGCCATGATCTGTTTGGGGCCGATTCCGTAACCTTTACAGACATGATCGAGATTCAACAGGGTATCAGCAGTTTTGATTCCGGTAATGGATGACACTCGCTTATCCTCACTTTTATTCCATGCGATATCGTTCCTCTGCAAGGCGGTAAAGCCGCTGCCAGAAAAATCGGTTGATCAAAATAACGCTCATGACCATAACCAGTGTTCCAGCCATCAGGAGCGCGTAATTGTCGGTTTCTGTCGCGCGTGCGATCGTCGCCCCGATGCCGGTCGTGGAATAAGTTTTGCTTCCGAATTCAACATACTCGGCAACGACGCTGGCATTCCACGCGCCACAACTGGCAGTAATCGATCCGGTGATGATGTAGGGAAAGATGCCGGGAATAATCAAGGTTCGCCAGCGATCCAGCGTGGACAGCCCCATCAGATCGGTTGTAAATCGAAGATCCTTTGGAATGGCCGCAGCGCCTGCAATGACATTGAACAGCAGATACCACTGGGTGCCCATCAGCATCAGGGCAATTGCGGCAATATTCAGACCGCCGTAAACGTGCAGAAGCGCCAGCAGCAACATTGGAAAGAGCGCGGTTGCCGGTATGGCCGCAACCACCTGAACCAGGGGCTGAAGCAGCGAGGCAAGTCGGCGATTGGTGCCGATGGCAACCCCAATCGGAATTGTCCACAGCATTGCAATCACAAGAGAAGAGAAAACACGGGCAAGCGTTGCAAGAAGTCCAATGCCAAGCTCTATCCAATGATTGAGCGAGAGGGTCGTCATCAAGGCAATGGCCATGAACCCGCCGTAAATAAGCGCAGGCAGGCCGATGATTGCCAGTGCAAAGTGCCAGACCGGCCGTTTGTTGTCCGGAGAGGTTACAGAAGCGATAAGGTTTGTATCTTTTTTCTGATAATACAGGTCCATCCGCTCATTCAGAGGACCCAACCGTTTCTGGAAAAAGTCCATCAACCACGAGCGGGAAAGAACATCCAGAAACCAGGAAGAAGATTCTTCACCGCCTTCCACCATTTCAATCTTGAATTTGTCCGCCCAGGCCAACAGCGGCCGCCAGATAAACTGATCCAGAAGAACAACAACCAGCACCAGAACCCCTGTGCCCGCCAGTACAGCCTTGATATTTCCCTGGGCTGCGGCGGTTTTCAAATACGAACCCAGCCCAGGCAACCGGAAGTCGTAGGACCCAACATGAAAAATTTCAGCTGCCATTAAAAAAAACCAGCCCCCGGACCAGCTCATCATGCTGTTCCAAATCAAACCTGTGGCGGCAAAGGGAAGCTCCAGCGCCTTGAAGCGAAGCCAGGGAGAAAAACGAAAAACCGCAGAAGCCTCCCGCAGCTCGCTGGGGATGGTGGTGATGGACTGGTAAAAGCTGAAGGTGATATTCCAGGCCTGAGAGGTGAATATCAGCACAATAGCCGCTAACTCGGTGGCAAAATTTTCGGGCAAAATGGCGCTCAGGCTGAGGAGCACCACAGGTAAAAATGAGAGAATCGGGACGCTTTGCAAAACGTCCAGAACAGGCAGCAGCACTTTTCGGGCCCCTGGATTTCGTG
This sequence comes from uncultured delta proteobacterium, assembly GCA_963850225.1. Classification (GTDB taxonomy): domain Bacteria; phylum Desulfobacterota; class Desulfobacteria; order Desulfobacterales; family Desulfatirhabdiaceae; genus RAAP-1. The sequence goes on from CAWKLD010000026.1 coordinate 16,040, forward strand.
CGGCCGCGTATCCGTAAAACAGGCTGAAGAGAAGTGACAGAAAATAGGCAACCGCCATCCGGCCCACTGAAAGCAAGGCGTACCAGGGAAGCGCGCTCGGGGCCAGGGAAATCTCCGGACCGGAAACAACGGAAGGCGCGTCAAAGGCAAGCCGGATGCCGCCGTAAAGAAACGCTGCAAGTCCCAGCAGAATCATGCCATCGCCGATGGAAAAAGCGGGTTTAGGCGGAAAGGCCGGCTTATAATAGAATTGTTTCATGACGGTCACCTGGGTTGCTGGAATCGATTCTATCGTGTGGGAAAATCTCCCGGCAGACCGTGGCGATGACTGTTTTTAAGGGAATGTTCCGCGTTGAAGCGATTTCCCTGCAGTCTTCGAATTCCGGCGATTGATGGATGATTTCGTCCTGAATCCATGCTGTTTTGACCCGGACAGTTCCCAGAGAAGTCGATATTTCCCGGATTTCCCTTCTGGCTTTGATCCGGCTTTCAAAACGCCATTGCAGTCCGATGGATGAAGTTTCCTTCAGGAGAAACCGTGAAAGCCGGTCAAGATCATCGGGTCTGCACATCAGGGTCAAGAGGACGCCAGGCCTGTTTTTTTTCATCTGGATAGGTTTAAGAAAGATATCCAGGGCTCCCAGGCCCAGGGCTTGCTGTATCACATAATCATATATCTGTGGATTCATGTCATCAATGGCGGTTTCCATGACAGCGACCTGATCCATCTCGCAATCATTAATATCCGAAGCAGTATTGCCGATGATAACCCGAAGCAGATTGGGGATCTCTGGATTCGCAGTGCCGGCACCGTACCCGGATTTCTCAATCGTCAGCGCCGGCATGGGACCGAAGCCCCTGGCCAGAGTGGTCAGGATGGCGGCTCCAGTCGGGTCAGCAGCTCTCCTTGAATTTCCGTGGCATAGACCGGGAGCCCTTTGACGAGCTCAAGCGTGGCCGGCGCCGGCACCGGCAAAATGCCGTGTGCGCAGGCAACGGTTCCAGAACCCAGATGAATGGCAGAGCAATAGACGGCTTCAATTCCCAGAAGCGACAGCCCTGAAACCGCTCCCACCACATCAATGATGGCATCGACTGCCCCGACTTCATGAAAATGAACCGCTTCAACTTCTGTCCGATGAACCCTGGCCTCTGCCCTGGCCAGCCGGGCGAATATCGACATGCTTTTTTGCTGGATGTCCTGAGAAAGCGCGCTGGCTTCGATCATGCAGCGGATATCGCCAAGACCCCTGTGCGGATGATGCATGTGGGAGCCGATATCGACAACAGCCTGGCAGCCGCCGAGGCCTCTTTTGACTGCCGGTTTGAAGCTGAGAGAAAAGTGGTCCAGATGAAGCTTTGTCAGTTCGCGGTTCAGCAGGTCCGGATCGAGTCCGGCATCCACCAGCGCCCCCAGAATCATATCCCCGCTGGCGCCGGCAAAACAGTCAAAATATGCGATTTTCATGCGAGTTCACTTCCTCAGTGAAGACCATCTGACATTGCAGGTGGTGGAAATGGGTTTAAGGGATTTGCTGACATCTCTGGCCTGTTCGGTGACATAAAATGCATCGGGATCTTCTTCCTTGACCAGGGACAGTATCCAGGGCAGGTCCTTTCGGCGGACCGCGGTGTAAAGCAACATAACGGTTCCGTTCATTCCTTCGCCGGGGAAAACGGTTACGGCCAGTCCTTTGCTTCTCAGCCGCTCCGCCATTTTCTGATGGGTATCGGCGGTGATGATCCGCAGAACCATCAGCCCGAAGGCCAGTTTGCGTTCTACCAGGATTCCCAACACGTTTCCGGTGGCGTATCCAAAGGCATAAAAAAGCGCCAGAATGGGGGATTCCTTGATTTGCAACACAACGGTGCTGACGATGGTGATCCAGATGAGCACTTCAAACAGCCCCAGAAAAAACGCCAGCACGGATCTTCCCTGAACCGTTATGATGGTTCGAACAGTTCCAAGCGAAACATCGCAGACTCTGGCAAAAAAAATCAATATGCCTGTCTGCAGAATACTGAATTCCATAATAATTTCCTTTAAGCAATGCCGCCTGCCAGGCTGTTTTGGTAGATGGCAAAGTCCTTGTCGGAAAAAAGGACGAAAATGATTTTTTGAACATCCGGCCAGGTATCCAGGGCCTTTCGGCAGGTGCCCAGCGCAATTCCGCAGGCCTTTTCAATGGGATATCCGTATGCGCCGCAACTGATGGCTGGAAAGGCGATGGTGACAAGGTGGTGCTTTATTGCGAGAGCCAGGCTGTTTCGGTAGCACGTGGCAAAAGAAGCACGGCGTCCGGCGTCCCCCTGTAAACCGGCCCGACCGTGTGAATGATGTATCGGGCGGAAAGCAGGTACCCGTGCGTAATTCTGGCCTCACCGATAGGGCAACCGCCCAGGGATCGGCATTCGGCCAGAAGTTCGGGGCCGGCCGCCCGGTGAATCGCGCCGTCAACACCGCCGCCGCCCAGAAGTGAAGTGTTCGCCGCGTTTACAACGGCGTCGCCGTCAAGGCGGGTGATATCGCCCTGCCAGACTTCCAGCCTGTCCCATGTCTTCTTATCGACCGTCATTTCAAAGGCCTCCTGTTTATTATACGATGCCTTTTTTCTGAAACGCGGCAATATCTTCTTCAGCATACCCGATTTCCCGTAAAATGGGAACCGTGCTTTCTCCGAAACCGACGGCCGGGGTGCGTACCTTCCCTGGTGTCCGGCTCAGCTTGACGGGAACGCCTATAACCGACGTTGTTTTCCCGTCCTTTCCCTCAAGGTCAATGACCATGTCCCTTTGCCTGAACAGGGGATCCTCCAGCACTTCTTCCAGATTCTGAACCTTTCCCCAGCAGATGTCCAGATCTCCGAGTTCACTTTCCCATCGGCCAAGCGAATTCCTGGCGAAACACGGTGCGCAGGGTATCGATGATTTCCAGCCGCCTGCCGTCGTCATACTGCAAGTCGATGAATTCCGGAAGCTCCAGCTGCTCGCAAAGCTTTTTCCAGAATCGGTGTTCGACGGTGCCAACGGAAAGAAACCGGCCATCCGCGGTTTCGTAGGTATTGTAACAGGCATACCGGTGAGAGAGAACGGCGTTCGAGCGGGTGGGAATCTGGCGTGTCAATTGGTGGAAAAAAAGCGGGATGGAAAGAAACCCCAGCATGCCGTCGGTCATGGAAATATCAATATACTGGCCCTTGCCGGTCTGATTCCTGGCAATAAGCGCAAGAAGAATGCCGATCACCGCATTCATCCCGCCGCCGGCAATGTCTGCTATTTGGACGCCGGGAATGGCGGGGGAAGAATCCAGCTCCCCAATTAAATCAAGAATTCCAGCGTTGCTCAGATAATTGACATCGTGGCCGACCCGATTCACATAAGGGCCTGTCTGGCCATAGCCGGTAATGGAACAGTAAATGATGCCCGGATTGACTTTGCAAACCGTAGCATAATCAACGCCCAGTCGCTGTACGACACCCGGACGGAATCCTTCCATCACGACATCCGCTGTTTTGACAAGACGAAAGAAAATCTCCTTTCCCTCGGGGGTTTTTAAATCCAGAGAAATGTGTTCCTTGTTCCGGTTTACGGTTGTAATAAATAAACCATCCGCGATAAAACGCTTGTCTTCTATGGAAATTACCCGTGCGCCGTGATCCGCCAGAATCATCGAACCAAAGGGCCCAGGCAGAAGTCTTGAGAGATCCAGTACAGTGATTCCGGTCAATGCCCCTTTTTCCAGCATAAGTCCTCCATAAGTCCTGCATAAGTTTTCTGGCAGTACATTAATCCCCCTACCGGTTTTCTGCACTTTTCGATTGACGAGATGTTGTCCTGCAGAAGGCCGATGGTCTTTCTGAGTGTTTCGCGGCCTGCAGCGGAGGTGTCGGTCAGCAGTGCTCCTGCTTCCATCAGGTCGAGCCCCACTGTAAAGCTTTTGCCCTCGGCGCGGATCACCACCGGCCCTCGGGATTCCGGTCAAGCGCCAAGCAATGGGCATGAAGCGCTGAAAAAAATCCCAGTCCCATGCTGTTTCTTTTGTCCGGCCGGTTCAAGATCAGCCAGGGATGGGGCCTTCATATTCGATCTAGAATGGGTCGGGTGCGTGCATGGTGTGTCTTCCTTTCAGGAGAGGATTCCGTTCATTAAAGCCATGTTCTTTTCCAGCATGGGGCCTTCCATGAGATCGGACATGGCGTTCTTGTAATGGTCGAATTCGATGCCGGGAATCAGATGATTTTCATGAATTCCTGCTAAAACGGCGATGTTCTGCATGCGGGCATCGGAAAGGCCGGGTTTTAACACGCGGATCACCTGAATATTTCTTTCCCTACAATAGGCAAGAATGGTGTTGTTATCCACTTCGGGCGCCTGATTCAGGCGAACCGGCAAGGGCTGCCATACGGCATCGTAGTAAATGGCAATGCCGCTGTCTTTCAGAAAATCGGTTATTCCACGGAATGCCTCATGCCGCTCCAGCGAAACAACTAGATCGGCTTTGCCCTGCTGGATCAGGGGGGAGTGAACATCGCTTCCGATGCGGATCTGAGACACCACGATTCCGCCGCGCTGCGCAAGGCCATGAGTGTCCACGCCTTTTACCGGAAAACCGGCATGGTCGGCTGCCCGAAGCAATATTTCACTCAGAAGGCCGATTCCCTGACCGCCGACGCCTGTCAGATAGATATTGAATGCTTTCACGAAATCTCCTTTAGCTCAGGTATAGGAAGGATTTAGGAAAAAAAGATAAAATACCTCAGCGATTTTTCCACACCGGTGTTTTCTTTTCGATAAACGCCGTAATGCCGTTCTGGGCGTCTTCGGCTGTCAGATTCATGGCAATGGTGTGTTTGGCGTAATTCATGGCAGAATCGTCCGGCTGATCGATCTGGGCGTAAAAGCCCTGCTTGCCGATTCCCAGCACAAATCGGCTGGCTTCGGCGATATGAGTGGCCAGGTTACGGGTTTTTTCGGCCAGATCTTCAAGCGGCACAACGCGGTTGATCAGGCCAAGCTCTCTGGCTTCCGGTGCCGGAAAATACCGGCCGGTCAGGAGCATTTCCATGGCAGCCTTGCGTCCAATGGCCCTTGTGATCGCCACCATGGGGGTGGTGCAGAACAGCCCGATCTTGACGCCGGGAGTTGCAAACCTGGCCCCTTCTTCAGCCACCGCCAGATCGCACCAAGCCACAAGCTGACATCCGGCAGCTGTGGCAACTCCCTGAACTTGGGCAATGACCGGCTGGGGGATTGCGTGAATCAACTGCATCATCTGCGTGCACTGGTCGAAAATAAACTTGTATTCCTTCATGCCCTGCCCCCGCATCTCAGACAGGTCGTGTCCTGCGCAGAAATGTTTACCGGCGGCCCGGATGATGATGACCTTGATTGATTCATCTATCGATAAGGCTGTCAGCAAATGGATTATTTCGCCGATCATTTTTTTAGAAAGGGCGTTGAATTTTGACGGATCGTTCAATGTCAGATAGCCGATAGGCCCTTCCGCTGAAAAAAGTATTTCTTCATAATTCATGGAAAACCCTCCTTATTCCCCGGCATTCCGGTTTTATAGGCTTGTCGATCCGTTTTTCTCAAATTTTTTCGTTTCTAATCTTTTATTACAGGAAAACCAGATTGGCAATAAGCCACTTCACCCTTTTTTAAGTTAAGAGGCGCCATGAAGTATATTGGCCGGGTCCGGTGTTACCCAAGAGAACCATAAGGTATCCGGGCTTCGCGTTGCAGTTGACCAGGAATAACTGCGACAGGTTGTTCAAGCGCACAACACCGGCCCGGGATTGACGAAATCCAGGTTCACACCAATGACGATGTGGATCTTAAGGTAGGAGAGGATGTGATGTATATTGTGGTGGCCGGGGATATCCGGGAAAATGTCATCTCGATGCTTCAGAATACCCTGAATACCATCAAGTCGACGGTGATGCAAAAGACCCGGTTTTTCGTGTAACCCATTGATGGCATCATTCCAACAGACAGGGTTTCTGTACAGTCCATTGCGTCATTGGCCATATTCATTGGCGCTTTCGGAGATTTTCCTTTTATTAACGGCTACAACACCAATATCTGTTTCAAAGCGGCGCTGATGGAATCCATGTCTTCAGCCGGAAGCCTGCCGATCAGTTCGAGCAGCCTGGTTTTATCAACAGCTCTTATCTGATCACATACGGCAACGGCCTGCCTGTCAAGGCATTGAACGGCAACTGTAACAGGAGGATTTTCCTGTTGTGTGGTTGTGGATAAAGGAACAATGACAATGGATCGCCTTGCGATATTGACCGGTGTTGCGCCGATGATAACGCAGGGTCTGCGCTTACGAATCTCTGATCCCTGTGTGGGATCAAGGCTTACCCACCAGATGCTACCACGATTCAGGCTGGATTCCGTCTTCAATCGTAGCTTCCTCCCATTCCGCCATTTCGTTGTTTAACATATCGTCTGACTCTACCTGGCAGGCAATTTTATGTAATTCCTTCTCCCTTCTGGCAATTTCGGTGGATAATATTCCGGCTATGATTTTACTGCGCTGCCGGGCCGGAAACGCCCATCTTAATTTTTCCGCCAGGTCATCCGGCATGGAAATCATTATTTTCTGCATGTCTTCACCTATAAAAAAGTTTATCTATAATCTATAATATATAAAGTTTGTAAGGAATCGTCAATAAAGGTTTTGCAACACAGTGAAAATGTATCGTTATGGTTGAAAAACACCTGGCGCACCATCGGAATGCAGTAATCTTTATGATCTGAGTCAGCCGCTTGCATGGACAACCAAACGGATAAGCTTGTGGTTCGCTCCGCTCTCACAATCTATCCTTATGCGTTAGGTGGACGACCGGGGTTTTTTTGATCTGCCCCACTTTGCGGGAATTAATGAATGTGGCCATCCATAAGGTCAGGTTTTCATCGGCAAAAGGGGTGACATACCGGACCCAGGGGTTACCGTCTTCTGTCACGGTTGCTAGCGTGCACAGGGTGGGACGTTTGGCCATGATTTTCTGTTTGAGATCTTGGTTTGCTGCCTCAGCCATATTTCCTCCATTTCTTTTATGATGTTATGTTGACAAACATGCCTTTTAATTTCCGCCATGACCTTGCAGCTTCAACGAAAAACGATTGAAATCCGTTGGTTCCGGCGATGAACAAGAGAACCATTTGCATTTTTTTGAGAAATCGTTCATAACTTCTTCATCCAAAAGGAAATGTCTTTATTGTCTCCATACTTTCAGCAGGGCGGAAATCCATGCAGCCAATCAGCGAAAAGTGTTCGGGCGTCATTCTTGCCGGCGGCATGAGCACGCGGTTTAACGGCAGAGACAAGGCCATGATTGAGATCAATGGAAAGCGGATTCTAGATCATATCCTTGCGGTGTATTCAGAAATTTTCAGTGAAATCATTCTGGTTACCAATACCCCTCAGGCGTACCTGGACTGGAATATGCTGATGGTAACAGATCTGTTTCCGATTCGCAGTTCTTTAACCGGAATTCAAGCCGGGCTGTTTTACGCTTCCCGCCCCTATGCTTTTGTCAGCGCCTGCGACGCCCCGTTTTTAAAGCCGGAACTGGTTCATTTGCTGGTTTCACAGGCCAGGCCCGGAGCGGATGCGGTAATGCCGGAAACATTTAAAGGCCTTGAGCCCCTATGCGCTGTCTATTCAAAATCCTGTCTTAAAAACGTCGAAGCGCATATCCGTCAGGAAAAACTTAAAATCCAGCAGGTATTTCACAAATCCCGGATCAACAGGATTTCCGAAGCAAGGTTGCGGAAAACAGATCCCGATCTCCACTCGTTTATCAATATCAATACCCCCGAAGACCTGAAGTGTGTGGCGTCTTTAGAAAAGGAAGCGTTATGAGCCTCACCCAATTGATTGAAAGAATCAAACAGCATCCGGATTATCCCAAGGTTGGGATGATCCTCTGCCATAATGGCGTGGTGCGTGCAACCTCTCGGGATGGACAAAAGGTGTCCGGGCTTCGCATCGTCGTTGACCATGAAAAACTGCGTCAGGTTATAGAAGCGCAAAAAAGCCGTGCCGGCATTGTCGAAATCCTGGTCCACATCAATGGCGATATGGATCTTAAGGTTGGAGAGGATGTGATGTATATCGTGGTGGCAGGGGATATCCGGGAAAATGTCATCTCGACGCTTCAGGATACCCTCAATACCATCAAGTCGACGGTGACGCAAAAGACCCAGTTTTTCGTGTAACTTCTCGCTGCCAGCGGGCTGGGGTGGTTTGTTGAGCCGACGCATGTGTCATCCTGTCCCAATGAAAGGATTGCTATGGGGTGACAAGGCAAAATACTTGTTCGACTGCCTGAAAGAGGAGGATGGTTTTTGTGGAAACTGACACCAGGTTCGACTGTTCCGGAGTGGAATGGAAGGAAGTATCGGAAACGCTAAAGCGTGTTGGTATGTCATATGGCGAGCCGGACTATCACAGAAAGGCGTTTGAAAACAGCCATACCACGGTGTTTGTTTATCGTGGCGATCAGTTGATCGGTTTCGGCCGTGCAATTTCGGATGGCGTTTATCAGGCAGCCGTCTACGATGTCGCAGTCGCTCCCGAATTCCAGAGGAAAGGTGTTGGAGCATCCATCATAAAGCACATTCTGGCCCGGCTCTCTCAGTGTAATGTCATTTTGTACGCATCTCCCGGAAAAGAAGGGTTTTACCGAACACTGGGACTGCGGCAAATGAAAACGGGCATGGCGCTCTTCATAAAAGCAGCGGAAATGAAGGAAAAAGGGTTTACGGATTAAATCGTCTGAAACCGGCCACACTATTCAATCCTGATGCAGGAGGTAAGCTCATGACACCCGCTTCACAGCAGGCACTGGAAGGTTTAAGGGATTTAACGACCCTGAAATGGTACGTCCTTTACGCGATTGCCATCGTTGCCAATGCCGTCTGCCTGGGATTTCTGGGATGGATTTATTAGATGGCGACCGAATTTTCCGATGATCAATTTGACCAGGCCTATCCGGACGGCATCGAGAACCACTGGTGGATTCTGGCGCGAAACAGGATATTAACGCATGTCATCATAAAATTCGCGGGGGCTGGCGCCGTGGTTCTGGACGTAGGGTGTGGACGGGGCATAGTCGTTAAATATCTGCGGGATAAAGCGATAGATTGCGACGGCGTCGAACTCGCAATGGCACGGCCCGTATTTTCTGTCCAGGACCATGTCCGGGTGGGAATCGACGCTTGGGATCTGCAGCTTTTCGAGCGGATGCGCTACGACACGATACTGCTGCTCGACGTTATTGAACATATTTCTGATCCCGCCCCTTTTCTAAAGCGCCTGTCCGATAGCTTTCCCAATTTGTCGCATTTAATCATTACTGTTCCGGCCTGTAAGGAATTGTGGTCGAATTACGATGAATGCTATGGGCATTGCAGACGATACAGTCTTGAAATGCTGAAAAGCGCGTCCATCGCACTGAGCGCAGACTGCATTTGGGGCAGCTACTTTTTCCACATGGCGTATCCTCTCTGTTGGTCGGCTGCGCACCTTGCGAAAAAAAGAGAGACAACACTGCATGCCCCGCAGGGGGTCGGCAAATGGCTCCACAAATTAATTGCCGGCGTAATGATTTTTGACTATTTCATCCTGCCCGGACCTCTTCCGGGCATGAGCGCGCTGGCATGTTTTTCTCTGAACCGGCAAGAGCCCTTCAAGAGATAGAAGCGTCTTGCCGGCAAAACCTCTCCGGAATGAAATGAGAGAATCGAGAGGCTAACCCCGGAATGCCGCCGTTCAGCTTTTTTTCTCCGGGTTTTCCGCATTGCCGGTCAGGGTCTCCGGATCCGCAATAAGGGGCTCTGCCTGACGGTCCGACAGGGTAAACACGGAGCCGGTTTCCGAAGATGAAGCCGGATAATTCGTAGCATCCTTTTCGGTTTTGGCGTAAAGGGTCAGGGTGTAGTCTTTCTTTCCCTTGATGACAATGCTGGCAATCGGATTGGAAAGATCGGATATGCTTTTCCCCTCCAGGTATGATTCGCAGGACAGACGGGAGAGCGTTGAAAGCAGCCGGTTTATTTTGGACAGGTCGGCCATTCCCTGATCCGTCAGCCACTGGACTTCGGCCGGCTTGACTGCCGCATCGACAGGCGGTGCTCCCTCGGCTGGAGCAGGAGGCGCAGGCGCCGCGGGCGGCGGGGCTGTCTCGCTTTTGCGGATTACCGTCTGTTTGCCTTCCTTCGTAATGGCGATTTCCTTTACCTCTTCCAGGCTGAATGCCAGAACGGTTTTGTCCCGCAGCTTGTCCGCGGTCTGGTCAAAGGCGGTTTTCAGGTTCTGCTGGGCATGATAGACCTCCGGTGCATCCCCAACCCGGACAAACGTATGCTGGAACGTGGGCGCGGGTTTTCCGATCTGAATGTCGCGCTTGAGCGCCTCTCCTGCCCAGGCCTTCACGCGAATGGCTTTGTCCGGTTCCAGATCGTACCGGGAATAGGATTTGGATTCGGATACCAGCGCGGTCAGGGACAGCTTTTCCAGATCGTCCAGCATGGCGGTCACTTTGCCGGAATCGGCCAGATAGTCTTCGGGCTGAATCAGCCACTTTGTATCCTTTTTCTCCAGAACAACCGTTCCTTCCTGGCGTGCAATCTCGATCCGGTTAATATCGGATGCGGCAACTTTGGCAATGACCGGAAGCTGGTATTCGGTCCGGTCGGTCTTGCGGACAGCCAGGTAGCCTGCCAGCAAAACAATGGCAAGGGCAATAAAAAAATATTCTTTTTTAAGTTTCATCATCAACCTTCCTGCTTTAAAAACAACAGTTGAATTTGACGTCTGCGGGATTTGCGGCGAAGCCATACGATCAGACCCGCAAGAACAACCAGGACCGGAAGTCCGGCAATGTTCAGGGACTTGATGCCGGTTTTGGCCAGGGGCGAAAGATCCGCCAGCGGATTAAAGCGCTGTTCCTTGCTGCGCATCATCGCAATGTCCTGATGGTTGTTGAGATAATCCAGAACATTCAGAATAAAAACGGCATTGGGGCTTCGGCCGGCTTCATCCAGGATGTTGTCTTTCAGCATTTCAGAGGATGCCATCAGAAATATCTTCCCTGGTTTTCCCTTGGAGATCACCTTGCCTTCTCCTTCGATTTTTGAAAGATCGGCTGAAGCAGTAGAGGCATCCGGGGCCGGTTTATTCTCCGGATTTTCCGGGTCAGCGGATTCATCCGGGTCTGTTTGAGATGGATCCGATCTGGGGTTTTTCCGGGACGGGTTTTCCCGCAAAATAACTGGGAAATTCCCCTTCCAGAATGTAGGCCAGGGGTTTGGCGGACATGCTTTCTGTTGCCGGTGGCGGCTGGATGAACAGGGGATTGAGGTTCAGCGGCGCTCTCATTTCCCAGGATCTCGGAGAGGACGAGAACAGCAGATTGGCCTTTACCCCGGATTGAGCCAGCTTGTCGCTGTTCGCCAGCAGGGGGGACATTTTATAGGCGACCAGTCCCTTGATCGGTTTCATGAACGGATACTCCTTGTTGATCTGCTCATTTTTGATCAAGGGAGCAAAATAGATGTTTCGCTCTCCTCCGCCGTACTGCTGGGGGACCTGCTGCTTGAAACTGTTCTCGTCCATCACCATCACCGGTTTGATGTTGATGCCGTAATGATCGAGAAGCTTTTCCAGGCCGGTATTCAAGGGGAAAAACTGCGGTCCCTGGGTGTTGAACATGTTCTGCTGGGCAGGGCCTTCTTTAAAGGCATCCAGAAAAATGGCCAGGTTTTTCCCCTTCATCAGATACTGGTCGATCTGGAAGAGATCATAATCGCTGAAAGGCTTGGTGGGGCCGGCGATCACCAGGCAGTTAAAACCGTCAACCATCTGATCCTTCAGCTGAACGTCCTTGAACGAATAGGTTTTGGAGACCAGGCTGCGGAACGTTTCCACGTCTTCAGGCGCTCCCTGCTGCGGCCCCATCTTGGCGCCATAGAGATTGGGCGTACCATGATCCGCCAGATACCCGATGGTTTCATTGATGCCGATGAGGGTTTCGATCTGCTGGTTGATAGCCTCTTCGATGGCCTTCATGTCCGCCAGCTGGTACTGGGTGCCGATGATGGGAATCTGAATGACCTGCAGCAGCGGAATGGAAACGGTTTTTGCGCCGTATTGCATGACCATGCCGATGCTGCCCTGGCCGGCCGGAATTTTGCCGTTTGAAAGCTCCGGCCATTTAAGGCTCATGATCTGGTGGGCCGCGATGTCCGACTCCAGCTTCGGGTCCAGGGAAGGATCCAAGAAGGCAAAAGACAGCTTGCCATAAAGCTGGCCGTTCAGTTTTTTGACCAGGGACGCGATGTCCGCAGTTCATCTGGGGTAGGGTTTTAAGCCCCATGAATGGGGCAATCGCATCCAGTGAGGAAGACTTGTAGAGCCGCACCTGAATGGTGTCTTTCAGCCCCAGCAGTACGCTGACCTTGTTGGTGAGCTTTTGAACCGCGGTGGTGATCTGATATTCAAGTCCGTCGGTGCTGGTAATGGCCGGAATGCGTTCCACGAGATCACCGTGAATCAGAACCAGCCCCATATAGGCTTTTTGAAATTTGACCTCGTCACTTTCAACCGCCTGAATCTGAACCGGATAAACGCCGTAGGATTCAGCCAGCTTCTGATTCTCGATTTTAGCCGACTGCGGAGAGCCGTCATCCGGGCTGACATCGTAAAAGCGGTAATTGAAGTTCTTGCCGGCGGATACCGCGTATTCGGCCAGAAGGTCATGAAGATACCGCTCGGTGCTGTTGTGCGGGGCCGGCAGATTCCGCGTAAAAAAGACATGAAGGGTCAAGGGCTCGGAAAGGGATTTGACCGCATCGCGGCTGGCCTTTGAAAGAGAATAAATCTGGTTTCCGGTAAGATCGATGCGCGCAAAAAGCGTCATGCCGGCCATGTTCAAAAGAATCACCAACGTGGCATAGGCGATGAATTTGATGTATTTTCCGGATCGCTGTGTCCGGTTTGTCTGCTTTTCCATATGGGTGCTCCTTAACATTTTTCCTGCATGGCCAGATTGGCGCCGTAGAGTCCGATAAATCCGACACTGACAAAATACAGGATATCCCGCGTGTCCAGAATGCCTTTGGCGATGTTTTGAAAATGAAAATCCGCTCCCAGGTATTCAAAGAAACCCAGCAGGGACTGGGGCAGAAAAAAGAGCATCTTGTCGATCAGACACAGGCTGAAACAAATGGCCGTTCCCACGATAAAGGCAACAATCTGGTTCCGGGTCAGGGATGAGGCCAGAAGGCCGATGGCTGAAAAAGCGGCGCCAAGCATCAATGCGCCGATATACCCGCCCAATACGGGTCCCCAGTCCAGGGTGCCCAGAACCGAAACAGTGATCGGATACAAAAGGGTGGGTGCCAGCATGACCGCCGTAAAACCGGTCGCTGCCAGAAATTTGCCAAGAATGACATCGATGAATGTTACCGGAAGGGTCAGCAGGGTTTCATACGAGCCGACGCTGAATTCTTCGGACAGCAGGCGCATGGTGATTGCCGGCACGACAAAGGAGAAAACCAGGGGCAAAAGGGAGAAAAAATTTCGAAGACTGGCCTGATTCTGCAGAAAAAAAGGCGTAAAGAAAAACCAGCCGGTGATGATCAGAAACACCGAAATGACGATGTAGGCAACCGGCGATACCATGTATGCGCTGAATTCTCTCTTGAAGATATGGATGACGGGGCTCATGTTAGTTCTCCAGGGTAAGTTCACGGAAAATGTGTTCCAGGGTCTGGGTTTCCTGACGGAATTCCAGAAGCAGCCAGTCGGCCTGCCGGATGACCTGATAAATATCTTTTGCGGATGTCCGTATCGGATTGAACAAAAATCTTGATATCCAGAATAGTTGAGTCTGAAGGGGTGAGATTATCTATCCGAACGACCCCCTCGACGGTCTCAAGCCTCTGCCGGACCGCTGCAAAGTCTGCATTGTCCAGTGTGATGTATAGCATCCGTTCCTTGCCGGCCGATTGCTTGATGGATTGGGTGCTGCCGTCCGCGACAATTTTTCCCTGATGGATGATGGCGATCCGGTCGCAGGTGGCCTCGGCTTCGCTGAGGATATGGGTGGACAGGATAATGGTTTTTTCCCGGCCGATCTTTCGGATGATTTCCCGGATTTCCACAATCTGGTTGGGATCCAGGCCCGATGTGGGCTCATCCAGAACCAGTATCTCCGGGTCATTCATCAGGGCATGCGCCAGGCCGACCCGCTGCTTGAATCCCTTGGACAGCTCTCCGATGGTCTTGTGCATGACCGTGTTCAGGCCGCATAATTGCGCCAGCTCGTAAATCCGGGACAGCTTGTGTTCATTTTTGAGCTCTCGGATATCCGCGACATAATTCAGATAATCATAAACAATCATGTCATGGTAGAGGGGGGCGGATTCCGGAAGGTATCCGATCCGTTTTTTGATCTCAAGCGTATCCGGGCCAATGGTGAAATCCTTCACCCGAACCTGGCCGGCAGACGGCTGAAGATATCCCGTGAGCATTCTGAGGGTCGTGGTTTTGCCGGCTCCGTTCGGCCCCAGCAGCCCCAGGATTTCGCCTTTTTGAATGTCCAGATGAATTCCGTCCACTGCACAGAAATCATCATAATACCGGGTGAGATTTTCAACATGAATCATGCTTTTCTCCTTGTAACGGCTGCATAGAATCCATTTGATGATTATGCATATTTATGTTCCAATATCAGATGACAGGAATCGCTCGCGGGAGCGATTCCTGTATTTTTTTACAATGGAAAAAATATAAGCAGATTTTTTCCAAAAACAATACCGTCAATGGATAAAGAACATTTTGACGTCTTCTCTTGAAAAACGCATCAAACGAAATGTCTCGGCCCGAAAGCACGATTTTTTTGCCATCACGCCTCCGGGACTGGAAAATCTGTGCCGGATGGAGCTGATGCGTCTTCCATCCTTCAGCGGGGAAACGGTCGCGGTTTCCGGTGGCGTGGAGTTCAGCGGGAAATTGTATGACGGATATCTGGCCAACCTCCATCTGCGGACAGCCACCCGGATTCTGATGAGAATCGAAACCGTTTCGGCCTCTCATTTTACGCAGCTTTCAAAAAAAGCGGCGGAAATCCCGTGGGAGCTTTATCTGCATCCCGATGATACGCCGCTGATTCGCGTATCCACCCATCATTGCCGACTCTATCATAAAGATGCGGTTTCAGCGATATTTACAGAGAGTGTTCGCGATCGTCTGTCCCAGTATGCCGGTGTTCTGCAAACGATAGATACGCCCGTCATTCAGCAGCGCCTTTTTATTCGCGGCATGGACGACAGGTTCAGCGTTTCCATAGACAGCAGCGGCGATTTGCTTTATAAAAGAGGAATCAAAACGCTTGCGGGAACCGCACCGGTCCGGGAAACCCTGGCAGCGGCCATTTTAATGCTGGCGGGATATTCGGGAAATGAAGTGCTGGTGAATCCCATGTGCGGCTCCGGAACGTTTGCCGTCGAGGGGGCTTTGATGGCCCGGAACATTCCGCCGGGGTGGAACCGGTCTTTTGCATTCATGGGATGGCCGGGATTCCGCCCCTCACAGTGGCATCATCTTCGAAACGCTGCTGAAAAACGGTTTGTCTCCGGGCCGTTGCCTCCTGTGATCGCGTTTGACAGCGCATCAGCGGCATGCGATTCGCTGGCTCGGCTTGCGGGTTCCCATACGGCTCTGGATCGGATTCAGGTTCTGGAAGGGAATTTTTTTGATCTGAATCCAGGAGAACTGACCGGCGAACCGGGTCTTGTGGTCATCAATCCACCTTATGGAAAACGGATGGGGACACGCCGGGAAAGTCGTCTGCTGATTCAGGACGTGATGAGGAAGCTGAAAACCGATTACCGGGGATGGAAATTCGCGCTGTTGGTTCCAGAGCGCTCGGACATTGGCGGCATTTCTCCGGGATGGCGATTTCATTCCATTTATCACGGGGGATTGAAACTGGAACTGCTGGTCGGAAAACTGTCTTGACGATTCACGGTAAACGGTCATGGCAGTAATTGACGGCTGCTCCGATTATATGACAGATGACTTCCCTTTCCCCAAAGGGGAGAAGCATTTTAACAGTAAAGGCAGGTGTTTTTTGAAAAAATTTTCTGCGGTTGTTTTTGATCTGGACGGCACGCTTCTGGACACTTTGGAAGACTTGGGGGATGCGGTAAACCGGGTTCTGGCGGACAGAGGGTTTCCGACGCATCCGATGGATGCCTATCGGTATTTTGTCGGTGACGGATCGGCTGTTCTTATAGAAGAGGGCACTGCCGGAATCCGTCAGGGGCTCTGATGTGTATCGGGATTGTCTGGCGGCGTTTATGGCGGATTACGACCAGAGCTGGAAAGTCAAAACCCGGCTGTATGACGGAATTTCGGAAATGCTGGACAGCCTGAAGGCCCTGGGGATTGATATGGCCATTTTATCCAATAAATCTCATGGATTTACGGTGAAGTGCGTTCAGGATCTGCTTTCGAAATGGCAGTTCGAGGCGGTATTCGGCTTAAGGGATGATGTTCCTCGAAAACCAGATCCGGCCGGCGCTCTGGAAATATCCGGATTGCTGGGGACGGACCCGGATCGCATGCTATATCTGGGAGATACGGCCATAGACATGCACACCGCCGTGTCTGCCGGGATGTTTCCGGTTGGCGCTTTATGGGGGTTTCGAACCCGGGAAGAGCTTCTGGAAAATGGTGCCAGAGCGCTTATCCAACATCCCGGTGAGCTGTTGCGCCTGTTTTGATTTTTCATGTTCGTTTTTTCTGGGGGCGTGTGGCGTGAACGATGTAATTGATATCCAGATTTCCGCCCAGCGAACAGGTTCGAAACAGCGGATTGTAGTGCATTCCCATGATGTTTTGCGGAATCAGGCCCGCCTGCTGCATCCAGAGCGTCATTTCAGCGGGCTTGATAAATCGGCTGTATGTGTGAGTCCCTCTGGGAATCAACCGCATCAGATATTCAGCGCCGACTATTGCCAGCAGAAAAGATTTGGGATTCCGGTTGAGGGTCGCAAAAAACACATCGCCACCGGGCTTGACCAGGGTTTTACAGGCATTGATGACAGAACGAGGATTGGGGACGTGTTCCAGCATTTCCAGGCAGGTAACGACATCAAAGCAGGAAGCGCGGACCTCTGCCAGGGCTTCCGCGGTCGTTTGCAGATAGCTTACCTGAAGTCCGCTTTCCAGCAGGTGATGCCGGGCGGCATTCAGGGGCGCTTCTCCCCGGTCAATTCCGGTCACCGCCGCTCCCAGCGCAGCCATGGCTTCCGATAGAATGCCGCCGCCGCAGCCGATGTCCAGAACCGATTTTCCGCAAAGGCCGGCACGCTCATTGATATACCGGACGCGAACCGGATTGATGTCATGAAGGGCTTTGAAATCACCCCGCAGGTTCCACCATTGATGCGACTGGGATTCAAATCTGGATATTTCAATGACATCTACATTTTCTGTTTTTTTCATAGTGTTGTCTGAAATTATGGGGTAAACGGGTTTCTTGACGGGCTTGCCTCTTTTGTAATTTTACCATGTGATGGGTGAATATGATACAGATATTGATAATGTTATCCGTTTTATGTACTGGAACTTTCTGTTATGCGCAAACCGGCGATATCCCGGATATGGAGTGCATCCCTTCTCTGGTATCCAGCATTCGCATTAAACCGCCGCTTGATTTTTGCGGAGAACCGGCGCCGCTGGACAGTATGGATGCTCGCGAGCGCCTGGAGCGGGAACTCCTGCTGATGCTCTGGGACCGTGATCAGACCATTTTGTGGATCAAGCGCGCCAACCGGTATATGCCGTATATTCAAACCATGTTGAAAGAGCAACGTCTTCCGGATGATCTCAAATACATCCCCGTGGTCGAAAGCGCGCTGAGGGCTCTGGCAGGATCTCCCAAGGGGGCCATGGGCTACTGGCAGTTTATCAAGGATACGGGTGAGCGCTATGGACTGACCATCACGGAAGAGCTGGACGAGCGCCGGAACATGGCGGCATCCACCCGTTCGGCGCTTGCCTACCTGAAAAATCTTTATGGCGACTTCGGTTCCTGGACCCTTGCGGCTGCTGCTTACAACATGGGTGAGGCAGGGCTTAAAAAGGAGATTCTTCTCCAGGATACCGCCGACTTTTACGACCTATACCTGTATCAGGAAACCCAGCGGTATGTTTTTCGAATTCTTGCATCCAAACTGATTCTATCCAATCCGGAAAAATTCGGTTTCAAGCTGATGCCGGAGGATTTGTATCCGCCTGAGGAATTCGATCGCGTTCAACTGGAGTTGTCCCAGAGAACGCCGGTGCTTTCCATTGCACGGGCGGCCCGGACAAGCTTTAAGGTCATTCGGGACCTGAATCCGGAAATCAGGGGCTATTACCTTCCCAAAGGGGTGTTGACGCTTTCCATACCCCGCGGGGCATCTGCCGGTTTTCAGGAAAGACTGGCCAGGCAGATGCCGTCCCTGGAACCCTCAGCACCCGAAAGCGTTTATGTGGTGAAAAAAGGGGATTCGCTTTCAGAGATTGCCGAGCGCTTGAATATTCCGGTTCAGTCCCTGATGAACTGGAACCATCTCAGCCCGAATCAGCCCATTCATCCTGGGGACCGGCTCATCCTGAATCCGGGAAATGAAAAAAAGCTGCCCCAGTAATCCCATGATGCGCCGTTCCGCAGGAGCAAATGCTTACCGAGAAAATCTTGCTTCCTTTTCCAAATGGGGAAGGTATTATTTTCATTTTTGTCTTTTGAACAGGAGGCGACATTGACGATCAATACCAGCAGGATCATTAAATCGGATATTTTTCTGGATATTTTTTATGGAATCCTCCGGGCCTATTGCCGGACTTTTCGAATCACTTCCATCAACGAAGCGCCCTGGCGGAATTACCTGCAAAAAGGCGGTTCCGTATTGTTTTGCTGCTGGCATCAGCAGGTTTTCCCCACGCTTGCATATATTCGGGATTTTCGTGAACTTTCCCCGCCTCTGATGATCAGCCAGAGTAACGACGGCGATATCGGGGCCGGCATTGTTCGGCGCTATGGCTGGAAACCCATTCGCGGCTCATCCTCAAAAGGAGGGTTGAAAGCGCTCAAGCAAATGATTCGGGAACTCAGGCGTTCCCGGCTGGCGGGGCATATTGTGGATGGCCCCCGGGGGCCGGCTGGGATTGTAAAGCCTGGAATAATCTCCCTGGCCTTGGCTGCCCGGGCCGTGATCATTCCGGTTTCGATTTCCGCAAACAGGGCCTGGTTCTTCAACAGCTGGGACCGGTTCATGCTGCCCAAGCCCTTTGCCAGAGTGCAGTTCGTTTTCGGGGAGATGATTCACGTGGATGGTTCGGAAGGGAAAACGGATGTGGAAGCCAGGCGGCGTCATCTGGAATCCGTGATGCAGCCATATCTGATCCGATCTTGACGAGAAACCCCATTCAGGCCGGCTCGAAACGGTCAGGATCAACCCTAATCCTTAAAGACCTCCAGGATATCGAACTCTTCCAGGTGAAACTGCGGATTGGGGTATACGACGATCTGCTTTGTGATCATTTTTTCCAAGCGGCAGATCAGATGATTTTCTTCACCGTGAAGCAGTTCAGCAATTTCCGGATTGACTCTGGCCATGATCTTGATGCCATCCAGCATTCGGTATTCGCTGAGTATTTCCCTGAAAATGTTATGGCAGATGGTCTTGCGGGACATGAGATACCCTTCACCATCGCAGTAATAACAGGGCTCGCATAACAACCGGTTCAATGGCTTTCGTATCCGTTTGCGGGTCATTTGAATCAGCCCCATCTCCGAGATGGGAAGGACATGGGTTTTGCTCCGGTCGATTTTTAACGCTTCGATCAGGGCATTATAAACCTTTTCCTGGTTGGACTTCTTTTCCATGTCGATAAAATCGATGATGATGATACCGCCGATATCCCGAAGCCTGATCTGGTAGGCGATTTCCTTTACGGCATCCAGGTTGGTTTTAAGTATGGTCTCTTCAAGATTGTGTTTGCCCACGTATCTGCCGGTATTGACGTCAATGGCAACCAGTGCTTCGGTCTGTTCGATGACAATGTACCCGCCTGATTTAAGCCAGACCTTGCGCTTCAGGGCCCTGGAAATATCGCCTTCCAGATTAAAGGCGTCAAAAATGGGTTCCTGTCCTTGGTAGAGTTCAACCGAGTCTTTCAGGCTAGGCATAAAGGTGTTCAAAAAGGAGAGAACCGATTCATACACCGGACGGGAATCTATGATCAGTGAATCCGCTTCGTGGGTCAACAGGTCCCGCACTGCTCTCAGGCTGACATTCAGTTCTTTATGCAGCAGCGAAGGGGCAGACGCTGTTTTGTATTTGGTCAGAATCGCTTGCCATAAATTCTTCAGAAATACCATTTCCGGTGCCAGTTTTTCCCGTTGAATGCCTTCGCTGGCTGTCCGGACTATGTAGCCGACAGCATCGTCCCTCAGGGACAATACCATCTCTTTAAGCCGCGTCCGTTCGTCCTCATCCAGAATTCTTCTGGACACGCCGATATGATTCGAATGCGGCATCATTACCAGAAAACGGCCCGGCAATGAAATGTAGGTCGTAACGCGGGCTCCCTTTGTTCCCATGGGAGATTTGGCTACATGAACCAGGATTTCCTGTCCTTCCGTGATCAGGTCCTCGATATGAAGGTCCTTGTGGCTGGTGGGCCTGTCGATGAATACAGTGTTTATTTCACCGGACAGCTCATCCTCATCTTGGGTACGCGCCATGAACTGTTCGATTTCAGTATCCTGATACCCGATCACATCATCCACGTAAATGAAAGCAGCCTGGCTGAGGCCGATATCCACAAAAGCGGCCTGCATTCCGGGAAGAACGCGTTGGACCCTGCCTTTATAAATATTGCCGGCAATATCCGAGTGGTCTCGTCTTTCGATAAACAGCTCGGCAATGGTGCCGTTTTCAATCAGGGCCACCCGCGTCTCGTGGTCCATATCGTTGATAATCAGTTTTTTTAGCATGAGGAGATTTAAAAAAAGAGTCGGAAGCCAGAATTCATTGTTGGCTATTTATAACGCATTATTGCATTTTCATGCAATGCCATTCTGTGAAATCAAGCATAATATTTCATTTGAAAACTTTAATTAAAAAAGGCAGTATGGTTCACAAACAAAACATGAAATTTGCGATCAGTCAGTGTCTTTGACTGAATTTGGACTACTTTACACAAAAGGAAACAGATATGATACGCATTACAGAGCCTGTTGAAGACAAGATTCATACCGGAGACAGGATTTTGGGATACGATGTTCATCGTGTCGTTATGCTTAAGGAATTGCGCTGCGTGTTTTATGAGCTTGGGCATGTTAAAACCGGCGCCAGGCACATCCATATCCAGAATGATGATGCGGAAAATACATTTGGCGTGGCGTTTAAGACCGTTCCGCGGGATTCAACCGGGGTTGCCCATATCCTGGAGCATACGGCGCTTTGCGGATCCAGCAATTATCCGGTGCGTGATCCATTCTTCTCCATGCTCAAACGCAGCTTGAGCACGTTCATGAATGCTTTTACAGCTTCAGACTGGACCATGTACCCCTTTTCCACCCAAACGCCGAAAGACTATTACAACCTGATGGGGGTTTATCTGGATGCGGCATTTTTCCCGAATCTGGATGAGCTCAGTTTCATGCAGGAAGGCCATCGTCTGGAAATCGAAGCTCAGGATCCCGTAAAACTGGTTTATAAAGGCGTGGTGTATAACGAAATGAAAGGGGCCATGTCGTCTCCGGATCAGGTGATGTCCAGGTCCCTGCTCAATGCCCTTTTTACAGATACCACTTACCGGTTTAATTCCGGCGGAGACCCCTCGGTCATTCCCAGCCTGACCTGGGATCAGCTGAAGCGCTTTCACAGCCGGCATTATCATCCCAGCAATGCGTATTTTTATACTTATGGCAACCTGTCGCTGAAAGATCATCTACAGTTTATTCAGGACAAGGTCCTGAATCGTTTTGAGCGGATTGATCCGGGGACGGATGTGCCGTCCCAGCCAAGATGGCAGGCGCCCCGGGAGGCTACCTATTATTATGCCCTCGACAAAAATCAGGACCCTTCCCGGAAATGCCAGGCCTGCGTGGCATGGCTGACCTGCGATATCACCGATTCCTATGAAGTCCTGGTCCTGTCCTTGCTCGGAGAGATCCTTCTGGGAAATTCGGCCTCCCCCCTTCGAAAAGCCCTGATGGATTCCGGACTGGGGTCTTCCTTGAGCGATGGGTCCGGATTCGATGCGGATTGCCGGGATGCGCTTTTTTCCTGCGGGTTAAAGGATATCCAGGCATCGAACGCAGGCCGGATTCAGACCCTGATTTTTGACACACTGGAAAAACTGGTCAAAGACGGCATTGACAAGGAACTGATCGAGTCCGCCATTCACCAGATTGAATTTCATCGCAAGGAAGTGACCAACACCCCTTATCCTTACGGACTGAAGCTGCTGATGGCTTTTTCCGGAACCTGGCTTCATGGCGGTGATCCCGAAGCAATCCTTGAACTGGATGGCCTCATGGACAAGCTGAAGACTGCCCTTGCCAAAGAGCCTTTTCTGGAAAAATGCATTCAAACTTATCTTCTGGACAATCCGCATCGCGTGCTGCTGACGCTTAAGCCGGATTCCAATATTGAGGAAAAGGAAAACCAGCGGGTTGCCGCTGAACTGGAAACCGTTGCCGAAAGTCTTTCGGATTCGGATCTGGCAAAGCTGGCGCAATATGCAAATGCCCTTCAGGCCCGTCAGGAAACCATGGAAGATGTTTCATGCCTTCCGACGCTGGCAATTGTTGATATCCCCAAAGATGTCCGGGTGATTACCGAACTGCCTGGGAAGAAGGATTCCCCTGCCCTGTATTATGATCAGCCGACATCGGGAATTGTTTATGTTTCAGCAGCAAGTGAGGTACGCGGGCTTTCTGCGGACATCCAGCCCCTGGTTCCTTTTTTTTGTTATGCGCTTCCCAAAATCGGCACGGCGCTGCGGGATTATACGGAACTGACCCGCCAGATCGATCGCTATACCGGCGGCATCGGCTTTTCAACGCACGCACGCACGCAATTCGATGACGCAGGCGCAAGTCTTCCCCTGATAACGTTAAACGGTAAATGTCTGGTGCGAAACGTGGACCGCCTGTTTGAAATCATTCGGGAGATATTGTCCCAGCACCGGTTTTTTGATCTGGCCCGTTTAAAAACGCTGCTTCAGGAATATCAGGCCGGAATGGAATCCATGATTGTGCATAACGGACACCGGTTGGCGATTTCGCTTTCATCCAGACGATTTTCCGCCGCAACCCGTCTGAACGAATCCTGGCATGGGATTCATCAGCTTAAAACCATTCAAAACCTGACGAAGGATCTTTCAGACCAGGCACTGGGTGCGCTTGCCGCGAAATTGTCCGACATCGGCAACATGCTGTTTTCCAGAAACAATCTGAAGCTGGCCCTGATTGGAGAAACCCGGCCGCTTTCGGCGGCTTCCCACTGGCCCGAAGCGCTTTACCAGGCATTGCCCGAAGGAAATCCGGCTCCTGACGGCCTGCCTGAAGTGGACGGGGAGGGTGAGCTTCCCCATGAAGGCTGGTCCACATCTTCGGCCGTATCCTTTGTGGCCCTTTCTTTTGAAACGGTTCGCATGTCCCATGCCGATGCACCGGCCCTGATGCTGGTCAGCAAAATGAGCCGATCGCTTTATCTGCATCGGGAAATCCGCGAAAAAGGCGGGGCTTATGGCGGCATGTCCATATACTCGCCTGAAGACGGTGTGTTCAGTTTTGCTTCCTATCGGGACCCGCACATTGTCTCGACATTGAAGGCTTTTTCCGGGGCAATGACGTTTATGGCATCCGGCGATTACAGCGCTGAAGATATCAAAGAGGGTATCCTTCAGGTCTGCGCCGATATTGACAAGCCGGATTCGCCGGGGCCGGCCGCAAAAAAGGCGTTTTACCGAAAAATCATATCGCTTTCAGATGAATTGAGGCGCCGGTTTAAACACGATCTTCTGGCCCTGACCCGCGAAGATGTGATGCAGGTCTCGCAGAAATATCTGGATCCCCTTCGGATTAGAAAAGGGGTGGCGATCATCTCCGGCGAGGAAAAACTGAAAGCCGCAAACCAGAAACTTAACGGAGAATCCGCTTTCATTGTACCGGATATGAAATTTACGATGCATACAGACCATCACGCGTTTAAACCGGATCAGGCGGGCACAATAGTGATTTCCATGAGTTCTATGGATAAGGTTATTTCAGTCCGGTTTCAGGACAACGGCGTGGGGATTCCTGAAGATATGAAGTTGCCAAAGTCAAAAAGTCTTGGCATGAAGCTGATAAACAATTTGATTGTCAAGCAACTCAAGGGAAGCCTGAGAATATGCCGGAATTCCGGCACGGAGATTGTGTTCAGTTTCAGAATGCCATAGAAAGAATAGAGGCAATCGGCTAGGGATGAAGGCCAAATACACAATAGCAAACAGGAGGTGAATGGTGAAAGATATCGGTGAACTTAATTTTCCAGAAAATGTCCGCTACACCAGAGACCACGAATGGGCCAGGCTGGAAGGAGATGTTGTGATCGTCGGCATCAGCGACTATGCGCAGGACCAGCTCGGCGATGTGGTCTATGTCGAGTTGCCGCAGGCTCAGGATCTATTTGAAAACGGCGAGGTCTTTGGCACGGTTGAATCGGTCAAGGCCGTATCCGAGCTGTTTATGCCCATTGCCGGGGAAGTGGTCGCCATCAATGCGGGCCTTGCGGATACGCCGGAATTGGTGAACGCCGATCCTTATGGCGCCGGATGGATGATTCACATCAAACCATCGCATCCGGCCTTTTTTGAAACCCTTATGACACGGGAGGCATACCTTGACATGCTGAAAGGATAATAGCCATGCGGTATTTACCCCACACTCAGGAACAGATTCAGCAAATGTTGAAGGTCACCGGTGCTGACAGCCTGGAGTCCGCTTTTCTCCGGTATTCCGGAAGAATGCCGGCGTCTTCGGGCCATGAACCTGCCTGAAGCTCTCACCGAATGGGCGCTGAATCGGCACATGGAAAATCTTTCCGCCGGCCTGGCGGTTTCTCCGGAGTACAAGATTTTTATCGGTGCAGGCCGATATGATCACCATATTCCGGCAACCGTATCCTCCCTGAAAAGCAGGTCCGAATTTCTAACCGCCTATACGCCGTATCAGCCGGAAATCAGTCAGGGAACCCTTCAGGCTATTTACGAATACCAGACCCTTGCCGCAAGACTCATGGGCATGGACGTGGTAACGGCTTCTCATTATGACGGTGCAACGGCCCTCAGCGAGGCCCTTCTGATGGCCATTCGAAAAACCCGGCGTAAGCGGGTAGCCCTTTCATCGCTGATTCATCCCTTTTATCGCAGGGTGGCCCAAACCTATCTTGAGCCTGCGGGATTTGAAATTCTCGAGCTGCCCTTTCTGGAAAGCGGGCTGACGGATCTTTCGCTTCTGGAAGGGGCAACGGATATTGCAGCCCTTGCCCTTCAATCCCCCAATTTTTTCGGGTGTATCGAAGATTTGAAGGCAGCCGGCCAGAAGGCGCATGAAACCGGCGCGCTGTTTGTTGCCGGATTTACCGAGGCCATTGCCTACGGGCTCTTGAAAAGTCCGGGAAGCCAGGGCGCGGATATCGTGTTCGGTGAAGGCCAGAGCCTGGGAATCCCTGTCGCTTTTGGTGGACCCGGTCTGGGAATGCTGGGCTGCACTTTAGAACATACCCGAAATCTTCCCGGCCGGCTCATCGGCAAAGCCAAAGATTTGGACGGGAAAGACGGTTTCGTGCTGACCCTTGCCACGCGCGAGCAGCATATCCGCCGGGAAAAAGCCACGTCAAACATCTGTTCCAACAACAGCCACTGCGCCCTGACAGCCGCCATGTATATGGCATCTGTCGGCAAAAGCGGATTTTGCGATCTGGCAACACTGAATCATGACAAGGCAGCCTATCTTTGCCGACAGTTTGAAAAAGCCGGATTCCGGATTCCGTTCGGCAGCCCGTTTTTCAATGAATTCGTTGTAGAATTTCCCGAAGCACTCGAAACGCTGTATCAGCGGCTGCTGGAAAAAAAGATCGTGGCCGGGTTGCCGCTGTCAGCCTTTTATCATGAACTGTCCCATCATTACCTGCTCTGTGTGACCGAAACCGCGTCCCGGGAAGATATGGATGCACTGATACGGGAGGTGACCCCATGCATGAACCCTTAGGCACATCAGGTCTGATCCTGAACGAAAAACTTCTATGGGAAAAAGGCTGCAAAGGCAGAATCGGGTTTTCCATGCCCGAAAGCGATGTGCCTGCCAGTCCCCTGCCGCCGGATATAATCGGCGATGGTCCGGATTTTCCCGATCTTTCCGAGGTCGATGTGGTCCGACATTATACCCGGCTGTCGACCTGGAATTTTGGTGTGGACACGGGTCTCTACCCGCTGGGGTCCTGCACCATGAAATACAACCCAAAAACCAATGAACGGCAGGCAGGGCTTCCCGGCTTTAGTGGCAGCCATCCCCTGCTGCCTGCATCGCTTTGCCAGGGAGCGCTGAAACTGATGGCGGATCTGGAGCGGTTTCTGGCTGAAATTACCGGGATGGATGCGGTTTCACTCCAGCCGGCCGCTGGAGCTCACGGGGAACTGGCAGGCATGCTGGTGATTCATGCCTGGTTTAAACAGAAAAAGGATTTTCGCTCCAAAATCATCATCCCCGATACGGCCCATGGCACCAATCCGGCCAGTGCGGCGCTCTGCGGCTACTCTCCGGTTCCGGTCCGGTCCGGTGCTGATGGCATTCTTTCTCCGGAGGCCATTGCCGCCGTCATGGATACGGAGACAGCCGGGATCATGGTTACCAACCCCAATACACTTGGGCTTTTTGAGAATCATCTCAAGGCCGTTTGCGAAATTGTTCATGCCAAAGGCGGGCTGGTATATGCGGACGGCGCCAACATGAACGCGGTCATGGGAATTGCCGATATGGGGCGAATCGGCGTGGATGTGCTTCACCTGAACCTTCACAAGACATTCTCCACGCCGCATGGTGGCGGCGGCCCAGGTGCCGGACCCGTACTGGTAAAAAAACATCTCGAACCGTTTCTTCCGGTTCCGCGAATCATCCAAAAGGACAATGGTCAGTATGCCTTGAGCGAGGAATTTCCCGAATCCGTCGGAAAACTCCTGACTTTTCACGGACATTTCGGCGTCCTGGTCAGGGCCTACAGCTACATTCTGTCCATGGGGCCGGAAGGACTCAAAAAGGCCAGCCAGTTGGCGGTATTGAACGCCAACTACCTGAAGGAGCAGTTAAAGGATACGTTCCATCTGGCATACGATCGGCCGTGCATGCACGAGTGCGTGTTTTCAGACCGATTTCAGCAGGCTGACAACGTGACGACGCTCGATATCGCCAAGCGTCTTATGGACTATGGATATCATCCGCCAACCATTTATTTCCCCCTGGTGGTACATGGTGCGCTGATGATGGAGCCTACGGAGACCGAGTCCAAGGAGGACCTGGATCAGTACATAGAAGCCCTGAAAAAAATTGCAGCCGAAGCAAAAGAGACCCCGGAACTTCTCCGCGCCGCCCCGACCCGCTGCAAGGTCCGGCGTCTCGATGAAACGGCGGCCGCCAGAAAGCCGTGCCTTGCCGGATGATCGCATGTCGGCAGACATGCTGTCCTCGGTCATCCGTCCTCAGCCCTCTGTTTTGTTGCAGGGTGTGGAACTGGGGACAGTGCCGTATCCGGATGCGCTGCGCCTTCAGCACAAACTGGTGGAGGCCGTCAGCTGCGGCGGGCTTTCCGGCGTGCTGCTGTTGCTGGAGCATCCGCCTGTCTTTACCCTGGGACAACGCGGGGGGATGGAAAATCTGAAGGTAACGCAGGCGTTTCTGGAGCGCTCCGGCATTTCCGTGATTCAGGCCGAACGCGGGGGCAGCATCACCTATCACGGACCCGGGCAGCTGGTGGTCTATCCGGTGATTGATCTAAAAAAGGCCGGAGTATCGGTTGCCGGATATGTCCAAGCCTTGGAGGAAGTCATGATCCGGACTGCCGGCGACTGGAACATCTCAGCCACACGGAATCCGGCCGGTCGCGGCGTCTGGTCAGGCGCCGCCAAGCTCGGCAGCGTCGGCATCCGTGTCCGAAGGACCGTTTCCTTTCACGGGCTGGCGTTGAATGTTTCGGTTTCCCTTGCCCCCTTTGACTGGATAAATCCCTGCGGTCTTGAAGGCGTGCGCCATGACATCCATGGTTCAAGAGGCTGAAAAGGATATATCCATGACCACTGTCCGCCAGGCAGTGGTCAAACATTTTGAAGCCGTGTTTGGAACCATCTTGACAATGACAGATGAAGCTGCATTGAAGGCCCTAATGGATATTTCATCACACCAGCGTGCAATAAAATGACGAATTCGAATCAACCATCTTGTAAACATACCCAAAAACCAGTATGGCTTAGGCGCAGGCTTCCTTCGGGTCCGGACTATGAAAGCGTCAGGACTCTTCTGAAAGACAACCGGCTTCATACAGTGTGTCAGGAAGCCAGATGCCCCAACCAGTGGGAATGCTTTTCTGATAGAACAGCAACTTTTCTGATCATGGGGCCGTCCTGCACCCGGAATTGCCGCTTCTGCGCCGTGGATCATGGGCCGGTTCATCCGCTGGATTTGCTGGAACCACTTCGGGTTGCGGAGACTGCCTTGCAACTGGGCCTGACCCATGTGGTTATCACTTCCGTAACGCGTGATGATCTTTTTGATGGCGGGGCGTATCATTTTGCCAAAGCCATTCAGGCCGTTAGAAAGCTGTTGCCGGAGGCCGGCATCGAGGTGCTGATTCCGGATTTTCAGGGAAATCCGGAGGCCCTTGAGAATCGTTCTGGATGCAAAGCCCGATGTCTTGAGCCACAATATGGAAACCGTACCGAGGCTGTACCCATTGGTAAGGCCGGGGGCCGTTTATTCGCGTTCCCTGCTGCTGATTCAACAGGCAGCAGCAATCGGGCAGCGGATACAAACCAAGTCCGGGTTACTGCTGGGAATGGGAGAGGCGCCCGATGAGGTTCGCCGGGCGCTTAAAGACCTGCGGCATGTAGGGTGTCAGATCCTGACGCTTGGCCAGTATCTTCAGCCGTCTTCAGGACAGTTGCCTGTTGAACGGTTTGTCCCGCCGGATGAATTTGACGCCTGGAAAATGGAAGCGCTGGCCATGGGGTTTTCAAAGGTCGCCAGCGGCCCGTTTGTCCGAAGTTCATATCACGCCAGAGAACTTTCAGCATCGCCAATTCAGCCATAATCAACTTGTTTACCGGACTGCGATTGTGATAAAGAATGCGTCATGAGTTCAATTGATCCATTGCGGAAGGAACGTTCATGAATGTCATCCCAACATCCTTAAAAGAAGTGCTTATTGTTGAACCCGACGTGTATGGGGATAAACGCGGTTTTTTCATGGAAACTTATAATCAGGAGCGTTACCTGAAGGCCGGTATTTCGCAATCGTTTATTCAGGACAACCTTTCCTTTTCCGTGAAAGGCACGTTAAGAGGGCTTCATTTCCAGATCAACCAGCCCCAGGCCAAACTGGTTCAGGTCGTTTCCGGTGAGATATATGATGTGGCCGTGGATATTCGAAAAGGTTCCGCCACATTTGGGCAGTGGGCAGGTGTGTATCTGTCCAGTGAAACCAAACGACAGTTGTTTGTTCCAGAAGGCTTTGCCCACGGATTCTGTGTGCTCAGCGAAACCGCTTTATTCCTTTACAAGTGTTCGGATTTGTATGCGCAGGCAGATGAAGGCGGTATTCTCTGGTCTGATCCGGCCATCGGCATCGAATGGCCCATAACAGATCCCATCATCTCCGACAAGGACAACCGTCTTCCCTGTCTTTCGGCGCTTCAGCCGCATCAGTTTCCCCGGGCGGAGGTTGTTCCATGAATATTTTGATTGCCGGCGCAAAGGGTCAACTTGGGATAGAACTGATGCGACAATGCCCTGAAAAAGGATTTTCACCATTTCCCGTGGATCTGCCAGAGGTGGATATAACCAGCCCTGATCCGGTTCGGGCGGCAATCCGGGATGCAGGTGCATCTCTGGTGATCAATTGTGCGGCTTATACCCAGGTGGACATGGCCGAGTCCCAGGACATGCTGGCCTTTAAAGTCAACAGTCTGGGACCTGCCATTATTGCCCATGTCTGCACAGAGGCAAAAATTCCCCTGATTCACATTTCGACCGACTTTGTGTTTGACGGAAGCCAGAAAACGCCTTATCAGGAAACAGACCCGATTTCGCCAATGAGTGTTTATGGCAAAAGCAAGGCGGTCGGAGAGGCTGTGGTGGAAAGAATTCTGACCCGGCACATTATTGTTAGGACAGCCTGGCTATACGCCTTTCAAGGCCAGAATTTTGTCCGGGCCATCCTCAGGCTTGGATCTGAAAGGGATACGGTACGGGTGGTTTCTGACCAGTTTGGCAGCCCGACCTGCGCAGCGGATCTTGCTGAAGCCATATTGACCCTCGCGGAAGCCATCCGGACCCAAGGAGAAATCGCCTGGGGAACCTATCATTACTGCGGAAAAGGCGTCATTTCCTGGCACGAATTTGCACAGGCGATCCTGGATATTGCCAAAGCGTACATTCCTTTGAGAACCACCCGGGTAGATCCCATCACCACCGATCAGTACCCAACGCCGGCAAAACGGCCTGCCTACTCTGCCCTGGACTGCGAAAAAATTCAGAACCGCTTCGGGATTGTTCCCAAACCCTGGCGGCAAAGCCTTGAAAAAACGCTTTGCCGGATGCTGGAAAAACAGGTCAAAGCCTAAAGTGCTGAAGACCGAAGGATATTTAAACCACCAAAAACTTTCAGCCCAAGCATCTGAGTCGTGATATTGCATCTTGAAAAAACATTATTACAAAATCGAACTGCTTGCGCCTGCCGGGAATTTCGAAAAGCTAAAAATTGCCATGCATTACGGGGCCGATGCCGTGTATCTTGCCGGCAAGAATTTCAGCTTAAGGAACTTCTCCGGCAATTTTACCCTTCCGGAACTTGACACGGCAATCCGGTTTGCCCATGATCTCGGGAAAAAAGTGTATATTGCCTGCAACATCTATCCCAGGAATCATGAACTGGATGCCATTTCCGTCTATCTGGATAAAATCGGGCAGTTGGCGCCGGATGCCGTCATTGTGGCGGATCCCGGAATATTCATGATGGTTCGTCGCATCATACCCGGGGTTCCTATCCATATCAGCACCCAGGCCAATGTCACCAATGTCGCCGGCGCCGGATTCTGGAAAGATATGGGCGCTTCCAGAATCAATACGGCAAGAGAGATATCCCTTTCCGAGATTTCTGAAATCGTTCAACAATCCAGCATCGAGGTGGAATGCTTTGTTCACGGCGCCATGTGCATCTCCTATTCCGGACGCTGTTTGCTGAGCAGCTTCATGGCCAAGCGGGACAGCAACCGGGGGATGTGCTGTCATCCCTGCAGGTGGCAGTATGCGGTGGTTGAAGAATTGCGACCCGGAATATTCATGCCGGTTCTGGAAGATGACCGGGGAACCTATATCTTTAATTCCCGAGACCTTTGTATGATCGCACATCTTCCGGAAATAATCCGGGCAGGAGTTTGTTCGCTGAAAATCGAAGGCCGGATGAAGGGTATCAATTACCTGGCAACCGTGGTGAAAGTTTACCGCGAAGCCATCGATGCCTGGTACGCGGATCCGGAAGATTTCCAGGTTGATGCTTCATGGATGAAAGAACTGCTTCGCATCAGCCACAGGGGATACTGTACGGGATTTTATTTCGGAGACCCGGATCAGACCTCTCCAAATTTTGACAATTACAAGTCATTCCATGACCACGTTTTTATGGCGGAAATCGTTGAAGTGTCTGAAGATTCCGGCATGATCTGCCACATCCGGAACAAGATTCAAAAAGGAGATGCAGTCGAGATTCTGACCCGCAAAGGTCCTGCCCGGGCCGACATGGTTCAGAATATTTTCGATTTAAGCGGCGCCCCCCTTGATTTTACGCAGACCGGAACCCATGTTAGGATATTGCTGAACGGCCGATATGATGTCCATGATTTAATCCGAAAAGCCGAATGACTTTTTGAAGCGACCGAATATCGCAGATTTTATCCATCAAAGCCCATAACCTATCACCCAGAACCGATATCATACTATGGAAAATGACCTGATCCCCCTGTCTTTGGATGACACATTCCAATTCTCCTGCAATGCGGGAGTTCCCTGCTTCAACGAATGCTGCAAGGATGTGAACCAGTTTTTAACTCCTTATGATGTGCTGCGGCTTAAACGCCATTTTGGCTTGTCTTCCGGAGAATTTCTGGAAAAGTATACGACTCAGCATATGGGTCCTGAAACCGGGCTTCCAGTGGTCTGCCTGAAGACCGATCCCGTCGACGGGTTTACCTGTCCCTTTGTATCTACGGAAGGATGCCGGGTGTACGACTGCCGGCCGTCTTCCTGTCGGACCTACCCGCTTGCCAGATTACTTTCCAGATCCCGTGAAACCGGTCAGATCACGATTCACTATGCACTGCTGGTTGAACCCCATTGCCAGGGGCACGACCAAAATTGCACGCAGACCGTTAGGGAATGGATCGCATCCCAGGGCATTTCTCCCTATGATGTTATGAACGACAGGATGATGGATATCATCAGCCTGAAAAACAGATTGATTCCCGGTCCGCTGGATCTAAAATCTAGACATCTGTTTTCCATGGCCTGTTATGATCTGGATGCATTCCGTAAATATCTTACGGATAATTTTTCCCAGGAGCGTCTGGGTCTGAATCCTGAATCCTGGCAAGTGCTTCTGGAAGATGACGAAGCACTTTTAAAATTCAGCCTGGCCTGGTTGAAGCAGGCTCTGTTCGGCACGCTGATTCACCCGTGATCTCAACACCGAATGCAATGACAGGGCCTTGCCCTTGTCAACCGTTGCGATGTCATGTACACTATGCTGGCAATTTGCCATAAAAAGAACCAGAAAGGAGAAAGCCATGAAAGATCGCATCAATTACGAGTGCGCCACATGTGGAAAAAAACGCGTTCTTCCGGCGGATCAGCCGACACCGGAATGCTGCAAAAAGACCATGAACCTTGCCGAGCCGCTTCCGGTCTGTGAAGTTGCACCGAGCAGCGCGGAGCATTCCCGGATGGATGACGATTCCGGTCCCTGTGATGATGGCAGAGCAGGGGGCAGTACCTAACCCTAATGTAATCATGGCCGGGTCGGAACGAATCTATTCACGAATATTTGCAGTATATCCATAAAACACTGGGATTTTAAGAAAGGAAGCAAGATGAGGACGGAAGATGTGATTCTTTTTAGCGGAGGCGCGAATGGGGCTGAAGCGGAATTTGGTGTGAATGCCGAGCGTTTTGGTATTGATGAAGTGAATTTCACGTTTGAAGGACACAACAGTATTCGGCAGCGCGGCCTGCGTTTTCTGAATCGGGAGGAATTAAAAAATGGAGACGTGAGTCTGGAATATGTGTCACGATTGATGAATCGCCGTTACACGGACAACCCCACATTTCGTAAAATTCTGCAAAGCATCTGGTATCAGATCAACAGTGGACAGGAAGTTTACGTAATCGGAGAGATACTTCCGGATAAAACCGTAAAGGGTGGCACGGGATGGGGCGCTGAATTCAGCAAACTCTGCAACAAACCCTTGTATGTGTTCGATCAGAAGCGCAATGCATGGTTCAGTTGGAATCATATTGATTGGGTTGAGCGAAAAAGAGGGGACGAACCGGTCATCAGCCATGTTCATTTTGCAGGCACGGGAACGCGCTTTCTGGAAGAAAACGGCAAAAAAGCCATTCGGGAACTGTTCGAGAGGACATTTATCCTTTAACCGTCATATTTGTCTCTTTCCTTTCGCCAATGCTGCAAATCTCCAGCACCGTTGTCCTCCCTGATACCGAGATCGAGATTGTTGCGATTCGGGCCCAGGGAGCAGGCGGCCAGAACGTCAACAAGGTCTCTACCGCCATACACCTGCGCTTTGACGTCGGAGCCTCGTCGCTGCCTGATTTTTACAAGGATCGGCTTTTTGAACTGAAGGATCATCGCATCAGCCTGGATGGCGTCATCGTTATCAAGGCGCAGCAGCACCGAAGCCAGGAAAAGAACAGGGAAGAAGCCCTTCGCCGGCTTCAGCAACTCATCAAAAGCGTTGCCATTTCGCCAAAAAAGCGCAGGCCCACCCGACGCACGCGCAGTTCTCAGGAAAAACGTCTGGACAGCAAGATTAAAAGAGGAAAGACCAAGGCCCTGAGGAGAAAATATCAGCAATCAAAGAACGATCTGAACCCAATGTGAGGATGTTTTGCCTATTGATTGCCGGATTGTTTCAGATCAAGGTGAAAATGGAGGATATTCATGACTCTGATCAGAAAAACACCATGCATGGCGCTGTGGCTGAATCTTTTGTTTGCCGCGGCAATCCTATCATTCCCCGGTCCGGCCAGATCCGAAGTCAGGCTATTGAAAAGCCAGACGGTTTATGTGCCTGCATATTCACATATTTATCATGGCAATAAAGAACACCCCCTTGATTTGGCAGTCACGCTGAGTATCCGCAATACCGATCCGGCTCATTCGATCACGGTGGTTTCGGCAGAGTATTTTAATTCCGATGGAAAACGAATACGGGGTTATCTGGAAGGCGAGCTTAAGCTCGGGGCAATGTCGTCAACCCGTTATGTGGTGCAGGAATCCGATCAAAGCGGTGGATCCGGTGCCAACTTCATCGTCCGGTGGAAATCGGATGTAAAGGTTACCGAACCCATCATTGAAACGATCATGATCAGCACGCGAACCCAGCAGGGCATATCCTTTACATCCCGTGGTCAAGCTATCAAAGAAGACGATCCTTAATTGATATTGAATTTAGGAGCGTGAATTCAGAAGCCTGCAGGTCAGGGTACGATCGATAGTTGATTCCCCGACATCACTTGGCGGCGGGTGTTTTATGAGACGACATTGATCCTTAGCCGTGCTGAAAAAGCATGGTGTTTTGTATGAAAGGGAAGTATTTGTATGACGCAGTCAGTAAGTGAAGGGCGACCCGCATGGCGCTGATCGGATTTAAGGATGTGAGCATGAGTTTTGGTGGACACCCGCTGCTGGATCACATAAACCTTCAGATGGAACGCGGAGAACGCGTCTGCCTTCTGGGTAGAAATGGCGCCGGCAAGTCGACCCTGCTGCGGCTGGTCCATGGCGATATACTGCCGGATGACGGCGAAATTATCCGTCAGCAGGGCGTTCGGATTGCCATGCTCTCCCAGGAGGTGCCGCAGGGCCTGGTTGGTGCAACTGTTGATATTGTCTCCGACGGTCTGGAGACGGACCCGGCATTGTACGTTTTGGAAGATGTCGCCAGGCGCCAGCAGGTGGAAAAAACCCTTTCGCGCATGAACCTGGAGCCTCAGGCTCGATTTGAAACACTCTCTGCCGGGCTCAAGCGTCGCGTAATGCTCGCCAGAGGCCTGGCATGCGACCCGGATATTCTGCTTCTGGACGAGCCCACCAATCATCTTGACATCGATGCCATCGGCTGGATGGAGGAATTTCTGCTGCGCTATGGCGGGACATTGCTTTTTGTCACCCATGACCGGATGTTTCTCCAAAAGCTGGCCAGCCGAATCTTCGAGCTGGATCGGGGGTTTCTCACCGACTGGTCCTGCGACTATGGAACATTTCAGAAGCGAAAACAGGCAACCATAGATGCGGAAGCCGGACACTGGGCCGAGTTTGACAAGAAACTGGCCCGGGAAGAGACCTGGATCCGGCAGGGGGTCAAGGCTAGGCGCACCCGCAATGAAGGCCGTGTGCGCATGCTGGAAAAGATGCGGGAGGATCGGCGCAACCGGCGGGACCGCGTGGAATCGGTTCGGCTGCGTGCCCAGGAGGCCGGGCGTTCTGGAAAGCTTGTGGTCGAGGCTGAAGATGTCTGCTGCGGTTACGACCCAGAGGCGCCGGTGATTCGCGATTTCTCGACTGTCATTCAGCGTGGCGACAAGGTGGGGATCATGGGCCCGAACGGCTCCGGAAAAACCACACTTCTTCGCCTGTTGTTAGGGGAAATGTTGCCGCAGAAAGGATTGCTTCGACACGGCGTCCGCCTTGAAACGGTCTATTTTGACCAGCTTCGCGCCCAGCTTGATGAAAATAAATCCATAGCGGATAATGTCGGTGAAGGAAACGATACGGTCCAGTTCAATGGCAGGTCCCGTCATATCATCGGTTATCTTCAGGACTTTCTCTTTTCCCCGGAACGCAGCCGGTCTCCGGTTCGAATTCTCTCCGGCGGAGAGCGGAACCGCCTGCTGCTGGCCAAGCTCTTCACCAAGCCGTCTAATGTCCTGATCATGGATGAGCCGACAAACGATCTGGATACCGATACCCTTGAACTTCTTGAGGAACTGCTCTTTGACTATCCGGGAACCCTGCTTCTGGTCAGTCACGACCGGGCTTTCCTGAACAACGTCGTGACCAGCACGCTCGTTCTTGAGGGTGAGGGCCGTGTCGGTGAGTATGTGGGGGGCTATGACGACTGGCTGCGCCAGCGAAGGCTTCCTGATCCACCGGCTAAGGCAGAAAAATCCAGGGCCGAGAAACCAAAGCCGGCCCGCGAACGCCGCCAGGCACTGAGCTTCAAGCAGCAGCGGGAACTGGAAGCCCTGCCGAAGCAAATTGATGCGCTTGAAGCCGAGCAGAAGAGCCTGTATCAGGCCATGTCCGATCCATCGTTTTATCAGCAGGCCGGCGAGAAAATCGCCGGAGCCAAGGCCAGGCTGGAAGCCCTTGAACGGGAAATTGAAACCGCCTGCATGCGCTGGGAGGAGCTGGAGTCTCAAAATGGAAATTGAAGGTTGTGTTGCGCTGGTGCTTGGCGCCATAAAAGGCATTGGAAAGGGTATTGGGCTGGAATTCCTGCGCCAGGGCGCAAAGGTTGCCTTTAACTATTTTGACTGGGAAGAAAGTCTGACAGCACTGAAAGACGATGTGGCAGCTTTTGGTTCGAATGCACTGATCGTTCGGACGGATCTGCTGGATACACATAACATTCAATCACTTATCCAGAAAGTGGTGGATCGCTTCGGACGGATCGATATTCTGATCAACAATATCGAAAGGGGTGGTTGGCCGGTGGTTCATGGGCCGTATACCCCGGAGCAGTGGGATCTGGAGATGGCCACCACCCTTCGCGCCAAAATGTGGGTGTTTAACGCGGCCCTGCCATATTTGAAATCAAGCCAAAACAGTGTTGTAATCAATTTTTCGTCAATTGCTGGGATCGTGGGCAGATCCGGTCCTGCCGCCTACGTGTTTAACGAAGGATATGCGGCAGCCAGCAGAGGCGTGTCGCTGCTGACGGAAACCTGGGCTCGAATCGGAGCCCCGCAGGTACGGGTGAATGAAATCATGCTGGGAATGGTCGAAACCCGGCATGGTGATAATACCCGGGGATGGGGGCTGCTGAAGGATCGGCAGCAGCAGGCAATTCTAGAGCATACTCTGGTTGGGCGCATGGGTAAGATTGAAGATGTTGTAAACGCGGTTCTTTTCGTGGTAAGGGATGCGCCCTTTATGACAGGCTGCATCCTGCGATTGGACGGCGGATATGTTCTGGGCGGTGAGGCCGTGGCTGCCATGCCGGAAGGGGTATTGTAAATTCAGCTTTTTCTGGATCGCAGCAGAGGGGATGATTTCCCCCAGACAAAGAGCTCGATCCAGGCCAGTCCGATTTTCAGCAGCTCCACATCATCGGTCTTGGCTTTATCCAGGAGCGCGGATGCAATCCTGTAGCGCTTCAAAAAACTGCTTTTAAATACAAAATCCCGAAATGCATCCATGTTATAGGCAGCCATGAACGCCATCTTTCCCCGCTTTCCATCCGGTCCCTCGCCGGCCCACGGATCATTCTGGAAAAGCCGCATCAGCTCGGCCCACCTTTGGGTCATTCTGTTATAATCTTCAGCGCCCTGGTCCTTGATCCATGCAAATGGTGTCCATTGTTTTTCGCCGTTTGATCCCTGGCAGAACCCGGGCGGCTTGAAATAATGGATTTTCCGATTTCGGCGGGTTTTGGCTTCATAGAGGAGTCCCTGCTCGACCGGGAACATTCGGCAGGCTTCCGGGCGATGCAAGTACACGGAACAGCCGGAAGGAGATAGAAACGGGCAGGGCTTTCCCGGAAGTTCCGACATGGACAGCAGCACTTCCGGGAAAAAGCATGCATCGCGCAGCACCACATCCACGTGCCTTTCCAGAAACGCATCCGCGGATAATTTCAGGTGCTGCTTCAACCGGATGACATCGTAAGGATACAAAAACAGGTTGAGGTTGTGACAGCAAAGGTTAAAGCAGGAAACACCGGGATTGCAGTCGAATGAAAACAACGCCGCATCATCAATGACTCCCTCGGGCAGGTCTTTACCGTCATCTATTTCAATATATTTCATGTTCCTGTCAATCTCCCGGGAACCGGATGAGTTTGCCGCCCAGATAACCGGCAAGGGCCGCGGCACCCAGTATGACCAGGTGGAGAAAGAGATACGTTATTCGGGACTGGGAAGATGCCAAGGCGACCATTGGGTCAATCCATCGCCAGACAACCAGAAAAAGCCCCATCAATAAAACCGTGGCGCCGCAGATCATTTTGGTTAAAATCAAATTGGTTAAATTGCCGCCGAGCCGGAGTTTCCAGTCATTGTATCCGGTAAACAGGACTTTGGGCATGACCAGAACAACGATAATCATATTGTAAAAAGAAGCGGCTTCAAGTCCTGTTGCCTGAAACAGCATGGAAAGCACCAGAAAAAAGACGGCTACCGGCAAGACGCCGTTGGGTATATGGACGGTTATGGGATGGGCATGATATTTGGCCAATAACCGGGTTGCGTCACCGTAATATCTCTGAAAGGATGTCTGCCCCGCCTTGGGGGCTTCTTTTTCCGGCGGGTCAAAACTTGTAGCATTTGTTGGTTCAGAAACGGGTTGTTGTTCTGTTGCTTCTGAAGGTGTTTCTCGACTGGGTTCATCCAGTTGAGGGGCTTCTTCGTCAACAATTTCAACGAATTTACTGCGATCTGCCCCGCAAACCGGGCATTTCTCCGGTGGCTCATCTCCCGTGTGAACATAACCGCAAACCAAACATTTCCATTTTTTCATAATAAACTCCTCAGTTGTCGAATAAGCATCCGCGTATCGCAATATTTCAGATTGTCATCTTTATGAACCGAAAGCGACACTGTCTTTTTTTCGCTATCAATACTTATGAACGCTTAAAAAGTCAAATTATGCTTTCAAAAAACACCGGCAGGAGGGCATCGGATGAATTGGGCAGTTATTCTGGCTTGAATGAGTTCAAGAGCTGAGATATAAGGAAAATCGTCAACGATTTTTTATGTGGGTATTATTTCAAAAAGATTGATCATCATCGAGCGTCTGCCTTCAGGATAAGAATCATGAACCCTTCAACTGCTATATCGAAAGATGGTTTAAAGAAAGCCATTCGCCAGGGCCTCTGGGCGGCATGGCCGATATGTATCGGTTATATCCCAATCGGGCTGGCGCTAGGACTTCTGTCTCAGAAAGCAGGATTGAGCCTTCTTGAAATTGGGCTGATGTCTGTTTTTGTTTTTGCGGGAAGCTCTCAATTTATCGCAGTTTCGATGATTTCCGCCGGATCAGCGCCTCTGGCCATCATCATGACGACATTCGTGGTGAATTTAAGACACCTGCTGATGAGCTCATCTCTTTCCCTTTATTGCCGAAATGCCGGAAAGGCCACGCTTGCGTTATTTGCCTACGGAATTACCGACGAAAGCTTTGCTATCAACCAGCCCCGGTTCAAGGAAGGAAAATGGACCATTTCGCAGGCACTGACCGTCAATCAGGCTTCAAATCTGGTGTGGATTCTAAGCACGGTTGCCGGCGGATACGGGGGACGGTATATTCCGCCGCACGCCTTTGGAGTCGATTATGCCCTGATCGCCATGTTTATCTGCCTGTTGATATTCCAGATCAAAGGCCTCATCTATGTGATAACCGCACTTGTTGCCGGATGTGTCGCCGTTGCGCTTTCACTGATCATCCCAGGCAATCTGTATGTTGTGATTGCTTCGGTTCTTGCCGCCACTATCGGGCTCTGGGTCCGTAACCGGATACCCAAATGATCATGAAAAATACAGGAAAAAAATGACTTCAGGAAAATTTGGTCTTATCATTTTTGGCATGGGACTTGTGACCTACATTCCCCGATGGTTTCCCCTGTTTTTTCTCAGCAGGCGCAGCCTGCCTCAATGGCTTGTTCAATGGCTGGATCTGATTCCAGCGGCGATTCTGGGGGCGCTGCTGCTGCCGGAGCTGATCACCACCGGCCAGCCCCGACATATTGACTTGTTGCGGCCGGAATGTATTGCCGCCATTCCAACCTTTATCATTGCCATTCTAACCCAATCCCTGGGCTGGACAGTGATTGTTGGGATGGTTTCATACGGGCTGGTGGAAAAATGGCTGGTGTGAAAGGAGTCAGAGCGCTGAAGCAAATAGTCGGAATACTGAAGTCAGGATCCAATCAATCGTTTTTTTTGGAAAAAATGAATACAAAGCCATAAAACCAGGCGCGGTGAGGATGCCGCATAAAAAAGTCAAGAAGGAGAGATTATGTCCCATCATCACAACCACGACCATTGCCACGATCACGACCACCATCACCATCATGAGGTTCAGAGCGAAATGTCTTTTGAAGAAAAAATGGTCAAGCTCCTGGATCACTGGATTCGTCACAACGATGATCATGCCGGAACTTACCGGGGATGGGCGGAAAAGGCCAGAGAAAACCGTCTGAGTGCAGTGGCGGACTTGCTGAATGATGCCGCCCAAATGACGATTGCCATTAACGCCAAATTTGAAGCGGCTCTGGCAGCGTTAACCCCGCAAAAACCGTCGTAAACGGTCAGCCGACCATCTCCCAGGTAAAAATCGATTCCTGGGAAAACAGGCGGCATGTGCGAGCTACACGAACCGATTCGGCGTTAAGAACGTTCATCAGAATCATGCTCAGTCCGGATGCGGCCAGCATCGGCAAATAGGTTTGTTCCGCCAAAAATTTTTTAATGGGATCTCTTGCGCCGGCCGTAAGATTGGACAGGCCGGCGATGG
Organism: uncultured delta proteobacterium; assembly: GCA_963850225.1. Lineage (GTDB taxonomy): Bacteria > Desulfobacterota > Desulfobacteria > Desulfobacterales > Desulfatirhabdiaceae > RAAP-1. The sequence goes on from CAWKLD010000026.1 coordinate 57,404, forward strand.
TCCGGACGGGAAAGCCCAGGAGCTCCGGAAGGGTTTTGATAACTGTCAACACCTCTCTGGCCTGAAACAATCCATCCTGCCAGGAAAGCGGAGCCACAACCGGATCGATAATCACACGGTCCGGTTCGACGCCAGCTTCCAGGCAATTCTGATAAAGCGAAACCGCGACATTCAGGCGTTCTGCGCTGTCCGGCGGCACGTGACCATTCGGATACAACAGATAACAGACAAGATCGCTCTGATGCGCTGATGCAAGCGGCAGAATATGTTCAAGCTTGGAAGGCTCAAGAGAAAGACCGTTAAGAATTGGGGGGATTTTACAGGCAAGCAGCCCGGCTTTCAAGGCTTTTGGATTGGATGTGTCAAGGATCAGGGGAAGACGGGTAACTTCCTGAACAGCCTCAACCATAAAAGTCATCCGGGATTCCGGATCACGGTACAGGGGGCCGGAGTTGATATCGATTCCGTCGGCTCCGGCTATCTGGCATCGCTTCACCAACGCCTGTAGCGGTAAAAAATCATTTTCAGCAACAGCCTTTTCAATGGCTTTTTGGGTAATCCTCAAATTGTCTGCAATTATGCGCATAATCCCGAATTACTTTTCAATGCCGATTCTGGCTTCAACCCCCTGATCATAATAGTGCTTGATGCTTTTCATCTCGGTAACCAGATCAGCCTTATCTATAATTCGGGGATCGGCTCCCCGGCCGGTAATGATCAATTCTACATGCTCCGGTTTGATGGCGATCAGTCCGAGGAGATCGTCGGCTGAGAAAAGTCCGAACATTACAGCGACATTGGCCTCTTCCATAATTACCACATCGTGCTGAGCATCCATCAGAACAGCATGGACTTTTTCAAGTCCTTTTCTGGCTGTTTCGAAATCTTCAGAAGAAGGTTTTCCCGTGATGAACCGGCCAAGACCATACTGTTCAATTGTAATAAAATCCGAAAAGCGTTGCAGCGCCTTGACTTCACTGTAATCGTCCATTTTGATAAACTGGGCGATAAAAACTTTCAGGCCGGCGCCGGCGGCCCGAAGGGAAAGGCCAAGCGCTGCCGTGGTCTTTCCTTTTCCGTCTCCTGTATAAACCTGAACATAACCCTTCATGATAATATCCTGTTTAACAAAATGTGGCAGTGGATCGATCAACTTTCGGTGCCCACTGAGCATGGAAAGCGCGATCGCAAATCTTACCGGCAAGTTTTCCCGATGAATAAAGTGACGTATTCTGATATCAGTCTGGCGAAAAAACCACAAGCATTTATCTTAGCCTGCCTGTCCTCTGAAAGTCAATGAAGCCCAATCAAGTATTCAAACGGATAGATTTTGATCCTTGCATTTACAGCGCTCATCATGTATTTAATCACCATTGAATTTTTCATCAATCAGCCGTGTTATTCCCATCAGCCTGGGTGGCGGAACAGGTAGACGCAAGGGACTTAAAATCCCTCGGGGTTTATCCCTGTACGAGTTCGATTCTCGTCCCAGGCACCAATAAAAACAGGAATGTTAAAGGCGATTAAGTCAGGCTTGCTTAATCGCCTTTTCTGTTCATTTCAGAAATTATCCAGCGGTTATCCAGCGGTCTCGGCTACAGGTGACCTTCCCCGGAGAAATAATGGCCATCGATTTTACCGGACTTCGGTGGCTGTCATTGCCTCGGATCTGATCCGGGACCTGGGTATGGACACGCGCGGACTCAGCCTGATTTCAGCCGCATTTTTTTGCCTTTGCCTTGATGCAGATCCCGATCAGCGTGTATCTGAACGGAATCGGACCCCGATCAAAGCCTTTTCGATTTTCAGGCCGGAATCACCTTCTTTATTACCCAATCAGCCATTGTGATATCCGGCAAATTACCCGGATATCCGCTTCACAAAGATGTGCCGGGAACTGGTGGCCGGTCCTGCAAGGATGATATCAGCTCTGTTCCTGAAATGGGGCGCAGGTTAGGAATGCGTCAATTCGGTTGACAGGCACGTCAGCTTTATCGTAGGGTAATTCTTGATAAATGTTTGAATAGCTGATGGAAGTAACGGAAGCAATAAGATGTGCAGAGATGTTTTTGCATGATGGCATCTTTGGATTACAGATAGCAAATTCTTACGGCTGCCGGGAGGGGTTCAGGAGAATCAATGATACAATAAGTATTGTAAAGGATGGCCGGACTCAACAATATTGCAAGTTATCCTTGACATTTCAAGTATGGCTGCCGCTAAATTTTGGGTACATTTATATGAAAATGACCAATTTTCATCCTTCGTTGTTCCCGCTTCGGTTGATCGATATAAAGAAAATATAAATGAAAGGTGACTGACATGATAAATACAGACGAACTTATATCAGTGGCAGAATCATTGCCGATTGAATTAAAAACAGAACTGATAGAGAGACTTCTTTACAGCATGAGTCCATCTCAGAAAGATATTGACGAATTATGGGCGCAAGAGGCTGAAAAGAGAGTAGAAGAACTGAGAACCGGTAAAGTGAAAGCGATTCCCGGAGAAGATGTTTTCAGAGAAATTCGGGAGAAACTGTCGGAATGAAATACTCTTTTCATCCTACTGCCAAAATAGAACTGAGCGGAGCAGTAAACTATTACGAGAATTGCCGGATGGGGCTCGGAGAGGAATTTGCAAAAGAAGTTTATTCAACTATCCTGCGGATTGCCGAATTTCCCGAAGCATGGAGTCCGTTTACAAAAAATACAAGAAGGTGCCTGACCAGACGATTTCCATACGGAGTAATATACCAAATTGAAGAAGGTCAGATTCTGATTATTGCAGTGATGCAACTGAACAGGAAACCGAATTATTGGAAAGAAAGAATAATGTAAGCGATAACCGGTTAAATGACGCCAAAATCCCCTATGACTGGACACTGAAAACCTTCCCCTTCCAAAAACAACCCAGTGTGCAAAAGTCACAGATTATGTCTCTTGCCAGTCTCTCCTTTATTGAGCGAGCACAAAACATCGTTTTTATCGGCCAGCCCGGTACCGGAAAGACGGGTCTTGCCATCGGACTTTTGCGCCAGGCCCTATGAATGGCTGTCGTGGAAGGTTTTATAATGCTCAGGATCTGCTGGATGAACTCTATGCTTCACTGGCCGACCGATCAACCCCAAAACTTGTTCGCCGAATCTGTAACTGTCCCGTATTGCTGATTGACGAACTGGGGTATCTTACGTTCAAACCTGAACATAAAACGCTCAATACGCCTTATGACAGCGGCATCGTACTATGCAGCGACAAAGAAGCATTGACACACGCGTTGCACGCATCAGGCTCCTACATTGCTTACAGTGAAAACAGAGACGGGATGCTCTACACACCTGAAATGTCCAGACGGGCAAGAGCGATTGAGCTTTGGGCAGCCTTAAAATATTTGGGAAAAGAAGGCGTCGACGAATTGGTATTCGGTCTTCACCAAAGAGAGTTACAAATAGGACAAGAACTTTAATATGAAAATTTTCAGATTTTAAATGACTTGGTCTTCAATCAGGTGCTTGCTGCATGCGATAGTGATCAAATCACCGATCTGACCATGCGGCATATTCAGAAGTCGGGTGAGTGCTGGGTCGGAGGCGCCAGCTGGGATGGAAAAGCGGTTATCCGAATCAGTATTTGTTCATGGGCTACTACCGAGGATGATATTACCCGATCTGTCAGTGCCTTCGTTGCCGCAAGAAATTAAGCTGTTAACGAATTGCGCAAGACATAAAAAGGCTTTTTCAGCGGATAGCAAAAAGCCGCGTCCGCTGAAAATTGATGAGGTTCTACACAGCAGCAAATTTGCTATCAATATCCATGTGTCCGTGCAGAATACGGACGATCTCGACCTTGCCGTTGTGTTTTTGCCGGTAAAAAATCACATGGCTGCCGGCGCTCATTTTTCGGTAGCCTTCCCGAATCTCACTGCAATCTTTTCCCATAAAGGGATTGGCGGCTAATTGCTGAAAGCAACCGTCAAGCATGGTCAGGTAATTGTTGCGCTGTTCCCACCCCCAATGTTTTTGTGTGTAAGTGCCGATTTCCACCAAATCGATAAGCGCCCTTTTGGTAAGGGTGAAAGAAGGCATCAAGCAGCTCCTTCGCGATCAAACGAACGAATCAAGCCATGAAGAGAATATTCAGCGGTTCCGCTTTCTTCGCCTTCCACAAGAGAGCGGCGCAAAGCTGCCAGTTTGATTTCTCGTTCCTCCAAAAGCCTCAAGCCAGCCCTTATAGCTTCGCTGACAGTGCCAAAATGGCCTTGGGCTACCTGTTGGGCAATAAATTTTTCATAATGTGCACCAAGCGTAATGCTTGTGTTTTTTTGCATAATTCAACCTCCATATATATCATTGAATATTATTATATAATACAAAGCGGTACCTTTCAAGCCTGTTTTAAGTCCGGGCACTGAAGAATGCTCCGTCATCGGATCTTTAAAGATTTGTTCCCATTTGGAGAAGGGCAAATTGCTGGTGATCAAAACCATAAGGATGAGCTGTTATGTTTGGCCATCAGGACATGTTCGGTATTTGGTTCTGCTCCATCCGCATATCCCCAATGTTGTTATTGAGGAGCCGTAAACTATTTGCTGCAGAAAATAAGTCCCTGGAAATAACTTATATATTTATGTACGTCCCTTATGTTGTGAGTTTGCCTATCTACTTGATATTATGTATTAATATGATCGATACGCACTTTTGGCTATATCTGTAATATACTTAAGCGGTTAATTTGCATTTTACTCTTTCCTGGATACGACTGACAACATAATAATGACCGGTTGACGGTCTTTTCCGCTGCCGGTCCGACAGCCCGCAGTTCACTACAGACTATCAAGCCAGTTCAAAATTTGATCTTTGTTTTCCCAGTCTATCAAGTCATTGATTTTCGGATCGGCTTTTAAATTGGACTGGGTGTATTGGATAAAGCTTTTTTGGATTTCTGCTTTTTTAGACAAATTCAGATTCAGATAGGTCATGGTTGAATTGAGATTTTCATGGCCCAGATGGTTTTTGATATCTGTGAGCGATGCGCCGGATTGGAGCATGTTGACAGCGCAGGAATGCCTGAAGCTGTGAGCCGGATTAATCCATTTGAGGCGTTTTTCCGGAAGTGTTCTTTCAAGGTATTTGCTGCAGATAAAATAGATGCCATGCCGGGTCAGCGGTTGTTTTCTCTGGTTGACAAACAGATAGCTGGCATAGAGTTTTTGTGGTTGAGGCCGGTGATTTTGGATATAGCATGTCAACAGATCGGTTGTTTTGGACCAGAGCTGAACGAGCCGGTAGCGATTGCCTTTTCCGAGGATGGCAAGCGTTTTTTTTAAGGGATCGAAGTCATCGAGCTTAAGTGATGCGATTTCACTGGCTCTGGCGCCGGAGTCAAAAAGAAGATGCAGCAGGGCATAGTCCCGGAAGCCGTCGTATTTTTTCAAGTCGACAGCGTGAAAAACAATTTGCATTTCCTCCTGAGTCAAGAACCCGATCAGGTGTTTTTGGCAGCGTTTTTGAGGGATGCCAAGGATCATCTCAGCAGTTTTCCGGTGTTCCGGGTACATGAGGCGGATCATTTTGGCAAGGGACTTCAGACAGGCCAGCCGGGTATTTCGGGTTCTTGAGGTGTTGTTGCGCCGGGTTTGAAGATGCTCCAGAAAATCAACGATCAACTGGAAGGACAACTGATCGGTTTCAAGCTCTTTTACGGGCAGTTTCTGATAATCGGCCGCAAATTTTAGAAACAGGGTAATGGCCTGTTGATAGGAGTCGATGGTAGACTGGCTTGCACCAAGGATTTGGGGCAGATACTGAGAGAAGTATTTCTGGATACAGGCGACAATCTTCATAATTCATCCTGCCTTGCGATGGCAAAATCAACAAGCGACTGGCGATGTTCGGCATCCAGGACTTTGAGATAGACCGCAGTATATCGATATTTGCAATGCCCCATAAAAACCGATAGAACAGGCAGGGCATTTTGGGGGGACTGGCCTTTTTCCTTGATGGATTTAAGGGTGTTGATCGCAAAAGAATGCCTGAGACTGTGGGGTGTTGGATGGGCGAACGTAGTGTTGGCAATGGTTTTTCTGGGCTGATGGATGCCGATGTGTGTGACTGCCGAATGAAAAACCGTGTAAACGGCCTTTTTTGATAATGCGCTGTCGTTATGACCTGGGAGCAGATAAGGATTTTGGGTTTTGACAAGAGAACATCTTGTCGCAAGATAATTGTCGATTTCCTGTTTCACGGCAATGGGAACGGGAATGAGGCGGTCTTTGCTGAACTTGGTTTTTTCGATATAAAGCGTTCCCTGTTTGGGATTGTAATCCTGAAGCGTAAGACGCAGGGGTTCAGAAATACGCATCCCGCACCGGGCTAAAAGCAGGATGGTGATATAGACGGAAAAACCGGTTAAAAACCGATCCGGGTCTTTGGGGATGGCGTTCTGGACAGCAGAAAGCAGTTGGTTGATCTGATCCGGGCTGAAGACAAAGGGGATAAAGGCGTTTTTGGGATAAGCATGTATATCGTTCAGGGGATTGTCACAAACGATCTGACATCTGGTGAGATAATGAAAAAAACCGCGCATACCCAGAAGCGTGGTATTGAAAACATTGGGCCTGTCTTTGAAAGCGATTCTAAGATCAAGGAAAAATGACGGGTTCAGATCATGGAGCCCGGCACCCCGCCCAATGACGATCTGATCCAGCACGCGAAGCTGGCTTGGCAGAGTCCTGTCCCGATACCCCAAGGATATGCGGTAATCGATATATTGCCTGAACAGACCGGCCAGGTGGCTGCTAAAGGGTTTCATCAAAGAGGGTCCTTTGCATGAGCTGTGTGTGGATATGAAGATATCGCCGGCTGGACTGAATGTTGTCGTGGCCCAACATCTCTTTGATTTCAAAAACAGAGGCGCCGCTTTCCAGCAGATTCTGGGCATATGTATGCCGGAGCGAGTAAGCGGATGCGGCAGGATTTATCCGGTGTATCCGGGAACTGATATCACTGCTGACAGTGACTGCGGTGACCGGACGATACGGGGGAAAAATCGTCAGAAAAAGCTGGCGGTAATCACTTTTGGGACGAGCGCCGATGATATAGGCAGCAATAGCCTTGATGGTGATTTCCGGCAGAGGGATATTGAGCGGATTATCACATTTTCGTTCATTGATTCGAATCTGTCCCTGCGCAAATGAGATATCATCCAGACAGATCATCGCGATCTCTTTTGGCCTCAGGCCCAGAGTGTATCCGATATGAACCATGGCAGAGGTTCGAAGTCCCTTGAGAGTATCCGAATCAAGGCTTGAAAAGAGCTTGCTGACCTCATCCGGCCGTAAGAATCTGGGTGGTTTGGCAAGCCCGTAGATCGGAGCGCCCACAATAAGCGGAGCCAGATTTCTTTTAATCACCTGCTGCTGGTAAAGATATCGCAAAAAACCGCGCAATGCCGACCTGTTATGCCCTCGGGTGGCGAACTGGAAATGGGCGTTATATCGGGTGAGAAACTGGTCTATCTGCTCAATGGTCACATGACAAAGATCGATCCGCTGTTGTTCCAGGTGCCGACTGAAGCCCGAAAGAATTCCTCTGGTACGTTGCAGCGAAAAATGACCCACAGCCCGGCTTTTTTGGTAATAGTCGAGGTAGTCGTCATAGATATCCGGCAGCGGGCTAACCGGCTTTGTGATTGGCGCGGGTATCACCTTTTCCCGGAAGAGATAGCGGCTTAAACCCCTGACAGCGGATACGCGATGGGGGCTTTTGCCAAAAACGAGTAACGTGCCATGGGTGAACACACCATCCCAGCCAATGGCATGCTTTTTGATAAACCGTTGAAACTGATTCAAAGCGCACCGGTACAGCGTGATTACACTTTGCCGGTAGCCACAGGACTCCATCCACATCAAGTAATCATCAATATATGACTTCAGGGAATCGGACATGTCAGATTCCTTTGGCGATATTTTGAAGCAGCCGGTTAACGGCGCGGAGTTTTTGAGAGACATCGGGTTTATCCGGCAAATCCAGAACCTGAAACACCGTACTGTCAAAGTCGATGAGATCTTTTCTGATCAACCCGTCTCTGGCCTCGATATACTGGTCCAGATGAAGATGGATAAATGAACAGATGGCATCATAGCTGTAGAAGGAAAGACCATAGCGATCCGATGCCAGAATCAGAAACATGTAAAGAAGAATTTCTTCCCTGGTTAAAAGGGATAAGAACCCATCCGAGAGCAAACGGTGGGGGATAAAGCTGAAGCTGCCGCTGATTTTTCGAACTCGATCAGGTTTAATGATTTTTTTTGTGATCATATTGACCCTCCATGAATGTTGGGGTCAGGGATAGCTGTTTGACTGGCGAAAATCAAACGTGTCTTGAAACCAGAATTTAGATAGTTGGTTTGAATATACTTGCATATCAACCAATTAAGGCCACATCATCTCTTAAAATGGAAAATGGAGTAGTCTATCGATATGTCTCATTATATTAATTTGTTAATCCATGATCACCGCTTAAAACGAACTGATGATTAGTTTGAAAACCGATCATCTTTTTACAGGGGCTCAGACGGTGTTGACAGGCGGGTTGACCCCGCCGAAGAATGCACCCGGCCAGATAGTCAATGACAATAAACTGCTTCAAATCAAGCCAATCGATAATAAATCGGGCTGGAATATTTGGCATAAAAGCACAGGAGGAGGGAGCTGAATGGGTTGCAGAATCGAGCTTTTTTTGCAGATAGTTTTCGCGAAATGAGCTGACATTTCTGCGGTTCCACTGGGCGCATTTCTTTTTATGCCATTGTTTTTGACATTCCGGGCTGCCGCAGGTTTTCTGCCGGCTCAGAAGTCTTGAATCGGGTAGAAACCATTTTCGGCAAATCCGGCAGGGACGCTTTCTGGTTTTCGCGCGTGGCATATCGTTCTTCTCCTTTGTGAGGAATCAGAGAAAACGATATGATGAAAACGGCAATAGAAAAAGAGTAGAAAAAAATCGTAGAGAATAATATCCAGAACAAAAGCTTATATCCGGCTACTGATAACGACCCGGGCGGTGGGAATCAGATGAAGAAAATGGAAATATTTGCTAAAGCCGGAATCAAATGGAACGAATCAGAGGTGATCCGTTCCATAAAAACTGTCAACATAACAAAACTCGCGACATAACGTCCCTCTATTCATGAGCCATTCGTGGCCTTGTCCCTTTCCTATATCGGTGTTCAGGAGACGATCAAGGAAATTGTTACTTCCGGGGACAGGTGGTTTTCGGCAAAGACCCTGATCAGCAAGCAGGTGCTCCGCCACTGCCTGGCCCACTGGCTGGCTGAAGCAGAAACCATCCAGCAGTTGACCTACCATATCGTTCGCATGAAGACGGCAGGCCTGGATGTGACCCGGAAGATCAGCATGGAAAAACTCCTGGCCGGCGACCTTTCTGAACGACGTACCCGCGAGCTGTCTCCAGATGTTCGGGGGGTTGGGGATCATGAGCGAGATGCGCATCTCCCTCCGGTTCAGGGATGCCCGGCTCATCTCCTTCGGCGCCGGCGCCAGTGAAGTCACGAGTGAAATCATCACCAAAACATCAGGTTTCTGAGGGTCGAAACCGGAGAATGGACCATTGTGGGGGAGGGCGACGTTGTCCGGGCCAACCAGAAGATTCCGGGCAGGGTTGTGGCAGTGGAAAGCTTGGCTGCAGTGATCCGGGAGATCAGTGACCGGGACCGCGAACTGAGGATCTGCGGCAAGCAGGTCTTTCTGGACCTGGCCAGAAAATGCCTGGAACAGCCCATGAAGCGGATCGGCTGATAAGCCGAGGCTGGGTCAGATCCGACGACGTGCGTCTGCCGCTTTCGGTTTCCGCAATGACCGTGGCATCTTATACGGGAGCTGGGTGGTTTGCTTGGCGATGCCATGAAGAGCCACCAGGAATAACTGGAGTAGGCCTATCAGTAAAATGATCTTCTCTTTAAAGTGAAACGGATGCGATGCGGGGCATCTATTCTCAATAATAAACATGTAGCATATTGAGAAAATTGTTAAACCCATGGCCTGTAAAGCAGAATAAAATCGTTCAGTATGAAGTGTTTCATTATGAGACTTTTTGGTGAAGCAAAATAACCATTTCCACATCCCTTCTTCAGATCACCGCCTGTAGTTCAGTTCACGCTTCGCATATCAAATTAAATCGATATTACAAATAGTTGTTTGTCGCTTGAACTATCGGACTAAGATCGATTCTCTCATAAATCAGTTGCCTCCAGAAATTATGGCATGTTTTTTGATTGTCAAAGAGCAGAAATCGATAATCGTTCAGAATCTCATCCAATAGGACAACAATGATTGATGATATTTAGAATGCGCCATCAATCTGTCACCTTGGTTTATAATGCAAAGCCATTGCATCAGATTTTGATACCGGAGGTATTTCGTGAGGTTAGCTGATATCATCGTAATTGGGGGGGGCTTTCCGGCTCGGCCATCGCTCTGGGGCTCATGCGTGAGGGCGCGGGAAAGGTGATGCTGTTCGACGAACAACTCCCCACCCAGCGGCTATCCCGTGGAAATTTTGGACTGACCTGGTTCATGTGCAAGGGCGCCAGCCATCCAGTATATGCCCAATGGTCCCGCTTGGCGTGCCAGAATTGGCCTGATTTTGCGGCCAGACTGGAAGCGGAAACAGGATATAACATCGAATTGGAATGGACCGGCGGTGCTGTCCATGCTTTTGGTGAAGCCGAATTCGAAGCCCATACAAAATCCATTGAAAATCTCAAAAACGTTTGTGCCAAGGTGGGGCTGGATTATCCGGTGCGGATGCTCAACCTCGAAGAATTTGCCGATTTGATTCCGGACATGGTGTTGGGAGAAGACGTGTCCGGAGCCATGTACACTCCGGAGCAGGGGCATGTGAATCCGCTCAAGCTCTTGGCTGCCATGCGCTGTGCGTTCCAGAAGGACGGCGGAATTTTTATCGGCGCGCAGACCGTTAGCGCCATAATCCCCAACCCCGATGGAACGGTTATGGTGAAGACAAGCCGGGGTGATTACCAGTGCCAAAAACTGGTGATTGCGGCCGGTCATGGCTCAACCCGCCTGCTGGCGCCCCTGGGTGAAAAACTGCACATCTATCCGCAGCGGGGTCAGTTGATGGTGACCCAGCGGTATAAGCGGGTGCTGACGGTTCCGGTGCTCAGTGTCCGTCAAACCCCGGACGGCACATTCGTGATCGGTTTGTCGACGGAAGACACGGCACTGGATACCCGCGTTACGGCCACCGCCATGAAAAGTCAGGCCGGCAACGCCATCCGTCTTTTTCCCATGCTGGCCAAAATGAACTGGGTCCGTGCATGGGGAGCGATTCGCGTGATGACCCCGGATGGCGCTCCCATTTACAGCAAAATCCCGGGGCATGATAATATTACGGTCGTTGCCCTGCACAGCGCGGTTTCTCTGGCACCCATGGCGGCAAACATCGTTGCCCCCTGGATATTGGGAATCCGTGAACACGAACTTATCGCTAATTTCAACAACGGACGATTCCATGTTTAAGTACGATACCACCATGTTGCAAGAAACTGTTTGGGTTACACTGGATGGCCAACCCGTTTCGCTTCCCGTCGGAATGAATGTGGCTGCCGCCCTGCTTGGAATCGGAGAGATCATTTTCCGAATATCGCCATCGTCGCACAAACCCTGCTCGCCCCACTGTTTGATGGGGGTTTGCTTTGAATGCATGATGGAGATCGATGGCGTGCAACGCCAGGCATGCATGACAGCGGTGCGGGCAGGCATGGTTATCAATCGACACCTTGACGACGAAAAAGGAGCGATTTCATGAGCCATCACCATGATGTCATCGTGATTGGCGCAGGACCTGCCGGGCTGTCCGCCAGCGCCTGCCTTGCCGAGATGGGCCTGGATGTGCTGGTGCTGGACGATCAGAACCGCATCGGCGGGCAGATATACAGAAATATTGAAGGTGCTCCGCAGGCCCGGGTGGATATCCTGGGTGGGGATTACGCCAAGGGCCTGAAAGTTGCCAGCCGCTTTCGCAAAAGTGGTGCGGCCTATGCGAACAATGCCTCGGTGTGGCAAGTGGAGCCGGACGGCAAAGTCTGCTACTCGCGCCAGGGTGCCTCGATTCAGGTGAAGGCAAATTTTATCATTGCTGCCACAGGGGCCATGGAACGCCCCGTGCCCATACCCGGATGGACCCTTTCAGGGGTAATGGGCGCCGGCGCGGCCAATAACCTGACAAAGGAGGCGGGACTGAACCCTTCGGGCCGGGTAGTGCTTGCCGGAAGCGGACCATTGCTCCTTCTTGAGACATCCTTGTTGATAAAAAAAGGCGTATCCATCGCCGCTATTTTGGAAACGACTCCGGTGATTCCCCCGGCACCTGCCTTTCCGCATGCGCCCAAGGCCTTGTTAAGAGCTGATTTTCTCTGGAAAGGCATATCGATGTTGCACAAGATCAGGTGCTCGGGTGTGCCGCACCATAAAGGCGTCACGCATATCCGTGCCATCGGCCAAGACAGGGTCCAGGCTGTTGAGGCGACGTGTGGGGATAAGCGGCTTTTCATTGAAACCGACATGCTTCTGGTGCATTTTGGCGTCATCCCCAATACCCACATTTTCCGCCAGATTGGATGTAAAATGGCGTGGAAGCCTGATCAGCGCTACTGGCATCCGGTATGTGATCCATGGGGTCATACGAACTGCGAGCGCATCTTCGCCGCTGGCGACGGGGCCGGGGTTTCCGGCGCGCTGGCTGCCCAGTACAAAGGGGAACTGGTAGCCCTTGAAGTTGCGCGGTGTTCCGGGATCATTCCTGAATACGAAAGGGATATGCTGGCTGCTCCTATCAATAAAGCACTCAAGCATGACAGATGGCCCCGTCCCTTTGTCGATGCCATTTATGCTCCGCGTCCTGAACAGTTCACTTTCGAGGACAGCACCATCATTTGTCGATGCGAGAATATCACCGTGGGCGATTTGCGTAAAGTGGTCAAGGAAGGCGTCCGCGAATTGAACGAAATAAAAATTGTCACCCGATCGGGAATGGGGCCTTGCCAGGGCCGCATGTGCGGGCCGGCCTTGGCCGAAGTGATTGCTGCCGAACTTGATCTTTCCCCGGAGAAGACCGGCCTCTTGAACATTCGCCCGCCCCTAAAGCCGCTTCCCCTTGAAGAAATTGCCGGGATGGAGCTGGACACAGGCATTTCTCAGGGCGCCAACTGGCTGCTGGATAAAAAATAATGAAACGCAGTGGCGATTGATGCAGATCCAGAAAAATGAAAAGGAGCCAAAAATGAGCGCCATTACTCGGATGGGAACTGCTGAGCGGATGAGTAAAATCGTCATCCATAAGGACACCGTCTATCTCTGCGGTCAGGTGGCCGACAACGGAGATGCTACGATCGGTCCTCAGACAGAGAACATGCTTGCCAAAGTGGATGCCCTGCTTGAGCAGGCCGGCAGTGGGAGGGAACATATCCTTTCAGCGACCCTGTATCTTCGAGACATGAATGATTTTGCCGGTATGAATGCAATCTGGGATAAGTGGGTTCCTAAAGGACATGCGCCTGCACGCGCCTGTGTTGAGGCTATCCTTGCCCGGCCCGAACTCCTGGTCGAAGTTTCCATTATTGCTGCGCTCAAGCATTAGTTTTTACAAAAAAGCGTTGTTGCCGCTTCCGTAAATGCGTGCAACGCATACTAAACCCTGTTAGGCGTCAAAGGAACATGAAATGGAACGATTTTTTAGGTATACCTTGACTGCTTTGATCAGCATTGTCGCCTTGATGGAGTTCTATCAGGTCCTCATGCGCTATGTGTTTGAAATCCCGGTCATGGGGCTTGAGGAAATTCTGGTTTATCCCACCTTGTGGCTCTATTTTCTCGGAAGCGTCAATGCTTCGCGCGAAGATACCCAGATCAAGGCCAATGTTCTGGACGTTTTCTTAAAAGCAGACCGCTCGAAACTTATTGTCCGAGTAGTTGCCGATCTGATGTCCCTGGTAACGGTCCTCTGGCTGACCTACTGGGCCTGGGATTATTTTCGTTATTCCCGGCGCGTCTGGAAAGAAAGCCCGACGCTATACATCCCTACCTTCAGGACTCCTTACCTCCGGGAAGAATCGGTGGCACTTCCGCCCCGTTCTTTCACTACCCAAAATCTTTACTCATAAGTTCATAAGACATACGCATATTGGTTCCTGGATAGTAAACTTCTGCCGCGTTGAGTTCTTCGAAAAGTTGTTCAAGTACTGCATTTGCAGCGGGCCTTGATGCATTGTGGACTCGTACAAGCAAGAGATTTTCTTCGGGCCTGGGCAGAATATCCGCTTCCGTGACATATAGATCCTGCAATAATCGGCGAGCAGCGGCCATATCCACCGTTGGTTTTTTTAACAGAGCTGCCATAGCACTTTCCGCCCGATATGAAATCATCTTGACAGTGTCCATAAGGCGCTTTCGGCCTTGAAGCAGACCGAAAAATTGATCCTTTTCATCCAGATCTTTCCACGTGATGTGTTTGGGCTCTTCTTTTAATTTGATTTTCAAATTGTCCAGCTCGGACTCGTACTGATCTATCTGTTCAAACAGCTCTGCCTTCTTTTTGATCCACTTCTCATATTTTTCAACATTGTCCTCGGGCTCCGGGTGCAGGGTCGTTTCAGCAAAACGTGCGCGCTGGTACCGGAGCTTATTCTGGATTGAATTTCGGGACCTGTTCAACTCTCGCCAGGCCGGATTTATCACCTTTTCGGTGCCAGGAAGACTTTCGGTTCCATACTCCTGAAGCAGGTCAATGGCAAAGTGTTCCATCATATAGCGGAAAAAGTTTTCCTGGCACCATCTGGTAAACATGCGAGCCCCCAGTTGAGTGTGGGCAAACTCATAGACGGTGCTTATCAGACTCGTTTGATGTCCGGATTCCGTAAGTTTTCGGACTTCACGCATCCACATGGCATCTTGCCCAGAACCAACCAGGCTGCCCATTTCAGCCAACTCCATGGTAACGATCTCTCCATTTGGCATGGTCACATCGTGTTTTGTGAACCACTCCTTAGGCCAGTCTGAACCAGGATGCTTGTGATAGGTCATACAGCTGATACGCTTTTGCCACATCTGCTTAAAAAACGCCGGGCTGTAGCCTTCCCGATCAAAAACCATGATAAAACGGCATCGCTGTGGATTGGCAATCAACTCCTGGTCGCTGGGTTGCGCCGGGATATCTGTGAGCAACCTTGGTACAATATCGCCTTGAAGGGTTTTTAAAAGCCCGGGATCAACGGTTTTCCCCACAACAAAAAAGGGTCGCCCTATGGCATCATTCACCCAGTAGTCCGTCGTACCCCTTAAGCATAACCGCTCACGGGATACATATCGCCGAGGTGGTTTTGTTAAACCTCCGTGATACACCCGGACGTGACCATCGATATAAAGTGTTCCCGCCGAGTCCGTATCTGTGTTCATCCAATGTTTGCTTAGATGGGCAGCCCATTGCTCTGCGGTACTGCCGGCGCTTAAATCATCTATCTTGTTCCTTAAACATCGCACTTCCGGAACTCGGTCCAAGCCCAGCAATTTTCCAAATTCCCCTGGTGCATGCCCCCGTATCTTTTCCATTGTTTTGATACGGCAAAGAGCCATGAACGCAAGCAGTAAAAGGATATGAAAGGTCGTATAGTAGCCCTTGACAGTACCAAGAAGCTTTTCAGCGCCCTCCAATAGGCCGTTGGCCAACAAAGCCGGTAAAGCGCACAGAACGCCCCCCTTGGGAACATCCAAACAAGACTCAAAACGAACTGTCGCTCCTTCACACACGCCGAATGCCGCAAATGTCCGTTCCTCCACCCGGGTGCAGGCCGTACCCATTCCATCAGCCGCCGCCGCGTCAACAACGGTGCGTTCTGATTTGTTCGTGGCGGATTCATCAATCTCTTTACCTTTGAGGCGGCCATCATTGACGGCTTTACGAAGGGTATCGTATTTAACACACAGTTCTTCGGCTGCCTGCCTTCTGGATAACCCTTTGTCAAGAAGTCTTTGGGCCTGATCAAGAACCTCTGATGTCAGTACAGGTGCATATTTGCGGCCTCGACGCTCAATAAAAAATGCTTCAGAACCACCATTTTTCAACTTGTTCTGTGCCCGGATAACACTTCTCTTGGATACACCAAACGCCTTGATCATATCTTTTTGCCGGCAAGCCCCCGATTCGATCAACTGTGCAATGGTCAGCCGGAACATCCGCTGATCATTCACCCTATGTGAATAGATCGGGTATTTTCCTAAAAAATAAGTCCAGAGATCATCGTCTCTGCAAACGCTGACCAGGGGGTTGATCTGAGTGACGCCGGGTGAAATAAACGGTAGTAATAATTGCGTCATACCACCTTCCTCATATTTCAATTTTTATCCACTTTTCCGGCGCTAAGGTGCCATTTTCTATTTCACATTACAAGAATAATTTACTACAGTCATAGAAAACCATAACTATCAGTATTTTCTGTGAATCCACGCAAAGAAATAGCTAAAATGTACTTTGACTAGATCAAGATTTCTGACCTTCTACGCAGAGTGTGCTTTTTTCATCGGCCTGGTGCTGATGAGCTCGTATGCGGCCTGGTATCTGTTTAAAAACACCAGGCGATTGGCGTCATTACCCAAAGATTCTCAAAAAGCGGTGGAAGGAGTTTAAGATGGAACTGGAAATCGTAACCGTATCCCTTCTCTCGCTTGGCATTCTTGTGATGATGCTGACTTTTGGCGTACCATTGCCGTATTGTTTTGGCGGCGCGTTGATGAACATGGTGTTTCTGGGCGGCGGCACCATGAAAGGCAACATGGTGTGGGGGTTTGCGCAACTGGCCAATCCGGTTTTGCTGTGTATTCCGCTCTTTGTCTTTGCAGGAACGCTCATGAGTGAAAGCGGCATTGCAGCTAGCCTGTTGCGCTTCGTGAATATCTTCGTGGGCCGGATACGGGGCGGATTGGGGGTTGTCGCCACGGTCAGTTGTGCGATTATCGGCGCGATCTCCGGCAGCGGTTTGACGGGTGTAGCCGCCACCGGCCCGATTTTAATACCGGAAATGGCCGCCAAGGGCTATCCCCGGGGGTATGCCACAGCCCTTGTGACGAATTCCTCCATTCTGGGTCTTCTCATCCCTCCCAGCGTGACCATGATCATCTATGGATGGGTGACGGACACCTCCATTCTGGCCTGTTTTTTAGCAACGCTGGGACCGGGCCTGCTTATAACCGTTACATTTTGCGTGGCCAATTTGATCATGGCCAGAAAATTCCCCCTGGAACTGGACCCGCCCAAACCGATGAAAGAGACTGTTCGGGAAGGTGTCACACTGACATCAAGGGCGATTCCGGCACTGATCATGCCGATGATTATTTTAGGCGGTATTTACGGCGGTATCATGACCCCTACGGAAGCCGCCGCAGTGGCCGTGATTTATTCGCTTCCAATCGGCTTTATGGTTTATAAAGGACTGACCTTTCGGAACTTTCTGACCGCAGCGAAAAATTCCGCCACAGCCGTCGGCGCAATTATGATCATGATCGTGTTCAGCCTCATGCTCAGCCAGATCTTTGTAATGGAGGATGTTCCCCAGGCCCTGGTAAAAGGCGTATTCACCATCACCCAGAACAAGGGACTGCTGCTGATTCTGATCAATTTACTCCTCTTTTTCGTTGGTATGATTGTCAACGATGTCACTGCCATCATTCTCATCGGTCCACTGCTGTTGCCGCTTATGGAAGCCATCGGCGTGAGCGCGGTGCAGTTTGCGGCCATCATGGGCGTCAATACGGCCATGGGCGGTGTTACTCCCCCATACGCCAGCATTCTTTATCTGGGGATGCGCATTGGAAAAGTGGAGTTTTCCGAAGTGATCAGACCCGCAATGATTCTTCTTCTCGTAGCCTATGTTCCCGTTGTCTTTTTAACATCATTTTGGCCGGACCTGTCCCTGTTTTTCCCAAGACTATTCGGATACTGATTACCCACAATTAAATGAAAAGGAGTCCTCGAATGAAAAAGACGCGAATTCTCAGCCTGATTGCTCTATTGGTCGCATTTGCCTTCTTTGCTGCAAGCGTTGAAGCCAAAACATTGAAAATCTCACATGTCCGTCCCCAGGGAACAGCTATTGACATTGATTTGAACTGGTTTTCCGATACCCTTACCAAAGCGACCGCAGGTAAGATAGAAACAAAAATATATCCAGCAAGCGCTTTGGGCGACTACACCGTTGTTCAGGAGCGGGTGGGCCTGGGGGCCATCGATATGGCTTGCCAGCCGCCAGGATCCGCGGCCGACAAACGGTTTCAAGTGGTATATTTCCCTTACATGGTGAAAAACTGGGAGCAGGCCAGGAAAAACTATTCGAGCGGTGCGCCGCTGCGGAAAATCGTTGCCCAGTTGTATGGCGAACAAGGCATACATCTGCTGGCGGCCTGGCCGGTTTATTTTGGGGGTATTTCCATGAATAGAGAGCCTGTGTCGCCCGGAAACCCGGATGCGCACAAAGGCATTAAATTGCGGGTTCCTCCCATGAAGACATTTCAGCTTCTGGCCGACACCACCGGGTACATGGGAACACCGATCCCTTTCTCCGATGCATTTACGGCCGTTCAGACCGGTGTGGTTGACGGGGTGATCGGTTCAGGGGCGGAAGGGTATTATTCTTCATTCAGAGATGTTACTAAGTATTACATTCCCTCCAATACACATTTTGAAGTCTGGTACCTCATTATAAACAAGGAAACTTTCGATAAGCTGAAACCCGAGTTGAAAAAACAGATGGAAGAGGTCGCCGGCCAGTTTGAATCACGCCGGTGGGAATCCGCCAAGGCTGACCAGGCGGCCAATGAAAAAAAGCTGGCGGATTATGGCGCAAAAATCGTTAATATCAGTGATGAACAGATCGCTGCCACAGCCAAAAAAATTCATGAGAAGGTATGGCCGGTCGTTTTGGAAGATGTTGGCGTCCAGTGGGGCAAGAGCGTTCTCGATGCCATTATCGAGTAGTCAAAACCTCTGACGCTTTCCCTGATATAGGGCATGTCCGGTGAGGAAAAGCGTCATCTATCCGGGAAAGATACGGCGATGTTGTGTTTCGGATGTTTGCGGGCCAGGACCAGGCGAAAACGATGGATATAACAATTAAGAAAGAAGGAATTCTATGATTGTAGGTATTTTAAAAGAAATCAAATTGGAGGAAAACCGTGTTTGCATGACTACCGTCAGGCGTTGAAGTCTTGACAGCCAAAGGCCATAAAGTGATTGTCGAAAAATCGGCTGGAATCGGCAGCGGATTCAGTGATAATGACTATATCAAATCCGGGGCCGAAATCGTAAATACGCCCAAGGAAGTGTTCGATCGAGCTGAAATGGTCATGCACGTCAAAGAACCCCTGCCCTCTGAATACGATTTGCTGCGAGAAGATCAAATCCTGTTTACATATCTGCACCTGGCGGCCGCGGAAGAACTCACGCATGCGCTTTTAAAAAGCAAAGCCATATGCATCGCTTACGAGACGGTTCAGAAAACCGATGGCTCTCTTCCACTTCTCACTCCCATGAGTGAAGTGGCCGGCCGGATGGCCATCCAGCAAGGGGCTAAATATTTGGAAATGGCTCAGGGAGGTCATGGGGTACTGCTTGGTGGTGTTCCGGGGGTGGACCCCGGTAATGTGGTAGTCATTGGCGGCGGCATAGTAGGCATCAATGCGGCAAAAATGGCTTGCGGTTTGGGGGCCAAGGTATATATTCTCGATATGAACCTGGACCGCCTGCGCTATCTCAGCGATGTCATGCCGGCCAATTGTTTCAACCTGTATTCCAGCCCTGCAATGGTGCGAGACCTCGTCAAACAGGCCGATGTCGTCGTGGGGGCGGTGCTGATTCCCGGCGCCAAGGCGCCCAAGCTGGTGACGCGCGAAATGCTCAAGACAATGAAGCATGGGTCCGTTCTGGTGGATGTGGCCATTGATCAGGGAGGCTGTTTTGAAACCTCCAAACCGACAACCCATTCCAATCCGATTTACACAGTTGACAATGTCGTTCACTATTGCGTGGCCAACATGCCCGGTGCTGTTCCAAGGACATCCACGCTTGCGCTGACCAACGCCACCCTGCCCTATGCCCTGAAAATCGCCAATAAAGGCTGGAAAAAAGCCATGCAGGAAAGCGCGGAGATAAAAGCCGGTGCGAATGTGGTGAAGGGAAGGATTGCCTATGAGGCCGTTGCCCAGGCTTTCGGTCTGAGAATACGTTCCGGTTGACGGTCTCATCTGACCTCGATCACCGCAATGAAATTCAGGCATTTGTTCGTTTCACCTTGCCGCTTCATTAAGGCGTGGCCTCCATCGGGCCCCATCGGCACCACGCGATATGTGTCTAAGCGTGGCCTTTCCGCATTTTGTATGCCTTGGCCTTACGGTAAAGCGTGGCCCTTGAAATGCCTAAGATTTTTGCTGTTTCGGCCATGTTGAAGTTGGTTTGCTCAAGGGTTGAACCTACCATCTCTTGCGCCATTTTATCCAGAGAGCCTGCCTGGGGGGGTACCGGGAGGCTTTTTTTGGATGGCAGGCCCAAATGCTCCGGATATATTTCCTCTCTGTCACAGATGTGAACGGCCCGCTGAATAATGTTTTCCAGTTCTCGGACATTTCCGGGCCAATCATAACAAGACATCGCTTCGATGGCACTCGGCGTAAAGCAGCCTATAGGTTTATGTTTTTTAAGGAAATAATCGGCCAGCAACTGGATGTCCATTGCGCCTCTTTCACGGAGCGGAGGGATGGTTATTGGAAGGATGTTCAGGCGGTAATACAGATCCTGTCGGAATCGCTTCTCAGAAATGGCGTGGGGTAAATTGACATTGGTGGAGGCGATAATTCTCGTATCCACCTTTATCACCTTGCTGTCGCCGATTCGCTGGACTTCTCCGGTCTGCAGTACGCGAAGCAGTTTTACCTGCATATTGTGAGGCATATCGCCGATTTCATCAAGCAGGATGGTTCCGCCGCTTGCCAGTTCAAACCTGCCTGGCCGTCCTCCCTTCATTGCGCCGGAAAAAGCCCCATCAACGTATCCAAAGAATTCACTTTCCATCAAATCCCCGGGAATTGCCCCGCAATTTACGGGAATGAACGGCTTTGCTTTGAAAAGGCTATCATTATGAATGGCCTGGGCGAAAAGCTCTTTGCCGGTTCCGGTTTCGCCCAGCAGCAGGACGGTCGAATTTGACTGACTCGCCCGCCTGGCCAGCTCAATGGCTTTAGAGAATGCCGGCGAATCGCCAACAAGGTGATCGAAGGTAAAATACGCCTTGTTGCCGGATATTTTATCAGCGATTTTCCGGATGTTTCCAAATTCTTCGAAGACCAGAACGGCGCCAAGCCGCCGGTCCTGACTGGACAGGACTGCTTGCGCGGAATAAACGATATGAATGGCCTGATTATTGTTCTGAATGCGGCATTCCCTTCCTTTCCACGAATCCGGATTGTTATAGATATCATCCAGGTCCACGTCCAATCCGGTCAGAATGGAAATCGGCTTTCCATCCAGGTTTTCCTGTCCTAAAATCCGTTTGGCCTTGCGATTCGTCTTCCAGATGCGCAATTCATTGTCCAGTGCGAGAAGGCCGGTTTCCGCCGACTCCAGTACGTTTGCCAGAAAACCGGCATAAATGGATAGTTCTCTGTTTTTCCGCAGAAGGCTGATCTGTTTTTCAATGGATCGTGCTGCGGAGGTCACCATGATCAATGTATGCGGTTGCACAAGGCTGCTTTTTCCAGAGACGACCAACACCCCCTGCAACACATCGTGCTCCCCGAAAATGGGTGCGGCCGAGCTTGTGAACCCATGTGCCCGCATGCAGAAATGGTCTTTATCATTCAATTGGATGGATACCTGCTTTTTCAGGCAAAGACTAGTGGCTGTCGTACCCACGTCGTTTTCCGTAAAACGGTATCCCGGAGCGTAATTGCGTTCAGCAAATTCTGTTTTGATGGAATCGCTCCCTGAAAGCTGAAGAATAAAGCCTTCTTTATCGACAATGGCGATCATGAACCGGTCAGGGGAGAGCAGTTCATAAAACTCGTCGATGTATTCGGAAACCACATCCAAAAGGTCTTTGTTCAGGGACTTTTGTGTTTCCAGCGCTTCGGGCGTCAGTTTTTTCTGATCCGGGCTGCGTTCTTCCCGGCAAACGCCATATCGCTTTGAACGCTTGTGGGATTCAAGAATTTCTCTTCTTATCTGGCTTTGGGTCAGTATGGATTTTTTTGGCTTCATTTTTTCATAACAATGATGCGTCAATGACGGTTTACTACATGTGCCCGATTTTGAGTCGGCAGGAATTAATTGCAAGATTCATTCTGATAAGTCAATCCATTCAGGGGATGCAGGCGAAGTAGTCATTTTCGGTCATCACAACATATTGTGGTTTATTGTTTCTGATGATATGGACAGGACCTTTTGTCAGCATCTCGTCCACCGCGCCGATTCCTCTGCGTTTTAATTCCTGTGCGGCCACTGTTGTCAGACTCTGAATTCCTTTGATTTTTCTCATACAGGCGTATAGGCTGAGTATAGTATCAAATAAGGTTTAAGTCAATTGCCGGACCATAGATTGCGGGTCACTTGAAGAACTTCAATCCTTAATCCTCGATGTATTTCTTTTACAAATATGTTATGGGTGGGCCATTATGTCTTAGTGGCCATCAGGACATGTTCGTTATGTGGTTCTGCTCCATTACGCATATCCCCGATGTTGTTATTGAGGAGCCGTAAACTATTTGCTGCAGAAAATAAGTCCCTGGAAAATAACTTATATATTTATGTAACGTCCCCTTCCGGAACCCCCTCCCGGGATTAGGTCTGGCTGGGCGCAGCCTGGGCCGGAAATCAGGGCGTTCCATAAATAACCACAGTAATGGAGGCTTGCCGGTCCCGCAACTGGAAGTTTGCTGATGGCCGGGCCCCGCCTGCCAGAAGCACAATGGCGTCCACGTTGTCCACATGCAGCAGTGCAGGAAAGCAAAGATGGCTCATCGCTGTTTAGTACGGGGGATCCACCTGAATTGCAAGGAATCATAATTGAATACCATCGCCGAATAAAGAAGGCTAATTTAAGGAGTCATACTTTCAAACCGCCCATGATATCAGTTTTTTAATCTGAATTATGATTCCTTATGTAATTTATTCTTGCCATGGATCATAATATAAGATAAATAACTAATTAAGATATTATATTATATAAAGGCATCCCCTAATGGGTAAGAACAAACCCCAGGAACACCTCTGTGATTTTGAGGCAGCCTGTCGCAGGGCAGGTCTAAAATTGACCCATCAGCGTCTTGAAATCTATCGCGAGCTGGCCGCTTCCACGGATCATCCTTCAGCAGAGGTGCTGCATCGCCGACTGATCAAGAAGATCCCTATGCTTGCAATGGATACCGTATACAGGACGCTGAGAACACTCAGCCAGCACGGTCTGATTCACAAGGTAGAAACAATAGAGAGCCAGGCTCGGTTTGAAGTGGTATACGAGCGTCATCAGCATTTGATTTGCCGACAATGCCGCCAGGTTATTGATTTCCAATGGCCATCGATTGATGAGGTCTCGCTGCCGGGTGAACTCATGCACTGGGGTAAAATCGACAGCCGAAATGTCGTTGTCTATGGAATCTGCAATAACTGTAGCCTGTTAAAAACAAACAACACCATGGAGATAAGCAAGGGTAGAGATAAATAAAATGACAAATAAGCTGACTCCCCCGTCGCTGACAATCAGAACGTAATGACAGCCGGCCCCAGATTTTTGCGCTCAAAAAACGGCGCGACGTTCTTCTAATGATTCTTAAAATCCATCATTGTCAATAGAGCCAATTGATAAGTCCGCTAAAGTTAGCTAGACAGATGGGCACCGAAGCACTATATTCATAGCAGCACGGTGCATCAGTTCAAACAACGAAAGGAGGAAACTTTATGAATGAAGATAGCAAGTGCCCGGTAACGGGCAAAACTAACAAACCCACTGCCGGCAGTGGCACATCGAACCGGGACTGGTGGCCGAACCAGTTGAACCTCAAGATTCTTCATCAGCACTCTCACATGAGCAATCCGATGGGCGAGGAGTTCAACTACGCTGAGGAATTCAAGAAACTCGACCTGGAGGCCCTGAAGAAGGACCTCTATGCGCTGATGACCGACTCGCAGGACTGGTGGCCGGCCGATTACGGTCACTACGGGGGGCTCTTCATCCGGATGGCCTGGCACAGCGCAGGCACCTACCGCATCGGCGACGGCCGCGGGGGCGCGGGGTCCGGCAACCAGCGCTTTGCGCCTCTCAACAGCTGGCCCGACAACGTGAACCTCGACAAGGCGCGCCGTCTGCTCTGGCCGATCAAGCAGAAATACGGCAGGAAAATCTCCTGGGCCGACCTGATGATCCTCGCCGGCAACTGCGCTCTGGAGTCGATGGGATTCAAGACCTTCGGCTTCGGCGGCGGGCGCGAAGACGTCTGGGAGCCGGAAGAGGACATTTACTGGGGAACCGAGAGCGAGTGGCTTGGCGACAAGCGCTACTCCGGCGACCGGGATCTCGAGAATCCTCTCGCCGCCGTGCAGATGGGCCTGATCTACGTGAACCCGGAAGGGCCGAACGGCAATCCGGATCCGGTCGCCTCCGGCCGTGACGTTCGAGAGACCTTCGCACGCATGGCCATGAACGACGAAGAGACCGTCGCGCTGGTCGCCGGCGGGCACACCTTCGGCAAGTGTCATGGCGCGGGCGATGCCGGCGCTTGTCGGTCCGGAACCCGAGGCCGCCGCCATCGAGGAGCAGGGACTCGGCTGGAAGAGCAGCTTCGGCAGCGGCAAAGGCGGCGATACCATCAGCAGCGGCATCGAGGGCGCCTGGAAGCCGAACCCGACCAAATGGGACATGGGCTATCTGAACGTGCTGTTCAAATACGAGTGGGAGCTGGTCAAGAGCCCGGCCGGCGCGAATCAGTGGCTGGCCAAGGACGTGGCCGAAGAGGACATGGTGGTTGATGCGCACGACCCGTCGAAGAAGCACCGGCCGATGATGACCACGGCGGACCTCTCCCTTCGCTTCGACCCGATCTACGAGCCGATCGCGCGGCGCTACCAGCAGAACCCCGAGGAATTCGCGGACGCCTTCGCCCGGGCGTGGTTCAAGCTGACCCACCGCGACATGGGACCCCGCTCACGCTATCTCGGCCCGGAGGTTCCGGCAGAGGAACTGATCTGGCAGGACCCGGTGCCCGCAGTCGATCATAAGCTGATCGACGCGCAGGACATCGCCGCCCTCAAGGGCAAGATCCTTGCCTCGGGCCTGTCTGTCTCCCAACTGGTCTCGACCGCCTGGGCGTCGGCATCCACGTTCCGCGGCTCCGACAAGCGCGGCGGTGCGAACGGGGCGCGCATTCGTCTTGCGCCGCAGAAGGATTGGGAAGTCAACCAGCCGGCCCAACTGAAGACGGTGCTGCAGACCCTTGAAGGAATCCAAAAGGAGTTCAACAGCGCGCAGTCCGGCGGGAAGAAGGTTTCACTCGCCGACCTGATTGTTCTGGGCGGATGCGCCGGTGTCGAGCAGGCTGCGAAGAATGCCGGCCACGATGTGACCGTTCCCTTCACGCCGGGACGCACGGATGCATCGCAGGAGCAAACCGACGTGGAGTCATTCGCCGTACTCGAACCGGCTGCAGACGGGTTCCGCAACTACCTCAAAACCAAATACAGCCGTATCGGCAGAGGAACTGCTGGTTGACCGGGCGCAACTGCTGACGCTGACCGCTCCTGAGATGACGGTTCTCGTTGGCGGCATGCGCGTCCTGAATGCCAACTTCGGACAGTCCCAGCACGGCGTCTTCACCAAGCGGCCGGAGACGCTCACCAATGACTTCTTCGTGAATCTGCTCGACATGGGCACGACGTGGAAGGCAACCTCGGAAGACGAAGACGTGTTCGAGGGTCGTGATCGCGCAACGGGCGAACTCAAGTGGACCGGCACCCGTGTCGACCTCATCTTCGGTTCGAACTCCCAACTCCGGGCCTTGGCGGAAGTCTACGGATGTGAGGACTCCCAGGAGAAGTTCGTGCATGACTTTGTGGCGGCGTGGAACAAGGTAATGAACCTTGACCGCTTCGACCTTGCCTGATCGAAGCATAAACGTCTTCGAGGGCTTCTGAAGCGTATTCTGAACTGCAAATCGGATGATCGGGAAGCGACAACCGCCACGAATTGTCGGATGTTTTAGAACGCTCACGGAGGCTATTGGCAACATATGAGGGCGGCGTTTAAATACAATCTGAAACGCCGCCCTTTCTTTAGTCCCTTACAGTCTGCTGAGAATCGGAACCAAGAACTCATAACAAGCGCCTCAAGGGCGGCTCCTTCCGGGTTGCTCCGGGTGCACCTAAGGCAAGCGTTCAAGGATTGTTATCCCGATGCTTGAATATTTTTGGATCGGCTTTGTTAAGGATACCCAAAATATACGTCAACGAAATTCTGATGAAAATATTTTCTGAAATGCGAGTATTCTAGACAGTACACACCCGAAACAGTGAAGAACCAAATATAGAGGAATCAATGTTATTTTATAAAGAGGATATTTTCCAATTTGTCAAAATCAGGCTATGAAATCAACGGGGCCACGGACAATAGCTGTGATGCCTCTGTTTCCAGGGGCTATTTCAAAAGAGTTATTGTCGCCATCTCTGCCCTGTCCATACTGGTCTTATCAATTCTTGGCATCTGGACTGCGTGCGATATCGTGGAATATGCAAACACGGCTGGCAGCCGGCCTTCCAGGGAAGAACTGATAACGGTACTGCCCCGTCAGCAGTTTAAGGCAACCGCAGATATGCTCTTTGATTCGGGAATCATTCGAGCTCCAACCAGTTTTTATCTTTATGCGCGGGCATTCGGCTATGTCCGGCGGATTCAGGCAGGCGAATATCTGTTGTCCGGCGGCATGACGCCAAAGCAGATTCTGGAAATAATGGTCAGTGGAAAGATTTTTTTGCATAAAATAACCATTCCGGAAGGATATAATCTAAAAGAAATTGCATCCGTGTTTGCCGGCGCGGGACTGGTTTCTGAATCCCAGTTTTTGGATGCAGCGCGGAACCCGCAATTTTGCCGCAACTGGAAAATCGAGGCCGATACGGCTGAAGGCTATCTTTTCCCGGATACGTATTATTTTCCGAAAAGCGCCGGCCCTGAGAAAATTTTATCTACCATGATCCAGCAATTTCAGCAGGTGTTTACATCCGAGATGGCGCAACAGGCGGAAAAGATAGGTCTGTCGATTCATCAGGCCGTGACGCTGGCCTCCATCATTGAAAAGGAAACTGGCTCAGACAGCGAGCGGCCCATGGTTTCATCCGTATTTCACAACCGGTTAAAACGCCGCATGCGTCTGGAAAGTGATCCCACGGTGATTTACGGCATTGATAATTTTGATGGAAATATCACCCGCCGGCATTTGACAACGCCGACTCCCTACAACACCTATACCCGCCAGGGGCTGCCACCGGGGCCTATCGCCAGTCCGGGAGCCAGATCGCTTCTGGCCGCTGTTTATCCGGCCCAAAGTGAATTTCTGTTTTTTGTATCCCGCCAGAATAAAACCCATCAGTTTTCACGAACGTGGGATGAGCATCTGCAAGCAGTAAGAAAGTATCAACTGGGTAAAAATTAGCGGGGATCAGGAAGGGCTCGGCGCCTTTATTCTATATGTCCGATATCGGGTTACTGCGGACAGAACAAAATAATATCCGCCAATGGCGATCGGAATTCCGAGTACAATTCCGCCAAGCGTTGCAGCCAGAAAGATATCGGGAGTTTCAATCAACAGGCTTTTCAATGATTTCAGGCTTAAATCCATGACCTGTTCGGATGAAATGTCAATGTTAAAGAGTTTGACGCCGACAAGAAAGTTAATCGGATAGATGACAGGCGCACTGAACGGATTGGTTATCCAGACCCCGGCGACAGAAGAAAATTTATTAAGTCGCAGCGGAATAGCAAAAAAAACAGCGATGGGCATCTGGACCCCCAATGTGGGGGTCATGCCGACAAGCAGACCCATGGCAAATCCCAAGGCAATGTTGTGGGGATCGCCTTCGATTCTGACAAGCCGGCGATAGCCCTGTTTCAGAAATTGCCATGCCTTGTTGAAAATGGCGATGAAAACCATCTTCATGGATGTAACTGTGTTGGATTATCGGTAAATGATTTCATTTCTGGCTCTTATACTAAAAATGATGTTCAGAGACAACAGGAATCATGCGTGTCGGGTAATTAAGATTCATTTTTTGTTGACGCCTTTTATAACAACGGAGCGAAGTCCGTCCCTGAAGCGATGGGTCAAATCCAGGGAGATTTTGTGCGCGTAAATCCTGCCATCCGGAGTGATTCCCCGGATTCTTCCGTCTGTCAAGAACATCTGCAATAGCCGGATGCCCGACTCCTGGCGGTTTTCCAAAGACAGGCTCTTGTTTGAACCCCCTTGCGCTTCTGCTTCAAAATCAATTTCCTGATCGATTAAGGATTTCATGAAATTCAGGATTCTTCCCAGTCGCATCAGCGTGACGGATTCTATCCGGGATGTGGTGTGAGACAAAGGAAGCGCGCTGGATCGCATCAGGGACAAGTGCTCCGGCAGAATGCCGAGTCGGTTGCAGCGATCGTAATCCACGCTGCCGGGAGAAGGATAAAATACCGATACTCCGGCAAGCGTCCTCAGGGACGCCAGATACAGGAGATCTTCGACAGCATCCAAGGGATTCTGAAACGGTGCTGCAACAATGATATAGCCGACAGCGTTCAGCCCGCAGCATGCGGCCAGTTCAAGCGCGGTTTCAAATGCCGATTGCATATCGGGTCTGTGGAAGCGCTTCAGTTGGGCCAAAGAAGTGGTGCCCAAAGACAGATTCAGGGTTTTGAAACCGGCTGCTTTCATGGCAAAAACCATATCCTTGTCCAGTGATGCCGGAAACAGGCCGTTCATGGCCCTTAATTCCGGCCTGGGTTCCGGAAATCGGTCCGGAATCGCGGACAACAGCGTCATGAACCAGTTCCGGTCTAGTGACAGATTTTCGTCTTCAAAATCAATAAACGTGGCATCATATACGTCGACAGCTCGCTCCATTTCGCGGAGCACCAACTCAATAGTTTTACGGCGATACGGCGTTTTGGAACCTTTCCCCAAAGAACAGTATGTACAGGTCATGGGGCATCCCCTGCTGGCAACAATGACTGAAGCGCCGGATTTTCCTCGCCGGTAATACCGTGAACGAACCAGGTGCATTGCGGGAAGCGGCGCTTCGTTTAAATCCTGCATCCAGAAAGGCTCGCTGACGTGAAGGGAGGTGTCGGATTTTCGGAAAACCAGACCCGGTACCGATGACAGCAGTGAATCTGGTGGAAACGGATTTTTTTTCAAAATGGATGCCAGAATCGAAAGGGAGACTTCGCCTTCTCCGCGAAATCCATAATCTACGTCTGAACAGGCCATAACCGCCTCCGGCAGGGCAGTGGGATGGTGTCCACCGATAACGATTTTACAGGAAGGATGACAGGCATTGACAGCCCTTGCCGTCTGAAGTGCTTCATGGCTGTAAGCAGTGAACAGGGAAGAAATGCCGATTAAAAAGGCACCCGAGGCTTTTGCCAGTTTTCCGATATGCTCAAAACTATACCCAAAATGCTTGTATTGATGAAACAAGGCAAAAGGGGAAAAATCCGGATTTGAATAAAACCTGGAAAGATAGCCCATCTCCGCGGGTAGCGGAATGGTTCGGGATTTGGATGTGGCAAGCCCGTCTTAGGAATCTCCACGGAAAACCCGTGCTGAATCAGCTTGGCGGCGATAGAGGCCAGGCCATAAGGGATGGAGCGCTTGGCGGTTGTATAAAAATCTCTTATAGGCGGCTGAATCAGCAGAACATCGGTCATGGCAATGGTTTCGGAATTCCCGGGCGGACTTTTAATATGATTTCTTTTCGAATGCTGACGGTTCCGGGCTTGGCGCCACGGGGTTTGGAAACATAGCGGGCCTGGGTTGCGGAAACCGAAACAATTCCACCGTCCCTTGCTTTGCTGTGATAGGCTGCAATGGCGGCCGCCTGGCGAAGCAACGCATTGCTCGGCGCTTCACTCCGGTTTCCGACGAGAATAACATGACTTCCCGGCATGCCACGAACATGAAACCACCAGTCATTGGGGCCGGCAGTTTTCATACTCAGCAGATCGTTATCCAGGTCTGTTTTTCCAGCCATCACCACCCATCCTTGTTCCAGGGGATATTCATAGACTTTTGGCAAAACTGGGCTGAAAACCGGCTCAGAAGAATCGGTTGTTTTTTTCATCTCACGTTATCCACAGAAAAATTAGGCGAAGAAACGCTTCACCATTTACACTTTACTGGTTTTCGCTCCATTACACAATGCGCTTGTTAACCAAAAGCCGAATGGCAATAAAAGTCTTGACTGATACGGCTTGAAAAAATATGCTGAATCCTGTCTGGAATGTCATTTTGAAGCGATCGGGAGAAAAACGATGACAAGAAGTGATTCAGGCTGGATACGCATGCGGTTCAAGCAGAACAAGGTCTGGGTGGCCGTGGATTCGATTGGAAAAATCCAGGTCAATAACGGCAAGGCCCTGATCAAGTATCAAAAGGAACAGGATTATGAGTACCGAGTCCGCGAAACAGACCTGTTTTCCCTAGACGCCGAACCCGGAGAAACCTCTGCGAAAACCCGCCTGAAACCCCAAAAAAAACGCAAGACGATAAGTCCTTCTATCGATTTGCCCAACTCAGAGTATCCGGATAGCATTCTTATCTATGCGGATGGCGCATCGTCGGGGAATCCTGGTCCATCGGGAATCGGGGTTCTGCTGCGCTATCGGGAGCACGAAAAGGAAATTTCCCGAAATATTGGGATGGGCACCAACAACATTGCCGAGCTTGAAGCCATTCGAACCGGCCTGCTGGAAGTTAAGAATCCCGATTTACCGGTAAGGGTGTATACGGACAGCGGCTATGCTTACGGACTGCTTGTGCTGGGATGGAAAGCCAAAAAAAACACGGAACGCGTCAGTGAGATCCGCATGTTGATGAAACGATTCAAAGACCTGACATTCATCAAAGTTAAAGGGCATGCGGGAATAGAAGGCAACGAAAGGGCTGATAAACTGGCAACTTCGGCAATTCTTCAGAAAAAAACAAAAGAATAAAGGAGTATCGGAAAAAGCCAATACTCCTTTATTCTGGAAAGAAACAGAGAATCCCGCATGCTGTCGGGAAAAGCGAACCGGTTTTTGTGAAGCTGAGCGTCAGAAATCAGGCTTTGTCGGTCTTTAGGGTTTCAATTTCTTTTTTCAGATCATCAATTTCCTGTTTGTATTTATCTGCGTTATCTGCGGAAGGAGCGGCCGGTTTATCGTCTTTTTTCCAGGTATCCTTCAACTCATCAAATCCCAGATAAAGCGCCAGACCTCCACCCAGAAGCAGCATGATAGGAAGTACTCCGGCCAGAATCTGCAAGAATTCCTTAAACCAAATAGAAACACCGATAAGTCCCAATACCGCTGCTACTGCACCACCGATCAAAGTTTTCATAGAAAATACCCCCTCCTTTAATGTTATCCGTTATTTAAGGTGCTGCAAAGTCAACATAATAATATCAAACAGATATTATTTATAATTCTCATATCAAACAGAATTTTTGAAAAACTAACACAAGATCAGGCTTTACGCAAGTTCAAAATTGTCTATAAGGTGCCCGTCTATTCCCTTAAGCCCGCTGCTCCAGGAATCTTTGGGTAGATTTTCGTCGAATTACTGGATAGCACCCGTCGAAACAGGCTTTGCAAAAACACTCTTCGGGGTTTTCAACGCCGGTAGCAGTCAGAAGGCCATTCAGACTCAGGTAGTGTAGCGAATCGAGCCCCAGAAATCTCTGAGCGTATCAACCGTCATTCGGGATGCAATCAGCTCGCCCTTGGTTGAAAAATCAATGCCGTAATGGCAGGGAAATCGATGGGGCGGACAGCTGATCCGCATGTGCACCTTTTTGACCCCAAGCTCCCGAAGGGCTTGACCCGGGTTTTTGCCGTGGTACCGCGGATGATGGAGTCTTCAATAATGATGATGTCTTTGCCCTTGATCAGTTCCTTGACCGGGTTGAGTTTCACCCGGACGGCAAAATCCCGCATGCACTGGGTGGGCTGAATAAAGCTTCGTCCCACGTAATGGTTTCGGATCATGCCCATTTCAAAGGGTATGCCGGATTCCTTCGGAATACCCAGGGCCGCATAATTGCCGGAATCCGGAAACGGCATGACAAGGTCGGCGTCCACAGGGGCTTCCTGGGCCAGCCGCTGGCCATGGGCTTTTCTGATTTGATAGACATTTTTTCCGTCAATGGTGCAGTCGGGTCTGGCAAAGTAGATATATTCAAATATGCATAAGGACTCAGGCTTGGCAGCCTTGGCGATGACGAAGGCTTCGAATGCCGTCCTCATTGATGATAACGATTTCCCCGGGATCAAGTTCCCGGATGAATTCGGCCTGGATCAGATCCAGGCACAGGTTTCCGAGGCCAGAACATAATGGCCGTAGAGTTGGCCCAGGGCCAGGGGCCTGAATCCATTGGGGTCCTTCATGCCGATGATCTCTCCCTTACAGGTTAAAAGGATCATGGAATAGGCGCCTTCAATTTTGGAAACCGGCTTTAAAACAGCACTCTCAACATCGCCTTTAATGAGGTTTTTAATAAACAGATGGAGGAAAACCTCTGAGTCCATGGTGGTCTGGAAGATGGAGCCCTGTTCTTCCAGCTCGTCTTTAAGGATGTGGGCATTGACAAGATTCCCGTTGTGGGCCACGGCATAGGAACGGTGACGGTGGTTGACGACAAAGGGCTGAGCATTGGTTAGAACGGAATCCCCGGTGGTGGAATACCGGACATGACCGATGGCAGCTGCGCCTTCAATTCTTTCCAGGTCTTCCATGTTAAAAATTTCAGGAACAAGGCCCATTCCCTTGTGAGAAAAAATCTTGTCATTTTCCCCCCGGTTTACTGAGATGCCGGCACTTTCCTGCCCCCTGTGCTGAAGGGCATAAAGACCGAAATAGGTAATCTTGGCTGCCTCCGTATGTTTATACAACCCGAATACACCGCATTCATCTCTTGGGCTTCGTCAGTTTCAAAACATTGGTATCATTCATGATTTTTTCCCGGTGATATTCTTGAACGGATTTACCGAAAGGGCTTCTTTTTTCAGGGCCTGGATAGCGCTGCAAATTGCCTTTGCACCTCTGTTGTGGTGGCATAAGGGAATTTTATACTTTATGGCAGCACGCCTTATTTCATATCCATCCCGTTTGGTCTGGCTTGATGCTCCTGTGTTTAAAATCAACTGAATTTCGTTGTTTGTAACGGCATCCACTACATGGGGCCGGCCGGCAGAGACTTTTTTGACAAGTTTTGTGGGAACATCATTTTCTTCAAGGAAAAGGCGGTTCCCCGGGTGGCCATTATGGTGAATCCCATTTCATGAAAGCTTTTGGCCAACAGTCAGAGCAGCCAGTTTATCCTTGTCCTGGAAGCTGATAAAGACCGTGCCTTCAGTGGGAAGTTTTTGTCCGGCTGCAAACTGGGCTTTGGCATACAGCCGCCCAGATCTTTATCAATTCCCATTACTTCACCCGTGGATTTCATTTCAGGGCCTAGAACCGGATCAACATTATCAAACCTGTCAAAGGGCATGACCGCTTCTTTGACGCAATAGTAAGGCGGGATCATTTCTTTGTTCAACCCCAGTTCATCAAGGGTTTTGCCCAGCATGACCTTTGTTGCAAGCTTGGCAAGGGGGATTCCAATGGCTTTGGATACAAAGGGAATGGTCCTTGAAGCCCTTGGATTGACCTCAGTATAATATATCCGTTTTCTTTCATGATACCAAACTGGATGTTCATGAGTCCCTTAACATTGAGTTCTTTGGCAATGGCTTTGGTGGCATTTGTCATTTCATCAATATGGTCTTTGAGGAAATATGGCGGAAGCACGCAGGCTGAGTCCCCGGAATGGATACCGGCTTCTTCAATGTGTTCCATCATTCCGCCGATAATGGTTTTTTCACCGTCTGAAATGGCATCCACATCCAGTTCAAAGGCCTCTTCAAGGAACTTGTCAATAAGCACCGGTTTGTCAGGAGAAGCCTGGACAGCCGATTAAAGTATTCTTCAAGGTCGCTTTCATCATATACAATTTTCATGGCACGGCCGCCCAGGACAAAAGAGGGACGAACCATGACCGGATATCCGATATCCCTTGCGACTTTTCTTGCTTCTTCATAGGAGTCGCAATGCCGTTTTCAGGCTGCAAAAGTCCAGCTTGTTGAGCATTGCCTGGAACAGGTCCCTGTCTTCGGCCCGGTCAATGCTTTCAGGACTGGTCCCTATGATGGGAACACCGGCTTTGAAGATCCGTGGCAAGGTTTAACGGGGTCTGCCCGCCAAACTGGACAATTACCCCTAGGGTTTTTCCTTTTCCACAATGTGAAGCACATCTTCCCGGGTTAAAGGTTCAAAATAGAGCTTGTCCGAGGTGTCATAATCTGTGGACACTGTTTCAGGATTGGAGTTGACCATGATGATTCCACCCCTTCTTCTCTCAGTGCAAAAGATGCATGAACACAGCAGTAGTCAAATTCAATGCCCTGGCCGATCCGGTTGGGCCCGCCGCCCAGGATAATGACTTTTTTCCTTGTCCGATACCCTGGCCTCGCATTCTGTTTCATAGGTGGAGTAGTAATAAGGGGTGGCGGCCCGGAATTCTGCGGCACAGGTATCCACCAGCTTGTAAACCGGAATGATGCCCAGGCTCTTTCGTGTCTTTACAGTCTGTTCGTTTCCGTAAGGCTGGCAGATGTGCCAGCTGCTGATCCGAGAATCCGTTTTTTTGCCTTTTCCAAGAGGCCCGCGGGGAGATCTTGTCCTGCCGCGGCTTATCTGTTTTTCAAGATCCACGATCTGCTTCATCTGGTTCAGGAACCAGGGGTCATCGGGGTCAGTTCATGGATCATGGTAATGGGCATGCCGTGTTCAATGGCATATTTGATGTAGAACAGCCGCTGGGAATTGGGGGTGCCAGGCTTGTACTCCATTTCGTTGCCGGTAACACTGCCGGGACGAGGATCTTTTCCATCTCCGCCAAACCCTGCCGCCGATTTCAAGGGACCGCAAGCCTTTTTGAAGGGCCTCTTTAAAGGTCCTGCCGATGGACATGGTTTCACCCACGGATTTCATGGCCGTGGTCAGAATCTTGGGTTTCCGGGAATTTTTCAAAGGTCCACCTGGGGATTTTTACCACGCAATAATCAATGGATGGGCTCAAAACAGGCAAGGGTTTCACCGGTGATGTCATTGGGAATTTCATCCAGGGTAACCCACCGCCAGCTTGGCTGCAATTTTTGCAATGGGAAATCCCGTGGCCTTGGAGGCCAGAGCCGAGCTTCGGGATACCCTCGGGTTCATCTCCACCACAATCATGTCCCCGTTTTCAGGATTGATGGCAAACTGGACATTGGATCCGCCGGTATCCACGCCGATTTCCCGCATGATGGCAATGGACGCATCCCTGAGTTTCTGATATTCTTTGTCGGAAAGGGTCTGGATCCGGGGCCACGGTGATGGAATCACCCGTGTGAACGCCCATGGGATCAACATTTTCAATGGAGCAGATTATGACCACATTATCTGCATGATCCCGCATGACTTCCAGCTCATATTCTTCAGCCAAGAACAGATTCTTCCAGCATGACCTGAGTAGTCATGCTGGCATCAAGGCCTGCCTTTGCAAGGAGGGCGACCTCTTCCATATTATAGGCAACCCCGCCACCTGTTCCGCCAAGGGTGAAGCTGGGTCTTACAATGATGGGAAATCCAATGCGTTTGCGAAAATTGCTCGGCACTTCCTGCAGATTGGTGGCAAATCCGCTTTTGGGAATA
The DNA here is from genome assembly GCA_963850225.1 of uncultured delta proteobacterium. Classification (GTDB taxonomy): domain Bacteria; phylum Desulfobacterota; class Desulfobacteria; order Desulfobacterales; family Desulfatirhabdiaceae; genus RAAP-1. The sequence goes on from CAWKLD010000026.1 coordinate 93,498, forward strand.
GAAGTCCGATTCTGTCCATGGCATTCCGAAACAGCTCCCTGTCTTCGGCTTTTTTAATGGAGGGGATGATGCGCCAATCATCTCAACATTGTATTTTTCCAGGACTCCCAGCTTTGGCAGTCGATCGCAGTGTTCAGACCAGTCTGTCCGCCTAGGGTGGGTAGAAAGCGCAGGGCCGTTCCTTTTCAACGATCTTGATAACGGTTTCCACCGTGATGGGTTCGATATAGGTCCGGTCGGCCGTGTCGGGGTCAGTCATGATGGTGGCAGGGTTCTGTTGATCAGGATTACTTCATAACCTTCTTCCTTCAGGGCCTTGCAGGCCTGGGTGCCGGAGTAGTCAAATTCGCAGGCCTGGCTGATGATGATCGGACCTGCGCCGAGGATCAGGATTTTATGAATGTCAGTACGTTTGGGCATAAGATTTATAGTCTATTAATCAGCATCCGGGTGAATTCATCAAAAAGATACTGGGCGTCCTCGGGGCCTGGAGATGCTTCCGGGTGATATTGCACGGCAAAAGCAGGCAGGGTCCGGTGCCGGAATCCTTCCAGGGTCTGATCGTTGAGGTTGACATGGGTGATTTCGACATCATCCGGGCTCAGCGTGGCAATGTCGACGGCAAACCCATGATTCTGGGGGGGTGATTTCGATCCTTCCGGTCTTTAAATTCTTGACCGGCTGGTTCGCTCCCCGATGACCGAATTTCAGCTTATAGGTTTTCCCGCCCAAGGCAAGGCCAAGAATCTGAATCCCCAGGCAGATGCCGAAGATGGGCCGAAATCCCAAAAGGTTCCGGATCGTCTGAACCGCGTAATCCACGGGTTCCGGGGGATCGCTAGCCGGGGCCGTTTAATAAAAAACAACCCGTCCGGAGCCATGTCGCGGATCGTGTCGGCAGAAGTTGCCGCAGGGACAACAATCACTTCACATCCAGATTGCTCAAGACATCTGAGAATATTGTATTTCATTCCAAAATCAAAAGCCACCACGCTGCGCAGTCTGTCCCGATGGTTCCAGATCTTTTGGGTAAGTGCCTTTTCCGGGTCTGCAATGGGGCGAAGGATTTCATTGTTGCACCACCGGTATGGCAGGCGGGTGGAAACTACGGAGGCCAGATCCTGTCCGACCATGCTGGGAACCTTCCGGGCTTTTGCCACGCAGGAGAGCGGATCAGGATCTTCGGTTGATATAAAGACCCTCATGGCGCCGGAATTTCTCAAATGAAGGGTCAGCGCCCGGGTATCCAGTCCGTCGATTCCCATGACGCCCTGTTTTTCAAATCATCGGACAGCGAGCCGTGGAACGGTAGTTGCTTGGAAAATCCTGATACTCCCGGACCACAAACGCCGCGACCTGTATGTGGGTCCGATTCGACATCTTCGGGATTGACACCGTAATTGCCGATCAGCGGATAGGTCATGGTCACCACCTGG
>CAWKLD010000027.1:0-36483 GCA_963850225.1 uncultured delta proteobacterium
GTCGCGTGTTCCTTGGATGAATTTCGGGTTGGTGTTTCCAGAACCAGTCCGGAAGGCAGATCTTCGCCGAAAAGGGTTGAGGCTTCCTGCCTTTTGTAGGGCACAACTTCGGACAGGACCCGAAGCTGATCCTCCAAAAACCCCTGTTGGGACAGCCAGGCGCGGACACGCTCAACCGAGGCGGGATCCATGTCCCGGGCGCGGTCGCCGGTTTTTCGCGCCAGCTGCAGAAGGGCTTGAGCGGCCGGCGCCGGATTCGACCTGTTTTCCATAATCAGGGCTTCGGTCCAGTCGTGGATTTCCGCGGGCGGAATCACCCGGTCCACCGGACCATAAAGCAGTTCTCTGGCGCCGATGCGGGAAAAGGCCCAGAACTGCTGCGGCTTTGGATTTTTGGACTGAAGCTCGGATAGAAGCAGGCGGCCCAGCCGGATCTTGTCCTTGACAGCCAGGCGTTCCATGCCGGCGGCCGCCATTTGAATTTCAAGATATTCCTGGGGGGAAGTTCTCTGCTTGCCTGCCTTTTGTGAAAACAAAAGGGGGGTCAAATCCTGAAAAAACTGCCGCTGATGTCCAGCGCTCAGGCCGCCTGAGATCCGTCGCCAGAAAATCCACCAGTCGGAGCGGATCTGGCTGTGCTGGCTGTGAACCGGACCTTGTTTGTAAATTTTCCAGACAGCCTTGATGCGGTGTCCGTCAAAGCCGTCCCCAAATCCGGGTCTGAGGCAAAACCCAAGCAGGTTGAGCCAGCGGCTTTCAAAATCCGGGGCAGTCAGGCGGGCCTGAATAAGAGACAGCAGGACATCGGCCATGCCACGGATAAGCGACAGGGGCCATTTTTCCCTTGGCCGGTCAATGATCCGGGAAATGTCTTTGACAAGGGACTCCAGATGGGGACCGGGTACTGGCTGTAAAAAAGCCGTCCGGATGCAGTCGTGAACCGCTTCTACTTGGGAGGCCTCAAAAACCTCGGAATCGCCGATATCCGAAGCGTCTGCGGCTTCCCGGAGCTGAAACTGCAGTTTCCAGCGGTGATCGCTGATCCGGGAATGACACCACAGGGCCAGGGTTCCGATTTCCGTATAACCGGCTTCGATGGCGACGGGAATGCCGGTCCGGTCGTTTTTTTTCCCGTATTGAATGACCGTCTGAATCGGCGGCAGACGGGTGAGGGAATCATCCACGGTCACCAGGTGGCCGCAGCGATCGCTGGAACGGAAACTGGAGCTGTACAGGTCAAAGCTGACCGGCTGATTGGTCAGAACCTGAAAGTCCCGGTCTTCAAGCTGAATCCGGCTGCCTTCGTCAAGTCCCCGCTCCACCAGACAAATGGCCTGCCTGCTGTCCAGCCCATTGGTTTCTGCGGATCCGGTTGAAACGCCGATATAATAGGATCGGGGGCTGCCGCTGCCAACCCGGACCCCGCGGCCCGTCTTGACAAGTCCGTAATACGCCGCGCCCAGGGCCACGGCCAGATCCGGGTCAGGATTGTCCAGGACCCGCGGCATCGCGGTGTCATCTTCATGAAACCAGCGGCGGATGGCCTGCCGGATGCGCTCCTGGACAACAGCAGGCTTCAGGGCACCGCCATTAAAAAGAATGCAGTCCGGGCCGCGAAACGGCTTTCCGGTAAAACCGGGAACATCTGTCCGGTGCTGGTCCAGAAACCAGCCGAGATGGCGGGTAATGGCCGGCTCCTGTTCGTAGGGCAGGCCAAATTCAGTAATGCCTTTGCGGGAGGAAAGCGCTGCCTGTTTCGGCTCGGCATCCAGAAGCGGGAAAAACCCTTCAACAAGGATTTCCTCGACGCTGCCAAGGTCCAGGTCCGCGGAAAGGGTTCCGCTGATCAGCCGGCTGCCTTCGCCCATGATCGTGATTTTCCGGGATGCGGTTTTTCCGTCCAGCAGCATTTCCTTTGCCTGACGGCATTGGTGACAGAGGGTTTTCCATCGGTCCCCGCTCAGCATGGCCTTTTTTCCCAAGGCGCATTTCGATGTTTCGCGCCAGGGCCAGATCCATATTGTCTCCGCCAAGAATCAGATGATCGCCCACGGCGATGCGTTCAAACCGGGGGCTGCCCTCGGCTTGCCTTAAAGAAATCAAGGTAAAGTCGGTGGTGCCGCCACCGACATCGCAGACCAGGATCAGCTCATCGGCAGAGACAAGCTGACTCCAGCGGTTCTCGTGGCGGATCAGCCAGCTGTAAAATGCGGCAAGCGGCTCTTCCAGCAGGGTGACCGCATTCAGACCGGCCATGGCGGCAGCCTCCACCGTCAGCTCTCTGGCCACTTCGTCAAATGAGGCCGGAACCGTCAGAATGATCAGCTGATTTTCGAGATACTGGTCTTCATCTTCTCCGCGAAAGCTGTTCCAGGCGGTCTTGATGTGCTCCAGATAGGCGGCCGTTGCCTGAACCGGGGAGATCCCGGCGACATCATCCCCGGAGCCCCAGGGCAGGATGCGAGCCTTGCGATCGACATGGGAATGGCAGAGCCAGCTTTTGGCCGAAGACACCAGGCGCGAAGGAATTTTTGCGCCGTGGTCTCTGGCAAAAGCGCCAACGAACTGGGGTTGGTCCGCTGCGGCCTTTGGTAAGAGGCCAGGGCAGCTGAGTGGCCTCTGAAGAAAGATCGTATGCTCCGGGAAGATAGAGAAAGGAAGGCAGTACCGGCAGCCGGGACACTTCCCCGGGGCCGGTCAATTGGGGGATTTTGAACAGCCGGATGGGGGTTTCCTTTTCTCCCTGAAGATCCGCATACGCCACGGCGCAGTTGGTGGTCCCCAGGTCAATCCCGATAACAAAGCGTTTGTCAATATACTCCAAGATATTTACCTCAACCCGCTGTGCGTGGTTCCATGTGCGATAACTCATTGTCTGGAATGGACGCAGGCCAGAGCTGAACCAGGAGCATGCCGGCCAGCATGAGCACACAGCCGATCAGTGTGCGAAAGGATAAGACTTCACCAAGCAGTATCCAGCCGGAAATGGCGGCAAAAACCGTTTCAAGGCTCAGGATAATGGAGGCATGGGCAGGCGGCGCATCTTTCTGGGCAACCACCTGCAGGGTATAGGCAATGCCGACGGACATCAGGCCGCCGTAAAGAATCGGAAGCATTCCGTCCCGGATGCCGGAAAATCGATATGGATTCGGTAATTGACGCCGTTGTCAGGCTCAGGATTGCGCAGACAAAAAACTGGGCGCAGGCAAGTTTGATGGTATCCATCCGCGGAGACAGCCACCCCAGGATCAACACATGGCTTGCCCAGAAAAAGGCGCTGGCCAGAACCCAGAGGTCTCCGGGTTCAATGGTCAAAGACTCCGTAACGCTTAAGAGGTACATGCCCGAAGTTGCCAGAACAGCTCCGGCCCAGCCGCTCCAGCCCAGTCGATGACCCAGAAACAGGCCGATAATCGGTACAAGAATTACATAAAGCCCGGTAATGAATCCGCCTTTTCCGGCCGTGGTAAAGACCATTCCGATCTGCTGAAGGCTGGCGCCGCAGAACAATACGACGCCGATCAACAGTCCTTTTTTCATGAATTCGAATGAAAAAAAAGGCGGACCGACAGATTGCGTCCCGTAACGGTGGTTGCGATACATGATCAGCGGGATCAGCGCGCAGGCACCCAGCATGAAGCGCAGTCCGTTAAAGGTAAACGGACCCACATAGCGCATTCCAGACCGCTGTGCGACAAAGGCGCAGCCCCAGATCGCCGCGGTCAGCAAAAGGAGCCAGTCGGCTCGTAAAACGCGTTTGTTCAATTAAAAGTCCTAAAAAAAGCGTTAAGGGTTAAGATTTAGGGCATAAAGTTTATGCTTCATGATGAACGTTACCCGGATTTTATGCGCTTAAGGATGGACTGCGAAGGTGTCCGGACAGCCGATATTCAATCTTCCGGAAAACAAAGAGGACGCCGTAGACCAGAATCAGGTAGAATATTGCTGCGGTAATGTACAGCTCGTAAAAGGCAAAGCTGCGGGAAGCGACCATTCGGGCCACGCCGGTAATGTCCATGATGGTGATGATGGAGACCAGGGAACTGGCCTGAAGCAGAAAGACCACTTCGTTGGTATACGCAGGCCAGGCCAGTCGAAATGCTTTGGGAAGGATGATCCGGCGATAGAGCAGGGATCCGGACATGCCGCAGGCTTTGGCGGCTTCGATCTCGCCAAAGGGGATTGCTTCGATGCCGCCGCGAAGTATTTCAGACGTATAGGCTGCGGTATTCAGGGTCAGGGTCAGTACCGCACAAAACCAGGCTTCACGGAAAAAAGGCCACAGGCCGGTCTGCGTCAGCAATTCCTGAAACTGTCCGCTTCCGTAATAGACCAGAAATATCTGGACCAGAAGGGGCGTGCCGCGAAAATAAAAATTGAAGCCGTACACCGGCATCCAGAGCAGCGGGTTCCTGTGGGTCCGCATCAGTGCGAACGGCACTGCCAGGCAAAGTCCGATCGCAACGCTCACGGCCGTCAACTCGACCGTTGTAACGGCGCCTTCGAGGAGCCGGGGAATACTTTCCTCAATGATGGATACGTCCATGATTTATGCCCTTCGAATTCCGCGGTTTGCCCAGGCTTCGGCCCGCTGCTGAATGCTCATGGATACAATGGTCAGGAGCAGGTAAATCAGGGAAGCTGCAAAATAGCAGGTAAAGGGAAGGCGCGTGGCGCGGGAGGCGATGTCGGCGTTTCGCATCAGTTCCGGAAGCTGGATGACCGAAACCAGCGCCGTTGCCTTGATGAGAACCATCCAGACGTTTCCCAGCCCCGGAAGTGCAAAGCGCCACATCTGGGGCAGCAGAATCCGGCGAAACAACAGAATCCGGTTCATTCCCGCAGCCTTTGCTGCTTCAATCTGGCCTTTGGACACCGCCAGATAGCTTCCCCGAAAGACTTCCGTGGAAAAAGCCCCGTAAATGAACCCGATGGTGGCGACGCCGGCTATAAAAGGATTGAAATCGATATTGACATCAAAAAAATCCTGAATCAGGGTGGGAACACCGTAATACACCAGAAGGATCATCACCAGTTCCGGGACACCGCGAATAATGGTGGTATAGGCTCCGGCCGCACCGCGGGCGATCCGGGATCCGGACAGCTTTCCCCAGGCCCCGACAAGGCCCAGAAAAATGGCAATGGTCATCGAAAAAACGCCAACCATCACCGTCAGTTGAACGCCTTCCCACAGCAGCCATCCGTATCCCTTCAGGCTAAACACGACTATTTCCCGTAAACATCAAAATCGAAATACTTGGCGTTGATCTTCTGGTAAACACCGTTGGCGCGAATGGCGTCAATGGCCTTGTTCAGCTTCTGGCGAAGATCATTTTCTCCCTTTCGCAGTGCGATTCCGACCCCATCGCCAAACCATTTCTTGTCCACATAGCTGGGGCCGATAAACTCGAACCCTTTTCCGGCATCCGTGTTGATAAACCCGCCCAGAAGAACCGTGGCATCTGCAATCACAAGATCCACCCGGCCGGCGACCAGATCCATATTGGCTTCATCCTGGGTTGCATAGGCCTTGACAGCCACGGCATCCCCGAACATGTCGCGGACAAAATTCTCATGAATGGTCGCCCGCTGCACGCCAACGGATTTTCCTTTCAAGCCTTCCTTGGAAACAGTGATGCCGGCGCCTTTTTTGGCTACAAACCGGGCCGGGGTCTGATAATATTTATTGGAAAAATCGACTTTCTGTTTGCGTTCATCCGTGATGGACATGGAGGCGATAATCACATCGAATTTTTTCGCCATAAGTCCGGGAATCAGGCCATCCCAATCCTGAACCTTGAATTCACAGTCCATTCCCATTTCCTTGCACAGGGCTTTGGCGATATCAATATCAAATCCCTGGACCTGTCCTTTTTTGTCCACGAGGTTAAAAGGCGGATAAGCGCCTTCCGTGCCAACGCGAAGTTTCTTTTTTGCATCCGCTGCCGAGGCATTTCCCACCCAGCAAACAGCCAGAACTGCAACCAGAACTACAACACTCCATTTTTTCATGTTTCACCTCTTAGAAGTTAATATGTTAATAATGATGCTTTCGTAAAAATCCAATATCAGCGGATTGTCAGAAATCCCCCCGGGCCCCCTTTTCCAAAAGGGGGGCAATGTGCCCTCTGCCCTCGGTCAGCCGTCCTCTATCCTTTTCCCGTTTTATCAAGATATCCCGCCAGGAACTGCCTGCATCGCTCGGACGCCGGGTTACCGAAAACTTGATCCGGTGGTCCCTCCTCCTCCACGCAGCCATTGTGAAGAAAAATGACGCGGCTGGATACATTCCGTGCAAAATCCATTTCGTGCGTGGCAATCAGCATGGTACGGCCTTCCTCGGCCAGCTGCTGCATGACGCGAAGCACTTCTCCCACAAGTTCCGGATCAAGGGCTGAGGTCGGCTCATCCACAAGCAGGGCGGCCGGTTCCATGGCCAGAGCCCGGGCAATCGCCGCGCGCTGCTGCTGACCGCCGGAGAGCTGAGATGGATAATATTTGGCCTTGTCATCGATGCCGACTTTTTTTAAAAGCGCCATGGCAACGTCCACAGCATCCTTTTTGGGCCGCTTCAGAACATGCACCGGCGCTTCAATAACGTTTTCCAGAATAGTCATGTGGGTCCAGAGATTAAAATGCTGAAAAACCATTCCCAGCCGGCTGCGGATACGGTCCACCTGTCGGGGATCTTCCGGAACGGTTTCGTTGCGGCGGTTTTTCTTCATCCGGATCAGTTCGCCGGCGATATGAACACTGCCTGAATCCGGGATTTCCAGAAGATTGATGCACCGAAGCAGGGTGCTTTTCCCGGAACCGCTGGAACCAATCATGGCAATGACATCTCCTTCATCGGCAGACAGGGAAACCCCCTTTAACACCTGAAGTTGGCCAAAGCTCTTGTGAACATCCGCAACGACAATGGCTGTGGGTGAGGCCGGATTTACCAACGATTTCTCCTCAAAGGACTTCTTTCAATACGGTTTCAAAAATCTCCAACGCCACTTCCGAGTCATCGGAAGAGATGATCAGGGGCGGGCAGAAGCGGATCACGCTTTCACCGCAACTGAGCAGCAGCAGCCCTTTTTTGAAGCAGCCCTGAAGCAGCTTGTCCCGCAGCGCCTTGTCGGCAGTTTTGGTATGGCGATCCTTCACCAACTCAGCTGCCTGCATCAGCCCCAGTCCGCGAATATCCCCGAGGCACTCATACTTGAGCTGCAGTTGGTTCAGGCCGGCACGGAGTTTTTCGCCCTGAACCGCCGCATTCTCGATCAGGCCGGATTGGATCACGCGGATCGAAGCCAGGGCGGCTGCACAGGAAACCGGGTTTCCGCCATATGTGGACCCGTGGGCGCCCCGGGTCCAGTCCATGACATCGGCGCGGGTGACCAGCGCGCTGAGGGGCATTCCCGAAGCTATGCCCTTGGCCAGCGTCATGATGTCCGGAACGACGCCGAAATGTTCGATGGCGAAAAATTTGCCGGTTCTGCCCATGCCGGCCTGAATCTCGTCCATCAGATAGAGAATGCCGTATTTTTCGGCAATGGCCTTGAGGCGGTTATGGTAACCCGGTGGCGGTACCACGTAACCACCCTCGCCCTGGATCGGTTCGATCACGATCACTGCCACTTCTTCCGGGGGGATGAAGGTTCTGAATATGTGATCTTCAATAAACCGGACACATTCAAAGTCGCAGGCCGGATATGTCATGCGGAATGCGCAATGGTAGCAATTGGCATAGGGCACATGGGTAATTCCCGGAACAAACGAGCTGAATCCTTTGCGCTGAACAGCCTTTGAGGCGCTGAGCGACAAGGCGCCCATGGTTCGCCCGTGAAACGCTCCCAGAAAGGCGATGGCCTTGTCCCGTCCGCTGTGCCACCTGGCCAGCTTGAATCCGGCCTCAACCGCTTCGGCCCCGGAGTTGGCCAGAAGGACCCGTTTTTCAAAACTGCCCGGTGTGATAGTTGCCAGGCATTCCGCAAGTTCGATCATGGGCAGGTGGTAGAAATCCGAACCGCACATGTGGATGAGGCTGGCGATCTGGGCCTGAGCCGCGGCAACCACGTCCGGGTGGCAATGGCCGGTATTGCAGACGGCAATCCCCGAAGTAAAATCCAGGTATTCGTTTCCGTCAACATCCTCGATCCACTGTCCCCTGCCCTTTACTGCAACCAGGGGGTATTCTCTGGGAAGGGATGGAGACAACATCTTCGAATCCCTAGAAATCCAGCTTAAGGCTTTGGGGCCCGGAATGGGCGTGACTTGAAGCGGTCTTTTCATGGGTCACCTTTCAAAAAAAATAGCAATCAATCGACATATCTTATTTAAATGCCATGGTTTTCACTGTGAGTCAACCAAATATGTGGAAGTTTGGGTTTGATATTTTCCGAAACCTGGATTACATGTTCCGCAATAGAATATCGGTCAGACTCTAAAGTGATCAGGCGTTATATGGTTTTCAAAGGATATGCATTTATTGTTGCCGCAGCGGTGTTGTGGGGACTGATCGGCCCTTTTTCGAGGCTGGCTTTTCAGGAAGGCATTTCGCCCATGGAGGTTGCTTTCTGGCGGGCGCTGCTGGCCTGGATCCTCTTTGGGGGGCACGCCATGATCCGGCATGAGGTGAGCCTGCATCGAAAAGACGTTCCGTATATCCTGGTATTCGGGGTATGCGGTGTTTCGATGTTTTATTTTTTCTATCAGATGGCTGTCAAAAGCGGCGGAGCGGCTCTGGCGGCCGTTCTCCTGTATACGGCGCCGGCCTGGGTCATCGTTTTGTCACGGATATTTCTCAAAGAGTCCATCACACCGGCCAAAATAACGGCCATGGTTTTGACACTCATCGGTATCTCGGCCATTTCGATGGGCAGGGATGCAGGGTATGACGGCAGTACTGTCAGCGTTTCGGCAATCGTCTTCGGATTGTCGTCCGGTTTTTGCTATTCCCTGTATTATATCTTCGGAAAATATTTTTCCGGCCGGTACAGCGCTTATAATCTTTTTCTGTATGTTCTGCCCGTAGGGGCTTTGGGGCTGCTTCCCTGGGTCACGTTTGCCCCGAAAACCCCGACAGCCTGGCTGGCGCTGCTATCGCTGGTGATTATCTGCACATACGGCGCCAATTCGTGTTATTACAGCGGGCTAAAATATCTCGAGGCCGGACGGGCCTCCATCACTGCAACCCTTGAACCCGTTGTTGCAGCCGCAGTCGCGTATTTCTGGTGGGGCGAGGTTTTTACCCTTCAAAGTTACATGGGGAGTGCCGTCATCCTGTTCGCCGTGGTGTTGATGATTCGCAGCGGCGGTGATAAGTCCTGAAAAACAGGTATACAGAATTCAGGAGTCAGAATTCAGAATGGCCCGCATGTAGGCTTTGAGCAATTTACCGATTTAGGACTTCGATCCAGGCAAAAGTAGAAACTTTCCCAGCTGCTCTATTTCTTTATACCTTTCTGAATCAGCCATTCATTGAGCTCGGCTATCCGGCTCGATAGCTTAAAGCGGCCTTCCGCAAAAACGCCGTAATCTCCGCCGCCGGCCATGGCCGATGCAAAACGGGAATTGTTGGCGTCAAAGAGCCAGATCGCGCTCCATTTCTTTTCAATGGATTCATCAAACGGGCTGGCGTTGCGATCGAGTCCGGATGCATGGCCTTTTTTCCAGATGTCCTGCATGATGCCGGTAGCGGTATGCGTGGCTGCGTTCGTTGTCCGAATGGTATTTTCGTAGCGTTGCCAGTGGCCCTTCACCCACGACAGGCTGTGGCAGGAAAGGCATACGGCCTGTAGGGTGTTGCGGCGTTTTTGAAATTCCGCATCGTCTATCAGGTATTGTGCGGCGGGGGTGCCGTCAAAATCGGTGGGCAGTTGAAGACCACCACTGTTTCGAATCAAGGTGGTGTCGGGATTTTTCGGCTGCCTGTGCGCGTAGATGAGGCCGAAAATCCGGGTCGATAGCCGGTCGCTCATCTGGTGAGTTCTTTGCACAATCACATCGCCGTCCGTATTGGTCAGCAGGCTGATGTGGCAGGTTGCGCAGGTCGGGGCCGTGAAATCCCTGCCAACGGTCCAGGGAACGGCCTGAAAATCCCAGGAAGATTGTTTGGAGGCGGCGATATTGCCGTGCTTGCTGACTTCGTAGACTTTATAGGCGGGAACATCCGGTCCGGTATGGCATTCCTTGCAGGTATAGGGTTTTCTGGCGGTTTCCATTGAAAAATTGTGCCGGTTGTGACAGGCCGTGCAGGCCCCCTTGCTTCCGTCCAGGTTGATGCGGCCGACTCCCTGATTGGGCCAGCCGTCGATGACGGGAAACTCCAGTTCGCCGGCATCCGTGTCGCGTTTCTCAAAACCCGTAACGGTTAATCGGGTGCCATGGCAGTAAAAACAGGTTTCCGCATTCGTTAGCGCATCCGGAGGATCAAAGGCGAGCTTGCCGGATTTGCGGACGGGAGTTCCGATAATGCTCTGCTTCAGGTCCTGGTAAATCTTGTTTTCCGCCAGATTTTTCCAGGCATGGGACATGATGTTTTTGCCGTACTGATCCCGTTCCTGGCTGTGGCAGGTAGCGCAGTCCTCTGGGCTGACCACCACATGCACATCGTATCCATTGTGTGAAAACGTATCGGCATGGGATTTGGCTCTCTGGGTATGGCATTCGGCGCAGCCCACAACGACAGATTTCATGGTATCCGGAACCGAAGGGCTGGAAACCTTGCGGCTCAGGGCCGCCGCACCCATGGCTTTATCCGGAGTCATCATCGCATGACGGCTTTTTTTCCAGTCCTCAACGATTCCGGGATGAAATGTGCCGTGGCAGTCCAGGCACTCCTGAGTGGCGCTGCTGACAATCGGCGTGTCTTGACAGAAACCGCCAAATGGCGCCATCAACCCGTAAAGCGCACAGAATATCAACGATAGATTTTGCATAAAAACCTCTGATCCGTGTGATCCGAATTCAGTATTCAGGAGTCAGGAGCCGGAATGAGGGACCCGGCAAATCCGTATTTTCAATATTTCCAAGGGGTTTCCCGATGAAACGAGGCGATATTTGATACTTGTCCATGATCTTGCTTATGGTGGTTTCTGAACCAACCCGCTTGATTGAAGACGTCGGTAAATTGTTCGAAGCGAACACGCGGGCCATTCTGAATTCTGACTCCTGAATTCTGTATACTTGCATTAATCATTACCGGCTGAGCGCCATCAGGCGATACACCAGCATGCCTGACAGCCATGCGACGTCTTCGGGCGAAAGGATATCGCCGATGGTCTCGTCAAAAAGGATGTTGGCTTCGGGCGGAAATTCCGCATCGCCTTCCCAGAGAATGAGCTGAATCGGAATCCGGGGAAAAACCCGGAATTCAAATCCCGCATCCCCGGCGGGAATGGCCTGGCCCCCGAGCCGTCCGGCGGCCTTGACAAGGGCTTGAATGTTTGAGCCGAACGTATTTTTCAAGGGGTCGATGGCGCGTTTGACAAAGGCGCTGAAATAAAAAGATGCGCCTTGAATTTCGCGATAGGCAATCCAGTTGCCGGTGGGGAACTGGAGGCCGCCTGCCAGAAGATAATGCAGAATCAGAACCTGTTCCTGAATGGGAACATCCTTGGGCTCGGCGGCCGCATCGCTGAAGGCAAAGCCGGGAATGCGAACGCGGAAGGTCCGGTTCAGGAAAGGAACGCGAAACCCCTCTGCATCGGCTTCAAATCCGGACCGTTTCAGGATATCCTTGCGGGGATTCCAGGGCAAGCGCATCCGTGGCAATTTTTGCGGCGTTAAAATAATCATCAATGCGGGGCATAATCATATTCCCATAAACAACAAAGCCCCGCTGATCCGGGGCTTTGAAAGTACTGCTGATAAATGAAAATCCTATACTTCAAGCCAGGAGTCGGAGTACAGGACATTGCCCAGAATGACATTGGCGGTTTTGGCGTAATCCTGCATTTCCTTGGAAAGGCCGGCCATGTCCGGCTGATTGCCGTCCAGAATGCCATTGATCAGGGCCACGACATCCGGACGTTTTCCCTTGGCAATGGCCGTAAGCTGGTCGTCCAGCGGATCGGAGATCACCGAATACATGCCGTATTTCTCGAGCATGATCATATAGGTCTGATTCAAGATGGGCCGCAGATGTGTCGGCGGACCGTTTGAAATGTTGGACAGACCGCAGGTGCTTTTGGCGCCCGGGGCAATGTCCTGAATCATGGCCTGAAAATTCATCAGGCTGATGAGCTGGGGTTGCTGGATGTTAACGGGAGTGACAATGCCGTCGACCCAGATCTTCTCATTGGGAATACCGGCCTCATTGGCGGCGTAGAGCAGTTCCACGCAGAGCGCGGCCCGTTCGTTTTCGTCCCGCGGCAGGCCATCCGGCCCCCACATCAGGGCGATAAAATCCGCGTTGTACTGGGCGGCGATCGGAATCATCCGCTCGTATCGTTCCGGGCGGCACATGATGGAGTTGATCAGCGGGGGAAGCTTGCAGACCTTCAGTGCGGCTTCAATGGCGTCGATGTTGGAGGTGTCCAGAACCAATGGAACATCATCCACGACTTCCTGAACCACCTGAACCACCCAGGGCATCAGCTCGGCCCCGTCTTTTTTGGCCGGTCCCAGATTGATGTCAATATAATCCATTCCCTTTGACTTCTGAAACAGGGCTTCTTCCTGAATGGGCTTGGGATCCCGTTCTTTATACGCCCGACCAATTTTTTTGTTGATTACGTTCAAGCTTTCGCCAATTAGATACATACAACCTCCTTGGGTGAATATGGTGAGGGCAGGGGCTAAAGAAGACATGTCTCAGCCCAGCCCGGAATTCGGGGCAGACACGGGTCTGGCCCGAATTCCGTGTTTTCTGCCCTTGTCAGGGAAAATGGATCATCTGGCTTTTAAAAATGCCGGAATATGGGCCGCTTCCCGGGGACCGACCGTAATGGTCCAGCCCGGGAGCTCTTCTTCCACATCACCGGCAATCGCCGCTGCATAACCCGGAATAATCAGCTGTGTGTGTTTGACCTTGTCGGCGATGCCGGATTTCTTGACAAACACGCCAACGTCATCTCCGGAGAATTTGCCCGCAGCCCAGGCCGTCATGACCGACAGGCCTTCGGAATCCTTGACAAGAAGCCATGCCGGAACCCTGCTGCCTTCAATTTCGCCGGATACGATAAAATAGGTGAGCGCAAAATTGGTGGTCACCAGAACCGGCGAGTTTTCGTTCGGATTGCCGATTTCATAAATTCCTTCGACAACGGTCATGGGCCGCTGGGGATCGGTAAAAATATTGAGCCGTTCCAGGAGCAGCGGGAAAACGGATTCGCCCTTGAAATCAGAGAGCACCACGATCGCGGCATATTTGGCGATCAGCATGCCGGCGATCAGGGTTTCCATATCCAGGTTGGACGCCATTTCACAGGGGAAGGCAATGGTCGGAAAACCCAGTGCCCGGTTGCCCTGCTTCAAGGCAGCCCGACGGATCACCACCTGATCTTCCAGCGCCTGTTTCATCTCTCTGGAACCGGAATCAATCATCAGGTCTTTGAGGCCCATTTCGGTCAGCTTGGTGGTCAGCGGAATTAACGCTTCAACGGAATCCGCCTTGACCGCAAGCGGCAGGTTGTTTTCCTTGGCCAGTGCGCCAAAAGCATCGACGTTGGCGGCGGTGGCCGCATACATCAGGGGTTTTTTGAATTTACTGACATCAATGCCTGCCTTCATGACATCCGCGTCACCCGTCATCAGGACCAGGTTGAACTCGGATGTTTCGGCAATCAGCTTGGCTTTTTCGGCAAAAGCAGCCTTGTCGCCATTGACATCTTTTAAAGCTACCAGTTCGGGCCGAAGATTCAGGCCGACACGTTCAAACTGGAAAGCATTCCATACCGTCAGCTTGGCCTTCAGGTCGGCAACCGGAATGCTGGATTCGACCAGTGCGGCCAGGCCGGTTTTATTGAAAAAAGTTTTCTCGTGGCGGTAAAGAACAGTCTCTCCGCCGGAAGTCATTGCCCGAACCCCTTTTCCGATAGCAACCGGCCGAATGGGCGGGGCAGAGGCTTCAGCCAGTTTCTCTCTGGCTTCTTCGGATACATAGGGACAGCTATCCAGTTCCGCCTTGCCCGACGCCAGGTTCATGGCAAAGGCCAGACAGGTTGGAACCCCGCATTCCTTGCAGTTGGTTTTCGGCAGAAGTTTGAAAATCTGAATACCGGTTAATGCCATTGTTATCTCCTTAGTTGTATTCACCAGGAACGCCGATGCGTTTCATCGGCGTCCGGAAATGTTATTGGCGATTGAAACCGGGACCTATCAACCGCCGATGATCGGAGGCATAGACAGGGCCGGATGGCCTTTTTCCTGGAGAAAAGGCATAATTTCTTCTTCGGTGACGCCCACGGTTTCGTCGGCAATCATGTCGTAGAAATTGGGAATCCCCATCTCTTCTCCGCGTTTGACGATTCTTTCTTTCAGCTCTTCTTTCAGAACTTTCGGCATCCAGACCATGCGGTGAAGCCCGCCATCACCCTTGATGAATTTTCTCTGGGTAATGTTGTATTTGGAATGGCCGACAAATCCCGGTGAGGAGGCCCCGCCGCCCATGACACCGGCCAGGGTGGTGAACTTCATGCCGCAGGGCGTCTCGCCGGAATAATCGCGGCCGACGGTCATGACGCCGTTGCAGGAGGGAAGCGTTGCGGCGATACATTCGCAGCATCCGCAGGTTGTCATGGGATCGGTGACCATGGAATAAAAATTATAATGACTGACGGCCCCGCGGGAGGCTTTCAGGATGAACTCGTTGACGCCCTTGAACTGTCCCAGTACCGGGTCCAGACATTCCCCTTTTTCAATGGGCTGGTTGGGGCCCGTGGGATTGATTTCGTAGGATGCCTTGCAGTCCATCCAGTTGTATGCGCCGCAAAGACCGGTTCGTTCCGGACTGACGGTGCAGACATGGTTGGGTGCAAAAGACTGGCACAGCGTGCAGGAGTAGAAAATTTCCTCGGCTTCGTCGGTCATCTTCTCGACACGTTCATCCCGCATCTTGTATTCGGCGCGGGCGCGGGTGGTGAGCTTGTCCACATCCGCCACGTTCGTGTAAAGCGTGATCTGAACCTTGTCCAGAATCTTTCCGAAATCCTGGTGGAACTTGGCATGAAGCACAGTGCCGATGTCTTTCAGGGAGAAACCTTTGTCCACGGCGGCCTTGCTGACCCGGACCCAGGAAATATCCCGCTGTCCGATGTGCATGATGCCCTGAATATAGTTGATGAGATGGTGGATCTGGCGCTCCAGAATGGGTTCAAAATCGGTCTGGAATTCCCGGCCCGCTATCTGGGCATAAATGCCAAGAGAGAAGGTGCCGCCGGCCTTTACATCTTTTAAGTCCGGTCCGACAACAATGACTTTTCCATCTTCGATTTCAGTCATTTCCGCCATTTTGACCAGCTCGGTGCACTGGGTCTTGCCACCGCCGCACTGGCAGTAGAGATCCGCGCCTCTGACGCGCTCGCCCTCATAGGCCGGGCCGAATGCGCAGGGGATGTCGATCTTGGAGACCGTAACCTTCAGACCCCGGACTTCAACGGATTTTTGAACCATGTCTTCATGCTTGACATTGGCCACAACGTGCTCGTAGGTACAGATACCGGTCGGCAGAATTTCCGGAATATCGGTGTCGGCCAGGGTCGGGAAACCCCAGTTGACGCAGCCGGCAGCCGCTGCCGCCCATTCCGCATTCACATCGCCAAGGGCATTGACAAAGGCAAAGACGCGGTCTTTGTTATAGAGCAGCATGGTCTTGTAGTCGCCGGGCTTGATCCCGCCGAAGGCCATGGCGGCGCGGTTGGCAAAGCCGAGGGCGAAAATGGCGGATGAAATATCCGGACCAAAGGGAACGATACGGGTATTCCAGCCGATCTGAACGCCGGCTTCGATGAGCTGCTCGGCAACGGTGGTGCCGTTCTGGTTGGCGGCAAGGAAAATATAAAGACTGCGTTTCTGATATTCTTCAACGATCATCTTGGCGATTTCAGGGCTTGGGGCTGCGCCCACGATGGCGGCAAACCCGGGCGCCGAACCATCCACAAACTCCACGCCGCGTTTTCTGAACACCGTGTCATCGGCTGCTCCCAGCCAGATCTTGCCACTGGCCTCATCGATGTCTTCGGAATGCAGATAAAAATCCGGATCCGTCAGGTACCGCAGGGCCTCTTCGATTTCAAATGCCAGCAAGGCTGCCATACCGGCGTCCAGCAATGGCCCCAGATAGGGCAGGTGGTGAGAGCCCTTGACATGCGGGGGCAGAAGTCCGCGGGCAAAATCCAGCGGCTTTTTCATGTCTTCCAGGGTTTCGACCTTCATGCCCAGAAGGGAGTAGATGACCGGCAGATAATAGGCTGTGTTGGGAAATCCGACTTTGGTGTCGGCATTGTAGGTTGCCAGAGCCTTTTTGTATTTACCTTCGACTTTCGAGACAATATTATAGCCGCCCTGAATGGCCGCAAATGCAACTAGTCTTGACATAAAATTCCTCCTTCGTTGAGGACTTAGATTAACTAAAAATTAGCGAGGGAAAATCCCGATGGCTTTTCCCTGATGTCTCCGGATTACGCGGTTTCCAGTTTCTGACGGTCGGCCATATCCATAAGCACCCGTTCCCTGGCCTTGTCGATGCCAAGGGCTTTGCGCTTCTTGTCGATGTGCGCAATCATCTTATGGGCATGTTTGATGGGGTCGGCTTCGCAGTCCCACATCCCGCCGTAAATCTTTTCCATTTCATTGAACATGTAGTCCTGGAAAACCGGTGCGCCGCTCATCGGCAGATGAAGACCGAATACCGTATAAACGCCGGAGGTCACAAAATACTGGCCGATGCTGATGGCTTTTTCGCTCATCCATTCGGGCGCGCTTCCGGCTGCGGGCAGATCGCAGATGTCCTTGCCCAGACCGCCGGCTTTGACGACTTCGGTGGCGGCCAGAAGGATCCGGCTGTTGTCCACGCAGGAGCCAAGGTGCAGAACCGGCGGAATACCGACGGTTTCGCAGACTTCGGCAAGGCCGGGTCCGCAGAAAACGGCCGCGGTTTCCGGAGACAGAAGCCCTTCCATGGCGCAGGCAATGCCGTTGCAGCCCGTGGTCAGAACGATGACGTCATTTTTGATCAGTTCCTTGACAATGGCGATATGGGCTTCGTTGTGGCGGGTTCTGGCGTTGTTGCAGCCGACAACGCCGGCAATGCCGCGGATGCGGCCGTTGATGATGTTGTCGTTCAGGGTGTAATAATCGCCGCGGAAGGTTCCGCCCAGGTGGTATTTGATGGATTCAACGCCAAAGCCCGCGATCTGGGTGGCTTTCTGGCGGGGAATCATGACTTCGACCCGGCGATTGGTGAAATTGTCGATGGCCATCGATACGATGCGTTTGGCGTCTTCCATGGCATGGTGTTCGTCAAACTCGATGTGGATGACATTGTCCTGTTCCATCTTGGCGATGGGGTGGGTGGTGATCAGCTTGGTGTGAAAGCATTTGGCGACATTGGCCAGGTTCTGGAAAACGCACTGAACATCCACGACCATGGCATCGCAGGCACCGGTAATAATGGCCAGCTCCTGCTGCAGAAAAGTGCCTGCGGGCGGAACGCCGTGACGCTGCAGGATTTCATTGCCCGTACAGCAGATGCCGCCGAGCTGGATGCCTTTGGCGCCTTTTGTCTTGGCGTAGTCGATCATTTCCTTGGACTGGGCCGCGGCAACGATCATTTCGGACAGGATGGGTTCATGGCCGTGAATGATGATGTTGACATGGTCTTCCTTCATGATCCCCAGATTGGCCTCGGACTGAAGCGGAAACGGGGTTCCGAACATGACGTCCTGAAGATCGGTTGCAATCATGGATCCGCCCCAGCCGTCGGCAAGGGAGCAGCGGGTGCACTGCTTGACCAGGTTTTTATAATCCTGATCCACGCCCATGTGGGTGCGGTGCATGATTTCAACGGTTTCCCGGTCGATATTTCTGGGCAGAACGCCAAGCTTTTTCCATCTTTCATACAGGGGCGCGGGAGCCCTTTTCAGATATCTCAGCTCGCCGGACGGTTTTCCCCATTCAGCCAGGGCTTTTTCAGCAACTTCCAGGGCGATTTCGTCCAGATTCCGGTCAACGACCTTGCCGTCAACTTCAACCGTTGTGGCAACATCAAAATGCGGGGCAATGGCGATCAGTTTCTGCGGATCTTTGATTTTATAATCGTTGGTTTCTTTTTTGGCAACGGACATAAACACTTCCGCAACACCGCGGCCATGGTCCGAGTGGGCCGATGCACCGGCTGCCACCATGCGGGCAAAGTTACGGGCCGCGATGGTGTTGGCGGTGGCGCCGCAAAGGCCTTTTCGTTCATCCGGCCCGTCTGTGTCTGACTTGGTCAGGGGCAGACGGCAGGGGCCCATTGCGCAGTTCTTGCAGCAGGTTCCCTGAATGCCGATATTGCAGGGCTTCATGGATACGGCCCGGTCAAAAACCGTTTCAATGCCCAGTGTCTGGGCACGACGGATCATTTCCTGGGTTGCAATATCGATGGATGCGCCAACCGGATCCGCCAGTTTGGGCGCTTTGGCTTCTTTGACTTCTTTGGCTTCCGCTACTTTTTTCAATTTCTCTTCTGCCATTTTGAGGTTCTCCTCATCATTATAGGTGTTCTGGCAATGCTGGCGATAAGTGAAAATGCCAGACAACGTTGTTGGTATCAGACTCTGCGATGAATGCGATTCAGCTGCTCCAGGATTTTTTCCGTAGCCGTTTTTTGTACGGCATCCGGCGTCTGGGAAACGGCTTCATCCGTTACAACCTGGTGTGCGGCCATGCGGGCTTCGCGCTCTTTGGCTCTCAGCTGACGGATGGCATCTTCTTCAGCCTCGCGCTTGGCGACTGCGGCGGCTGCATCTGCCTTGGCCTTGGCATCGGCATCGGCCTTCACTTTGGCTTCCGCATCGGCTTTGGCTTTTGCGTCGGCTTCAAGCTTGGCTTTTGCGGCTGCTGCTGCCTTTGCCTGCTGCTTCTGCATCGGCTTTGGCTTTGGCCTCGGCATCAGCCTTGGCCTTGGCTTCCTGGGCAGCTGTATCCACTACGGCTGCAGCAACCGGTTTGGCTTCGGGTTGCGGTGCTGCCGCGACCGCGACTTTTGCAGGCGCTGCCTGGGGTTTTTCCGCGGCCTTCGGGGCTGCTGCCTTGGGAGCAGCCGGAGCCGCAGCCTTGACCTTGTCCGCTTCGATCGTCAGGTCCGGGGCCGGCGACAGGGCCGCAAGGTTCAGGTTCACATCATCGAGCCTTTTCTTGACCGGCGCAACATCGGTTGCCTTTCCGCCGCCGATCAGAAGATCGATAAAGGACTTGGCCATGCGGATGGCTTCGGGATGACGCATGATGAGAATATCGGAGCCTGCCATCAGATAGGTAACGGCCCCGACAGCTTCCATCAGGATGCCGCGTTTTTCAGGATCACCCAGGGTCGGCGCGTCTGCGGCCGACAGCTTGGCTTCTTTGCACTTCCATACCTCGTTTCCCAGATTGTTGATGATGGGAAGCTGAAGTTTGTCGTCTCCCTGGGCCATGGCAGCCATCCGGAGGCGCTCCATCACGGAGTAGGAATATTCCAGGCCATAGCCCAGACCGCCGGTGGTGGGATCAATGATCATGCGGCTGGAAGGCATTCCCAGATTTTCCAGGAGGATGTTGACCTGCTTGGCAAGGTTGACGTCAATGGGAGATGAGGAAATAACGGTGTGGCCATAACCCATGGCCGCAGCCCCGATTCCCTTGTGGTTTTTGTCTTCAACCGGTCCGATGACAAGATTTGCGCCCTGACAGTCTTCGGCGATTTTTTTAAACACTGCTTCATCTTTCTGGGCATTGGCGCAGCCCCAGATAATCAGCGGCACATCGATGGCCGCCAGAACTTTTTTGACGGTGGCAGACGCTTCCTCCGGGCTGGCATTGTTTGAATTGGGATCAACGCTCTTCAGTTGAAGGACGATCATTTCCGCCCCGTACTGATCCACGCATTTTTTTGCCCAGGCTGCCGGGTCCGAGATCACATCCTTGAAAGGCGCCAGCGCGGCTTCAGCCCAGTCTTCAGGCGCCATATCCCAGACTTCCATGGCGATTCTGGGTTTGTTGGCCATCTTGCCTTCAAACTGATAGAACGGATAGCAGGTTTCTCCTCCGACGGTCACCGCCTTGGGGCCTTTGCCCAAAGTGATTACCTTGATACCGCCGGCGTATGTTTCTTTGAAAATGTCTAAGCCCAATGTTACCTCCTTCGTTAGATGGTAAAAAGGTGTTAGAAATAAAATAACTCCATAAATACAAACTCCATACTATGGGGTGGCATCATTTGCCGATTTCCCTTGTGAGATATCAACCCCCTTTCGATGCAAAAATAAAGTTTATGAAAATCTACCGCAGTAGCGAATGCGTAGGTTTTTGATTCAATAACCGGCGCCATTGCTGACCGATATTCTTTTCAATAGATGACATTTTTGGGAACAAAAGATCAAATATTTTCCAATACTATGGCCTATATTAAGATGGTCGCTTTGTCAATAGATGTTGAACGCAAACTCAAAAATAATCGTAACCGAGTATAGGGCTTTCTGTGCAGTAATGAATCAACCTGGTATTCACCGCTTCGAGGAACCCTTGGGCGATATTGAAAAAACGAATTTGCTGGATCCCTCATTCTGGCTACTGAATTCTGACTCCTGAATACCTGAGTCGTTACGCCAATGTTTTAATAAGAACAATTCCCATCAAAAGCAGCGGATAATAGCTGCCCCGGTTAAACAGCGTCATGGCATCCTGCGAGGACCGGGAAACCCAGAGCCGAAGCGCGGGCAGCAGCAGCAGATAAATGCCGGTTGCAAGCGCAGCGACCAGATATATCGGCGGATAATGGACCGGGGAAAGCTGAAACACGGCAGTATTTAAAGGCAGTGCCAGCAGAATGCTTCCCAGAATAATCAAGCTCGACCGATGGTTGCCCAGCCGAACGGGAATCAGTTTTGGCGCCGGAGCGGCTGTCGGTTTCCACATCGGTCCAGTCATTGGGAATATTCTGGCCGCCGATTTCCCAGAAAAAGAGGCATAAAAAAAGCGTTATCAAAAATGCGGCCGACGGATGCGGGTCAACTGCAAATATCGCGGCCACCGCTCCCAGGGTTTTGACGGCCCCACTGACAAGGGTGCGGTAATGGCTGACCCGCCACAGCAGGCAGTATATGGTTTCCAGCGCACATCCGGCTGCAAATATCCACAGGCATATCGGGATTTAACAGATAGGCTCCGATAACGGCCAGCGCCGCCCAGAAAACTGTCCAGGCAAGCCCTTCCCGAAACGACAGAAACCCGCAGGCCATGGGGTGACGCACCAGAATGGCATCCAGATCTCCGTTAGCAGCCGGGCAGGTGCCACTCTGCCGGGCTGCCAGCCGGTCCTGGCGATAATCCACGATGTCATTTAAGGCATAAACCGCCGTATAGCCTGCAAATGTGGTCAAAAGACCCAGAAAAACAACAGTAAAGGAGGGAATATGGCCTATCCAGATCAATGCCGCAAAAACCGGAGTCGCCATATCAATCAGGCCATGGGGCGTTCGGGACAGCGCAAGGAAGAATTTTAACCGGTAAAAAAAAGAGGGATATTTATCGATCTGCATCTGTGTCATGAATTTATCCTGATGTCTTAAATATCAGACAACCCTGCGTTTCAGCACAACGAAGTGCGTGCAACACGCAGTTTTCTTACCTTTTTTCGGCGGGCAATGCAAAACCAAAATGACGATTATAATTCTTTTCGGGCTGATTCCGATATTTCAATTTGATATTTTATAATATTTGTTTTAGACACTTTCTATAATGTTTCCGTGCACTGCAAAGAAACGGGACCCTGATATTGCCTGGAGGAATTTATGGTGTTGCCTTTGCACGACAATCTTTCAAGACTTGAGGAGATGCGCCGGGAGTCGATTCAAGGCGGTGGAGAGGATCGTATTGCCGCCCAGCACCGGAGAGGGAAGCTCACAGCCCGCGAGCGCATTGGTCTCTTACTGGATGAAGGCTCTTTTGAGGAGTTTGATATTCTGAAGACCGGAAGGGGCGGCTCTTTAGGAGAAGACGATTACCATTATCCCGGGGATGGCGTGGTAACAGGCCATGGCACCATCGACGGCCGGGAGGTGTTTGTCTTCAGCCAGGACTTTACCGTTATCGGCGGATCCCTGGGGGAAGCCCATTCCCAAAAAATCAGCAAGGTCATGGACCATGCGGTCCGGGTCGGCTCTCCCATCATCGGGCTGAACGACTCTGGAGGCGCCCGGATTCAGGAAGGGGTGGATGCGCTGGCGGCTTACGGGGAGATTTTCCATCGAAATGTCGATGCCAGCGGTGTGGTCCCCCAGATTTCCTGCATCATGGGTCCGTGTGCGGGCGGTGCGGTTTACAGTCCGGCCATGACCGATTTTACCTTTATGGTTGAAAATTCCTCCAACATGTTCGTTACCGGCCCGAATGTCGTCAAAACCGTTATTCATCAGGATATCAGCGCAGAGGAACTGGGAGGCGCCCAGGTTCACGGAACCGTCAGCGGCGTTGCCCATTTTGTGGTTCCCAATGACATTCTCTGCCTTCGGGAAGTTCGAAGGCTGATCAATTTTCTGCCTTCCAACAATCGCCTGAAGGCCCCTTTTCTCGATTTAAGAGATCCGCCCGAACGCACGGATCCGGCGCTCGATTATCTGATTCCCCCAAACCCCAATCAGACCTATGACATGAATGTCCTGATTTACAGCATTCTGGATGGCGCGGAATTTCTGGAGATTCATGCGGGTTTTGCCCGGAACATCATTTGCGGGTTTGGCCGCATGGGAGGGCAAACCATTGGTCTAGTGGCCAATCAACCCGCAGTCCTGGCCGGCGTCCTGGACAGCAACGCCTCCACAAAGGCGGCCCGTTTTGTCAGGTTCTGCGATGCATTCAATATTCCGCTGATCTGCCTGGTGGATGTTCCCGGGTTCATGCCGGGTCCGGAACAGGAACATGGGGGAATCATCCGGCATGGGGCCAAACTCCTGTATGCTTTTATTGAGGCCACGGTGCCGCGGATCACGGTGATTGTGAGGAAAGCCTACGGCGGTGCCTATCTGGTGATGAATTCCAAGCATATCCATTGCGATATCAATTATGCCTGGCCAACGGCCGAAATTGCCGTCCTGGGGCCCCGGGGTGCGGTGGAGGTCATTTATCGCAAAGAAATCAAGGAATCCAAAGATCCGGATGCCACCATGACCGAAAAAATGGAACACTACCGGAAAGCCTTTGTCAACCCGTTTCTGGCAGCCAAAAGAGGATATATCGATGACGTGATCTTCCCAAGAGATACGCGGCACCGGCTTATTCGGACCCTTCAGTTTCTGGAAAGCAAAAAGACCAGCCGGCCGGATCGCAAACACGGCAATATTCCCCTGTGAGAGGTTGATGATGTTTAAGAAAATCCTGATTGCCAATCGTGGAGAAATCGCGGTCCGGATCATCCGAACCTGTAAGCGGATGGGAATACAAACCGTTGCGGTCTATTCCGAGGCGGATGCCAGAAGCCTTCATGTCCAGGAAGCAGATGCGTCGGTGTTTATTGGAGAATCGCGTGCCACGGAATCTTACCTGGTTGCTGAAAAAATCATTGATGCAGCGCAGAAAACCGGTTGTCAGGCCATTCATCCCGGTTACGGATTTCTATCCGAAAATGCAGGTTTCTGCGAAAAAGTCTCCCTTTCCGGCATGGTGTTTATCGGCCCGCCGGCGGCCGCGATTGCAATTCTTGGGGATAAAATCGCCTCAAAGGCTCTGGCCCTGAAATCCGGCGTTCCGGTTGTTCCCGGACATATCGGCATGCTGTCCGGTCTGCAAGAAGCCGAAGCCATCGCTGAGCAGATCGGCTTTCCCGTTTTGTTAAAGCCCGCTGCCGGCGGGGGCGGAAAGGGGATGCGGATCGTATTCGGCAAGGAGGAAATGGGCTCGGCGTTCTCCGCCTGTCAGGAAGAAACACGAAAAGCCTTTGGGGACCCGCAACTGTTTATCGAACGTTATATTGCCAATCCCCGGCATATCGAGATTCAAATCCTGGCCGACCGGTATGGAAACGTGATTCATCTTGGCGAAAGAGAGTGCTCCATTCAACGCCGGTATCAGAAGATCATTGAAGAAACGCCGTCGCCGGCCGTGGACCCTGCCCTGCGATTGAAAATGGGAGAAATGGCTTGCAGCCTTGCCAGGGAAGCCGGATATACCAACGCCGGCACCGTAGAGTTCATTCTGGATGAAGACCGGAATATGTATTTTCTGGAAATGAACACCCGGCTTCAAGTGGAACATCCTGTAACAGAACAGGTGACAGGTCTGGATCTGGTCGAACTTCAGTTGAAAGTCGCCTACGGAGAAGCGCTTTCTATTCGCCAGGAAGAGGTATCCTTTAACGGCTGGGCCATTGAAGCCCGAATCTGCGCCGAAGATCCGTCCCGGAATTTTCTGCCGGCAACAGGGATGATCACCCGCTATGCCTCGCCGCGGGGAAGAAACATTCGCGTGGACAGCGGCGTTGTGGCCGGAAGCGTGGTCAGCGTCTACTATGACTCCCTGCTGTCCAAAGTGATCAGTTGGGCAGAAACCCGCGAAGGCCGCGCGCAAGGCGCTCGTTAATGCCCTGAACGGCTATCATATAGAAGGGGTGATCACCAATGTCGATTTTGTCAACCTGATCCTGAATCATCCGGCTTTTGCAGCCGGAGAGCTGTCAACCCGGTTTATCGAAGCGCATTTTGACAATGAAAAAACCAAGATTCCGCCGTCAACCGAACGGCTCGGCCTGATGGCCATTGCAACGACGTTGGTGTACCATAACCGTCAGAAGCTGATCAGGGAGTCCTTAAAGCCCATGGCAGCCCATGTCGGCAGATCCGCAAAGCCAAGAGCCTGGTACCATTACATGGTCAAGGGTGAATCGGATATTTTCGAGCTTCGGCTGCAGGGAAATTCCGACCTGCGAACCTGGACCATTTGGGCCAATGGCAATCAGTACCAGGTGATCACCCCGGAGCTGGAGTTTTACCGCAGACGCATCAAGCTCAATATCAATGGACAGTCCCAGATGTTCCGGCTTCAGTTCCGGGGCAATTTTGTCTGGGCCGCCTTTTGCGGCATCACCCGGATTTTTGAGGTTTACAGCCCTCAGGAATGGGCGCTGGCCCAATACATGCCCAAAGTTCAGAAACGGGTTCTGGATAATGTTCTGGAATGCCCCATGCCCGGGCTTGTTGTGGATATCCGTGTTCAGAAAGGGGAACGGGTTTACCGTGGTCAGGAGCTGGTCATCGTGGAGTCCATGAAAATGGAAAGCGGTGTGGCTTCTCCCTGCGACGGCGAAGTGCTTGAGATAATGATTGAAAAAGGCCAGGCTGTGGACACCGGCAACATCCTGATGCGCTTTCGGCACTGACGGCCGGGTCAAACTCTGCGTCAAGCTGTTATGGACTCCGGCAGACCACGCTTGCCGAAGTCAGGGGGCGCGGTTCTCAGAAAAGCCGGCGCATTATCAAGCGGGGGGTTATTATGAATCCTGGTATTGATCGTAACCCGGATTCCTTCCGGACATATTTGCTATCTGGTTGCCATCCTGATGCCGTCTTCCAGCGTCGGAAGAATCGGCAGGAAGGAATCAAATCCTGCGATTTCAAATACTTCCTTCACATAATCCGCCATCGCGCATAAAATAATCTGGCCCTCTTCGGGTTTGAGTTTTTTTGCGGTCTTAACGACAACTCTCAGTCCTGCGCTCGTGATATAATCCAGCTTCTGACAATCCAGGATGATAAAGCGAAAGCCGTTTTCCATTGCCTGAATAATACGTTTGTCAAATTCCGGCGAAGAAGTGGAATCCAGTCGCCCCGCAAGGCTGAAGATCGTGATCTGATGCTGCTGCGTTTCGATAATATCCATTTAATTCCCTTTTATCTTGGATTTTGCTTGTTTTGGTTTCGGGTTTTCTTTTTTATAAAGAGCGAAATCCAAGGTAGAGGATGCTCCTTTGTTGTTGATAAGAGGATAAACATTGATGGCTTTTTACGAGTTCATCAATTCCTCGAGATGTTTTATTTTTTCCATCTGTATGGATTTCTTCTTGAACGCATCCTGTTTTTGAATGTCCGCTTCCTGCTGGAAAATCGACTGATACATCTCTTTATTGGGAATCACGTTAAAGATCGGTTTGGTTTGAAAACTGCCTTCGCGATTTATGATGAACGCCAATCCCGTCTCGCCCACGCGGATCTTGGCGACCAGGGAGTTGAATGCTTCAAAATCGATGGTTGCCCGCAGAATCCAGGGCTTTCCGTCCCGGTTGTTGCGGACGGCAATGATAAAGTGGGGAACGCCCCTTAAGCCCAGAAAGACGTCGCTGATAAAGTGCTGACGGGTCATGGCTTTTTGAAACCAGTCCGCGTCCGCGTATTCGGCATTCGCCAGATGGTATGGTCCGGCATAGGAAACCTGTTTTCCCAGGTCGTTAATGACGCCGATATCCACAAAAACCGATCCGTACTCCTGCTGCATGATGGCCATTGTCTTCTGCAGAAACGCCTCGTCGCTCAGATTGTCGAATCCGGCGCTTCTGGAAAGGTATCGGATATCGGAGAGTTTGTTCGCCAGAAAAATATCAATATTCGTCGTATGCTTCTGAACCATCTCATTTAAGTTGGCGAATATCTTTTCACGGTAGGATGTCCTGAACTGATAATAAATCGTCGCGCTGACCAGAAAAACGGGGATAAAGGATACCGTGATGATGGCGATAAACATCTTCCGGGTCAGAACGCGATAATACGACGGTGGTTCGGATGGATTCGTCATGAAAATATACCATATCCAGAAAATATTTGACGGTCTGATTCAAATGATCGACGCGGCATGCTTTTTTTTCGACGAAAATGGCGGGATGGTCCGTATCCCGTTGCTGATTCAGAAATCAGTAAGTCATATACCAAAGATGAAAAAAAAATAAAAGAAATTTAACACTTAGATCTTGGATTCCGCTCTAACCAAAACAAGCGGAATCCAAGTTATATCGATGACATCGACATTTGAAGGCTTATATCAGGCTGACCCCGATTTTTTGTTTGCAGGCCTTACATCCTTCTGATCGTTCGCTCAAAAAAAGTTCTTCCCATCGATGGATTTTCTCAACCACTGCATGGAAAATATTGGACATGAGCTGCGGGTATTGATTCATTACATGAACAAATTTATCACGGGAGAGTATCAGACATGTCACCGGGGTGGAAGCTTTCAGGGAAAAAAGCCTTGGCGTATTCCCCAGAAGGGTTAATGCGCCGGAAAAATCACCTGCCTGATAGGTTCGAATGATCACTTCGCTGCCATTTTCCGAACGGATTAACACCGCTTCTCCGGAAACCAGATAAAACGCCTGGCCGTCATCGTCATCCTGGGTGAAGAGATAATCCCCGGGTTTGAAATTGTCCCGGGTACACAAGTAGGCAAAAACTTTCAGGGTGTCAATGGGAAGTGCAGAGAAAAAATAGATTTCTCTTAAAATATTGAGATTTTCCTGAAATTCACAGGTTGGGCATGATTCATTTTTTTCCGCCGACCAGCTCATACAAGGCTCCTTTTTTGGCAATGAGTTCATCGTAAGGCCCCATTTCAATGATTTTGCCTGCCTTCATTACCGCAACTTTGTCATAATTCTTGATAATGTCAAGTCGATGAACAACGGATATCAGTGTTGTTTTTCCTTTCCAACGGGTTTCCAGAAGGTTTTGGATGCGGGTCTGGGATTTGTTGTCCAGGGCCGAGGTTGCTTCGTCCATGATCATCATGCGCGGGGATTTGAGAAAGGTTCTGGCAATGGCAAGTTTCTGGCGCTGGCCGCCGGACAGTTTGTCCCCCTTGCTGCCGACCTGGAACTGCATCCCGATTTCAATGATGGTTTCAAGAAAATCCTCCGCGATAATCAGTTGAATGATGCTTTGGTTGATCATGTCCAGGGCCTTGGAATTGGATGTTTTGGTCTGTCCGAACAAGATATTGTTCAAGATGGTCTGGTCATAGATGTAATCGGAGAGCTGATAAAACGAGAAGGCGGCAGGCGTGTCCCGCGTGATGCTTTCGTGAATCAAAGATCTTCCCTCCAGAATCAGGCGCTCCAGGATGGCCGGCAGTGCAACCAGTTTGTGTTTTCCGGGTTTAAAGCGAAGGGCCAGTTTCAACAGGTAATTCCGGTCCGTGTCCGATAGCTGAAAGAGCTTGGTGCGTTTGAGCCGTTCAACCAGAAGTATGGCCTCATCCCATTCTTCCAGGGAAATCGGGCTTTGTTCAAAAAAGACGGGATCCGGGGAAAGACTGCCAAGAATATCGACGGTCTGCCTGGAGAGCTCTGCGCCTAAACTCAGCAGGGGTGTGGTCAAGTCGGCCTGGCTCAACAACTTCAGAAAATAAGGATTCTGGGGCAGCTCGTTCTCTGAAAAAGAGTCGTCATTGGGCGTTCCCAAGAAAAGATTTTCAGCGACGCTCGAGAAATACAGATATTTGTTTTCATCGAAGAATTCCACATGGTCTGATAAGCTTTTCGCCATACTCCAGCTGAAAATTTTCCCGTACTTTAACCAGCCGCTTTGCCAGGTCTCCCTGGCGTTCCTTGTCCAGAATGGCGTTGAGGCCAAACCGAAGCACATCCACAAAAATTCCCGTCTGGTGAAGAACGGCAATTTTATCATCCAGTGACGGCTGATCCGAATCCATTTCCCCGTCATGGATCGCCGCATACGAATACACCAGGTTTTCCTCGATGGAACCGGAGAATATGAACGGGCTCTGGGAAACAAAACCCATGTTGGTTACCAGATCTTTTTTGGTCAGGTCGGCAACTTCCTTTTCGCCAAGAAAAATGTGTCCGCCCGAATACTTGTAAAGTTGACCGATACAGAGCGCCAGCGTGCTTTTCCCGCTTCCGGAAAATCCCACAAGCGCCAGGGTTTCTCCGGGATTCATGGATAAATTGATGTTGTCCAGCAGTTGAATGCCCGTATCCGTAACATATGATAACTCTTTGATATCGATACTGCCGGAAAGCTGAAAGGGTTCGCGGCCTTCAGGTTCAATGGCAAATTCGGTCGGCGTATCGAAATACTCCATGGTTCTTTTATAACTGATCGCTGCATCCATATAGACCTGATAGAATTCGATAAGCTCTTTCCAGGGGTCATACAGCTTTTCCTGCGCGGACAAAAACGCCACCATGGCGCCCAGCTCCAGTTTTCCCTGCATGGCCAGGTAGCCTCCGAGAATAAAAATCACAAACGGTCCCAGGCCGACAAAAAAATTATTGGTGACTTTCACCCCCTGTTTGTACAGTGTCCAGATGATCCGGATTTTCCGCATCTCGTCCACAAGCTTGCCAAACCGCCTGTTTTCCATGCGAAATGTGCCGTTTCCCTGGATTTCATGAATGCCGGAAATGCCTTCGCCAATGAAGCTGGAAATGGTCCGGGTGCTGTCCACACGTTGTTTGTTGGCTTTATTGGCTCCGCGTTGAAGAAAGGGAATAATGAACAGAATAACGGGATAGATGACAAGAGAAATAATCGCCAGAAGCGGATTCAAATATATCAGGTATCCGGCAAAAGCAAGCAGGGTCATAATGTTGATGACCGGTGCGGAAATTGCCAGTCCGACAAAACTGCCGGCAGAGGTCAGCTCGGTAACCAGGGCAGAGACAACCAGGCCGGGCTGGGCTTTCCGGTAGAAATTCAGCGGCAGGGTCAGGATGTGCGCAAACAAGTCCTTTCGCATATTGGCCAGGACGTTTTCAGAAATCCGGGTCTGAAGAATGGTGATCATGTATTTAAGGCCGCTGGCCAGAAGAACAGATACGAGATAAATGCCGCAGTAAATCAGCAGAAGATCAATTTTTCTCAGCTTGATGGCTTCGTTGATGATCCGCTTTTGCATCTCGAGGGGAATCACCCTTGCAAAAACGGTAATACCAATCAATATAAGCAGTGCGACCTGAAGTTTGCCATTTCCGGGCAGAACCCATGAAAAAAGAGACCGTTTAACGATAGGAATTTGTTCCTTTTCCATAACAGCGATTCCCTTTTAGGGTTGATGGACTGATAAAAAAAATGGAAAGAATTTATTCGAATTTGCATTTGTGCGCGGCTCGATCATAAAGATGCATAAGAATATGGTGACTTCGGCACAATAAGTGCTTTTTTCGGCAATGTCCAGAATATTTCGAATCGCGTCCTTTTGAAAATTTTAAAAAAAAGACACAGCGTGTCAATCTGGAAAAGAAAGGCCAGCTATTAATTTTGCTTGACTTCACCTGCGCTTTTTACTAAATTCGTAACCTTTATGTAAGCAATCATGGAATGCTTCCATGCGATAACCCGTTAACTCAACAATGAAAGGAGAAGGTAACAAATGTCAGAATTACTCCCCCCTCATGGTGGAAAAGGCTTGACCTGCTGTTTGCTCGAAGGCGCAGACTTGGCAGCCGAACTGAAAAAAGCACAGGGTCTTAAAAAAATTGACGTCAGCCCCCGTGAAAAAGGTGACCTGATCATGATGGGCATCGGCGGATTCAGCCCCCTGACCGGTTTTATGACCAAGGCTGACTGGAAAGGCGTTTGCGACAATTATCTTCTGGCGGACGGCACTTTCTGGCCCATTCCGGTAACCCTTTCCGCTTCCAAGGAAGAGGCTGCCGCAATCGCAGTCGGCGAAGAAATCGCCCTGTATGATCCGGAACGCAAAGAATTCATGGCCACCATGAAGGTCACCGAAAAATTCGAGATGACCGACGCGGACAAGAAGTTTGAATGCGAAAAAGTGTATATGGGCGAAGGCACCAAAACTGCCGAAGATTTCTGGAAGATCGCCAAAAATGATCATCCCGGCGTTCAGATGGTTATGGAACAGAAGCCCGTCAGCCTGGCCGGCCCGGTTAAAGTGCTCAGCGAAGCCGAATACCCCACCAAATATGCCGGCGTTTACATGAGACCGGCTGAATCCAGAAAGATTTTTTCTGAAAGAGGCTGGAATGAAGTGGCTGCCCTTCAGCTGCGTAACCCCATGCACCGTTCCCATGAATATCTGTGTAAAATTGCTGTCGAAGTCTGCGACGGCGTCTTTATCCACTCTCTGGTCGGCAACCTGAAACCCGGCGACATTCCCGCGGAAGTCCGCGTGAAATGTATCGATGCTCTGGTAAAGAATTATTTTGTGGAAGACAAAGTCGTTCAGGGCGGGTATCCGCTGGATATGCGCTATGCCGGCCCCCGTGAAGCTCTTCTTCACGCCACCTTCCGCCAGAACTATGGCTGCTCGCGCATGATCATCGGCCGCGACCACGCCGGCGTCGGCGATTTCTACGGCATGTTCGAAGCACAGACCATTTTTGACAAAATTCCCAAACCGGCCGGCGGAAAAGCGCTGCTTTGCACGCCGCTCAAAATCGACTGGACATTCTACTGCTATAAATGCGACGGTATGGCTTCCCTCAGAACCTGCCCCCACGGCAAGGCAGACCGCGTTCTTTTAAGCGGTACCGCACTGCGCAAGGGTCTTTCCGAAGGAACGCCGATTGCGGATCATTTCGGCCGTGATGAAGTACTTGCCATTCTTAAGGAATATTATGCAGGTCTTGACGAAAAAGTTGAAGTCAAACTGCACGGTGCTGCAACGGGCAAATAGTCAACCCGGAATCGCCTGATTAAAAAAAAAGGAGATGCACGAAAAAGGCATCTCCTTTTTTTATTGCGTAACGGCGCCTTGGGTGGTCGCAATCGCCAGATATCGGATGAGGGTCAGTCCGGCTTCTTCCATACTGCCGCCAAAGGCAACGATGCCATCCTCATGTCCGGCCATTGCAAAAATCTTCAATACGCTGACCGGCGTGTTCTGATAAAGCCGGCAGACTTCTTCAGCCATTTCAGGCGTTCCATATCTGGCAGCTTGCCGGGTTACAGGAATTCCGATCGCATCCGCCTGAGTCCAGATCTCCGGTGAATGCGCATGAATCACCGCGCCGATCGTAGGTGTCCAGGCGATAGAGGCTTCCGTGGGTCAAAGATTCAGAGGAAGGCCGGACAACCCCTTCAGCGATAACGCTATTGGTTGCGGGATCAAAGGTTTTGACAAGGGCGTAATGCTCGGGGAAAAGCCTGTTCCTGCCGCCGGTTTGCGTGCCGCTGATGATAAATGGCGTTTCATTTCTGGATTCCACCCGGATGCTGACATTCCCAAACCCCAATCCGCTATAGCGATGGGGGTCCTGTCCGATCAATCCAAGTCTGTAAAGAATCCGCCGCCAGGCATTGAGGCTGCCAAGCATTGCTGCAGGCAGCGGATCAGCCGGTAAAAAAGTCAGATTGAACTGAACGACGCCTTCCTGCTGCGTCATGGTGAGCCCTTTAAAGCCGGTACATGGGCATAGGCTTCAGCCGGAATAATGGAAAAATCGGTTTTCCCGGGCAGTTTCCAGTGCATTTCAATGGCAGCCGTGCCTTTACGCTGGAAATACTGAATCATGACCGGATACCAGCCCGGTTCGGGAATGTCCAGCATTGCCTGGGGCGAAAATTGGTCGGAATGGACATCCGGGTCCTCCAGGATGGTTTTGCTGCAGATTTGAATCCGGATTCCGTCATTCGATAATGCCTTCATGCCGTATTGCCCGGCTTCGGAAAATTTCAAAAATCCGTTCATTTGAATGCCGATACCCCGGCTGACGCCGCTGTCAAAGATCAGGTCTCCCTCGCCAAAGCGATGATTGAGAAAAAGGATGGGGTTACCTGCTTTTTCTGCAGTCAATTTAGGATCCAGAAGCGGCATCTGATCGATGTGCCTGAAAAATTTGTAGATGTAGATTGCTGAAAGACCGGGTTTGAGCGCCTTGTCATCGGACAGCTCCTTTTCCGGGATAAGGCCTCTGATCTCAACAGGTTGGGGCGTATGCGATTCGGATTCCGCGGCTATCCCCTGTCCCGCTCCTGCCAGAAGCGTCAGCAAGCAAATCCAGCGGAGCAATTGTTCGAAGTTTCATGTTCTCTCCTTTTGCTTTTTTAAAAATCGATCATAATGGCTATGACTCATATCGGATTTCTACTTTATAAAGGAAAATGCGTGAATAAGCAAGGCGTTGAAAGAGGCTAAAGGCAAGGGGCTAAAACGCATAAAGATGGAAAATAAGGATCATGAATTCTTTAGAAAATTACTTCGTAGATTTTTGTCAGACAGGACGGCGCCGGACAACGGATATTTCTCCAAAGTCCAAAGGGGCTACAGCGGCTGCAATGGAATCCGTCTCGCCAGGGAACAACACCTGTGCCTCTCCCACAGCCGAGCCGTGTGAATTCAAGATATCAAGCAACTCACCGCACTTCAGACCCTGTTTTTTCCCAAGGGAAAAAGCAATCTGGACGCCCTCCGGTACGCGCTTGACCATGTAAACCTCAGCCTGCCCGGTGTCTGCCAGTGCCTTTTCCAGGCGGGTTGAAACAACAAAATTGAAAAGCAGAATAATTCCAAGCCCCGGAAAAAGAATTGATGCCGCCCATCCGGCTGTTATGCCGTAATAGCGCTCCAGATACGGTCCATGACTTTTTCTAAGGCTCAGTGCGTCCGGATAAACCTTGGCCAGAAAGACCAGGGCCGGATTGATCTTCGTATCTCTGGCGTCCCGGACCTTTATCATATACTCTCCCGGCAAGGCATTTGCGGAAACCCGCACCTTTCCCCGCCACATCGTATTGCCCAGCCAGAAACCGGAAAAAACTTCGGTGAATTCAAGGACCACTTCGGGGGAGTCTGTTTCCGCAACAAGGTCTTCCCTTTTTTCCGACTTCTCCGGCATGCCGCCGGTCAGGTCGTATTGGCCATCCACCCGGGTGTAAAAGACGTTGAATTCATATATAAATCTGGAGATCAAGGAGTCCAGAAGGACGATGACAATCAAGATACAAAAGACGGCCCCGACTCTGCCTGCCGTCTTTCGAAGGACACATAGATATTCAGGGGTCATGCAGCAACGCCCGCGGCTTTTGTCTTTAGCCTGCGCAGAAAAAACAGCGCAGTTAAAACGGTCGGCAACAGAAGGCTGAAAAAGGTTTTTACGAAGGTTGGCGTAAAAGCCTCCGGCGCCAGGTTGGCATAATACATTGCAATGCACAATTCAACCAGAAGCAGCACATCCAGGGTGATGACGACAAGCTTCTGCCAAAGGTTCAATCCGTCAACAACCGGGGCATCCATTTGGTCATCGCTGTTTAACACATTAATCATTTCCAGACTCCTTCAGAGACAAAATGTTCCGGACGGGATTTGGCCCCGTCCGGTTTGTATTAGATGCTCTATTTCTTGAAAATGTCCGTCTTGCTGATATTCATGAACCGTAAAGCCTTTCCCGGTTCCTTAAAGTATATCCGGACCTCATCCCCGGAATCCCAGGTATAATCCGGCAGCGAAAAATACTCGGCCGGCACGCTGATCGTAACGAGCAGCTTCTGGCGCGAGGAATAGATGGTGATCTGTTTCTTGTCTTTGTCGACCACGGGAAATTTCTTGGCTTTTTCCGTTTCGTTATCATAGACCAGCGGATGTCTTCGATCAATGTTTTCCTGCTCGTCAACGGGGATATAGTCAATGGTCTTGAAATTCTGGGCTGCCTTGTCAAAGATGACAATCTGCTTTTTCTTGGTGTCCAGTTTCATGCGATAGCCGGCATGAGGGTCTGCGCCCATTTCCTGGGGATCGACGGGCTTCAAATAAGTTACCGGCGGCAGATAGCTGTAATCCGGGATTCTTGGCATCGTGCTTGACATCCCGAATGATGGTGACAAGCCCTTTTTCCTTGTCAAATTCGATCGCCCTTCCCTGATCCACCGTGCCAAACTCCGTGCATCCGAAAAGAAATATCGGCAAAAGGATTGCGGTCATCATTGTCCATAATATTTTTCTGATCATATATCGACTCCTTGAATAGTATTTAGATTTGATTTTCTGCAATTCAGGCTCTTGCCTTTTTCGCGGCGATTTCTGCCTTGGCGCCTTTGATGAATGCCATAATGATATACAGTGAAAGGGCGGCAACCAGACCCAGAATCAGCGCTGTCGCCGAGTTGTCCATCAGTGTGGCATAAGCCGGATACCATTTGCCGAAGAACTTCAGAAGAATGGAAAGCGCGCAGCCGACGACCGCCAGACCAAAGGCAACGCGGATGCCATAGCCTTTGATGTACTTGGTGGCCACGGAGCCGATCTGCGCGCCGATAGCTGCACCGATCAGCATGATGATGGCCGCAACCAGTTCGGTTCTTCCCTTGAACGTATAGGATGCGGCACCGTAAAGTCCTGATATCATAACCTCAAAAAGGTCGGTTCCCACCGCAACGTGTGTGGGGCAGCCGAGCAGATAGATCAGGGCCGGCATGCGGATCAGACCGCCGCCGATTCCCAGAATCCCGGCCAGCCATCCGGTCAGAAAACTCACGCCAATCGGCAACCAGGCGGAACAATAGATCCCAGCGACTCTTAAATTCACCATGGGCGGGATTTTCAGTTTATGGAAAGTCTTATGCCATTCAATACCGGTGCTCAGGGCATCGACCTCTTTTCCGGCCTTGACTGCATCGCGATCCTTCTTCATTTTCTTTGCCACATCGGCAAAAACCGTCCATGCGATCAGGACCAGCAGCACCAGATAAATATATCGCACCACTTTCTCCACATTGCCCAGGCGCTCCATCCACATGACCATCTGTGCGCCGATCTCGAACCCGCCGACAGTACCTATGATCATGATCACGCCGAGTTTGTAATCGACATTGCCGAACTTGCCGTGTCTCATGGTGGAAATCAGAGACTTTCCGGCCATGTGCGCAATGTCCGTGCCGATGGCAAACGCCATGGGAAACCCGAGAATATTCAGACCGGGGGTAACCATCCACGCCCCGCCCATGCCAAAAAAACCGCCGATTACGCCAACGCCGACACCGAGAATGATCAGACCCGGCCAGAATATCTTAACGCCTGCTATGGGCATCAATACATATAACCAATCCATGCTATCCCCTCCTTAAACCGTTAAAATGAAATATCAATGTTCGGCCAGTTCTCTGTGCTCCAGGTCCAGACCCAGAAATTTCATAAAAAAATCGGCAATCGTGCCGAAAACAACACCGATGATCGGAATCAGGACGACGGTGACCACGGTGAAATAGAGGTGGCTTTCGTTATAGAGATTGGCCCACCAGGCCTCCCATGCCGGCAACCCGCGGGTGTCGGCCACAATGACCATGATGTCGAGTTTGCCCGCTCCTGCGGCCATCGCCAGAGCCGGCAGCAACAGAATTAAACTGGTTGCGC
>CAWKLD010000028.1:0-91938 GCA_963850225.1 uncultured delta proteobacterium
GGCTGCTATCTGTGGATGCCACGTACGAGAAATACTCATGGGCGTTTTGTAATCGATAACCGTCAACCCCTGGTCGCCAGGGATATAAACAACAGCGTCAGGGTGCCCCATATATCCAAGGCCTGAATCGGTAAATTCTTCCTCGATAGAGACAAATTCAATTCCCGCCATATTCGCCCAATTCAAGAAGCTGTCAAAAAAAGGCCCATCACCGGGCCAAAGCGCACAATCTGCCCAAAGCCCCTGGCATAAATCGCGCACGCCGCATGCACCCTTGTTCCGCGTTCTGCAGCCAGTTTCAGAACTTCCGGACGGACCATCGAAAAGTCGGAAAATGGCGATAACACTGTAGTCACCGAGGGAAACTTCATAACGCCATCCCCACTACGACCGCCATAATACACGCCGCTAACCCTGCGACACACCCGATGATATTAAGAACCTTCGCCACGCTACCTCTCACGCAAGGCAGCGGCACCGGCTCATAAACCACAAAAACGCTGTTCAATTTCCGTTTTGTACATCTTGCTCTCACGTTCGCTTCCTCCCTTGGTCGCATGCCTATCCGGATGTTGCCCCCCTTCGCAGCCTTCGGCCTCAGCCCACTCCTGCAATACCTGGAAAAACCCGCTGATATTCTCCAACGACTGGCGGGCTTCCTCCTGGGAAGTTGCCCTGCCAGTGCGGCGCTCAAATAACGAGATGGTCTTTAGAATAAGTTCCGGGCTGTAATGTGCCATTTAATCCACACCAAATAAAAAGACCCTGCAGAGGCCGGCCCGAAAGAGCCCCTGCAGGGTCTTGATTCGCCATATGGCGAAATTGTAATTCGTCACTCAGCTTCGGGCCAGGACGATATCTCTATTGTCCAGGCGCGACATTTGATGACGCAAAGCTACATTTGTTGACGCAGAAGTATTTTTACATAAAAATTTGCCAGTTAATGTTTTTATCTTCTCGGAACGAAAGAGCAGAAAAAGCCTTTTTTCAGGTGGCCGTCGAGATAGACTGCCAATTCGTCTCCGTCTTTTTTCCCCATTTTTTCGAGGACCCGGTCTATCGATCGAGCTACCGTTTTCCTTATTTTTTCATTTGCATCCGAAGCTTTACGCGTACGACCGAAAGACCCATGCGACTTTCCGATATAATCTTCAAGATCCTCTTTTAATGTCCGCAAACGCAAAGCTTCATCGACATTTCCATACGATTCTGCTTCTTCTATCCTTTGAGCATGCTCCTGCAATTGATTTTTTGCCCACTCTTTCCCATCAGGGGTCATAATATCCCCGGCGTCCCCAAGACTGGCAACGGCAAGGCCCATTTCCTCAAGTTCTTCCTTTGTCAATTTGTTCAACTCCGTATCCTGGGCAACGGGTCTTCCTTTTACGAGATAAAAAAGGTCTGTAACATAGATTGGTGGCTCATCGTTGCACGATTTCAGAATGAGATGGACTATATATTGCATCCCCAGAGATTGTTTTATGGACCAAGATTTCCCTTGAAAACGGATCTGCCAGTAATCCTTTTCAAGTCGGAAAAAATTTTCATTTCCAGGACCTTTTTCTGCGAGTTCCGCAAAAACGAATTCCTCCAACAAGTCTTTATTTCCCATTATCCGCTGGCGACGTTGAAGTTCATCGAGACCTATCAAATGAGCCCCTGCTTTATGTTTAGTTTCCAACAACGACACGGGACAGAAGTTCAAGGAAGGCACTAATAGAATAAACGGCTTTTCCTTTTGGACAATCAGTTGAATGGCAATGGACTGTAATCCATTTGAGTCCGATTGAAGTGAAACATATACATTCATGGCCGGATGGTTGGGTAGGGGGTAAAGTCCCAAATTCCATGTCAGCGGCAGAAGGCTTTCCGGGTTGGTCCCTTTCACATGAAGAAACATGGCAAGTTCGGATAGCAGCGCCCTGATTTTCAATTCATGAATAACCACATCCCTGCGGGTGAGTGTTACTGGATCGCATTCTTTTGGGGTATTGCCGCAAACGGCGACTATATCATTATGGCTATGCACAACAACACGCATAGGGCAGGCATCCCCTCCAGGTTTTGAGCAGCTTATTGAAGATACGAGTCGCTGGGTGGGGAAGAAAAATTTAGTAAGGTTAGGCCATGCGTCACCATAATAATCTTGCAGCTCAGGCAGTGTTCCAGCCCGGCCTTCCGGGTGTCCAATCTTATGCCATGGCAAAATCTTGAAAGGCATAATCATGCTCACTTATTGCGGAGTATTTTCATTTTCTTCGGCAGGGACGTTCAGGACAAATCCCCGCCGTGTCAGCCAGACTTCACCAATGACACTGTCACCGTCTCTCGTAAAATTGGCAATGTTGGGTGGGCGGATAATAAGCGTCCTGGGATTTTTCGCATTCTCAAACTTGACTTGGAATTTGGCCCGGATCAGACGGGCATTTTCGTGAATATTATGCCCATTCCGGGAGAACGATGCCAGCACATCGTCGGCCTTGCGGATTTCAACTTCCCGGAACTGGCCGCCCCAGTAAAAATGCAGCTCTTTTAACAGCACCCATTCCAACCCTTCAACATCGGAACAGACCAGTGCCGCTTCACCATCACTTTTCAGGGGGTCGAGGGTGTATTTACCGGTGCCCGGAAAGAAATTCTCATCTCCGAAAAAATGTAAACCAAAAGTCCGCCGGTATAGTTTTTTTTCGCCGAGGGTGCTGGCGCTAACCCTGATCTCCCCAATAGTTTCGTTGTACACAACCACGTCAAATGTCTCAGGCCGATAAAAAACACTGCTGGACTCGCCGTCCTTGATGCTGCCTTCTCTCTTGTAGGGTTCGCCATGCCTGACAAGGAACCAGGTTTCAGAACCCCTTGGATAGGCAAAGACCCTGCTGGTCCTACCCCGTTTCTTTTTCTCGAACCAGTCGTCCAGGTTTTTCTCGATACCTCGCAGGGTATCATTTTTTAGTTTGCCAATCGATGTCGGCTCATCCTCTGATTGGTAATATTCAAAAGATTTAGGTCTTGTTAGAAACTGTTCGGCATGTTTTCTTCTCAACGATCTCCCGGTCTGCAAGCCATACCTGGATTGCAATGTCCTCGGGCGTAGAGCTATGATGGTAAGCGATACGAATCGCGCTCTTCTCCGCTTCTTCCATGAGCTGATCCATCCCGTCTGCGGTTGCCATTTCATGAATAAAATAGAGCGCATCGGCCAGCCCGTCAGGGGTATCGGCATCCGGGTGCATGAACACATTTACCAAACCCTTGCAATCCAACTCTCCCGAATCCTCTTGGGGGGCCAGGCTCACCCCTCTGGACTGAAAGAAATCATTGTATGGCTGCAGAAATTCAGCCAGAAGTTCCTGTTTGATCGCCCGAAGGGTTTCTACCCTGGTAAAACGTTGAAGATTGAGAGTGGTCATAGGCCTTTTTCCTTTTTTGCTTTGGTGTTCATATATTCTTAAAGGAGAATTGACTTCAAAAAGCCACAACATTTATCTATCTCCCCCATTTGGGGCCGAATACGATATGTGATTTCATTTTTTGTAATAGCCAGTCACATATGACCGGCTTCGTTCAGTTTGACCTCCTCTTCCCCTCCTGTTACCGGGAACTGAGTAGTTGACGGTGCTGAATAATGGCCGTGTGCTCATCTACAATCCCCTCCAAAAAACTTGTTTTTCTTTACATCCCTGTACCCCCTGACTTTTTCTTGACATGTGAATTAAATTTAAAGTATTATTCGGTCCACTAACTACCCCCATGGTTTCGACCTGGGGCGCGGGGTCGCTTCGGCGGCCCCTGCTTTTTTGTGGGGCATAGGCAAATGCGAACTTCCATTTACATCGATGGGTTCAACCTTTACTACCGAGCCCTTAAAGGCACGCCATATAAATGGCTTGATCTGAAACAGCTTGCCGTAAACCTGCTCCAGCCTCATCATGTTATCACCGAGATAAAATACTTTACCGCCATTGTCTCTGGAATCTTTGACCCAAGCCAGCCCATCCGTCAGAAAACGTACATTCGGGCTTTGAAAAGCTATCTCCCTGAATTCTCCGTTTATTACGGACATTTTCTGAGCCATGAAGTATCTTGCCCCATCGCTCCATTAACCAGACCGCCCCACTTCACAAAGGTTGTGAAGACTGAAGAAAAGGGTTCGGATGTGAACCTGGCCGTTCACCTCCTCAATGATGCCTGGCTGGAGAAATACGACTGCGCCATCGTTATCTCAAACGACAGCGATCTTGCCGAACCGCTGCGTCTAATAAGGGAGCAGAACGACAAGAAAATCGGCCTGATTTCCCCCCTCCTCCACGGGCATCCTTCACGTGAACTTCAGAAGCACGCGCATTTCGTAAAAAGAATCAGAGAAGGTGTCCTAAGAATCTCGCAACTGCCTTCTCCCGTACCAGGCACTACCATCCACAAACCGGCTGATTGGTGAATTGCACATTTACCGATAGAAGCATCTACGGATAGGTTTAGGTCCGGCCATTACAGGTCTCCCCGGAAGCCGCTTTCAGATCCGTCGCCCCTAACCAGCATAATAATACCTTAATATTCATGGCATCTATGGCCTACAAGATTTCTTGCAAAGAAGCAATTTGTTTTGTTGACTCTGTACGATAACGCACTCGAACGGTTCATTTTCCGGAACCTGGCGGCATTGAAGTCATTGCAGGAAAACCGCGCAAATGCTGGGAATGTTGAAGATGATCTCCTCAAGATACCAGCCTCCATTCTGGCGGTAAATGGTTTTGTTTTGGAAAAATGATGGTTGTAAGTCAGCCAAGCGGGAAAAAATATGCTTGATATGACTGAGGGCCATGATATTATGAGCACATCACAAACTTAAGAACTCCCCGCAAAGTTATGGCAAGGAGGCCCGGCCGCAATGAATAATATCCCGCAGCAAACACCATCCCGTCAAAAAGTAGTGCTCTACGCAAGGGTTTCTTCAAAGGAACAGGAGAAGGAAGGCTTCTCTATCCCGTCGCAGCTCAAACTTCTGAACAAGTACGCCGAAGACAACAAGGTCCAGATCGTCCAGGAGTATGTGGATGTGGAGACCGCCAAGAAGTCAGGCCGGACGGGGTTCACTGAAATGATCAAGTTTTTGCGCAACGAGGCAAAGTCAAAGCAACTTTTTCCCTGTCGGACGCTGCTGGTTGAAAAAACCGACCGCCTGTATCGCAATCTCAAAGATTGGGTAACGCTTGATGAACTTGATCTTGAAATCCATTTTGTGAAGGAAAACGTCATCCTCTCCCAGGCGTCCAGGTCATCGGAAAAATTCATGCATGGCATCAAGGTGCTGATGGCCAAGAACTATATTGACAACCTGTCCGAAGAAACAAAGAAAGGGATGATTGAAAAGGCGGAACAAGGCGTCTATCCATCTTTCGCGCCACTGGGTTATATCAATGTCGAATGCAGTGGGAAACGTTTTATTCAGCCTGATCCCGTGATCGGGCTGCAGGTGCGAAAGATGTTTGAATTGTATGCGACCGGCAACTATTCGCTGCTTGAATTGACCCAAAAATCTCACCAGGAAGGATTGTTTTACAGAAACAACAGCAAGAAGGTTCAAAAAAGCGTTGTGCACAAGATCCTGAAAAATCCACTTTACTACGGTGAATTTCACTGGGCCGGCAAGATCTACAAGGGAGTTCATGAGCCGCTTATATCCAGAGACCTTTATGAACGGGTGCAGGAAGTCATGGACGAAAAAGGCCGCCGGAAAACAGGGCAGCAAAAACACTGCTGGGCCTTCCAAGGCTTATTGTCATGCGGTCACTGCGGCTGCGCCCTGGTAGCTGAAATCAAGAAAAAACAGTACGTCTATTATCACTGTACCGGCAACAAAGGGAAATGCCCGGAAAAATGGGTCCGGGAAGAAGAAATTGCCCATCAGTTCGGTCAAGCAATTGGCGCCATCAAAATGGATAATGATGTGCTCAACTGGGTGATTACTGCGCTCAAGGAGAGCCATTCGGACGAGAAAAAATTTCATTCGGAGCAATTGCTATCACTCCAGGGCCAATATGAAAAACTGAAATACCGCCTGGATGCAATGTATGAAGACAAACTCGATG
The DNA here is from genome assembly GCA_963850225.1 of uncultured delta proteobacterium. Classification (GTDB taxonomy): domain Bacteria; phylum Desulfobacterota; class Desulfobacteria; order Desulfobacterales; family Desulfatirhabdiaceae; genus RAAP-1. The sequence goes on from CAWKLD010000028.1 coordinate 6,090, forward strand.
GCGTGATAACCCAGGATTTTTATAACCGGAAAAGCTCAGAGTGGAAACGGGAGCAGGATAATATTTTTCGCAAAATCGAACGCCACCAGGGTGCCAGTAGAGCCTACATGGATGAGGGTATCAAGTTACTCGAACTCGCACAACATGCTGTAATGCTTTATGAAAAACAAACTGATCAGGAAAAGCGCCGGATCATCAATTTCGTGTGTTCGAACTCCATTTGGAAGGATGGTCAGCTCCAGCCAAACTATAGAAAACCATTTGATATACTTGTAGAAAACAACATTCAATTCCATAAAAAAATGGCCGCTTTTCCGGAGAAAAACGACCATTTTGAATTTTGGCTCCCCAGCACGGACTCGAACCGCGGACCCAGTGGTTAACAGCCACTTGCTCTACCTACTGAGCTACTGGGGATCAGTTAAGAACTGTCCTTTTATATTTTTGTCATCACAAAGTCAAGAACATTTTCCTCAAAAACGCGATTCATCGGGGATGCACCATAGATCGAATGAAAAAACGGTGCGTCCCCTTCAGTCTTTATTCTCTGGTGCCACTGTTATTGTCATCCGGCCGGCGGGGTTGCAGCTACGGCTTTCACCCGGATGGAAAGTTCGTCCAGTTGGGCCTTGGCCGCTACCGACGGTGCGTTGGTCAAAAGGCAGGCGGCTTTCTGGGTCTTGGGAAAGGCAATGACATCCCGAATGGAAGACTGGCCGCAAAGCAGCATCACCAGGCGGTCGAAGCCAAAGGCGATGCCGCCGTGGGGCGGAGCTCCGGATTCAAGGCCAGAGAGCAGAAATCCGAATTTTTCCTCGTAGCTTTCCCTTTCCATGCCAAGGGCTTCAAAGACTTTTTCCTGAAGGTCTTTCTGATGGATGCGGATGGAACCGCCGCCGATTTCAGAGCCGTTCAGCACCAGGTCATAAGCCCGGGATTTGACCGCAAGGGGCTCATCCTGAAGCCTTTCGTAATCTTCTTCCAGCGGGGAGGTAAAGGGATGGTGCATGGCCTGATAACGCTTTTCGGTTTCATCGTATTCAAACATCGGAAAGCGGGTGACCCATACAAAGGCGAACGCAGCTTCGTTGATCAGATTCAGGCGTTTTCCCAGATGATTCCGCAGATGCCCCAGGGCCTCATTGACGATCTTTGTCTTGTCCGCCACAAAAAAGACAAGATCCCCGACCTGCATGTCCAGCTGCTGGGCAAGGGAAGCCTTTTCATCTTCGGTAAAGAACTTGACGATCGGCGACTGCCATCCGTCTTCCCGGACCTTGATCCAGGCAAGGCCCCTTGCCTGATACACTGCAGCAAGGGCGGTGAGATCATCGATTTCTTTTCGGGAAAAGTCCATGCAGCCCTTGGCGTTCAGGGCCTTGACCATGCCGCCTTTTTTTACGCTGTCTGCAAAGACTTTAAAGCCGGAGCCTGCCACGATATCCGAAACATCCTTCAGCTCCAGTCCGAAGCGAACGTCCGGCTTGTCAAGCCCGTACCGGGCCATGGCCTCATCGTAGCTCAGGCGGGGAAAGGGCATGACAAGGGTTTTGTCCAGAACGTCCTTAAAAAGAGCGGCCATGAGCCCCTCTGCAACAGCCATGACGTCTTCCTCACCGACAAAGGACAGCTCCATATCGATCTGGGTGAATTCCGGCTGGCGGTCGGCTCGGAGGTCTTCGTCCCGAAAGCACCGGACGATCTGGTAATAGCGGTCAAACCCGGAAATCATCAGCAGTTGTTTAAATAGCTGCGGGGACTGGGGCAGGGCGTAAAAAAGTCCCGGATTCACGCGGCTGGGAACAAGATAATCCCTTGCACCTTCCGGGGTGCTTCGGGTCAGCACCGGAGTTTCGATTTCCAGGAAACCGTTGTTCACCAGGTAATTGCGGACCGATACCGAGGCTTTGTGCCGTCGGATGATGTTTTGCTGCAGCTGGGGGCGCCTGAGATCCAGGTGGCGGAATTTCAGGCGAAGGGATTCGGAAACCTCCACCTCGTCCTCGATCATGAAGGGCGGTGTCTTGGCCGCATTCAGGATTCTGAGCTCGGTCACCAGTATTTCAATTTCGCCGGTTGCCAGATTGGGGTTGGTCATGCCTTCGGGCCGCTTTTCAACATTGCCGCGAACACACAAAACGTATTCGCTTCGAATGTCGTGGGCTTTTTGATGGACCGTCTCATCCACTTCCGGGTTGAATACCACCTGGGTAATGCCTTCCCGGTCCCGGAGATCTACAAAAATCACTCCGCCATGATCCCGGCGGCGAAGGACCCATCCGGCCAGAACCACTTCCCTGCCCACATCTTCCGCGCCCAGTTGGTTACAGGTATGGGTACGGCGCATCTCTCCCAATACATCCAATTGCGATTTGTCAGACAATGGGGAACTCCTTATATTTGTAAAATTTAATTGATTTTCATGCAAAGCGGTTTCGCATCTCTTCGACCAGATCTTTGACAAGTACCGGAACCTGCTCCTTGGTGGCCATGTCGCGAAGCAGAACCTGCCCTTTTTCAAGCTCTGAGTCGCCGGCAATCAATACGTGTCCGGCGCCCAGCCGGTCCGCCTGCTTCATCTGGCTTTTCAGGCTCCGGTCCGCCATGTCCATTTCAGCATGAATTCCGGCCGCGGCCAGTCGGCTGACCCATTCAAAGGCCAGGGTCTGGCTGGTTTCTCCCAAAGCGGCAATGAATAATTTGGGTTTTCTTGATAAATCGGGGTGATTTTGGGCTGCGATTTCCGCCAGACGGTCCACACCGATGGCAAAGCCGATTGCTGGAATGTTGGGCCCCCCCAGGGTCTTGACCAGACCGTCGTATCTTCCGCCGCCGGCAATGGCGCTTTGCGCTCCCAGAAGTGTGGTCTGGATTTCAAAAGCTGTTCGGGTATAATAATCCAGGCCCCTGACCAGGCGTTTGTCCAGCTCGAACGAAACCCCCAGCAGTGTCAGATGCCGTATGACCGAATCAAAATGGCTGCGGCAGCCAGGGCAAAGATAATCCAGGATTGAAGGTGCATCCGCCATGGCTGCTTTGCAAGCGGGAACCTTACAGTCCAGAACCCGAAGGGGATTTTTGGCGCTGCGGCGGGAGCAGTCCTCGCAAAGTTCGCCCGCTTTTTCTGAAAGCAGTTGGGATAGGCCGGCAGTAAATGCCGGACGGCAGTCCGGGCACCCCAGGGAATTGATTTTAGCCGTGCAATCCGTTACCGACAGCCGGGCAAATAAGGTCATCAGCATGAACATGATCTGTGCGTCAACAAGTGGCGAGGAAACGCCGAAAACCTCGGCATCAATCTGATAAAACTGTCGGTACCGTCCTTTCTGGGGCCTTTCCCGCCGGAACATCGGCCCGATGGTGTAGAGCTTTTGAACCGGATCGGCTGCATACAGGCGGTGCTGAATATAGGAGCGGACAATGGAGGCCGTGGCTTCGGGCCTTAAGGTAATCAAATCCCCTTTCCGGTCCGGAAATGTGTACATTTCCTTTTCAACGATGTCTGTCTCCTCGCCGATGCTTCGGGAAAAAAGCTCGGTGCGTTCCATGATGGGGATCCGGATATCCTTGAAACCGAAATTCTCAAACAAGGATGTGGTCTGTTTTTCTATGAACTGCCAGAGTTCGACTTCTCCGGGAAGGACGTCTTTGAATCCGCGAATTAACTGTATCATATCAATGATTTCCGATGGAGCTTAAAAATTGATCCAAAATAGTGTACAGGCTGATAAAACTGTCGACATGAATATGTTCGTTTTCAGAATGCTGGCTCATGTCGCCGTCCGCACCCCAGACAATTCCCGGAATGTCGTGATCCGCCAGATGACGGGCATCGCTGGCCCCGTGTTCACACCCGAGCAGTGTTGACGGGGTAAAGGACAGGAGACTGTCGAGATAGGGGGAATTTCCGCCCAGAAACATGGGGGATGTGGATACAACCTGAAGCTCTCCTTGAATGTCCGCACGAACGGCCTTTACAAGGGCGTCGATATCATCGGCCTCGGTAAAGCGGATGTCAAAAAGGGCTTCGGCATAATCCGGAACCTGGTTGATAACGCTTCCGGCATGAATGACGCTGAAATTAAGGGTCCGGTGCCAGTGATCCGGGGCGGAAACATCAAAAAAAGCCTTTAGTCGCTGATAGTCTTCGATGAGCCGTTCAATGGCGTTTTCGCCAAGCCAGGGTCTTGCGCCGTGAGCGGTTTTCCCCTTGGATATCAGCTTCAGCCGCAGGATTCCTTTTTCCTTGACAACGATTTTTTGAATGCCGCCGCCATCCAGGGCAATGCAAAAATCGGTTTTGAATTCATGAAGGATTTTTTGAGCGCCGTTTGTACCCCCGATTTCTTCATCGCCGGTAAGAAGAATGCCAAACGGCAGCGCATTCTGGCTTTTCCCACTGGATCTGAGGCTTTCAAAATGGTTTTTCAACAGAACCAGCGACAGGGCCACTGCGTATTTGTCGTCAATGCTACCCCTGCCGTACAGACAGCCATTTTCCTCCCAGGGTGAAAACAGGGGGTCCGGGCCGTCCACCACATCAAAATGGCTCATCAGCACCACCGGCGCAAATTGATTTTCCGGCAGAACCAGGATAGAAGGGGTGTTGTTGAAATTGAATCTCTGAAAAAAAATGCCGGAAGATTTCAGATAATCTTCAATGTAATCGGCGCAGGCATGGATTTGATCGGGCCTGCTGTGAATCGATGGAAACCGGATCAGGCTTTTAGTGAGTTCAACGAGTTCTTTCATTGGCAAACTCTCTTAGGGTTTGAAAGGTGCCGGTATTTTGGCGTCTGGTCTTCGAATATACATGGGCTGAAACCGGAATATATCATCCACGTCGCCGATTTCAAAGCGTTTCATGCTGATCCACGCAATGGTTGAGGCCCGTAAGGTATTCTGGCAATTCAGAGCAAATCGGGCCGCATCGCCCAGATGATCCCGGATCAGCGCCTGATAAATCAGCGCGCCATTTCCAGCGAACAGTGCCGGCGTGCTCAGGCCGCTTATCGCCAGCTCCGGTGACAGCGCCTGTTCGGCTGCTTCCTTGACCAGGGCTCCATTTACCCACCGGTAACGGGCGCAATAAACTTCGCCTCTTCTGCCGTCAATCAGGGGACAGATCGTCATGTCTGGAACTGCCGCCTGCATGGCCAGGGCATCCAGTCCGGAAATTCCAACAATGGGTTTTCGGGTTGCAGCGGCAAGTCCTAAAATCGTGCTGATGCCGATTCGAAGGCCCGTAAAGGAGCCGGGTCCGCACGTGAAGGCCAAACCGTCCGTCATGGACAGATTCAGGCCGGAAAGCTCAAGCGCCGAATCAATCATGGCCATCAGATGTCTGGAGTGGGTCCGGCCGTTTCCGGATGTGACCTCCGCCAAAAGATCGCTTTGGTCCACGATGGCGACGCTGCAACTGCGGGTGGAGGTGTCAACCGCAAGAATCCGCATCATTCCCCATCGAGCTTGAAAGCGATATTTAGCACTTCGGACATGTTTTTGACCGGGATGAAATTGATTTTCTTTTTAACATAAGGCGGAATTTCATCCAGATCCCGTCTGTTTTTTTCCGGTATCACAATGGTTTTGATTCCGGCCCGCAAAGCGCCAAGGGCCTTTTCCTTCAGACCGCCGATCGGAAGCACTCTTCCCCTCAGCGTTATTTCTCCTGTCATGGCCACATATTTATTCACCGGCTTGTTGGACAGGATGGAAATCAGGGCGGTTGCCATGGCAATGCCCGCGGAAGGGCCATCCTTGGGCGTTGCGCCGGAAGGCACATGAATATGGACATCCTGATTTTCGAATACATTTTCCTCAATGCCGAACTCGCCGAGCTTGGTCCTGGCATAACTCATGGCAGCCCGCGCAGATTCCTGCATGACATCACCGAGTTGGCCGGTAAGGATCATTTCTCCCTTGCCGCCGATCAGGGAGGCTTCGACATAAAGGACTTCGCCGCCCACCTGGGTCCACGCAAGGCCCGTGCACAGCCCTGCCTGGCTGTCCTCCTGATCCATTTCCGTAATGTATTTGGGAATACCCAGATATTTATGAAGGTTGTTTTTTGAAATGGCAAAGGGCCCTTTTTGCTCTTCGGCAAGTTTTCGCGCCACCTTCCGGCAGATGGTTCCGATTTCCCGCTCCAGATTCCGGACTCCGGACTCCGATGTATATTCGGCGATAATCTGCTGAAGCGCAAATGGGCTGATCATAAGATCCTTATTCTTGATTCCGTTTTCTTTCAGCTGACGGGGGAGAAGGTATTTTTCAGCAATGACGGTCTTTTCCTCTTCGGTATAGCCCGAGAGCATGATGATTTCCATTCGGTCCAGAAGCGCGGACGGGATGGTGTCGGTCATGTTGGCAGTCAGTACAAACATGACTTTTGACAGATCAAATGGAAGATTCAAATAGTGATCGCTGAAAGAGGCGTTCTGTTCCGGGTCCAGGGCTTCCAGAAGGGCCGAGGAAGGATCACCGCGAAAATCAGATCCCAGTTTGTCGATTTCATCCATCATGAAGATCGGATTGTTGGTGCCGCACTGCTTAAGGCCCTGCAATATCCGGCCTGGAAGCGCGCCGATGTACGTGCGACGATGCCCCCTGATTTCAGCCTCATCCCGGATTCCGCCAAGGGAAATTCGAAAAAATTTCCTGCCCATGGCTTTGGCAATGGCGCGACCCAAAGAGGTTTTCCCAACACCCGGGGGGCCGACAAAACACAGAATCGGCCCTTTCATTTTCGGATTGAGTTTGCGAACGCTCAAATACTCAAGAATCCGCTCCTTGATTTTTTTCAATCCGTAATGGTCGGAGTCCAGAACTTTTTTGGCTTGCTTGATATTGATGTCGTCCTTGGATGATTTGCTCCACGGCATTTCCACCAGCCAGTCCAGGTAGGTCCGTACAATCGAGGATTCCGCGGACTCCGGATGCATCTGTTCAAGCCGCTTCAACTGTTTTAAGGCTTCGACGTCCGCCTCTTTGGTCATTTTGGCGCGCTTGATTTTTTTCTGGTACTCTTCGATTTCCAGAGCCTTTTCATCGCTTTCCCCCAGTTCCTTGTGGATGGCCCTGACCTGCTCCCTCAAGAAATAATCCCGCTGGCTTTTGGCGATTTCGTCCCGGACATTGGACTGAATTTTGGCCTGCATGGAGGACAGGTCCACCTCTCGGGACAGCAGGTCGTTGACTTTTTGCAGTCGCTCAACCGAATCCGTGACTTCCAGAACCATCTGCGATTCATCGATTTTGAGTCTGAGGTTAGAAGCCACCAGGTCCGCCAGCTTACCCGGATCTTCAATGCTCTCAAGAATTGCAGTGACGTCTCCGGTCATTTCTCCCCGGAACGCCAGGACTTTTTCGGAGTTCTCGCGGACATTGCGCATGAGCGCCTGTATTTCAATCGTCATTTCCTTGACAGGGACAGAGACAATGACTTCATGCTTGACGCGGTACAGGGATTTTTTTCGGGTATACTGAATGATTCTGGCTTTTGCCACGCCCTGAACCAAGGCCTTAACCCTGCCATCCGGGAGCTTGAGCATCCGCAGTACCCTGCCGATGGTGCCAACTTCATAAATCTGGTCAGGCTTGGGGTTTTCAACACCGGTCTCTTTCTGGGTTGCCAGAAAAATAAATCCATCCTTTGAAACAGCTTCTTCAACAGCCAGAACGGATTTGTCCCGTCCCACAAAAAGGGGAAGAAGCATATCGGTGAAAATCACGATATCCCGCACCGGCATCAGGGGAAGGATATCCGGGATTGATGCTCCTTTTTCGTCTTCTTCAATAATACTGATCAAATCGTCTTTATCTGTTTCTGCCATTGCGACTCCAGAACTGATGGTCTATAGTGATCTTTCGGACTGTTTGCCGATTGTGTGGACAAAGCAGCTTCCAGGTGATAGTTTTAGTTTTTGCAGGGCCATCAAATATAATAATACATCTTTTCCCATTAACAATGTTTTTCTTGTTTTTTATGACATGACAAGTGCGAATGCAACTTGTCGCTTTCGCGCATATTTTTCAGGAGGCTCTGATATGTCAACGATTTCCTTAGAGGATAAGCGATATCTGCTCCAACTAGCCAGAACGGTTATCCTTGATCGCCTGGGAGAAAAAACAAGTCCTCTGCCGGCAAGAAGTTCACCCGTATTCATGGAGAAAAGAGGCTGTTTTGTCACCCTGCATTCGAACGGTCAGCTAAGAGGGTGTATCGGCATTATTGAGCCCATAAAATCGCTGATTGACGGTGTAAAAGAAAACGCCGTTCATGCAGGGTTTCAAGATCCAAGATTTTCTCCGGTCACCCTGAAGGAAATGGAGAAAATCACAATTGAAATCAGCATATTGACCAAGCCCGTGCCGCTTCATTTTGAAAATACGGATGACTTGAAAAAACTGCTGAAACCCGATGTGCATGGCGTAATCCTTTCAAGAAACTATTGCCGGGCAACATTTCTTCCGCAGGTCTGGAAACAGCTTCCCGGAACAGAAGACTTTCTGGGGAATTTATGTCAGAAAGCCGGACTGGAAAAAACATGCTGGAAGGACACGAAAACCACTGTTGAAGTGTATGAGGTATACGTTTTCTCAGAAAAAGACATGAACCGGAATCATTAAGCACAGGGATGAATTGGGTTTGTCAATCACGAATTTATTCTACCTGGCCAGCATGGCCCGCATGACATCCCCTGCATTTTCAGCATGATTTGCAATCGCGCCAATGGATTCCGCCAGTCGGATTACATGAAATAAAGATATCGGGTTCGCAACGGACTCAAATGCTTTCTGGATAATCATCTCTTCCACCTTGTCCGCCTCGTGTTCCTGCTGACGAATGGCCTGGATAATGTCAACCACCTTGTTCCGTTGGCTTTCCGAAAATCGTTTAAAATATTTTCCGGCCTCTGTCACCATTTTGGTGATTTCTTCAAACGGATCCATTACGGCATCTACCAGAAGAAAAAAATCCTTGTGCAGATCCGCTGGAATGGACTCTTTGTTTCGGTATGAAATCCAGGCCAATGAAGCAACTAAGGCATCCAGAACCGCATCTTGCTCCTGAATATACCTGAGCAGGAGCACCTTGTCCACCGGGATCAGTATCTTTCGTGGAAGATGGGCTCGAATACGGTTTTTTATCACGTCGGCTTCGCTTTCCAGCTGAATCATTTCTTTTCTGAGCTCGTCAAATAAGTTGCACTGAGAATTCACATGGCACTCGATAGCCTGCTGAAAGATCCATGCGCATTCTTTGACTTTTTCAGCATGTTCCTGAATTCCGCGAAAAGTGGGCTCCATGATAAATGACATAAACAGCAACCGCATGATAATCTCCTGCAAGTCTTACTTTAGGAAAAAGCTGAACCGTTCAATGATTTGAATCATTCCTCTGGAATGACTCAAGCAACAATAAAATTGAAATCATACCAACAGACGTTGCAATGTTCAATAAAATTTATATGGAAAGCCCGGGCTTATCAACTCGGATTTCATTTCCCTGACAAAACAAAGCGGTGCACTGTTATCGACTTTAATTATCGTCCGGATCACCATTGCCAATCCGGAATACATGTTTAATTTTCATACAGTTATCGATCAAGCGATGATTTCCAGCTTGATGTCGTTTGCAAACCATCCTTGTAACTTTGGAGTTATTGATGAAACAACCTCCGCATGATCCTGCCGGGATTTCGTTCCGGATGAAAATTTTCGGATGGGCTATGGCAATCTTTGTTGCCTTGTTGCCCATAATGGAAAAAATTCCACTTGATTTTTCAGGGAAAACCTATTCTGAAGGAATTGCCCTGGCTTCAGCAGGTGAAGAAAGTTTTAACCTATGGCCGCATGACCAGAGCGACCTTGCTCCGGATTCGAATTTTGTCTTTGGAAAACTTCCCAATGGATTCCGCTATGTCCTGATGAAAAACAAAACCCCGCTTGACAGGGTCAGCATGCATCTGATGGTTCAGACCGGCTCCTTGAATGAAGCCGATGATCAGCAGGGATATGCCCATTTTCTGGAGCACCTGCTGTTTTGTGGAACCACCCATTTCAAGCCTGGGGAACTGATTCGCTATTTTCAGAGCATCGGAATGGATTTCGGGGCCGATGCCAATGCCCGGACGGGATTCACAGATACGGTTTATGATGTACTTCTTCCCAATGGGTCGCCGCAAAGCCTTGCAGACGGCCTTAAAGTGATGCGCGACTTTGCCGATGGCGCCCTTCTGCTGCCGGATGAGATCGACAGGGAGCGAAAAGTCGTGCTTGCTGAAAAACTGACACGGGACTCAGCCAGTTACCGGACCTTTGAGTCGTCCCTGAAGTTTTCATTGCCGGATTCATTGCTTTCAAGGCGTCTTCCAATCGGGGATGAAAATGTTTTAAAGAAAGCCGATCATGCCGGCCTGAAACGGTTTTATGATACTTGGTACCGGCCGGAAAACATGGTTCTGATAGCGGTCGGCGATTTGGATCCGGAAGTTGGCGCCAGCCTGATTTCAGAAGCGTTTGATTCGTTAACTTCCCGGGAAAAGGGAATGCCTGCACCGGATATTGGAGAGATTGACCATCAAGGGGTAAAGGCATTTTATCATTACGAAGCGGAATCCGGAACCGCTGCTGTCAGCATCGGAACCCTTTATCGGGGAAAAGTTCAGCCTGACTCGATTCAGTTTCAAAAAGAAGAGGCATTAAAAGATCTGTCGGATATAATCATGCAGAATCGGCTGGAAGCGTTGATTCGAAAACCGGGCACACCGTTTACCTCTGCCAGCATACATTCGGGACGCTTTCTAAAAGAAGTTTGTGTCGCAGAAATTTCGGTTGAGAGTGATTCCGAAAAATGGCATACAATCCCTTTCCGCAATCGAACAGCAACTGAGAAGTGCGCTGGAATACGGATTTTCAGAATCCGAAGTTGTCCGGGTCAAGGCCGATTATCTGTCCAGACTTGAGGATCAGGAGAAAAAGGCTTCCACGCGAAACAGTCAGGCAATCGCCCGGAAAATGATCGAGGCCATTGATCGGAATCTGGTTATGCAGTCCCCGGCACAGAGAAAGTTGCTCCTTGCCCCCTTTGTTCAGTCGCTGACAGCCAAAGATATTCTTGATGCCCTGAAATCGGTATGGTCAAAGGATCATCGTCTGATCGAGCTGACAGGAAATGTTAAACTGGCGGCTTCCGATGGACTATCGCCGGAAAAACAGATTCTGGCCGTCTGGAACCAGAGTCAAGGGGTTGCCGTATTCCCTCCGGTGGAATATCGTCCTGTTTCGTTTCCTTACCTTGCCGTGCCGGAAGTGCCGGGTTTGATTCGTGCCCGCCGTGAAATTGCGGATCTGGGAATCATTCAGGTGGATTTTGAAAACGGCGTTCGACTGAATCTGAAAAAAACCGATTTCAAACAGAATCAGGTTATGGCCAATCTTGTATTTGGATCCGGATCTGCTTCAGAACCTTTGGACAAACCCGGGTTGTCACAATTGACTGCGGAAGTGGTCCAGGAAAGCGGACTGGCTGGGCTGACCCGCGAAGAGCTGGACCGGGCACTTGCCGGTAAAAACACCCGGATCCGTTTCAGCGTTGGCGAAGATCGCTTCATGTTCAAGGCGGCTTCGGTCTCAGACGAAATATTGCTGCTGTTTCAGCTCCTTCATGCCCATATTCTGGATACGGGGTTCCGGCAGGACGCCTATGCCCTGTGCATGGATAGATTTGCCCAGCAGTATCAGGAGCTTTCCCGGACGGTTGACGGAATGGCAAGGCTCCACGCACGCCGGTTTTTTGCGGGCGGAGATTCCCGCTTTGGTCTTCCGGCATACGAAGCGTTCCGGACATTGAAGCTGGCGGATGTCAGGGCCTGGTTAACGCCTGCACTCGAACAGGACGCCCTTGAGATCTCCATTGCAGGGGATATGGATGTGAATGCCGTCATTGAATTGGCGTCAACTTATCTGGGGAGTCTTCCGGAAAGATCGACCCGTTTTTTGCACACTTCAGCCAAAATCCCGAAATTTCCAGCAGGAGGTGCCTTAAATCTTCAGGTTGTTACAGATATTCCCAAAACCCTTGTGATGATGGGCTATCCGACCGAAGGCTTCTGGGATATTCAAAGAACCCGCCGGCTTTCCGTGCTGGCGGAGGTGTTTTCGGATCGGCTTCGTCAAAGCGTTCGGGAGAAGCTGGGGGCAGCCTATTCGCCAATGGCATTTAATCATCCCAGCAGGGCATATCCTGAATACGGCGTGTTTCAAGCCATGATAACGGTTGAGCTTGGGGATGTGAATCGGGTTATCCATGAAGTCCAGTCCATCGCAGCCGCTCTTTCCGAGAAATCTGTGCCGGATGATGAATTGCACCGTTCCCTGGATCCGATTCTGACCGGTATCAAAGATCTGATACGAACCAATGATTACTGGGTGAATTCCGTGTTAACAGGTTCTGCCGGGCATCCTCAGCAGATTGACTGGAGCCGGATGATCCAGAAAGACTACGCAGCGGTTTCATCAAAAGATCTGCACCGGCTGGCTCAAAAATATATAGGCGAGTTCAAACCCGCCGTCATTGTCATTTCCCCGGAGATAACACCGAAACCGGAATGATTCTTCCTTGTTTCCGTTTCTGTATTTTGTTAATAATCGCCACAAGAACAAGGCCGCTATGGCAATGTCTCAGAACGCTTATTGCGCCCATTGTCTTTGTCCGATAACCTACCCTGTATTGGAGAACGAATGAATTCCAGGCAGCATTCCCCGGTTTTTAAATTTTTCGCCTCGGTTCAATTGACCGTTACGGTCCTTCTGACGTTGGCTGCAACTTCCGTCATTGGTACTCTGATTCCCCAGAATCAGAGTACCGACGCATATCTGCACACCTACGGCCGGAACATGGTTCGTCTGTTTTCCGTCCTCGATATTTTTGACATGTATCATTCCTGGTGGTTTCAGCTGTTATTGGTGCTTTTGACCCTGAACATCATTGTCTGTTCCCTGGATCGCCTTCCCGCTGTATGGAAGATCGTCGTCAAGTCGCTGGTTTTTAAGCCGTCACGGTTTCTGAACGCTTCTTGTCAGCAAGAAGTTTCGATTTCTTCCCCTGACAAGGCCCAAGCTCTCCTTGAAAAGATTTTGTCCCGGAGCATTGGACAGCCCCGGCTTGAAAAGGCCCAGCACGGTTTCTACTTGTGGAGTGAAAAGGGGCGATGGACACGCCTTGGGGTCTATGTCGTTCATCTGAGCGTGGTTTTTTTGCTGGCAGGTGGTCTTATGGGCTCATTCTGGGGGTTTGATGGGGCTGTCAATATTCCGGAAGGCGAAACCGTCAAAACGATCCGGTTGAACAATTCCGGCAAGTCGATCCCTCTTGATTTCGAGATCCGGTGCGATAAATTCTTGATCAGCTTTTATGATACGGGCGCGCCCAGCGAATACCGGTCAACGTTAACGATTCTGGAAAAAGGAGTGCCGGTCTTGACCCGCGATATCATCGTCAATGATCCCCTTCGATACAAGGGCATCAACCTGTTTCAGTCCAGCTACGGAGGCCTGCCTTCCCAGAATCTGGTTTTAAGCTTCACGAGTCGGGCAACCGGAATGGAATACAAGGAAAAAATTGCCCCGGGTCAGACGGTGACAATTCCGGAAGGATTGGGAACATTTGCGATTACGGCATTTAACCGGGACCATCAGTTTAAAGGCCATGCAATCGGGGATGCCTTTACCGGCATGCTGACGTCCCCAAACGGAAATTCTGTCGAAGTTGTCCTTCCGGTCAAATTTCCCAGTTTTGACCGGATGAGAAAAGGGGAAGTGGTCGTTGCAATCGCTGAAACCGAAACCCGGTATTATACCGGCCTTCAGGTTACCAGTGATCCGGGCGTCTGGGTGGTTTACACCGGGTTTCTTCTTATGATCGCCGGGTGCATCATCACGTTTTTTATGTCCCATCAGCAGATTTGCATTGAAGCGCATACCGATGGGAAAATCTCCAGCGTCACGATTCGGGGAATTGCCAATAAAAACAAAATCGGCCTTCAGAAAAAGATTGATGCGATCGCTGCAGAAATAGCACAGACTGAAAAACAAGCATAACAATCCTCTCTATCCGAACTTTTTAAAGCCTTGAACCGAAAATGATAAAGGAAATACGATGAACAGTTCCGGAATCCTTTCTATTGTGACATTTGTGTATGGTTTTGCCGCATTCCTGTACGTGGCTTCATGGATTTTCAAAAAACCGGAGCCCGGCAAGCTGGCCACTTGGGTTGTTGTTGCCGGTTTGATGGGAAATATCGCCGGCATTGCGATGCGATGGATTGAATCCTATCAACTCGGATATGGCCATGCTCCCCTGTCCAATCTTTATGAATCTCTGATATTTTTCGCCGGAACCATTGCCGCTGTGTATCTGGTGATAGAAAAAAAATATCACAACCGGATTATCGGCGCATTTGCCATGCCCTTTCCTTTTCTTGCCATGGCCTATGCGTCGCTTTCTCCGAATATCAGCGACCGGATTCAGCCCCTTTTGCCGGCCCTGAAAAGCAACTGGCTGATCGCTCACGTTGTTGCCTGCTTTATCGGCTATGCCGCGTTTGCCATTGCCTTTGGTCTCAGCATTATGTACCTGGTCAAGGATAAGGACGCAGAAGGAAAAAGCCAGCTGATGGCGCTTTTTCCCAAAATCGGGATCCTGGACGAGTTGAACCATCAGATGGTCATGTTCGGATTTCTGTTTCTGTCCGTGGGAATCATCACCGGCGCTGTCTGGGCCAATTCCGCCTGGGGCAGGTACTGGGGGTGGGATCCCAAGGAAACCTGGTCACTGATCACCTGGTTTATTTATGCCACGCTTCTTCATGCCAGATTGACGCGCGGATGGCAGGGCAGACGGATCGCATACCTTTCAGTGGCGGGTTTTGCGGCGGTTCTGTTTACATATTTCGGAGTGAATCTTCTTCCCGGCCTTCACAGTTACGGCTCCATGGGGTAATGATTTTTCCTTGACAAAAACACCTGCCCTGTATACAGAGCAACTGATTTGAACCGGGATAAATTGCTTTTATGGTTAATACGATTAATCTCTTAATATAGTTCGTTTTGCAGTTTTTTTATACCCAAAAAATTATCAGCGGCAGACGGGGTTTCCATGAGTAAAATAGATGACAAGACTCAAGCGGTTTCGGAAAAGGCGGTTTCCTCAACACATGGGCAAAGCGGGGAAGATGAGGGATCAGGAGGCGTCATCATTTTGTTTTTCTTCATCGGGCTTGTGGTAAGTCTGATCGTTGGATGGGTCCTCTTCCCAAAGGTTTTATATTCTCAGAAAAAACAGCCAATTGACTTCAACCATTCCCTTCATAATGGTCTTGTAAGTGATGGATGCCAAAGCTGCCACTTTTTTCGCGCAGACGGCAGTTATTCCGGAGTGACCAAGCTCGCTCAGTGCATCGACTGCCACGAAGAAGCGCAAGGCAGTGATCCTGAAGAAATCAAATTTGTTGAGCAGTATGTGAAAAAGGGGATTGAAGTGCCCTGGCTGGTGTATTCCAGACAGCCCGACTGTGTTTATTTTTCTCATGCCGCTCATGTGAAATCTGCAAATATGGACTGTGTGACCTGTCACGGACCCATTGGCGAATCTGAACATCTGAAGCCGTATCATCAAAACCGCATTACGGGCTACAGCCGTGATATCTGGGGTGAGAATATCGGTGGATTCAAGAAAAACACATGGGATCGTATGAAAATGGATGACTGTTCCGAATGTCACCTGAAGGAAAAAGTGCCGCTTGGCAGCGTTCAGACTCAGAAAGAAGGGTGCTTTGTCTGTCATAAATAAAAGACAGGGCCTCTGGCTCTATCCAACAGATACGTTACACGGTATGTTTTGATTTCAGGTTAAGGGGAAATTCTATGAATATAGACCGAAGAAGCTTTTTGGCTCTGGGCATTGGCGTTACAGCAGGTACAACCCTTTCACCACTACCCTGGATGTTAACGGACGACCTGTCTATCTGGACTCAGAACTGGCCTTGGACGCCGGTGCCTGAAATCGGTGAGACCAGCGATATCAATTCCGTTTGTAAGCTCTGTTCAGGCGGATGTGGCATCCGTGTCCGAAAGGTTGATGACAGGGGGATAAAAATCGAGGGCATGAAAGGGCATCCTGTCAACCAGGGCGGTATTTGTGCGCTTGGACTTTCCGGACTTCAGCTCCTTTATGGGCCCACGCGGATAAAAACGCCGTTAAAACGGGTCGGAAAAAGAGGAGCGGGACAGTGGGCGAAAATTTCCTGGGATCAGGCAATTTCAGAAACGGCTGAAAAACTGGATGGGCTGAGAACCAGCGGAAATTCACACACCATTGCTGGAATTGCAGGATCCCACCAGGGAACCGTGTCCCAACTTCTCAAGCGTTTTCTGACAGCCTATGGTTCTCCCAATTTCTTCCATATCCCTTCCAGTGTGGATACATACCAACTTGCCTTGCAGTTTATGAACGGGATTTCCGCGACCCCGGGTTTTGACCTGGAAAACGCCGACTTTGTTCTTAGTTTCGGCAGTGGATTGCTGGAAGGCTGGGGGTCGCCGGTACGGATGATTAAAGCTAACACTGCATGGAGAAATGCCAAGGCCCGGGTGATTCAGGTCGAACCTCGGTTGTCCCGCACGGCCGCAAAATCCGATCGCTGGATTGCCATCATTCCCGGCACCGAGGCGAATCTGGCTCTGGGGGTTGCCCATGTCCTGATCAAGGAAATGCTTTATAACAAGGATTTTGTGGATAATTACGCGTTCGGGTTTGAGAGCTTTGTCACGGATAAGGGCGAGAAGAAAAAAGGATTCAAGCAAACGGTTCTGGAAGACTATAGTCCTGAAACCGTTGCCAGGGTCACCGGTATTGATCCTTCCGCGATCATTCTACTGGCGCGTGAATTCGCCAAGGCTAAGGCGCCGCTGGCGCTTTGCGGAAAAGGCCAGGGAAATGTTCCCGGAGGCTTGAGCGAAGCCATGGCCGTACACGCCCTGAACGCAATGGTGGGAAGCGTCAACCGCAAAGGTGGGGTATGCGCTCTGCCGGTAATGGATGCCATGGGCTGGGATGAAGTTCCCCTGGATCCGGTGGCAACTGCTGGACTGAATCAGCCGCCTCTGGATGGCGGCCCTGTCGATTCCGTGCGCCGCATCAATCAGCTTTCTTCAGCAATTCTTTCCGGCAAGGGATATCCGCTGAATGCGCTCTTTATTCTTGAGTCCAATCCCCTTTATACGCTGGCGGATTCCAAAACCGTAAAAGAGGCCTTTGATAAAATCCCCTTTGTGGTCAGCCTGTCTTCTTTTATGGATGAGACGGCACAGTACGCCGATCTTCTTCTGCCCAATCACATCTATCTTGAACGACTGGAAGATGTACCAACCCCGATGGGTTTTCCAAAACCCGTCGTTAGTTTGTCGAAACCGGTCTTTAAGCCGCAGTTTAACACCAAACATGCCGGAGACACCCTGATCCTTCTGGCAAAGGAGTTGGGAGGTGGGGTCGCGGAGGCTTTCCCTTGGGATAATTTCGAAACCAGTTTCGAGCAGGCAATGGGCGATAAGCTGCCGGCCTTACAGAAAAAGGGTTTCTGGGTTAGTCCGACTGAATTGCCGGATTGGACGGCGCCCTTTAAAACGCCTTCGGGAAAATTTGATTTTGCTGCAGCTGCATCTCCCGGATTTGTGCCGGTAAAGATTGAAGGCGACTCAACCTTTCCGCTGCTGCTCATCCCGTATGAAACCCTTCGATTATCCTGCGGGTACGTCGCAAATCCGCCGTTTCTGACCAAGACCCTTGAAGATACGATCCTCAAACAAAATGACTCCTTTATCGAAATCAATCCCAAAACAGCCCAATCAAACCAGTTGTCGGAAGGCGATGTCGTGGTGCTGCAAACGCCGCGGGGTCAGGCCAGGGTCAGGGTTCATCTTGAAGAAGGCATCATGCCGGGGGTGGTGGCGCTTCCGAGAGGACTTGGCCATACCGCTTATGATGGTTACATCGCGAACAAGGGGATTAATGTGAATCGTCTGATCGGCCCGGTTCAGGACCCTGTTTCCGGTCTGGATGCTGCCTGGGGAATCAGGGCAAAACTGAGTAAAGCCTAAAGCATAGCATGAGGTTCTGATGAAACAAGAACATGGTGGTAATGGTACCCAAAAATTTGGAATGGTCATTGATCTGGATTTGTGCTCCGGTTGCGGCTCCTGCATGGTTGCCTGCATGGCTGAAAATAATGTGCCATTCAGGGAAGACGAAACCGATAAGCTTAAAAGCATTACATGGATGCGCGTGTTTAAATTAACCAATGCAAAGCCTTATCCTGAAACGGATATCTGCTATCTGCCCAGGCCCTGTCAGCACTGTGAAGGGTCTCACGGACATTCTCCCTGCGTATCGGTCTGCCCGGCAACGGCAACCGATTACGACAATCAGACCGGAATCGTCAGCCAGATCTATACCCGGTGTTTCGGATGCCGGTACTGTATGGGCTCCTGCCCCTATCATGCCCGGTATTTCAACTGGTACGATCCGATCTGGCCGGAAGGCATGGAAAAATACCTGAATCCGAACGTATCTCCCCGAATGCGGGGCGTGGTTGAAAAGTGCAGCTTCTGTTTTCATCGTTACCAGGCGGCAAAAGACAAGGCCCATCTGGATGGGAAAAAAATCATCGAAGAAGACGCTTATCAGACTGCCTGCACCCAGGCATGTCCTGCTGGCGCCATCACCTTCGGGGACCTCAACAATCCCAGGCATGCGGTTCATGAGCTCAAAAAACAGCCGAACGCTTTTCGGCTTCTCGAAAGACTGGGAACCAACACCAAGATCTATTATGTATCCAGCCGTGAATGGGTTCGGCGCGCCGGAGATAATTATCTTAAAACCGAAGGACCCAAAAAAGCCGTTTAGGTCGGGGATTTTCTGGACAAATGCCAAAGGATATTCCGGCATTTCAGGTCAACTAAGGGGGTACGAAAGTTATGGATTCTGCGTTAATACCCAACGGAGTCAGGCGCTGCTCGATTGACAAGTTTCTGGTTGCGCTGGCCGTGGTCGGTGCCGTTCTCTTATGGGGCGTATATGCCATGCTGCTGTGCTGGTTCAAAGGCCTCAATCAGACCAACATGAACGACTACTACGGATTTGCCCTGTGGATATGGGCGGATCTGGCGGTGATCGCTCTGGGCGGCGGCGCTTTTTTTACCGGCTTTCTCAAATATATCATCGGAAAAGATGAGCTAAAGAATATTATCAACTATGCGGTCCTGATCGGCTTTATTTGTTACAGCTCGGCGCTTCTGATTCTGGCCATTGATATCGGGCAGCCGCTGCGAGGCTGGTTTATTTTCTGGCATGCCAACGTGCATTCCATGCTGACCGAAGTGGCGTTCTGCCTTTCCTGCTATTTCATGGTTCTGACCATTGAGTACATTCCGCTGATCCTGGAAAACCGGCAGATCGATAAAGTGCCGTTCTTTCATCATCTCAGTCATAATATGCACAGTACGATGGCGGTGTTTGCCGCAACCGGCGCATTTTTGTCTTTTTTTCATCAGGGATCTTTGGGAGGAGTTGCCGGCGTCCTGTTCGGCAGGCCTTTTGCCTACCGGGAAGGCCTGTTTATCTGGCCCTGGACGTTTTTTCTGTTCACCTGGTCCGCGGCGTCCTATGGGCCCTGCTTTACCCTGATGATCACCCGTATCACCGAGGCCGTTTCCGGCAAAAAGCTGGTCAAGGACAATGTGGTTGAACTTCTAGCCAAAATATCGGGTTGGATGATGGCAACCTACATCATCGCAAAAATCATCGATACGTTTTACTGGGCAAATGTCACCGCGCCTTCCAAGGGGTTTAACCTGATAGATTTTTACAGCAGCAACGGCTTTTACGGAATCTGGATCCTGATACTGGAAATTGTTCTTGGCGGCATCGTCCCTGCGGCGATTCTGATTACAGATAAAGGCCGCAAAAATTCGATTGCCAGAAACACAGCCTTTATTCTGGCCGTGATCGGTGTCTGCGTCAACCGCTGGGTGATGGTCCTTCAGGTCATGGCTGTTCCCGTTATGACGTTTGACACATGGGCGCTCTACTATCCAAGCTGGCAGGAAGTCGCCACAACAATTCTTCCGGTTGCCTACGGCATCATATTAATCATGATCTCTTACCGGTATCTGCCGATTTTCCCTCAAGAGGCAGAGCTGAATCCAGTTGATTAACCAGGGGAGGTAACAATGTTTCCTTTTAATTTTGAATGGATATGGGATATGTCTCACATGGTGTTCATGGGCGGACTCTGGTATGCCCTGAGCATCCTGGGCATTGGCATGACCTACTGCGTTATCAAGGCCATTCTGGATACGGCAAAAGGGGATGCGGGTCACGGACACGACCATCATTAATCCAACAAGAGGGTCAGCGGTGACCCCATAAAAATACTGACGAAACCTTGCATTTAAAAGCGCTTTTCCATATCATGTGTGGGAAAGCGCTTTTGTTTTAACAACCCCACATTGTACATTCGCTCTGGAGAGTTATGGATAAAATAATTGTCGACGGCGGCCGCAGGCTTGCCGGAAACGTTGTCATCAGCGGCGCCAAAAATGCGGCGTTGCCCATTCTGGTGTCCTCACTGCTGACGGACGGGAAAAACACCTATACCAATGTTCCGAATCTTATGGATATTCAAAGCACCTGCGTTCTGCTGCGGAACCATGGCGCCAGGGTGGACACCGCTGAAAATCGCATCACCATTGATGCCGGGAATCTGAACAATACAGAAGCCCCTTACGATCTGGTGCGGAAAATGCGGGCCTCGATTCTGGTGCTGGGCCCCCTGATCGCACGGCTTAAAAAAGCCCGCGTATCCCTTCCCGGCGGATGCGCCATCGGTGCCAGGCCCATCAATCTTCATCTGAAGGCGCTTGCCAGCCTCGGCGCAAAAATCGAGCTCAAGCACGGATATGTCGAGGCCGAAGCAGACAGGCTCTTCGGAGCGGACATATACTTTGATGTCGTGACGGTTACCGGGACCGAAAACATCCTGATGGCGGCTGCTCTGGCAGATGGCGTGACCATCCTCAGAAATGCGGCCCGCGAACCGGAAGTGCTTGCCCTGGCCGATGTTTTGAATAAAATGGGCGCGGATATTCGCGGCGCGGGCTCATCCGTAATCACCATTACGGGTGTCGAGGCCCTTCGCCCGGTATCGGTATCCATCATTCCCGATCGTATCGAGGCCGGGACGTTCATGGTTGCCGCGGCATTAACCCGCGGGGACATTACCCTGGAAAACTGTGAACCCGAACATCTGGATGCCTTGATTCATAAACTGCGGCTGGCAGGGGCAAGGATTCTGATTTCCGGAAAAACCATCCGGGTGGAAGGTCCGGAGCTGATATCCAGCGTCGATGTAAAAACCTTTCCCTATCCGGGGTTCCCAACCGATATGCAGGCCCAGTTCATGGTGTTGATGTCCGTTGCGGCGGGTCTGAGCATCATTTCGGAAACCATTTTCGAAAACCGGTTTATCCACGTTGGTGAACTCAGGCGAATGGGCGCGGATATCACCATTTCCGGAAATGCGGCGGTGATCCGGGGAAAGCCGTATCTTTCCGGGGCTCCGGTGATGGCATCGGATCTTCGGGCCAGTGCTTCGCTGATTCTGGCCGGTCTGGTTGCGCAGGGGCGGACTGAGGTGAGCCGGGTCTATCATCTGGACAGGGGCTATGAAGCCATGGAAAAGAAATTTGAAAAATTGGGCGCCTCAGTGACCCGTGTAAAGTCATAGGAAATCAGCCATCCATAAAATCGCTTGACTTGCCTGCCGCGGTTCATTAATAATTGTCTTGAAAAGAGAATAATTCTGTTCCCTTTTGTCGATGCCTTGCTGAAACTGCCATCCTGAGGCCGGCTTTTTGTTTTTCTGTCGTCCTCTTTCAGATTTCCTTACCCATTATCGGATGGAAAGAAGCGTATTCATCACCTTAACAATAGCGAAAGGAGGCGTTTATGGCAGAGAGTGTGTACAAGATCATTGAAATGGTGGGAAGCAGCGAAGTCTCATGGGAAGAGGCCGCAAAAAAAGCCGTTGAAACCGCATCCAAAAGCCTGAGAGAATTGCGAATTGCTGAAATTGTCCAGCAGGATCTGAAGGTTGAAAACGGCAAGGTCACGGCCTTCCGCGTCCGAATCAAACTTTCATTCAAATACGAAGGCTGATTCATCAGCTTAACAATAGCGAAAGGAGGCGTTTATGGCAGAGAGTGTGTACACGATCGTTGAGCTTGTAGGAACCAGCCCTGTTTCATGGGAAGAGGCCGCAAAAAAAGCCGTTGAAACCGCATCCAAAAGCCTGAGAGATTTACGGGTTGCCGAAATTGTCCAGCAGGATCTGAAGGTGGAAAACGGCAAAGTCACAGCCTTCCGCGTCCGAATCAAACTTTCATTCAAATACGAAAGCTGATTAATCAGCGCCTTCCGCCATGAAAAGGACGGCCGATTTGCCGGTTGTCCTTTTCATGGTGATTGCCTCCTTAATCCTCCCCTGTTTTCCCCGAATTTGCTGTCTATTTTTTCTATGCCCACAGAACACAGTGGTTCACTTTTCGATGACATGAAAATGAATTCTGTGATGAGGCGTTTTTCCGGATGTCCGGCGCTATTTTTTTAGATATTTGTCAAACCATGCAACGCAGCGGCCCCAGGCGTCCCTGGCGGCTTCGGGCCGGTAACTGGGGCGGTAGTCCGCGTGGAATGCATGCGGTGCGCCCGGGTATAGCACAAACTCGGCGGTCTTGCCGGCGGCTTTAAGGGCTGCCTCCATCTCCTTGACGTCGGCTGTGGGGATGCCCATATCCGCGTCGCCATACAGGCCAAGAACCGGGCAATTTATTTTCTCCGCGACCTCAAGCGGTCCGAACGAACGCACACCCGGCGTTTTGGCGGGCCGAAGCTGACCATACCAGGCCACCGCTGCTTTGATTCCAGGGTTGTGCGCGGCAAAGAGCAGGGTGTACAGTCCGCCCCGGCAGAATCCGGTCACGCCGATGCGATCCGCCAGTCCAGCCGGATGCTTTGCCACATAGGCCATGATGGCGTCCAGATCTGCCATGATCCGTGCATCCGGAACCGGATCAACCACTTTTCGGACCGAATCGATGTCCGGCAGAAGCAACACACCGCCTTCCCGTGCATATGGCTCGAAAGTAGTGCTCAGGAAGCCTTCCCTGGCAAAGCGGCGGGTCACATCCTTGATATGCTCGTGCATTCCGAAGATTTCCGGAATAACGATGACAACAGGGTATTTCCCGGAGGCTGCGGGACGTGCCTCATAAATGGGAATCTTGAAATTTTCAACAGACACCTGACCTTCCAAAACAATGATGCCATCGCTGGGAGTGGTGATGATTTCGCCAGCCACTGATTCTGCGGCCATCGCAAAGCCGGCCAGGCCGATGCCCGCAGCGCTCATCCGGGCCAGAAACTGCCTCCGGGACATTCCTTCATATGCATTTGACAGCCAATTTTCACCCATGAGTACCTCCTTTTTTGATGATCAAGGGTATTAAGACTGAGCCTTCCTGTCTGGCGATTGCCATGCGGAAGAACTGATTTCGGTCGACAGTTTACACAAATTATGAATACTCCACAATATTTGATTGACTTCATAGTTTATGAAAAGGTATTAATCGAGATAAAATATTAGAATGCACTGATTTTAATAAGACTCAAATCCCGTCACTCCGGCGAATGCCGGAGTCCATAATTATTGAAAAAACTGGATTCCGGTTTTCACGGGAATGACGATAAAAGGCATTTACTGACTTTTTACGAGTTTGTCAAACTTGTGGCATTCGAGACATAAAACACTTTTTTAAGGGACTTGGTTTATGGATATCATCCTCCAGCTAATCGTCAGCGGACTGGCAACCGGTGGCGTTTATGGCTTGATTGCCTTGGGGCTTGTCCTGATCTATAAGGCAACCAGTGTCCTGAACCTGGCCATGGGCGAATTCATGACCATGGGGGCTTTTATCTGCCTGACCGTCCTGACGGTTTTTGATGCTCCTTTCTATGTGGCCTTTCTCTTTACCCTGCTCTTTGCCTTTGTTCTTGGCGTGGTTGTGGAAAGAGTGATGTTAAGACCCCTTATCGGTAAACCCGTCATATCGGTGATCATGGTTACCATCGGGCTCGGGGTTGTTCTGCGGGGGCTCATGTACATGATCTGGACTCCGATCTATCGGAATTTTCCGGACATCTTTCCCCCGAAGCCCCTGAACCTGGGTTTTGCCATCGTTCCTTCCGGCTTGTTGTGGGGGTTTATCTTCGCCGTCATCGGCACGCTGATCTTCTTGGCTATCTTCAAATTCTCCCGGACCGGCGTGGCCATGCGGGCCACGGCCAATGATCAACAGGCCGCCCAGTCCATGGGGATCAATGTCCGCTGGGTCTTCGCCCTGGCCTGGAGCTTCGGGGCCATGGCTTCGGTGATCGGCGGCATTGTGATCGGAAACCTCTCCGGCATCAGTGTTTATATGGGGGATATCGGATTAAGGGTACTTGCCGTTATTATACTAGGCGGCCTGGACAGTATCGGAGGCGCCATCCTGGGCGGTTTTATCATCGGTGTTTTGGAAAATCTGGCCGGATTTTACATCGATCCCCTAGTGGGTGGCGGCATTAAAAGCGTGGCGCCTTTCATTATCCTGGTCTTTATCCTGGTTATACGCCCCTATGGGTTGTTTGGAAAGAAAACCATTGAGAGGGTCTAACGGCCGGATGGCGGATAAACATAACCAACCGACATCTGTTTTTATCCATTATCCTGAAACCAGCAATCAGCATCCGGGATGTTAAAACATGCGCTGCGGCGATTTTAAAGAAACCTACCTCCAGGACGAGGCCATCTTCCAGTCGGTGCCGGTTAAACTATTTTTGGCCCTGTTTTTTGTGTTTCTGTTCGTCTTTCCCTTTGTGGCCAATGCCTATTTGCTATACATGGCCAATATGATCGGTTTTGCCGTTATCGGGGCAGTGGGTCTAAATCTGTTGACCGGATTTACCGGGCAGATTTCTTTGGGGCACTCGGCTTTCATGGGGGTCGGGGCCTATACGTCAGCCATCCTGATCACCCGCTATGGCCTGTCCTTTTGGCTATCTCTTCCCATCGCCGGGCTGGTTTCCGCCCTTGCCGGCATGATCATCGGGTTGCCTTCATTCCGGGTCAAAGGGCTCTACCTGTGTATCGCCACCCTGGCTTCCCAGTTCATCTTCGAATTTATTTTCGTACACTGGGAGTCCATGACCAATGGAATTACCGGCATCCATATCCCGGCGCCGCAGATCGGCAGTTTCATGTTCGCCAC
Source organism: uncultured delta proteobacterium (assembly GCA_963850225.1). Lineage (GTDB taxonomy): Bacteria > Desulfobacterota > Desulfobacteria > Desulfobacterales > Desulfatirhabdiaceae > RAAP-1. The sequence goes on from CAWKLD010000028.1 coordinate 31,518, forward strand.
GGAAAAAGAATTCTACTGGATTACCCTCTTTTTTGCCGTTCTGGCCGTGGGTTATGCCCGGAATCTGGTCCGGTCCCGCATGGGCCGGGCATTTGTCGCCATCCGGGACCGCGACTTATCCGCTGAAATCATCGGGATCAACCTTCTGCATTACAAATTGAGCGCGTTTGCGATCAGTTCCTTTTATGCTGGGATTACCGGGGCGCTTTGGATGAGTTTTTTAAAAGTAATAACGCCGGAACATTTCCCCTTCATACTGAGCATCCAGTTTCTGGCCATGGTTATCATCGGGGGCATGGGAAGCATACTGGGTTCGATTTTCGGCGCCGTGTTCATGACCATCGTACCGGAGCTCTTGAGCTTTGTTACCGGTGTGATCAAAATGCAGGCCCCAGGGTACGAACAATTTTTTATCCCATTAAAAGAAGTCGTATTCGGTGGCTTAATCATCATCTTCCTGATTTTCGAGCCGCATGGTTTGGCGGAAATATGGAATCGTTTAAAGAATTTTTTTCGACTATGGCCGTTTTCATACTGAAATCTTTATAGAAGGAGGGGGCTTTCGGGATATTTTTTCTATAAAGGCAATTGATTCTTAACGGGAAAAGGAGGGTTTATGTCTATAAAAAAAGTCTTAATGATTGTTTTGGCCTTTGTAATGTGTTCGGGCGCCTATCGTATCAGCCAGGCACAGGAAGCCTACACCATCGCCGGCGTTCACCCCTTCACCGGCCGCTTCGCCTTTGCCGGGATTCGAAGGGCAGGACGCCATGAAGGATGCCGTGGATATGGCCAATGCGGACGGGGGCATCAACGGTAAAAAACTCATCTATTACTGGAAAGACGGGGAATACAAAGACGATGTGGGGATCGCCGCCTTCAAAAGTCTCCAGAGCCAATACAGTCCCCAGGTGATGTGGGGTCAGAGTACCGGCATGACCAAAGCCCTGGCACCGGAAATCAAGGATCGCTATAAGGTTCTTTACTCAGCCTATACGTTTGCCAATGTGGCTGCCAATCCCAAGGAAAATCCTTTTCTCTTTATCCCGGGTCCCCACTTATGATGAACAATTTGCCGTTCTGTTGAATTACATCGCCAAGCAAAAACCGGGAGCCAATGTTGCCTTCTTTTACAGCGATACGGAATTCGGCCGCGAGCCCATCCCTTTCGGCCGGGAATATGCCAAAAAGCTGGGACTGAACGTGGTGGCTGAAGAAGTGACCAAGGTGGGCGGGGTGGATGTGACCACGGAAATCCTGGACCTGAAACAGAAAAATGCGGAATTCTGCATCTTCCAGGGCTATGTCTCCGATCCCATTCAAAAAGTAATGAAGCAGGCCAAGGATTACGGGCTGAAATGCCAGTTCATGGGCACGTTCTGGTCCACTGAAAAAATACTCCTGGATCAGCTGGGACCCCTTGCGGATGAATATATCGGGGTCACGGCGTATTCCTTTTACTACCAGGATGAATTTCCCATGGTCAAGAAAATCCGGGAATGGAACAAGAAAAAACAACCCCAAATCCGCCGAATACCGCACCCAGGCCTACATGCAGGTCTTCATGGGCACGACCCTGATGATCGAGGCCCTGAAGCGTGCGGACAAGGCCGGCCCGGTATCTCCCGAAAGCCTGGTTACGGCCTTTCAGTCCATTAAAAATTTTGATGTCGGCGGATTGATGCCGCCGGTAACCATCAAGAACAACAGCATTCCCGTGGGACGGGTTGTTCGCGGCAATTCAAAAACCGGCCGTTTCGACCCGATCATCGACTGGACGACGCTTGATAAATGATAACAGGCTTGAGGGTTAAGAGGTCTGAAAGCGCCGGGGGGAAACACTTCCTCCCGGCGCTTTGAACCTGCGGGCTGCATATTTTAATCACAACGGATTATCGTATCATTTTATGACTGATAAAACTACCAACGCCGGCACGCTCCCGGCCCTGTTAAAGAACAATGCCGCCCGATTCGGGGATGCCAAGGTGGCTTTGCGCGAAAAACAGTTCGGGATCTGGCAGTCCGTGTCCTGGCAGGAATACTACAACAACATCAAATACCTGTCTTTGGGCTTGCTGGCGCTGGGATGTGAAAAAGGCGACAAGCTGTCGGTCATCGGAGACAACCGCCCGGAGTGGCTGTATTCCGAACTGGCCATACAGGCCCTGGGCGGGGCTGTTGTCGGAATATTCCCTGACAGCCACCCGGAGCAGGTTCAGTATATCATCAACCATTCCGATTCTGTTTTTGTCATGGTGGAGGACCAGGAACAAACCGACAAGATCCTCAACATGATCGGGCAGATCCCCCAGGTAAAAAAAGTCATCGTGGATGATGTTAAAGGGATGAGAAATTATGAAGACGCCTTGCTCATCCCCTTTAAACAGGTAATGGAAACGGGCCGGGAAATGGATCGCAAAGATCCCGGCCTTTTTGAATCTCGCCTGTCTCAGGTCGATGAAGAAGACGTGGCCATGATCCTTTATACTTCCGGGACAACCGGTCTTCCCAAGGGAGTCATGCTCACCCATCGGAACATGATCAAGATGATCGAGAATTTTGACCAGGTGGACCCGGCGTTTTCATCGGACAAGCATGTCTCGTTTTTGCCCATGCCCTGGGTGGGAGAACAGGCGACTTCCGTGGCCTGGAACCTTTACAAAGGCGTGACAATCAACTTTCCGGAAAAAGTGGAAACGGTCTCTCAGGACATCCGCGATATCGGCCCGCATTTGTTGCTGGCGCCCCCCCGCCACTGGGAGAAGATGTGTTCCGACATCCAGGTCAAAATCCAGGATGCGGCCTGGATCAAGCGGTTCATCTATAAAACCGGCATGGCCGTCGGCTATCGAATCGCCCAGTATCGCCTGGATGGTAAAAAACCGGGGTTTTTGGATTACCTGCTGGACAAAATATTTTTATTGTTCTGGTTTTTCGTTCCCTGAAGAACTACATGGGATTGACCAACCTGCGCAATGTATACACCGGCGGGGCGCCGATCGGGCCGGAGGTCTTCATGTTTTTTATGGCCCTTGGCATCAATATCAAACAGCTCTACGGCCAGACCGAAGTTACGGCAATTGCCGTGGGCCATCGCAATGAGAGTGTCAAGCTGAACACGGTCGGTCACCCCATGCCGGAAATCGAATTAAGGATTTCAGATCTCGGAGAGATCCTGATCAAAGGCCCGACGGTATTTAAAGGGTATTATAAAAATGAAGAGGCGACCCGCAAAACGCTGATAGACGGCTGGGTTCACACCGGGGACGAGGGGATTCTGGATGAAGACGGCCAGCTGATCATGATCGACCGGCAAAAGGATGTCATGCGGCTGGCGGACGGATCCAAATTTTCCCCCCAGCTGATCGAGAACAAGCTTAAATTCAGCCCCTATATCAATGAGGCCATGGTGGTCGGAAAAGATCTGCCCTTTATTGCGGCCCTGATCATCATGGACATGGCCAATATGGGAAAATGGGCGGAAAACAACAAGATGACCTACACCACTTTTACCGATTTATCCCAGAAAAAAGAGGTCTACGACTTGATCGCGGCGGAGATAGGCCGGATTAACCAGTCCTTGCCCAAAATCGCACGGGTAAAACGCTTTGTCATGATGTACAAAGAACTGGACGCCGACGACGAAGAACTGACCCGGACCCGAAAACTCAGGCGCTCGTTCGTGGCCGAACGTTATGCCGATCTGATAAACGCCTTGTACGGGGAAAAAGAAGAGATCGAAGTGGCTTCTGAAATTCGCTATCAGGACGGAACGGGTTTCCGCATGGAGACGCGGATCAGCGTTCGGGAGGTCACGGACCCATGACCCATATCCTTAAAAACGACTACGACCCCCAGGACTACCAACTGGTCGTTGAAGATATTTATCTGAACTTTGGCGGCATAAATGCCCTTTCGGGGGTGACGACCGGCGTAAAAAAAGGAGAGATATTTGCCGTTATCGGCCCCAACGGGGCGGGCAAGACCTGTCTGCTGAACTGCATCAACCGGTTTTATAATCCCGAAAAAGGAAGGATCTGTTTTGAAGGCCGGGAGATCACGCGGTTAAAAACCCACAAGATCGCCCAGCTTGGCATTGCCCGTACGTTTCAAAACGTGGAGCTTTTCGGCCACATGAACGTTCTGGACAACATTAAACTCGGCCGCCATGTCCATTTGAAATCGGGATTTCTCTCAGGCGGCATTTATTATGGAAAAACCCGGCAAGAAGAGCTGGCCCTTAGAAAAGAAATCGAAGAGACGATTGTTGATCTTCTGGAAATCGAGCATATCCGCAAACAAGTCGTCCACACCCTTCCCTACGGACTCCAAAAGCGGGTCGAATTGGCCCGGGCTTTGGCCATGAAACCCAAGATTCTGCTTCTGGATGAACCGGCTACCGGGATGAATCTGGAAGAGACCGAAGACATGGCCCGTTATATCCTGGATATTAACGAGGAGTGGGGGGTCACCATTATCCTGATCGAACATGACATGGGTCTGATCATGGATATCAGCGACCGGATCTGCGTTCTTGATTTCGGCCGAAAAATCGCCGAAGGCAGCCCCGATGAGATCCGCCATAATCCACTGGTCATCCAGGCCTATCTGGGCGAACAGAACCTTGCCTACTCAAGACTGGGCGCGTGATCCGCAATAACGAAGGGTGAAGCCCGGCGCAGAGATAGGCTTTTTGCGAAGCCGTCACCTTTGAACACAAGGTATTTGATGGAACCCTTATTGGTCGTCAACAACATCGAAGTCATTTATCACAACGTCATCCTGGTATTGAAGGGCCTTTCCCTTCAGGTACAGGAAGGGCAGATCGTGACCGTCCTGGGCAGCAACGGCGCCGGGAAAACCACCACCTTGAAGGCCATTTCCGGATTGCTTAAGACCGAAGACGGAAAGGTGGCCGAAGGCTCCATTACCTTTATGGGCCAGCGGATCGACCGCATGTCTCCGGAAAAAATCGTCCGCATGGGCATCTTCCAGGTCATGGAAGGCCGCCGGGTCTTTGTGGATTTATCCGTAGAGGAAAACCTGATCGCCGGCGGCCATACCAATAAAAACACCCGGAAAATGAAGGAAGACCTGGAAATGGTCTATTCCTATTTCCCAAGGCTCAAGCAGCGCAGAAGCCTGCTGGCCGGTTATCTCAGCGGAGGAGAGCAGCAGATGCTGGTCATCGGCCGAAGCCTCATGGCCAATCCCAAGCTGATGCTCCTCGATGAACCCTCCATGGGACTGGCCCCCCTGCTGGTGGCCGAGATCTTCGAGATCATCAAAAGAATCAACGAGGAAAGAAAGGTCACCATCCTTTTAATCGAACAAAACGCCCGGCTGGCCCTCAATATCGCCCATCACGGCTACGTCATGGAAAGCGGCCGAATCGTCCTGGACGATACCGTGGAAAAACTTCGGGAAAACGCCGATGTCAAGGAATTCTACCTGGGACTGACCGCAGTGGGCAAAAAGAGCTACCGGGACGTAAAGCACTACAAGCGCCGCAAGCGCTGGCTGGCTTAAACAGACCTCTTCCCCAGTTACGGTATTTCAGTGAGAACTGATTATCATCGCATTTAATATTCCACTAACCCCCATGCCCGTGACGGGCACAACGAACAATGAAAATGGCTAACACAACCATTTGAATTAAATAGTAAATTATCCATTTTCATATAAAAACAATTGACAAGAAGGCTATGAGATTTGAACGGTGCTGGAACTCTTGGGTCATAGCGATGTCAAGACCACAATGATTTACACATGTTCTAAACCCGGTCCTTAGAGCGTTCGCAGTCCGGTGGACGGGCTCATTCATCTGTTATTACCATTCAGTCTAGTGATAATCCGTGATGGTGGATAAACATCAATCTCATAGGCACGCCTTTGCAAATGCAGGAATTCGCCGAAATCGCAGAAGGAGTTGATGCACAGCGTTTCGCATTGGGCTCACATTGGGTGAGTTGCCACACCGAAAATGGTACTTGGCATGGTGCCGGTGACGAAACAAAACAGGAGCGTATCATTGAAGTATTTCTTGCGTGGGCTGAAGAATATGGCAGCTAATTTACGTAGACATATCATGCAAAGAGAAAGGATGCATTCTGAGATCAGCCGCCGAGCCAGCCTGGCGTTTCATTCCGATGCTTTGGCTGCTCCCCAGATGACACTGCGCGGTGGCTATGCAGAGGACAGCTATGATTTCGCACTACCACCAGATCCAGTTCTCGACGAACTGACGGATACTTACCTTGTAGCTTTCAGTGAAGACTCTGCAAACAGTGACTTTGCAAAACAGGTGCTCGAAGAATGGTGGATTCCCGATGCGCTTTACCGGAAGCACTTACCGGCGCTCAACCGGTCTGCCACGAAAAGCAGCGTCAGCCGGTTAGCTCTTCATTCAAGAAGTCAGCACCGCGATTAATGATGCACTATTCAATCAGCGGCTGCACAAGTGTTTTAAAAATCTTTTCCGCCACCTGATCCTTATGGTTTTGATCCGCTGCGTTACTGAAAATGGCGATAAGATCCAGGGCATATTGCCGGGCAGTCAAGAACCCTTTTTGTCTTGCCGTTTCGATTCCTTCCCAGTCCCGGTCTGAAGCAAATTTTTCAAAAGCTTTACGAAACTGCGGGAACAGCGGCAGGAAAAGACCGTCCTGGAAGGCTGCATAAAATCCCAGTCCGGCAGCGTTTTTTGTAGAGATGATGTGTTGAAGCGTGCCATGGGCCACAGTATCTGCCAGAAGATCTTTCACGGTTCTCGCCAGAAGCTCAACCGGTGTGTGCGGGAACTCGGAAACAATTTCCCTGAAGATTTGGTGATCAAACACCGTGTCTTTCATTTCCCCGATCTCATGATGAATATATGTCTGCTCCTGGACCGACAGGATGGTTTCAAAATGGGTTTTTCGGCTTTCATGTCCTGTATCAGGCAGGCCGCATTGTTTTAATGCAAAATGCAGAAACCGCTGTCCCGACTTTTTCAGGTAGACCATCTGATCCCATAAAAACAGGCAGGCAGCGTCACGGCGAATCAGGATAAAGCCATCCTGATTCAGGGCCGGGATGGTTAACAGATCCCGGAGCAGTTCCTTTTCCAGGATCACTATGGGGATACCATCCAGATAACGGGTTTCTTTTATTCCGGCAAGAAAGAAAGTGGGTTTCAGGGAATGGGCGTATCCTGCACCATAAAATATATTAAGGGGAGATAAGATCTTGTTGATGGCCGCAGTATCAAAAGGATCGTATTTCCTTTCAAAGAGAGGCAGGGGGGCAAATGCCTGTCCCTCGATTTTCTCCCATAGCTGCTCTTTATGGTCAATCCAGTCCACAAGTTCTTCTGGATTGTTTTCCTCCCAGGGATTGAGGTTTTTTTCCCATTTGTTGAGATCCCTGAGGCGCAGAGCCATGCCGCAGATAGAAAAAATACCGGAACCTGAGGCGTCGGAAATATCACAATTGTTTTGTATTGTTCGTATAAATTGTTCCAGATTCCTGTCTTTGGTTATGGCATCCATACCGATCATCTTGTTTTGGCTTCCTTTAGTAGCAGTTATTTAAATATATTGGAGAAAATAACCATTTGTCCGGAAAAGTAAAAAAAGTTAATTGAAAAAAACCAATAAAGCGCGATAAAGGCAAATATCAACAAGTAAAATGCACCGGCTGAACCGGTGATTTTCACATTAGGTCTCAGAATGACAGAAATCGTAATCCGTGACGCCGTGGACGCTGACTTCGAGAGAGCACCATGATTTCAATCCTGACAAGTCTGGCATGTGCTGGTCTGGTTTTTTTCGCGCATGTTGCTTGGGCTGGTGAAAAGCTGGCCTACGCCATTGTTTACAAAGGTTCCAACTATGCAGCGGTTAAGACGGAAATTCTTTCCGTTGATCCCGAAACTGACGAGAAGCAGTTTGTCTTTTCCGATGAGAAGACGTCTATCGTCTTGGTACAAAATCTTTACGTATTCCATTTTCCGGTTATGGGCGGCGGCAAGTTGTTTGCTCATGCTGCCGAGCGGGGGAGGTCTGTCCCCTTTCCCGGCAATGCCTCACTCTACGAACTCTATACCGACGGTTCCAACCTCTATCGGAGGATCTGTCCTGTAATGGGAGCTGAATCCATCGCAGATATCTTCGTCAATTTCACCGGTACACGCATCGGCTATACCAACCGGTTGAACCGAAAGCAGTACATCTTTGTGCACGATGTTGTTAAGGGAACACTTCTCTCCCAGATAGATATTACCAGCAAGTTTCTGGACTGCTTTGCTTCGAGTATCGGCTGGATCCCTCGAAGCGAAAGGCTTTATTTCACGTTGGAAACTGGGGATGACCACGTAACTTCGAAGGAATCCTATGCCCGGGTGGGTACTTACATCATGGACGAACGCGGTCAGCACTTTAAAAAACTCCCTGCATTACCGGCCGCCAAGGGATTCTTTTCACCCGAAACCGCGCGTCTGATCGGAGTCTTACCCACCGACGAATATGTCTTTGAAACGATGCAGTTCACCAAACGCCCCTCCCGAGAGCAGGCCCAGTACCATTACGCCGTGTCGAAAGTGAAAAGTGACTTTTTGGACATCAATGACATTGGTTTCAGCCCGGCAACCACCTTGTATGCAGGCATACGGGTCAACTACCAATTATCGCCATCGGGAAAGTACTTATCAGCCGCCAAACTGCCAATTTCATCCACAGCCGTCTCATCTGATGTCTGGCTGAAGAACCTGCACTCTGGCAAGGAGACGAACATTCTATCCCTTCCGACAGATGGACGCCGGGGACCTTTTCTGGGACTTGTTGGTTGGCTGGACTAGTCAGGAGTGTTTTGCATAGTTCCGAGCCATCATTAAGGAGGAAACGCATCATTATCGTGGCATTCTTTCTAATGGCGGGCACGGCATCCGCCGCAGAGATCACGGTGGTCAGCGGGGGCGCGGTCGAGCCTGGTCCTACCGGAGACCCGGGTGAAGAGGCGGGGCGTTTTGGGGCCGGTATCATCTTGCATACCGGGGCGCCCCCGATGTTGCGACCGTTGATTTCCTGAAGCAGGCCCTGCTCGATGCCGACTCCATCGTCTACAATACGGCGTCTACCGGAATCTATCTCGACAAGCTCTTCGCGACGATTGGCGTTGCCGAGGCGCTGAAGGCCAAGACGACACGCTACCCGACCGGCGCCGCCGTCGAGTAAGTGACACAGTTTTAATGATGAGGCGTCTTCCCGGATGTTTGGCGTTTTATCATCACAGGATTGATATGGGAGCAGGGGACAGCAACGAGGCATTTGCCGCACACGTCGGCATAGCCTATGGAGCTGAGCTCTTTTACATTTTCAAGCAGCATGCCGTAACACTTGAACCTGTCGAAGGAATCTTCAAAAAGGGCTTCATTTACACATTTCCGGACACATTTCCTGCAGCTTCCGTCATATTTAAAGAGGCAGGCTGGAAGATCACAACGAACATCCGGCGCAATTTTTGCGGATGTAATAAAACTTCCTACCCTCCCGCAGCACCCTTTTTCAGTGATCAGCATATTATTTAAACCAAAGTTGCCAATCCCTGCGATGTAAGCAATATGCCGGTGCGACCAGTCACTGATCAATTTTTCTTCATCCCAGTTATGGGTGGCGGGGATGCTATAAGACTGAAATCCCCTGGAATTAAAAAATTCCTGTAAAAACTTGCTGAGTTGTCGGATCAGTTCGTTTGTTTCGATATAAGCAACACCCCACTCTACAGAGCTGTTGCGGTTTTTTATATTTGTACGGGCCAGCAATTTTGGAAAAGGAATAAAAAAGGCGATTACGGTTTCCGCGCTTTCAAGAAAATCTTTTGGAACCGAATGAGTCGGACTTGCAACTGAACGCAGCTGATCGAACATCGCATCATCGGCCGAGGCAAACCCTACAGACGGCACACCCCATCGGGTAGCGATATTCTGACCGGTTTGATAATCTTTCAAAAAATCCTGTATTTTCTTAATTACAATTTCTTTCATGTCGCCTTGCCGACCTCTCCACCATTAACCAGAGGTGCGACCAATATCGGCCAAACCCAACAATTTATTATTTCAGCCACTTATCGAAGATGACATCAAGATCTCTTCGGAGTTTCGCATCGTTCCACAAATAGTTCATGATCTTTGTGAACTGCGGATCATCCTGCTGGATCATGAATCCCATAAAACTTATTTTGGTCAGCGGTTTGTCAATAAAGGCCGGATAGAGCCTTGCGTCCAATTTGGAGTACACAACAGCCTCATAGGCCTCGGTGATCATCACGTCTCCCTTGCCATCGGCGATCAGAGCCGGAATTTCAGCGTTGCTCGGGTGAACGACAACTTTAGCCTTTTTCATATTCGCTTGTACGAATTTTTCGTTCGTGCCGCCGGGATTGACAATAACCGTCGTCTCCGGAACGTCTATCTTCTCAAGGGAGATAAACCTGTTTTTGTCTGCCATCCTTATCAAAGCTACTTTGCCGTTGGGAGCATAAGGTGGAAGGAAGTCGGCTTTCATCATACGGGCCAGGCTTCGGGTAATGCCTCCAACAGCCACATCGAACTTATCGGCAAGGTAGTCTTCCATCAGTTTTGGCCAACTGGTCTGGACAAACTCTACCGTTACTCCCAGCTCTGTCGCGAGCAGCTGGGCAACGTCAATATCGTGCCCTTCATATCTCCCTGTGGTTTTGTCGAGCATGGAAAAAGGCCGATAATCACCGGGAGTTCCCACCCGCAGGACCTTCTTCTCGAGTATCCGGTTCAACCGGCTCGGTTCAGTGGCTCCCGCCGACAAGGAAATGACCATGAACAGACAGAAAACAGCAACAAGGACACTCATTATTCTTTTGATTCTTAACATAAGCAGCACCTCCCATTATGAAGTTTACCAGATGAATTCTTCTGGTGCCTGATTCCCCGCTGTGTTACATGATGCGGGATTCCCGGCGCGCCGGCTCTTGCTATCCGCGCGATGGTTCATAAAGAACAAATGTGCTGATTTTTGTCAATAAATAAGTACAGCGTCTCCGGAACGCCCGAAACAGTTTGCGTGGCGCTTGATTGTCACGGGGGTTCTATTAAATCATTGCAATTCAAAAATTGTTGTGAAAAGGTATTTCACTGCGTAAGATCACGAGAATTTTGCTGTTATTTAAACAAAAAAAAGAGAAATGTATGGAAAAGAAACTTCACTACGGGTGGATCGTCATTTTTATGGGGCTTATCACAACGGTTGCAGCTCATGGTTTCGGGCGAATGGCCTATACGCTTCTCCTGCCAGCCATGAAGGACGGGCTTCAATTTGATTATACCCAGCTTGGGCTTCTGGGTACGGGGAATTTCATCGGTTACATGACCATGGCCATTATCGGCGGGTTCCTGGCCGCCAGGTTCGGTACAAGAATCGTCATTGCGTTGGCCCTTGTGCTCATGGGGATCACCATGATCCTGACAGGTCTTGCGCAATCCTTCGGGTTTGCTTTTGCCATGCGCCTTTTAACCGGTCTTGGCAATGGCGCGGCCTATGTTCCTGCCATGGCCCTTGGATCTGCCTGGTTTGCCATTAATAAACGGGGATTTGCAACAGGAATTGTTTCCGGCGGCATTGGCCTCGGGATGTTTTTATCAGGCCTTATTGTTCCCTTTATTTTAAAATCATATGAAACAGACGGTTGGCGGTATTCCTGGTATATACTTGGAACCTGTGTCCTGGTGGTTGCCGTGATTGTGCTGGCCCTTATCAGGAACCAGCCGGCTGACAAAGGGCTTTTGCCAGTGGGACAGGAGAAAAAAGAGGAAAGCCCGAAGGTACAGGCTCAAGGCAAGGTTTCCGCCCTGGACTGGGGCAAGGTCTATAAAATGAAAGCGCTCTGGTTTCTTGGAGTGGTGTATTTTTTTTACGGCATGTCCTATATCATTTATATTGTTTTTTTTGCCGCCTATCTTGTCAAGGAGATGGGTTATACCCAGGCCTGGGCCGGCGGTTTGTGGGCCACAGCCGGGGGCTTAAGCATTTTCTGCGGTGTGATCTGGGGGAGCATATCAGACAGGATCGGCCGCGGAAAAGGAGCGGCTCTGGCCTACCTGGTACTGGGGGTGTCCTATATTGTCTATGCCCTGGTCAAGGTTGAGGCAGGATTTTATGTTTCTGCAATATTATTCGGTCTGACGGCTTGGAGCATCCCGACCATCATGGCCGCCGCAGCCGGGGATTTTGTCGGTCCCAGGCTTGCCCCTGCGGGGCTTGGGTTCATCACGCTTTTCTTTGGTATCGGCCAGTCCATCGGTCCGGCGCTTGGCGGATACCTGGCCGATGTGAGTCAGTCTTTTACCCTTCCCTTTCTGGTGGCAGGGGCCATATCGCTTTGCGGCATGGTGTTTTCATTATATTTAAAGAAACCAGTACAGGATTAGTCGTTGTGGATTGAAAAATCCGGGATCAGGTTATTGTGGTTTTTTTCCGGGGAATTCAGGGGCCACCTGTTTCCCCGCTGCGTTACATGATGCGGGATTCCCGGCGCGGCTTCCGCGCCGTCGCATGCAGCAGCAGGTTGGGCGACCCAATTATTTCACAATCTTGAGAATCTCCTTGAATTGTTCTCCCTCTGCCACCCTGATTAGTTCAAATAAAGCGGTTTCGACACTCGTCAGACTGACACCAGAATCTCTCATTTTCTGCAAACCGATTTCCTTGTTCACCGGGTTTCTTGAAGATACTGCGTCAGACACAACCTGGACCTCATACCCCAGAGCCACAAGATCTGCTGCTGTTTGATAGACGCAGATGTGCGCCTCGATACCTGCAATCAGGACCTGTTTGCGATTCAGAGCTCTCAGCGCTTTCATAAAGCGGTCATTCCGGCAACTACTAAAGCTCATCTTGCTGATAGGCTGAATATTGGATAAAATGTCTGCAATTTCAGGAATTGTCGGCCCCAGGCCTTGCGGATTCTGCTCTACCCAGAGAATAGGAAGCCCTAAAACCTGAATCCCTTTGATAAGCTTTTGCATGTTCTTGAACAGAAGTTCTTTCTCATGCATCGCGTGTGCCAAGTTGCCTTGAATATCAACAATTAACAAGGAGACGTTTTCCATTTTGAGCATGACGTATTCCCTTCTTTGACACCACAGGACATATTTTTAGACAACTGAATTCAGGGGACATCTTCACGAAAATTAATCCGCCGAGTGTATCGCCTGTGCACCTCGCCAATGGCAAAGCTTAAGCCATCCTTATCAACTCCAGATGGAATTGTAATCTTCATCGCAGAAAAATGTCAACTGACGGCTTTTCCCATCTATGTTGCACGATGCAGGATTCCCGGAGCGACTGATCTTGCTATCCGTGCCACGGTAAATAACAAAACAAAAGTTCTGGTTTTTGTCAATAATTAAGCAAGGCGTTCCCGGAATGAAATCGATTAAAGGCGGTCATATTAAGCCGATCCGTTCAAGATGCAGCAGCAAGCTTCCGGACAGGCAGCAAGTGTATGATAGTAAATGATTTGCAGTGTCTTTGACAAGAAATCCAAATGCGTGTTATATGTACTGAAATTGGCTGAGGTCCGTTTTTAGCCATTATCTTCATTGTAGCAGTCGCGGTCTTTGGCCTGATCCCAGATTGCCAGAGAAACGGGTCGCGGGCCAGCAGCATCCTTGGTTTTTGGCGTTCTCGCTGCGTACCGGGCTATTCTCGTCGCATGCCGTCTTGTCCCATGCCGGATCCTATGAAAATGATGGATGTCCGAAAAACTGGCTGTTATTTAATGCTCAGAAAGAAATCCGATGTTTCTATAAAGAAGAGAATCGTCGCAGTGGCTGTTGTGTTTTTCCTGGCCGGGTTGCTGGTTGTTTTTTCAGGTTGTTCCAGGCGGTCCGGGCTTTCGTTCATGGTCGGCGGCGCACCCAACGAGATCGCTTTTTTTGAGGAAATTCTGACGTCTTTCACCGCGCAAAGCGGTGTCCCGGTTACGCTGATCCGGCAAACAACCGACTCGGCACAGCGCAAACAGGGGATTCTGCTGGCGCAGCGCGGGCAGCAGCCGGACCCTGATGTCATGCTGGTGGATGTCGGCTGGATTGCTCAGATAGCGGCCTCCGGCTGGCTTGAACCCCTTGAAAAATACGGCATCGAGAAAAAGGCTTTTTTTGCCGGAATTATCGATCTTGCAGACACCTACGAAAACAGACTGATCGGGCTGCCATTGTATATTGACAGTGGGCTTCTTTATTATCGCAAAGATCTGCTTGCTGCCCACGGCTACAATAATCCGCCACAAACCTGGGAAGAGCTAAGACGGATGGCAGAGAAAGTTACGCCGGCGGAACGAGTCCGCAACCCGAATTTTTGGGGTTACGTATGGCAGGGGGCACAATACGAGGGGCTGACCTGCAATGCCCTGGAATTCTTCGTTTCAGCCGGCGGTGGCTTTTTTGTCAACTCCGCCACTCCGGTCATCGATCAAAAAGCCAACTTCAAAGCGCTCCGGTTCATGCACGGATTGCTGCACCAGAATCCCATATCTCCGCCCAACACTTTTACCGGAATGAAAGAAGAAGAAGTCAGAGGCTTCTTCCAGAACGAAAATGCGCTTTTTGAACGCAACTGGACCTATGCCTGGGGTCTGCATAACGCAAAAGACTCTCCAATAAAAGGCAGGGTCAAAATGGCGCCACTGCCCGGCTTCCTGCCTGGAAATGGTGCCTCGACGCTTGGAGGCTGGCACATCGTCATGTCAAAATTCTCGGATATGAAGCCGGAAAGCGCGGCTTTGATCAGATATCTGACTTCCGCACCCATACAGAAAAAATTCGCTTTAAAACTGGGCTGGAATCCAGGCAGAGCAGACGTCTATGATGATCCTGAACTGCTTCAGGCAAATCCGGCATTACTGGACCTGAAGCAGGTTTTTCAGGCCGCCGTGCCAAGACCGATGATTCCCTACTATTCGCGTGTTTCGCAAATTCTTCAAAAGCATATCAATGCTGCGATTGCCGATCGCGTCTCAGCTGAGGAAGCTCTCAAAACGGCGCAATCCGAAGTGCTGGAGTTGATAAAAGATTATGGCGTCAAATAACTTTTGGCAAAGCTATGAAACAAAAGAAGTGCGCACTGCCGGCTTCTTTCTGGCGCCGCTTCTGCTTGTTGTCGCCGTTTTCATTCTGTTGCCGATTATCGGCACTGTTTACAACAGTTTTTTTCTTGATGTCTCATTTCTGCCAAAGCAATTCGTTGGGATTAAAAACTACAGCAGATTACTGAGCTCTCCTGACTTTTGGCAGGCATTGCGCTTTACGATTGCCTATACCATTGCCTCGGTTTTTCTCGAAGCGATTTTCGGTGTTCTCTTTGCGCTTCTTCTCAACGAAGCTTTTGTCGGAAGGAACTTTCTCAGGGTCGTTATTCTTATTCCCTGGGCCATTCCCACGATTGTATCAGCCCGCACCTGGCAGCTGATCTATGAATACACTTACGGGGTCATGAACTTTCTGGTGGTCAATCTGGGGATTGCACCGGAGCGAATCAACTGGATGGGAACCGGGTTCGGCGCTTTCTGCGCGCTGGTGCTTGCCGATGTCTGGAAAACGACGCCATTCGTGGTCTTGATTCTGCTCGCCGGTCTGCAGGCCATTCCGGAAGACCTTTATCAGCAGGCAAAGGTCGATGGCGCCGGTCTGTTCAGGCGCTTTTACAAGATTACCCTGCCGATGCTCAAGCCGGTTCTGGTGATCGCCCTGATTTTCAGAACCATCGATTCTTTGCGAATGTTTGATCTGGTCTATGTGCTCACGGGCGGCGGGCCCGGAGGCTCGACCAGAACCCTTTCCTATCTTGGTTTTGAGGCTTTCGCCAACGACAGCTTCGGTCTGGGTTCAACAGTTTCTGTGGTCACCTTCATGCTGTCACTGGCCGTCACGTTGATATATCTGAGAGCCGGAAGGTTTTCGGAGTCATTGAAATGAGCCGGGAAGCCTTGATAAAAAAATGCCTGATTTTTGCCATGAGCCTGTTTCTGCTTGCTTTGACGCTGGGCCCCTTCATCTGGATGCTGTGGATCTCTCTGGCCGACCGTGCTGACTTTCTGATCACCGGAATCGCGGCATATTCGCTGAGCAATTATTATCAGGTGCTCACCTCGCCGTCCCTGCATTTTTTGGACTACTTCAAAAACAGTCTTCTGATCTCAATTGTCACCACAGTTGTTGTGAGCCTTTTTTCCAGCATGGCCGCTTATGCGGTTTCGCGCATGCGCTTTCCGGGTCGCGCTTTCATCCCCATGCTGATTCTTGCCATGTCGATGTTTCCGCAAATCAGCCTTGTCGGTTTCCTGTTTGAAATGTTTGCGAAGGTTGGCCTGATAAATCACCACCTGGCGCTGATTCTGCCCTATATCGCCTGGACCGTTCCCATCGCGTTATGGATCAATCTCAGCTATTTCTCCCAGATTCCCCTGGAACTCGACAAAGCGGCACTCGTAGATGGCGCCGGGCGAATGAAGGTGCTTTATAAAATCATTTTTCCGGTGGCGCTGCCGGGCATTTTCTCATCGGCCCTGCTGGTATTTATCGCCTGTTTCAATGAATTTCTTTTTGCCATCATGCTGACCATAGATTATACCGCACAGACCCTGCCGGTAGGAATTGCCCTGTTTCAGGGTCTTCACGGCGAAATGCCCTGGGGAAACCTCATGGCAGCCTCAACGATGGCATCCGTGCCGCTGGTGATTCTGACGTTTATTTTTCAGCGGTTCATTGTTCAGGGGCTCATGGGCGGTGCGATAAAGTGATCACCTGGAGGAAACCATCGATGAACGCCACCGGAATTACACTCAAGAATCTTTCCAAAAGCTTTTTCACCTTCCGCGGCCGCATCGATGTTCTTAAAAGCATCGATCTCGAAATAGCGCCGGGAGAGTTCTTTGTGCTGCTCGGACCCTCGGGTTGCGGCAAGAGTACCCTGCTGAATCTGATCGCCGGCCTTGAGAAGCCCGGCGGTGGCGAGCTGTTTTTCGACCATGAACTGATCGCCGATGCCGCCGGAAATTTCAAGAGCCCGTTTGAGCGCGATATTTCCATGGTGTTTCAGAGTTATGCGCTTTACCCGCATATGACGGTCGCACAAAACATAGCGTTTCCGCTGACGAATCTACCCAAAGTGCCTACGCATGAAGAAATAGCCGGGAAAGTGAAAGAAGTTGCCGGCATGCTGCAGATCGACCATTTGCTCGACCGCAAGCCTTCAGCGCTTTCCGGCGGGCAGCGCCAGCGGGTTGCCATCGGACGCGCCATCATACGCAACCCCAGGGTTTGTCTGATGGATGAACCCCTCAGTAACCTTGATGCCAAGCTGCGCAGCGAAATGCGGGCGCATCTCAAGGATCTTCAGAAAAAACTCGGGGTCACCACCATTTATGTGACGCATGACCAGCTGGAAGCCATGACGCTGGGTCACAGAATTGCGGTTCTGTATAACGGCGCCATTCAGCAGACCGGAACGCCGGTTGAAATATACCGCAAGCCGGTCAATCAGTTCGTAGCCAAATTCATCGGGACACCGACCATGAATCTACTGAAAGGAGATATTGTTGAAGAAAATGACCGGCTTTTCCTGCAGACTGGCCAGCTCAGGATAAGATTGCCGGCAGAAACCGCGGCCGCGCTCAAGCAGAAAAATTTCAAGCAGATAACTATCGGCATCAGACCGGAACGATTCGTGATCACAGAAGAAGACCGGAAAGATCTTTGCCTTCCTGTCAACGTCATCGAAAATATCGGGCCGGAGTTTCTGGTTTATTCTTTCCACCCGCAGGGGCAGATTGTCGTCAGAACCGGCGAGGAGCCGACTGGCGACAGCCTGAATCTTGCGCTTGACCCGGACTATCTGCACCTTTTTGGCGACCGTGGCAATCGCATCGATTTTTAGCAATTTCCGCAGTTCTGGCTCATCATGCCGATGACGGTGATCTGCCTGAACGGACAGACCCTCACTTGCCTCCGGCAAAACCAGGGGCATGAAAAACCATTTACGAAGTCGTCTTTGATGAAATTGAATGAAACGGTTCTAAAGTCAAACTGGTCTTTAACAGCTCAAAAAAATTATTGTGCAATTTCAAGCAAATACGCCACCTGAAAAGTTTCTTGGCACCACATCACCATAGAAAGGGCTGAGCAAATTGGGCAGATTAAGACTATGGTGGTTAGGTCTTCCATAAACTAACACCTCGATGAAAATCCCTTGGTGGAGTGGGGAACCAGGTTGGACAACCAAAATTAATTGCAAGGGATAGGATTCTGCGGCATGGTCAATAAACGAAATTAGGGTTGACGCGTTTTCGCTTGGCGTTACTTGAAAGTAACTTTCTGGCTGAGGTTGACTTTGAGCTTACCAAATTGTCGAGTTTTATGGCGACGTCGGCTTTTGCATTCTTTCGGTATTGTTAATATTTTCGTACCATCCATGTCTTAAGGATTGGATAACATAATCTAAAGTCGAACATTTTGCTTCATCCAGCAATTTTCTGACTATTTCGGCAAGATCCCCTGTTGCGACGGTCTTAAAATGCATGGAATTTCTTTACCTTACCAGCGGGTATTTTTTAGGATTCGCCCCTCTCTGAAAGCCAGTCAAACTGTAGACACACGCCTGTTTTTTTGCGATCGCTGTAGAATCCTGCTTGGAGCAGCTTTTCGCGGATTCGTGTACTTTTCTTAGACGAAACCCAAGAAATATCAGATACCATTTGCTGTATAAACTGGATTCCTTATGGATCTTTTCGGGTGATTTTTGAAAGGATTTCTTCTTGAAACAATCGATCCGATTCATCGGCAATGCGCTGATGAATGTCTTGAAAAATTTCCAATAGAATTTTTGCAAAAGGGGTCAACTGAGAGCCGCCACCTGCAGAACCGCCGATATTTCGAGTCAAAAGTTGCCGACCCATTCTATTTTCCGTGGCAGTTATTCTTCCCCATAAGGCGCGATAACTCATTTTAAGCTCTTTGGCAGCTGATTGAATCGAACCGTTGCGATCAATGGCTTCAAGCATTTTAAGGCGTCCTATACCAAAAATCACCTCTCCCGAAGCGTCTTCAAACCATATTTTCGAGCGGATAAAAAAAGGGCCTTCTTTTCTTTGTGTCATGTCATTCAAATAATTCCTTTGCTTGAAAACCAATGCTCGTTCACATTTGTGGCTCATTCAGCGTTGTCATGAAAAATCAAGAGCACTGACAACGCCTATATTTACCTCTTGCTAAATAATTCACTCTGACAGGATGGGGCAAGAAAAATATCCACAGGATTAATGAAATTAGCGACATAGTTCCATCGATATGTCATTATTGACATATTAAAATATTTCCGTTAAAAGGTCACAATCCGATGTGCGCGATATCCCCAATTTTGAAAAATAGCTGGAATAACCATGAATAATAAACTGGAATGGTTCAGGAGCATCCTTGATTTTAATTTCGATTTAAATGAACAGGCATCAACCTTAACCATCAACGAATCTATGCTGCTTTCTTTGTTTGAAAAGCTCACCGACCTTTCTCCACTTTTTCCAGATATCTATTGGCTGACTGTAGCCAGATTGACAGAGCTTACGGTGTTATGTGCCGGCAACTATGCCGATATGGCCGAATTTACAGCAGTGGGTGATCTGATATATAATCCCAGACAAATCCTTATTCATGTTTGCGGATCCAAACAAAGCCTGACAAAACATCGACATCAAAGGCTGAGCGAACATTTTCCGAACGAGTTAAACCATCATATCCGCCCGTCTTTCTGGCTATCCCAAAACACATTGCTGGAAGTTCAAGAACCGCCTCTCCTACCGCTATTGAAAGCGCAGTTGTATTCTTCCGGCTATATCTCCAGTCGCTATCTTGAAAATATAGAGGAACGATTAAATAAGATTGCTCAGGCTGTTGGATTCATCAATGCCTGGCAGATTTCAAATTCTTTTGAATTGTCACTGAAAATTCAACATGCTGGACGTAAACAACGGATGTTCATTGAATCAAATCTTTGTCGCTTTGAAAAACATATTTTTCATCAACTGGGTGAAGATATCCATCAAAGATGCAAATTCAACGATCATTTCAGCCATTTTCTATCCGATTAGCGATCGGCACATACAGATAAGGAGGCGTTTTATGAAAAACAGAGAATTACATTGTTGGCAGTTGTTTGTTGTTATTCTTCTGATATCTGGGTTGTCCATTAAGCTCCATGCCCAGGAGAATTGAACAGAAACCTATGGAAGCAACACCCAGCGCTTTAGTCTGGCCACCGGAAGCCCCGGGGAGCTTGGCTTGCTGAAGGCGCTGGCAGAAGAATTCAATCGGGAGAAGAAAGCCTCTCTTTGTTGGGTAAAGGCCGGATCCGGCGATTCCCTTAAGATGCTCAAAGAAAAACAGGTGGATGCGGTCATGGTCCATGCCCCGGTTGCCGAAAAAGAGGCAGTTCAGCAAGAATGGGCCATCAAGCGCACCCTTATTGGTTCCAATGAGTTTTACATTGTAGGCCCACCTGAAGACCCTGCCGGCATTGCTGCAGCAAAAACAGCAGTTCATGCCTACAGAAAAATCTCGGAATCAAAATCGCTTTTTCTTACCCGCGGAGACAATTCCGGAACTCATAAAAAAGAGCTAGATATCTGGAAGGCATCGGACATAACGCCTTCCGGCGACTGGTATGTTCTTTCCAAGGGATTCATGCTGGATACTCTGAAAAACGCGGACAGCCTGGGAGGATATTTCATGTGCGACAGCAGCACCTGGATTGAGGCCAATAGCTCTCTAAAACGTTTGAAAGTATTGTTTCGAGGAGATCCGGTGTTGATCAATACCTATCATGCGCTCTGCCAGCCGAAAGGCGCCACGCCCGGACAATCTGCCGCTTCTCAATTCGTTGATTTTGTTGGTTCTGAAAAAGGGCAGTTGCTGATTCGAAACTTCGGAAAAGATCGTTTTGGAGAAGGGCTGTATAACGATGCTGAATATGCCAGGCAGTACGATCATTAAACGCAGATTAAGGAGATGGAGATGAGAAAGAAATTATTATGTTTGGTTTTGGCAGGACTGTGTTGGATGTGGACAAGCAGGGCGGATTGCGCCTATCATCATCAAGGGGAAACAGATTCAGCTGCGTTTCTGGAAGCATATCCAGATAAAGCGGGAACCAAGCTGGACAGTTGCACCCTTTGCCACACCGGCGGCAAATATGAAAAAAAACCGGGCAGCTGGGTAAGTTTGGGAAGCTGTCAGTGGTGTCACTATTCCTATGGATATGACAAGTCGGGAAATATTATCGAAACATTGAATACCTACGGCAAAGATTATTGGTCGAACGGCCGAAACGTTGCGGCACTGACTGCTATCGCTCAAAAGGATTCAGACGGCGACGGATACGCCAACAATGAAGAAATTACCGCCGTGAGATATCCCGGAAACCCGGAAGATGATCCCAGTAAGGTTACAGCTCCTTATCGGATCTATTCCAAAACCGAGCTAATGTCGCTTCCACAGCACGCCCAGTTTCAGTTGATGAACGCTCACAAATCTACGGATTCTTATGTCCAGTACAGCGGCGTTACAATGCCCACGCTGCTGGATACCGCTGGAATACTTCCTTCTGCAACCGGTATTCTGGTGTATGCTCCGGATGGCTGGTCGCAATACCATCCGCTTGAACCGGACGATGACCCCCTACTTTATCATGTTTATGGGGATTACAGCCAGGCTCCTTTTTACTATGATACGGAGGCGGATATTTCCGTCAATCCTTCGAACGGCTGGTGTGAATACAGCTCGCCCTCATGTTTTGGGAGTACGAATGGAAGCCATATTGTCAACCCTTCAGGACTGCAAATGCTTTTGGCACTGCTAAGGGATGGCCAGCCGCTGGTTCCCGGCCAGTTAACGGCCGACAATAAACTGGACGGGGAAGGTCCTTTCCGGGTGGTTCCGCCCCAGAAAACCCCGGGTCCTCCGGATCAGCGCTCGACATCTTCTGCTCAGAATGTCATCTGGCCGTTTGATGAAAATGCCGATCACAACGCCGGGTTCTCAACGCGAACAGCCACCCTGATCAAAGTTGAGCCCTTGCCCGCGGGAACAACGGATGTGGACACGCTGGAAGCCGGTTGGAATTTTGTGGATAGAGAAAAGCTGATCATCTATGGCGCCATTGACCCCTTGCCAAACATTCTGGAAAAGATGGATTCTCTTGCTGGAATGTTGGTCTCAGCCGATAAATACGACTTCAGGAATCCCCGTCAACAAGCCCAGTTGATAGATAAAATAAAGAATATAAAAAAGTTGACTGCTTCTGGACGGATAAATGCTGCTCAATCCAGACTGGAAAATGAACTTTTGCCAAAAATGAACGGTTGTCAGACCTCCGGATCGCCAGATTCGAACGACTGGGTAGTGGACTGTGAACTGCAAAAAATGATTAGCTGGATCGTGAATGAACAACTGGTCCTTTTCAGCATTTTGAACCTGTAATCGCCGTCTATACATTTTCAGGGCGGTACAATTTTCGATTCCGCCCGGTTTCAGGTGCGATAGCATAATGGATAAGATGAACAGATTCAGGAAGCACATGCAGTCACTGAAATAAGTGATGAAACCATTTGACAGATTCAAGGTTTCATGACTTCAGGATTTTTTTGACGTCAAGTATGTCTTGACTTCCAGAGCAATTCTATGTAAGCAGCGTCATTACAATACTTCCCGAGCCCTCAGACCTGTGGCAGATCAAGCTATGGCGGACGGGCCTATCAGGGTGTTGCTGGAAACGGCAGCGCCTCCCATTGCGGAAAGGGGAGCAGAACCGATTGGAATATTTTTTTTACCGGACTCTGCTGCCTGTTTGCAGGGTCCGGTTTTTTTATGGCCTGCAAACAGCAACTCACTCGTATTCCTTTCTGTCGGGTCGGGATATCAAAAGGAGGTGATATGTCACACCTGTATTGAGGCGCTGACTATTTTTGAGGCCATTCATCATTCATGTTTCGACACAGAAAGGAATTTACTCATGAACAAATTGTTTTTTCGGATGCAGGTCATTGCTGTCTGCTGCGTATTGTTGCTGATGCCGGTGGTAACCGTTTCACTTGCTTCAGCTGCGGATTCAAAGGACGTGATTCTTTCCACCACCACTTCAACTGTGGATTCCGGCCTCCTGGATGTTTTGATTCCCCTGTTTGAAAAGAAAACCGGATTTCGGGTCAAGACCATTGCGGTTGGAACCGGCCAGGCCCTGGCCATGGGTGAAAAAGGTGAAGCGGATGTGCTGCTGGTGCACGCTCCTGCTTCGGAAAAAAAATTGGTGGATGCCGGCGTGGCAATCAACTATCAGTTGGTGATGCACAATGATTTTATCATTGTCGGCCCGGCAGCCGATCCGGCAAAAATCAAAGGGAAAACCGCGGCGGATGCATTCAAGGCGATTGGCGCCGGCGGTGCGGTTTTTATTTCCCGCGGGGATGATTCAGGCACGCACAAAAAAGAGCTGAGTCTGTGGAAAGACGCGAGTGTCGTCCCGACCGGAAAACCCTGGTATCAGGAAACCGGCCAGGGAATGGGCGCAACGCTCTTGATGGCTTCCGAAAAAGCGGGATACACCCTGACGGACAGGGCAACCTATCTGGCCCAGAAAGCCAATGTCAAACTGGAGATTCTATCCGAAGGCGACAAACCCCTGTTGAATATCTATCATGTGATGCAGGTGAACCCGGAGAAATTTTCGAAGGTCAACACGGCAGGCGCCAAGGCATTTGTCGAATTCATGATCGCCCCGGAAACCCAGAAGGTGATCGGCGATTTTGGAAAAGACAAATATGGTGCGCCACTGTTTTTTCCGGATGCGATTAAATGACCATTTTTCTTGACGGATTTCAATCCGCGTTCAATCTGCTGGTTTCCCTGGACCCGGATGTTCTTGCCATTACCTGGCGAACGATTCATGTTTCCACGGTTGCCACCTTCATCAGCGTATTGATCGGTATTCCCCTTGGCACGGCCCTGGCCCTGACCCGGTTTCAGGGCCGGGGGCTTCTGGTCAGTCTGATCAATTTTGGCATGGGACTGCCGCCGGTGGTGGTGGGGCTGGCAACCTGGCTGATGCTGACCCGGTATGGACCTCTGGGCATGCTGGGTCTTCTGTACACGCCAACCGCCATGATTCTGGCGCAGGCGATCATTGCAAGCCCGATTGTGGCCGGATTCAGTATAGCCGCCATTCAGTCTCTCAATCCCAAGCTGCTGCTTCAGATCAAGTCTCTGGGCACCACCCGGTTTCAATACCTGATGCTGCTGCTCTGGGAAGCCCGGCTGGGTATTCTGTCCGCGATCATTGCCGGATTCGGCGGCGTCATCAGCGAGGTGGGCGCATCCATGATGGTAGGCGGCAACATTCGGGGATACACACGGGTATTGACAACCGCTACGGTACTGGAGGTTTCCAAGGGAAAATTTGAACTGGCCACAGCGCTCAGCATCATCCTGCTGGTGTTGACTTTTATCATCGTCGCCCTGCTCAGTTATTTGCAGCAGCGAAAGGCAGGCCAATGATGTCTGCCAAACTATCCGTAAAAAACCTCAAACTAAGGCGCTCCGGCAGAGACATTCTGGATATCGAACAGTTTATTCTGAATCGCGGCGATGTTCTGGCGGTTGTCGGACCCAATGGTGCGGGAAAATCCAGCCTGCTTCAAATTCTAGCTTTTCTGATTGAGCCGGATACCGGAATCATCATGCTGGATGGCGATACTGTCGGGAATGGCAACCGCCTGGTTGCCCGGCGAAAGCTGGCGATGGTATTTCAGGAAGCCCTGCTTCTGGATACGACAGTTCAAAAAAATATTGAGATTCCACTTCGCATTCGAGGGGTTTCCAGGCAGGAGGCTGCCGCCCGATCCCAAGAATGGATGCACCGGCTGGGCATCAACCGCCTGAGCGGGCAACGGAGCAGAAACCTTTCGGGCGGCGAATCCCAGCGAACCAGTATCGCCAGAGCCCTGGCCATGAAACCGGAAATTCTGTTGATGGACGAGCCGTTTTCCGCACTTGATTATCCGACCCGCAAATCGCTTTTGTCCGAGATGGGTGATATTCTTCGCGCATCCGGTATGACGACCGTCTTTGTGACCCATGATTTTTCCGAGATTCCGGCGCTGACGCGCCAGGTAGCCGTACTTTACAACGGCAGGCTGATCAAACGGGGGGATATACAGGAAATTCTGGGGGAATCGGCGGTGTCTGTTAAAAGCTGGGCGCCCTGGGACGATGGCCCTTAGTCAGATTTGTTGACACGATAACTGTATAAGAACCGGATTAGGGTTGTAAGAAACTTTGAATCGGGTCCTTGAACCGGGATCGGACCAAGCTATCTCATTAGGTTTTGGTATAAATGCACCAAGATCGATCTTTA
This sequence comes from uncultured delta proteobacterium, assembly GCA_963850225.1. Taxonomy (GTDB): domain Bacteria; phylum Desulfobacterota; class Desulfobacteria; order Desulfobacterales; family Desulfatirhabdiaceae; genus RAAP-1. The sequence goes on from CAWKLD010000028.1 coordinate 56,987, forward strand.
CCTGCGCGATAAACGACAAACTGCCCACGGCGATATGCTCTATGCATGCTGTGAAGACCCGCCTTCCGTTTAGCTTGGCCATTTCGATGCCCCAATGATACTTTTATCCTGATTGTATCGTATATAGCTGATTATATACGAATTTGTTACTTTCCACTTGGTCAGACAAACTGCCAAGGAATTGACTTCTTAAGCTCAAAATAGACCCTTGTCATCTGGTGTTTTATAGGCTCATCGCTGTTTTGAATGGGTGACCCACCCGACATAGAGAGAAACCATATTTTGAAATGTCATGACTACTTGCATATATGCATGAGTCTGGCCATTTTTATGGATACGAATGGTATCATTCACTCTACAGACCCATAAGAAACCATTCTTATTCCCAAATCATTTTATGATGATACGAACGGAGAGAATCCGCAGACAAACCAGCACCACAAAACCATTCGACAAAATATCCGCCATTGAAAACTTTCATAAATTCGATGATGTCTTCAAGGGGTGTAGGCGTACGTTCAGTAATTCTCATTGGTCCAGTCCAGGTCCTGAATATTTTTCTATCACATCGCAGATCGCCTGAATATCATCGAATTGAAACACCGGAACCCTTGCGGAATAGGTGGAATCCGTTACAACCGCCACAAGAAGGTCATCTTCAGGGAAAAGCGGGGTTTGATGGATCTGGGATCGGAAGACTTCGATTTTAGGCTTTTTTTCCTGTTTAAACCCTTCCACCAGAACGATATCCATGTCCTGAAAATAGGGCAGCAGACTGTCCAGGCTGATTTCCGGCATGGATTTCACCAGGGCGATCTGACCCGGAGATGCTGCCAGAACGGCATCCGCGCCGGCGGCGCGGTGGCGGTAGGTGTCTTTTCCTTTTTGATCCATCGAAAAACCATGATGGGTGTGCTTGATGGTTCCAATGCGATATCCCCGGCGTTTGAGCTCGGGGATGAGTTTTTCAATCAGGGTGGTCTTCCCGGAATTTGAGTGGCCAACAATTGTGATCAGCTGGGGCATGAGAAATCCATTAATAAATCGTTAAGTTGATAAGGGTACATGAATGCTTCATGTCATGAACAAAGGCGGTTCATTGTTCGATCGGCAGCTCAGGTCTTGCGGCCCATTCGGTCCAGCCCGCGTCGTACCAGTAGACGTTCCGGTAGCCCAAAAGATGCTTCAGAACGAAATACGTCTGGCTGGCCTGATGGCCGGTACGGCAGTGCACCACAACCGGGGTATCCAGGGACGAAATGATGCCGCCATAGCTTTTAATCAGCTCAGACAGTCGGCTTGAACCCGGTGTATGTGTCACTCTTTAAAAGGTCTGCGCTGAAAACCCGGTTGACGGCTCCCGGAATGTGTCCGGCCCGGGCTTCATCCGTTTTTTTGCCGGTGAAATAGTCTTCCGGCCGGACATCCAGGATCAGGGCGCTTCTCTTTTGAACATGGGAAAGCACCGTTTCATACGAAACGCTGAAGGTGTCGGCGCCCGGCTTTACCGGATAAGCCGATCGCTGGACCCGGGGCAGGGCGTTTCCAATCGGTTTGCCTTCGGCCATCCATTTGTCGAATCCGCCATCCAGAATCGCGTACCGGCTGTGCCCGACCCGCTCCAATGCCATGGCGATCAGCGTGGCATCCCGGATTTTATCGCCGTCGTACACCAGAACGATCAAGTCCTTTGGCTGGATTCCCATAAGGGACAAATCTGGCGGCAAGGAGCTCGGCCGGCATCACCATGGCGGGAACGCCGTCCACATTGCCCCTGATATTTTCCGGAGAAAGGCTAAATGAGCCGGGAATGTGCCGGGTATTGTAATCCGGCTGACTTCTGGAATCGATGATCTTGATATCCGGGCTGGCGAGGTGATTTGCCAGCCAGTCCGTATCGAGCATGCCCGGAAGCTTCAGCCCCTGAAGCATTGCCTCTGTTGCTGCGGAAGCGGGTTCATTCTGGCCGTAAAAAAACAATCGCCATGCATTGATCTGCTTTGCGGCTTCGGCGGACGGCGGCGGGCTTCGAAGGGATACGGGTTTCAGGCACCGGTCGATAAAGCCGTCCAGCCCGTCTGTCAGGATAAATACGTTTCGGGCTCCGGAGCGATAAAGCGCGTCTCTGGCCTGGGCCGGATGAACCATGCCGTTTGAATACAGCACGATCCGGGTCTTGTCCGCATGGGAGGATACGAATGCGGGCAGATCCGGCATGTCCACCTGCACGGCGCCGCGAATATGAAAGGCGTTATATTCGGCAACCGGGCGGATGTCCACGGCCAGAACGCCGGGATCGCGGTTATATAGCGCGGCTGCCAGCTCTTCGGGCTCCACATGGTCAGCGGCCGACGCCACATCGGAAAGAAGGGCGCGGTCCGAAACCGCAGGGGGCCTGGTTTCAACAGCGGGAGGTTTTGTTTCCCCAACTGTCGTCATTGCTTCAGCGGCAGTTGGTTTGATTTCAGCGGCAGGCTGCTGCCTTTCCGGAAGCAGAAAAAGAATGCCGGCTACCAGAATGAGCACCAGGCTGAACCGGGCCAGAAAAGGGCTGTTAAAATAGGATTTTTTTCCTCTTCTGGCTTCGATGAATTCCGTGCCCCAGAAGCAGGCAAGCGCTATGAGGGTGATTCCCAGAACCACCGAGCGCCGGGATGTGCCCAGGCTGTCATGCAGAAAAGCCAGTCCCGGCTGGCCGTATGTCTGAAGGCTGCTTTGACCCCACGTGTAAATGGGTTTAAGAATGGGAAAGAGCTCATTGAACAAAATGCTGCCGACCATGGCTGCCGACCAGAAACACGACGGCGTCGATTTTCCCCGAAGCCATGCCCACAGCGGCGGTTCCCGGACACCATCCGCTGATGACAAATCCGGCGCCGAACAGCAGGCCGGCCGCCACATAGGTGCCGTAATAGGTTTTCATGTAATAAATCTGGGTGGCGGGGTCAACAAGGCCGGTCCATATGGCGATGGAAAGCCCGAGCATGGCGGTGACAACGGCCGTAAACATCACTTTTAGAACCGCCATGTCCCTGAAATAGAAAATGCCGGCCAGCCGCTTCGAGCTTCCGAAACCGGCCTTTTCCAGGGAAACACCGAAAAAGATGCCGATCACAAGGGAGGCAATCCATGCGCCAGCGGAATCCAGAGAATCCAATCCGTAGAAGGTATTAATCATCCCATTGCCTCCTTACCAGCCAGGCGGTTGCATATCCGCCGGCAAATATGCAGATCAGGAACACGATGCTGCCGGAAAGAAGCAGCGCGCTTCCGGAAAGGGCCTGGCCGGACGTGCAGCCGCCTGCAAGCCTGCTGGCAAAACCGGAAATAACGCCGCCCAGGGCTGCGAAAAAAAGACGCAGTTTTATGGAGCTTGCCTTTCCGCGTTCAACTTTTATCGAGACCCGCAGGGATAAAACGGCTGAAAAAAGACCGCCGATAAAGATGCCGACCAGCATGAAGACCAGATAGTAATTGAGGGGATTTTTCCCCCATGCGCCAAAATATTCGCTGGCCAGCGTATGGGCCGGAAACAGCAGCCCTTCCAGAAAAGCGCTGATCCGGGCAAGGCCCCCGGATGCACCCAGGCCTGCGCCCAGGATCAGGAAAGAGGCCAGAAGCGTCAGCCCCAGAAAAATCCCGGCGATATAGGGATTGGTTGGGGCCATGGGTTCTTTGGATAGAAATTTCATCGTGTGACCTCCTAACATCCGGCGCTTTTGCGTTTGGCCGGAGGCGCCGGGGATGCCGGCGTGACCGGTATTTCTGTTGCAGGCTGTGGTGTTGACGGGCTGGATTGCTGGCCGGGAAGCGTTGGGAACCGGCCGGCCTGTTTTTCTTTCGGTAGCCGACCAGAAGGCTTCCAGGCCTCCGAAAAGCACGCGTATCGGCCGCTCTGTTTTCTGGGACAGTATTCCGCCGACGGCCATGGCCATGGACCCGTCCCGGTCAACCAGGATGAGCGGGACGGTCCCGGTCAGAGAATCGGGATTGGAAATGACTTCTGAAATATCGACGTTTCGGGAGCCGGGGATATGGTAATCCGAAAACTGATCGGCCGTCCGGATATCCACCAGGTCAAAGGCGCCGGGAGGACCTGTCATCAAGGACCTGAAGGGCCGAAACAGAAATGGGTTCCGGCAGGCGAATCTGTTTTCCGGAGAGACCGGCCGACTCCGGTTTTACCGATTCATGCACCGGAAGACCGGCCTGTATCCAGGCTTCGCTCCCCCCTTCAAGGCTTCGAGCCTTTTTAAAGCCTTTTCGTTCCAGAATTCCGACGGCCAGACTGGATCGAAACGCGGAGTTGCAGACCGTTACAACCGGTTCCGATGGATCGAGCCTGCTGGAAAGGGCGGAAAGCTGGTTGAGCGGAAGGTTCAGCACGGTTCCGATTCTCAGCCCCATCCACTCGGACGGCAACCGGACATCCACGATGACCGGTGCCCGGCCTTTCTGCATGAGATCGTAAAGCTCCCGGGTGGGAATGGAAGGTGTGACGTTTACCGGCAAGGCCGGCTTTTTTCCAGGAGTCCAGACTGATCACCTCTGCGCTGTAGCCGATCCGGTGCAGGCGAAAAAGCGATTCCTTCAGTTCCGGGGCAGTTCCGCACAGCACGAGTTTTGCGCCCCAGGGAATCATGATGCCTGTCCAGGTCTCAAGCCTTCCCCTTAAGGCGATGTTGACGGCATTCGGGATATGGCCGGCTGAATAGGCAGGGGCGCTTCTCACATCCACGATCCATGTTTTATCCGGATCGGACAGAGACGCTGTAGCCGCGGTTTCCGCGGGAAGGGGCGCATTCCAGTCGATCAAAGGCGGCCCTTCCCGATTGATCCGGGCATTGTGTCTGAAGTATTGGGGCGCATCCGGCAGGCCTTCCAGAAGCGCTGCAATGAAGTCGCTGCGCCGGGTGTATTTGACGTAAGGGTTGGAGGCCTTTTCCTTTCCGATGGTGGAAAAAGGCTCTTCGCTCAAATGCGCACCGCACAGGGACCCTGCGCCGTGAGCCGGAAAAAACGTTACGCCGTCGCCAAGTTTGGATATTTTGTTGAACCAGGAATCATAGGCCGCCGAGGCCAGCCATGCAGCCGATATGCTTCCTTCCAGAAGGTCCGGCCGTCCCATGCTGCCCACAAACAGCACATCGCCGGTAAACATGGCCTCCGGAACATCGGGGCTGTTCTTGCCGTACACCAGGGCGCACATGCCGTCCGGCGTATGACCGGGCGTATCGATGAACTTCAGGGAAGCTGCGCCAACGGAAATCCGGTCTCCATCGGAAAGGGGTTGAATGCTGTACTGGGCCCCGCTTTTTTTGCTCTGATAGATCGGGCATTTGAGCGTGTTGGCCATTTCCATGTGTCCCGCGATGAAGTCGGCATGGGAATGGGTGAGGTAAACACCCTTGATGGTGACATTTTCCTTTTTTGCGGTTTCCAGAATCACGGAGATATCCCTTCCGGGATCGATCGCCAGGGCCTCGCTGTCGCTGATCAGCAAGTAGGAATAGGTGGAAAGAACGGGAAGCGTCAACTGAATGATCCGAAAATTCGAAAAAGAATAAGTGTTGACAATGCTGTAGGCGGCGGCGTCCGTGTCATGAGACGCCGATTCCGAGTCCTTGATACCGGCTGCGTGCACCAATGGGATCAAAGCCGGTGCGATCGAAAAATGCATGAAAACCGTGAATAAAAGAATTATCACCCGAAAAAAATACATGGATGGTTTCCTCCTTTTTGGATAGTTGCGCAGGATCGGCCGTTCAGCCTGGTTCTTCGCATGTCCCGAGGTATTGTGATCAATCTTGATTTGTCTATCTAAGCAGACCGTTTGTCAAGCATAAAGTTAGGCAGCGGGTTTTAGGGCAGGCAGGGAAAAAACAGCCCTTCGTCCTTGACAGCAGCAGGGCTTTTTCATAAACTGCGACATGTCGATCCATTCACAGCCAAACGCCACACACATGACCATGAACCCGCTTCTTGAAGTCAGAAATCTGGTAAAAACCTATAAATCCATTACAGCCGTCAACGATGTCAGCTTTGCCATCCCCAGGGGAATCTGTTTTGGCCTGCTTGGCCCCAACGGGGCCGGAAAAACCACCACCATCGAGATGATGGAAGGCATCATTTCCGCCACTTCCGGCGAAGTGTATTACAACGGAAGCCCCAGAACCGCCACTTTCTGCGAAGAAGTCGGCATCCAGTTTCAGCATACGGCACTGCTGTCTTTTTTAACGGTCCGGGAAACCCTGAAAACGTTTCAGAAACTTTACCACAAGACGGCCGATATTGACAGCCTTCTGGCAACCTGCAATCTTGTGGACATTCAGAACCAGTACAACGACCGGATTTCCGGAGGCCAGCGGCAGCGGCTGCTTCTGGCCCTGGCCCTGGTGAACCGGCCGGAACTGCTGTTTCTGGATGAGCCGTCAACGGGCATGGATCCGCATGCCCGGCGGAATCTATGGGATATTGTGCTGAATATCAAATCCCAGGGAAAAACCATTGTTCTCACCACCCATTATATGGAAGAGGCCCAGTTGCTCTGCGACGAAATTGCGATCATGGATTATGGCCGCATCATTGCCCGCGGCACTGTTGCGGATCTGATCGGTGAATACTGCGGTGAGGACAGCACCGGCCAGCCTTGCCCGGAGGCGAACCTGGAAAACGTATTTATCAAATTAACCGGCCGGCAGCTTCGGGAGTAACGGATGCGTTTCAAGCGATTTTGGGCCATGTTCGCCGCCAGAAACAAGGAGTTTTTCCGGGATCGCGCGGCATTCGGCTGGAATTTCCTGTTTCCTTTTTTGATCATTGCCGGGTTCGGCACTGTTTTTGGCGCGAAATCCTTTTCAGAATACAAGGCAGGGGTTTTCCCCGTTGACCCCCCACTGTCCATCCATCACAAGGTTGAACTTCCCGAAGGCTTTCAATCTTCAAGATATGTGGCATTTGTGGGTGTCCCGACGCTTGAGGCAGGGCTTAAGCTTTTGAAGCACCATAAAATCGATATGCTGATTCGGCAGGGAACTGCACCGTATTCATACTGGACCAATGAGTCCTCACCCAAGGGCTATATTCTGGAAAAGATGCTGATTGCATCCCTTCAGCCAAAAGACGTCGGGGATTTGTTAAACAAACAGGTGGTGCAGGGAAAGGAAGTCCGCTATATCGACTGGCTTTTTCCCGGCATTCTGGGCATGAACATGATGTTCAGCGCGCTTTGGGGAGTCGGATACGTGGTGGTCCGGTACCGTAAAAACGGCGTTTTAAAGCGCCTGAAGGCAACGCCCCTTACCGCAATGGAATACCTCAGCGCCCAGATGCTCTCGCGGATATTTCTGCTTATGTTCACGCTGATCATCGTCTGGGTCGGGTGTGATATCATTTTTTCTTTTGATGTTGCGGGCGCTTATCTGGATCTTGCCCTGGTCTTTCTTCTGGGATGTCTCAGCCTGGCTTCCCTGGGGCTCGTCCTGGCATCCCGGGGAACCAGCGAGGAATTCACCAGCGGGGTTCTGAATTTTATCTCCTGGCCCATGATGTTTTTATCCGAAGTCTGGTTTTCCATTGAAGGCGCGCCCCAATGGATCAAGTGGATTGCCGCCGCCTTTCCCCTGACCCACATGCTGTCTGCGGTGCGAAAAATCATGAATGACGGGGCCGGCCTCACCGATGTCATGCCGGAGATGATGATTCTTTCGGCAATGACGGCAGTCTGTCTCATTGTCGGGGCTGCCCTCTTTTCATGGAACGAATGATGAAGGACTTTCCCGCCTTGATCCTGGACGTTGTACTTTGACATCGCAGGTCAACAGAAATTGCAGAAATGCAGCGCCGTTCTTCACAACCACAGGGGTTCCGGTTCGCCGGGCAAAGTCCGGATCATACCGGAAGGCTGCGCCTCCGGCAATCAGAAGGGTTGATGACGGAATGCGGCGAACGATGTCCGAAACCAGTCGTCCGAGTCAAGCTGCAGAACTGTCAGCCCCAGAAACCGGGGGGTCAGTTTCTGACAGGCTTCGACAATGCTTTCCGGAGACTGCAGCAGGCCAAGAGAGTGAATCCGCACGCCTGTTGCCTCAGCCAGCTTTTCGATCACTTCCAGGCCGTGCCCCCAGCCATCGTCGAGGGTCGCTGTCACCATCAGCGGCGGCAACGCCCAAAGTCCGGGGTGGTTGCGGTCAGATCGCCACGCCATCAAATCCCCTGCCGCATTCAGATAGGATTCGCGGGTGGGCGAAAGACTTTTCCATCCGTGAAGACAGTCCAGGAGTTTCTGTCTGAATTCTGCGGGAACGCTTGTATTTGGCATGTCGATAATTTCCAGAGCAAACAAAAGCCGTTGACAATTAAGGATATTTGCTTAAATTCAAAGACTGTGGGTTGCGATTTTTCCGAAAGAAAGAATAAACGGGTGATGGTTTGATCCATTCACTTATGACCTATTTGCGGGATGAATTCCACTGAAATCAACATGACCCGGAGCGGTTTTTACCGGTTCACCATTTTTATATTGACGCGAGGATTTTTTGAGATATTTTTTGTTGAGCCTCTTTTTGATCGGCCTGACGGGTTGCAGATCCAATCCGCCAGTCTTTAGCGATACGAAATGGCAAAATGACGTGAAAAACACATCTCCGGACCTGCTTTATGCCCCGCATTACGAAGACGGCAAGTTTTTTAACCCGTGGATGCCCATGGAGCATGGGGGGCTGGCAAGGTTGTTACGCTGGAAGCTCTCTGCCCGGAACACATACACGGCGGAAGAAAAGAATGCCATGCCGGAGTTCGTTCCCGGACTGAAGACCCGGATTGATGAACTGCCGGCGGATGCGGATTTCATCGCCTGGATCGGCCACACCACGTTTCTGATCCGTGCCGGCGGTGAGCTCTGGCTGATGGATCCGATGTTTTCCGACCGGGCCCTGCTGCCCAAGCGGCTACACACCGCCGGCCCTTTCCCTGTCGGAGGTAAGCGCGCTGAAGGGAAGGCTGAACATCGTCATCTCTCACAATCACTACGATCATTTTGACGAGGCAAGTCTTTCCGGCTTGCCCGAGGATGCGCGTTTTTATGTCCCTCTGGGACTCAAGGAAGCCGTCGAAGGCACGGGCAAAAAAAAGGTGGTGGAAATGGACTGGTGGCAGACCATCGACTTCGGCAACAAAACTTCCCTGGTCTGTCTTCCGGCACAGCACTGGTCAAGACGGCTGTTTCAGGGAACCAACGAAACCCTCTGGGCAAGTTTTTTGCTGAAACACCGAAAATACGACCATATACTTTGGCGGAGACAGCGGCTATTTTATGGGCTACAGGGAATTCGGAAGGAAATATCCGGGAATCGACTATGCGCTGATCTCCGTGGGCGCGTATCATCCGCGCTGGTTCATGCATTACGCACACCTTGACGTCCGGGAAGCCTTTCAGGCAGTTGAAGACATGGGGGCGAAATATCTGATTCCGGCCCACTGGGGCGCATTCCAGCTGGGGGATGAACCCATCGGCTATCCGCTCATCGATTTGAAGCGGACCCTGAAAGAATCCGGTTTCGACGCCTCAAAGGCGCTGATCATGGATATCGGACAGGTGATACGGGTTCCGGCCAAAGGTTCGCAATAACCTGCCTGCTCCGTTTCAATCCTTTACGCAAAAATATCGCCGGTATCTACGGAAATAGCCCAAAGCGGATTTTATGAAAATTGGAAGCATCACACTCTCAAACCCGACGGTGCTGGCCCCTCTGGCCGGCATCACCAATCTGCCGTTCCGGCTGATCGCCAAGGAAAACGGCTGCGGGCTGGTTTGCTCGGAGATGATCAGCTCAAACGGCCTGGTCTATCGTTCCGGAAAAACCCATACCATGCTGGAAAGCGTTGCGGAAGAAAAGCCGCTTTCCGTCCAGATTTTCGGATCCGATCCGTTTATGATGGCCGAGGCCGCGGCAATGGTCGAGGCATCCGGCGCCGATATCCTGGATATCAATTTCGGGTGCTCGGTCAAAAAAGTGCTCAAGACCGGCTCCGGAGCAGCCCTGATGCGGGATGTTTTCAAGGCCGAGGCCATTCTTCGCGCGGTTCGAAGCGCCATCCGCATTCCGCTGACCATCAAGATCCGGACCGGATGGGATAAATCCGGCAAACAGGCCCTGGATATCGCCAGAATGGCCGAAAGCTGCGGGGTGGATGCCGTTGCCGTTCACCCCCGAACCGCCCAGCAGATGTTTCAGGGAAATGCGGACTGGTCCGTTATCGCCGCGGTAAAGCAAGCGGTTTCCATACCGGTCATCGGAAACGGGGATATTGTCTCGCCTGAAACCGCTGTTGACATGTTTGCGCAGACCGGGTGCGATGCGGTCATGGTGGGCAGACACGCCATGGGCAGCCCCTGGATATTTTCCCAGATCGATGCCCTGCTGAACTCCAGGCAAATCCCCTTAGTAGATATTGCCAGGCGACGTCAGATAATGATACGACTATGTAAAGGCTTCCGTGCGTCATCTTGGCGAGAAACTGGCGTGCCCGATGATGCGAAGCCGGCTTGGGTGGTTTGTTCGGGGGCTTCCCGAAAGCAGCCGGTTCCGGGAGTCCGTCAAGTACGTCTCATCCGAAAAAGAAGCCGTGCAACGGATTGAAAGCTATATGGATCGCTTGATATTTCAAGGTGGGGAATCATTTTCACGGTAAATCATTGATGACAAGGAAAGTTTAACCCATGGTTTCAAAGCGTACACAGGAAATGACATCGTTTATCGTGATGGATGTCCTTGAAAAGGCCTGCGAGATGGAATGTCAGGGTCGGCACATCATCCATCTGGAGGTCGGGGAGCCGGATTTCAACGCCCCCGAATGCGTCAAGGAGGCCGCCTGCAAGGCACTTGAGGACGGGTTTACCCACTACACCCACAGCCTCGGGCTTCTGGAGCTCCGGGAGGCCATCTGTGAATATTATGACGCAACCTACCGGGTAAAGGTGGAGCCGGATCAGATCCTGGTGTCCTCCGGCACGTCCCCGGTCATGTTCATGGTGTTTTCCGCGCTTCTTGAGCCCGGGGACGAGGTGATTATCTCGGACCCCCATTACGCCTGTTATCCAAATTTCATTCAGTTTGTTCAGGGTGTTCCGGTCCGGGTTCCGGTTTATGAAGAAGACGGATTCCAATACCGGCCCGAAGCGATCCAGGAAAAAATCACAGCCAGAACCCAGGCTGTTTTTATCAACTCCCCGTCCAACCCCACGGGAAATCTGCTTTCCGCCGAGCGGATGAAAAAAATCGCCGAATTTTCCCCCTGCATCGTCTCGGACGAGATCTATCACGGTCTGGTGTATGAAGGAAAAGAGCACTCCATTCTGGAATTTACGGACAACGCCTTTGTGCTGAACGGATTTTCCAAACTCTATGCCATGACCGGCCTGCGGCTGGGATATGTGATTGCGCCCAAACCCTACATGCGGGCCCTTCAGAAAATCCATCAGAATTTTTTCATCTCCGCCAATTCCATGGTGCAAAAGGCCGGGATTGCCGCCCTTAAATATGCCGGCGAAGATGTGGCCCGCATGAAACGGATTTATAACGAGCGCCGGAAATTCATGATCAAAAGGCTCCGGGAAATGGGTCTTGGCATCACGGTGGAGCCTACCGGCGCCTTTTATGTGTTTGCCAATGCCCGGCACATTTCCATGGATTCGTATCAGCTGGCCTTTGATATTCTGGAAAAAGCCTGCGTCGGTGTTACGCCCGGCATTGATTTTGGAAAGAACGGGGAAGGGTATCTGCGGTTTTCCTATGCCAATTCCCTGGAAAACATTGCCGAAGGGATGAACCGCCTGGAAGCTTATCTGAAATCAAGAAGCTGAAAAATATGAATAACCTGTCCGCCGAATTTATTACCAGCGCCACCCGGCCATCGCAGTACCCGCCGGTGAACTTTCCGGAAATTGCGTTTGCCGGCAAATCGAACGTGGGTAAGTCCTCACTCATCAATGTTCTGGTCAATCGAAAACGCCTGGTCAAGACCAGCACGACGCCAGGCAGAACCCAGTTGATCAATTTTTTTGATATCAATGGCAGCATGACATTTGTGGATCTGCCCGGATACGGATACGCCAAGGTTCCGGCTTCCATTAAAAAAAGCTGGAAGCCCATGATCGAAACCTATCTGTCCGAGCGTCCCACGCTGAAGGCCGTTGTCCTGATCATGGACATCCGCCGGATTCCGGATGAAAAAGATCTGTATCTGATCAACTGGCTGGCGCATTATCAAATTCCAACAATACCCATTTTGACAAAGACCGATAAACTGAAAACATCTCAGCAGGCTCGGCAATTAACCCTTGCTTCAGCAACCACGGGTATTCCCAAGGATCAGGTTCATTTTGTTTTCCGCCAAAACCCGGACAGGAAAAGAACAGATCTGGGAGGCCATTGAAAGGAAATGCCATGCAGCAACACTCTGAGGAAGGCTTCAGAACTGGTTTTATCGGAATTGTCGGTCCTCCCAATGTCGGCAAGTCCACATTGTTGAATCGCATGATCGGACAGAAAATTTCCATTACTTCCAAGAAACCCCAGACCACCCGAAACCGGATTCAGGGAATCGTGAATCGTCCGGATTCCCAGATAATTTTCATTGATACCCCGGGGATTCACACGGCCAGAAGCCCTCTGAATACCCGTATTGTTGAAACAGCGCTTTCGGTGATGGGCGATGTGGACGTCCTGCTTCTGGTGGTGGACGCCTCGGATGCAGATTCCGAATCCGAAGCCATATTGAAAACCGCCCTTCAGAAGCAGAGCCGCCCGGTCATTCTGGCCCTGAATAAAATCGACCTGATCGCCAGGCCGTCCCTGCTATCCCTTATTGCCGAATGGTCGGCCATTTATCCGTTCAAGGCCGTTGTTCCCGTATCGGCCGAGACCGGCGAACAGGTGGATGCCCTGCTTCAGGCATTGTCGGAAGTTCTTCCGCAAGGCCCTGCTTTTTTCCCGGAAGAAAACCTGACGGATCTTTCGGTCCGGTTTCTGGCCGGAGAAATTATCCGGGAAAAGGTATTTCGTCAGACCGGACAGGAAATTCCCTACTCGGTTGCCGTGACCATTGATTCATTCAAGGAAGACGAGAAAAGCGCGGATCTTACCCGCATTCACGCCACCATCCATGTGGAACGCGACTCTCAGAAAGGCATTCTGATCGGCAAGCAGGGAAGCAAGCTCGGGCGCATCGGGGAGGATGCCCGTAAGGAAATTGAAAGACTGCTGGGCAAACGGGTGTTTCTGAAACTGTATGTCCGGGTTGAAAAAAACTGGAGCAAAGACACCCGATTTCTGTCCAAGTTCGGTTACGGATGATCCTTTCTTTTCACCCCTGCTTTGAAGCCGACGAGAATCGGCTTTGCGCCGGAAGGCTTCCGGATGAAAACGACCTTGCGCTGATTCGATCCGCGGATGCCGTTGTTTTGCCTCAGGGGTGTTCGCGGGAACTTTATCAAATGGTCAGCCGGAACTGTGACCGGTTTTTCCCTGATTACACGGCAAGATTCGCCTATCCCGGCAAGCTGGGGCAGGCAAGGCTGTTTCGGCAAACCGGCACATGCCATCCGGACACGAAGATTTTTGAGCGTTTCAGCCGATTACGACGCGTCCTGTAAAAAAAACGCCCGCTTTCTGCCTTCGTATCCTTTTGTGCTGAAGATGGACTGGGGCGGGGAAGGGGACAATGTTCACCTGATTGCATCCGGGGATGAGCTTGAAAACCGTCTGGCGCAGGTCAAGGCCTATGAGGCTACCGGCCAGCATGGATTTTTGATCCAGCGGTATGTCCCTTCCGGATTCAGGTCGCTGCGGGTTGTGGTGATGTATCGAAACTATCTGTCTTACTGGCGGTCCCACGATCAGCCGGGCAATTTTTGCGCCAGTCTGTCAAAAGGCGCCCGGATGGACAGGGTTTCGGATCCCGGGCTTCAGGAGATGGCGGTTCAGGCGGTTCGCGAATTTTGCGCCAAAACGCACATTAATCTGGCCGGGTTTGACATTTTGTTTTCTTTGGAAGAAAAGCAGCCAGTTCCGCTGTTTCTTGAAATCAATTATTTTTTCGGCCGGCAGGGGCTCGGGGGATCTGAAGCCTATTACGCCCTGCTGGCAGAGCAGATTCACGGATGGATTGCGGATCAGAAATTGCGATGAAACCTTTTGCATGGAATTTGGAAAACGAGGATATTGAGCGGGAACGCCGCAAAGCCAGGGAACTTCGCGCATCTGAGTGGTGGAAGCGTCAGTGCGCCAAGGGCTGTCTGCGGATACTGCGGGCAGCCCACGCCCGCCGGTGAACTGACAATGGATCATGTCGTGCCGCTGTCCCGCGGCGGAAGAACCACCAAGGGCAATGTCACACCGACCTGCAAGGCCTGCAATACCGCAAAAAAACAGAAACTTCTCATGGAATGGACCGGGGGGCAGCCGGAGTGATGACACCCAGAACCCTTCAGCAGCGGCTGTCTTTTTTTGTACTGCTTCCCGTGGCGGTATTGCTTATCGGGATGGGCACCGCCGGTTTTTTCTATGCCCGCACCAAGCTTCTGGACCAGTGGGGAGAAGCGGCCATGCTTCGGCTTGAACGTGCGGCGCATCAGGTGGATATGCGTCTGAACATGCCGAAAATCTGGCTCGATCTGTATCAGCGGACGTCTGAAAAGCCATATGCCGGATGGATTCAAGACGACATCATTGAACAGCTCAAGGCGGTGAAGGCGTCAGCCGCGTTACCCTGAACAGGTTTCTGAATCCCGTTCCTCCAGCAGATCCCATCCCGCATTATGCCGCCCCCGGGTCTCATCTGTTTCCGGGTTCTTCCCACATGGGCATGCATGGCGCCGGCCGCCAGCCCATTACCATAGAGGTCTCTCCTTCCTGCCAGATCAGCTGTGATGCCGGCCTGACCGTATCCCTTATTTCCGAACTTAAAAACAACGCGCATGAGAGTATCGGTTCTCTGGAAGCGGTGATGCCGTTTGATTATCTGATTGAAACCATAAAATCATCCGGCTGGTGGCAAAGCAACAAGGCGTTTCTTGTGGATTTAAACGGCCGGATACTGGCAGCCACGTCGCCCGAGGGCCGGCGGCAGCTGGGCGAAACCGGAGATGCGCTCGAGCTGAAGGCTTTTGAAGCCTTAAAGGAAAAATCTCTTGGAATTGTATTCGGTCCCGGTTTTCCCGTTTTCGAAGTCATCGGGTTTTACAGACTTCAGGAAGCGCCCTGGACCCTTGTCATGATGGCTCCGGCAAAGGAAATCCTGTCGCCGATGATTTCCTTTCGGAACTATTATCTCATCATCGGCCTGTCCTCCATCCTGTCCATCCTCCTGCTGATTCGATGGGTTACGGGCAAAACCGTGGCTGCGATCAAGGACGTTTCCATTGCTGCCGGAAAACTGGCCAATGGCGATTTCGGTCAGGCGCTTTCGGTAAACAGCCGGGATGAGGTGGGAGAGCTCACTGCAAGTTTCAATGACATGGCGTATCAACTCAAAGAACGGATGCGCCTTAAAGCGTCCCTGAACCTGGCAAAGGAAGTCCAGCAGAATCTTCTTCCGCTGCAATCCATCAATTTCTGCGGGCTGGATATTGCCGGAAAAAGCCTTTATTGTGACGACACCGGCGGAGATTATTATGATTTTCTGCAATTTCCGGAGCTTGGGGAAAACCGGATCGGTGTTGCTGTCGGCGATGTGGCGGGTCACGGAATTTCCGCAGCGCTTTTAATGACAACCACGCGGGCGCTGTTGCGCAGCCGGATCATCCGGCCGGGGACCCTTTCGCAGATCGTGGGTGATGTCAATCGCCTGCTGGGTGTGGATACGGCACTGAGCGGCAATTTCATGACGCTGTTTGTCATGGTGATAGACTGTAAAAACAAATGGATTCAATGGGTCAGGGCCGGCCATGATGCGGCGGAGGTTTATGATCCTGTTTCAGACAGCTTTCGGGAACTGGGCGGAAACGGCATGGCCCTGGGCGTTGATGATGCATGGCGCTATGAACAGTATCAGGAAGCCGGCTGCACCGGCAATGAGATCATCCTGATCGGCACGGACGGCATCTGGGAAACTGAAAATCCTTTGGGAGAGCGGTTCGGAAAGGAAAGGCTCCGTCAGATTATCCGCCGGTTGAGCCGGGCTTCATCCAGCGACATGATTGAGGCCGTTTTTTCCGCAATATACCGATTTCCGGCAGACCTCTGTTCAGGCCGATGATATCACCCTGGTTGTAATTAAGGGAAGATGATCGATGCCTTTTGATCCACATTCGATTATACTTTTGTTCTTGATTAATCGTCTCCAGATTGGTATGAATAAAATTAAAAAAATATCACTGATACACACAACTGGATGTCCTAATAACCCGATGCGCGTTTGGACATAAAATCAATGAACATGGAAATTTATAATCAGATTCGAGACCGGATTCTCTTCCTGGAATACCAATCCGGTCAGATTTTGAACGAGAAGGTTCTGGCTGATGAATTCGGAGTCAGCCGTACCCCTTTGCGTGAAGTTCTTTGTCGTCTGGAGTGGGAGCAACTGGTCCGGATTCTGCCGCGCTCCGGGACCATGGTGACCGAGATCGAGTTCCATAAAATGATGAATGTGTTCCAGGTGCGCTTAGAGGTAGAGGCCCTGGCCGGCCGGCTTGCCGCGGAGATGATGACACCTGCCCATCTGGAAAGCCTGGAGAAGCTCGAAAGGGATTGCGAGGCACTGATTGATCAGCGAAACCAGAAAAGCCTTGCCATGATCGATTTCTCGCTTCGGAGAATTCTCTACGATGCAGGCAACAATCCAGTGCTCAAAGATATGTCCAATCAGCTTTACAATCTTACCTTTCGGATATGGTTTGTTATCATGGGGCGCGGAGACTGGACCGAGGAGGTTCTGGCCGTGGCCAATGAAATTCGGACCATTCGCTCGATTTTGGCGCGCCGAAACCCGGGCGAGGCCGGTGACAGCCCGCAAGTCTTTACTGTTGCGCCACGTGGAACGCATAAAACGTAAATTCCTGGAAGTCCCTTCCTGATGACCCCACTTGGAAAAAATTAACCCGCAGCAAATTATCATTCAAAGTAACCCAACTGCTTTTCCATCTTTAAAGGGGAGAATAAAGATTAAGCGATTTTATAGGGTTTCATGTCCACAGATGGTGTTTGATCTGTCAATAATTCTGTGACCAGCTTGCCTGTCCGGATGGCCATGGTTAAGCCCAGCATATTATGTCCCGCGGCTATAACGGCATTATTCAGATTGGGTAAAAAATCGATCACGGGTAATCCGGAAAAGCTCATAGGGCGCCAACCTATCCAACCCTCAAATGACCTTAAGCCGATTGTCTGTTTCATAAAATCTTGAGCGCCTTTAACCAGAGATACCATCCGTTTTTCATTGATGGTCTCATCAAAACCGGAAAACTCCATAGTACCACCCAACCTGAAACCGCTTGTCCAGGGCGTTGCTACCACTCGGGCATCTTCAAACATACAGGGAGTGATCGAGTCGCTGATGTTGGTATCAGTCGTTAAGGAATATCCTTTTCCGGGTTGAATACAAACTGGTAAATTGAGTTTTTTTCTCAGCAACGCCGTCCAAGCACCGGTAGCAAAAACGAACTGATCCACTTTGACAGTCAGATGCTCATTACCAACGGAAACCAGCCGGTTTTCCCGGATATCTAAGATTTTGACCGGTTGATTTTCGATGATTCGAACACCAAGCTTTGATAGGATTCGTTGGTATTCGCTCATTAATCGATCGGGTCGTAAATGAGCGTCGGACCGATAAAAATATGCGCCAGCCAGATTGGTTTTGATATATGGAACTTTTTCCTGCAGTTGTTGCGGGTCAATTCGAACACCATCATCTAAAAACAAGCGGACTAAGGCATGTATTGCCTGATAAGCCTCCAATTCATGCGGATTTTTGAAAGCGTAAACGACACCGTTTTTACGCCAATCACAATCCATTTGCTCATTATGGATCAATTCATCGAACAATTGCACAGAATCCTTGAGCAGCTCAAAGTTGCCGACAGCTGCCCGCATCATGTCTGTTTGATTGCAATGTCGAATAAATTTATAAAACCACTGCCAGAGTTCCAAATCAATCCGAGGTTTTAAATATAGCGGCGCATCCTTAACCATCATCCATTTAATGGATTTAAACAAAGTTCCGGGCATATTCAGTGGCAAGACGTGACTGGGCAAAATCAAGCCGCAGTTTCCATAAGAGCTGCCATGCCCGAACTGTTTTTGTTCAATGACGGTAACCTGATATCCAGCGTTAACCAAGCTATAAGCACAGGCGGCTCCGATGACACCGCCTCCGATGACTGCGACTGTTTTCACAAAGCGACTCCATCAATAAAGTTAATAGTTTTTTTTGACATGATGAAGAATCGTCCTGAATCACCTATGGGCAGGATCTTTATGGAGCTGCAAGGCCGGATATTGTGAAATTCCAGTTGGCATGAAAAATGAAAGAAAAAGCCGGTGCGCAATCTTGTTCAACTTGCAGGTTCCAGGAGTAAATGAGATACACTCATATTCAAGGCCGTTTCATAAGTAAGGCGATCGATCTGTACCATGCGATCCGTATAAAACGTTTTAAATAGATGTGCAAGAACGATTATCAGAACCTTCCTCTCCTGTGTGCCATTCCTTATATGCCTTGCCGCGTATTTCCGAGACTCACAGTCAGACACTCAGTTTCCGTAAATTTGTTAATTGATATTTCAGAATATCACCCCGACAAAAAAGAGCTGTTGTCAATTAATACTTATGAAATATTTTATATTGACATGTGGTATTCTGCTAATATATTAATGATACTCAAATAAACGAGTCCGGTAAATTAATTGTGGATAGCCAGTTTTATTTTGAGGCCATTTTTTCAGTGAGCGTTACCCCGTGATCTGCCGGGTTTTGCCTCCTTCGTTCTCAAGTGTTACCCGAAGACCATTTGGCCGGATTATTCCAATGTCTGAAATTCGATCGTTAATCGAGCGATATTTTCAAAAAAGAGGGAAACAGCCTGAATGACCGTCTATCATGTTGGAAATAAGTCACAGTCATGGTATGGAGAATCCATCGGGATTCTCATTCTGGATGCATCTTATCCCTGTGTTCCCGGAAATGTAGGGCAATGCCAGCACGTTCGACTTTCCGGTGCGGTACAAGGTTGTAAAAAACGCCTCGATCGACCGGCTGCTCAACCAGCGAGATCCTTCCCTGATTGAACCGTTCATCGAATCGGCCCGGGAACTTCAGGCAGAGGGGGTAAAGGCGGTTACAGGGGCCTGCGGGTTTATGGCCTTGTTTCAGAGACAGGTCGCCGATGCGCTGGACATTCCGGTTTTTCTTTCCAGTCTTTTACAGGTTCGGTTCATTTATCATATGCTTCCCAGAGGCCGGAAAATCGGTATCATTTCTGCGGATTCAAGCGCGCTGACGCCTGAACATTTTTCCAGCGTGGGCATTACTCCGGATATTCCCCTGGCTTTCGGGGGGATGGAAAATCAGATTGAATTCCGCCAAGCCGTTCTTTTGGAAAAAGGGACCCTGGATTCGGATCAAATTCAACGTGAAGTTGTCGAGGTCGCTGAACAAATGATTCAAAAGCACCCGGATATCGGTGCGATCGTGCTCGAATGCAGCGATCTGCCGCCTTATGCCGCGGCTGTTCAGGCTGCGGTGCGCCTGCCGGTGTTCGATTTTATTACCATGATCCAGTATGTTCACACAGCCCTGGTTCGAAGGCCTTTTCAGGGATTCATGTAGCGTTTTGGCAATTCAGCCGGAGAAGAACCCATGTTAACTGAAGTATTGATTGTCGGCGTCATGGTCGGCGCCATTTATTCCCTGGTCACCATTGGCTACAGCATGGTTTACGGCATTTTGAAGCTGATGAATTTTGCTCATGGAGACGTTTACATCTTCGGAACCCTGCTGTGCTACACGTTGATGGCCAAGTTCCATCTGAATCCAATTGTCGCTGTTTTAGCGGCCGCAATCATGGGCGGAGCTGCTCGCATCGCTGGTGGAAATCATCGCGTACCGGCGATTGAGAGCAGCGCAGCACCGCATGATTTCCATGATCACGGCACTGGGCGCGGCGTATGTTATCCAGAATTCTTCCGAGTTGTCATGGGGAAATCAGGTGTTGTCCTTCCCATCGCTTTTTCCGAACCAGAATATAAGCGTATTCGGATCTCAGATTTCAGTCACCCATATTTTCACGCTCTTTGTCGCGGTGTCTCGTGATTGTCGGCTTCAATCTGTTTTTAAAACATCACAAGGCCGGAAAAGCCATTTTATGCGTTTCCGAAGACATACCCACCTCCAGTCTGATGGGCATTCCGATCAACCGGACCATATCCGTGGTCTATTTTCTCGGCGGCGTTTTCGGGGTTCTGGGAGGGGTGCTCTATTCAGCCTCCTACAATGCCATTTCCATCAGCATGGGGTTTCGGGGAACCATTATCGCCTTTACCGCGGCGGTTATCGGCGGAATCGGCAGCCTGGGAGGTGCGCTGATCGGCGGCATGATCCTGGGGCTTTCGGAAAACCTGATCAGCGTATACGTGTCCAGTTCATATAAAGATCCAATCACGTTTCTGATCCTGATCGGTATCCTGCTCATTCGGCCGACCGGCATTTTGGGCAATGCGGATTCCGGAAAGGTGTAAGGAAAAAGGAGAGAGGGTGCCAAAGATCAGCATGAAATCAGCCGGAAAATACAGGGTTCCGCTTTATATTGCAGGGATGATCGGGCTTGCCGTCGTGCCCCTTGTAATTGACAATGCCTATTATATGGGCATTGTCAACCTTATCCTTATCTACACGGTCCTTTGCATGGGCCTGAACCTGATTCTGGGATATACCGGGCTCCTGTCCCTCGGGCATGCCGCATTTTACGGTATTGGCGGATATGTAACGGCCATTCTCATGACCCGCCACGGATTTTCCTTTCTGCCCGCCCTGATCATTTCCGGTCTGCTGGCCCTGGTTTTTGGAATTCTTCTGGGGATCCCGACCCGAAAGGTGCGGGGAGATTATTTTTGCCTGTTAACCATCGCATTCGGAGAGATCTTCCGTTTGATCGCTCAGGCATGGATTCCATTTACGGGCGGCGCCATGGGCATTGTGGGCATCCCGATCCCCAGGATTTTCGCCTGGACGATCCGCAGCGAAACGGATTTTTATTACCTGGGACTCATTCTGGTCGGATTTACCTATGTTAGCCTGGCACTGTTGACCGCGTCACGATTCGGGCGGGCGTTTGTGGCCATCCGGGAAGACGAACTGGCGGCTTCGGTAATGGGGATCAACACATCCATGTATAAGATCCTGGCCTTTAGTATCGGATCTTTTTATGCAGGCCTGGCGGGCAGCTACCTGGCGGTCTATCAGACCACGATTACACCCTCCAGTTTCCGCCTGGATGAATCCTGTTTGATGATCATCATGGTCATTGTCGGGGGAATGGGGAGTCTGCTTGCGCCGATTTCCGGCGTCATCATCATGACCCTGGCGACAGAGGCTTTCCGTTCCCTGGCCGACTACCGCATGCTGATCATCGGCGTGATCATGGTGACGGTATTGCTGTTCAGACCTCAGGGGCTTTTCGGAACAGCCGCTTTCAAAGACTGAAACCTTCAGAAAGGATTTTTGTTCATGGTTTTGCTGGAAACCCGTCAGTTGGTAAAGCACTTTGGCGGCATCATGGCTGTCAACGAGATCAGCCTGAGTATCGGCAAAGGAGAGATATTGGGCATGATCGGACCGAACGGTTCGGGAAAATCCACCTTTGTCAATCTGCTGACCGGTATCTACGCGCCGGACAAAGGCCAGACCCTGTTTAAAAACCAGGACATCACGCGGCTTCCGGTTCATCGGATTACGGAAATCGGGATTGCCAGGACATTTCAAAACCTTCGGGTATTTCAGAATATTTCGGTGATGACCAACATTCTCATCGGCCGGCATTCACAGATTAAAAATTCTCTTTGGGAAGTGTATCTGCGGCCTCTGTCAGCCAGGAAACGGGAAAAGGCGGCGCAGGAAAAAGCAATGGAATTTCTGGAACTGGCGCATCTGACAGATCGCAGAAATGAGCTGGCCAAAAACCTGCCCTACGGTGAGCAGCGCCTTCTGGAGATTTGCCGCGCCCTGGCTTCAGAGCCGGAGTTGCTGCTGCTGGATGAGCCCTGCGCCGGCATGAATCCGGTTGAAATGGACACCCTGGCCGAGTTTATACAGCGGATCAAGGCATCGGGGACAACGGTTTTTATCATCGAGCACAACATGCGGTTCATCATGTCGGTAGCCGAGAGGATTGTGGTGCTGAATATGGGGAAAAAATTCAAGGAAGGAAGCCCCTTGGAAATTCAGTCCGACAGCGGGGTCCAGAGCATTTATCTGGGTGAAGAGGAAGACGCCGATGCTTAACGTGGAAGGTATTCATACCCAGTATGGGAAGATCAAGGTGCTGAGTGATGTCTCCTTTGAAATCAAACCCGGCGAGATTGTGGCCTTGATCGGAACCAATGGGGCCGGGAAAAGCACATTCCTGAAAACCATTTCCGGGCTGGTTCGCCCCACTCAGGGACGCATCACCTTCATGAACCAGGATATTCAGGGGCTTGCGCCGGAGAAAATCGTTCATACAGGCATCGCCCATGTCCCCGAGGGGCGCCATGTTTTTGCCAGGCAAACGGTCATGACCAATCTGGAAATCGGCGCATTCATCCGCAAGGATGCGGACGAAATCAAAAATGATATCGAGAAGTATTTCAAAATTTTTCCGATTCTGGGAGAACGCCGCAATCAGCCGGCCGGCACGCTTTCCGGCGGCGAACAACAGATGCTGGCCATTGCCAGGGGGCTGATGGCGCGACCAAAATTGCTCCTTCTGGATGAACCCTCCATGGGGCTGGCGCCTTTTCTGGTCAATGAAATATTTCGGATCATCGGTCAGCTTCACGAGCAGGGAATTGCCATTGTGCTGGTGGAGCAAAATGTAAAAAAAGCCCTTAAAATCACCCGCAGGGCCTATGTCATGGAACTGGGTAAAATTCTCTATCACGGCGATTCAAAAGACCTTATGGCCGATGACAGGGTCCGGAAATGTTATCTGGGAGAAGCGTAAAGGAACTGGCAAAATCTAGTTTATTGAAAAGAGGGGGGCAGAATGCCTCGCGGAACGGAAATGTTTCATCGAAAAACAAGACAGGCATCCATTTATCACATTGAAAGGAGAAGTGACATGTTCAGAAAAAGCTCCATTATTATTTTAGCACTGTTGTTATTGTCGGCTGGGTCCGTTGGATGGGCAAAGGACGGGATTGACGCGAAAAAGAAAATCATCAACATCGCAGGCTACGATGCTTGTACCGGTAAGTACGGAGACTATGGCAGCGGCGACAAAAAAGGGCAGGAACTGGCTGTTGAGGAGATCAATGAAATGGGCGGCATTCAAGCCGGACCCTTGAAAGGCTACAAGCTGAAACTCACTTTTTTCGATGACCGCGGCGATCCCAAGGAATCGGCCAATGTCGCCAAGAATATCTCTTCCAGCGATTTTCTGGTTGCGCTTGGACCCACCATGAGCTCCTGCGCGCTGGCTGCCACACCTGTTTACAACCGTAACGGCGTTCCCAATATCATCACCTACGCCAACGCCAACACCATTACCGAACAGGGATTTGACAACGTTGCCCGGCTGACCTACACCACCCGGAGCATCGCGCACGAAATGGCAGTGACTGTCAAGGACAAATTCAAAAAGGACAGTGTCGCCATCATCAGCGAGAATCAGGATTACGGACAGCAGCTTCTCAAAGGTTTCAAGGAAAAAGCTTCCGGGCTCGGTATTAAAGTCGTGAATGAAAGCGTGATCACTCCCGGGCAGGACATTGATTTCAAATCTGTTCTGATGAAAGCCAAATCCGAAAATCCCGGCATGCTGCTGATATTTGTCACATATAACGAAGGCGGTCTGCTGGTGAAACAAGTGCGTCAGATGGGATGGGACATCCCCATGTACGGTCCGGACGGGCTGATTGAGCCCAAGTTCTTTGAACTGGCCGGTGACGTGGGGGAAGTGTATATCCTGTTGTCGCCGACAGTGGATGTGAAACGGCCGGCAGCCAAAATTCTGGTGGATCGCTGGACCCCGAAACATGGCGGATTTCCCCCTTTGGCAGCCATCTACGGTTATGATGCCGTTAAAGTTGCGGCAAAAGTCATCGAGATGGGGGGCGTTGACCGCAAAACATTTATTAAGAATCTGAAAAGCGTCAAAGTGGAAGGCGTCGGAAATCCCATGTATGAGTTTGATGCCACCGGCGAAGGCAAGCGTCCGGCTTTTGTGACATCTCCTGCGAGCGAGGTCAAGCAGGGTAAATAAATATCGCCGTTCAAAGTCAGCGTGATCCATTAGATCCATATTTTGTGCAAAGATGAAACTATAGCCCCAACTCGTCAAAAAAGGCGCTGATTGGGGCTATGGTTTGTGACGTTAAGTTATATGGTTATCGTGAACCCCTGTCCGGATTACAATGGTTGGATTCCGGCCATCTAATCCGTGAATGCAAAATGTTCAGACGGAGATTGTATGAATAGCAAAACCTATGACATTGTCATTGTAGGCGGCGGCATAATGGGCAGCGCCACAGCCTACTACCTGATGCGAACAGCGCCGGGTCTTCGAGCTGCCGTGATTGAAATGGATCCATCCTACAGTCGCGCATCCACAACCCTGTCCATGTCCAACGCCCGAATCCAGTTCAGCTTCCGGTCCAATGTTCAGATATCCCAATATGCGTTTGAAGTTCTTGAAAATTTCGAACAGGAAATGGCGATTGACGGCAACCGGCCTTCGATTGCTTACCGCCGGGAGGGCAACCTCTTTATGGTGAATGAAGATGGCCGGATTTCAGCCGAAAACTCTTTGAAAATGCAGCAGGACATGGGCTGCGATGTCGAATGGTGGACCCCGGAAAAGGTGCGCGAGCGGTTTCCGCTCTACAATCCCGAAGGATATGTGGGTGGAACATTTGGTCCCAAAGATGGCCATTTCGATGCCTATGGCGTTCTGATGGGATACCGGGGCAAAGCCATTTCCATGGGTGCGGAATTTATCCATGGCGAGGTGTCTGAAATCACGAAAACCGGCAAGCGGATTACGGGTGTGCGCCTGAAGACCGGCGAAGATATCAGCTCCGGTATTGTCGTGAATTGCGCGGGTGCCTGGTGTGCCGGGATAGCTCAAACCGTTGGTGTCCACTTGCCGGTTCAACCGGTCAAACGCCAGATATTTGCACTGGACACGAAGGTCAAGCCAGCGGGATCCCTGCCGCTGACGATTTTGCCTTCCGGTTTGTATTTTAGAACAGAAACCGGAGGTATGATTCTTTTGGGAAAATCCATGCCCGAGGATCCTGTGGGGTTTTCATTTACATGGGAGGATAAACGGTTTTACGAATTGTTATGGCCAGAGCTTGCAGAATTTGTTCCTGAATTTGAATCCTTGAAGTTGATCCGGGGATGGGCCGGCCTCTATGCCATGAACACGCTGGACGGAAATGCCATTCTCGGGGAATGGCCAGACCTTGATGGGCTGTTTCTTGCCAACGGCTTTTCCGGGCACGGACTTCAGCAGGCCCCGGCAGTGGGCCGTTACATCGCCGAATTGATTACCCGGCAGTCCCATGCCATGGATCTGTCGATCTTCAATCCGGCACGGATACTGGAAAATCGGCCATTGAACGAAAATGGAATTGTGTAAAGGAGCATCATATGCATGGTTGGACTGGAAAAATTCTCCGCGTCGATTTAACGGGCGGAATCATTTCGTATGAAACGTTGGCCCCTGCAATCTACAAGGATTACATCGGTGGTCGCGGTCTTGGTATTTACTTTTTGAACAGGGAAGCTTGATCCCAAATGCGATCCGCTGTCACCTGAAAACCTGTTGGTGATGGCCACAGGCCCCTTGACCGGAACCGGCGCGCCTACCGGTGCGCGCTATATGGTCATGACCAAATCTCCCCTGACCGGCGCGATCACATGTTCAAATTCCGGCGGAATGTTCCCCACCGAAATGAAGCGTACAGGCCTGGATGCCATTGTTATTTCCGGTCAGGCCAAAGAGCCGGTCTACCTTTGGATCAACCAGGGACAGGCTGAGCTTCGGAGCGCAGCACATCTTTGGGGTAAAAACACCCATGAGACAACGGATATTCTGGTCAGTGAAACCGATGCGCGTGCAAGGGTCGCCTGTATCGGACCCGCGGGTGAAAAAAAAGTGTTGTTCGCATCCATCATGAACGATAAAAATCGCGCGGCCGGCAGGTCCGGTGTGGGTGCTGTCATGGGCAGCAAGAATTTAAAAGCTGTCGTGGTGCGTGGTAAAGGCACGGTTGAGCTTGCCGATAAAGATCGTTTTGCGGCCTTCAATAAAGAGATCCTGGATCAATTCAGAGAAAATGTGAAGAAGGCGCCTTTAGGTCTGACAACACATGGAACGGCCGGTGTTGTGCTGGCTACCCAGAATTTTGGCGTGCTGCCCACAAAAAACTGGCAACAGGGAACTTTTGACGGATGGGAGAAGATTCAGGGTGAAGCGCTTACCCGGCGATTTCTGGTTAAAAATTCGGCCTGCTATGGCTGCCCGATCGGTTGCGGCCGAAAGACGAAAGTAGACGATCCAAAATTTGCCGGACAGGGCGAGGGGCCGGAGTATGAAACCATCTACGCCATGGGCTCCAACTGCATGGTCGATGATCTGGCTGCGATTACCAAGGCCAATTATATCTGTAATGAAATGGGGATGGATACGATAACGATGGGAACCACGATCGCCTGCGCCATGGAACTGGTGGATCGCGGTTATCTGCAGGAGGATCAGGTGGGCCGATCCTTGAAGTGGGGTGATGCCGACGCCTTGGTGGAACTGACCCGCATGACCGGTGACCGCCACGGATTTGGCGATCAGCTGGCGGAAGGCAGCTATCGTCTATGCGACCGATACGGCCATCCGGAATTGGCCCCTGTGTCAAAAAAACAGGAATTCCCCGGATACGAGCCAAGAGGCGCCCAGGCCATGGGATTGGCATATGCCACCTCACCTATCGGCGGCTCCCATATGCGCGGCGACCCTGCGTATTTCGAGCTCTTCGGCGTCCCCGAATACATGGACCCCCACCAATGGCAAGGAAAAGGAAAAGTGACCAAAGCTTATCAGGATCTTTCCGCCATCATCGATTCAGCGGGGTTGTGCATTTTTTTTGCGGTAAGGAATCTGGCGGCCAAAGATCTGGGCGTGGCGCCAGTGGGTATTCTGGAATACATGAATGCGGCCACGGGCGCGGACTACACCCTTGAAGAGCTGATGAAGTCCGGGGAGCGGATTATCAATGCCGAACGGATGTTTCTGGTCAAAGCCGGATTTACGCGGAAAGACGACAGTCTGCCAAAACGGCTGACCGAAGTGCCGGCCCCCACGGGACCAGCCAAGGGCAGGGTCTGTCATCTGGATGAAATGCTGAATGAATACTACCAGGCCCGGAACTGGACAGCGGACGGTATTCCCCAAAAAGAACTGCTCGATAAACTGGGTCTATCCTGAAACGATTGTAACATGCGGATCGTAGTCTAAGGTAATTGCCAGTACAGAATATACCATCACGAAGAAAAGCATTTAAGGTTTGAAGGTCGACGGTCTGATCCATGATGGCCCAGGGGATCGCCCTGGGTATGGGGTATGTATTTTAGCATTGAGCTCATGTTCGTTTCTCCTGTCGCCGGAGGATAGAACTCGGTTGCCTGTAAAGAAAATATTTGCAATAATGCTTCACGGAGGTAGCTCCGTTATTTCGATTTTATACTACAAGATTTATATCAAAAAAGGAAAAACATGGGACTGACTTTAATGGAAGGCAACGAAGCCATCGGCTGGGGAGCGATGGCTGCCGGATGTAATTTTTTTGCCGGTTATCCGATTACACCGGCCACAACAATATACAATACCATGCTCAAGCTGCTGCCACCCAAAGGGGGTGTTTGTCTTCAGGGAGAAGATGAAATCGCATCCATCGGATTCTGCCTGGGGGCTTCGATGTCCGGCATGAAGACCATGACAGCCACTTCAGGTCCGGGGATCAGTCTTTACAGCGAGCAGATCTCCTTTGCCATCGGCAGCGAGATTCCCATCGTCATCATAAATGTTCAGCGCCTGGGACCATCCACAGGCTCCGCCACCAAAGGTGCCGACGGGGATATTCAGTTTATGCAATGGGGCAACAGCGGTGGGCTGCCCGTGATCGTGTTGGCTCCGGTGGATGTTAAAGACTGCTATGTGCTCACCATGAAAGCCTTTAACCTGGCTGAGCAATACCGTTGCCCGGTTTTTCTGGCCGCCAACAAGGAAGTTTCCATGACCCGCGAGACAATCGATTTAGACGGGCTTGACCTGCCACGGATAGCCGGGCGCAGAACGGCTGATGGGGATCAGCCCTTTATGCCGTTTGGTGTGAAGGAGGATCAATTGGTGCCGGATTTTCTTCCCATCGGCGGAAAACGCCTGGTCCGTCAAACCTCCTCGACCCATGGAACGGATGGTTACATTACGGCCGATCCGGGGCAAATCGCCAGAATGCAGGAGCGGCTTGATGACAAACTGAAAAAATCCGTCTCCGCGTTCACTTACTACGACGAATATCTGGTTCCAGACGCCGAGACGCTGGTGATTGCTTACGGGGTAACAGCGCGTGCAGCCATGGCTGCTGTGAAAAAAATGCAGCAAAGCAACACGAAGGCATCGCTGCTGATCCTGAAAACCCTGTGGCCCGTCCCTGAAGCGCTGATTTGCGAAAAGGCCGCGCCTTTCAAGCGGGTGGTCATGGCGGAGATGAATCTCGGACAGTATGTTCGGGAGCTTCAGCGGTTGCTTCCCGATAAAAAAGTCGATTTTCTGGGGCAGATGAATGGAGAGCTGATCAAGCCCGTGCAGATTCAGGAGGTGATTCAAAATGGATAGTCTTTTAAACAGCAGCCGCCCCTCCGTGTTCTGCCCCGGGTGTTCCCATGATCAGGTGCTTCATGCCCTGGACCAGGCTTTGACGGGTATGGGTCATTTCCGGGGAAGATGTTGTTATTGTTAGCGATATAGGCTGTTCCGGCCTGTTCGACACCTTTTTTAACACCCATGCGTTTCATGGACTCCATGGTCGGGCCCTCACTTATGCCACCGGTATCAAGATGGCCAGGCCGAATCTGAAGGTCATCGTTACCATGGGAGACGGCGGGCTAGGCATCGGAGGCGCCCATGTATTGAGCACCTGCCGGCGAAATATCGATCTGACACTTCTGGTTCTCAATAATTTTAATTACGGCATGACGGGGGGTCAGTGCTCTTCGACAACTCCCCAGGACGCTCAGGTGGGTTCGGGCTTTTTAAACAAGCTGGAAAAGCCGCTGGATATCTGCCATGTTGCGGGGGCGGCAGGGGCTTGTTATGTATCCCGTGCATCCACATACGATAAGGGGCTGGTGGAAAGCCTTAAAGAGGCCATAGCGTTTGATGGTTTTTCACTGGTCGACATCTGGGGGCTATGTCCCGGCCGTTACACCCGGCGCAACAAGCTTACCCCCAAGAGCATCGAAGCGGACCTGGCCAAACTCCCGGATCTGGGTGATTTCCGGTCCCGGAACGCAAGAGAGGAATACGGCCGGGCTTACCGGCAGGAAGCTGCAAAACTCCAGCCCGCAGCCGAGCCGGTTCGTATCGAAGCCACCTGCGCTTTCCCGCAACCGGGCCGAAGAGAAGTGGTTGTGCTGGGAAGCGCCGGTCAGCGCATTATTACCGCCGGAGAACTGCTGTGTCTGGCAGGGGCTTCGGCGGGATGTCACGCAGCCCAGAAAAGCGATTACCCGATTACCGTGATGCGGGGGCACTCGGTCAGCGATATCATCCTTTCCGATACCCAGATTGAATATACGGGAATTGAAAACCCTTCGGTTGTCATTGCGCTGGCTCCGGAAGGCGTCAACCGCCGAAAGAAAATGCTGGCAGATCTTTCACCGGAAGCCCTGGTCATCAAAGCGGCAGGCATTGAACTGCCGTCTTGTCCGGCATCCATCATCGAAGTTGACTTTAAAGCTGAGAAAATCAAGTCCCAGGACTGGGCTCTGGCTGCATTGGCTGTTCTGGCAGCGCAAAACAACGTGTTGACCATGGATATGCTGAAGGCTGCCTTGAAGATGCGTTTTCGGAAAGCAGAGTATGAGACGGCGATCGCCATGGTTGAAAAAGCAGCCGCTTTATCGTGAAGGTGATCCCCTCTGATAGGGTTTTGCAAGCATTGTGATTGTAATATTTGATCCCAGCGTTGATAAAGATATTGACACCGGCGGCGGTGGTGAATACAAATGGCAGGAGTCAGATAATCCCTGTCGGCTTCATATGGCGAGTGCGGCCGATCGGTCAGGGGTGTTTATGAATAATTTGCGATCATTTCAGACTTGATACAAAAGTGAGGATATACGCGTGGATATTATCGTATTGCTTAAACAGGTGCCGTCAACCGAATCCATCGTTCAGATTGCCGAAGACGGCCGCTCCATCAAAACCGATGATGTAAACTGGGTGATCAATCCCTATGATGAATTTGCCGTCGAGGAAGCGCTTCGCATCCGCGAAAAACAGGGGGGAACGGTGACCCTGGTTTCTGTCGGAACCGCCAAGGCTGTTGA
The DNA here is from genome assembly GCA_963850225.1 of uncultured delta proteobacterium. Taxonomy (GTDB): domain Bacteria; phylum Desulfobacterota; class Desulfobacteria; order Desulfobacterales; family Desulfatirhabdiaceae; genus RAAP-1. The sequence goes on from CAWKLD010000028.1 coordinate 87,793, forward strand.
GGCGATTCGGACGGCGCTTGCAATGGGCGCGGACAAGGGCATTCTGGTGAATGATCCGGCAACCGCAGCCTGTGACGGACTGGGAATTGCCCGGATTCTGTCAACGGTGATTCAGTCCCTTCCCTATGACCTGATCATTGCCGGCCAGCGGGCTGTCGATGATGAAAATTTCCTGGTTGGCGCGGCTGTTGCCGAATTTCTCAAGATTCCCTTTATGTCTCTGGTGATCAAACAGGAAATTTCCGAAGGAAAGATTCAATGCCACCGGACCATCGAAGGGGGAACGGCGCTTATCGAATCCCCGCTGCCCGCGCTTTTTACGACCCAGCGCGGGCTTAACGAACCCCGTTATGCGTCGCTCCCCGGTGTGATGAAAGCCAAAAAGAAACCGCTGGAAATCAAAACACTGGCGGATCTGGGCATGGAAACGCCTGCCCCCCTCTTGCGGGTGGTGGCGATGAAACTGCCGGAAAAACGAAAAGCTGCAAAAATCATCGATGCGGCTACGCCTCAGGCAAAAGCCGCGGAACTGGTCAGAATCCTGCACGAAGAAGCCAAGGTGATTTAATCCATGGCGCCGGATTGAGAAATCCCCCTTGATCCCTCTTATTATAAAGTGGGAGGTCAAGGGAACATGTCAATTTTATAAGATTGATATTTATAAAAGTTATCAGATCTTTCATGAAATAAGGAGATAAACATGTCTCAAGATATACTTGCCGTTGCGGAATTTGTGGACGGCGTTTTCCGGAAAGTGTCTTTTGAAGCCCTGAGCCAGGGCAGAAGAATGGCCAATGCCCTGGGGGGGAAACTGGTTGCCGTTGTGTTGGGAGATAGTGTTCAGGATGCTGCCGAACAATTGGTCGCTTATGGCGCGGACAAAATCCTGGCTGCCGGGCATCCGGACCTGAAACATTATCTGACGGAAACATACACCCATGTAACGGCCGAAATCATACAAAAAGAAGCCCCTGCCTTTGTTCTGATGGGTGCAACCACACAGGGCAAGGATTTGGCCGCAGCTCTTTCGGCCCGCCTATGTGCCCCGCTGGCAACGGATTGCATCTCCCTTCGGTTTGAAGACCAGAGGCTGACGATTACCCGGCCCATGTATGGCGGCAAGGTTCTGGCGGATGTCGTTATAGAGAGCAGTCCCGGAATAATCACACTTCGGCCAAATGCCTTCAAGTCAGCAACTGCAGCCGGCGCCGGACAGATTGAATCCTATCCGGTTGTTCTGGATAAACCCCGGACATCCTGCCTGACAAGGCATATGGAGGCTGCGGGCAGGATCGAATTGACCGAAGCCGACGTTGTGGTTTCCGGCGGCAGGGGAATGGGAGGAAAAGATTTTTCGGTCATCGAAATGCTGGCATCTGAAATGGGGGGCGCTGTCGGCGCATCCCGATCGGCGGTGGATGAAGGATGGCGGCCCGTATCGGATCAGGTCGGCCAGACCGGAAAAGTCGTCTCACCCAATATCTATATTGCCTGCGGCATATCCGGCGCGATTCAGCACTTTGCAGGAATGCAGACTTCAAAAGTCATCGTGGCCATCAACAAGGATCCGGAAGCCCCGATTTTTTCCAAAGCCGACTTCGGCATTGTCGGAAATCTTTTTGAAATCATACCGATGATCACGGAAGAAGTCAAAAAACTCAAAAGTAACTGATCGGGAAGAGAGGTCATTGTTTAAGGAATTTCCAATGAGGAGGATTGTTGTCCTCATGTCAGATACATTGAGGCAGATAGACCGAAGGGTTTAGCCGACAGGCTTTTATGAAAGAGGATCGTAGATGATGGAACATGAATCGATGGAAGTGGATGTCCTTTTTGTCGGCGCCGGGCCTGCATGCCTTGCCGGGGCCATTCGGCTGATGCAACTGGCGGCGGAAAAAGGATTGGACATTGAGGTCGCCGTTATTGAAAAAGGTGCTGAGATCGGTGCTCACAGCCTTGAGCGGCGCCATCTTGAACCCGATTGCGCTAAAGGAACTCATCCCGGATTTTTCCGCCAAGGGCTGTCCCATCGAAACCACCGTCAGGGACGATGAAATCTACTTTCTGTCACCGGAAAAAGCCTATCGCATTCCCTTTATCCCCAGCTATCTGGAAAACCAGGGATATTACATCATCAGCCTTTCCCGTTACTGCCGATGGCTTGCAGAGATTGCCGAAGGTCTTGGGGTCAATGTTTTGCCGGGGTTTGCCGGAAAAGAAGTGCTTTACGGTGCCGATAACGCATCCATCATCGGGGTCCGGACCGGGGACAAGGGAATTGGCAAGGACGGCCTGCCAAAAGGCAATTATGAGCCCGGGGTTGACATTCTGGCCAAGGTCACGGTGTTTGGAGAAGGCGCGCGCGGCAGTCTGATGAAGGAAATCACCGGCAGACTGGGGATTTCAGGCTCGATGCCGGATGTGTTTGAAACCGGCATCAAGGAAGTCATCGAGCTGCCGGAAAATAATTATTTTACTTCGAGCTACGGCAATGATCTGCATTTTCTGGGTTATCCCCTCGGGATGAACACGCCGGGCGGCGGATTCATCTACGAAATGAAGGACAATCAGGTAGCCATCGGCTATCTTACCGCCCTGTCCTATGAAGACCCGCTTCTGGATCCCTATGATGCATTTATCCGCTTTAAGCTGCATCCGTTTGTAGCAGGCATTATTCAGGGCGGAAAAGTCATTGAGCAGGGCGCAAGAACCGTATCCATCGGCGGTTACCATACCATGCCGAAACTTTGCGTCAGCGGCGGACTTTTTGTCGGAGCAGCCGCCGCCATGCACAATGCGCCGGCCTTAAAGGGCATTCATACGGCCATGAAATCCGGCATGCTGGCGGCTGAAGCCATTGGCCATGCTGTTGAAAAAGGCGATTATTCGGCCAGAACCCTGAGCCTATATTCCAAGCTTTTTGAAAAAAGCTGGCTGCGGGAAGAACTGGTAGAAGGCAGAAATTTTTCCGCGGCCTTGAGTAAAAAAGCGCCGATTAAATTTTTCCACCTGGCTGCGCAATATTTAAATGAAGGACTGGGATTCCGGGACAGGCTCCCGCTTGAGGAAGACTGCAAGACATTGAAGCCGGTCAAGACCGGGGCCGTGCCTTTGCCGATCGAGGCGAAATGTTTTGATGGGACCCTGGTCGTGGACAAATTGACAGGGGTCTATCTGTCCAAAACCCTGCACCGGGAGGACCAGCCCTGTCATCTCGTGGTGCATGATCCGCAAATTTGTGTTACGCAATGTTATGAAACGTATCAAAGTCCCTGTACCCGGTTCTGTCCGGGGAATGTTTATGAAATCCGGGCGGATGAAAAAACGTGCCGGAAAGAGCTGAGGCTGAACCCTTCAAACTGCCTTCACTGCAAAACCTGTGATGTCAAGGACCCGTTCCGGAATATCACCTGGACCTGTCCCGAAGGCGGGGATGGGCCCGGATACCGGCGGGGGTAAAATGAAAGCCCGGAGCAACAACCGGAGCAACAAGTTGTCTCCTGTCTGGAATTCTTATGCTGTCTTGTCTTTGATTAACAGCGTTGAAGGATCCAGGTAAAGATTCGACTGCCCGGCAGCCGGATTGCCGCCTTTCAGCGCTTTTACCAGAACTTCCTTTCCATCGGGCTGAAGCTGTATGGCCACATTGAAGAGCTCGGATATGCCGTCAATCTGGACTGGCAGACCATCCGATCCGCAGTCTTCGTGCTGGTTAGTTCTGACCGCCATCCATAGCGGAAGGCGATAATCGGTTGCAAGCGATTTAAGGTCCGTCAGGATCTGGTTTACGGGTTTATCGAATGGCAGGCCGTCCAGAATAATCATCTGGGGGAAAAAAATGCCCTGAGCCGTTAAATCCGTCAGCCGCTCCTTAAGCTTGGGGACGCTGAAGCCCTCGACCTGGAACGTCATGATGAACCGATGCATCAGAATGGTTTCCCAGAGTTCATTCGTCTCGTGCAGTTCATAGGATTTGGTAATATTTCTAAATACTTCTTCATACCACAGGGATACTTTGTGCACCGGCTCATTCAGGCTGATGTGCAGCACGTTTTTATCTCTTAACAGGGCGTTCAGGGCGATCTGAACCATAAGCGCTGTTTTTCCAACGCCTGCGCAGGCCAGAACAGCGCCAAATGCGCCGGA